>NZ_JBIVDK010000012.1:0-1851 GCF_044747085.1 Streptomyces sp. NPDC090119 | reverse complement strand
ACACAGTGGACGCGAGCAACTGAGGACAAGCCCTCGGCCTATTAGTACCAGTCAACTCCACCCGTTACCAGGCTTCCATATCTGGCCTATCAACCCAGTCGTCTACTGGGAGCCTTACCCTCTCAAGGAGGTGGGAATACTCATCTCGAAGCAGGCTTCCCGCTTAGATGCTTTCAGCGGTTATCCCTCCCGAACGTAGCCAACCAGCCGTGCCCTTGGCAGGACAACTGGCACACCAGAGGTTCGTCCGTCCCGGTCCTCTCGTACTAGGGACAGCCCTTCTCAATATTCCTACGCGCACAGCGGATAGGGACCGAACTGTCTCACGACGTTCTAAACCCAGCTCGCGTACCGCTTTAATGGGCGAACAGCCCAACCCTTGGGACCGACTCCAGCCCCAGGATGCGACGAGCCGACATCGAGGTGCCAAACCATCCCGTCGATATGGACTCTTGGGGAAGATCAGCCTGTTATCCCCGGGGTACCTTTTATCCGTTGAGCGACGGCGCTTCCACAAGCCACCGCCGGATCACTAGTCCCGACTTTCGTCCCTGCTCGACCCGTCGGTCTCACAGTCAAGCTCCCTTGTGCACTTACACTCAACACCTGATTACCAACCAGGCTGAGGGAACCTTTGGGCGCCTCCGTTACTCTTTAGGAGGCAACCGCCCCAGTTAAACTACCCATCAGACACTGTCCCTGATCCGGATCACGGACCCAGGTTAGACATCCAGCACGACCAGACTGGTATTTCAACGACGACTCCCCCTGAACTGGCGTCCAGAGTTCACAGTCTCCCAGCTATCCTACACAAGCCGAACCGAACACCAATATCAAACTGTAGTAAAGGTCCCGGGGTCTTTCCGTCCTGCTGCGCGAAACGAGCATCTTTACTCGTAGTGCAATTTCACCGGGCCTATGGTTGAGACAGTCGAGAAGTCGTTACGCCATTCGTGCAGGTCGGAACTTACCCGACAAGGAATTTCGCTACCTTAGGATGGTTATAGTTACCACCGCCGTTTACTGGCGCTTAAGTTCTCAGCTTCGCCCTGACGAATCAGAGCTAACCGGTCCCCTTAACGTTCCAGCACCGGGCAGGCGTCAGTCCGTATACATCGCCTTACGGCTTCGCACGGACCTGTGTTTTTAGTAAACAGTCGCTTCTCGCTGGTCTCTGCGGCCACCCCCAGCTCAAGCAGCAAGTGCTATCACCAGTGATGGCCCCCCTTCTCCCGAAGTTACGGGGGCATTTTGCCGAGTTCCTTAACCATAGTTCACCCGAACGCCTCGGTATTCTCTACCTGACCACCTGAGTCGGTTTAGGGTACGGGCCGCCATGAAACTCGCTAGAGGCTTTTCTCGACAGCATAGGATCATCCACTTCACCACAATCGGCTCGGCATCAGGTCTCAGCCTTGATGTGCGACGGATTTACCTATCACACGGCCTACACCCTTACCCCAGGACTACCATCGCCTGGGCTGGACTACCTTCCTGCGTCACCCCATCACTCACCTACTAACCGCTTGGGTCGGCGGCTCCACCACTTTCCTTTCCCCGAAGGGTCCGGAACGGCTTCACGGCCTTAGCATCACGATGCTCGATGTTTGACGCTTCACAGCGGGTACCGGAATATCAACCGGTTATCCATCGACTACGCCTGTCGGCCTCGCCTTAGGTCCCGACTTACCCTGGGCAGATCAGCTTGACCCAGGAACCCTTAGTCAATCGGCGCACACGTTTCTCACGTGTGTATCGCTACTCATGCCTGCATTCTCACTCGTGAACCGTCCACAACTCGCTTCCGCGGCTGCTTCACCCGGCACACGACGCTCCCCTACCCATCACAGC
>NZ_JBIVDK010000011.1:0-13427 GCF_044747085.1 Streptomyces sp. NPDC090119 | reverse complement strand
ATGCCGAGCCCCGCCTCGGTATCGTCTCGTCTACGCCGAGCCCCGCCTCGGTATCGTCTCGTCTACGCCGAGCCCCGCCTCGGTATCGTCTCGTCTATGCCGAGCCCCGCCTCGGTATCGTCTCGTCTATGCCGAGCCCCGCCTCGGTATCGTCTCGTCTATGCCGAGCCCCGCCTCGGTATCGTCTCGTCTATGCCGAGCCCCGCCTCGGTATCGTCTCGTCTATGCCGAGCCCCGCCTCGGTATCGTCTCGTCATCGCTGAACGCCGAGCTGGACATCGAGGCGCAGCAGACCGTGACATCTCACTTCCAGGAGTGGCTGGGCAGGCTGGAGCGCTGCGAGCCGAACGCGACGCACTGCACGCTCGTGGAGCCGGCGAAGATTCCGTCCCTGTTCCATCGGTGTGTCGTGGAGGACGAGAACAGCCCGGCGGCCATCTCCGGATCGGGTTGTACCTGCCGCCGGGCCTTTTACGGCCACGAGTGCGGGCTGCCCGTCGTTGGCAAGCACTTCCAGCACGTGTGCACCGACGGTGACGGCAGCCGGGGCGGAGCCTCGCCGGGCATGCCCGCCATGCTCCTCGAGGCCGACCGCGTCACCGGGCCGGTCGACCCCCTGGTGGACAAGGTGCGCCGGTGCAGCGACCGGGACGAGCTCCTGGCGCCGAAGGCCGACGCGAACAAGGAGGAGGCAGGGCGTCGGCAGGGCGCGGCGGTGCAGGACTTCCGGCTGTGGTCGCGGCGGTGCACGACTTCCGGCTGTGGTCGCGGGTCTGCCCGGCGCCCCGCCGCGAGGGCTACGTGCCGGTGGCGTTCGTTTTCACCGGCCGGACGGCCGTGCAGCGCGCCGGCCGGAGCGAGCGCCCGGAGCAGGCGGCCCGCGTCTCGCGGTGGCCGTCGGCTACCTCCGTGAACCCGACAGCGAACTACCCCCGCCAGGACCCGGCTTCGCCCGCCAGACCCCCCAACGTGCCCGCCGCAGCCGCTGAACGGCCCGACAGCCCCGGCGGTGTCCCGGCACCGCCCCAGGCCCGCCCCGCTGAACGCCGGGCCGACGACCGGACGGAGGAGCGAAGCCAGCACGTCGACGAGGCCGCCACCCGCTGAAATCACCCTGCCCCCCAGAGGGGAGCGTCCCCCCCCCCGGGGGGCAGGAGCAGCCCAGGAGTGCCCGGCCCCGTCAACTGCTCGCCCATCTCGGGGAACTCTTGCTCCGAGACATTCTGTGCGACGTTCTCCGGTATTCCAGCTTCCAGCATGATCTCGCCGGCAGGGCCCGGTGAGCGTGTGCCAGGGCTCGAGGAGCGGAGCAACAGATCAATTCTGATTGCAGCGTCGATGTTCCCACGCCGATTCTAGTCGGCCGGTTCGTCGTTCCATTGCACTCTTTTCACTCTCCCGGTCTCCCAGTCACGCCGTAGGATTCCGTAACCGACTGTGTCGTGGACCGTCCCGTCCGCGGCCGGCCACGCATCCCGGTAATGGGCCTCCTTGGCATAGCCGCACCGCAGGAAGACCCGCCGCATCGGGCGATTGTCCTGCCGGGTGGTGCCCTCAATGCGACACACCTGCGGGAACTCCTCGAACACGTACCGCGTCAGCCATGTCACCGCCCGCACGCCGATGCCACGTTTCCGGTGCTCGGCCCGGATCCGCAGATCGAACAGAGGCGTGTCGTCGGTCAGATCCATGAGCCGGATGAGACCGACGGTCTCCTTGTCCACGACGATCCAGAAGCTTCTGCTGTCCTCGCTCTCGAAGCGTCCCTCGTCGATCCACCGGCGCGCCGTCGCACGGTCCACGTCGCTGACGGTGTGGAAGGACCAACTCTCGCGGGTGAGAAAGCGGATCAGATTATCGGTGTCGGAGGCGAGGGTTCGCTGGAAGTCGATTTCCATGGCCTGCACCCTACGGTGCGCGGTCACCCGGTCACGCCGAACCCGTCGCCTCCCAACCGCTGCCGAAGGGCGCCGACCCCCCTGACCACAAGCGCGATGCGTGCCATGCCCGGGGCCGGACCGCCCCCGCCGGCGGACCAGGCGTGGCGGACTCCGGAGCCGCGTGCGGGACGAGGCGGATAACTGGACGACACCGCCTTGTACCGCCCGCTGAACTCTCCACCCTGAGCCGGAACGGACGAACAGGGGCTGCAAGGGCCAAGGCGGGCCCTCTTGTCCGGTAGTGGTCGGCCCGACCACCAACCCGACCATGACCCCTCGTCCACCCCTGCTACCGCCCCGACCACAGCCGCGAGCCGCGTTTCCCCCTGACCACGGCCGCTACCGGCCACGGCCAGACCGCGGCCAAGGAGATCGGCTGCACGCCGCTTTTTCGAGTCCCCGCCCACCAGGGCGGCCCGAAGCGAAGGAGCCACCGCGATGACCACGCACCGGCCCCCGGCAGGCGCCCCCGGCGCGCCCGCTCCGGCCACGGGCCCGACCACCAGCGGGCAAGCCGTCCCGGCCTCCTGTGGTGCGCACTGGAGGCCACCGCCGGAACCCACTTCGGTGCCCGACACCGAGCCAGACAGAGAAAGCCCAGGTCACCACATAGATTCGGTCGCGCGCCGCGTTGTCACAACCCTCTTCTCTCCTCCTGAACTCCTGGGTGATGTCCATGGAGGAGGAGATCATCGGGTCCGGGGGCCGGGCCCCCTCGGCGGCCGGGCGCGGCCGACGCTCGGCCAAGTGGCCGCGCCCACCAGACGACGGGGAAGGAACGCAGCCGTAGGCGGTCAAGCATGAGGAGAACCCGGCGGGATCATCGAACAACCTGCGCGGTGACATGCTGCGCGTGCTCGGAGTGCTGAAGGTCGCCACGGTCGAACAGATCCAGCAGATCTCAGCCCCCCACCTGAGCTACCGCCACACCGACAAGCCGCCCCCGTCGAAGCGGAAGCAGGCCCGCCGCCTCCCCCACCGGGGCACTGTCCGATCTGCGCAAACACGGCCTGGCGGAGAACGGCGGGCAGACCCCGGACGGCGACCGCCTGCGCAACCTCACCCCCATGGGCCTGAAAACCACCTCCTACCAGCTGAGACGGCCGGTGGGAGAGATGGGCAACCCGGCCCGCGGCGCGGGCCGCACCCGGGCCTCCCACCCGATGACGGTCAACGAGGCCGTGCTCGCCCTGCTGCGCCCGAAGCCGGACCTCACCCAGCTCGCAGACGAGCCGGCCGACGTCCTCGCCGCCGCCCAGACGGCAGCCGACACACCCGCCGAGCTGGGCACCATCGCCACCTACACGACCGAGGTGGCCCTACCCGCGACCGGCACCTGCTCCAACCCCGGCAAGGGCGGCGCCCAGGCAGACATCGTCATCACCGCGCCCGAGGACGGGATACCGCTGCTGTTCGTGGAGATCGACAACTGCTTCCAGTCCGCGCAGGCCCTCGCCGCGAAGATCGACAAGTACACGCGGTTTGGCCAGCGCAACGTGCAGGACGTCGACGGCAAGGAACGACCGATATGGCGCACTCGCTGGTGGGTGCCCGACGGCCGCCACGGCGACCAGCCGCACCCGCCACCGCTGCTCGTCTTCAACCGGATCGGCCCACGCAACCCGGGCACCGTCATCACGCAGCTGGCCGAGCTCACCGAGCAGCACCGGAAGGGCACCTCGTACGACGGCGGCTTCCACATGTACGACGGCAAGCTGCCCATCTCGTCACCGGCATGAAGCACCTCCAGAAGCACGGCCCGGCCGGAGCGGTCTTCCGGCGCTTCGGCCGCCCGCACAACCAGACCCTCCTCGAGGCGAACGGCAACCCGCGCCGTACAGCCCACGACGCCCGCAAGCAGGCCGAGTACGCAGCCCGCCAGCGGGAGCACAAGGAGGAACTGCGCCGTATCGCCGCACAGCACCGGGCCGAGCGCGAGGCCAGCCGTCCCGTGTGCACCGACTGCGGCACCCGGTTCACCGACGAACGGTGGAAGGCCATCGAGCCCGCCGGGTGGGACACCCCGCGCGAGACCCACCCCCACCTGTGCGACGACTGCAAGCAGCGCGCCATCACCGCCGAACGCCAAGCCGAGCAGGCCCGGCCCGAGCACCAGGAGCACGACCAGGCCGTGCCCGAGCAGAAGGCCGGCGGCACCTGGCTCTCCCGCTTCCGCGGCTGACGTCCGGGCGGAGACCACGGCCGGGCAGGTCCGTCCTGCCCGGCCGTGGCGGCTACCCCCAGGGCTTCGGTAGCGCGTGCCACAGGGTTCTGAGCCAGTCGGGCGGGTTGGTGAGGAACTTGTCCACCAGCCGGGCCGTGATGGACCGGGCGGCACCTTCGGCGGCGCCCTGGCCTATCGCGGCGGTCAGGCCGGCACCGACAGCGGGCTGCGGCGGGGCGGGCGCGGGGTCAGGCGGCTGGACGGGCGCGGGAACGTTGTCCCGGGTCATGGTGCTGCTCCCTTGAGCAGAGGGATCGAGGACAGCGGACACCTGCGTGGTGTCGTCCGCGGGGGTGTGTGCCGCGCGGTCGGCAGTCCTGCTGCGGCTCTCTGCTTGAGAGCGTCCCTGTGGGGTCTCTGCCGTGGCTCAGGGTGGCGTGTTCAGCGTAGCGGCGATCGGTGCGGGTGTTGCCCCGGGTGTCTGGCGGATGGTCATCGGTACTGCCTCCGACGTGAGTTCTACAGGCCGGGCGGGACAGTGACAGGGCGCAGGTGCTTGCGTCTCATCCTGGCGGGCACGGGCTCTTTCACTCCGTAGGGCCGGAGGCCGGGACCCGGACAGCAGCGACGGGGAGAAAAGATTCCGGGCACGACGAAGGCCCGGACACCTGGTCCGGGCGTTGCGCTGTCGAAGTCTTCTAGCCAGTAAGGGAGTCGGAGACCTTCCGTCTACTCGCGCTCTTTCGGGCGGCGGTCGGCGACCCGTTCCGGTTCGAGTCGGGCGCCGGCATATAGTTCTCGGGGCCTAAGCGCGCATGACGCGCCAACCGGTGTGCGGCCGGACGAAAACGCGGTCCAGGGCGACGACGGCCGGACGGGCCACGCCGCTCCGCGCTCACGCGCCGGTGAACGGCCTTCGTCCTGTCTTGGTGTCGTTAGTAGCGTGATGCTGCCGGAAGTCTGGTTTCAGACATTCTCACGGACTCTGTCTCTCTATATCGGCATCTCTGAGACCCTTCCTGATTGCAGCAGGTGATCGTTTAGTCACTTAGCGGATCTTGGATGGGGGCGAGGATCGTGCTGGAGCAGGCACAGATGGTGGGATTGGCGGGGGCAGCCGCCGCTGCACTGGTCGCGGAGATGACCAAGGAGAGCTGGGCGTCGATGCGCTCGCTGGCAGCTCGGTTCTTCCGGCGCGGTGGCCAGGAGGAGGAAGAACGCCAGCTCGCCCGGCTCGATGCCGACCAGGTGCAGGCAGCCACACTGGATCAGGCTGCCCTGCGGGAGAGGTGGAACCGGCGGCTGCTGACGCTGGTGGAGGACTTCCCCGAAGCAGCCGAGGAACTGGCGGCAATGGCGCGCCGCAAGCCGGAAGAGCCGCAGAGCGGGGTGAACCAGACCGCAGAGAACAACACCGGCTCGGTCATTCAGATCGGCAGGGACAACTCCGGCAGCCTGAACACGGAGCGAAGGTGACCACGCTCGGCGGGCGTGACCTGCCCCAGCCCCCCACCAACCCGCCGTCTGTTGGGCAGTCCGCCGTCGGCAACACCGGTCCTACTGTCCAGGTTGGCGGCTCCAACGTCGGCAACATCAACATCACTCGGTTACCCAAACTACCGGTCACCCCCATTCCGCGCGGTGACCAGGAGGCCGCCCTGGAGCCTGTTTGGGCGCACACTCCCACCCCACAGCGGGCCGCGAACCTGCTCGCGGCACATGGCCTCGCAGTCGTCACGGGCGAACGCGGCACGGGACGGCATATCTCGGCAGTCCGCGCTCTGCACACCCACCTCTCCACTCCTGCAGGACCCCCGCAGCTTTTCTACCTGGCAGCCGACTGGGACGAGGACGAAGCACCGGAACGGGAAGTCCTGCCCGAGCCGATCACTGGGCACGGCTACCTGATCGATGCGACCTCACGCTTCTTTTCCGAGAACGCCGCCCGCGCTCTCACTGCTTGGGCGGAAGAGCTCCACGACGCCGGCGGTTGCCTGGTCGTCACCCGTAACCAACGGGATTGGCGGGGCGACAGCCGCTTCGAGATTGAGGCGGTACGCCCCGACGCCATCCAGGTCGCCCGGAACCACCTTGCTCACTGGGGCAGCCACGCGCAGGCCGGATGGCTGCAGCAGGACGCCCAGCGCACTCCCACACGCGGCCTGTTGCGCCAAGCAGCCCCTGACCGGACGGTCGGCGTCCTGTCCGATCTCATCACCCGCAGTGTCAGCCCGGATGATGCTGTCGCGATCGCCGAACGCCTGCGCGGCATCGATCCTGAACGGCTGGCCAAAGCGGTCGAACGCATAGACGCACCCTCTTCACCGGAGCACGAGCAGGGAGTCAGCGAGCTGCGCCGCATCTGGGAAGAGGTCCTGTTATGGACCAACTTCCTGGAGCAGACGCTCACCGGCACCGGCACCCGCGGTCAGGACCGAGTGATGTTGCTCGCCGCCGCCTACCTCGAGGGCGCCCCAATCGAACGATGCATCAAGGCAGCAACCGAGTTCGGCGGCCGCGATGAGGCAGTCGCACGCCGGTACCGGGAAGGCCGCAGCCCTCGGCGTCGGCTGAGGGACGTCGGTGTCGACATCACTTCCAGCGACACAGCTGCATTCCACAGCCGCCCGGGCCTCGCACGCTCCGCCATCCGCATGGACTGGCACCACTGGGCCGACGAACGAGACGCAACCACGAATTGGCTCGCCCGCATCACCGTCCCCGACGGTGTCGCCAGCGCATGGACGGAGCAGATCGGATCCCGTCTGCTGGAGCTGTCCATCACAGAGGTCGAATCTCCCTTCTTCACCCTCCTCGACACCTGGGCCACCACCTCCCCCGACGAGCAATACCTCCGTATCGTCACCGCACTGATCGCCCAAGCCGCGGAGACGGAAGAAATCGCGCGGGATGCCCACAAACAACTGCTGGACTAGGCGAAAAAGCCTGACGTGCATCGGCGCAAGGTTGTCGCCTGGGCATGCAGCGGCCGGTATGGCATGCGATGGCCGCACATGGCTCTCGTCCGGCTACGCCACATCCTGGCTGTCGACGACGAAGCAACTCGCATCGCAGCGACCGCTCTGACGGCCCACGCGGCCGCGAGCACTGAAGGGTTCCAACGAGTCGTTGAGACGGTCGAAACCTGGTTTGAGAAGTACCAGACCCACCTCGCCGGCCCTCGGGCCTTCCTAGCGCTCACCGATCCCGCATACAACGTCCTGGACACCCTGGTGAGCGCAGCACCGGCTGCCCCAGCCGTCCGTGACTTCCTGATCAACGGTTGGATGCAGACACTGCGACAGCCAGACGTACGCGACGACGCCCATCAGGTCCTCCTCGGCTGGGCCCGAGCCGCTCACGAGGGCCGACTGGACCGCAACGCCACCTTCGGCATCCTCACCGACGTACGCAACGCCCACACACCCCTCGATGCCATGTCCCGCTTCCTGTACGGAAGCCCGGACCAAGACGACCATGCCCTGATCGAAGCGCGCCTTGCCCTGGCCAACCTCCGAGGCTGCAACCACGCCCAGTGCTCCGAACCCCACTGCCCGCTCAAAGAAGCAGCCAGCTCCTTCCCGGACACCAGCGCTGCCGGAGGCACAGGTGAACCCCGGTCATGAGGCCTCCACAGGACACCAGCGCGTCAGATTCCCACTGACCCGATGGCTGCTGGCACCGCTGACCACATGGCGTGCCCGACGTCTGGCAGCCGCATACGGACCCGGCATGGACGCACGCACAGCCTGGGCACTAACCCGTACAGCTACTCACCCCGAAGAGATCCCCTTCGCCATGAACCATCTATGCGATGACAAGGAAGAGGAGTCATAACCGTTGAAGTGATGACTAGCAGCTGCTGCGCCGCCGGGTTCACGGCGCCGAACACGACCAGCTGGCTTCGCGGCTTGACCGGCGCTACGCGGCATTGGTCGGTGACCTGCTGGACGGCGCCGGTTGGACGCAGGACGAGATCGACACCGGCGTCGCGCTCCCCACAGCGCTGGGCAGTTCGGCGCCGGTGGCCGGGCCATGTACGGCCCGCGCCTCGATAGCCCGCTCCGCTGGGGGGGACTGGCCCTACGCCACTGCCTGACCGCCCCGGGCCGGCTCGCTCACCAGCCCGGTCCGGGGCAGGCTGGGAGGCGTGAGCAGCGCGCCGACCGTCGCGCACCAGCCCTCTCTGGCGGTGGCCGGAGAGTCACCGTGCGAAGTCACGGTCAGGACGAGATTCTCGGCATCGCCTACAGCGACCACGACCTGGTCGTGGCCCCACCCCGTACGTCAGTCGATCAGGCTGTGCAGCGCAGCGCGGGAACGCTGACTCCGAAACACCCCAGCCCGTCGCGACACTTGCACAAGGCTCGGGACCGAAAAGCCGCCCGTCGCCTACACATTCAGTTCTAGGCTTCCTCGATGAAACAGCCTGACGAGCCCGACTCCGACGAGGCCCAGACCGTACCGGGCCCGCTGCTGCTCACTTTTCTGGTGGCTCTGCCTTTCCCATGTCCGCTGCCGCACGGAGCAATGATTAGCAAGATGCTGCCAGGCACAGTCAAAGGGCTGAAAGGCGTGCAGATGCGTGTCACTCAGGACGGTCCTGCACCGCCGACCACTGCGCAGGGCCGGCCGTTCGTGTCTCTGAAGTTCTGGCAGCTCAAGGAACGCCAGAGCGGTGGGAGCATGCATCTGCCAGCCTTGGCCCAGGTCTGCGCCGAGATCATCGGCAAGCCCGCGCCCGAAGACCTTACCGACGGGACGGCCGAGGCCTACCGCACGGTCGTGGAGATGGCCACCGTCCAGAGCGCCGACCGTCTGCATCCGCAGGAAGAAGCCCTGCACGAGGCATTCACCCGCTGCTTCGACGTCCTGACTAACGTCTCCTCCATGACCAAATTGGCTTTGCCCCACAGCCACCCGGTGGCCGCTCCGGAACAGATAGCGGTGACCATCTGGCTCGCCAGGACTCTGACCGGCAGTTACGCCGACGGCTGGATGGGCGTGAAGCCCCTGACGCCTCCTTCGGGGCCGCTCGACGCCGTCCTCGACGAGGACCAGATGACCCGGCTCAATGCGCACCTTCACCGCCTCTGGGACGGCTCACCCTTCGAGCTCGCGATGGAACGCTCCACTGAAGCCAACCGCGCCTTCCGCCACGAAGGCGACTACCGCAACGCTGTCGTCCAGGCCGCCATGTTCGCCGAGATCATCCTGACCAGCACCCTGTCCTTGATGCTGTGGGAAGAACAGCTGCACGATCCCTCCATCGAAAAAGCCGTGGCGGTGTTCGACTTCTCCCGAGGCGGCGGCCTGGCCACCCGGGTAAAGACCGAGTACGCCACCCGGCTCGGCGGCACATGGGACAGCACCCGCCCAGGCCCGATCCACGACTGGGCACACGCCGTGGCAGCACTGCGCAACAGAGTCGTCCACCGCGGCTACCGCCCGACATACCAAGAGACCGAAGCCGCCCTAGCCGCGGCAGACGCGCTCCCTGAGTTCATCAAAACCCGTCTGGCCCAGCGCGTGGCACGCTACCCCCGCACTGCGCTTCTGACCCTGGGGGAACCCGGCCTTCGCAGGCTCGGCGGATGGTCGCGGGCGAACGCTTATCTGACGGATCCCACCCAGGTACCGGACCTGTGGTTCCGCGAGTTTGCCGCATGGCGCGAAGCGGTCGACAGACGCCTTGCCTAACCCGCCGAGCGCGGGCTGTACCGTTGTCCGGATCGCGTACGGGCTCTGGTACCCGCGTCTGGGTGGCCGGGGTGCGCATCACGCGCCAGCTGGTGGGCGACGCGGTGACGACATGGACAGGGCGACGACGGCCTGCCGCACGGTGCCGCCGCGCACCCACGCTCCGGTGAAGCGGACCTGATCGGCCGCCCTGTCACCCAGGCGATGCCATGGACGCAGCCGTCCGAGCAGATAGCCGGCCGCGAGCGCGACGACCGCGGTGACGATGACGCCCATCACGACCACCGCATGCCGATCGTGGACAGCAGTTCCACGCGTTCCGGGGACAGCGTGGCGGCCCGGCTGCGCTGGTTCCCGATCCACGCCCCGAGCCGGAACTCCCGCTCTTCCTGGCCCTCGCCGACGATCTGTTCGACGTGTTTCCTCGGCACTCGCAGGTGTCCCTCGCGCTCGTAGTACTGGCGGGCGGCCTCGTAGTTCAGCGCCCACTTGTCTGCCTGCGTACGGCGCGGGGGCGGCTTCTCGTCCTCGGTCGCGGGTGTAATCCCGAGGACCTGCTTGCACATCCACTGCTGCACGGTCGTCAGGCTGTCCCAGCCGAGCCGCACGGAGCGCACCCACCGCCCGAGGTCCTCGCCCTGGCACACGACGTCACCGGGCTCGGTCGGCAGCGGGTGGCCGGCCTCCAGGTGCATTCGGACGAGGTGGAAGGCGCGCTGCCACTCCACCGGCCAGCTCGGGCACCACGACGGGTCGATGTCCTCCAGCTGCTCGCGCCGCATCTCCGACAGCGCCCCGGCCGACGACTCCACCGGCAGGCCCTCGGCACGCCGCTGCTCGATCTCGGCCGCCTTGCGGGCGGCGGCCCGCACGTTCTTCAGCCAGATCCCGACCCGGTAGCCCTGGAAGGTGGCGTCCAGCGGGGCCAGCAGGTGGCCCGCCTCGGCCGCCCACCCGCGCGCCGCCGCGAGACCTTCCTCCCACGCGACGTCGAAGTGCGACCACACCATGCCCAGCTTCTCCAGCTGTGCGACGCGGTCCTCGTCCATGTCGCCGCGGGCATAGAACCGCCGGTTGTCGGCGATCCACTGCCCGAGCGGGAAGCCCGCGAGCGAGGCCGGCCACCCCTCGGCCTCCACCGCCTGGTCCTCGCCGCCGGGCACCCGGTAGGTGAAGGGCACCTTCAGGTCGCCGCGGACGCGGGCGTAGAGGACGGCGGCCTCGATGCCGCGCCGCCAGTGCTCGTGCTCGGGGTTGATAACCCGCAGGTTGATGAACGCCGCCAGCTGCGCCGGATCACGAGGCACCGAGAACTTCAGCAGCTCCCGCGCGGGCGCCGACGGCCTACCGGACCCGTTCCCCCCGCCCCGGCTCTCCTGGCCCTGCGCGCCCATCGAGGCAGGCTTGTAGACGCTGGGTGCCTGCTGCTCGGCGAGCTGCTCCACCACCCGGGCATCGTGCGCCCTGAGCGCCTCCAGCAGCTTCGCCAGGCCGCCGAACGCCCGGGACGTGAGCATGTTGTCCGCCGTCTCGCCCGGCCCGAGCAACACCGGCACCACGAGCGAGGCGACCTTGCCCTCGCCCGGCTGCATCCGCAGCGCGCGGCCCACCGCCTGGACGAGGTCGGGCATCGAACCACGCACGTCAGCCCAGTACACGGAGTCGCAGTTGCGGGTATCGACGCCCTCGCCCAGCACCTTCACCGAGCACAGAAAGCACTTCTCCACGACCGTGCCGTCCGTAGCGACGCCCCGATCGAACTCACCCAGCAGGCGCCGGCGGTAATTCGGCTTGTGCTCGCCGCACAGCCAGTCCGCCCAGATCGTGCGCGGATACAGCTCGGGATCGGCGCCGTGCAGCCGCGCGGCGACGTCGGGAAGGCCGGCCGCGAACGCCTCGGCCTCCTTCACCACATGGTGGAAGACGAGCGTACGCCGGAAGCCCTCCTCCGCCGACGCCTTGAGCAGCGCCGTCTGGAGCGCGGCGAGCCGGGCCCCACGCACCTCGTCCGAGCGCCCCTCAGCGCCCAAAAGCTGCGCGGCCTGGAGCTGGGTGTCGGCGATGTCCACGCACACCACCTGATACGGCGCACAGATCCCCCGGTCGATCGCCTCAGAGAGGGTCAGGGTGAAGCAGCGCGCACCGAACGGCCCGTCCGGGTCGTCCTCCATGCTCGCCACCAGCTCGCCCGGCGCGCCCTCGGCATCCTCGTCCAGCTGCCACAGGCGGGGCGTGGCGGTCATGTAGAGGCGGCGCAGGGACGGGATGCGGGTGTTGTCGTGGACGACCGCCCAGGGCTTGCCCAGCCGCCCCGATGTCCGGTGCGCCTCATCGACCACGATCAGGTCCCACCCCGGAAGGCCGGCCTGGTGGGCGCGCTCCAGCGTGCCGAGCCCGAGGGAGGCGTACGTGGCGAACACGGTGACCTTGTCGAACGGCCGCACCCAGTCGACCAGTTCCTCCACGTCCGTAGTGTTGGGGAAGGTCACGTCCTCGCCCCGCAGGGACGAGACGCCGATCATCGGGCCCGTACGGCCTCCCTCGCGCCACGCGGCCTCGGTCTGGGTGAGCAGGTCCAGCGAGGGCGCGAGCACCAGCACCCGGCCCGCACGAAGCTTCTCCGCACTGCGGGCCGCGACCCGGGTCTTCCCGGACCCGGTCGCCATGATCACCTGAGTCCGGAGCCCCCTCTCGGGCGTAAGCGATCGTGCTGGCAATTCGAGAGCACGGACAACCGCGTCAACGGCTTCCTGCTGCGCCGCTTCACGCTGATCGGTTCGGCTTGCGGTCGACATATCCGTCTGCCTTCTCCTGGGCTCTTCGCTGGGCAGGCAATAAGAAACCTGCACGTAGAAGGCGTGTGATCGGCTACGGCGGGCCTCACCGGAGCCGGGTCACAGCCTCGGACCATAGCCGGGGAGTGTGAGCGGGGACCGCTCTGCTCTCCTCAGTGGTGCTGCTATCTGAGTCCAGAGTTTATCTCGTACCCAAAACGAATCACTAAAGTTTCTGGGGGATCGCAAGAATGATGGGTCACACTGCGGGAAGCAGCCAGACATGTGGGCCGACCGGGTGAAACGAGCTCTGAAAAGAGAGCAAACGGTGAAGCAGCTCCAGGTGAGCTGCTGGATATTCGGGGCGTTCTCGGCACTGGAACCGATCGTCTTCGTAACAGAACTGACCCAGCGCCACCCCAGCGTTTGGACCCTAACCTGGACGGGGTTAGGCACGATCTTCTTCCCGTGCATGCTTTTGATGACGCTCCGTCAACTGAAGGCGAAGAAACAGGGGCGACAAGAGACCTAACCCCCTCCGCTTACTGCTGCTCGGGCCGTGAGGCCCGCGGGTGGGCCCGCGCGGAGCGTGGCACGCCTGGCCCGCACGGGGGAGTGGAGCGCGCCCCAGGGTGGCTGGAGCACAGCGGAGGCCACGGGTCGGCCGGAGGCCGGCCCCGGCCCGCAACGCGGGCCGCCTGCCCTGCCGTTGGTGGCGGGCGCGGAGCGCGTGCCACCTGGCGGTGAGCGGAGCGAGCCGCAACCGCACACGCGGAGCGTGAGCGGCCGGGGAGCGCAGCGACCCGGCTCGCTGTGACGGGCGCAGCCCGGAGGGACCCGCTCCGCGGG
>NZ_JBIVDK010000010.1:0-31806 GCF_044747085.1 Streptomyces sp. NPDC090119 | reverse complement strand
TCCGATTTCCTCGGTGCTTTCCAGTTCTTCGCTTTCGCGTTTCCCTTTCCGGCGGTTCCGACTCTATCAGATCCTTTCGGCGTCTGATTCCCAGTTGGAGGGGGATTGCCTTGGGCTTTTCGGCTTTCGCCGTTCGGCCTTTCGACATTCACTACGTTAGTCGATCTCCGCTGCGACTCATAATCGAGTCCCGCGGAGTCGAATTCGGACGTGCGGGCACGCCGAAATCATCCCCGCCAGGGGAAGTCATAGGTAGTGGGTGGCCGCTTCCGGCTGCAGGCGATTGCCGTACCCGGTTCAAGCGACTCGGGCTACATTACGCATCCCGCAAGGACGCGTCAACGTGACCTGCGTCTCGGCGCATGGGCCCGGTAGGGGCTCACCGTGGGGTCGTCCGCGACCCAGAAGCGCCAGGGGTGGACTCCCCCGTCGCCGGCCACTCCGGTCCTCGGGCCGCTGCGTACCTGCTCGGGCGGGACGGCGGTGCCCGTGAGGACGCGGATCGGGGTGTCCGCCCGGGTGCAGGCGTCGGTGCCGTCGAGGGAGCGGTCGACGTCCAGGGCGGTGGCCAGACGGGCCGGCCCCTTGGCCAGTTCCTTGTCGTTGCGGGCCGAAAGCCTGCGCTCGCGCGCCAGCTCGGCGCCCTCGACGATCTCGCCCGCGCGGAGCAGGACACCGCTCGCCGTGCCTTCGGGGCCGCAGACGAGGTTCATGCAGTGCCACATGCCGTAGGTGAAGTAGACGTACACATGGCCGGGCGGACCGAACATGACGTCATTGCGGGGGGTGCGGCCGCGGTAGGCGTGCGAGCCAGGGTCGTTCGGGCCGTCATACGCCTCCACCTCAGTGAGGCGCAGGGCTGTCGGACCGTCGGGGGTGGTGCGGACGAGGAGGCGGCCGAGGAGGTCGGGGGCGACTTCCAGGACGGGACGGTCGAAGAACTCCCGAGGCAGTGGCGTACGGTCCGGGGGCGTGATCATGCCCTCCGAGGGTAGTGCAGCCGCGTCGTCGTCCCCACGGAACCGGTCAGGGCCGGTTCGCGTTTGTACGGGTCGAGGGTCCATTCGTAAAGGGAGAGTCAATGGCGTTCAAGAAGCTGCTCGCGAGCCTGGGGGCCGGGGGCGCGTCGGTCGAGACGGTGCTGACCGAGGTCAACGTGGTGCCCGGTGGGGTCGTCCAGGGCGAGGTCCGTATCCAGGGCGGCTCGGTCAACCAGAACATCGAGGGACTGTCCGTCGGCCTGCAGGCCAAGGTCGAGGTGGAAAGCGGCGACCAGGAGTACAAGCAGGACGTCGAGTTCACCAAGGTGCGGCTCGGCGGTGCCTTCGAGCTGCAGGCCGGGGCGGTGCACGCGGTGCCGTTCGGGCTGGAGATCCCCTGGGAGACCCCCGTCACGGTGATCGACGGCCAGGAGCTGCGCGGGATGCACATCGGGGTGACCACCGAGCTGCAGATCGCCCGCGCGGTGGACTCCTCCGACCTGGACCCGATCCGTGTGCACCCGCTGCCCGCGCAGAAGGCGCTGCTGGACGCCTTCATCCAGCTGGGCTTCCGCTTCAAGAACGCCGACATGGAGCGTGGCCACATCCGGGGCACCCGGCAGCGGCTCCCCTTCTACCAGGAGATCGAGTTCTACCCGCCGTCGCAGTACCGGGGTCTGAACCAGGTCGAGGTCAGCTTCGTCGCCGACGAGAACGCGATGGACGTCGTGCTGGAGATGGACAAGAAGCCGGGGCTGTTCAGCGAGGGCTCGGACACCTTCCGCTCCTTCCAGGTGGGCCTGCACGACTTCCACGCCACCGACTGGGCGGGCTACCTCAACCAGTGGCTGTCCGAGGTCGGCAGCAAGCGGAACTGGTTCTAGGGTCGGAAGTCACGAACGAGAACGATCAGCAGGAGGTATCGACGTGACCGAGCTCAAGCGGCGGCCGCTCCCCCATGACTTCCATCCGCCCGTGCCGTCGTTCACGGTGACGAGCGAGGACATCACCGAGGGCGGGACGCTGAAGGACGCCCAGGTGCAGTCGGAGGGGAACACCTCTCCGGAGCTGAGCTGGTCCGGCTTCCCGCCGGAGACCAAGAGCTTCGCGGTGACCTGCTTCGACCCGGACGCGCCGACCGGCAGCGGATTCTGGCACTGGGTGGTCTTCGACATCCCGGCGTCGGTGACGGAGCTGCCGGTGGGTGCGGGCAGCGGCGACTTCGCGGGGCTGCCCGAGGGCGCCGTGCAGGTGCGCAACGACTACGGCGACCCGGGGTTCGTCGGCGCCGCCCCGCCGCCCGACGACGGTCCGCACCGTTACGTGTTCACGGTGTACGCGGTGGACGAGGACAAGCTGAGTGTCGGCGCGGACGCCACTCCGGCGGTCGTCGGCTTCAATCTGCGCTTCCACGCGCTGGCGCGTGCCCAGCTCATCGGGGAGTACGAGATTCCCGCGCGCGGCTGAGTGCCCCTTCCGTGTTTGCCCGCCCCTGGTCTTGGAATTGATCAGGGGCGGGCGCTTTTTATTTCGTTGTCCATCTCGTTGCGCCCGTCCAGAGTTGATCCAGGTCCGCCGGGGGTGCGGACAGGCGCACGGGAGGTGGGCGGGATGCGTGGCACGTTGGTCCTGAACGCGAGTTTCGAGCCGCTGTCAACGGTGACGGTGAACCGCGCCGTCGTGCTGGTGCTCCAGGACAAGGCGGTGGTGGAGCAGGCGCACCTCGGGCTGCGGATGCGCGGCACGGCGGTGGACATGCCCGCGCCGAGGGTGATCCGGCTGTGCAGATACGTAAGGGTGCCGTTCCGAAGACAAGCGCCGTGGTCGAGGCGGGGTGTGCTGGTGCGGGACCGGCACCGCTGCGCGTACTGCGGGCGGGCGGCGAGCACGGTGGACCATGTGGTGCCGCGGGCGCAGGGCGGTGCGGACTCCTGGCTGAACACGGTGGCGTCCTGCGCGGAGGACAATCACCGCAAGGCCGACCGGACGCCGCAGCAGGCGGGGATGCCGTTGCTGCGGCAGCCCTTCGAGCCGACTCCGGCGGACGCGATGCTGCTGGCGCTGGGTTCGGACGACTTCGCGGCGCTGCCTCAGTGGCTGGCGCCGACCGCTGCCGCGTAGGCCGTACATGACACGGGGCCCGCTCTCCCTTGCCTGGAGTGCGGGCCCCTTGTCGTGGCCGGGTGGGCTCAGTCGATGGTCGGCCGCTCGCGGCGGTCGGTGCCGGTGCCCGTGCCCTTGTTCTGCTGGGGTACGGCGCCGCCGCCCCCGCCGAAGTTGCCGAAGTTGCCCATGGCTCCGGAGAGGCCCTTCAGGGCGTCGCCGATCTCGCTGGGGACGATCCAGAGCTTGTTGGCGTCGCCCTCGGCGATCTTCGGGAGCATCTGGAGGTACTGGTAGGAGAGCAGCTTCTGGTCGGGGTCACCGGCGTGGATGGCCTCGAAGACGGTGCGGACGGCCTGCGCCTCGCCCTCGGCACGGAGGGCGGCGGCCTTGGCCTCACCCTCGGCGCGCAGGATCTGGGACTGCTTCTCACCTTCGGCGGTGAGGATGGCTGCCTGCCGCGTGCCTTCGGCGGTGAGGATGGCGGCGCGCTTGTCGCGGTCGGCGCGCATCTGCTTCTCCATCGAGTCCTGGATGGAGGTGGGCGGCTCGATGGCCTTCAGCTCGACGCGGTTGACGCGGATGCCCCACTTGCCGGTGGCCTCGTCGAGGACGCCGCGCAGGGCCGCGTTGATCTCCTCGCGGGAGGTCAGGGTCCGTTCCAGGTCCATGCCGCCGATGATGTTGCGCAGCGTGGTGACGGTGAGCTGCTCGATCGCCTGGATGTAGCTGGCGACCTCGTAGGTGGCGGCCCGGGCGTCGGTGACCTGGTAGTAGATGACGGTGTCGATGTTGACCACCAGGTTGTCCTGGGTGATCACCGGCTGGGGCGGGAACGGCACGACCTGTTCGCGCAGGTCGATGCGGTTGCGGATGGTGTCGATGAACGGGACGACGATGTTGAGGCCCGCGTTCAGGGTGCGGGTGTAGCGGCCGAAGCGCTCGACGATGGCGGCGCTGGCCTGTGGGATGACCTGGATGGTCTTGATCAGGGCGATGAAGACCAACACCACCAGAATGACCAGGACGATGATGACCGGTTCCATCGTGTTCCCCGTATCCCCTCTCCGCTTCGGTGCGCGCGGCGGATGTCGTGGCCTGTGAAAGATCTTGCCGGTCGAGTCTGACAGACCGTCCGGCAAGTCGTGTGCTATTCGGTTCAGTTGAGTCGTGCGAGGTCAGATGACGATCGCGGTGGCTCCCTCGATGTCCACGACGTCCACCTCCTGGCCGACGTCGTAGGCGCGGGCGGTGTCGAGGGCGCGGGCCGACCAGATCTCCCCGGCGAGCTTGACGCGTCCGCCCGCGCCGTCGACCCGTTCGAGGACGACGGCCTGTTTGCCCTTCAACGCGTCGATCCCGGTGGGCAGATGCGGGCGGCGGCTGCCGTGGCGGGCCGCGATGGGGCGGACCACGGCGATGAGCGCGACGGAGACGATCACGAAGGCGAGGACCTGCACGACGATGCCGAAGCCGAGTGCGGCCGCGCCCGCGCCCACCAGCGCTCCGACGGCGAGCATGCCGAACTCGGGCATGGCGGTGACGACGAGCGGGATTCCGAGGGCCACGGCGACCACGAGCCACCACACCCAGGCGTCTATGGCGTTCACCCGGTCATGGTAGGTCCGGGGGCCGGACCGCCGACAGGGTGCGAACGGACCAGTGGTGGCCGAAAGAGGGGGCGGGTCAGCCCAGCGGGAGGCCGCGCGCGGTCCAGCGCTCGCCCGCCTGCTCGACGACGAGCGGGAGGCCGAAGCAGCGGGAGAGGTTGCGGGAGGTCAGTTCCAGCTCGATCGGTCCGGCGGCGAGCACCTTGCCCTGGCGGATCATGAGGACGTGGGTGAAGCCGGGGGCGATCTCCTCGACATGGTGGGTGACCATGATCATGGAGGGCGCGATGGGGTCGCGGGCGAGCCGGCCAAGGCGGCGGACGAGGTCCTCGCGGCCGCCGAGGTCGAGTCCGGCGGCGGGCTCGTCGAGGAGGAGCAGCTCGGGGTCGGTCATCAGGGCGCGGGCGATCAGGGTGCGCTTGCGCTCGCCCTCGGAGAGGGTGCCGAAGCGGCGGTCGAGGAAGTCGCTCATGCCGAGGCGGTCGAGGAAGGCGCGGGCGCGCTGCTCGTCGATGTCCTCGTACTCCTCCTGCCAGCCCGCGGTCATGCCGTAGGCGGCGGTGAGGACGGTCTGGAGGACGGTCTGGCTCTTGGCGAGCTTCTCGGCCATGGCGATGCCGGCCATGCCGATGCGGGGGCGCAGTTCGAAGACGTCGACCTTGCCGAGGGTGTCGCCGAGGATGGTGGCGGTGCCCTTGGTGGGGAAGAGGTAGCTGGACGCGACGTTCAGGAGGGTGGTCTTGCCCGCGCCGTTCGGGCCGAGGATGACCCAGCGCTCGCCCTCCTTGACCGACCAGGAGACCTGGTCCACCAGAGCCCGGCCCTCACGGACCACGGATACGTCCTGAAGCTCCAGAACATCGCTCATGAGCGCGTTGTCTCCCCTTGCGTTGTGGCCGGTCTCGGCTGTCGCTTACGCCTGTGGCTCGGTCCGCCGCGCCGATGGGCGCAGCCCATATGAAATCTACGCCACGAGTGCCCCGCTCCATTCCATCGGTCCGGTCCTTAGGGTGGGGGCATGCTCACGGAACCGCGTTCAGGACGCCTCGCCGCTTGGGGAAATGCCCTATTGGCCGGACTTGTCTCGCCGGATGACGCCGTACTCGCCGCTGTCGGTGACGACGCGGTGCACCGGGTGGCGGGGCTGCCCGGTGAGAACGGGGTGGTGGGGCTCACGTTGGCGCTGGGCCGACTGCGGGCGCTCGGGGTGAGCGGGCTGCGGGTGGCGCTGCCCGCGCCGGGGCATCCGCTGGGGCTGAGCGGGCCGCCGGAGTTCAACGCGCGGGCGCTGGCCGCCGGGGAGGCGGTGCTCTGCACCGGGGCCGCGTTCGGGCTGGTGCCGGAGGTCACGGAGGCGGGTCCGGCGGGTGATGTGCACGTGGAGGTGGTGTGGCACGTGCTTCCGGTGCGGGAGGCGCCGCCGGCCGACGTGCCCTCGCTCGGTGAGGCGGAACGGGAGCTGGCGGAGGCGCTGCGGGAGGCGACCGAGGTGCTGTCCCGGCTGGACGTGGCCGGGTCGGGGCCGGTGGCCGCCGCCGCGATCGACGCGTACCGGGCGCGCTCCGAGCGGGACGGGGAGGTGCTGGCGCCGGGGTATCCGCCGCGTGCGGCACGGGTGTTGGAGTTGGCGGGGCGGGTGGGGCTGCTGGTCTCGCTGGCCGAGGAGCGGGGGCACGGGGGTGCGGTGAGCGCCTCGGAGATGGCCTCGCGCGCCGAGGCGTTGCGCCCGGTGGAGCGGACGGCGCGACGGGCGCGGGTGGCGGCGTACAACTCGGTGGTGGAGGAGCGGGAGCGGGGGGTGCGCTGACGGGCCTCGGGGGCTCGTCAGCCGGTCGCGTCGTGGCGTACGGCCCACAGGGCGGCCTGGGTGCGGTCGGCGAGGTCGAGTTTCATCAGGATGTTGGAGACGTGCGTCTTGACGGTCTTCTCGGAGAGGACCAGGGCGCGGGCTATCTCCCGGTTGGAGCGGCCGTCGGCGATGAGGCCGAGCACCTCGCGTTCCCGCTCGGTGAGTGAGCCCCCTCTCCCCTGGCCCGTGTTGGCCTCTTCCTGGGTGAGGAGGGCGTCGGCCACCTCGGGCTGGAGCAGGATGTGTCCGGCGTGCACCGAGCGGATGGCGGCGGCGAGGGCGTCGGGGTCGACGTCCTTGTAGACGTATCCGACGGCGCCCGCGCGCAGGGCCGGGACGACGGTCCGGCGCTCGGTGAAGCTGGTGACGACGAGTACGCGGGCGGGGTTGCCGAGTTCGCGGAGCCTGCGCAGGGCGTCGATGCCGTCGGTGCCGGGCATCTTGACGTCCATCAGGATCACGGCGGGCCGCAGTTCCTCGGCGCGGGCGACTCCCTCGGCGCCGTCGGCGGCCTCGCCGACGACCTCGATGTCGTCCTGTACCTCCAGGAAGGTGCGCAGGCCGCGGCGGACGACCTGGTGGTCGTCGACGAGCAGCACCCTGATCGGGTCAGCCACCGGGCACCTCCATCTCTATCTCCGTGCCCTTGCCGGGCGCCGATTCGACGGTGAGTGTGCCGCCCGCGCCGCTCGCCCGGTCCCGCATGGAGACCAGGCCGAGATGGCGTCCGGCGCGGCGGACGGCGGTGGGGTCGAAGCCGCAGCCGTCGTCGGTGACGCGGAGGAGGGCTCCGCGGCCGCGTCGTTCCACGTCGACGTGGACGTGTGCGGCGCCGGAGTGGCGCAGGGCGTTGTGCAGGGATTCCTGGGCGACGCGCAGCAGGGCCTCCTCCTGGGCGGCGGGCAGGGCGCGCAGGCCGTGGCCGGTGAAGGTGACGCGGGCGGTGTGGGCGCGGTCGAGGACCTGGATCTGGGTGCGCAGGGTGGCGAGGAGGCCGTCCTCGTCCAGGGCGGCGGGGCGCAATTCGACGACCGCCGCGCGTAGTTCGTCGGCGGCTTCGGCGGCGAGGGTGGCGACCTGGTGCAGTTCTTCCTTGGCGCGGGCGGGGTCGCGGTCGACGAGGGCGGTGGCGGCCTGGGCGGTGAGGCGCAGGGAGAACAGCTTCTGGCTCACGGCGTCGTGGAGTTCGTGGGCGAGGCGGGAGCGTTCCTCCGCGATGGTCAGCTCGCGGCTGCGTTCGTAGAGGCGGGCGTTGGTGAGGGCGATGGCGGCGTGCTGGGCGAGGATGCCGAGCACGGACTGGTCGTCCTCGGTGAAGCCGCAACCGCCTTGCGGCCGGGGGCAGTTCTTGTTGGCGAGGAAGAGGGCGCCGATGATCTCGTCCCCGTCGCGGATGGGCAGGCCGAGGAAGTCGGCGAGTTCGGGGTGGGCGTCCGGCCAGCCCTCGAAGCGGGGGTCCTCGCGGACGTCGCCCAGGCGCACCGGGCGGCCCTCGCGGAGCATGGCGGCGAGGATGCCGTGCTGGCGGGGCAGGGGGCCGATGGCTTTCCACTGGGCGTCGCTGACGCCGTCGACGACGAACTGGGCGAAGCCCCCGTGGTCGTCGGAGACGCCGAGGGCCGCGTACTGGGCGTCGAGCAGCTCGCGGGCGGAGGCGACGATCGTCTTGAGGACGTCGCGCACCTCCAGATGTCTGCTCATGGCCAGCAGCGCGGAACTCACCGCGGCGAGACCGGACCGGGGACCTTGACTCATGCCCTCACGGTACCGGCGGGGTGCGACGGCCGGATCGGCCTGTGGACAACGGTCACCGGGCCCCTGGACCTAGGGCGGCGGACGTAGGGCCGCGGTGGTCCGTAGCACCCCCGCGGACGAGGTAGTACGCGCGCGAGCGGGCGGGCGGGCACGCACAGAAAGAGGGCGCCCGGAGCGTTTGCTAACGCAGAGCAGTGCGCCATGACCCGCGCGTGACATCAGGCCCGTACCGGTGTGAGCCCTCGCATAGGGCGCACATCACTTACTAAAGGACATAGGAGACAGAGCACCCCCAGATGAACGGGGCGGATATGCTGATCTGTCCTGTTTTACGTGGACCTGATCCACTACCCGACTTCGTACGTCACATCATTGCCAGGGCATTTTGCGGCCGCTAAGAATTGCTCCTGTCGCTCAGCGCCGCGGTTCACCCCGCGGCGTTCGTGCTGGAGGAACCGATTCCCCCGGCGGACGCGAGAGCGACCTCCGCGCAAACGAAGAGGTCCAGCAAGCCATGCCCAAGAACATCCTGAATCGTCGTCTCAGTCGCCCGCTCGAGAAGTTCTCCGCGCTGAACAAGCAGCACAAGATCGCCATCGCGGGTGTCAGCACCCTCGGTGCCGCCGCCATCGCCCTGTCCGCCGTTCCCGGCGGTGCCACGACCGTGGCCGGTGGTACCCCGGCCGTGGCCGCCAAGCCGGTGGCCGCCGAGCAGAGCCAGACCCGCGACCTGCACGACACGCTCAGCAGCCCGCTGACGAGCGACAAGGTCAAGCTCGACGCCGTCAAGGCCAAGCAGAAGGCCGCTGCCGCCGCCGCGAAGCAGCACGCCGCCGACGCCGCGAAGAAGAAGGCCGCCGCCGAGCGCAAGGCCGCCGAGTCGCGCTCCGCCAAGAAGGCCGCCGACCGGTCCGCGAAGCGTCCCCAGATGGAGACGGTCTCCGCGAAGACCTACAAGAACAACCTCGACGGCTGGATCCGCCAGTCGCTCGACATCATGCACGCCAAGGGCATCCCGGGCAGCTACCACGGTCTGCACAAGAACATCATGCGTGAGTCCTCGGGCAACCCGCGTGCCATCAACGGCTGGGACATCAACGCCATCAACGGCATCCCCTCCAAGGGTCTGCTCCAGGTGATCCCGCCGACGTTCTCCACGTACCACGTGAAGGGCACCTCCAATGACATCTACGACCCGGTCGCCAACATCACCGCCGCCGCCAACTACGCGGCGCACCGGTACGGTTCGATCGACAACGTGAACAGCGCGTACTGAGGTCGGCGCGGACCTCTGAGACGACGCGGAAGGGCGGCACCCGAACGGGGTGCCGCCCTTCACGTGACTCTCGGAGCGAGTGCCGCTACTTGCGCATGACCTCCGGCTCGTGCCGTCGCAGGAAGCGCGAGACCAGGAAGCCGCAGGCCACCCCGAGCGCGATCAGCGCGAGCATGTCCAGGCCCCAGGCCGCCGCCGAGTGGTCCCACAGCGGGTCGGTGCTGGTCGGGTCGTCGTTGTTCGGCGCGATGTTGTTGAAGTCCAGCGTGGTGCCGGCCGCGGCCACCGCCCAGCGGGACGGCATCAGGTACGAGAACTCGTTGACACCGGGCGTGCCGTGCAGGGTGAACAGGCAGCCGGTGAACGCGAGCTGGATGATCGCGACCATCACCAGCAGCGGCATGGTCTTCTCCGCGGTCTTCACCAGCGACGAGATGACCAGGCCGAACATCATCGAAGTGAAGCCCAGCGCCATGATCGGCAGGCACAGCTCGAACAGCGTCGAGCCGCCGAAGACGAGGCCCCGGTCCGGGATCTCCCGGCTGGCGAAGCCGATCAGGCCCACCATCAGGCCCTGGAGCACCGTGACGGCGCCGAGGACGACCACCTTCGACATCAGGTAGGCCGAGCGGGACAGGCCGGTCGCGCGCTCCCGCTCGTAGATCACCCGCTCCTTGATCAGCTCGCGGACCGAGTTCGCCGCGCCCGCGAAACAGGCACCGACCGCGAGGATCAGCAGGACCGTCGTCGCCGTGCCGTTCGGCACGTGCAGGCCGGTCCTGGGGTTGACCGGGTTGACCAGCAGCCCCTTCTCGTGGTCGATCAGCAGACTGACCGCGCCGAGCACGGCGGGCAGGAGCACCGTCAGCGCCAGGAAGCCGCGGTCGGAGCCGATGACCGCCACGTACCGTCTGACCAGCGTGAACAGCTGGGAGCCCCAGCTCTGCGGCTTGGGCGGCTTGACCGCCTGCGGCGGGGGCGCGGCGACGGACTGCGCGGCGACCGCGTCGAGGTCGGCGGCGTACATCTGGTAGTGCTGCGAGCCCTTCCAGCGGCCCGCCCAGTCGTAGTCGCGGTAGTTCTCGAAGGCGGAGAAGACGTCGGCCCAGGTGTCGTAGCCGAAGAAGTTCAGCGCCTCCTCCGGCGGGCCGAAGTAGGCCACCGCGCCGCCCGGCGCCATCACCAGCAGCTTGTCGCAGAGGGCCAGCTCGGCGACGGAGTGGGTGACGACCAGCACCGTGCGGCCGTCGTCGGCGAGGCCGCGCAGCAGCTGCATGACATCGCGGTCCATGCCCGGGTCGAGGCCCGAGGTCGGCTCGTCCAGGAAGATCAGCGAGGGCTTGGTCAGCAGCTCCAGGGCGACCGAGACGCGCTTGCGCTGGCCGCCGGAGAGCGACGTGATCTTCTTGTCCTTGTGGATGTCGAGCTTCAGCTCGCGCAGCACCTCGTCGATCCGGGAGTCGCGCTCGGCGGGCGTGGTGTCGGCGGGGAAGCGCAGCTTGGCCGCGTACTTCAGCGCCTTCCGTACGCTCAGCTCCTTGTGCAGGATGTCGTCCTGCGGGACCAGGCCGATGCGCTGACGCAGCTCGGCGAACTGCTTGTACAGGTTCCGGTTGTCGTAGAGCACCTCGCCCTCGTTGGCGGGGCGGTAGCCGGTGAGCGCCTTGAGCAGGGTGGACTTGCCGGAGCCGGACGGGCCGATGACCGCGATCAGGGACTTCTCGGGGGCACCGAAGGACACGTCCCGCAGGATCTGCTTGCCGCCGTCGACCGTGACGGTGAGGTGGCGGGCGGAGAAGGACACCTCACCGGTGTCGACGAACTCCTCGAGCCGGTCGCCGACGATCCGGAACGCCGAGTGGCCGACGCCGACGATGTCGTCCGGGCCGAGGACCGCGGTGCCGCCCTTGGCGATCGGCTGGCCGTTGACGTACGTGCCGTTGTGGGAGCCGAGGTCGCGGATCTCGAAGCGGCCCTCGGGCGTCGTCTGGAACTCGGCGTGGTGCCGGGAGACCTGGAGGTCGGAGACGACGAGGTCGTTGTCCAGCGAACGGCCGATGCGCATCACGCGGCCGAGGGCGAACTGGTGGAACGTGGTCGGGCTGCGGTCGCCGTGCGCGGGCTGCTCCGGCGTACCGGTCCCGCCCTGCTGGTGCGGGAAGGCCGGGGCCTGCTGCGGGCCGCTCTGCCACTCGGCGCCCTGCGGGTGCGCGGGCTGCTGCGGGTGCGCGGGCCGCTGAGGCTGCGCGGCCTGCGGTACGGCCTGCGTCGCCTGGGCCCAGGCCGCGGACTGGGCGGCGTACGGCGCGGCCTGCGCGGCGCCGGGCGCGGTCAGGGCCAGCCGCGGGCCGTCGGTCGCGTTGCCGAGGTGCACGTCGGTGCCGGGCCCCAGCTCCGTCTGTCCGACGCGGTGGCCGTGCACGAAGGTGCCGTTGGTGCTGCCGTGGTCCTCGATGACCCAGGTGTGCCCGTTGAAACGGACCGTGGCGTGTCGCCAGGACACCCTGGCGTCGTCGAAGACGATGTCGCCCTGCGGATCACGTCCGAGGGCGTAGGACCGGGACGGATCGAGCGTCCAGGTCTGTCCGTTTGTTTCCAGTACGAGTTCCGGCACTCCATGCCCCACTGAGTTGTCCCCCGAATTACCCCCGACACGGGGAGTCTAGGGATGTCGAACATCGTGGGGAACTATTCCAGGCGCGGGCCCCCAACTGGTAGTCGGGCGTGTGTGCGCGGCGGGGGCGGGGGGCGGATACCGGTGCGGAGGGGGGTATTTGACCCCGCCTGGGACGGGGGCCCGCCGAACGGTCGTCCAACGGGAGACCTGACCAGGGGACTTCGTGCCGGTGAGCAGGTCATAGGGTCGTGGGCCGGTAGTCGTCGAGGGAGCGTGGAAGCCATGACCGACTTCGTCCGTGCTGGTCGGCTCTTCAGAGTGGTCCGTTTCGACCCTTCGCACCGTCAGCTGATGCTGTGGAGCGAGGCGCTCGCCATGGATGAGACCACCACGCGTGTGGAGGTGTACATCGGCCATGTGACGCTGATGCTCCTCAGGCCGTACTACCGCGACGGCCTGCACATCAGGCGGGCCACCGAGGCGGAGTTCGCCGAGCTGGGCGAGCGGCACGGCTTGTCGCCCGATGACGCGCAGTGGACGTGGATGATCGCGGACGACGGCAGCTTCGTGGTCGGGAGCGTGCCCAGCTGGCGTGAGGCGGAGTACTCCCTGATGGACAGGGAGTCGCTGTTCGACTTCTCGAAGTCGTGGCCGCCGCCGTACCCGGCCGAGTGGGGGGCCGTGGGGTGAGCGGGCCCCTGTCCGGTTGGCGGACCTGTCGGGCGGGGGGCCGAGGGGGGCGGATACGGTGGTGGGACCATGAGCGCTTCGCAGATCGCCGCTTCGCGGACCGGTGAGGTCCCCACTCTTCTCGTCAAGGTCTTCGGCAAGGACCGGCCCGGCATCACGGCCGGGCTGTTCGACACCCTGGCCGCCTTCCAGGTCGACGTGGTCGACATCGAGCAGGTCGTGACCCGGGGCAGGCTGGTGCTGTGCGCGCTGGTCACGCAGCCCGCCGACGGACTGGAGGGTGATCTCCGGTCGACCGTGCACAGCTGGGCCGAGTCGATGAAGATGCAGGCCGAGATCATCTCGGGGCACGGCGACAACCGGCCGCGCGGTGTCGGCCGCTCCCTGGTGACGGTGCTCGGGCATCCCCTGACCGCCGAGTCGACGGCCGCCATCGCGGCGCGGATCGCCAAGGCGGGCGGCAACATCGACCGTATCTTCCGGCTCGCCAAGTACCCGGTGACGGCGGTGGAGTTCGCCGTGTCCGGAGTGGAGACCGAGCCACTGCGGACCGCGCTGGCGGCGAGTGCCTCGGCGCTCGGGGTCGACATCGCCGTGGTCTCGGCGGGCCTGCACCGGCGGGCGCAGCGGCTGGTGGTCATGGACGTGGACTCGACCCTGATCCAGGACGAGGTCATCGAGCTGTTCGCCGCGCACGCGGGCTGTGAGGCCGAGGTCGCCGCCGTGACGGAGGCGGCGATGCGCGGGGAGCTGGACTTCGAGCAGTCGCTGCACGCGCGGGTGGCGCTGCTGAAGGGGCTGGACGCCTCGGTGGTGGACAAGGTCCGCGAGGAGGTCCGGCTGACGCCGGGCGCGCGGACGCTGATCCGCACGCTGAAGCGGCTCGGCTACCAGGTCGGGGTGGTCTCGGGTGGCTTCACCCAGGTCACGGACGCGCTGCAGGACCGCCTTGGGCTGGACTTCGCGCACGCCAACACGCTGGAGATCGTCGACGGGAAGCTGACCGGCCGGGTCACCGGCGAGGTCGTGGACCGCGCGGGCAAGGCGCGGCTGCTGCGCCGGTTCGCGGCGGAGGCGGGGGTGCCGCTGTCGCAGACGGTGGCGATCGGTGACGGCGCCAATGACCTGGACATGCTGAACGCGGCGGGTCTGGGCGTGGCCTTCAACGCCAAGCCGGTGGTCCGCGAGGCGGCGCACACGGCGGTGAACTTCCCCTTCCTCGACACCGTGCTCTATCTGCTGGGCGTCAGCCGCGAAGAGGTCGAGGCGGCCCAGACGCACGACGAGGACTGAGCCGACGACGCGAGAAGGGCCCGGAACCTGTGCGGTTCCGGGCCCTGCGCATGTCTTCGCGGGTCACTCCGAGGGTGCCCAGTAGTCCACCAGCGTCGCCTTGCCCGGCTCCAGGTCCTTCCAGTCGCCGTCGAAGGTCAGGACCGCGAAGGCGGAGGTGGGGAAGCCGCGCCGGTTCATCCGCTCGCGGGCGTCGCCCTCGGCGGTCCCGGCGAGGATCTCGGCCAGGTGGTGCACGCCGGGGTTGTGGCCGATGAGGATCACGTCGCGCGCGTCGTCCGGGGTCTCGTTCAGCACGGCGATCAGCTCGCCGGGCGAGGCTTCGTAGACCCGGTCCTCATAGACGGTTTTCGGCCGGTGATCCAGTTCGTGCACGGCGAGCTTCCAGGTCTCGCGGGTGCGGGCCGCGGTGGAGCAGATGGCCAGATCGAAGGGGATACCGGTGTCACCCAGCCTGCTGCCTGCGACGGGGGCGTCCGTGCGGCCCCGGTCGGCGAGCGGGCGCTCATGGTCGGAAACCTGGGGCCAGTCGGCTTTCGCATGGCGGAAGAGGACGATCCTGCGGGGTTCAGCGACGCTCATGTCACCCAGCTTCGCATGAAACAGGCCACCTGGCGCAGGGAGTTGACATGCGGATTCACCGGTACGAGGGGTCGCGGCTCAGGGCGCGACCAGGTGCCGGGCGTGCTCCACGAGCTGTGCGAGCGCGGGGTCGCCGCTCGCCGCGTGCGCGTCCGACGGGTTCATGATGAGCAGCAGGAGCGCGACGAAGGCGAGGATCGGCAGCGCCAGCGCCCACCAGGGCAGCCGGGCGGCGGCAGGGGCGGGGTGGGGCCGGGTGTGGGCGGGTACCGGCATGGTCGCCTCCGTCGCTCGTCGGGTCGTCCGGGAACCGCTCTCCCGGTACACCTCGAAGCTACGCGGTCACCGGCGGTCAACCCATCCGGGCTTCCACCCACTTGACCCTGATCCCCGCCCCCTAGGGGATGGTGGGGAAAGCCCCCGCCCCATCGCCTCGGGCGGCTGCGATCAGGACGGGGCGAGCAGCATCGCGACGATGCCGATGACGATGAAGATGGCGAAGAAGGAGCCGAAGACGATCAGCATCTTCTTTTGGCCGTTCTGGGGGTTCGGGTCGAGCACAGGCTGCATGCCGCCAGTGTCCCACCCTCGCCCTCGCCCCGGCCCGCCGCCCCCGCCGCCCCGGCGTCAGCGCCCCGCCTCGTCCTCCACGATGCGGTCCCGCCCGGCGAGGAACCCGACCGCCATCTGCGGCAGCATCAGCGCCGCCATGAGCGCGATCGGCACGCCCCAGCCCCCGGTGCGCTGGTAGAGCACGCCGACCAGCAGCGGGCCGGGGATGGAGATCAGGTACCCGGTGCTCTGGGCGAACGCGGACAGCTGGGCCACGCCCGGACCGGTGCGGGCCCGCATGCCGACCATGGTGAGCGCGAGCGGGAAGGCGCAGTTGGCCACGCCGAGCAGGACCGCCCAGGCCCAGGCCCCGGCGGCGGGGGCGAGGTACAGCCCGGCGTAACCCGCGAGGCCGCAGACGCCGAGGGCCAGCACGATGGGCCCCTGGTGGGGCAGCCGGGTCGCCAGGCGCGGGATGACGAAGGCCAGCGGGACGCCCATCACCATGGTGACCGCGAGCAGGACGCCCGCCGTACCGGCCGGGACCCCGGCGTCGCGGAAGATCTGCGGCATCCAGCCCATGGTGATGTACGCGGCGGTGGCCTGGAGGCCGAAGAAGACGGCGAGTGCCCAGGCGGTGCGGCTGCGGGCGATCCGGAGCCGGGGTGCCGCCTCCGCGCCCGGCGCCGGCACCGGTGCGGGCACCCGTTCGCGGACCAGCGGCAGCCAGGGCAGCACGGCGACGCCCGCGAGGATCGCCCACACGGCGAGCCCGGACTGCCAGCGGCCACCGAGGGCGCCGGTCAGGGGCACGGTGACGGCGGCGGCGAGGGAGGTGCCGAGGGCCAGCGCCATGGAATACAGGCCGGTCATGGTGCCGACGCGGTCCGGGAACCAGCGCTTGACGATGACCGGCATCAGCACGTTACTCACCGCGATGCCCATCAGGGCGAGCGCGCTGGCGGCCAGGAACCCGGCGGTGCTGCCGATGTAGGGCCGGATCAGCAGACCGGCGGTGATGGCGGTCATGCCCGCGCAGACCACCGCGCCGGGGCCGAAGCGGCGGGCGAGGCGGGGTGCGGTGGCGCCGAAGACGGCGAAGCACAGCGGGGGCACGGAGGTGAGCAGTCCGGCGACGCCGCCGCTCATACCGAGCCCGTCGCGGACCTCCTCCAGGAGCGCGCCCAGGCTGGTGATGGCCGGGCGGAGGTTGACGGCGGCCAGCACGATGCCGACGACGACCAGCCGCACGGCCCAGGCAGGCGGCGCCGGAGCGGTCGTCGGTACGGACATGTCGGTGTCGGGGCGATGCGGCGCGGTCCGGGTCTCCTCAGCCATGAGACCCATCATAGAATCATGGGATGATTAGTTGTCCACTCCGGAGCCGACTCCGTCCGGGGCACCCCGGTCAGGCCGGTTCGTACGGGCCGGAACCCACATGCCAAGGTGAGCCATGCCTCTGAGCCACCCGCGCCGTTCGGCGCTGTCCGAACAGGTCATCGCCGAGCTGCGCGCCCAGATCACGTCCGGCGAGTGGCCGGTCGGCTCCCGCATCCCCACCGAGCCGGAGCTGGTCGAGCAGCTCGGCGTGGCCCGCAACACCGTCCGCGAGGCGGTACGGGCGCTCGCGCACAACGGCCTGCTGGACATCCGGCAGGGCTCCGGCACGTACGTCGTGGCGACGAGCGAGCTGGCCGGGGTGATGCACCGCAGGTTCGCCGACGCCGATCCCCGGCACATCGCCGAGCTGCGGGCCACGCTGGAGTCGGCCGCGGCGAAGCTGGCGGCGGAGCGGCGTACCGAGAAGGACCTCAAGCAGCTGGACGCGCTGCTGGCCCGGCGCGAGGAGGCGTGGGAGGCCGGGGAGGCGGAGGCGTTCGTGGCGGCCGACGCCACCTTCCACATGGCCGTGGTGGCCGCGTCGCACAACGACGTGATGACGGCGATGTACGCGGACCTCGGCGAGGTGCTGCGGGACTGGCTGCGCGCGGACGTGGGCGCCGACCTGGAGCAGCGCGCGTACATGGACCACACCCGGGTGGTGGACGCGATCCGTACCGGGGACGCGCCGACGGCGGGCGCGGAGGCGGCGAGCTACCCCTTCCAGTGCCGTCCGGAGCGGTTCAGCCCGCCTTCTGGTGGCTGATCCACACCACCCGGATCTCCTTCCAGCACCGGCCGGTCAGCTTCACGGTCATGGCGGGCCCGGCGGGCACCGGCGCGCTGTCGGTGTCAATGTCCCACCAGCGGGCGCACTCGATGTGCAGCCGGACCCGGTCGACGTGCACGTAGGGGTTGTGGCAGTGGGCCACCACCTCGGAGCCGTCCACCTTCGTCCGGCAGGACGCGCCGAAGAGGTCGGGGGCGTGCGGCTCGCCGTCACCGGCGCGGGCCACTCCGCCGGGCAGGGCGAGGAGCAGGGCCGCGGTCACCGGAGTCAGGCTGCGGGGAAGACGCACGTAGGGGGACCTCCTCGGCCGACGCTGCGGAGGGGACGCGTACTACGAGGGTGCGCCGCCGGGGCCGGGTCGGCCCGGCCGGAGATCCGTACGGGTGAGGCCCGCACCCCCTGAGGGGGTACGGGCCTCTCGCGTGTGCGGTGTCGGTCAGGCGCCGATGGCGTGCAGACCGCCGTCGACGTGGACGATCTCGCCGGTGGTCTTCGGGAACCAGTCGCTGAGCAGGGCGACGATGCCCTTGCCGGCCGGCTCCGGGTCCTTCAGGTCCCACTCCAGCGGGGAGCGGCTGTCCCACACGGCGGCCAGGTCGGAGAAGCCCGGGATGGACTTCGCGGCCATGGAGCCGAGCGGACCCGCGGAGACGAGGTTGCAGCGGATGTTCTGCTTGCCCAGGTCGCGCGCCATGTAGCGGCTGGTGGCCTCCAGGGCGGCCTTGGCCGGGCCCATCCAGTCGTACTGCGGCCAGGCGTACTGGGCGTCGAAGGTGAGGCCGACGACCGAGCCGCCGTTCTGCATCAGCGGCAGGCAGGCCATGGTCAGCGACTTCAGGGAGAAGGCGGAGACGTGCATGGCGGTGGCGACCGACTCGAACGGGGTGTTCAGGAAGTTGCCGCCGAGCGCGTCCTGCGGGGCAAAGCCGATGGAGTGGACGACACCGTCCAGGCCGCCCAGCTCCTCGCCGACGATGTCGGCCAGGCGAGCGAGGTGCTCCTCGTTGGTGACGTCCAGCTCGATGACCTTGGCGGGCTTCGGCAGCTTCTTGGCGATGCGCTCGGTCAGCGTGGGCCGCGGGAACGCGGTCAGGATGATCTCCGCGCCCTGCTCCTGGGCCAGCCGGGCCGCGTGGAAGGCGATGGAGGCTTCCGTCAGCACACCCGTGATCAGGATGCGCTTGCCCTCGAGAATTCCGCTCATGGTGTTCAGTGACCCATTCCCAGTCCGCCGTCAACGGGAATGACGGCTCCAGTGATGTACGAGGCGTCGTCCGAGGCGAGGAACTTCACCGCCGCGGCCACCTCCTCCGGCTCGGCGTACCGGCCGAGCGGTACCTGCGACACGATGCCCTTGCGCTGCTCGTCGTTGAGCGCCTTGGTCATGTCCGTGTCGACGAAGCCGGGGGCGACGACGTTGAAGGTGATGTTGCGCGAGCCCAGCTCACGGGCGAGGGAGCGCGCGAAGCCGACCAGCGCGGCCTTGGAGGCGGCGTAGTTCGCCTGCCCCGCCGAACCGAGCAGACCGACCACGGAGGAGATCAGGACGACGCGGCCCTTCTTGGCCCGCAGCATGCCCCGGTTGGCCCGCTTGACGACCCGGAAAGTGCCGGTGAGGTTGGTGTCGATGACCGAGGTGAAGTCCTCCTCGGACATGCGCATCAGCAGCTGGTCCTTGGTGACACCGGCGTTGGCGACCAGCACCTCGACGGGGCCGTGCCGCTCCTCGATCTCCTTGTACGCCTGCTCGACCTGCTCGGCGTCGGTGATGTCGCACTTGACGGCGAGGAAGCCCGCCGGGGGCTCGCCCGAGCGGTACGTGATGGCGACCTTGTCGCCTGCGTCGGCGAAAGCGCGGGCGATGGCGAGGCCGATGCCCCGGTTGCCTCCGGTGACGAGAACCGAGCGGCTCAACGGATCACCCTTTCATCAGCGGTCTACAACGTTCCGACAATCCGCCCGGACGCCCTGCTGAGGGGCGGGAGAGGCGGCTTCCCGGAAAACCTATCGGTCCGGCCACGACCACGGACAATCGGGCACCGACAGTGACACATCCCTGCTCCTGTCGGATTCCTACAGATCAGGACTCGCCAGTCGCGCACTCCGCCCACACCGTCTTGCCCGGTCCGGTCCGGGGGCTCGTGCCCCAGCGGGTGGCTACCGCCTCGATCAGGAGGAGGCCCCTGCCTCCCTCCGCAGTGGGGTCCTGGGCCGGGAGCTTCGGGTGGGCGGGGTGGGTGTCGGAGACCTCCACCCTTACGTGGCCGTCCGCTCGGTGGAGGCGGACCTCGAAGTCCCGTCCCGGTACGCGGCCGTGGAGTACGGCGTTCGCGGCGAGTTCGGCGACGACCAGGGCGACGGCCTCGGAGGTGGGGCTCCCGTACGGGTGGCCCCACTGGTCCAACTGGTGCACGGCCAGCATCCGCGCGAGCCGCGCACCCCGCCTGGTGGCGGAGAAACGCTGAGCGAACGTACGTACGGTGACTGCCTCTTGGGCGCGTGAGGACGACATGCGTCCAGCGTGAGGAGCCTGTTGCCTCCACCAACAGGAACGAAGCCCATACAACTTCGCTTGTATCAGTGCACACTCTGGACTGGGTGAGTTACTCCCCGTGACGATGAGCGGATTGGGCGGGTTGAGCGGGTGCGCGAAAGGTAGGCGGCGATGGTGGTAGAGCCTGGGGCGGAAACTTCCGCCAGTCTGAAGATGTTCGGCGCGGTACTGAAGTCACTGCGGGATCAAAGGGGCTTCACTCAGGACGTGTTCGCCCTTCAGTTGCAGTACTCGACGCCCTACATCGCCAAGATCGAGCAAGGGAAGCGGTTCCCGCCGACGGATCTGCCCGCGCGAGTGGCGGGCGTTCTGGGCGAGGACGCGGCGCAGGTCCTGACGGCGGCGATCAAGACCCTGACGAGGCGGTCCGGGCTGGCGACGTGGTTTCAGCAGTGGGCGGGGATCGAGGAAGAGGCGATCTCCCTGTATGCCTACGAGTGCCGTGCGATTCCAGGACTGTTGCAGCCGGAGACCTACGCGCGAGCGGTGTTCAAACACCAGCTCCCGCCATGGACCGAGGAGCAGATCGGCCACAAAGTGGCGGCGCGGCTGGAGCGCCAGACCTTGCTCGTCGACCGCCCCCACACCGCGTTCACGTTCATCATCGAGCAGGCGATCCTGGATCGCCGACTTGGCGGCGCCGAGGTGACCAAGGCTGTCGTCGACCAGCTCCTGAGCATGGGTCGACGAAACAACGTCGAGATCCAGGTCATGCCTCGCCACAAGGAGGATCACTGCGGCATCGACGGTCAGATGTACCTTGCTGAGACACCTGGCCATCAGTGGTTCGGCTACATCGAAGGCCACCGGTCGAGCACCCTCATCGCCCAGCCCGGCGAGGTAAGCGTCCTGCATCAGCGCTATGGCAAGCTGCGTTCCCAAGCCTTGGATTGCCAGGCTACGGTGGAACTGCTGGAACACATGCGAGGAGCGCTATGAGCACCACCCCTGGGCTGGACTGGTTCAAGAGCAGCTACAGCGGCGGAGACGGGGACAACTGCATCGAGGTCGCCGTCAGCTCCAAGGCCGTACACATCCGCGACTCCAAAGACAAGCGTATGCGCCCCCTCTCTCTCACGCCCGAGGCGTGGACCGCGTTCACAGTTCCACCGCCCCCGCTGAGTCCTGGATAGACGCGGGTCGGCTCGCCCCCGGTATGGGGATCACCGCCGGGGAGTGGTTCAGCAGCCAGGCCAGAACGACCCGCTGCACACTGACCCCGCGTTCGGCGGCGATGCGGTGGAAGGGCGTGCCCGTGGAGGTCGACCCGGACGGGCCGTCCAGCGCGCTGCGCGAGATGCCGCCCAACGGGCTCCAGGGGAGGAAGGCCAGTCCGAGCCGGGTGCTGAGTTCGAGGGTGGGCTCCGAGTCCCGTACGGCGGGCGAGTACTGGTTCTGCACGGAGACCAGCGCGTCACCGAGGATGGCGTGGGCCTCGTGGATCTGGTCCGTGGTCACGTTGGAGATCCCCGCGAAGCGGATCGTGCCCGCGTCGAACAATTCGCGCAGTGCCCCGACGGAATCCGCCCAGGGCACCTCGGGATCGGGCTTGTGGAGCTGGTACAGGCCGATCGCCTCCCCGCCCAGCCGCCGCAGCGAGGCTTCCGCAGCGTTCTTGAGGTAGGCGGGCGCGCCGTTCACCGTCCAGCCGCCGTCGCCCGAGCGGCCGCGGCCGCCCTTGGTGGCGACCAGGACGTGCGAGGTGTCGCCGCCGTAGCGGGACAGGGCGCGGGCGACGAGGAGTTCGTTGTGGCCACGCTCGTCGGGATGCCAGTAGTAACTGTCGGCGGTGTCGATGAGGGTGATGCCCGCGTCGAGGGCGGCGTGGACGGTCGCGATGGCGCGGTCCTCGTCCGGGCGGTGTTCGATGGACAGGGGCATGGCGCCGAGGCCGATCGCGCTGACCATGGTGCTGCCGAGGCGGCGGTACTTCATAGGGGGGTGTCCTCCCGTAAGGGTCAGAGTGCTTCGGTCACCGCTGCGGGCAGCCACTCGGCGGTGTGGGAGAAGGTGAACCCCAGTCGCTTCGCCCGCGCGTTGCTCATGGCGTAGTGGCGGTCGAAGGAGAACGGCGACGCCGCCTCGCCCGGCGCGGCGGTCCGGTACGACGGCTCCCGGCCGACCCGCGCGGCGACCACCGCGCTCAGCCCGCGCGCGTCGAACAGGCCGTCCGAGCAGGCGTTCAGTGGGCCGGTGAAGTCCGTGGCGGTGGCCGCCCAGAGCACGACGTCGGCCAGCTCCTCGTAGTGGATGAAGACGGAGGGCAGCGGGTCGGGGTGCACGACGATCGGTCTGCCCTGGGTGACGCGCTCGACGTAGTGGGCCAGTCGGCCGGTGAACTCCCGTGCCCCGCCGCCGAGTACGTGGGCGCTGCGGACCGAGGCGAACGCGAAGCCGCCCTCCCGGGTGAACGCGGCCTCCGCCTGGCGCTTGCCCTCGGCGTAGTGCGCCTCCAGGTAGGCGGCGTCGTGCCAGGGCAGCTCCATGCGCACGGGCCAGGCGGGCGGGTCGACGGCCTCCTCCGGTACCGGTGTGCCGGGCGGGAGGGCGGGCAGCGCGGCGGTCGCGGGGTCGTAGACCTCGATGGTGGAGGTCATGACGTACCGGCGGGCGCGGCCCCGGAAGGCGCGGGTGGCGGCGAGGGCCTGCACCGGGGTGTAGCAGACCTGGTCGACGACCACGTCGAAGGTGCGTGCGGCGAGGGCGGCGGTGAGGGCGCGCTCGTCGTCGCGGTCGACGACGAGGTGCTCGACGCCGTCGGGCGGCGGGGCGGAACCACGGTTGACCACCGTGACCTGGTGTCCGGCGGCCAGCGCCCGCTGGACCAGGAGTTTGCCGACGTACCGGTTTCCGCCGATGACGCAGATCCTATGCATGCCCTCATCCTTGGCACCTAAAGTCCCCAGCAGAAGTGGTGACTTGGTGGATGCGTAGTAAGGATCACTGTTGATCGACGTACAGCGGTTGCGCGTGCTGCGGGCGGTGGCGGAGCACGGCAGTTTCAACCGGGCGGCGGTCGCTCTGCTGTTGACCCCCTCGGCCGTCTCGCAGCACGTCGCGGCCCTGGAGCGCAGCCTCGGTACGCGGGTCGTGGAGCGCAGTACCCGAGGAGTGACGCTCACCCAGGCCGGTCACATCATGGTGGGCGCCGCCGAGTCGGTGGCCGCCGAACTGACGCACGCCAGGCGGGAGATCGACCGGCTGGGCACCGGCCGTACCCAGGTCACCGTCGCCACGTTCACCAGCGGGGGCCGCCTCCTGCTGCCCGGCGCGCTGGCCCGGCTGACGGCCGCCCATCCCGGCACCGTGGTCCATGTCCGCGAGGCCGAACCCGAGGAGGCCCTGCTCCTGGTCCGCCAGGGTGCCGTGGACGCCGCCGTCGCCTACCACTTCGACGGGCCGCTGCCCGGCGAGCCGGGCCGGAGGACAGCGGTGGACTGGACCGCGCTGCTGGCGGACCCCCTGCACCTGGTCCTGCCCGAGGCGCATCCCCTCGCCAGCCGCCAAGCGCTCGACATCGCCGAGCTGGCGGAGGAGCCCTGGGTGCTCGGCTGCCTCAAGACCGAGGCGTATCTGCGCCGGTACGCGGAGCGGGCGGGTTTCACCCCGGAGGTGCGCGGCACGACGACCGACTACTTCTTCGCCTGTTCGCTCGTCGCGGCGGGCCTGGGTGTCTCCCTGATCCCCTCCATCGCCCTCGCCCCGGTGCCGCCAGGGCTGCGTGTCGTCCCGGTCTCCCCTCCGGTGCCCGCTCGGCACATCGGCGTCGCCGTGCCACGGGGCCGTGGCGACCATCCTTACGTGACGACCCTGGTCGGAGCGCTGCGGGACGAAGCCGCGGCGGTACGCACTATCGTGCCCCCATGCCCGGTGACCTGATCCGCATCGTCTCCCGCAACTCCCCCATGGCGCTCGCCCAAGTAGAGCGCGTGCGAGCCGAGTTGGCCGTACTCCACCCCCACGTCCGTACCGAGGTGCTGCCGGTGACGACCACCGGTGACCGCTGGATGGGGGACCTCGCCCAGGTCGAGGGCAAGGGGGCCTTCACCAAGGAGGTGGACGCCGCCCTGCTCAGGGGCGACGCCGACCTCGCCGTGCACTGCATGAAGGACGTGCCCGGCGACCGTCCCATCCCGGCGGGGACCCTCTTCGCCGCCTACCTCACGCGGGACGACATCCGGGACGCCCTGGTCGACCCCCGGGGCCGCACCCTGGACCAGCTCCCGGCCGGGACCCGCATCGGCACCTCGTCCGTGCGCCGGGTCGCGCAGCTCGCCGTCTCCCACCCGCAGCTGGACTGCGTACCGATCCGGGGCAACGCGAACAAGCGGCTGGAGAAGCTGGCGGCCGGGGACGCGGACGCGCTGATCCTCGCCGTGTCCGGGCTGGAACGCATCGGCCGGATGGACGCCGCCAGCGAGATCCTGACTCTGGAGACCATGCTGCCGCCGATCGGCGCGGGCGTCCTCGCCCTGCAGTGCCGGGAGGACGACACCGAGACGGTCGACCTCGTCAGCGGGCTGGGCGACCCGGCCACCCACCGGGAGACCACCGCCGAGCGGATGCTGCTGCACGTCCTCCAGGGGCACTGCAACTCGCCGATCGCCGGGTACGCCCGGACCGAGCGCTCCGGCGAACTCTCGCTGCGCGCCGCCGTGTTCACACCCGACGGCAAGACCGTCCTCCAGGCGCACGAATGGGCCGGACGTCTCGACCCCGCCACCCTCGGCACGTCCGTCGCCGTCGCCCTGCTCCGGCAGGGCGCGCGGGAACTCATCGACGGCATCGCCCACTGAGACCCACCCGAACCGGTCTCCGGAGCGACGTATCCTCCTGAGCACCCCACCCCGTGCAGGAGGAACCCACTCGTGGCTCGACAGATCGACCCCTCCTTCCTCGCGCTCCCCCTAGGGGCCCTCGCCGATGCCGCGCTGGCGCGGGCGCGGGCCCTCGGTGCCGAACACGCCGACTTCCGGCTGGAGCGGGTGCGCAGCGCGTCCTGGCGGCTGCGGGACGGGCGGCCCGCCGGGTCCTCGGACACCACCGACCTGGGGTACGCGGTCAGGGTCGTGCACGGGGGCAGCTGGGGGTTCGCCGCAGGGGTGGACCTGACCATGAACGGCGCCGCGAAGGTCGCCTCGCAGGCCGTGGCGATGGCCAAGCTGTCCGCACAGGTGATCAAGGCGGCCGGTTCCGAGGAACGCGTGGAGCTGGCCGACGAGCCCGTACACGCCGACAAGACGTGGATCTCCGCGTACGAGATCGACCCCTTCACCGTGCCGGACGAGGAGAAGTCCGCGCTGCTCGCCGACTGGAGCGGGCGGCTGCTGGCCGGGCAGGGCGTCGACCATGTGGACGCCTCGCTCACCACCGTCCACGAGAACAAGTTCTACGCCGACACCGCGGGCACCGTCACCACCCAGCAGCGCGTCCGGCTGCACCCCGAGCTGACGGCCGTCTCGGTGGACAGCTCCAGCGGCGAGTTCGACTCCATGCGCACGCTCGCCCCGCCCACCGGCCGCGGCTGGGAGTACCTGACCGGCACCGGCTGGGACTGGGACACCGAACTCGAACAGATCCCCGAGCTGCTGGCCGAGAAGATGCGCGCCCCGAGCGTGGAGCCGGGCCTGTACGACCTGGTCGTGGACCCCTCCAACCTGTGGCTGACCATCCACGAGTCCATCGGCCACGCCACCGAGCTGGACCGCGCCCTCGGCTACGAGGCCGCCTACGCGGGTACCTCGTTCGCCACCTTCGACCAGCTCGGCAAGCTCAAGTACGGCTCCGAGCTGATGAACGTCACCGGCGACCGCACCGCCGAACACGGCCTGGCGACCATCGGCTACGACGACGAGGGCGTGGCCGCGCAGTCCTGGGACCTGGTGAAGGACGGCACCCTCACCGGGTACCAACTCGACCGGCGCATCGCCAGGTTGACCGGCTTCGAGCGCTCGAACGGGTGCGCCTTCGCGGACTCCCCCGGCCATGTGCCGGTGCAGCGCATGGCCAACGTGTCGCTGCGGCCGGACCCCGCCGGCCTGTCCACCGAGGGGCTGATCGGGGGCATCGACCGGGGCATCTACGTCGTCGGGGACCGGTCCTGGTCGATCGACATGCAGCGCTACAACTTCCAGTTCACCGGGCAGCGCTTCTTCCGGATCGAGAACGGGCGGATCACCGGGCAGCTCCGGGACGTCGCCTACCAGGCCAACACCACCGACTTCTGGGGTTCGATGGCCGCCGTCGGAGGCCCTCAGACCTACGTCCTCGGCGGCGCCTTCAACTGCGGCAAGGCCCAGCCCGGCCAGGTCGCCGCCGTCTCCCACGGCTGCCCCTCCGCCCTTTTCCGGGGCGTCAACATCCTCAACACGACTCAGGAGGCCGGGCGATGAGCGCGCGGAGCAGCAAGCCGTACGAGATCGTCGAGCAGGCCCTCGCGCTGTCCCGGTCGGACGGGTGTGTCGTCATCGCGGACGAGGAGTCCAGCGCCAACCTGCGCTGGGCGGGCAACGCGCTGACCACCAACGGCGTGACCCGTGGCCGTACCCTCACCGTGATCGCCACCGTGGACGGGCAGCAGGGCACCTCCTCCGGGGTGGTGTCGCGGTCGGCGGTCACGGCGGCCGAGCTGGAGCCGCTGGTGCGGGCCGCCGAGGCCGCCGCGCGGGCGGCCGGACCCGCCGAGGACGCGCAGCCGCTGGTCACCGGGGTGCCGGAGTCCCCGGACTTCCGCGACGCGCCCGCCGAGACCTCCTCCGCCGTCTTCACCGACTTCGCCCCGGCGCTCGGCGAGGCGTTCGCCCGCGCCCGGTCCGGTGGCCGCGAGCTGTACGGCTTCGCCAGCCACGAGACCGTCTCCACCTACCTGGGCACCTCCACCGGGCTGCGCCTGCGGCACGACCAGCCGACCGGCACCCTGGAGCTGAACGCCAAGTCCCCCGACCACACCCGCTCGGCCTGGGCCGGCCGCTCCACCCGTGACTTCAAGGACGTCGACCCCGGCGCCCTGGACACCGAGCTGGCCGAGCGCCTCGGCTGGGCGGAGCGCCGCGTGGAGCTGCCCGCCGGGCGGTACGAGACGCTGCTGCCGCCGTCCGCCGTGGCCGACCTGCTGATCTACCAGCTCTGGTCCGCCTCCGGCCGGGACGCCGCCGAGGGGCGCACGGTGTTCTCCAAGCCGGGCGGCGGCACCCGTACCGGCGAGCGGCTCAGCGAGCTGCCGCTGACCCTGCGCAGCGACCCCGACGAGCCGGGCCTCGGCTGCGCGCCGTTCGTCGTCGCGCACGCCTCCGGCGGCGACCGCTCGGTCTTCGACAACGGGCTGCCGGTACGCGCCACCGACTGGGTCAAGGACGGTGTCCTCGATCACCTCACCACCACCCGGCACAGCGCGGCCCTGACCGGGCTGCCGCTCGCCCCGGCGCTGGACAACCTGATCCTGGACGGCGGCGGCAACCGCTCGCTCGCGGAGCTGGTCGCGGACACCGAGCGCGGCCTGCTGCTGACCTGCCTCTGGTACATCCGCGAGGTCGACCCGGCGACCCTGCTGCTCACCGGCCTCACCCGCGACGGCGTCTACCTCGTGGAGAACGGCGAGGTCACCGGCCAGGTGAACAACTTCCGCTTCAACGAGTCGCCGCTCGGCGTGCTCGGCCGGGCCACCGAGGCGGGCCGCACCGAGCAGACGCTGCCGCGTGAGTGGAGCGACTGGTTCACCCGGGCCGCGATGCCCGCGCTCCGCGTCCCGGAATTCAATATGAGCTCTGTCAGCCAGGGCGTATAACCTCGTACTCGGCTGTCACCCGACCGCCGCATGATCATCGAGGAGACGCGAGAACCGTGACGGACATCGTCGACGAACTGAAGTGGCGTGGGCTGATCGCCCTCTCCACCGACGAGGACGCATTGCGCAAGGCGTTCGCGGACGGTCCTGTCACGTTCTATTGCGGCTTCGACCCGACCGCGCCCAGCCTGCACCTCGGCAACCTGGTCCAGATCCTGACCATGCGCCGCATCCAGAAGGCGGGCCACCGCCCGCTGGGCCTGGTCGGCGGCGCCACCGGTCTGATCGGCGACCCCAAGCCCAACGCCGAGCGCACGCTGAACGCGCCGGAGATCGTCGGCCAGTGGGTGGAGCGGCTGCGCGCGCAGATCCAGCCCCTGCTGGACTTCGAGGGTCCGAACGCGGCCGTCATGGTCAACAACCTGGACTGGACCCAGGGCATGTCGGCCATCGAGTTCCTGCGGGACATCGGCAAGCACTTCCGGGTCAACAAGATGATCGCCAAGGAGGCCGTCTCCCGGCGGCTGAACTCCGACGCGGGCATCAGCTACACCGAGTTCAGCTACCAGATCCTCCAGGGCATGGACTTCCTGGAGCTGTACCGGCGGTACGGCTGCACGCTGCAGACCGGCGGCAGCGACCAGTGGGGCAACCTCACCTCGGGCACCGACCTGATCCACCGGACCGAGCCGGACGCCGTCGTCCACGCGCTGGGCACCCCGCTGATCACCAAGGCGGACGGCACCAAGTTCGGCAAGACCGAGTCGGGCACCGTCTGGCTCGACGCGGAGATGACCACGCCGTACGCGTTCTACCAGTTCTGGCTGAACGCGGACGACCGGGACGTCTCCAAGTTCCTGCGGATCTTCAGCTTCAAGTCCCGCGAGGAGATCGAGGAGCTGGAGCGGCTGACCGAGGAGCGGCCGCAGGCCCGTGCCGCGCAGCGCGCGCTGGCGGAGGAGCTGACGACGCTGGTGCACGGCGCGGAGCAGACCGCCGCCGTGGTCGCCGCGTCCAAGGCGCTGTTCGGCCAGGGTGAGCTGGCGGAGCTGGACGAGCGCACCCTCGCGGCCGCGCTGTCCGAGCTGCCGCACGTCCAGGTCGCGGAGCTGGGCCCGGTGGTGGACCTGCTCGCCGAGGTGGGTCTCGTGGCCAGCAAGTCGGCCGCGCGGCGCACGGTGAAGGAGGGCGGGGCCTACGTGAACAACGTCAAGGTCACGGCCGAGGACGCCGTACCGGCCGCCGGGGAGCTGCTGCACGGACGCTGGCTGGTGCTGCGCCGGGGCAAGAAGAACCTGGCCGCGGTCGAGGTCACGGGCGCCTGAGGCACGGACGAGAGGGCGGCCTTCCCTTCGCGGGGAGGCCGCCCTCTGTCGTTCGTACCCGTCGCCTCACACGCGTTCGTCGTACTTGCGCTTGCGGCGCTTGCCGAGGGTCGCGGTGTAGAGCATGTCGACGAAGAACACGATGATGACGGCCGCGACCAGCTGGAAGATGTGCCTGCTCCAGTCGATGCCACGCGTCTCCGCCACCCCCAGTCCGCGCGCGATGGCGTTGCCCACGAGGGCGCCCAGGATGCCGCAGATGGTGGTCAGCCACAGCGGGCTGTGCTGCTTGCCGGGGATGATCGCCTTGGCGAGCAGGCCCAGCACGAATCCCACGATGATCGCCCACAGCCAGCCCATGGCGGCCTCCTCGTCCGGTCCGACCTGATCGATCTGATCGTCCCGGCCAGTCTGGGCGCGCCCTCGGCGCCCCGCATGCCGGGCGCACCCGGATGGTGGGTGTTCCCGCAGGCCGGGCGGCGCCCCGGTATCGAGCGCGGCGCCATGGCGGCGTACCGTGGGGTGGGTGTCCTGGTCAGGTTCCCCGACGGGCCCGGACGCGGCTTCGGGCCGGGGATGGTCCCATGCGGGCGGATGGTGGACTGATGGGCAAGCAGCGTGGCGAGGTTTTCCGGATCACCGGCGCGCGGACCGGACTGGCCGAGGACGTGCGGGGCCGGCAGCGGCGGTACGTCATCTCCATGTCGGTCCGGACGGTGTCGGTGATCCTGGCCGCCTCGCTGTGGAACGTGGAGCGGTACGTCGCGATCGTGGCGCTGGTGCTGGGCGCCCTGCTGCCGTACGTCGCCGTAGTGATCGCAAACGCGGGCCGGGAGCGGCCGCAGTCGCTGCCGTCGACCTTCGTCGCCATGCCATCCAAGCCGATGATCACACCGCCACGTGACGACGAGTCAGGGGCGCGGACGGAATCCGGCCCATGGCAGGAGTCGGCGGAGCCGGGGGCGGAGTCTCGCGGGAAACGTTCCGACCGAGCCTGAGCAGCGTGGGAGCGGAAAAAGCGGAAGACGACTTCCCGCCAAGCTCAGGAAAAGCTCAGATCAATCATGCTGTTCCTGTGCCGGTCGGCCAGTCCTGCGTGACATACTGCGTACGCGCTCCGCATCCCCCGTCGGAGCGACAGACCGACGCCGGGCAGCTCCCCCCGTGGCTGCTCGGCGTCGCCTTGTTCGCGGTCGTTTCCGCGTGAATTCCCTCTGCGAGAATCTCCTCTGTGAGTGAGACACCGATCTGTTCCGCGAAGGGCTGCCGAGCCGACGCCGTGTGGGTGCTGGCGTGGAACAACCCGAAGATCCACACCCCCGAGCGACGCAAGACCTGGATCGCCTGCGAGGAACACCGCGAGCATCTGTCGCAGTTCCTCGGCGTCCGGGGCTTCCTGAAGGACGTCGTCGCGCTGAAGGACTGGGCGGAGCCGGGGGCCTGACGGGTCCGGCTCAGCCGCCGATCGCGGACATCGGGCGGTCCGGCTGCACGAACGAGGGGTCGTCCAGGCCCGCGCCCGCCTTCTTGCCCCACATCGCCTTGCGCCACAGCTCGGCGATCTCCTCGTCCGGGGCACCGGAGCGCAGCAGGGCGCGCAGATCGGTCTCCTCGGTGGCGAACAGGCAGGTGCGTATCTGCCCGTCGGCGGTGAGCCGGGTGCGGTCGCAGGCCGCGCAGAACGGGCGGGTCACCGAGGCGATCACGCCGACCCGCTGCGGGCCGCCGTCCACCAGCCAGCGTTCCGCCGGGGCCGAACCGCGTTCGCCCGCGCCTTCCTCGGTCAGCTCGAAGCGGGTGCGCAGGGACGCCAGGATGTCCTGGGCGGTGACCATGCCGTCGCGCTTCCAGCCGTGCTGGGCGTCCAGCGGCATCTGCTCGATGAACCGGAGTTCGTACGCGTGCTCCAGCGCCCAGGCCAGCAGGTCGGGGGCCTCGTCGGCGTTGAGGCCCGGCATCAGCACGGAGTTGACCTTGACCGGGGTGAGACCGGCGTCGGCGGCGGCCGTCAGGCCGTCCAGCACGTCCTGGTGGCGGTTGCGCCGGGTGAGGGTCTTGAAGACGTCGGGGCGCAGGGTGTCCAGGGAGACGTTGACCCGGTCCAGGCCCGCCTGCTTCAGGGCGGCGGCGGTGCGCTTGAGGCCGATGCCGTTGGTGGTGATGGACATCTGGGGGCGCGGCTCCAGGGCCGCGACACGCTCCACGATGCCGACCAGGCCGGGGCGGAGCAGGGGCTCGCCGCCGGTGAAGCGGACCTCCTCGATGCCCAGATGGCGCACCGCGAGGTCGATGAGCCGGACGATCTCGTCGTCCGTGAGCAGGTCGGGCTTGGCCAGCCACTGCAGTCCCTCTTCGGGCATGCAGTAGGTGCAGCGCAGATTGCACCGGTCGGTCAGCGAAACCCGCAGGTCGGTGGCCACCCGGCCATAGGTGTCGATGAGCACGTGGGCCCCCTCCCTCGTCTCCGGACCTCTTGTTTTCCCTGTCACCTGCGAGCCTACGCGAGACCTCGGACATCGACAGCCGCGCGTTTCCCCGCAGGCCCGCCGCCTCCGCGCACGGACACGGCCGCGGGGGGGGGGGGGGGGGGGGGGGGGGGGGGGGGGGGGGGGGGGGGGGGGGGGGGGGGGGGGGGGGGGGGGGGGGGGGGGGGGGGGGGGGGGGGGG
>NZ_JBIVDK010000009.1:0-90114 GCF_044747085.1 Streptomyces sp. NPDC090119 | reverse complement strand
CCACGCGCTACGACAAACGAGCCATCCACTACCAGGCCATGGTCACCCTCGCCTGCCTCCGCCTCTGGCTCAACGACTTTCCGGACACCCCCTAGCCGGACACGCCTACAAGCTGACAGTGGTCTGCGCCGGGAAAGGCACACTGGAGATCACTCTCACTCCTCGAAAGACCGCGGCGAGGAAGGCCGTGTCGTGCGACCGATCGGTCGTCTCTGAACGCTTCACCGCGGGCAAGCAATTGCGTATCGACACGCAAGGCAAGCCCGAGGCGAGCGGAATGGTCGCCTGGCGACTGAACTCCGCGTGATGCACATCGCCCTGGGGCTCGGCCTCTTGCAAAAGGCCGAGTCCCCTCTCGCGTCCTTGGAATCCGGAAGGGTGGGCGAGCTCCCGCCACTTGCCGCAGTACCCCAGGCAGGAGGCAAACCTGCGACACCCGCTTTAGGAGAGCGGTGCTCTATCCCCGCTGCTGTCGCAGGGCAGTCAGGGTGTCGATCCGGTTCGTCGTGATCGAGTCCGCCCCCAGCGACAGCAGCCTCCGCATCGAGCGGCCCGTGTCCGGGGTCCAGACCGAGAGGAGGTAGCCCTCCTTGTGGACTCGGGTGGCCAGGTCTCGGTCGACCAGGGAGAAGCGGTAGTTGAGGTAGTGGGGGCGTAGGGCGGTCAGGAGGGCGGGGCGGGGGCGGGCCGTGGTGGTCCAGGTGAGGGCCAGTTCGGCCGCGGGGGCGGCTGCGCGGAGGGTCAGGAGGGACTGGGCGCCCGCGGAGTAGTAGACGCGGTCCTCTGCGCCTGCGTCGCGGATCACGCCCAGGACCTTCGCCGCCGTGCGTGGCGTCACGCCGCCGCACAGGTCCGCCATGACCCGGGTGCCCTCCGTGGCCGCCAGGGCTTCCGCCAGGGTCGGGACGCCGCCCGCCGTCAGTTCCGTCACCTGGGACGCAGTGAGGGACGAGAGCGGGCGGTCGATCTCCCACAGGCGCTTCAGGGTGTCGTCGTGCAGAAGGACGGGGACGCCGTCGCGGGTGAGGCGTACGTCGATCTCGACCGCGTCCGCTCCCCGGTCCAGCGCGGAGCGCAGCGAGGCGAGGGTGTTCTCGCGGAAGCGGTAGGGGTCGCCCCGGTGTGCGACGGCGGTCCAGGTCTGCATGGTCGTCATTCTGGCAGTCGGCGGGGCCTGCGCGGGCGAAGCCCCGCCTGGCAGACGGGGCGGTGGAGCGGCCGGGGCGTGGGGCCGTGACCGGGGCTGCGGGCGGGGCCCCGTCAGCGGTCCGGGCGGGGCGCCGGTTCAGGGTCCGGCCCCGGCGATCGTGCCTCAGCTCGCCTGCCACGCCTCCGTGTACGCGTCGATCTCCGCCGCGATCCGCTCCTTGCCCGCCGGGTCCAGGAACGACGCCTCCACCGCGTTCTTCGCCAGCGCCGCGATGCCCCGCTCGTCCAGGTCGAGCAGGCGGGCCGCGATCGCGTACTCCTTGTTCAGGTCCGTGCCGAACATCGGCGGGTCGTCGGAGTTGATGGTGACCAGGACGCCCGCGTCGACGAACTGCTTCAGCGGGTGTTCGTCCAGGGTGGGCACCGCGCGGGTGGCGATGTTGGAGGTTGGGCAGACCTCCAGGGCGATGCGGTGCTCGGCGAGGTGGGCGAGGAGCGCCGGGTCCTGGGCGGAGCTGGTGCCGTGGCCGATCCGCTCCGCGCCCAGCGTGGTGATCGCGTCCCAGACCGTCTGGGGGCCCGTCGTCTCGCCCGCGTGGGGGACCGAGTGCAGGCCCGCGGCGATCGCGCGGTCGAAGTACGGCTTGAACTGCGGGCGGGGTACGCCGATCTCCGGGCCGCCGAGCCCGAACGACACCAGGCCCTCCGGGCGGATGCGGTCGTCCGTCGCCATCCGGGCCGTCTCCTCCGCCGACTCCAGCCCCGCCTCGCCGGGGATGTCGAAGCACCAGCGCAGTACGGTCCCGAAGTCGGCCTCGGCGGACTTGCGGGCGTCCTCGATGGCCTCCATGAAGGCCCGGTCCGCTATGCCGCGCCGGGTCGAGGAGAACGGGGTGAGGGTCAGCTCGGCGTACCGCACCTGCTGCCGGGACATGTCGCGCGCGATCTCGTATGTCAGCAGCCGGACGTCCTCCGGGGTGCGGACCAGGTCCACGACCGACAGGTACACCTGGATGAAGTGCGCGAAGTCGGTGAACGTGAAGTACTGGGCCAGCGCCTCCGGGTCGGTCGGGACCTTGGAGTCGGGGTGCCGGGCGGCCAGTTCCGAGACGATGCGGGGGGAGGCGGAGCCGACGTGGTGGACGTGCAGTTCGGCCTTCGGCAGTCCGGCGATGAAAGCGTGCGGATCGCGGGCGGCGCTGCGCTCGGTCAAGGGGTCCTCCCCGGGGAAAGGCGCCCGGGGGCCAGGGGTGACGGGCCGGGCGCGGGTGATCGGCTGATCGGGTGGTGCGCAGACATCCTAGAGCGGGGCGGGAGCGGCGGCCGAGGCGCTACGGTCGGTGCAGGGAGTGGGTGGGCCCGGCCCGTGCGGCGGCTCTAACATGATCTGACGATCGATGCGGGGATCAGTGCGGGGGGATGAGGACGTGACGGAGCAGACGCAGCCCGACGGCGGACGAGGCGCGACGGGGCAGGGGCCGGGCTCCGACCCGTGGGCGCCGCCCCAGCCGCCCCAGGCAACTCAGCCGCCCCAGGCACCTCAGGCGCCCCAGCAGTCCCAGCCGCTCCAGCCGCCCCCGGGGCCTTCGCTCCAGAAGGACGCGCCGCCGCCCGCCGCGCAGCAGCCCTCGGTCCACGACCAGGCCACCATGGCCGCGATGCCCGCCGTCGGCTTCGGCCCGCACGCGGGTCCCACGGTGCCGCCCCAGTCCGGCCAGCCCACCGGCCCCGCGGTCCCGCCCCCGCCGATCGCCCCGAACGGCCCCGGCGTCCCGCCGTACGCCCCCACCGGCGCCCCCGCGCCGCCCGCGGGCTACGGCTACCCGAGCTACCCGAGCCAGCAGGGCCACTCGCCCTACCCCGGCCAGCAGGGCCCGTCGCCCTACCCCGGCCCGCAAGGCCCCTCGCCCTACCCCCAGCCCCCCGCCTACGGCTGGCCCGGCGCCCCCATGGGCCCCGTCCCGCAGAACTCCGCCGGCACCGCGGCCCTGGTCCTCGGCATCCTCTCCATCGTCCTGTTCTGCTTCTACGGCGTCCTCTCCATCATCATGGGCATCGTCGCGGTGGTCCTCGGTTTCCAGGGCCGCAAGCGGGCCGACCGCGGTGAGGCCACCAACCGCTCCCAGGCCCAGGCGGGCATCGTGTGCGGAGTGATCGGCATCGTCGTCGGCCTCATCGCGCTGGCGTTCGTGATCTTGATGTACTTCCTCGCGGTCGGCGCGGACAGGCCCGATCGCAGCCCGGACACCTACCCCGGCGACTCCTCCTACAACTCCGCGCCCTACGCCCCCGCGCCCTACGACTCGGCGCCGCGGCTCCCCGTCTCACCCCGCCTCTGAACGCAGCCGCTCCCGAGCCTCCATCAGGGCGAAGCCCAGGAGGTTCGCCCCCTTCCAGCGGGCCGGGTCCCACGCGGCCTCGTCCCGCGCGCTGAGCCCGATGCCCCACACGCGGTCCACCGGGCTCGCCTCCACCAGCACCCGCTCACCCGTGCCGAGCAGGTACGCGCGCAGCCCGGGGTCGGCGGCGAACTTGTGCACGCTGCCCTCGACGACGATCCGGAACCGCTCCCGGCGCCATATCTCCTCGTCGAACCCCCGGACCAGCCGCCCCGCCTTCTTCGCCTCGGCCGGATGCCCGGCGGCCAGGACCAGCCGCTCGGCGTCCCGGTCGGCGAAGAGGCGTGCCTTGGTCGCCATCATCCAGTGCTCGGCCGTCGCGTAGTCGACCCCGTCCACCGTGAACGGCGCCGGCCACCACTGGCTCAGACACCCCGCGCCCACGCTCCCGTCCTTCTGCGGGCGATGCCCCCAGAAGTGCAGGTACTTCACGGGCGTCCCCGCCCCGACCGCGCCGATCAGCGCTTCCACCCCGTCGATCTTCCCCATGCACGCGAGTGTGGCAGCCGCCACTGACAACCCGTCCCTCGTTTTCCACCGAGGCTCGACAGCCCGCCGACAGATTCCGTCGCGTAACCAAAAGGCAACAACGGAATCCCTTGTTGGTGTGAGTCTCCTCTGCCAGGATCGGCACTCAAATCGAGCTGGAGCCACGCCACCCGGCCCCCGAACGGGGTGTCCGGCGGAGGAGAGCGACATGCACAAGCCGGGCAGCGCCACCCCGGAACGATTTCCCGCACGCGACCACTTCACCGAGGGCGCGCAGTTCATCGCGGGCCGCCCCGCGCCGGGCACCTCGGGCCGCACTCACGCGGTGACGGACCCCGCGACCGGCGAGGAGGTGTACCGCTACGAACTCGCCGGGGAGAGCGACGTCGACGCGGCCGTGGCCGCCGCCCGCGCCGCCTTCCCCGGCTGGGCCGCCACCACGCCCGGCGAGCGCTCCGACGCGCTGAACCGTTTCGCCGCCGTGCTCGCGGACCGGGCCGAGGAGTTCGCCCGGGCCGAGTCGCTCCAGTGCGGCAAGCCGCTGAAGCTGACCCGCGAGTTCGACGTCCCCGGCACCATCGACAACACGGCCTTCTTCGCGGGCGCCGCCCGGCAGCTCCAGGGGCAGTCGGCGGGGGAGTACTCCGGCGACCACACCTCGTACGTCCGGCGCGAGCCCATCGGGGTGGTCGGGTCGATCGCGCCCTGGAACTACCCGCTCCAGATGGCCGCCTGGAAGATCCTCCCGGCCGTCGCCGCGGGCAACACCATCGTGCTCAAGCCCGCCGAGCTGACCCCGCTCACCTCGCTGCTGTTCGCGCGGGCCGCCGTCGACGCGGGCATCCCGGACGGTGTGATCAACATCGTCAGCGGGACCGGGCCGGAGGCGGGGGAGCGGCTGGTCGGGCATCCGGACGTGGCGATGACCTCGTTCACCGGCTCCACCGCCGTCGGCCGCCGGGTCGCCGAGATCGCCACCGCCACCGTGAAGCGGCTCCACCTGGAGCTGGGCGGCAAGGCGCCGTTCGTCGTGTTCGACGACGCCGACCTGGACGCCGCCGTCAACGGCGCGGTCGCGGGCGCGCTCATCAACACCGGCCAGGACTGCACGGCCGCCACCCGCGCCTATGTGCAGCGCCCGCTGTACGAGGCGTTCGTGGAGCGGACCGCCGCGCTGATGGAGACCGTGCGGCTCGGCGACCCCTTCGCCCCCGGCACCGACCTCGGCCCGCTGGTCTCGCACGCCCACCGCGACCGCGTCGCCGCCTTCGTGGACCGGGCCCGCGCCTACGCGACCGTCGTCACCGGCGGCGAGGCCCCCGGCGGCGACCTCAAGAGCGGCGCCTACTACCGGCCCACCCTGGTCACCGGCGCCGCCCAGGACAGCGAGATCGTCCAGTCGGAGCTCTTCGGGCCCGTCCTCGTCGTGCTTCCCTTCGACACCGACGACGAGGGGCTGCGGCTCGCCAACGACACCCCGTACGGGCTCGCCGCCTCCGCCTGGACCGGCAACGTCTACCGCGCCCAGCGGGCCACCCGCGACCTGCGCGCCGGGTGCGTGTGGATCAACGACCACATCCCGATCATCAGCGAGATGCCGCACGGCGGGTACAAGGCGTCCGGCTTCGGCAAGGACATGTCGGCGTACTCCTTCGAGGAGTACACGCAGGTCAAGCACGTCATGTTCGACAACACGGCGGCTGTCCGCAAGGACTGGCACCGCACGGTCTTCGGGGACCGGAGTCACTAGACCCCAGCCCCCGGCCTCCCGCTTTCCGAAAGGGCACCACGCGTATGGATCAGTACGAGCCCGACCGCCTCACCCCGCCCCAGCTGGCCGCCGTGCGGCGCAGTCTGCGGAGCGGGCGGGCAGCGCTGACCCGCCGGTCGCTGCTGCGGGCGTCGGCCGGAGGCGTGCTCACGGCAGGCGCCCTCGGCGGCCTGAGCGCCTGTGGCATCCCGGCGGCCGGACGGACGCCGGGCGGCACCTCGGCGGACGACCGCTCGGCCAAGGAGAAGACCGTGAACTTCTCCAACTGGACCGAGTACATCGACGTGGACGACAGCGGCAAGCGCCACCCCACGCTCGCCGCGTTCCAGAAGAAGACCGGGATCTCGGTGCGGTACACCGAGGACATCAACGACAACAACGAGTTCTTCGGCAAGATCAAGCCGCAGCTCGCCGCGGGCCAGGAGACCGGCCGGGACCTGATCGTCCTCACCGACTGGCTGGCCGCCCGGCTGATCCGGCTCGGCTGGGTGCAGAAGCTGGACCCGGCGCACCTCCCGCACGCCTTCGCCAACCTCTCGCCGCAGTTCCGCACCCCCGACTGGGACCCCGGCCGCGCCTACTCCTACCCCTGGCAGGGCATCTCCACGGTCATCGCCTACAACAAGAAGGCGCTGGACGGCATCGAGGTGAGATCCGTCTCCGACCTGCTCGACAACCCCAAGCTGAAGGGCCGGGTCGGCTTCCTCTCCGAGATGCGGGACAGCGTCGGGATGACCCTGCTCGACATGGGCAAGGACCCCGCCGACTTCACCGACGACGACTACGACGCGGCCATAGCCCGGCTGCAGAAGGGCGTCGACAAGGGCCAGATACGCCGCTTCACCGGCAACGACTACACCGCCGACCTCGCCAAGGGCGACTTCGCGGCCTGTGTCGCCTGGGCCGGTGACGTGGTCCAGCTCAAGGCGGACAGCCCCGATGTGGACTTCATCATTCCGGACAGCGGCTATGTCACGTCGACGGACAATATGCTGATCCCCAACAAGGCACGTCACAAGACGAACGCCGAGCGGCTGATCGACTTCTTCTACGAACCCGAGCAGGCCGCCGCGCTCGCCGCCTACATCAACTACGTCACTCCGGTCGACGACGTGAAGCCCTGGCTTGCGAAGATCGACCGGGACGCGGCGGACAACCCGCTGATCGTCCCCGACAAGGCCATGCAGGCGAAGTCCCACGCCTTCCGCTCCCTGAGCCAGAAGGAAGAGACGGCCTACGAAGAGAAGTTCGCGAAGCTCACAGGGGCGTGACGAGGATGAAGACGACGACAGACGGCAGCGGCGACGTCCGCCTCTCCGGCATCGGCAAGACGTACGGCAGCTTCACCGCCGTACACCCGCTGGACCTCACCGTGCCCCAGGGCTCCTTCTTCGCGCTGCTCGGCGCCTCCGGCTGCGGCAAGACCACCACCCTGCGCATGATCGCCGGGCTGGAGGAGCCGACCTCCGGCACCGTGCACCTCGGCGACCTGGACGTCACCGGGCTGCCCCCGTACAAGCGGCCCGTCAACACGGTGTTCCAGTCCTACGCGCTCTTCCCGCACCTCGACATCTTCGAGAACGTCGCCTTCGGTCTGCGCCGGCGTGGCATCAAGAGCGTGAAGAAGCAGGTCGGGGAGATGCTGGAGCTGGTCCAGCTCGGCGAGCAGGCCCGGAAGAAGCCGCACCAGCTCTCCGGCGGCCAGCAGCAGCGCGTCGCGGTCGCCCGCGCCCTGATCAACCACCCCAAGGTGCTGCTGCTGGACGAGCCCCTCGGCGCCCTCGACCTCAAGCTGCGCCGCCAGATGCAGCTGGAGCTGAAGCGCATCCAGACCGAGGTCGGCATCACCTTCGTCCATGTCACGCACGACCAGGAGGAGGCCATGACCATGGCCGACACGGTCGCCGTGATGAACGCGGGCCGCGTCGAGCAGCTCGGCTCGCCCGCCGAGCTGTACGAGAACCCGGGCACCACCTTCGTCGCCAACTTCCTCGGCACCTCCAACCTGATCGAGGCGGAGGTCGACTCCCGCGGCGGCGGCGACATCGTGCTGCGCGCCGGGGACGGCAAGCTGCTGCTGCCCGAGGCGCGCTGCTCCGCGCCCGCCCCGGCCGGGGGGAAGCTGCTGGTCGGCATCCGCCCCGAGAAGATCGCGCTCGCCCACGCCGACGACGCGGGCTCGGTCCCCGAGGGCCGCAACCGCCTCACCGGCACCATCGCGGACGCCAGTTTCATCGGCGTCTCCACCCAGTACGTGATCGACAGCCCCGTGGCGGGCGCGCTCGCGGTGTACGCGCAGAACGTCGAGCGGGACACCCGGTTGGTGCCCGGTGCCGAGGTCGTCCTGCACTGGAACCCGGCGCACACCTTCGCGCTCGACGCGGCCCAGGACATCGACGCCGGTACCGAGGAAGAGGCGGCCGTCTGATGCCGACCCTCGCCGAGGCGCCCCCGCCGCTCGCCCCGCCGGAGCCCGCGCAGCCACCCCGCAAGCGCGGCCGGTTCACCCCGTACTGGCTGCTGCTGCCCGGCATCCTGTGGCTGATCGTGTTCTTCGCGCTGCCGATGGTCTACCAGGCGTCGACCTCGGTGCAGACCGGGTCGCTGGAGCAGGGCTACAAGGTCACCTGGCACTTCGCCACCTACTGGCACGCGCTCGCCGAGTACTGGCCGCAGTTCGTCCGCTCGGTGCTCTACGCGGCCGCCGCCACCGTGCTCTGCCTGCTGCTGGGCTATCCGCTGGCGTATCTGATCGCGTTCCGCGCCGGGCGCTGGCGGAACCTGATCATGGTCCTGGTGATCGCGCCGTTCTTCACCAGCTTCCTGATCCGCACCCTCGCCTGGAAGACGATCCTCGCGGACAACGGGCCCGTGGTGCACGCGCTGAACACCCTGCACGTGCTGGACGTGACCGGCTGGCTCGGCTGGACCGCGGGCGACCGGGTGCTGGCCACCCCGCTGGCGGTGGTGTGCGGGCTGACGTACAACTTCCTGCCGTTCATGATCCTGCCGCTGTACAGCTCGCTGGAGCGGATCGACGGACGGCTGCACGAGGCGGCCGGGGATCTGTACGCCCGGCCCTGGACCACCTTCCGCAAGGTGACCTTCCCGCTGTCGATGCCCGGCGTGGTCTCCGGCACCCTGCTCACCTTCATCCCGGCGGCCGGTGACTACGTCAACGCCGAGCTGCTCGGCTCCACCGACACCCGCATGATCGGCAACGTCATCCAGACCCAGTTCCTGCGCGTCCTGGACTATCCGACGGCCGCCGCGCTCTCCTTCATCCTCATGGCCGCGATCCTGGCCATGGTCACGCTCTACATCCGCCGGGCCGGGACGGAGGACCTCGTCTGACATGGCCGTCTTCACCTGGCTCAAGCGCCGTCTCGTGGTCGTCGCGGGACTGCTGACGCTCGCCTATCTGCTGCTGCCGAACATCGTCGTGACGGTGTTCTCCTTCAACAAGCCCAAGGGCCGCTTCAACTACGAGTGGCAGCACTTCTCCACCGACGCCTGGCAGGACCCGTGCGGGGTCGCCGACATGTGCGGCTCGCTCGGGCTCAGCCTCCAGATCGCCCTATGGGCCACCATCGGCGCCACCGCGCTCGGCACGATGATCGCCTTCGCACTGGTCCGGTACCGGTTCCGGGCGCGCGGCGCGGTCAACTCGCTGATCTTCCTGCCGATGGCGATGCCCGAGGTCGTCATGGCCGCCTCGCTGCTCACCCTGTTCCTCAACATGGGCGCGCAGCTCGGCTTCTGGACGATCCTGATCGCCCACATCATGTTCTGCCTGAGCTTCGTCGTCACCGCGGTCAAGGCGCGCGTGATGTCGATGGACCCGCGCCTGGAGGAGGCCGCCCGCGATCTCTACGCGGGACCGGTGCAGACCTTCTGGCGGGTCACCCTGCCCATCGCGGCACCCGGGATCGCCGCGGGCGCGCTGCTGTCCTTCGCGCTCTCCTTCGACGATTTCATCATCACCAATTTCAACGCGGGCTCGACCGTCACCTTCCCCATGTTCGTCTGGGGCTCGGCACAGCGCGGAACGCCCGTTCAGATCAATGTCATCGGGACGGCCATGTTCCTCATCGCCGTACTGTTCGTGCTGGTCTCGATGCTCGTCACCAACCGACGCGGTAAGCAGAAGGCGTAACAGCCCCGTAGCCCTGTAGCTCGTAGGGAGTTGGAATCATGGCCCCTAGCGCCATGAGCCGTGGAAAAGACAACTGGATCGCTTCCCTCTCCGAAGCCCAGCCGGTCCCCTACTGGCTGGAGGACCCCGGCAAGCCGCGCTCCGAGCCCGCCCTCACCGGCACCGACACCTGCGACCTCCTCGTGGTCGGCGGCGGCTACAGCGGACTGTGGACCGCGCTCAACGCCAAGGAGCGCGACCCCGGCCGGGACGTGGTGCTGCTGGAAGGGCGCGAGGTGGGCTGGGCCGCCTCGGGCCGCAACGGCGGGTTCTGCGCCGCCTCCCTCACCCACGGCCTGGCCAACGGCCTGGCCCGCTGGCCGGACGAGATCGGCACCCTGCACGACCTCGGCGCCCGCAACCTGGACGGCATCGAGGACGCGCTCGCCCGGCACGGCATCGACTGCGACTTCGAGCGCACCGGCGAGATCGACGTGGCCACCGAGACCTACCAGGCATGGGAACTGCGCGACTGGCACCGGGAGCTCCAGGACCGGGGTCTCGCGGACGGCATGGAGTTCCTCGACCGCGACGCCCTGCGCGCCGAGGTCGGCTCGCCCACCTTCGAGGCCGGGCTGTGGGACCGCCGGGGCGTGGCCCTGCTGCACCCGGCCAAGCTGGCCTGGGGCCTCAAGCGGGCCTGCCTCGCCCTCGGGGTCCGGGTGTACGAGCACACCCCGGCCCTGACCCTGAAGCAGTACGGCGCCGGGATGGAGGCCGGTACCCCGTACGGCACCGTCCGCGCCCGCAAGGTGGCGCTCGGCACCAACATCTTCCCCAGCCTGCTGCGCCGGGTCCGCTCCTACACGGTGCCGGTCTACGACTACGCGCTGACCACCGAACCGCTCGGCGCCGAGCAACTCGACTCGCTCGGCTGGAAGAACCGCCAGGGCCTCGGCGACGCGGCCAACCAGTTCCACTACTTCCGGCTGACCCCGGACAACCGGGTGCTGTGGGGCGGCTACGACGCGATCTATCCGTACGGGGGCCGGGTGCGCGCGGAGTACGACGACCGGCCGGAGACCTACGCCAAGCTGGCCGGGCACTTCTTCACCTGCTTCCCGCAGCTGGAGGGCGTCCGCTTCACCCACGCCTGGGGCGGCGCCATCGACACCTGCTCCCGCTTCTCGGCGTTCTTCGGCACCGGCCATCAGGGCCGGGTCGCCTACGCGGCGGGCTACACCGGGCTCGGGGTGGGGGCCACCCGCTTCGGCGCCGACGTGATGCTGGACCTGCTGGACGGCGCGGACACCGAGCGCACCCGGCTGGCGATGGTCCGCCGGAAGCCGCTGCCGTTCCCGCCCGAGCCGTTCGCCTGGACCGGCATCGCGCTGACCCGCTGGTCGCTGGCACGCGCCGACGCACAGGCCGGGCGGCGCAACCTGTGGCTGCGGACCATGGACCGGCTGGGGCTCGGCTTCGACAGCTAGCACCCGGACTGTGTGACCCAGGTCACCCCAAAGAGGCTACTCAACCCGCGTAATGCGGACGGCCCCACCTCCCTCTCCTTCGCAGACGCGCGTGTCCGCGAACGAGAGGGAGGTCTTTTCATGACAGGGGCGAAGACTGCGGTGGAGTGGCTGGCGTCCGTCGCGCCGGACCCGGAAGCCTGCCGGTGGGAGTGGGAGCGCAGCCCGCTGGGGGTCGCCCTGCTGCCCGCTGGAAAGGCGTGGGACGTGCTCATCCTGCCGGGGGAGCTGGGCTATCCGACGCTGGACGTGCTCACCCGCGTCCTCGATCAACCCGGCCCGGTGCTGGTCGACTTCGGGGACAACCGGGTGGGCTTCTTCGTGCCGCCCGGCACCGCCGCCCGCTGGCTGGGCACCGGTATCCGCACGGCCGGGTCCGGCACCTGGATCGTCGTGCCGTACCCCGGCCGGGCGACCCAGGGGGTGCGCTGGCTGGTGCCGCCGGACGGGTCGGGCACGCTCACCGACCCGGCGCTGCTGGAGCTGGCGATGCACGAGGCGGCGGCGGCACTGGCGAGCGAGGAGGACGGGCGCCGCTCGTGAGTCCACGCCGGGACTCCTCGGCCGGGCTCCTTGGCGGGACTTCTTGACAACAGAATTGGTCTGGACCAAGTTGGGTGCACCCTCGACCTCCAACTTCCCCATGCCTGGAGGCATTTGTGGACCGTTCCCGACCCCTGGTCGCATTCCTCACGGTCATGGCTCTCGCCGTGCCCGGCAGTGCCGCGCTCTCGTCGGCCGCCCGTGCGGCCGACGCGGACGCCGCGGTCAACGGCGGCTTCGAATCCGGCCTGTCCCCCTGGACCTGCACCGCCGGTACCACCGTCACCTCCCCGGTGCGCAGTGGCTCCTCGGCGCTGCAAGCCACACCGCAGGGCAGCGACAACGCCCAGTGCGCCCAGACGGTAACCGTCAGACCCAACTCCCAGTACATGCTGGCCGGTTGGGTGCGCGGCTCCTACGTGTACCTCGGCGCCAGCGGCACCGGCACCACCGACGTCTCCACCTGGACCCAGTCCGCGCCCGACTGGCAGAAGCTCTCCACCACCTTCACCACCGGCGCCAACACCACCAAGGTCACCATCTACACCCACGGCTGGTACGGCACCGGCGCCTACTACGCCGACGACGTCTCCCTCATCGGCCCCGGCGGCGGCACCACCACCCAGCCGCCCACCGTACCGACCGGGCTGAGGACCGGCACCGTCACCGCCACCTCCGTCGCCCTGTCCTGGACCCCGGTGACCGGCGCGACCGGTTACGCGGTCTACCGGGACGGCGCCAAAGTCGCTTCCACGAGCGGTACTTCGACCACCATCGGCGGCCTGAACCCCTCGACCGCGTACGCCTTCCAGGTCACCGCCACCAACGACGCGGGGGAGTCCGCCCGCTCCGCCACGGTGACCGCGACCACCCCGGCCCGCAGCGACGGCGGGGGTAACACGCAACTGCCCGCCCTCGCCCTGGTCGGCTACCTGCACGCCAGCTTCGCCAACGGCTCCGGCTACACCCGCGTGGCCGACGTGCCCGACAGCTGGGACGTCATCGACCTGGCCTTCGGCGAGCCCACCTCGGTCACCTCCGGGGACATCCGCTTCAACCGCTGCCCGGTCTCGGAGTGCCCCAACGTGGAGAGCGACGCCGACTTCAAGGCGGCCATCAAGGCCAAGCAGGCCGCGGGCAAGAAGGTGCTGATCTCCATCGGCGGCCAGAACGGCCAGGTCCAGCTGACCACCACCGCCGCCCGCGACGCCTTCGTCTCCTCCGTCTCGAAGATCATCGACCAGTACGGGCTCGACGGCCTCGACATCGACTTCGAGGGCCACTCGCTCTCCCTGAACACCGGCGACACCGACTTCAAGAACCCGACCACCCCGGTGATCGTCAACCTGATCTCCGCGCTGAAGACCCTCAAGGCCAAGTACGGCACCAAGTTCGTGCTCACCATGGCCCCGGAGACCTTCTTCGTGCAGAACGGCTACCAGTTCTACGGCAGTGGCAAGTGGGGCGGGCAGGACCCGCGCTGCGGCGCCTACCTCCCGGTCATCCACGCCCTGCGCGACGACCTCACCCTGCTGCACGTCCAGGACTACAACTCGGGCCCGATCATGGGTCTGGACAACCAGTACCACTCCATGGGCGGCGCCGACTTCCACATCGCCATGACCGACATGCTGCTCACCGGCTTCCCGGTCGCGGGTGACGCGGGCAACGTCTTCCCGCCGCTGCGCCCCGACCAGGTCGCCATCGGCATGCCCGCCTCGGTCAACGCGGGCAACGGCTACGTCGCCCCGGCCGAGGTCACCAAGACCCTGGACTGCCTCACGAAGAAGACGAACTGCGGCTCGTACCCGACCCACGGAACCTGGCCCGCGCTCCGGGGCCTGATGACCTGGTCGGTGAACTGGGACCGGTTCGCGGGCTGGGAGTTCCAGCGGACCTTCGACTCCTACTTCGGCTGAGCACCAGCGCCAGACCGGTCAGCAGCACCGCGCCCAGGCACCAGGACGCCAGTACGTCCAGCGGCCAGTGGTAGCCCCGCCGCACCAGGCCGTACGACACCGCGAGCACCAGTACGGCGGGGACGACGGTCGCCGTGAGGCGGGCGGTGCGGGTGCGGCACCAGGGGAGGAGGAGCAGCGCCGAGGCGCCGTAGGCCACTGCGGCCGTCGCGGTGTGGCCGGAGGGGAAGTAGCCGGTGGCCGGGGGCACCACGGGGGTCCCCGGCCGCGCGGTCCACAGCTTCAGTGGGACGACGATCGCCGGGAGCACCGCCATTAGCAGCGCGGCCGCGGCGGGCGGCAGCCACCAGCGGGGCATCCCCGCGCTCCGGCCCCGCCAGGCGGCGTAGCCGAGGGCGAGCACCAGCACGGGTACGGCCACCGTGATCTCGCCGAGGTCGGAGAGGAGTTCGGAGAAGCGGTCCGGGTGGACCAGGTCACGGCTGAGCCGGGCGTCCAGCGCGAGCAGCGGGCCGTGTGCCAGCACCTGCCAGGTGAGCAGCGCGAACAGCAGCGCCGGGAGGCCGGTCAGGAGGGCGGCGGCGAGGGCGAGGCGGCGGGCAGCGGGCACCGGGCCAGCTTCGCACGCGCTCGCGGGGGAGAAGGAGGTCGGCCGCCCGGGAACAGGGGGGGTGGTTCCGGGGCGGCCGTCCGGACCGGGATGTCGCGCGCCCCGGGGGGTTTGGGGCGGCGACCGTCCGATCGGTGTGGAGATCCCGGAGCCCTCAGGCCCCGGTTGTGTGCGCGAGGGCACGACCAGGTCGAAGCTGGGGAGGCCCCGTCCTGCACTCACCCGCAGTTCCCTGCGAGCGGGGTGTATCTCTCATCGGGACCGAACCTACGGCAGGCGGAGGCGGTCGGACAGACGCAATCGCGTCCTGTCATCCACCTCGCACACGTTCTTCACACGGCCTGCCGCAGTCGTCCGCCAGAGGTACGGACCACTCGACAATGAGAGCGGTCCGGTCGCTCAGATGCGCGAGAAAGCCTGCTCGATGATGTCCAGGCCCTCGTTCAGCAGGTCCTCGCCGATGACCAGCGGGGGCAGGAAGCGCAGCACGTTGCCGTAGGTGCCGCAGGTCAGGACCAGCAGGCCCTCCTGGTGGCACGCCTTGGCCAGCGCGGCGGCCGCCTCGGCGTTCGGCTCCTTGGTGTCGCGGTCCTTGACCAGCTCGATGGCGATCATGGCGCCACGGCCGCGGATGTCGCCGATGATGTCGAACTTCTCGGCCATCGTCGCGAGGCGGCCCTTCATGACCTCCTCGATGTGCTTGGCCTTGCCGTTGAGGTCCTGCTCCTTCATCGTCTCGATCGCGCCGAGCGCGGCGGCGCAGGCCACCGGGTTGCCGCCGTAGGTGCCGCCCAGGCCGCCCGCGTGCGCGGCGTCCATGATCTCGGCGCGGCCCGTCACGGCGGCGAGCGGCAGACCGCCCGCGATGCCCTTGGCGGTCGTGATCAGGTCCGGGACGATGCCCTCGTCCTCGCACGCGAACCACTGGCCGGTGCGGCAGAAGCCGGACTGGATCTCGTCCGCGACGAACACGATGCCGTTGTCGTTGGCGAACTTCACGATCTCCGGCAGGAAGCCCTTGGCCGGCTCGATGAAGCCGCCCTCACCGAGCACCGGCTCGATGATGATCGCGGCCACGTTGTCCGCGCCGACCTGCTTGGTGATCTGGTCGATCGCCTGCTTGGCGGCCTCCGGGCCCGCGTTCTCCGGGCCGGTGGGCCAGCGGTAGCCGTAGGCCACCGGGACGCGGTAGACCTCGGGCGCGAACGGGCCGAAGCCGTTCTTGTACGGCATGTTCTTCGCCGTCAGCGCCATCGTGAGGTTGGTACGGCCGTGGTAGCCGTGGTCGAACACCACGACGGCCTGGCGCTTGGTGTGGGCGCGGGCGATCTTCACCGCGTTCTCCACGGCCTCGGCGCCCGAGTTGAACAGCGCCGACTTCTTCGCGTGGTCACCCGGGGTCAGCTCCGCGAGGGCCTCGGCGACCTCCACGTAGCCCTCGTACGGGGTGACCATGAAACAGGTGTGGGTGAAGTCGGCGAGCTGGGCGCTCGCGCGGCGCACCACGGCCTCGGCGGAGGCGCCCACCGAGGTCACGGCGATGCCGGAGCCGAAGTCGATCAGGCTGTTGCCGTCGACGTCCTCGATGACGCCGCCACCCGCGCGCGTGACGAACACCGGCAGCGTGGAGCCCACGCCCTGGGCGACGACCGCGGTGCGGCGGGCCTGAAGCTCCTGCGACTTCGGGCCGGGAATGGCGGTGACGACGCGGCGCTCCTGCGGAAGTGCGGTCATGCGGGGCTCCTGGGGGGTATTACGGACGCTTGCCTTGTTTTCCCGCAGGCTAAGACGGGTGCGGCGGTGTGGGCATGCTCCATGTGGGCGTTGTCGGCGCGGCCCATTGTCCGTGGTGGACATGGCGGGCCGGGCCCTCGGCACGGCCGGAGATCGGACGTCGGCCGCGTAAACGGTGAACTCCCCTTGCGGGGGCGTTAGATTGACTCGCTGACGGTGACGGACCGGCTGGTCAGGGGGCAGGGCGATGGACAGCGAAGGTACGCGGGACACGCGGGCCACCCACACCGGCCCGGTGCCGCGCCCGACGCGGCCCCCGGACGGCCCGCCACCCATGCCCACGATGCCACCCGGAGCGCCGCCCCGCCCGGACGGCTCGGCCTTCCTCACCTGGCTGCGCGCAGCCCGGCCCACCGCCGCGCCCGGCGTCTGGCGGCTCGGGCACCGGCCCCGGCCCGAGACCGAGCCCGAGCTGACCCCGGCCCGCCAACTGCTCAGCGGGGCCGTGATCGCGTTCCTGGTCGGCTGGCTGGTGTGGTCCCTGCTGTGGAACGGCTACCTCGGCGGCTGGTGGGTGCTCCCGCTGGAGCTGTTCACCCCGGACTCCTGGCGCGAGGGCAACGACCGCGTCGGCAACGCCGTCCTCTGGTACTCGTACTACACCCTCATCGCCCTCGCCATCCTCTTCGTGGTCGCCCGGATCGGGCGCTGGGGCGAGGTCTGGCGTCGCTTCGGGCCGCCCGCGTGGCTGAAGACCGCCACCCCGGCCGAACCGCCGCCGCCCGCGCCCGGCGCCGACCCCGCCGACTGGCCCGAGCTGCGCGCCCACGGCGCCCACGAGGCCGCCGAACGGCTCGCCGCCGAGGCCCGCACCGGGCTGATGCGGGACGTCGACCACGCCCGGATCGGCCGCGCCTGGCAGGGCGTGCGCACCGGCGCGAACACGCTGGCCGCGTTCACCGGCGCCGTCCTGCGCGACGGCTCCGCCGCCTGCCCGCACCCCTCCGGCGACCGCGACCTGCCCGCCCGGCAGGCCCGGCACGACCTGCTCACCGGCCAGGTCCGGCTCGGCACCGCCGCCGACGACCCGCGCAACCCCTACCAGTACCGGGGTGCCGGACTCGCCCTCGGCACCGACCTGCTCGGCACCTCCCTGGTCGCCGTCGGCCCGGCGGGCTCCGGCAAGACCGGCAGCCTCGTCCGGCCGCTCGCGGAGTCCCTCTGCCTGCACGCGCTCGCCGGACGCGCCGCCGTGGTCAGCGTCGGCGCGGCGGGCGCCGGGATCGGCCCGGCGGAGGCGTACGACGTGGTGGTCCGCGTCGGGCACCCCGACTCCGTGTACGACCTCGACCTCTACGGCGGCACCACCGACCCCGACGAGGCCGCCGCGATACTGGCCGAGGCCCTCGTCGGCGACCTCGCCGACGCGCACCCCGGCTCGGACAGCCGCCGCTCCACCACCGTCCTCGCGCAGTTGCTCGGCCCCTTCCGCGCCGTGCACCAGCGCTTCCCCTCCGTCCCCGAGCTGCGCGGACTCCTCGACGGCGCCCCCGGCCCGGTCGCCGCGCTGCGCAAGGCGCTCACCGAGACGGGGCACGCGTCCCTGCTGCGCGAACTCGACGCCCGCGAGCGGCAGCAGGCGCACCCCGGTGACGTGGCCGCCGTGCTCGCCGACCGGGTCGCGCTGCTGGACCGGCCCGCGTTCGCCGCCTTCTTCGACACCTCCGGCGCGTCGCGGCCCTTCACCCTGAAGGCCCTCGACCACCCGGTCCGCGTCCGCATCGACCTGCCCCAGCGCGGCCACGCCGACGCCTCCCGCATCCTGGCCCGGCTGGTGCTGGCCCAGTTCACGGCCGCCGTCACCGCCCGCGAGGACCGCTCCCTCTTCGCCTGCCTGCTGCTGGACGAGGCGGCCGGGGTCGTCACCCCCGAGTCCGTACGCGGCATCCAGCGGCTGCGCTCCGCCAACGCGGGCGTCGTGCTCACCCTGCGCACCCTGGACGACGTACCCCGGCCGCTGCGCGGCCCGCTGCTCGGCGCCACGGGGTGCCGGATGGCGTTCTCGGGGCTCACCCCCTGGGACGGGCAGGACTTCGCCGAGGTGTGGGGCAAGGAGTGGATCGAGACCCGCGACGTCACCGACCGGCAGATCATCGCGGAGACCCCGGCGGGCAAGGCCGTGCACATGCTCCGCCGCGTCATCACCGGCCAGGCGCCCACCGCCCGCGCGGTCACCGTCCGCCAGGTCGAACGCGAACGCTGGTCCGCCTCCGAACTCGCCCACGCCGTCCCCCCGGGGCACGCGGTCCTCTCCCTGACCACGGTCCGGGGGGAGCACGCCCCGCCCCTGCTGGTGGACCTGAGGAGCTGAACGCGGGCCCGCCATCGTACGGTGAGGCAGAATCGGGGTGGGCCGTTCATACGCGGCGGCCAAAAGATCACCGCCCCCGGTCGGCGCGACGACGCGCAGGCCGTTCCGACCTGAAGGTCCCATGCCGCCCACGCTCGCCTCGCTCGTCCACCACTCCGCGCTCAAGCTGACCGTCCGCGCGGGCGAGGACCGGCTCGACGTGCCCGTCCGCTGGGCGCACGTCAGCGAGCTGGCCGACCCCGTGCCGTACATGGAGGGCGGGGAGCTGCTGCTGATCACCGCGCTCAAGCTGGACGCGGAGGACCCCGAGGCGATGCGGCGGTACGTGAAGCGGCTGGCCGGGGCGGGTGTCGTCGGGCTCGGCTTCGCGGTCGGCGTCAACTACGACGACATCCCCGAGGCGCTGGTGCAGGCCGCCCGGCTGGAGGGGCTGCCGCTGCTGGAGGTGCCCCGGCGCACCCCGTTCCTCGCCATCAGCAAGGCCGTCTCCGCCGCGATCGCCGCCGACCAGTACCGCTCCGTCACCGCGGGCTTCGCCGCCCAGCGCGAGCTGACCCGGCAGGCGCTCACCACCGGCCCGGAGGGCCTGCTCGCCGCGCTCGCCGCCCAGGTCGACGGCTGGGCCGCGCTGTACGACGCGTCCGGCGCCGTCGTCGCCGCCGCGCCCGAGTGGGCGGGCCGCCGCGCCGCCCGGCTCACCGCGGAGGTCGAGCGGCTGCGGGAACGCCCCGCCCCCGCCTCCTCGGTGGTCGCCGCGCCCGACACCGAGGACCGGATCGAGCTGCACTCCCTGGGCACCGGCCGCCGCCCCCGCGCCGCGCTCGCCGTCGGCACCGCCGCCGCCCTGGGCACCGCCGAGCGCTACGCCGTGCACTCCGCGATCGCCCTGCTCACCCTCACCACCGAGCGCTCCCGCTCCCTGAACGCCGCCGAACAGCGGGTCGGCGCGGCCGTGCTGCGGATGCTGCTCGCCGGGGAGCCCGACCACGCCCGCGCGGTCGCCGGTGACCTGTACGGCGGGCTGCTGGACGCGCCGTTCCGGCTGCTCGTCGCCGAGGCCGTGCCGCGCCAGGGGACGGGCGGCGACCCGCTGGACGCGCTAGCGGAGGCCGCCGAGTCCGCCGCCGCCCGCTCCGGGGAATCCGTCCTGGTCGTGCCCGAGGGCGAGCGTCTGGTGGTCCTCGCCACCGACGGCGGCACGGCGGTCGCCGCCTGCACGGCCTACGCGGACACGCTGGAGGCGGCCCGCCTCGTCCCGGAGTCCGCGGGCGGCGAGGACGGTGACGTCGTCGTCGGCCTCTCCGCCCCGGCGGGCCCCATCGCGGCCGCCACCGCCTACAAGCAGGCCGAGCAGGCACTCTCCGTGGCCCGACGGCGCGGCCGGGTCCTGGTCGAGCACGAGCACGTCGCGACCGGCTCGGTCCTGCCGCTGCTGGCCGACGACGCGGTACGCGCCTTCGCGGACGGCCTGCTGCGGGCCCTGCGCGACCACGACGCCACCGGGCGCGGCGACCTCGTCGCCTCCCTGCGGGCGTGGCTGTCCCGGCACGGCCAGTGGGACGCGGCCGCCGCCGACCTCGGCGTGCACCGCCACACCCTGCGCTACCGGATGCGCCGCGTCGAGGAGATCCTCGGCCGTTCCCTGGACGACCCGGACGTGCGGATGGAGCTGTGGCTGGCCCTGAAGGCCACCTCGGGGGAGTAGCCGACCCCATTCCGCCGAACCGGCACATCGGCCACCCGTTTCCGTACGACTCGGACAAGCGACCCCCGACCCCGCCCGCCCTACCGTGGATCACGCAGATCAGACTCCCGACACGGAAGGGCCGGACCCGCACATGACCTCCACCCACGCCTTCTGGCTGGCCGGCCGCCAGGCCACCGGCGAGGACAGCTTCGACGTCACCTCCTCGTGGGACGGCCGGGTCGTCGGCCGGGCCAGCGTGCCCACCGACGCACAGGTCGAGGAGGCCGTGGCCGCCGCGTACGCCGTGCGCGACGAGTTCGCCGCCGTCCCCGCGCACGTCCGCGCCACCGCCCTGGAGCACGTCGCGAAGCGGCTGACCGAGCGCACCGAGGAGATCGCCCAGCTGATCTCCGGCGAGAACGGCAAGCCGATCAAGTGGGCGCGCGGCGAGGTCGCCCGCGCCGTCTCCGTGTTCAAGCTCGCGGCCGAGGAGGCCCGGCGGTTCAACGGCGGCGAGGCCCAGCGGCTCGACACCGACGCGGGCGGCCAGGGCCGCATGGCGCTGATCCGCCGCTTCCCCAAGGGCGTCGTCCTCGGCATCGCGCCGTTCAACTTCCCGCTGAACCTGTGCGCGCACAAGGTCGCCCCGGCCATCGCCGCCGGTGTCCCGATCATCCTGAAGCCCGCCCCGGCCACCCCGCTGTCCGGCCTGGTCATCGGTGAGCTGCTGGCCGAGACCGAGCTGCCCGCCGGGTCCTGGAGCGTCCTGCCGGTCGCCAACGACAAGATGCCCGCGCTGGTCCAGGACGACCGCCTCCCGGTGATCTCCTTCACCGGCTCCGAGCAGGTCGGCTACGCGATCATGGACTCGGTGCCCCGCAAGCACTGCACGCTGGAGCTGGGCGGCAACGGCGCGGCCGTCGTCCTCGGCGACTGGGCGAGCGACGCCGACCTGGACTGGGCCGCGACCCGCATCGCCACCTTCTCCAACTACCAGGGCGGCCAGTCCTGCATCTCGGTGCAGCGCGTGATCGTGGACGGCGCGGTGTACGAGCGGCTGCTGCCGCGCCTCGTCGCCGCCGTCGAGGCCCAGGTCACCGGTGACCCGGCCGACGACAAGACCGAGGTCGGCCCGCTGGTCAGCGAGGCCGCCGCCGAGCGCGTCGAGTCCTGGGTGAACGAGGCCGTCGAGCTGGGCGCCACCCTGCTCACCGGTGGCGAGCGCGACGGCGCCACCTACGCGCCGACCGTCCTCACCGACGTCCCCGCGGGCGCCACCCTCGCCACCGAGGAGGTCTTCGGACCCGTCCTCACCGTCACGAAGGTCGACGGCGAGGCCGAGGCGTTCGCCGCGGTCAACGACTCCAAGTACGGCCTCCAGGCAGGCGTGTTCACCCACGACCTGCAGACCGCCTTCCGCGCCCACCGCGCCCTCGAGGTCGGCGGCGTCGTCATCGGCGACGTCCCGTCCTACCGCGCCGACCAGATGCCGTACGGCGGCGTCAAGCAGTCCGGCGTCGGCCGCGAGGGCGTCCGCTCCGCGATGGACGACTACACCTACGAGCGCGTCCTGGTCCTCACGGGCCTCGCCCTCTGACCTGCCACGGACAGGTCACCCCGGAACGGCCGGAGCCCGCTGTGCGGGGGCTCCGGCCGTTCTGTCACGTCGAGAACCGGGGATGCCGGTCTGCCTTCGTTGCCGCGGCTGTGGCGTCGTACGAGGTCCGGGCCTGGGCGATCGCGCCGCGGTGCCGTTCCGCCCACTCCACGAGGCCGGTCAGGTAGGCGTACAGCTCTCGCGCCATGGGAGTGAGGCTGTACTCGACCTTCGGCGGCACGGTGGGATGGACGGTTCTCGTCAACAACCCGTCGCGTTCGAGTCTGCGCAGGTTCAGGGTGAGCATCCGTCGGCTGATGCCTTCGACGGCCCGTTCCAGCTCGGTGAACCTGATGGGGCCGCGTGCGGCGGCGACCAGGATGCTGATGCTCCACTTGCCCGCCACATGGTCGATCACCTCGACGAGCGGGCAGGCCGCGTCGGTGACCTCCTCGGACACATCCGTGTGACTGCGGGACATAAAAGTGCCTCCTTCCCTGGTCGGCCCATGGTTACAGAAGATGACCGCTGTAACACATGGTGCCCCGAAGGAAGGTTCGAGCATGCCCCTGTCCGTCACCGGAAAGAGCGCCTCGTCCTGGCTCACCGTCGTCCTGCTCTGCATCGGCCAGATGATGATCGTTCTGGACCAGAACATCGTGAACGTGGCGCTGCCCGCGGTACAGCGCGACCTCGGGCTCTCTTCCGAGAACCTCGTCTGGGTGGTCAACGCCTATGTCATCCCGTTCGGCGGGCTCCTCCTGCTCGCTGGACGACTCGGTGACCTCCTCGGGCGGAAGACCGTGTTCCTCACCGGGATCGCGCTCTTCAGCGCCTCCTCCGTGCTGTGCGGTGCCGCGGCCAGTGAGACGTGGCTGATCGCCGCCCGTTTCCTCCAGGGGATCGGCGGAGCGGTCGCCTCCGCCTGCATCCTCGGCATGGTCGCGACCGTGTTCGGCGATCGCCGTGAGCAGGCCCAGGCGATCGCCGCCTACAGCTTCGCCTCCGCGGGCGGCGGCGCGATCGGGCCCCTGCTCGGTGGTGTCCTCACCGATCTGCTCAGTTGGCACTGGATCTTCTTCATCAACGCGCCGATCGGTGCCGCCCTCGTCCTGGTCGGTATGCGGGCGCTTCCCGGCGAGCGCGGCGAGGGGATGGGCGAGGGCACCGATTTCCTGGGGGCCGTGCTGGTCACCAGCGGAATGCTGCTCTTCGTCTACACCATCGTGGACGCGGAGCGGGTCGGCTGGGGAGCGGCCCGGACCCTGCTGCTCGGCCCGGTGTCCCTGGCGTTGCTGATCGGGTTCTTCGTCCGCCAGGCCACGGCCGCGAGGCCACTGCTGCCGCTGAGCCTCCTCCGCTCACGGAGCCTGGCGGCGGCCAACATCGTCCAGTTCCTGATGATCGCAGGCATGTTCGGCCTGCTGTTCTTCGGCACGCTCTACCTCCAGCGCGTGCTGAGGTACGACTCGCTCCGGGCCGGTATGGGGTTCGTGCCCATCGCCGTGGTGATCGCAGCGGTGTCCCTCGGCCTGTCGACCCGGCTCGTCACCAGGTACGGCCCGCGCGCGATGCTCCTGCTGGGGCTCGCTCTGATCGTCGGTGCGTTCGTCATGCTGTCGTTCGCCCGCGTCGACGGTGTCTACCTGGTGGACTTCCTCCCGGCCGGGCTCGTCATGGGGCTGGGCTTCGGCCTGGCCGCGCCCGCCGTCATGGGACTCGGCATGACAGCCGTCGCACCGGCCGAGTCCGGCATCGCCTCCGGACTGTTCAACACCACCCAGCAGATCGGAGGCGCGATCGGCCTGACCGTGCTGAGCGCCCTTGTCGGCGCGCGCACCGACAGCCTCGCCGCCTCGGGGAAGACCGGGGCGGACGTGCTGGTGGGCGCGTACCACGTGGCCTTCGTGGCCGCGGCCGGGTTCACCCTGGCCGCCTTGATCATCGGCACGGTCCTGCTCAAGGCCACGCCGCCCGAAGAGGCGAGCCGACGCGGCGCGGTCCCTGCCGTACAGGCCGACTGATAGGCATCGCCGATCGCGTGATCGGTTTCGCCTCTTAAGTCCGATAAACAGTGCCTATCGAGTCATTGATTGCGCTTTTGACTTTTTCGTGCACGCGGGCGCACACTTCCCTCCGCATCGAGCCGCATCTGGAGCGGTCATTCGCGGAAAGTGAGAGGGCATCATGCCGATACCCATGGAAGACGCCCTGGACGAGCAGGTCGCCACCGCCCGGAGCAAGGCGAAGCTGCTCCGTTCCCCCGGCCGCTACCTGGTCCTCTCGGCGCTCGCCGGAGCCTTCATCGGCATGGGCGTCGTCCTGATGGTCAGCGTGTCCGGCCCGCTCAGCGCCGCGCACTCGCCCTGGGTCAAGCTGGTCCAGGGCCTGGTCTTCGGGGTCGCGCTGACGCTGGTGATCTTCGCCGGTGGCGAGCTGGCCACCAGCAACATGATGACGATGGTCCAGGGCGCGTTCCGCCGGGTCATCTCGCCCGTCAACGCGCTCGCCGTGATCGTCGGCTCCTTCGTCGGCAACCTGGTCGGCTCGGTCGCCCTCGCCTGGCTGGTCCACGCGGCCGGGGTGCTGGACGTCGTCCCCGCCCCCGGAGCGCCCGCCCCCGGCCTGGCCGGTCTGACCGGCATGCTCACCGCCAAGATGGCCGAGAGCGGCGAGGCGATGTTCTTCCGCGGCGTGCTCTGCAACTTCCTGGTCTGCCTGACCGTGTGGATGGGTGTGCGCACCCGCTCCGACGCCGCCAAGATCATGCTGGTCTTCGCGGGCATCCTGGCCTTCGTCGCCTCCGGCTTCGAGCACGTCGTCGCCAACATGACGACCTTCTCGCTCGGTCTCTTCGAGCACGTCCCCGGCGACACCCTCGCCGCCTTCGGCCACAACCTCCTCCTGGTCGGCCTCGGCAACCTCGTCGGCGGCGGACTGCTGGTCGGCGTCGCCTACGCCTTCACCGGCCGCCGCGGCACCCCGGCCACCACCCAGGACGGCCCCGCCGAGGGGCAGAAGCCCCTGGCCCCGGCCCTCGAGACGGTCTGAGCAGCCGCCGTCCCCCCGCGCGTCCGTTCACCTGAACGGACGCGCAAGGGGTGGTGGGGCGCGCCCGATTCAGGTACCAACGATCCAGTAGCAACGGGTCGGTTACCCACGGTCCGCCACCATCCCTCTTCGCGGTGAGGTGAGCCTCATGTCCGCCCCCACCACTCAACGCACCAACGTCTCCGAGCGCGAGGCCCGACAGGTGGCGGAGGCCGCCCGGGAGCAGAACTGGCGCAAGCCCAGCTTCGCCAAGGAGCTCTTCCTCGGGCGCTTCCGGCTCGACCTCATCCACCCCCACCCGCTCCCCGACGCCGAGAGCGTCCGGCGTGGCGAGACCTTCCTCGCCGAGCTGCGCGCCTTCTGCGAGACGGAGATCGACGCGGCCCGCATCGAGCGCGAGGCCCGTATCCCGGACGAGGTCGTGGCCGGACTCAAGCGGCTCGGCGCCCTCGGGATGAAGATCGACACCAAGTACGGCGGCCTCGGCCTCTCCCAGCTGTACTACAACAAGGCCCTGGCCCTGGTCGGCTCGGTCAGCCCCGCGGTCGGCGCGCTGCTCTCCGCCCACCAGTCGATCGGTGTCCCGCAGCCGCTGAAGATCTTCGGCACCCAGGAGCAGAAGGACGCCTTCCTGCCCCGCTGCGCCACCACCGCGATCTCCGCGTTCCTGCTCACCGAGCCGGACGTCGGCTCGGACCCCGCGCGCCTGGCCACCTCGGCGGTCCCGGAGGGCGACGAATACGTCCTGGACGGCGTGAAGCTGTGGACCACCAACGGTGTCGTCGCCGACCTCCTGGTGGTCATGGCACGGGTGCCGAAGTCCGAGGGGCACCCCGGCGGCATCACCGCGTTCGTGGTGGAGGCCGACGCCGAAGGCATCACCGTGGAGCACCGCAACGCCTTCATGGGCCTGCGCGGCATCGAGAACGGCGTCACCCGCTTCCACCAGGTACGGGTCCCGGCGGCCAACCGGATCGGCCCCGAGGGCGCGGGCCTGAAGATCGCGCTCACCACCCTCAACACCGGACGGCTCTCGCTGCCCGCGATGTGCGCCGGTGCGGGCAAGTGGTGCCTGAAGATCGCCCGCGAGTGGGCCGCCGAGCGCGAGCAGTGGGGCAAGCCGGTCGCGCTGCACGAGGCCGTCGGCTCCAAGATCAGCTTCATCGCGGCGACCACCTTCGCGCTGGAGGCCGTCGTCGACCTCGCCTCCCAGATGGCCGACGAGAACCGCAACGACATCCGCATCGAGGCCGCCCTCGCCAAGCTGTACGGCTCGGAGATGTCCTGGCTGATGGCGGACGAGCTGGTCCAGATCCGGGGCGGCCGGGGCTACGAGACGGCCGAGTCGCTCGCGGCGCGTGGTGAGCGCGCCGTACCGGCCGAGCAGATGCTGCGCGACCTGCGGATCAACCGCATCTTCGAGGGCTCCACCGAGATCATGCACCTGCTGATCGCGCGCGAGGCCGTCGACGCCCACCTCTCGGTCGCCGGTGACCTCATCGACCCGGAGAAGTCCCTCCAGGACAAGGCGAAGGCCGGTGCGGGCGCGGGCGCCTTCTACGCCAAGTGGCTGCCGAAGCTCGTCGCGGGTCCGGGGCAACTCCCCACCTCGTACGCCGAGTTCAAGCACGGCATCGACCTGTCCGGGCATCTGCGGTTCGTCGAGCGGCACGCCCGCAAGCTGGCCCGAGCGACCTTCTACGGCATGACCCGCTGGCAGGGCCGCATGGAGACCAAGCAGGGCTTCCTCGGCCGGATCGTGGACATCGGCGCGGAACTCTTCGCGATGAGCGCGGCCTGCGTGCGGGCCGAGCGGCTGCGGCGGGAGGGCGAGCACGGCCGCGAGGCGTACCAGCTCGCCGACGCCTTCTGCGAGCAGGCCCGCGTCCGCGTCGACGAGCTGTTCGCCCGCCTGTGGCACAACACCGACGACATCGACCGCAAGGTGGTCAAGGGCGTCCTCGGCGGTGCCTACGAGTGGCTGGAGGAAGGCATCCTCGACCCCTCGGGCGACGGCGTCTGGATCGCGGACGCCACCCCGGGCGCGAGCGAGCACGCCAACGCCCGCCGCCCGTACGGGGGATGACCGGTCAGAGGGTGCCCGGCGCCATCAGCCACTGGGTCCGCTGCCCCGTGACCGACGCGATGGTCTCGAAGTCGTTGTCGTAGTGCAGCACGGTGAGGCCCTGGAGCTCGGCGGTCGCGGCGACCAGCAGGTCGACCGCGCCCGCCGAGCGGTGCGTGCCCTTGGCGGTGAGCTCCTGCTGAACGGCCCACGCGCGGGTCAGCGCTCGGTCGTCGAGCGGGGTCCAGCCGAACAGGGCGTCCAGACGCTCGACCATCTGTTCACGATGCTCGCTGTTCTTGGCGCTGTACAGGAACTCGATGTCGGTCACCGGGCATCGGGCGATGAGGCCCTCCTCCAGTGGTTTCACCCAGCGTGAGAGGGCCGGCTGCCTGAAGATCCGGACCAGGGCGCTGGTGTCGATGAGGAACTCGGCGGCCGTCATCGACGGTAGTTCTCCTTGTTCAGAAGGATGTCGAAGTCGCCCTCATCGGCGCGCGCGGCCAGCCACGCCAGCGCCAAGGCGCGCTTCTTGCGTTCCACGCCCTCCTTCAGGGCGGCCGTCACCGTGTCCTTCTTCGTCTTGGTGCCGAACGCTATGGCCGCGTCCGCCAGGAGCTGCTCGTCGATGTCGATCAAGGTCTTGGCCATGGCTACACGCTCCGTATATCTGGCGGATCGGTTTGTATATCCATGGTAGCCCGCGCCAGGACCCGTCGTCCCTGAACCGGGACGCGCCGGGAATCAGCAGTACTTGTCGCTGCCGTCCCGGGTCGTCCACGAGCAGGTGTCGACCTTGGAGCCGTTGGACTTGGTCAGGGTCGCCGTGTCGCTGGTGTTGTTCCAGACGTAGGCGCGGCGGCCCTGGTACTTGTCCGAGGTGGTGTCCGAGCCGCTACCGGTGTGGATCTTCAGGTACTTCCCGGCGCCGAGCTTCACGTTCGGGAACGAGTACTTGTGGTTCGAGGCGTCCTTCAGGACCCACCCCTTCAGCGAGACCGCCGAGCGGCTGGTGTTCTTGAGCTGGACCCACTCGCCGTTGAGGCTGGAGTTGGAGCGGGTGTCCTTGCCGGGGCTGTCGAAGTAGACCCGGTGGATCTGGACGCTGCCGGCCGCCTGGGCCGGGGTGCTGAGCAGGGTGCCGGTGAGCAGGGCCGCGCCCGCGAGAGCGGGCAGGGCGGCGCGAAGGCGCACGGTACGCACGAAGAGATCCCCCCAAGGATGTCGTTCACAAGGCGTTGCACGGGGATGATGGTCACCCGTTCAACTGAATTGTTATCACAGGATCTTCACCTGGGATTCACAAAGGAAGAAACCTTCCGGCGCACCGCGGCCCCACTCCGGCGGCCCGCCGGGGGACGCGCGGTCCTCGTGGCCCCCGCGTGCGGCCACAATGGGGGGATGACCGACAGCCCTGCCAGCCCCGCCCCGCTCGCCGACCCGCACCTCGTGTTCGACCCCGTCGCGGGCGACGGCCCGAAGGACGTGGTGATCCTCGGCTCCACCGGGTCCATCGGCACCCAGGCCATCGACCTGGTGCTGCGCAACCCCGACCGCTTCCGGGTGACCGCCCTCTCCGCGAACGGCGGCCGGGTGGACCTCCTCGCCGAGCAGGCGCGCAAGCTGCGGGTACGCACCGTCGCGGTCGCCCGCGAGGACGCGGCGCCCGCGCTGCGCGAGGCCCTGGCCGGGCAGTACGGCACCGAGCCGCTCCCGGAGGTCCTGGTGGGCCCGGACGCGGCCGCCCAGGTCGCCGCCTCCGACTGCCACACCGTGCTGAACGGCATCACCGGCTCCATCGGCCTCGCGCCGACGCTGGCCGCGCTGGAGGCGGGCCGCACGCTGGCGCTGGCCAACAAGGAGTCTCTGATCGTCGGCGGCCCGCTGGTCAAGGCGCTGGCCAAGCCCGGCCAGATCATCCCGGTCGACTCCGAGCACGCGGCCCTCTTCCAGGCCCTCGCCTCCGGCAACCGCGCCGATGTGCGCAAGCTGGTCGTCACCGCCTCCGGGGGCCCCTTCCGCGGCCGGACCAAGGCCGAGCTGGCGGACGTCACCGTCGCCGACGCCCTCGCGCACCCCACCTGGGCGATGGGCCCGGTGATCACGGTCAACTCCGCGACCCTGGTCAACAAGGGCCTGGAGGTCATCGAGGCCCACCTGCTCTACGACATTCCCTTCGACCGCATTGAGGTGGTCGTGCATCCGCAGTCGTATGTCCACTCGATGGTCGAGTTCACCGACGGTTCCACGATCGCCCAGGCGACGCCCCCCGACATGGGTGGGCCGATCGCCATCGGCCTGGGCTGGCCCGAGCGCGTCCCGGACGCCGCCCCCGCCTTCGACTGGAGCAAGGCGTCCACCTGGGAGTTCTTCCCGCTGGACGATGACGCCTTCCCCTCGGTGAACCTCGCCCGGCACGTGGGCCGGCTCGCGGGCACCGCCCCGGCAGTGTTCAATGCGGCCAACGAGGAGTGCGTCGAAGCCTTCCTGGGCGGCGCTCTGCCCTTCAACGGGATCATGGAGACCGTCATCCGGGTGGTCGAGGAACACGGCACCCCGGTCACGGGAACTTCGCTCACGGTGTCGGACGTCCTCGAAGCGGAGACCTGGGCCCGGGCCCGGGCCCGCGAACTGACCAACCGGACGACTGACGCGGAGGCGCGTGCATGACGACCTTGATGTTCATCCTCGGCATAGTGGTCTTCGCGGTCGGCCTGCTCGTCTCGATCGCCTGGCACGAGCTGGGGCACCTGTCCACGGCCAAGCTCTTCGGCATCCGCGTCCCGCAGTACATGGTCGGTTTCGGCCCGACCATCTGGTCACGGCACAAGGGCGACACCGAGTACGGCATCAAGGCCATCCCGCTCGGCGGCTACATCCGCATGATCGGCATGTTCCCGCCGGACGACGCGGGCCGGGTCTCCGCCCGCTCCACCTCCCCGTGGCGCGGCATGATCGAGGACGCCCGCTCGGCGGCGTACGAGGAACTGCAGCCGGGCGACGAGACGCGGATGTTCTACACGCGCAAGCCGTGGAAGCGCGTCATCGTCATGTTCGCGGGCCCCTTCATGAACCTGGTGCTCGCGGTCGGCCTGTTCTTCACCGTGCTGATGGGCTTCGGCATCCAGCAGCAGACGAACTCGGTCGCCTCGGTCTCGCAGTGCGTCGTGGCGCAGAGCGAGGGCCGGGACAGCTGCCGGAAGTCGGACCCGCCCTCCCCGGCCGCGGCCGCCGGGATCAGGAACAAGGACAAGATCGTTTCCTTCGACGGCAAGCCGACGCCGGACTTCGCCACGCTGTCCGACCTCATTCGGACCAGCGCGGGCAAGAACGTCCCGATCGTGGTCGAGCGCCAGGGCGAGCGGCTCACCCTGCACGCCACCATCGCCACCAACCTGGTCGCGAAGAAGGACGCGAGTGGCGCCTACGTCCGGGGCGAGTACGTCAAGGCGGGCTTCCTCGGGTTCGGCGCCGCCAGCGGCGTCACCCAGCTCGGTTTCGGCGATTCCGTCGTCTGGATGGGCGACCAGGTCGGCAACGCCGTCCACTCCCTCGCCGCGCTGCCCGGCAAGATCCCGGCCCTGTGGAACGCCGCCTTCGGTGACGGCCCGCGCGAGCCGGACTCCCCGATGGGCATCGTCGGCGCCGCCCGCGTCACCGGCGAGATCGCCACGCTGCACATCCCGGCCTCCCAGCAGGTCGCCATGGCCGTCATGGTGGTCGCCGGGTTCAACCTGTCGCTGTTCCTCTTCAACATGCTCCCGCTGCTCCCGCTCGACGGCGGGCACATCGCGGGCGCCCTGTGGGAGTCGCTGCGGCGCCAGGTGGCCCGGCTGCTGCGCCGCCCCGACCCCGGCCCGTTCGACGTGGCGAAGCTGATGCCGGTGGCCTACGTGGTGGCCGGGATCTTCGTCTGCTTCACGGTGCTCGTGCTCATCGCGGACGTGGTCAACCCGGTACGGATCTCCTAGACGGCTCCCACCAGGAAAACGGCCCGGAACCATTTGGTTCCGGGCCGTCGTCCATCGGGTGGGTTTGCCGGGTGGGATGTGCTGCGGCCCGGCCCCGTGTCGTAATCTCAAAGTCTGGAGCCCGCCGTTCACGGGACCGGATCTTGATCCACGACTTGGGGTTGCACAGCAGATGACTGCGATTTCTCTCGGCATGCCGTCCGTACCGACCAAGATCGCCGAGCGCCGCAAGAGCCGGCAGATCCAGGTCGGCACCGTCGCGGTCGGCGGCGACGCCCCCGTCTCGGTGCAGTCGATGACGACGACGCGTACCTCGGACATCGGGTCGACGTTGCAGCAGATCGCGGAGCTGACGGCGTCGGGCTGCCAGATCGTGCGAGTCGCCTGTCCGACGCAGGACGACGCGGACGCGCTGGCGACGATCGCGCGGAAGTCGCAGCTTCCGGTGATCGCGGACATCCACTTCCAGCCGAAGTACGTGTTCGCGGCGATCGAGGCGGGCTGCGCGGCGGTCCGCGTCAATCCGGGCAACATCAAGCAGTTCGACGACAAGGTCCGCGAGATCGCGAAGGTCGCCAAGGAGCACGGCACGCCGATCCGCATCGGCGTGAACGCGGGCTCGCTGGACCGTCGTCTGCTGCAGAAGTACGGCAAGGCCACGCCGGAGGCGCTGGTGGAGTCGGCGCTGTGGGAGGCGTCGCTGTTCGAGGAGCACGATTTCCGGGACATCAAGATCTCGGTGAAGCACAACGACCCGGTCGTGATGATCGAGGCGTACCGGCAGCTCGCCGCGCAGTGCGACTACCCGCTGCACCTGGGTGTGACGGAGGCGGGTCCGGCGTTCCAGGGCACGATCAAGTCGGCGGTGGCGTTCGGTGCGCTGCTGTCCGAGGGCATCGGTGACACGATCCGGGTCTCGCTGTCGGCGCCTCCGGTGGAGGAGGTCAAGGTCGGGCTGCAGATCCTGGAGTCGCTGAACCTGAAGCAGCGCGGCCTGGAGATCGTGTCGTGTCCTTCGTGCGGCCGTGCCCAGGTGGACGTGTACAAGCTGGCCGAGGAGGTCACGGCGGGGCTGACCGGCATGGAGGTCCCGCTGCGGGTGGCCGTGATGGGCTGCGTGGTGAACGGCCCCGGTGAAGCGCGAGAAGCGGATCTCGGGGTTGCCTCCGGCAACGGCAAGGGCCAGATCTTCGTCAAGGGCGAGGTCATCAAGACCGTCCCCGAGTCGAAGATCGTGGAGACCCTCATCGAGGAGGCCATGAAGCTGGCCGAGCAGATGCAGGACGAGGGTGTTGCCTCCGGCGAGCCGACGGTCGCGGTAGCGGGCTGACCCGTACGACTGAGCGAGTCCCGTCACCCTGGGGTGGCGGGACTTGGTCGTACCTCCGCCCAGACGGTCTTGCCGGGCTGCCTCGGCGCCACCCCCCACTTGTCCGCGAGCGCGTCGACCAGGATCAGCCCCCGCCCGGACTCCCCGGACGGCACCCGAACCTCGGGCAGCCGCTCGCCCAGCGTGTCCGAGACCTCCACGCGTACGACGCCGTCCTCCCCGGCGAGCCGTAGATGAAAGTCCCGGCCGGGTACGCGTCCGTGCCGTACGGCGTTGGCGGCCAGCTCGGCCGCGATCAGCGTGACGGCCTCGTTGACCTTGCTGTCGTACGGATGCCCCCATTCGTCCAGCCGGAGCGAGACCAGCCGCCGGGCGAGCCGCGCGCCACGCGGGGTCGACGTGAAGCGCATCGCGAATTCCTGGGTGGAGATTTCTGATTTCACGCCGTTACGGTCCCGCACGCTGCGTAGCGTTTGATAGTGGCAGCACCAAGACCACCAGGCGTTGTACACGGGGGAGGTGCCGCTGTACACGAGCGCACCGTGACCGAGGGTGGCGCGCGGGCATTGGGGGTCTACATGAGCGAGGAAGCACAGGAAGACCAGGAAGCGTCGGGTGCGGGCATCCCGCTCGTCTTCGGACGGCTGCTGAAGCGGCTGCGTGTGCAAGCGGGCGTGGATCGGGCGGAGTTGGGCCGCCGTACGGGTTACTCGGCGGCCACCGTCACGTCGTACGAGGTGGGGAGGCGCATCCCGAACGCGAAGTTCATCCGGCAGGCGGATGAGGTGCTGGACGCGGGCGGGATGCTGGTCGACTTCATCGAGGACATGGAGAGGGCGCAGTATCCGGCGTTCTTCCGGGACGCGGCGAGGCTTGAGAGAGAGGCTGCCGGGTGGCACGTGTACGACGCGCTCGTGATCAATGGCCTGTTACAGACGGAGGAGTATGCGCGCGCCGTGTTCACCATGCGGCGACCTCCGCTGGACGAGGAGACCATCGAGCAGCGAGTCATCGCCCGACTGGCCCGACAGGAGATTTTCGAGCGGAAGCCCGCGCCCGTCATCAGCTTCGTGATGGAGGAAGTCCTTCTACACAAGGGGTTGGGCGGACAAGCGGTCATGCGTGGCCAGTTGGAGCAAATCCTGCTCATCGGGCAGCGGCGTAACGTGGAGATCCAGGTCATGCCGAACGACTGTGAGGAGCACGCAGCACTCTCCGGTACCTTCACCTTGATCAACACGGCTAAGGGGCGCAGGATCGGCTACGGTGACGCGCACAAGGGCAGTCGCCTCTACACCGACGATCAGACGGTCAGGGAGATGGAGGATCGGTACGGCATCCTCCGTGCCCAGGCCCTGACACCGCGCAAGTCGCTGGAATTCGTAGAGAAGTTGCTGGGAGAGACATGAACGTCGAGAAGCCGTCCGAGCTGACGTGGTTCAAGAGCAGCTACAGCCAGGGTGATGGCGGGCAGTGCCTCGAAGCTGCTCTCCTCTGGCACAAGTCCAGCTACAGCGACGGCGAAGGCGGCCAGTGCGTCGAGGTGGCCGCCTGCCCCGCCACCATTCACGTCCGTGACTCCAAGCAGAACCCCGCCACCGCCCCCACCCTCTCCGTGCCGGTCACGGCGTGGCACGCGTTCCTGGGGCTTGCGCGAGGTTGAGAGAGACTGCGCCGTAGGCGCGACGCACCGCACCGGCGGGGACGCGCGGCTATAGTGCCAGGACCAGCGCAGACCCCAGGGTGAGGCCCCCGCACGTGTTGACCCAGACCACCTCACGGGTGCTCGAACCGAGCGACCTCGACGCAGCGCTCGCGGTCCTCGACCGCGAGCCCGTCGCCAACGCCTTCGTGGCCGCGCGCGTGCGGGTGGCCGGTCTCGACCCGTGGCGCCTCGGCGGCGAGATGTGGGGCTGGTACGAGGACGGGATGCTCACGTCCCTGTGCTACGCGGGCGCCAACCTCGTCCCCGTCTGCGCCACCCCCCGCGCCGTGCGCGCCTTCGCCGACCGGGCCCGCCGGGGCGGCCGCCGCTGCTCCTCGATCGTCGGCGCCGCCGAGGCCACCGCCGAGCTGTGGCGCCTGCTGGAACCGCACTGGGGGCCCGCCCGCGAGGTCCGCGCCCACCAGCCCCTCATGGTCACCGACCAGATGCCCGCCGACATCGCCCCGGACCCGTACGTCCGGCGCGTCCGCAAGGACGAGATGGACACGATCATGCCCGCGTGCGTGGCCATGTTCACCGAGGAGGTCGGCGTCTCCCCGATGGCGGGGGACGGCGGACTCCTGTATCAGGCGAGGGTCGCCGAGCTTGTTGGCGCCGGTCGCTCCTTCGCCCGCCTGGACGCGCACGGCAACGTCGTCTTCAAGGCCGAGATCGGCGCCGCGACCTCCCTCGCCTGCCAGATCCAGGGTGTGTGGGTCGCCCCCGAGTACCGGGGCAAGGGCCTCGCCGCCCCCGGTATGGCCGCCGTACTGCGCTACGCCCTCGCCGACATCGCCCCCGTGGCCAGCCTCTACGTCAACGACTACAACACCGCCGCGCGTGCCACGTACCGCAGGGTGGGGTTCCAGGAGGTCGGCCAGTTCATGAGCGTCCTCTTCTGACGGACCTGCCGGGCGTGCCCTGTACGCTCCCCGCATGGACCTCGTGATCGGCACCCTGGACCTCGTGGACTACGTGGACGAGGCTCTCGCGGTGCAGGCCCTGGCCTTCGGGCTCGGTCCCGACGAGGTCGCCGTACGCCGCCAGATCGTCCAGCGCCACATGCGGATGCCCGGCGCCCGCGCCCTCGGCGCCACCAGCCGGGGCGCGCTGATCGGCTTCGTGTACGGCATGCCCAACTCCCGCGCCCACTGGTGGTCCACCATCGTGGAACCGTACCTGCGCGCCCAGGGCAACGACGGCTGGCTCGACGACTCCTTCGTCATCACCGAGCTGCACGTCCACCCCGGCCACCAGAACCGGGGCATCGGCCGCCGCCTGATCACCCGCATCACCGACAGCGCCGCCGAACCCCGCTCCATCCTCTCCGCCATCGACGTCGACAGCCCCGCCCGCGGCCTCTACCACGCCCTCGGCTACACCGACCTGGCCCGCCAGGTCCACTTCCCGAGCGCCCCCAAGCCGTACGCGGTGATGGGCGCCCCCCTGCCCCTGCGCCGTCGATAACCGATTTCCACCCTCGCCCGGGGCCCGGCTAACCTCCTAGCCATCACCTACATTTCCGGCAGGAGTACGAGAACAATGGCGAACGTACCGGTCCAGCGCATGTCCAAGTTGTTGGCGAAGACGCTGCGCGACGACCCGGCCGACGCCGAGGTCCTCAGCCACAAGCTCCTCGTCCGCGCCGGTTACGTCCGCCGCACCGCCGCCGGTATCTGGTCCTGGCTGCCGCTGGGCACCAAGGTCCTCGCCAACGTCGAGCGGATCGTGCGCGAGGAGATGGACGCCATCGGCGCCCAGGAGGTCGTCCTCCCCGTCCTGCTGCCCCGCGAGCCCTACGAGGCCACCGGCCGCTGGGACGAGTACGGCGCCGAGCTGTTCCGCCTCCAGGACCGCAAGGGCGGCGACTACCTCCTCGGCCCCACCCACGAGGAGATCTTCACCCTGCTGGTGAAGGACCAGACGTCCTCCTACAAGGACCTGCCGGTCATCCTGTACCAGATCCAGTCCAAGTTCCGGGACGAGGCGCGCCCCCGCGCGGGCATCCTGCGCGGCCGCGAGTTCCTCATGAAGGACTCGTACTCCTTCGACACCGAGGACGAGGGCCTGGCCTCCTCCTACGCCCTGCACCGCGCCGCCTACCAGCGGATCTACGAGCGCCTCGGCCTGGACTACCGCATCGTCGCGGCCACCGCCGGTGCCATGGGCGGCTCGCAGTCCGAGGAGTTCCTCGCCCCCGCCGAGGCGGGCGAGGACACCTTCGCGGACTGCCCCAACTGCGACTTCGCCGCGAACACCGAGGCCGTGCGCTACGAGCTGGCCCCGGTCGACGGCTCGGCCGTGCCCGCGCTGGAGGAGATCCCCACCCCGGACACCCCGACCATCGAGACCCTCGCCGCCTCCCTCGGCGTCCCCGCCTCCGCCACCCTGAAGAACCTGCTGGTCAAGGTGGACGGCGAGATCGTCGCCGTGGGCGTCCCCGGTGACCGCGAGGTCGACCTGGGCAAGGTCGAGGAGCACTTCGCCCCGGCCGCCGTCGAGCTGGTCACCGCCGAGGACTTCGTCGGCCGCCCCGACCTGGTGCGCGGCTACGTCGGCCCGCAGGGCCTGGGCGAGAAGGTCAAGTACATCGCCGACCCCCGCGTGGCCCCCGGCACCGACTGGATCACCGGCGCCAACAAGGAGCACACGCACGCGAAGAACGTCGTCGCGGGCCGTGACTTCGAGGTCGACGAGTACGTGGACGTCGTCGTGGTCCAGGAGGGCGACCCCTGCCCCAAGTGCGGCGCCGGGCTGAAGCTGGACCGGGCCATCGAGATCGGCCACATCTTCCAGCTCGGCCGCAAGTACGCCGACGCCCTCAAGCTCGACGTGCTCGGCCAGAACGGCAAGCCCGTCCGCGTCACCATGGGCTCCTACGGCATCGGCGTCTCCCGCGCCGTCGCCGCCCTCGCCGAGCAGACCGCCGACGAGCACGGCCTGTGCTGGCCCAAGGAGATCGCCCCGGCCGACGTGCACGTGGTCGCCGCGGGCAAGGCGCTCCAGACCGAGCTGGCCCTCGACGTCGCCGAGAAGCTGTCCGCCGCGGGCGTCCGCGTCCTGGTCGACGACCGGGCCGGGGTCTCCCCGGGCGTGAAGTTCACCGACGCCGAGCTGATCGGTGTCCCGCAGATCCTGGTCGCCGGCCGCCGCTCCGCCGACGGTGTGCTGGAGCTGAAGGACCGCAAGACCGGTGAGCGCGAGGAGCTGACGGTCGAGGAGGCCATCGCCCGCCTCACCGCCTGAGCGGATACGTGAGAAGGCCCGGCCGCACGACGCGGCCGGGCCTTCTCTTTCTGTCCGCTACAGCCAGGTGGCGAACTCCAGCAGCAGGTCCGCGTCCTGCTCCCGGCCCACCCGGCGGGCCCGCACCCCGGACTCCACGGCCCGGAACAGCGTCCAGCCGCGCAGCCGCTCCTGGTCCACCTCCAGCGACTCCGCGAGCCGCTTGATCCGGCGCCGGGTCACCGACGCGCCGGACGGCACCGCGATCAGGTCCTCCACCCGGTCCCGCACCAGCCGCGCCAGATCGAAGGCGCACTCGCCGACCACCGGGTCCGGGCCCACCGCCAGCCACGGCAGCCGCTCCCCGCCGAGCACCTTGCTCTGCCGGAACGTGCCGTGCAGCAGCCGGTGGTCCGGCGCGTCGGCCAGCAGCTCCTCACGGACCGCCAGCGCCGCGTCCACCAGCGGTGCCGACTCGGGGTCCTTCAAGGCGCTCGCGGCCATCGCCTCGGCCTGCCGCCCGGTGCGCTCCGCCACCGTCTCGAACCGGTGCGCGCCCTCACCGGCAGGCGGCTCCACCCACAGGCGGCGCAGCGTCCCCGCCGCCTCCAGCAACGCCTTGGCCTCCGGCAGCGAGCGCACCGACACGTCCGGATGCAGCCGCTCCAGCAGCAGCGCGCCCTCCGCCACATCCTCGGGCCCGCCGTCCAGCAGCTGCACGGCACCCAGGCCGCCCCAGTGCGCCAGCGCCGCCCGCTCGCTCTCCGGCCGGGCGCGCGAGGGCGCCAGTTTCAGCACGGCGGGGCTGCCGTCGGCGCGCCGCACCAACAGCACCAGACTGCTCCGGCCGCCCGGCACCTGCACCCGGTCCACGGTCAACTCGCGTGCGGCGACGGCCCGTTCGGCCGCCTCGGGCAGTCCCGCCAGCCAGTCGTCACCGGGCGGCGCGGTCTCCCGGCTCGCCCGGACCAGTCGCCGGGGCGGTTCCAAAGCCATGCGCGAGTCGTTCCCCTTCTCCAGTGTCCGTCCGGGTATGTCCGTCCGAGCCCCCGCGACCGGAGGCCCAGGGAAGGCTACGCCTTTCCGGCACTTGCCCCGGTCTGGCCGGTGCTCACGTCGCCGGGGACGCCGAGGGCGCGGAGTCCGCCGCTCCGGCCCGGCCGGTGGTGTCGTCGGCGCGTTCCGCGAGGCCGGGGAAGGCCGGTGACTCGCCGCTCCAGCGGACCGCGCGCACCGCCGCCTCACGCAGGGCGACGGTCGCCGCGGTGCGGCGATGACCGGTGGAGGCGCGCACCAGGTCCGCGTAGACACCGGCGAGACGTTCCTCCAGCTCGGCGGCGAGGCGCAGCGCGGCGGGGGAGTCCGCGACCGTGAACGGCAGCGCGTACGCGGGGCTCGCCGCCACCGGCTCACCGCCCAGGTCCCGCACCGAGCGGGCCAGGGTGTCGCGGGCCGCGCGGTGGGCGTCGTACGCGGAACGCGCCTCGCCCTGCCGGGGTGCCCCGATCCGGCCGCCGACGACGCCGTAGCCGTACACCGCCGCGTGCTCCGCCGCCAACGCGGCCTGCAGGGCGGTCAGTTCGGCCTTGTCCCTGTTGTCGCCGGTGCTCACTTCGCCGCCTCCGTCAGCAGATACGCGTGTGCGGAACCGGCCGCCGACACCGACGCCAGCAGCCGTGCCAGCTCACCCGGCACCTCCAGCAGTGCCCCCGCGCGCCGGTCCGCCACGGTCCGCTCGGCCGACGCCAGCGAGGTCAGCGCCTCCTTCTGGTCGGCGGGCGCGGTGGGTGCGGGAGAGGGTGACGACGTCGCCCTCTCGCCGTTCTTCGCCTTGCTGTCGTCCGTGCCGCCGAAGGCCTTCCGGTGCGCGGCCACCGCCGAGCGCAGCGGAGCGAGCCGGTCGGCGAGCGCCGGGTGCGCGTCGAGCACCGCGTCGTAGCGCGCGAGCAGGTCGGCGCTGTCCCGCGCCGCACGCGCGCGTGCGCGGGTCGCGGCCGACGCCGCGCGCTCGGCGGGCCCGGAGCCAGACGAGCAGCCCGCCAGCAGGGCACCGAAACCGGCGAGCGAGGCGAGCAGGGTTCTTCTGCGCGGCCCCGAACGGGCGCGCGGCGAGGGGGAGTACGACACGGCAGACGTCCTCGGGGACTCGTACGGGGACAGACAGGGAGAGAGCGGGCGGAGCGGAGCGGGGCGGGGGAGGGGCACCGGAAAGCGGCGCCCGGCGAACGGGCGGCCCGCCCGTGATCACCGTACCCGCGCCCCCTGCCCGCACCGCTCACCGGCACCGCCCCGTACCCCGGGCGGCCACCGGAAGGACGCGGTCGGCCCATGGCCGCCCCAGGGTGGACGGCAACACCCATCGCGACCGGATACCCTTTGACCAGACACGCGACCCATCCCACAACAGCACACGCGGCCGAGGAGTCACCCGGATGAGCACCACCCAGAGCGAGAGGCTGCGAGAGCTGCTCGAACCGCTCGTCACCTCCCAGGGGCTGGATCTCGAGGAGATCGCCGTCGACTCCGTCGGACGCAAGCGGGTGCTGCGCGTGGTCGTCGACTCCGACACCGGAGCGGACCTGGACCAGATCGCCGATGTGAGCCGCGCGCTCTCGGCGAAGCTCGACGAGACCGACGCGATGGGCGACCAGGCGTACGACCTGGAGGTCGGCACCCCCGGCGCCGAGCGCCTTCTCACCGAACCCCGTCACTACCGGCGCGCCGTGGACCGGCTGGTCAAGTTCCAGCTGGCCGACGGCGAGGAGCTGGTCGCGCGCATCCTGGGCGTCGACGACGAGGGTCTGGACCTGGAGGTCCCCGGTGTGAAGGGCCGCAAGGCCAAGGAGCGCCGCCTCGGTCTCCCGGAGATCGCCAAGGCCCGGGTGCAGGTCGAGTTCAACCGCAAGGACAAGACGGACATGAAGGAAGAGGAGGAGGCGTAGCCGTGGACATCGACATGAGCGCCCTGCGGGGCTTGGTCAGGGAGAAGGAGATCTCCTTCGACCTGCTGGTCGAGGCGATCGAGTCGGCCCTCCTCATCGCGTACCACCGCACCGAGGGAAGCCGCCGCCACGCGCGCGTGGAGCTGAACCGCCAGACCGGTCACGTGACCGTGTGGGCGAAGGAGGACCCGGAGGACGTCGAGGAGGGGCAGGAGCGCCGCGAGTTCGACGACACCCCCTCCGGGTTCGGCCGGATCGCCGCCACCACCGCCAAGCAGGTCATCCTGCAGCGGCTGCGTGACGCGGAGGACGACGCCACGCTCGGCGAGTACGCCGGGCGCGAGGGCGACATCGTCACCGGCGTGGTCCAGCAGGGCCGCGACCCGAAGAACGTGCTCGTCGACATCGGCAAGCTGGAGGCCATCCTGCCGGTGCAGGAGCAGGTCCCCGGCGAGACCTACCAGCACGGCATGCGGCTGCGTTCCTACGTGGTCCGTGTCGCCAAGGGCGTGCGCGGCCCGTCGGTCACCCTCTCCCGCACCCACCCCAGCCTGGTGAAGAAGCTCTTCGCCCTGGAGGTGCCGGAGATCGCCGACGGCTCGGTCGAGATCGCCGCGATCGCCCGCGAGGCCGGTCACCGCACCAAGATCGCCGTACGGTCCACCCGTTCGGGCCTGAACGCCAAGGGCGCCTGCATCGGCCCGATGGGCGGCCGGGTGCGCAACGTGATGGGCGAGCTGAACGGCGAGAAGATCGACATCGTCGACTGGTCGGACGACCCGGCCGAGATGGTGGCGAACGCCCTGTCACCCGCTCGGGTGAGCAAGGTCGAGGTCGTGGACCTCGCCGCCCGCTCCGCCCGGGTCACCGTGCCGGACTACCAGCTGTCGCTGGCGATCGGCAAGGAAGGGCAGAACGCCCGGCTCGCGGCCCGGCTCACCGGCTGGCGCATCGACATCCGCCCGGACACCGAGCAGGCCGACGAACAGATCGCCGACTAGGTCACCTTCTTGATCCGGTCCGGGGCACGACAGAACCGGACCGGATCGTGACCGTTCACCACACTGCAACTGTTCGATCTCTACCCCAACAGGGTGAGGTCGGTACGGGGAGGTAGACTTAACCGTGTCTGGCCGGACGCACACCCGAGCATGCCCTGAACGCACCTGTGTGGGGTGTCGGAAGCGGGCGGCCAAGAACGATCTACTGCGGATCGTGATGATCGAGGACGCCTGCGTCCCCGATCCTCGCGGTACGCTGCCCGGCCGGGGTGCTTATGTACACCCGGCACTGGTCTGTCTGGACCAGGCGGTTCGCCGCCGGGCGTTCACGCGGGCACTGCGCGCCCCGCGAGCGCTCGACACAAACGCGTTGCGCCGACACGTCGAGCAGACAACAGTTGCCGAGCAGGCAACACCGTAAGAAGTGCCGTCCGGAACACCGTGGCGGCCTGGTACCTCGCGAGTCGAAAGCAGGTCGAGATTGCGATGAGCACTCGATGAGTACGCGATGAGTACGCCCATGAACTAGCGACGGTCCGGCATCACCCGGACCTCAAAGGAGCGAAGTGGCTAAGGTCCGGGTATACGAACTCGCCAAGGAGTTCGGTGTCGAGAGCAAGGTCGTCATGGCCAAGCTCCAAGAACTCGGTGAATTCGTCCGTTCGGCGTCTTCGACGATCGAAGCGCCTGTCGTACGTAAGCTGACCGACGCCTTCGAGGGTGGCAGCGGCAAGTCCGCAGGCAAGCCCGCCCCGCGCAAGGCATCCCCCAAGCCCGCCGCGCCCGCCCCGGCGCAGGCTGGCCCCTCTCAGGCCGCCCGGGCCACCGGGGACGGTCCGTCCGCCCCGAAGCCGGGCGCCCCCAAGCCCGCCGCGCAGCAGCCCGCTGCCCCGGCGGCTTCCTCGGCTCCCGCGCCGGCCGCTCCCGGCCCGCGTCCGGTGCCGGGTCCCAAGCCCGCGCCGCGCCCGGCCCCGGCCGCCCCGGAGTTCACCGCTCCCCCGGCCGCCCAGGCTCCGCAGGCTCCCGCCGCGCAGGGTCCGCGTCCCGGTGGCGCCCGCCCCGGCGCCCCCAAGCCCGGTGGCGCCCGTCCGGCCACTCCGGGTCAGGGCCAGGGTCAGGGTCAGGGCCAGTCGGGCCGTCCCGGCCAGGGCGCTCCGCGCTCCGGTGGCCAGGCCCCGCGTCCCGGCGGTCGTCCGGCCGGTCCCCGTCCGGGTAACAACCCCTTCACGTCCGGTGGCTCCACCGGCATGGCGCGCCCGCAGGCGCCCCGTCCGCAGGGCGGTCCCCGTCCGGCCGGCGGTCCCGGTGCCCCCGGCGCCGGTCCCCGTCCGCAGGGCCCGGGTGCCCAGGGTGGCGGCCCGCGTCCGCAGGGTCCGGGCGGTCCCCGTCCCGCGCCCTCCGGCATGCCCCGTCCGCAGGGTGGCCCGCGTCCCGGCCCGGCCGGTCCGCGTCCCAACCCCGGCATGATGCCGCAGCGTCCCGCCGCGGGCCCGCGTCCCGGCGGCGGTGGCCCCGGTGGCCGCGGTCCCGGTGCCGGTGGTCGTCCTGGTGGCGGCGGCGGTCGTCCGGGTGGCGGCGGCTTCGCCGGTCGTCCCGGTGGCGGTGGCGGCGGCTTCGCCGGCCGTCCGGGTGGTCCCGGTGCCGGTGGTGGCGGCGGCTTCGCCGGTCGTCCCGGTGGTGGCGGCGGTGGCCGTCCCGGCTTCGGCGGTCGTCCCGGTGGTCCCGGTGGCCGTGGTGGCACGCAGGGCGCCTTCGGTCGTCCCGGTGGTCCCGCGCGTCGCGGTCGCAAGTCGAAGCGGCAGAGGCGCCAGGAGTACGAGGCCATGCAGGCCCCGTCGGTCGGCGGCGTGATGCTGCCTCGCGGCAACGGACAGTCCGTCCGTCTGTCCCGTGGTGCGTCCCTCACCGACTTCGCGGAGAAGATCGGTGCCAACCCGGCGTCGCTCGTCGGCGTGATGATGAACCTCGGCGAGATGGTCACTGCCACGCAGTCCGTCTCCGACGAGACGCTGAAGCTCCTCGCGGACGAGATGAACTTCGTCCTCGAGATCGTCAGCCCCGAGGAGGAGGACCGCGAGCTGCTCGAGTCCTTCGACATCGAGTTCGGCGAGGACGAGGGTGGCGAGGAGTTCCTCGTCGCGCGTCCGCCGGTCGTGACCGTCATGGGTCACGTCGACCACGGTAAGACCCGACTGCTCGACACCATCCGCAAGACGAACGTCGTCGCGGGCGAGGCCGGCGGTATCACGCAGCACATCGGTGCGTACCAGGTCACGACCGAGGTCAACGACGAAGAGCGCAAGATCACCTTCATCGACACCCCGGGTCACGAGGCGTTCACCGCCATGCGTGCCCGTGGTGCGAAGTCGACCGACATCGCGATCCTGGTCGTCGCGGCCAACGACGGCGTCATGCCGCAGACGGTCGAGGCGCTGAACCACGCCAAGGCGGCCGAGGTGCCGATCGTGGTCGCGGTCAACAAGATCGACGTCGAGGGTGCCGACCCGACCAAGGTGCGCGGTCAGCTGACCGAGTACGGCCTGGTGGCCGAGGAGTACGGCGGCGACACCATGTTCGTCGACATCTCCGCCAAGCAGGGCCTCAACATCGAGAGCCTGCTGGAGGCCGTGGTCCTCACCGCGGACGCCTCGCTCGACCTGCGGGCCAACCCGGAGCAGGACGCGCAGGGCATCGCGATCGAGTCCCACCTCGACCGCGGCCGCGGCGCCGTCGCGACCGTCCTGGTCCAGCGAGGCACCCTGCGGGTCGGCGACACCATGGTGGTCGGCGACGCGTACGGCCGTGTCCGCGCGATGCTCGACGACAAGGGCGAGAACGTGGAAGAGGCGGGTCCCTCGACCCCGGTCCTCGTCCTCGGTCTCACCAACGTCCCGGGCGCCGGCGACAACTTCCTGGTCGTCGACGAGGACCGCACGGCACGGCAGATCGCCGAGAAGCGGGCGGCGCGCGAGCGCAACGCCAACTTCGCCCGCCGTGGTGTCCGGTTCTCCCTGGAGAACCTGGACGAGGCCCTCAAGGCCGGTCTGGTGCAGGAACTCAACCTCATCATCAAGGGCGACGCGTCCGGTTCGGTGGAGGCCCTCGAGTCCTCGCTGCTCCAGCTCGACGTCGGTGAAGAGGTCGACATCCGTGTCCTGCACCGCGGTGTGGGTGCGGTCACCGAGTCCGACATCAACCTGGCGACCGGCTCCGACGCCATCGTCATCGGCTTCAACGTCCGCGCTGCGGGCCGCGCGGCGCAGATGGCGGAGCGCGAGGGCGTCGACGTCCGGTACTACTCGGTGATCTACCAGGCCATCGAGGAGATCGAGGCGGCCCTCAAGGGCATGCTCAAGCCGGAGTACGAGGAGGTCGAGCTCGGCACGGCGGAGATCCGCGAGGTCTTCAAGTCGTCCAAGCTCGGCAACATCGCCGGTGTCCTGGTCCGCTCGGGCGAGGTCAAGCGCAACACCAAGGCGCGCCTCCTCCGCGACGGCAAGGTCATCGCCGAGAGCCTCAACATCTCCGGGCTGCGTCGCTTCAAGGACGACGTCACCGAGATCCGCGAAGGCTACGAGGGTGGTATCAACCTCGGAAACTTCAACGACATCAAGGTCGACGACGTCATCGCGACGTACGAGATGCGCGAGAAGCCGCGCGCGTAACGCTGCGCTGTGCGTCGGCCGATGGGACTCCGGTTCTGTCGGCCGACGCGCCGTCCCTGGGGGCTCCGCCCCCAGACCCCCGTCTTTGCTTCACCGTTCAGCCGACAGTTTCGGGTGGTGGGTGGGCATGGGCCGGGGGTCTGGGGGCGGAGCCCCCAGGTCGCACGGAAACCCTGTCGAGCCGATGGCCCATAACGGGTACCGTGCATAGAACCACCGATCCCGAACCGGCGGGTCAACCGGTTGCACATGTACGTGGGGACTCTGTCCTTCGACCTCCTCCTCGGCGACGTCCACTCGCTGAAGGAGAAGCGCTCCGTCGTCCGCCCGATCGTCGCCGAGCTCCAGCGGAAGTACTCCGTGAGCGCGGCCGAGGTGGACCACATGGACCTGCACCGGCGAGCGCTCATCGGCCTCGCCACGGTGTCCGGCGACGCGGCGCACCTCACCGACGTACTGGACCAGTGCGAACGGCTGGTCGCCGCCCGCCCCGAAGTGGAGCTGCTGTCCGTACGGCGGCGCTTCCACGGCGACGACGACTGACCGAAGAACGCTAAGAAGAAGAAAGAACGGGAGACGGACCAGTGGCCGACAACGCTCGGGCGAAAAGGCTGGCGGACCTCATCCGCGAGGTGGTGGCCCAGAAGCTGCAGCGGGGTATCAAGGACCCGCGGCTCGGCTCGCACGTCACCATCACGGACACGCGGGTCACGGGTGACCTGCGGGAGGCGACCGTCTTCTACACGGTCTACGGCGACGACGAGGAGCGGGCGGCCGTGGCCGCGGGCCTGGAGAGCGCCAAGGGCATCCTGCGCTCCGAGGTCGGCCGCGCGGCCGGGGTGAAGTTCACGCCCACCCTGACCTTCGTCGCGGACGCCCTGCCGGACACCGCCCGCAACATCGAGGACCTCCTCGACCGGGCCCGGCAGTCCGACGCCCAGGTGCGCGAGGCGTCCTCGGGCGCCGCGTACGCCGGTGGCGCGGACCCGTACCGCAAGCCGGAGTCCGACGACGAGACGGACGACAGCACCGAATGACAGCCAAGCCCACCCCGCCCGACGGCCTTGTCATCGTCGACAAGCCGTCGGGCTTCACCTCGCACGACGTGGTCGCCAAGATGCGCGGGATCGCCCGGACCCGCCGCGTCGGCCACGCCGGCACCCTCGACCCCATGGCCACCGGTGTCCTCGTCCTCGGTCTGGAGCGCGCCACCAAGCTCCTCGGGCACCTCGCCCTGACCGAGAAGGAGTACCTGGGCACCATCCGGCTCGGGCAGAACACCCTCACCGACGACGCCGAGGGCGAGATCAGCTCCTCCGCCGACGCCTCCCGGGTGACCCGCGAGGCGATCGACGCCGGTGTCGCCAAGCTCAGCGGCGACATCATGCAGGTGCCGTCCAAGGTCAGCGCCATCAAGATCGACGGCGTGCGCTCCTACAAGCGGGCCCGCGAGGGCGAGGACTTCGAGATCCCGGCCCGCCCGGTGACCGTCTCCTCCTTCGCGGTGTACGACGTCCGGGACGCCGTCGCCGAGGACGGCACCCCCGTGCTCGACCTGGTCGTCTCCGTGGTCTGCTCCTCCGGCACCTACATCCGCGCCCTCGCCCGCGACCTGGGCGCCGACCTGGGCGTCGGCGGCCACCTCACGGCGCTGCGCCGGACGCGGGTCGGCCCGTACAAGCTGGACTCCGCGCGGACCCTGGACCAGCTCCAGGAGGAGCTGACCGTGATGCCGGTCGCGGAGGCCGCCTCAGCCGCCTTCCCGCGCTGGGACGTGGACGCCAAGCGCGGCAGGCTGCTGCTCAACGGCGTCCGGCTGGAGATGCCCGACGTGTACGCGGGCGCGGGTCCGGTCGCGGTCTTCGACCCCGAGGGCCGGTTCCTCGCGCTCGTCGAGGAGCAGAAGGGCAAGGCGAAGAGCCTCGCCGTCTTCGGCTGACCGGGCTCTTCCGGAACGCCACGGGTGTGCCCGTGGAGCGGCGGTCACGGGGTACTGCCACACCCGCCGCTCCACGGTCCCCCCTCGGTTCCCCCACCCCTGACGTCTATCCACTCCGCACCGCGTATTCACCCGTCCGGCCGGGCGCTCGGAGTGAACCGGGGGAGCGGAAGGGGGCGCTTTCCCCGTACGCCCTGTTTCCGTGATCATCGCGCCCCTACCGTCGAGATGAGACGCGGGCGCACGTGGGTGCACGGGTGGGGAGGCGGGGCATGGCGGAAGAGGGGCCGCGGACAGGGAGCGGTGACGGGACGGCGGCCGTGGTGCTCGCCCGGTCCGACCCTTTCGGGGACCGTGCGGACGCCCTGGTGCGGATCAGCGACCTCTCCGGGCGGCCGCGCGGCATCGGCTTCCTCGCCGACCACCACGGCACCCTGCTCACCAGCCACGAGGCCGTCGAGGGCCTGCCCCAGCTCGTGCTGCGCGCGGCGGACGGCCGCCCCCGCGTGGTCGACGCCGAGGCCGTGGTCCCGCTGCCCCGGCACGGGCTCGCGCTCGTCCGTACCGAGAACCTGGGCGTGGCCCCGCTGCCGCTGACCGTGCGCGAGCGCATCGAGGCGGGCACCTACGTGCGGATCGCGGCGGGGGGCTGGCGCGCGGCGCGGGTGCTCACCGCCGGACCCGCGGCCTACCCCGCCGAAGGGCGCAGCCTGGTCCTCGCCGACGCGCTGGAACTCGCGCTCGGCACCGCCGCCCGCGACACGCTCCGCCCCGGCGGCGGCCCGACCGGCGGCCCCGTCCTGGACGCCCGCACCGGCGCCGTCCTCGGCGTGCTCGGCGCCACCCTGCGCTCCGCCGTACGGGACTCCGGCTTCGCCGCCCCGGTATGCCCGCCCGGCGCGGCCGACCCCGCGCTCACCGCGCTGCTCGCCCGCAACGCGGCCACCGTCCCGGCCTACGGCGCCGACCTCAACCTCGCCGGAGTCCTCCAGCTCTGCGCCGCCTCCGTCAGCCAGGACGGGCCGCCCGGCACCCTCACCGGACTGGCGGGCATCGTCGAACGGGCGGCGGTGGAGCGGGAGTTGGCCGACTTCACGGCGGGCCCGCATCCCGTGCTCGCCCTCACCGGCGACCCCGGCAGCGGCCGTACGACCGAGCTGGCGGCGCTCGCCGCCCGGCGCCGACGCGGTGACACCCCGGCTCCCACCCTGTGGCTGCGCGGAGCCGACCTCAAGGACACCGACGACTCCGTGGCCGACGCGGTGCGCCGGGCGCTGGAGCGGGCCGCACCGGTCGCCGCCGCCTCCGGTCCCGGTCGCCCGGCCGGTCTCGGCGACCTCGACCCCGAGCGGGCGGCCACGCTCGCGGCGCGGGAGGGGCGCCCGCTCCTGCTGTGCCTGGACGCCCCCGAGGAGATGCCCGCCGCCCTGCTGCCCGCGTGGGCCAGGGAGAGCGACGCGTGGCTCCGTGCCACCGGGGCCCGGCTGGTGCTCGCCTGCCGGGACGAGTTCTGGGAGAGCGCCGCCGAAGTCCTCCCCGCCCGCCTGCGCCTCGATGGGCTCACCAGGCAGGAGGCCCGCGCGGCCCGCTCCCGGCACGGCATCCCCGACGGCGCCCTCATCGACGCCGACGCCCGGCATCCGCTCGCCCTGCGCCTGCTGTCCGAGGTCCGGGCCGCACTCCCGGCCGACGCGCCCCTGGGGCCTGTCCGCGAAGTCCCGCCCGACTCACGACGCCTGGCACGCGCGCTCGCGGCGTCGTCGGGATCGCCCGCCCCGTACGAGGGCGACCCTCCGCCCTGCGATCGCACGCAGCGGACGCCGCGAGCCCTGCCCTCCTGGCCGACCGCGCTGCTTCGCGGACACGCCCCGGGCCCGCTGGACCGGCACGACGTCTTCGCCGCCCACCTCGACCTGAAGTGCCTGCGCGTCGCCGAGCGGATCGCGGGCGCCAACGGCCTCGCCGACACCGCCGTACGACGCCTCGCCACCAGGGTCGCCGGTCAGGTGCACGAGGCCGCCCGGCGTGCCCTCGGGCACGGACAGGGCGTGCTGGACCGGGAGACCTTCGAGGCCGTCTTCCCGCACGGGCGCGCCCCGGCCCGGCTCGGCGGGGCCACCGGGTGGGCGTCCGCCGTCCTCGCCGAGGGGCTGCTGATCCACTCCGGCAGCGGCTACCGCTTCGCGCACGAGGAGTTCGCCGACTGGGTCCAGGGCACGCATCTCGACCTGGACGAGGCGCTGCACGTCCTGGTCCACCGCCCCCACGCCGAGCGTCCGCCCGGTGTGCTTCCGGTGCCGCACCACCGGATCGGGCCCGTCGTCCAGGCCCTGCTGCTCCTCGGCCGCCGCCGCGGACCCCGCCAGCTCGCCTTCCGGCTGCGGGAGCTGGCCGACGCCCTCGATCTGGACCCCGGCTCCTGGTGGGCCGCCCGGCTGCTCACCCGGACCCTGCTGCGCACCCCGGACGCGCTGCCGTACCGGGAGGTGCTGCGCTTCCTCGCCGACCGCGTGGTGGCCTGGCGGCGCGCGGGCCACACGGTGCCCGCCGAGTTCGGGCCCGCCTTCTGGACCGCGCTCGCACTCCCCGACACCGAGCGGTACGCCCTGCTGCGACGACTGGTGCTGGCCGACCCGGCCGTCCCCGAGGGCGCGGGGGAGCGGTACCTGGACGCGGTGGCCCGGCTGCTCGCCGCCGACCCGGCCGCGGGCCAGCCGCACCTCACCCGCTGGTTCGAGGACGAGTGCCCGTTGCCCGCCACCCCGCACGCCACCGTGGCCACCGCCGCCCAGGCCCTGCTGCACACCCATCGCCACGGCGCGCTCGACCACCTCACCGAGGCCCTGATCGACAGCGGCCACCGCAGAGCCGTCGAGCTGCTCGCCGTCCTCGCCGAGGACGAGCCCTCCGCCGCCTGCCGTGCCGTCGACCGCTGGGCCCGGTACGAGGACCCCGACCACCGGGCCACCGCCCTGGTCCTCGCCCGCCGCACCGCACCCCACGCCGGGACCCCCGCCGACCACACCCTGCTGCGCCGCGCCGCCCGGGCTCTGCTGGCCCGCCCCGCCGACCGGGCCCTGCACGGCGGCGCCCTCGCCCTGCTGGCCGTCGACCCGGTCAGCCGCGACCAGCACCTGCCGCGGGCGCTGCGCCACTTCACGGCGGGCGACAGCGGCCTGCCGCCGACCGCCCTCCTCCCGGCCCTGGCCACCCACCCCGACACGGTGCTCGACGCCTTCCGGACCCGGCTGCGCCGCGGCCCGGACCCGGCCAGTGCCTTGCGCGCCCTGGCCGACGTCACCGATCCGGCGCTCGCCCGCCGCGTCGCCGTCCTGGTCCGGGAGACGATCGCGTCCCGCCCGGAGACCGCGCCCCTCGTCGCCGAGTACGTCGACCGCCGCCTCGGGCACGGCCCCACCGCGCGCGCCGAGCTGCTGCCCCTGCTGACCGGGCTGCTCGGCAAGGGCTTCGAACCGGTCCGCGCCGCCCTGGCCGCCGTCCTCGTCGCCCCCGGCACCCCGGCCACCACCCCGCTGCGCCGCGAACTCCTGGACCTGCTGCTCGCCCACGAACGGGACCGGGACGTCCTGGTCGCGGTGATGGGCGCGGCCGCCGCCCTGCTCGACGGCGACGGTGACGGCGACGGCGACGGCGACCGTGACGGCGCGGGCCCGGTGCAGGAGGAGGCCCGGGGGCTCGTCCACCGCACCGCCCGGCTCCTCGGACGCACCCCCGAGGGCGCCGATCCCTGTCTGACCGGCCTCGTCCGCGAGCTGCCCGGCTTCGCCGCCCGGCTCGCCCACTGGCTGGCGGACACCCCGGACGACTGGACTCCCGTCGTCGGCCCCGGCGCCCGGCGCGCGATCGAGGGGCCCGCCGGGACGCCCGTACCGGCGTGAGCAGGGATTTCGGACGTGCGCCCGGTCACACGAGGCGTACCGATGCGAGCCCCTGTGACCGGACATGGCACTCTTGGACCTGCACAAGAGTCAGACACGGACACGGGTTCGAGGAGCGGTCACAGTGCAGCGCTGGCGTGGCTTGGAGGACATCCCCCAGGACTGGGGGCGCAGCGTCGTCACCATCGGGTCCTACGACGGTGTCCACCGCGGCCACCAGTTGATCATCGAGCATGCCGTCGACCGCGCCCGCAAGCTGGGCGTCCCGGCCGTCGTGGTCACCTTCGACCCGCACCCCAGCGAGGTCGTCCGGCCCGGCAGCCACCCCCCGCTGCTCGCCCCGCACCCCCGCCGCTGCGAACTGATGGCGGACCTCGGGGTGGACGCGGTGCTCGTACTGCCCTTCACCACCGAGTTCTCGCAGCTGTCCCCGGCCGACTTCGTCGTCAAGGTCCTGGTCGACAAGCTGCACGCCAAGGCCGTCGTGGAGGGCCCGAACTTCCGCTTCGGGCACCGCGCCGCCGGCACCGTGGACTTCCTCGCCGAGCAGGGCCGGGTCTACGACTTCGAGGTGGAGATCGTCGACCTGTACGTCACCGGTGAGGCGGGCGGCGGCAAGCCGTTCTCGTCCACGCTGACCCGCAACCTGATCGCCGAGGGCGATGTCGCCGGGGCCCGCGAGATCCTGGGCCGCCCGCACCGGGTGGAGGGCGTGGTCGTCCGGGGCGCCCAGCGCGGCCGCGAACTCGGCTTCCCCACGGCCAACGTGGAGACCCTGCCGCACACCGCCATCCCCGCCGACGGCGTCTACGCCGGGTACCTGTACGCCCAGGGCGAGACGATGCCCGCCGCGATCTCGGTCGGTACCAACCCGCAGTTCGAGGGCACCGAGCGCACGGTGGAGGCGTACGCCATCGACCGCGTCGGCCTCGACCTGTACGGGATGCACGTCGCCGTCGAGTTCCTCGCCTATGTGCGCGGCCAGGCGAAGTTCGACTCGCTGGAGGGCCTGCTGGAGCAGATGGGCGCGGACGTGGAGCGGTGCCGGGAGATCGTGGCCGCGGACGCGTAGTTCCGCCTCGCATGGAGAAGGGCGGCCGGTGCACTGAGCACCGGCCGCCCTTCGTTGTCTCCCGCTACGGCTGCGGGGGCGTTTGCGGCTGGCCGGGGTACGGCGGGTACTGCTGGGGCTGGCCGGGGGCGCCCTGCGGCGGGTAGGGCTGGCCCTGCGGCTGCTGCGGGTACGGCTGGGGCGGGTACGACTGCTGCCCCGGTACGAACGGCTGGCCGGGCTGCTGCGGCGGGTACGGCTGGCCCTGGGGCTGCTGCCCCGGCATCGGCGGAGCCGCGACCGGCGGCGGGTTGCCGTCCCGGGTCCACAGCCCGTGCGCCTGCTGATGCCGTACGAAGTCCTCGGCGACCATGGCGGCGAGCGTGAAGTACGCCTCCCGCACCTTCGGCCGCATCATGTCGAGGTTCACCTCGGCACCGGCCGACAGATGCTCGTCGAACGGCACCACGACGACACCCCGGCACCGCTGCTCGAAGTGCGACACGATGTCATCGACCTTGATCATCTTGCCGGTCTCGCGGACCCCGGAGATGACGGTGATCGACCGGGAGACCAGGTTGGCGTAGCCGTGCGCGGACAGCCAGTCCAGCGTGGTGCTGGCGCTGCTCGCGCCGTCCACCGAGGGGGTGGAGATGATGATCAGCTGGTCGGCGAGGTCCAGCACCCCGCGCATCGCGCTGTACAGCAGACCGGTGCCGGAGTCGGTCAGGATGACCGGGTACTGCCTGCCGAGCACGTCGATCGCGCGCCGGTAGTCCTCGTCGTTGAACGTGGTCGACACGGCCGGGTCGACGTCGTTGGCGATGATCTCCAGACCGGAGGGCGCCTGCGAGGTGAACCGGCGGATGTCCATGTACGAGTTCAGATGCGGGATCGCCTGCACCAGGTCCCGGATGGTGGCGCCGGTCTCCCGGCGCACTCGGCGGCCGAGCGTGCCCGCGTCCGGGTTGGCGTCGATGGCGAGGATCTTGTCCTGCCGCTCGGAGGCCAGGGTGGAACCCAGCGCGGTGGTCGTGGTCGTCTTGCCGACCCCGCCCTTGAGGCTGATCACCGCTATCCGGTAGCAGGACAGCACCGGGGTGCGGATCAGCTCCAGCTTGCGCTGCCGCTCCGCCTCCTCCTTCTTGCCGCCCAGCCTGAACCGGGCCGCGGCCGCCGCGGGACGCCCGCTGCGCGTCTTCTGCCGCTTGTTGTTCAGCAGCCGGTCGGAGGACAGCTCCACGGCCGCCGTGTAACCCAGCGGCGCGGCACCCGGATGCGTCTGCTGCCGCTGGTCGTGCTGCAACGGCTGCGGCCACGCGGCACCGGCCCGCGGATCGGGCGCCTGCCCCTCCGGGCCCTGCGGGAAGCCGTAACCGGTCGGCGGAGCGGGGGAGTTGGGGGGCTGCGGAGAGTCGGTCTGCTGCTGAGGGAAGCCGTATCCCGGGGGCGGGGTGGGCCCGGTCGGGGGCTGCTGGGGCGCGCCCTGCTGCTGCGGGAAGCCGTGCGAGGGCGGCTGGGCCGGGTTCGCCGGAGGCTGCGGGGAGGTGGTCTGCTGCTGCGGGAAGGTGGAGCCGGGGGGCGGGGTGGGTCCGGCCGGGGGCTGCTGCGGTGCGCCCTGCTGGGGCGGGAAGCCGTAACCGGTGGGCGGGGCCGGGGGGTTGGGGGGCTGCGGGGAATCGGTCTGCTGCTGGGGGAAGCCGTACCCCGGCGGCGGGGTGGGCCCGGTCGGGGGCTGCTGGGGCGTGCCCTGCTGAGGCGGGAAACCGTAACCGGGCTGCTGGGTGGGCGGGTTGGGCTGGGCCTGGTTCGGGAAGCCGTAGCCCGGCGCGGCGTTGGGGGCGGCCGGGGGTGGCTGGGGTGCGCCCTGCTGGGGCGGGAAACCGTAACCGGGCGGGGGAGTGGGCGGGTTGGCGCCCGTGGGCCGCGCGGGGGCGCCGGACTGGTCCCAGGCGGCGGGCGCGGGCTGGGGCGGGTGCGGCGGCTGCTGCGGTGGCACCGGCGCCTGGCCCTGCGCGGGCGCGTGCTGCGGCTGACCCGGCATGGGCCCCGCCTGCGCGGGCCACTGCGCCGCCGGGGCGGGCGCGGCGGGCTGGTACGACGGGGGCAGCGGGGGGACGCCCTGCTGCGGGGCGGGCGGGGGAGTCCAGGCGGCGGGAGCCTCGGCGGCCGGGGCCTCGGGGGTGGTGGGCTCGGCCTCCGGGGCCTCCGGCGCGTCCTCGCGGTCGGCTTCAGCGTCCGGGGTCTCGGCCTCCGGGGCTTCGGCCTCCTGCTCGGGGGAGGTCTCGGTGTCGGGGGCGTCGTCCTCGGTGGGCTCGTCCTGGGCGGACTCCCCCTCGGTCACGATCTCCTCGGCCTCGGCGGTGTCCTCGGCCTCAGCCTCGGCGGCGGCGCTCGACTCGTCGCCGCTGTCCTCGGCAGAGGCAGCGGCAGCGGGAGTGTCCGCGTCCGCGCCGGGCGCGCTCTCAGCGACCTCGTCGCCCCTGTCCTCGGCCGCCTCGCGCTCCGCGATCTCCCGCTTCAGCGCGGCGGCGGAGAAGCGCATGGTCGCGCCGGACTCCAAGTCCCCGTTCTCCGGCTCCGGTTCGGGAGCGGTCGCCGGAGCGTCCTCGGCCCGCTGCGCCTCGAACCCCGTGGGAAGCCCCGGCACCGGCGCCGGGTTGCCGACCGGCGGGGCGGGCGGCGCGTACGGCGCACCGGGCGCGCCCACCGGGGGAGACGGGGCGAACGGCGCACCGGGCGCGGGCGGTGTCGCGGGGAACGGGGGCATCGGTGCGGGACCGGGCTGACCGGACCCGTCGGCCCCATCGCCGCTCGCCGGAGCAGACGGAGCGTAGGGCGCACCGGGTCCGGGCGGCGTCGCGGGGAACGGGGGCATCGGTGCGGGACCGGGCTGACCGGCGCCGTCGGTCCCATCGCCGCTCGCCGGAGCGGACGGAGCGTAGGGCGCGCCGGGTGTGGGCGGCGTGGCGCGGGACGGCGGAACCGGACCGGGCTGACCGGCACCGTCCGTACCGTCACCGCGCGCCGCGGCCGGAGGCGCGAGCGGCGCACCGGGCTGGGGCGGCGTGGCTGAGAACGGCGCCGGACCGGTCGTACCGCCACCCGCCGAGCCGCCGGAGGCACCCGCGCCGGACGACGACGCGTTCTGCGTGTACCAGGCGGGCGGCGCGTAGTCGATGGTGAACTCGCCCGTGTTCTCGACGGCCGACTCCGCGTCGGGCTGGTCGTCGTCGGGTGTGGCCCAGCCCCCGCGCATACCGTCCCGATCGCTGCTCACAGTTCCTCCTGGTGTGGTCGAGCACTTTCATCGCGTGCCGGGGCCGACCGGGTAGAACGACAGCCCGGCCCACCGGTCCTCCCCCAGGGACGGCGCCCGTCCACAGGTTTCGGCAACGCGCCCGCTCCCAGCCTAATCACCACGAGCCCCACCCCGGCAGGCCCGGTTCATCCTCGGAACGCTCAGAAAGCGAACAAAGCGGGCGAGAAAGGTCGGTTCAGTCCATCCGGCGCGGGTTGCCCAGCAATCCGATCTCGGCGTCGGTGGGCTGGGTCAGCACGTACTGCCGGTCCCGGTCGGTACACCACAGGGTGACTCCGTCGGGCAGCCCCGGCAGCGACTCGACCTCGGCCCGCGACAGCCCCATCGTGCGCCCCAGCTCGGCCGCCTCGTCCGGCGAGACCCGCTGGATGCCGGTGAGCCGCGCCTGCCGCAGCAACCGGGGCGCGACCGGGGAGAGATACGGCAGCAGCGTCACCACCGACTGCCAGGGCCCCGCCGCCACCCGCCCGCGCGGCGGCCGCATCCCGCAGTCCCGCACCACCAGCACCGGCGTGCCCGCGGACGCGCCCTGCGGCGGTACCCGGCCCACGTCGTACACCGAGAGCCCGTTCTGCCCGCCGCCCATGGCATGCACCATCTGCATCCACGCCTGCGGGCGGCCGGTCTCCACCGCGACCCGCGCGCCGGTCGCCGCCGTGCGCAGCGCCAGCACCTGGGCCGTCCACAGCTCGCCGATCAGCACCACGTCGTACGGAGTGGGCCGGTTGACGCCCAGCACCGCCGGGCGCCCCTCGGTGTCCACCCCGGCCACCACCCCGTCGTCCCCGATGGGCAGTGCCAGCGCGTCCAGTTCGGCGGCGGGCAGGAGGTGGCGGCCGTGCCGGGGGCCGATCAGCCCGAACCCCCGCCGCAGCCGCTCCCCGGCCCGGCGCAGCCCGGACCCCGCACGCGTCGCCTCCGCCCGCGTCGCCTCCGCGTCCGGAGCGCCGGTCGTCCGTGTGGTCGTCATCGCGCGCCTCCCAGCGGCAACGTGGCCAGCATGCCCGGCAGTTGCTCACGGTCCAGCCGGGCGAGACCCGCACCGGCGTGCCGGGCCGCGCCCTCCAGCGAGCGGCGCGCGGCCACGAGTTCCTCGTCACTGCGCCCCGTCACCCGCAGATGACCGGTCAGCGACACCTCCTGGCGCTCCGCCCGCGCGAGCGTGACACTGAAGGTGGTGGCCAGCGCCGGAGTCGCCGTGACCAGCGCCACGAACTGCGGCAGGGTGTCGCCCCGTTCACCGCCCAGCCGGGGCCAGCGCCGTATCCAGTACGTGGTGTGCCGACGGTTGTCACAGCGCCAGCCCCGCCCCGACTCCTCGGTGCGCCGCTCGCGCCGCTCACCGCGCCCGGCCTCGGCCGTGACCAGCGGGTTGGCGCAGGCCGAGGTGGCGAGCGCGCCGATCAGCTCCTCCTCGTCGAGGATGGTCGCCCGCATGCCCGCGCCCGTCAGCCGACTCGCCAGATGGTCCGCGACCCGCGCCACGCACTTCTGCGCCCCCGCGAGCCCGCCCCCGCGCGCGGCCACCGCCTCCGCGCACAGCTCGGGGTCGAGCTTCAGCGCGATCCAGGTGATCCGCACCGCCGGAGCCCCCGTCTGCTCCTGCAGCGGAAGGTAGTTGGCGACGGCCACCGACTGCTGGGGCAGATGCAGCGCGGGCGCGGGCTGGGTGTGCAGCACGACCTGGGCCGACTCCAGCCGGATGCCGTCGACCTCCAGCGCGTCCCGCACCAGGGCCAGCGGCAGCGGCTGGCGGTCGCGGTCCGCGCGCAACGCCGTCGCGTCGGCCTCCACCTGGAGCACGGCGGTGAGGAACGTGCCGTCACCCACCATCCCGACCGGCCGCCGGTCCCGTACCCCGTACGAGTACGTCCGCAGCGCGGGCTCGCACTCGAGCGCGGGCACCAGCGCGGGCTCCGTGCCCGGCGGGACGGGTGTGTTCCGGGCGCGCTGTTGACGCGCCCTCAACGCCCGTGCGGTGAAGAGCCATTCGGGCAGCGTCCGCCCACGGCGGCGCACCACGGCCAGCAGCACCAGCGCGACCGCGACCAGCGCGGCGGGCACCAGCGCGAAGGGGGAGATCACCCAGCCGACGACCAGGACGGCGACGGCCAGCTCGAGCAGCACGAGCCGTTGCAGGCGAAACGATCCGACCTGCCCACCCGTCGTCCGGAAGTGGGTCCCGCCGGGAGTCGGCGGAGTCCGCGACTCCGCCGAGGCGCCGCCCGGCCCCGGCTCGGGCGCGCGAGGCTCTTCGGCCCGCGCCCGGCCCCGCGAGCGCGACCGCGTAACGGAAGCCATCACCGAATCCCCCCGTATCACTCACAACTCACAGGTCCCGGCATCCCATTCGGGCCCCTCGAAGGCCCCGGTACCCTACCCGCTCCACCAGCACCGGCGGCCACCATGCATAGTAGAGGGCCGGTCTGACATCGCGGCGCGGGACCGGTGCCCGCCACTGCGACAACGGGGAGAAGCAGGCACTTATGGCATCACGGCGGGATGAACTCAACGCCTACACGTTTGCGAAGAGGCGCACCCTCGCGGCCTTCCTCCAGCCCTCGCCGTCCGGGTCCGAGGAAGGCGCCCCCAAGCCGCTGCGCGCCCTCGTCCCGACCATGGTCGCGGGCGCGCTGACCCTGGCCGCGTTCGGCGCCTGGGGCATGTTCCAGCCCACCGCCCCCTCCGGCTGGGACAAGCCCGGCACCCGCGTCATCGTCGGCAAGCAGTCCACCACCCGGTACGTGGTCCTCAAGACCGGCAAGACCACCCGCCTGCACCCGGTGCTCAACCTCGCCTCCGCCCGCCTGCTGATGAACGACGCCGGCTACCAGGTCATCCAGGTCAGCGACAAGATCCTGGACTCCGGGAAGCTGTCGCGCGGCCCCATCCTCGGCATCCCCTACGCCCCCGACCGGCTCCCCGCCGCCGACGACGCGGGCACCGCCAAACGCTGGGCCGTGTGCGACCAGCCCGGCGGCAAGGGCGAGACCGTCCAGCAGGCCACCTTCGTCCTCGCCCGGCGGGACGCCCCCAGGACGGAGGGCGCGGGCCGCCTCGACGGCGGCGACGTGCTCTACGTCAAGACCCGCACCGGCGCTCGCTACCTCGTCGACGCCCACGGCACCGCGTACGCCCTCACCGGCACCGAGAACGACCCGCTGACCAACGCGCTCGTCGGCAGCCGCAGCCCCCAGCTCGTCACCAAGGAATGGCTCGCCACCCTCCACCAGGGCGCCCCCATCCGCTTCCCCCAGCTTCCCGCGAACGTCGGCACCCCCGCTCAGGTCCCCGGCCAGCTCGCCCCCGAGGAGAACAAGGTCGGCATGGTCCTGCGGACCGAGACCGGCGAAGGCACCCGGCACTACGTCGTGCTGCCCGGCAAGGTGCAGCCCATCAGCGACTTCACCGCCTGGCTGCTCATCACCTCGCCCCAGACCGCCAAGCTGGACATGAACGGCGAGGCCCGCACCGTCGGCCTCCAGGACTTCACCGCCGACCCCGCCCCCTTCGCCGGACAGCCCGCCGACTGGCCCCAGCACCGCGCCGACCAGGTCAACTCCGCCGACTCCGCCTCCGGCCGCGACACCGTGTGCAGCGTGCTCCGCGAGGTCTCCGGCGCCAACACCACCACCCTCAGCACCTGGGCGGGCAAGGACTACCCGGCCGAGATCACCGCCGACGGCACCAGCACCTACGTCACCCCCGGCACCGGCGAGCTCTACACCCAGAGCCAGGGCACCGCGACCACCGCGGGCGGACTCTTCCTGGTCACCGACACCGGGCTGCGCTACGCCGTACAGAACAACGGCGACAGCGACAGCCGCACCTCCGACATCGGCGCCCAGGACAAGAAGACCTCCGACGGCACCCCCGAGCCCAGCGAGGCCCAGGTCAAGCTCGGCTACGAGAACGTCCGGCCCGCCAAGGTGCCCGCCGCCTGGTCCGAACTGCTCGCCAAGGGACCCCGCCTCGACACCAACGGCGCCCGCCAGCCGCAGGGTTCGTGAGCGCGCACGTCCCACGCGACGACAACACGATGAGGAGCGCCGTAGGAGTGCTGCCCGCGAAGGCAACCCTGCTGACCGCCGCCGTACTGCTGACCACCCTCGGCACCGCCCCACCCGCACCCGCCCTCCACCTGGACGGCAGCGGCGAATGCACCTTCCCCGCCAAGACTGTCAAGGGCACCCCCTGGTCCCTCCAACGCGTCCTGCTGGACGAGCTGTGGCGCGGCACCGACAAGGGCAAGGGCGTCCGGGTGGCCGTCATCGACACCGGCGTCGACACCAAGAACCCCCAGCTCACCCCGGCCGTCGACAAGGCGCTCGGCCGCGACCTCCTGACCAAGGGCAAGGGCGCCGACCCCACCGACGACCAAGTGGGCCACGGCACCAAGGTCGCCGGGATCATCGCGGCCCGCCCCCGCGCGGGCACCGGCTTCGTCGGGATCGCCCCCAACGCCACCATCATCCCGATCCGGCAGAACGACGCGCAGAGCAGCGGCGACTCCGACTCGATGGCCCAGGCGATCGACCACGCCGTGGCCAAGGGCGCCGGTGTCATCAACATCTCGCAGGACACCACCAAACCGCTCTCCGGCACCTCCGCCCTCGCCGGAGCCGTACGCCGGGCCATCGCGCGCGGAGCCGTGGTGGTCGCCTCCGCGGGCAACGACGGCCTCGACGGCCAGGTCAAGAACACCTACCCGGCCGCCTTCCCCGGCGTCCTCGCCGTCGCCTCCTCGGACCGCAACAACGAACGCGCCCCCTTCTCCCAGGCAGGCTCCTTCGTCGGCGTCGCGGCCCCCGGCGTGGACATCCTGTCCACCGTCCCCGGCGGCGGCCAGTGCACCGACAACGGCACCAGCTTCTCGGCGCCCTTCGTCGCGGGCGTCGCCGCCCTCCTCAAGGAGAAGCACCGCGACTGGAGCCCGGCCCAGATCGTCACCCGCATCGAGCAGACCGCCGAACGCTCGGTCAACGGCCACGACAACTTCGTCGGCTGGGGCGTCGTCGACCCCGTGCGCGCCGTCCAGGACTCCGACCTCGCCGCCGCGCCCGCCAGCCCCACGCCCGACCCCGGCCTGTCCAAGGCCCCCGTGCCCGACGTGGCGCCCTTCTCCCTGGCCGAGTCCCCCCAGGAGCGCGACCGGCGCTACGCCACCTACGTACTCGGCATCGGCGTCATTCTCGTCGCCGTCATCGCGGGCACCGCCATCGTCACGCGCGACCTGCGCCGCCGCCGAAAGGACCCCGCAGCGTGAGCTTCGGCCCGCCCCCGTCCGTCTACACCGCGTCCGCGCAGTCCGCGGACAAGACCCGGGTCAGACGCCGTAGACGCCTGCTGGGCGGCGTGGCCGCGGCCGTGGTCGCCGGCGCCCTCGTGATCGGCGCGGTGGCCCTCTGGCCGTCCTCCGGCGACGACCAGAAGAACGCGGCGACGGTGAAGCAGGCGCCGGACGAGGTGAGCGAGACGCACGAGAAGCCCCCGGCCTCCCTCGACGGCGAGCTCGGCGTCCAGCACGACGAGGAGAAACTCACCTCGGACACCCGCTACGGCCCCGGCCTCTGGGCCACCGACACACTCGCCGTACGCGGCGTGCGCAACCGCCTGGAGGGCTACAAGTACACACCCGGCTACGACACGACGGCCTGGTCCCTCACGCTGGACGGCCACCTCTGCGCCACCAGCCGGGACATGACGGCGGACCACCGCACCGCCGTCGTCGTCCAGCCCGACCACAGCGGCGGCTCGGGCGACGACGCCGTCTGCGACGAGGTGGTCATGGTCGACCTGGACACCGGCAAGAAGCTGTGGCAGCGGACCATCCCCGGCGCCGACTTCGCCTACGTCACCAACACCAACCTCGCGCTCACCAAGGGCGTCGTCGCCATCGCGTGGGGCCACGGCTCGGCCGCCTACGACATGGCGAACGGCAAGAAGCTGTGGGGCGCCTCCACCGCCGCGGACTGCCAGGACCAGGGGTACGCGGGCGGCCGCGCGCTGCTCGCCCTGGTCAAGTGCGGCCGGTCCGGCGACGCCACCTACCGGGTGCAGAAGCTGGACGCCCGCACCGGGAAGCCCCGTTGGACCTACCAGGTCTCCAAGGGCGTCCAGGGGGTCTACCTGCCCTCCGCGGACCCGCCCGTACTGGCCGTGGAGGCCGGGGACATCGACGTCACCGACCTGATCACCCTCGACGGCACCGACGGCCACCGGGCCGCCACCATCTCGATGAGCGGCTACGAGCCCCTCTGCGGCGCCTCCGTCTCGTACTTCGGCGTACTCGACAAGTGCCCCGGCCTGGTCGTCGGGCGGGACCGGCTCTACGTCATGTCGAAGGAAAGCTTCGGGGAGGACGAGCCCGCCGACCGCATCGTCGCCTTCGACGTCGAAAAGGGCATCATGAAGGGCAAGTTCGAGGGACGCCCGTTCCAGAACGTCGTCCCGCTGCGCGCCGACGGCGACAACCTGATCCTCTACCGCCGCAGCATGGACACCATCCGGCCGGCCGCCGTGGTCGCGTGGAACTCCGGTACGGACAAGGAGACCCCGTACCTCTACTTCCACCTCCCGGAGGACGAAGAGCCTCCCCTCAGCGACCCGGAGCGGTCCCACATCGTGTACGCGCACGGGCATGTCTTCTTCGCCCCGCGCGAGATGGAACGCGACGACAAGGACGCGAAGATCCCGGTGCTCTCGGTCCTGGGCGTCGGGTCGGTGGGGCCGAAGCACTGAAGGAACCGGGATGACGAGAGAAGGCGGGAGAACCCCTGGGGCCCGCCCGCCTTCCTCCGATCCCCGTGTGGTGCGCGTCCCTACTCGGGGGCGGCCTCACGCTCCCGCTCGGCCTCCTCGATGGCCGCGAGCCCCCCGTTGCGCTCGGTGGGCTTCAGGTCGAACTCCCCGTCGCGCGCGCCGAGTACGAAGGCACGCCACTCGGCCTCGGTGTAGCGCAGCACGGTCTCGGGTTCGAGCGAGGACCGCATGGCCACGGCGCCGTCGGGGAGGTAGGCGATCTCCACCCGCTCCTCGTGCTCCTCGGCACCGGGCGCGCAGTGCCACGCGACGCCGGAGATGTCGAGGGCGTACAGCTCGTCGCGCTCACGATCCTTGCGCGCCTTCATCTCCTCAGCCGTCTCCGTCATGACGCGGCGACCCCTTTCAACGCTCCGTGGTGACAGTAGCCGTCACGGTACCGGTAGCCGGAACTCCCGTATCTTGACTTTGCAGTTGGAAGGGCCACGCGAAATGACTAGAGTGGCTGCGGGTGCCACGACTGTGGTACCGCACGGGGGCGGTGCGACGCTGCGATCACGCGGCGCGTGAACACGCAGCAGGTCTTGCCCGCCAGGAGGGCCGGAACTTCGGTTCCGGCGGACCCGTCGCGGTGGTGAAGGTCACCGTCGCAGCAAGAGGAGGGCAAGCAGGTATGGCTTCGGGCGTTGACCTCAGCGCACATGCGCTCACCGGACTCGCGAACGACATCCGGGACTTCCACCACCAGGTGAGCGAGCGCGTGACGTCCCTCAACCGGGTCGTCGACATGATCCAGGCCGGCTGGAAGGGCGCGGCGGGCAAGGAGTTCGACACCGTCCAGCAGGGTGTGAACAAGAACCTCAGGAAGCTCCAGGACGACCTCGTCGACCTGGAGGAGGCGATGCGGGCGAGCGTCGGCGGATTCACCGACCAGGAGCAGGAGCGGATCTCCGACATCCGCAAGGTCGACAACTCCTACCAGGTCACCAGCCGCATCACGGACCTCGCCTGATCCTCAGGCCCGCATCCACGAGGGAGAGACGCATCATGAGCTACGCAGGAGACCGCACCGCGGTCAATTACGACACCGTCACCCAGGCCGCCAGTGACGTCCGCAGCACGGCCAAGAACCTGTCCGAGCAGCTGGAGACCCTCATGCGCCGGGTCAAGGCCGTCGCCGAGACCTGGGAGGGCGAGGCGAAGACCGCCTACGCCGACATCCAGCGCGACAGCAACGAGCAGATGGAGCAGATGACCCAGAAGCTCGCCCGCATCGCCCGCCTCCTCGACGACTCCGTCACCGGCTACCAGGACACCGACCAGGGCAACGCGGCCCGGTTCCGGATGCTGATGGGCTGAGCCCGACCAGGACTGCCAGAGGGGCGCCACGCTTCATGCGTGGCGCCCCTTCGGCTTTCACTCGAAAGGAGGCGGGCTCAGTGCCGCCCGCTTCCTCAACTCCACTTGATGGGGCCAGTGGGCAGACGCTCCGCATCTTCACAGTGCGCCCCCGACTGCGCATGAACGGCAAGTGCCCGAGCCACCTGAGCGGCATCGGACCGGTTGGCGTCCGCGTCGCCTTCTCTGTCGAGCTTCGTGACTTCCACACTCAGATTGGGCTCGACGAACAGCTTCGAACCAACGGGCTTGCACGGTACGTAGATGGCGGCAGAGAAGGACGAGGCCACGCCGTGTCCTGTCTTACCGAGCGCGAACGACTTGTAGTCGTTCTTGCTCCCGATGTCGCCGTTCCTCTCCAGATTGGTCTTCCAGTCGCTGACAGAACCGCTCTTCACCAGATCGGCAGTCAGCAGAATCCTGCCGCCTCCATCGACCTGAACGGTGCACCCGTAGTGGTAGGTGTCAGTGCTCTGTCCCTTTTCGGTCACGGTGGAGCCGACATCTCCACCGGAACCGACAAGGCGACTGAAAGCGTCTGAGACGCTGTCGCTCGTACTGATATCCGGACAGGTGCTGTCTGCTGAGACCCGCTTCTCGGTTCCGTCGGGAGCCAGAAGATAGCCTGCGGTGCCACCGATCACCAGAGCCAGGGCTGCTGAGGCGGCCAGATGAGTTGTCGTGAATTGTCTGGGCATGAAAACGGTCCTGCCTCTAGATGGTGCTACTGGCCGCTGCTCTGCACTTCGCCCTTGAGGTACTTCTGTACGTTGTTCTGCCCCGCGCGGAAACCATCATCGACCGCAGAGTCGGAGATCTCCTTGTACAGGCGGAAACTGGGATCGTGCCGTAGAGCCGTGGCTGCGAGAGAATCCCTCGTGGTCTGGGCGGTGTCTTCTTTGAGCACTTCCCAGTGGTGACCATCGCGGTAGATCTGACCCTCGAGTCTGTCCCGGTTGGCGCCCTGCACGATACCGTTGATGATCTCGCCGCTGGCGGTGCCGGTCAGACCACTCGCAATGGCTCCCCCCGGCCCGCTGAAGGCGGACGCACCCAGGCCGATGCCAATCCCGGCCAGGCTTCCTGCCCAGGTTCCCGCTTTTCCGAGAGCCTTGTTGTAATCACCGTCATTCTCGACCAGTTTGTGTTCCAGGGCGTAATCACGGCCGGAACCGATGATGCCTTCAATTTCTCCGGCATCTGTGCTGATCGACGTGATGGTCTGCGTGAGTGCCTCGTGGCGGTCCGGCGAGAGAGTGTTCACGTAAACATCTGGGTGTTTCATGTGGTATTCGAGAATGCTCGCCGTGTACTGATGTTGCCCGAGGTTCACGGCTGCGTAGCCATCAGGGTCCTGACCGACGGTGTGCAGGAATCGCGTCACATCGAACTCTTGGAGATGGGCGTCCGACCCCTTGTGCGGGAACAGCGCATCGATGTCGCCCTTGTGCGGATCGATGGCACGGTGGATGTCCGGCATGTACTCGGCTGAGATCTGCCCGAGGCTCTCCGCCATGCCGTCACGTGCCAGATCCGGATGCTTGGACACGTTGGTGACCAGGCGTTTCATGATGTCGGCCTGCTCCGCGGAGTGAACCGAGGTGGCAGCGGACGGGCCGACTTCGTAGCTGTGGCCGGTCGTGGCCGATTCCAGGGCGTGCCCCAGGGAGACAAAACCAGGCAATTGCTGCTTCTGATCCGGGCTCGGAACGAAACTCGCGCTGTCCTGAGGCCAGATCCTGGGTTCTGGGCCCTTCTTGGTCTCCACACCGGTCAGGTAGTTGAAGTGCTCCTTGTCGTGGAGGAACTCGGTGGAGGCGTGCGGGTTGTGGCCCAGGGCCTCGAGGAACCCTGTCATGGGGTCCTTACCGCTGTCGTTCTTACCCGCTCCGAAGTTCAGTGCGTCGTAGTACTGGCCGCCGTGCGACCACAACTGCGGGGCGTTGGTGTTCTTCTCGTAGTCGATCAGTTTGTCGCCATAGTCGTTCAGGAACTTCTGGTCGAACTCCCCATGGCGCATGAGGCTGCTCGTGAGCTGGAAGCCGAACGGCCCGGTCGTGTCCTTCGTCCGGTCGGTGATGAACTGCTGATCACCGAGCTCGATCACGTCCTTCTTCCACTTCCGCATCCCCGCACTGTCCGTGTGGGTGGCCTCGGCCAGAGTGAGACCGAGGTTCTTCTGTAGATCCTTGAGCGTGGCGAGTTCCTTCTTCGGCATGTTGCCCTGGTGCGAGTCGACGATCGCGGCCCAGTAGCTCATGGTGCCCTTGCCACCCATGCCGGTCGCCACCTTCTCGGCGAACAGCTTCTCCCCGGTGTGCTCCCTGAGCAGCTGGTTCGCGTGGGCGAGTTCACTGGGCGAGGCGTGGGCGCCCTTCCTGGAGAGGGCGACGAACTCCTGCGCGTCCTGGACCGCCTTCGCGTCCTTCAAGGAGTGGTAGTCGGTACCGGAGAAGTTGTTCTCATCCTTGCCGACCAGCGCGCCCAACGCGCGGGAAGCGACTTCGTCCGACTCGGTGGCCTTGTCGAGGGCGGCCTTGATGTCGGCTCGTACCTTGTCGAAGTCGGCTTCCTTCGGATCGGGGCCGTCGTAATCCTTCCCGCGGCGGTCGGGGCCGACCAGATAGCTCACAGACCCGTCGGTGCCGATTCGGATTCCCTTGCCGGGAGCGGCGTCGACGATCTCCCCGAGCCGCTTCTTCGACGCCTTGAAGTCGGCCAGCGCGTCCCGAAGGATGTTCCGGATGCTCTCCGCTTCCTTCGCGGCGTCGCCGAACTCCTTGGCGGTCTTCTTGATGAAGGGGCGGGTGACGCCTGCGTTCTGGCCCTTCCAGTCCGCCTTCTCCGCCTTGCGCTGCATGCCGTTCTCGGCCTTCTCCTGCAGCGTCCGCAGTTTCTTGACGGTCTCCGTCCAGTCGTTCACGGATTCCTGCAGGCCGCCCAGGCGGGCATGGAGGAGATCGTCGAACGCGACCATGCTCAGTTCCTTACTTGAAGTGCTTGTCGATTGCCTCGACGGAAAGGTTGGTCACGAGGGTCTCTTCGTGGTTCTTGTGCGTCCACACCGTGTCCTCGAGGTGGTTGTGGATATGCGCACAGGCGCTGAGCAGCGCCTCGGCCTGCGAACACCAGGTGGACCACGCCGAGGACAGCGCGAGGCCGGTCTTGAAGCCGTCGTCGATCAGTTGGTCCGAGGCGGTGCCGGTCGTCGCACCGGCATGGAACGCGTCGGTCTCGAGGTGGTGGTACAACTCCTGCGCGTCGTTCCCGACCGCCTTCAGGTCCGGGGAGGTGACGGTGTAGTCGGAGGCGCCACCGGTGGTGATGCCGGGGTCCACATGATTGAGCTGCATACTGCTCTGCTGCCGGGCCGCGGCAGTACTGCGCGCCTGACCCCACATCGCGTCGAATGACATGGCTGGGCCTTCTAGTTCTTCTTGAGCGGCAGGTACTTCATTTTCGCGGGATCGGGGAACTTGATGTCGTTCTCGCACTTGAGGAGCTTCGCTACCTTGAGCGAGGAGCGGAACAGAGGTCGGAAACGCACTTCGAAGTCCATGTAGACGTCACTGTAAAGAGTTCCAGTGACAGAAAGCGGGCGCATCCGGTCCTTCGTTTTGCACTGAAAGTAGACGCTGACAGTGTTAGGTTCGGCACCGGCCTGCATGCCGTTGTCCAGCTTGGATGCCCTGTACCCGCCGTAGCTTTGCGTCTCGTTCGGAGAAAACAAGGGGCCTAGCCCTGGAATGAACTTGATGGAAAGTGCCCCGGCGTCGGATTTGGACGAATCCTTGTCGTCGATGATGCAGGCATAAGCCGCATGATCCTCGTCCAGCATGGTTTTTACGGCAGAGGCGTGGGATCTTGCCCCGTCCGCCACGTGAAGATCGTCAAAATTTTCACCTTTTCGCGCTTCGGTGATCGTTTTGGTGTCGAAGACCCCTTCGCACGCACTCTTCAGCGCCGCCTCGCCGTGAGGTTTCGTTCCACCGCAGCCAGCGCACACCAATACGGCCAAGGCCGCCCCAAGCGTGAGCGAAATATGCCGACTCAACTGCTGCCTCCGTGCGTACGCTTCTGGACATTCGCCCCGCGGTCGTATGCGTTGAGCACGTCTTCAGTCATGTCTTTTCCGTCGTGCTCTCGCATGTAGAGCAACGCGGGTTGCGTCGCCCGGAGCGTGCCAAGGTCGCTGAATCGCTGGGACGTCATTCTGTTCTTGTCGGACAGATCCGCTTCTTGTTCCTTAACTTCTCTGCCGATCTCGATGCCCCACTGGGTCTGTGCGGCACCGGTCGCACCTTGCACCAGTGTGGGCACCACGAACGCCGCGGCCGCTGACACGGCGGGCCCTCCTACGGGGAGCAGGACAACGGCAGTCGCGACGCCTACGCCCTGGCTGATGCCGAACTTCTTCCACTCCGCTGATTCGGCGAGCTTGTCATTGATCTTTTCGGTCGCGTCCTTGTATTCCTTGTCGACAGCCGAGATGCGCGCCTGGTCCAGGATGCCGTGGACGTAACCGCCGTTCATGACGACCTTTTGGGCTTCTTCCGGCGCGTCCCGGTAAGCCTCCAGACCGCCCAATGTGAAGGCATGCTGAGCGGACGAGAGGATTTTGTAGCCGTCTTCTTCTTGAGCGACGTTGTACATGAAGTTGCTCGCGGTCGTGCTGCGGAGATCGAGATGACCGACACCGTCATGGTGGAACAGGTGATCGCGACCGAGGGCGGCTCCGCGTCCGCCCTCGTCGATTGCGGACCAGTTGAGGTCGTCCATGTAGCCTGCCCCCATTCGGGCCAAGCTGTCGCTGAGTCCAGGCTTGTGCTCGAGCAGGTCGCTCGTCTCGCCGACCGTGTGTGCGACCTGCTCCATGATGTTCGCCGCTCTGTCGTTCCGGTGCAGACTGCCATCCGGTGCGTCGTAGGGCGTTCCCAGGGTCGCGGCTTCCAGCGCGTGTCCGAGCTCGTCGTAACCGTAACCCGCCTGATCTTTGGCGAAAGGGTTTCCGTTGACCCATTCGCGCTTGTCGAGCAGGTATTCCAGGTCGGGATCGACCTTCGTCTTGGCGTCCCAGTCCTTCGAGTAGAAAAGATCCCTCGCGGCTTCCGGATTATGCCCCAGCGCCTCCATGTACCCCGCCATCGGATCGACCCCCTGATCATTCTTGGAGTCGAAATTCAGGTAAGGAGACGGATCCCCCTCGGCCCGCCACAGCTCGTTCGGCTTGTCGTCCTTGTGGGACTTCTCGAAGCCGATGAGCTTCTGGCCGTAGTCGTTGAGGAACTCGCGGTCGTAGGTGCCGTAGCGCATCAGGCTGCTCATGACCTGGAACCCGAAGGGACCCTTCTGGGTCGTGCCCCTCGCCATGTCCAGGTAGTCGATCTGTTTGCCGCCCTGGGCGAGGACGTCACGCTTCCAGTGGTCCATGCCGGGGCTGTCGACGTGCGAGGCGGTGGCCAGCGTGAAGCTCAGGGACTTCTGGATGTCGGCGGACGCCTTGGTCTGGGCGTCCCCCGTCTGGACCCGGTCCGCGATCCGCGTCCAGAGTTCGAGCGTGCCCTTGCCGCCCAGGTGCGTGGCGAACTTCTCCGCGAAGTACGGGTCGCCCTCGTGCTTGCTGAGAAGGGAGTTGATACGTCGGAGCTCGGCCGGGTCGAGGGAATCCAGAGCCGAGGCCTGCCCCAGCTTGCTGTCCCTGCCGGTCAGCTTCTCCAGTTCCTTGAGATCCCGGTCCGCCTGCGCACGGCCCTTCTTGGCCGCGTCGATACTGCTGGACGTGTTCGGGTTGAAGCCCTTGGAGCGGCCGTTCTGGTCCTGGGTCAAGGCCCAGTGCAACGCCTCGTCGGCCTCGTTGGCGGTGTCGAGCGCCGAACGGATGCCGCTGCGATACGCCTGAATCGATTCCTGGTACCCCTTGTTCAGGGCCGCGAGGTGCTCGTTCGGCGTGTCCTTGGGAGGGTCGAAGTACACCTCGCCGGACGGCTTGATCGAGAGGTACTTGTCGCTCTCGATGTCATGCGTCAGGTTCTTGAGCTTCTTCTGCGCGGCGGCGAAGATCTCGTGGGCGTCGTCCAGCAGCTTGTAGACGTCCTGCGCCTCGTCGGCCGCGGCCGTTATCTGCTTGCCGACGTACTGCACCTTGCCGAGTGCGGCCGTGGCGCCCTCGCCCTTCCAGTCCGAGCCCTCCAGGTCCTTCTCCACCGTGTTGGCGTACTGGGTGTGGACCTTCTTGAAGCCCTCGGGCAGTTTGCGCCACTTGTTCACCGCCTCCGACAGTTCGGTGAAGTCGGCGTGGAGCAGCGTCTGGTAGTCCAACATGTCGTCCCCGTTCGGTCCCGCTACTTGAGTCGTTCGCTGCTGTGGCGGGCCTTCTCCTGCTGCTCGCGGGCCGCGTACTCGTTGGCGCTGGTGCGCAGTGCGCCTGCGACGTCGTTCTTGAGCAGGCTCTCCACGTAGTCGACCTGGCCGCGCCACCTAGTCATGAACGTGGTGAACGCGGGGCCGGACTTGAAGCCCTTGAGGCTGCCGGCCACCTGACCGGTCTCCTTGCTCGCCGCGTCGTCCGTCTTCACGAAGTCGGTGCGCGCGGTGTCGGCCTTCGTCGCCCGGTGGCGGAGGAAGCCCGCGTCCGCGACGAGCTTCTTGCCGGACGCGTCCCCGCCCGGGTCGGCGGGGACCTGGTTCAACCGCATGCTGCTGTGCTGTCGGGTGGCCGCGGTGGTCCGGGCCTGTCCCCACATCTCATCGAACGACATCTGCGTCTTCTCTTTCCGCGGACGAGACGAGCGAGTGAGCCGACCCGACTCGCTCGCTCACGGGTGCTGCTCCGAGTCCACCGACGGGTGGTGCGGGCCCTGGGCGGGGACGTACGGGGGATGGGCGGGAGGGGGTGGGGCCGCTGCCGTGCGGCGGCGGGAGCGGCGTACCGCGAGGATGCCCGCCGCGCCGATCAGCAGCCCGGCTGCCACCCCTCCGCCGACCCAGCGAAGGGTTCCGCCACCGTCGTCCGGCTTCGGCGCCGCCTTCTCGTGCTTCGCGGGTGCGGTGGGCTTCGGCGCCTTGGGGGAGGGCGACTTGGCTGCCGCCGCGGCCAGGTCGGGGAGCGGGTACACGTCCGCGGGGCCGGGGTTCACGGTCTGCGTGAACGCGCGGCGGGGGCGGACGACGCCGTAGCCGAGAGAGTCGTTCCTGTTCGCGCCGTCCGTGGACTTGCCCAGCGTGTCCAACATGACCCGCAGGACCTGGTTGTTGGTCCAGTCGGGATGCGCGGACCATATGAGTGCGGCGGAGGCCGAGGCGATCGCACTGGCGTGGCTGGTGCCACTCGCGACGCAGACACCGGCCCCTCCCTTACAGGGGTAGACCATCTCAACCCCCGGAGCGGTTACGTCCACTTCAGGGCCCTGCTCCGAGAAGTCCGCCACCTCGGCGTGCTTGTCGATAGCGCCCACGGCGACCACACCTGGCGTCGCGCTCGGGTACTGGACGGGATTGCCCTTGTCTCCGTCATTACCGGCGGATGCGAAGAGCAGCTTTCCCTTGGACAGCGCATACCGGACAGCGGCTCTAAGCTCTGGGGTGTCCACGTCATGCAGACCAGGCTGGTTCGCCCTGCCTATGGACATGTTGATGATCTGAGCCTTGGAGTCGGCGGCGTAACGGATCGCCTGCGTCAGAGTTTCGCTGTACTCCACACCTGCGTCGAAGCGGTCAGCCACCTCCTCGGCATACAGCATGCGGATGGGAAGGATCTTCGCCCCGGGAGCCAGGCCGCGACCACCGTTCGTGGAGCCGCTGGCACCGCTGCCCGCGATCAGCAGGGCCATGGAGGTTCCGTGGCCTGCGGAGTCGGTGTGTTCATCGCCGCGATTGCCGGAGAAGTCCTCTCCATCCAGGACCTGCCCCTTGAGGTCGGGCATGGAGGGGTCGACACCCGAGTCGATGACGGCCACCGTGATGCCACGGCCTGTGCTCGTCTTCCAGATCTCGGGCGCGTGCATGGCGTTGAGGAACCACTGCTGCGGAATGGGGGCTGCCTGAGCGGGAGGGGCCGAAAATCCCGCCAGAAGCAGGCCGAGTGTGGCCGACGACACTGACAGGGGCCGCAGGCGCTGCTTGCCTCTGGTACGCATATGCCTTCCTGGGTTGAAGCGCGGGCTTAGTCGACCACAGGGGGAAGCGACCGGCGTCGCTCCACGGTCCAGGTCTCCTCGTCTTCCACGAGGTAGTCCGGGCGCTGGTCCTGCTGGTCCTGCTGGTCCTGTGCCTTGCGAGAGCCGGCGGCGCCGGTGGCTCCCGTACGGCCGGCCTGCGCGCCATGCGCCTCGCCGGTGGCCGAGGGGCGGACGAGGCCGGAGCCCCCCGTGGTGAAGGGGCGACCGCCCGCGCGCATCGGTTGTCCGGCGCGTGCGCCGCCGACGACTCCGCCCGTTTCCGAGGCGAGACGACGGCCGGAGCCGAGACCGCCTCCGAGGCGGCCACCCTCACCTGCCGCGGCGCCGGGAGACATGGTGCGGCCCAAGGGGGTGCGGTTCTGCCCGTTCTCGTTTCCGATGACGGTTCCGCGGGGGATGCCGTTCGGCGGTCGGCCAGAAGCACTGACTTGCCGACCTCCGACGATTCCCGTCTCCCGTGGCACACGTGGCATGCCTTCGAGCGGCTTGATCGGCCCGGAGACCTGCGGAAGTCTGTTGATGCCGGGAAGACCTGTCGGCAGCGGAGATCCTAGGGCCTTGCCGCCACTGGCGAACGTCGGAGGCAGCCCTACCGGCAGGCCGAACTGAGCCGCTTCACGCGGGGGTACGACCGGCACCGCGGGAGGTGTTGCGACCGGCGAGGACGGGACGCGCGGAAGCGTGTCCGCGCTGTCGATGCCCAGGGACACCGGCTCGGTTGTGGCAGGTGCATGGACCGTCGGCCGGGAGGGGGTAGCGATGACGCCGGATTCGTCCGAGAAGCGGTGCGGCACGGCGGCCCGGGTGCCGGTGCCGGATCCGGCTGAATGAACCGACGTGCCCGAGTAGGTGCTCCCGGCTGCTCGAGTCGCCCCGGCTCCGGATGGCGGCAGGTACTTGACCTCCCATTCCCACCAGGTGGCGTCGCCCGTCCGCCCCGCCGCAGGCGCGAACGTAGGTGGCGTGATGCCGTTTATCTGTGTGGCCGAATGCTCGTACGTGTCCGCCAGCTTCCGCATCTGCTGGATGGCGTCCTGGCGGGTCGCGTCGATGTGGAACTGGGCGGCGGTCGCGTCGGAATGGGCTGTCGCGGCTGCCTTGCGGGCGTCGGGGTCGTTCCGGGCGCCCGGCTGCTTCGCCGCGTCGATCGTCTTGTGGGCGTCGGCCAGTACGGCCTTCGCGTTTGCCGTCTCCGACGTGTCCGGCATGGCCTTCTTCGCGTCGGCGATGGCGGCGGAGACCCTGCTCATCCACTCGGACGCCTCGCCCGCGTAGGTGCTCAGCCGGAGGGTGGCGCTCGCGGTGTGGCCGCCCCAGTCGCGGAAGGAATCACCGGCCTTGCCCTGCCACTCCAGGTTCTTGACGTGCTTCATCAAGTCCTCGCCGATCTTATGGATCGTCTCGGCGGCGTTGGACAGCTTCGACGCGATATGGGCCGCGGACTCCCGGTTGGCGGAGTCCAGCATGGCCGCAAGCTGCTCGTGCGTCATGGACTCGAAGTCCGTACGGCTGAGCTTCGGCTCGGGCTGTTTCGGCTGCTCACTCATCAAAGGGCTCCCTTGGCCTTCGGCGCGTCGGGATTCCGCTTGTGCCGCGCGTACGGGTCCCGCTCCGCGTCGTAGTACTTCTCCGCCTCCGCGTTCACCGCCCGCATCCGCGCCTTGATGTCCTCGTCGAGGTTCGCGTACCCCACGCGGGAGGCGTGGACCGCGAGGCTCATGCTCTCGATCTGGGCGCTGAGGGCCTTGGAGAGGTTCTCCAACTCGTCGTGCACGATGGTGTACGAGTCGTGGAGGAACTGCGCCTCCTTGAAGGCGGACGTCCCGAGCCGCGCCCGCGGCAGGCGGTCCTCGCCGACCTTGTCCGGTGCCGCCTCCGACTTGTCGAGCTCGACGAGCAGCGCGTCGACCCGCTTCTTGAAGCTCTTCATGGCGTTGTGCTGGATGTCCAGCGCCAGGTTCGGATTGACCCCCGCCAGGGTGTCGAAGCTCGTCCCCGTGTCGGGCACCTGCCGGCCACCCGTACCGTCGCCGCCCGAACCCGCGGCCACGCCGCCCCCGTCCGAACTCACCTCAGCCGCCTCCCCGTTCTCCCCGTGTCATCCCCGTTCCTTCGCTCGTTCGAACGTGGGAACGGGTGTGGTTCTCCATCGGTCACTCTAATGCCGTTGCGGAAGCAACCCCAGCTGAATAAGGGACGTTCCGCGCTTGCGGGAAACGAACACGCCACGGCCCGGCGGCATGGGACGCGCCCGTACCGTGCCGAGGATGTCGCCCTCGCTGGGGTCGCCCGAAAGGACGATGCCCTGTGCACCCAGCTCCTTCACCCGCTGCATGAAGGACTCGTACATGGCACGCGAGGCACCGGCCTGGCTGCGGGCGATGATGAACTTCACGCCGACGTCCCGCGCGAACGGCAGGTGCTCGACCAACTGGGCAAGCGGATTGCCGGAGTTGGTCGCCACCAGCTCGTAGTCGTCGATGATGACGAAGAGTTGAGGGCCGCTCCACCAGCTGCGGTCACGCAACTGCTGCGGGGTGATGTCCGGCTTCGGCGCCCGCATCTCCATGAACTGCCGGATCGCGTCCATGTGGACCTGCATGGCCGAGGCCATCGGCGCGTACTCGAGGAGGTGCTCCTCCGGGACCGCCTCCAGCATGGTGCGCCGGTAGTCACCGACGACGATGCGGGCCTCGGCCGGGGTGTACCGCTCCGCGATCTGCTTGGCGATCAGCCGCAGCAGGTTGGTCTTGCCGGACTCGCTCTCACCGAAGACCAGGAAGAACGGGTCGGTGTCCAGGTCGACGAAGACCGGCTCCAGGTTGGCCTCGTCGATGCCGATCGCGATGCCCGCCTGCGGGAACTCGAAGCCCTTGGGCAGCTGGTCGGCCGGCAGCTTGCGCGGCAGCAGACGCACCGTGGGAGCGGCGGGCCCCTGCCAGTCCGCCTTGACCCGCTGGACCAGCGCGGCCGTCGCCTCGGACAGGTCGCCCGCCGACGAGGAGCCGTCGATACGCGGCAGCGCGGTCATGAAGTGCAGCTTCTCCGAGACCTGGCCGCGGCCCGGCACGCCCGCCGGGACGTTCACCGCGACCTTGCGGTCGAACTCGGAGTCCATCGGGTCACCGAGCCGCAGCTCGAGCCGGCTCAGGATCTGGTCCTTGAGGGCCGCGCGGACCTCCATGTAGCGCGAGGCGGAGACGACGACATGGACGCCGTAGCCGAGACCCCGGCCCGCGATGTCGTTGACGACACCCTCCAGGCCCTCGTACTCCGTCTTGAAATTGCCCCAGCCGTCGATGACCAGGAACACGTCCCCCCACGCCTCGCCCGGCAGCTCGCCCGCGGCGCGGCGCCTGCGGTACGTGGCGACGGAGTCGATGCCGTTGGTGCGGAAGAACTGCTCACGCCGGTTGAGGATGCCCGCGACCTCCGCGACCGTACGCCGCACCCGCTCCGGGTCCAGCCGGGACGCCACCCCGCCCACGTGCGGGAGGTCCGCCAGCGAGACCAGGCCCCCGCCGCCGAAGTCCAGGCAGTAGAACTGCGTCTCCAGCGGGGTGTGGGTCAGGGCGAACGACGTGACCAGCGAGCGCAGCAGCGTCGACTTGCCCGACTGCGGGCCGCCCACGACCATCATGTGCCCGGCCGCGCCGGAGAAGTCCCGGTACAGCACCTCGCGCTTCTGCTCGAAGGGCTTGTCGATCAGGCCCAGCGGCACGGTCAGCGCGCCCGCGCGCGGGTACTCCGGCGCGTGCAGACCCCGCTCGGGCGACACCGACAGCGCGGGCAGCAGCTGGTCCAGCGCGGGCGCCTCCTCCAGCGGGGGCAGCCACACCTGGTGCGCGGGCACGCCCTGGCCGTCCAGCCGCTGCACGACCACGTCCAGCACCGTGTCCGCCAGCGCGTCGTCCTCCGCGCGGGCGGCCCGCTTCCGCTCCTCGGCCGGATCGGGCGCCGCGTACGCCATCGGCACCGGCAGCGCCGTGAACCGCGCCGGACGGCGCTCGACGGGCGCGCTGCCCTGCGTGACCTCGGCCCCGCCCGCGCGGTACGTGCCCGAGACGTACGCCGCCTTGAAGCGCACCATTTCGTCCGTGCCGAACTTCAGATAACCGGAGCCGGGGACCGAAGGCAGGTGATACGCGTCCGGGACGCCCAGCGCCGCCCGCGACTCGGCCGCGGAGAACGTCCGCAGACCGACCCGGTACGACAGATACGTGTCCAGACCGCGCAGCCGCCCCTCCTCCAGCCGCTGCGAGGCGAGCAGCAGATGCACACCCAGGGAGCGGCCGATCCGGCCGATCTGGATGAACATGTCGATGAAGTCGGGCTTGGCGGTGAGGAGTTCACTGAACTCGTCGATCACCAGGACGAGCGAGGCCAGCGGCTCCAGCGGGGCACCCGCCGCACGCGCCTTCTCGTAGTCGTGGATGTTGGCGTAGTTGCCCGCCGCCCGCAGCAGCTCCTGACGGCGCTGGAGTTCACCCCGGATCGCGTCGCCCATGCGGTCGACCAGGGTGAGGTCGTCGGAGAGGTTGGTGATGACGGCCGCGACGTGCGGCATCTGGGACATGCCCGCGAAGGTCGCGCCGCCCTTGAAGTCCGCGAGGACGAAGTTCAGCGTCTCCGAGGAGTGGGTGACCGCCAGCCCCAGCACCAGGGTGCGCAGCAGCTCCGACTTGCCGGAGCCGGTCGCGCCCACGCACAGGCCGTGCGGGCCCATGCCGTCCTGCGCGGCCTCCTTCAGGTCCAGCATCACCGGCTGGCCGTCCTCGCCGACACCGATCGGCACCCGCAGCCGCTCCGACATGGAGCGCGGCCGCCAGGTGCGCCGTACGTCCACCGAGGCGGCGTCCCCGAGACCGAGCAGGTCGGTGAAGTCGAGGTTGGAGAGCAGCGGTTCGTCGTCGTCCCCGCCGCCCATCCGCAAGGGGGCGAGCTGGCGGGCCAGCGCCTCGGCGCCGGGCAGCGACAGCCCGTCGGGCGTGCCCTCGAAGGCGATGTCGCCACCGGAGTCCAGCCGCAGCCGCTCCGGACGCACCACGATGGAGAGGTCACCGCGCGGGGTGTCCAGCTCGCCCGCGACGACCTCCACGATCGTCACGCCCTGCAGGCCCTCAGCCGCCGCGAACACCGACGACGGCGGCACCATGCCGCCGTCCAGCACCACCAGGATGTGCGGCTGGTCCAGCAGCGGCTGCCCGCCCCGGCTGAACCGGGGCCGCTCCGCCAGCCGCCCGGCCAGCAACTGCTCCAGCTCACCGAGGTCGTCGCTGAACAGCCTGCGGGTGCCCGCACCGTCGAACTGGCCCGGCAACTGGCAGTGCGGCAGCCACTTCGTCCAGTCCCAGCGCTCCGCAGCGCCCCGCGAGGCCACCACGGCCACGATCAGGTCGTCGGGGGAGTGCAGGGTCGTCGCCTGCGCCACCAGGGCGCGCGCGGCGGACTGGGCGCGCTCCTGATCGCCGGAGACCGTCACGTGGTAGAAGGCGCGCAGCGACAGTGCCACCGGCAGCCCGTCCAACTGGCCGTGCACCGACAGGAAGCGCTGCATGGCACCGGCGCACAGCGGCTCCAGCTCGTCCACCGGCGCGGTCTGCGGCGCCATCAGGGGAGTGGCGAGCTGCTGCGGGCCCAGCCCGATCCGCACCTGCCCGAAGTCCTCGTCCGCCACCCGCCGTTCCCACACCCGGCTGCCCTCGGCGACCAGCGACCACAACTGCTCCGGAGCGGGGTGCAGATAGAGCTGCGCGTTCCGCTGGCGCAGGGCGGTCTTGCGCACCGTGCGCCGCGTCTGGGCCAGGTAACGGAGGTAGTCACGGCGAACGTCGGCCATTTGCCCTTGCGTACCGCGACGGTGCCGGACGATCTGCGAGACCACCATCGCGGCCGTGGACATCAGCATGACCACACCCATGATCCGCATGAACGGATGGGCGTTCGGGGATGCGAAGTAGAACACCACGGAGGAGCCCATGCCGAGGGTCGGCAGGACCTGCATCAGCATGCCCTCCTGCTGCCCGCGCGGCAGCTCGGGAGGAGCCTCCAAGTGGACCTCGTCCGCGGACACTTCGGGCGGCAGCGCACGAGGCGGGCGCTTGATGACGAGCTGGCTCACCGGAGCGTCAGTCCTCCTGCGCGGACGATCGGTTGATCACCGGCACCCCCGTGGCGACGGTCGTCCTCCGCTTGCCGGGGATCCTACTGGTCACCACTGACACCGGGTCCCGGTAGGGTGACGCCCGCAGCGTGCGCATCCGCGAACAGGGGGTCTGTGAAGGTGAGTACGACAGCGGCTACGGGATTCAGCAGGGTCACGGTCGTGGCACCCGACAGCCGTATCGACGTGGCACTCCCGGTCGACATCGCCGTGGCCGACATCTACCCGGAGATACTGCGCCTGACCGGCCAGACCCAGGAGGTCGGCACCCCGGCCGGCTACCACCTGGTCCGCCGAGACGGCCGGGTACTCGACAGCGCCCGCACCCTCGCCGACGAAGGCGTCCTGGACGGCGAGGTGCTGAGCCTGCGCCCCTTCGCCGACTCCCTGCCGCCCGCCGTCTACGACGACGTCTCCGACGCCGTCGCCTCCGCCGTCGTCCGCGACCGGCACCTGTGGAGCGAGGACCTGCTGCGCGTCGCGGGCCTCGCGGGCGGCGCCCTGCTCGTCCTGCTGACCGGCTTCGTCCTCTGGTACGCCGACCCCGTACGCCACGACATGCACGGCCTGCCCGGCGTCATCGCGGGCGGACTCGGCGTACTGCTCACCGCCTTCGCCGGGGTCCGCGCCCGGGTGTACGGCGACCGGGGCGCGGCCGTCGCCGTGGGCCTCGGCGCGCTGCCGCTGCTGATGATCGCGGGCTCCGGGATCATCGGGGCACCGGCGGCCCAGGGACCGGGCAAGCTCCAGTTCATGCTCGGCTGCGTGACCGTACTGATCGCCTCGGTCGCCCTGGTGGCGGTCACGCCCGGCGGGGACGCCCCGTTCGTCGCCGCGTCCTTCCTGGCCACCGTCGGCACCCTCGCCACCTTCGTGGCCCTCCTCGCCGACGCCTCCGCCACCGCGACCGCCGCCGTGTGCGCCCCCGTCGCCATCGGCCTGGTCGCCTTCCTGCCCGGCCTCTCCGCCCGCTTCGCCCGGCTGCCCATCGGCTACGCCTCGCCGCACTCCGCCACCGACGACGCCTTCGACCCCGACACCGCGCAGGGCGCCGACGCCGCACCGCTCGACGCCGACCTCGTCGCCGCTCAGGCCCGGCGCGGGCACGAGATGCTGCTCGGCCTCGTCGGCGGCACCGCGGCCCTGGTCGTCGCCTCCGCCGCCGTCCTCGGCTTCTGCGACAACGTCTGGGGCCAGCTCCTCGCGCTCACCACCGGCCTCGCCATGCTGATCCGCGCGCGCCTCTTCCGCTACACCGCCCAGGTGTCCTGCGTCCTGGTCGCCGGTCTCGCCGCCATCGCACTGCTGCTGCTCGGCCTCGCCCTGAACCCGCCGCACGACGCCCTCACCGACTTCGTGCTCCACCAGGACCGCGGCGCCCTCGACCTGCGCACCGCCTGGCTGACGGCGGCCGTCGCCGCGGGCGCCATCCTGATCACCGCGATCGGCCTGATCGTCCCGAGCAAGGGGCTGTCACCCTTCTGGGGCCGCTTCCTCGACCTCGCCGAGGGCGCCGTCCTGCTCGCCCTGGCCCCCCTCTGCCTGGCCACCCTGGGTGTCCTCGCGGACGTACGCTCGATGGTGGGTTAGGGGACGTGAAGAGGCCCCGGACGGCCCTGGTACCCTGAGTGACGGCCGTTCGTGTACGCACCCCCGGAGCCCAGGCTCTGGAGGCCGCGCTCAGCGAGTCCCCGCCTCCCGAGTAACGGAAGCTCCCCCGAGATTCAGACCGGGGGCACTCGGCGGCAACCATCATGAGGAGTACGCGTGTCTCTCGACGCCGCTACGAAGAAGCAGATCATCGCCGAGTTCGGCCAGAAGGAGGGCGACACCGGCTCCCCCGAGGTCCAGGTCGCCATGCTGTCGCGCCGGATCTCCGACCTGACCGAGCACCTCAAGGCCCACAAGCACGACCACCACTCCCGCCGTGGTCTGCTCATCCTGGTCGGTCAGCGCCGCCGCCTGCTGCAGTACCTGGCCAAGAAGGACATCCAGCGCTTCCGTGCCCTGGTCGACCGCCTCGGCATCCGCCGCGGTGCGGCCGGCGCCAAGTAAGTCGCCATGAGGGAGCGGTTCCCGAGTCAGTCGGGAGCCGCTCCTTTTTTGCTGTTTTCGCGGTACGTGCCTGCCTCCCGCACTCGCGGCAGGTGCGGAAACATGCGGACTGTCACTCCCCCTTTGTAGGGTGTTAGCACAACGCATCACGTACGACACAGAACGAGGAGACGCGCACCGCACCGCCGCCGGTCCTCGGTAGTGGCCCCCAGGGAAGAGACGAACCCCTGGGTGCTTCGATCGAAGACCGGCCCGCACCAGCCGGAGCGCTTCTCCACCACCGTCCCCCCGCCACACGGGCGAGCGGGACGAAGACGAGGAGAAAACGCTAGTGGAGAACGAGACCCACTACGCCGAGGCCGTCATCGACAACGGTTCCTTCGGCACCCGCACCATCCGCTTCGAGACGGGCCGCCTGGCCAAGCAGGCCGCCGGTTCCGCCGTGGCGTACCTGGACGACGACACCATGGTGATGTCGGCGACCACCGCCTCCAAGGCCCCCAAGGACCAGCTCGACTTCTTCCCCCTCACGGTGGACGTCGAGGAGCGGATGTACGCCGCCGGCAAGATCCCCGGCAGCTTCTTCCGCCGTGAGGGTCGCCCCTCCGAGGACGCGATCCTCACCTGCCGCCTGATCGACCGCCCGCTGCGCCCGTCCTTCAAGAAGGGCCTGCGCAACGAGATCCAGGTCGTCGCCACGATCATGGCGCTCAACCCCGACCACCTGTACGACGTCGTGGCGATCAACGCCGCGTCCGCGTCGACGCAGCTGGCCGGCCTGCCCTTCTCCGGCCCGATCGGCGGCGTCCGCGTCGCGCTGATCCGCGGCCAGTGGGTCGCGTTCCCGACGCACACCGAGCTCGAGGACGCCGTCTTCGACATGGTGGTCGCCGGTCGCGTCCTGGAGGACGGCGACGTGGCGATCATGATGGTCGAGGCCGAGGCCACCGACCAGACGATCAAGCTGGTCGAGGGCGGCGCCGAGGCGCCGACCGAGGAGGTCGTCGCCGCCGGTCTCGAGGCCGCCAAGCCCTTCATCAAGGTGCTGTGCCGCGCCCAGGCCGACCTCGCCTCCAAGGCCGCGAAGCCCGAGGGCGAGTTCCCGATCTTCCTGGACTACCAGGACGACGTGTACGAGGCGCTGAAGAAGGCCGTCCAGCCGGAGCTGGCCCAGGCCCTCACCATCGCGGGCAAGCAGGAGCGCGAGGCCGAGCTGGACCGCGTCAAGGGTCTGGCCGCCGAGAAGCTGCTGCCGAAGTTCGAGGGCCGCGAGAAGGAGATCTCCGCCGCTTACCGTTCGCTGACCAAGCAGCTGGTCCGCGAGCGTGTGATCAAGGAGAAGAAGCGCATCGACGGCCGCGGCGTCACGGACATCCGTACGCTCGCCGCCGAGGTCGAGGCCATCCCGCGCGTGCACGGCTCGGCGCTGTTCGAGCGTGGCGAGACCCAGATCCTGGGCATCACCACCCTGAACATGCTCCGCATGGAGCAGCAGCTGGACACCCTCTCCCCGGTGACCCGCAAGCGCTACATGCACAACTACAACTTCCCGCCGTACTCCGTCGGTGAGACCGGCCGCGTCGGTTCCCCGAAGCGCCGCGAGATCGGCCACGGCGCCCTCGCCGAGCGCGCGCTCGTGCCGGTGCTGCCGACGCGCGAGGAGTTCCCCTACGCGATCCGTCAGGTGTCCGAGGCCCTCGGCTCCAACGGCTCGACGTCCATGGGCTCGGTCTGCGCCTCCACCATGTCGATGCTGAACGCCGGTGTGCCGCTCAAGGCCCCCGTCGCCGGTATCGCCATGGGCCTGATCTCCGAGCAGGCCGACGGCGAGACGCACTACGTCACCCTCACCGACATCCTCGGTGCGGAGGACGCCTTCGGCGACATGGACTTCAAGGTCGCCGGCACGAAGGACTTCGTGACCGCCCTCCAGCTCGACACCAAGCTGGACGGCATCCCGGCCTCCGTCCTGGCCGCGGCCCTCAAGCAGGCCCGCGACGCCCGTCTCCACATCCTCGACGTGATGATGGAGGCCATCGACCGGCCCGACGAGATGTCCCCGAACGCCCCGCGGATCATCACCGTCAAGATCCCGGTCGACAAGATCGGTGAGGTCATCGGCCCCAAGGGCAAGATGATCAACCAGATCCAGGAGGACACGGGCGCCGACATCACGATCGAGGACGACGGCACGATCTACATCGGCGCGGTGGACGGTCCGTCCGCCGAGGCCGCCCGCGCCACGATCAACGGCATCGCCAACCCGACGATGCCCGAGGTCGGCGAGCGCTACCTGGGTACGGTCGTGAAGACCACCACCTTCGGTGCGTTCGTCTCCCTGCTCCCCGGCAAGGACGGTCTGCTGCACATCTCGCAGATCCGCAAGCTCGCCGGTGGCAAGCGCGTGGAGAACGTCGAGGACGTCCTCGGTGTGGGCCAGAAGGTCCAGGTCGAGATCGCCGAGATCGACTCCCGCGGCAAGCTCTCCCTGATCCCCGTGGTCGAGGGCGAGGACGGTTCGGACGAGACGAAGAAGGACGACGCCGACCAGTGACGTCCCGTAGCTTCAAGGCGACGGCCCGCACCTCCTCGGAGGCGCGGGCCGTCGCCCGTACCCAAACCCTCATCAAGGGCCGGGACGGCGTCGGTACCGTCCGCCGGACCACCCTCCCCGGTGGTCTGCGCGTCGTCACCGAGACGCTGCCCTCCGTGCGCTCGGCCACCTTCGGCATCTGGGCGCACGTCGGCTCCCGTGACGAGACCCCGGCGCTGAACGGCGCCACCCACTACCTGGAGCACCTGCTCTTCAAGGGCACCGAGAAGCGCTCCGCCCTCGACATCTCCGCCGCGGTCGACGCCGTCGGCGGCGAGATGAACGCGTTCACGGCCAAGGAGTACACGTGCTACTACGCACGCGTGCTCGACACCGATCTGCCGCTCGCCATCGACGTGGTGTGCGACATGCTGACCGGTTCGCTGATCCGCGAGGAGGACGTCGACGTCGAACGCGGCGCGATCCTCGAAGAGATCGCCATGACCGAGGACGACGCCGGCGACTGTGTGCACGACCTGTTCGCGCACACCATGTTCGGCGACAACGCGCTCGGCCGCCCGGTCCTCGGCACGGTCGACACCGTCAACGCCCTCACCGCCGACCGCATCCGCCGCTTCTACAAGAAGCACTACGACCCGACCCACCTCGTGGTCGCGGCCGCGGGCAACATCGACCACGCCAAGGTCGTCCGCCAGGTCCGCGCCGCCTTCGAGAAGTCGGGCGCCCTGCGCGACACCGGAGCCCTGCCCATCGCCCCGCGCGAAGGCAGCCGCACCCTGCGCACCGCGGGCCGCGTCGAACTGGTCGGCCGCAAGACCGAGCAGGCGCACGTCGTCCTCGGCATGCCCGGCCTCGCCCGCACCGACGACCGCCGCTGGGCCATGAGCGTGCTCAACACCGCCCTCGGCGGCGGCATGTCCTCCCGCCTCTTCCAGGAGGTCCGGGAGAAGCGCGGCCTGGCCTACAGCGTGTACTCCTACACCTCCGGCTTCGCCGACTGCGGCCTGTTCGGGGTGTACGCGGGCTGCCGCCCGAGCCAGGTCACGGACGTACTGAAGCTCTGCCGGGACGAACTCGACCAGGTCGCCGAGCACGGCCTCACCGACGACGAGGTCACCCGCGCCATCGGCCAGCTCCGGGGCTCCACCGTGCTCGGCCTGGAGGACACCGGCGCGCTGATGAACCGTATCGGCAAGAGCGAGCTGTGCTGGGGCGACCACATGTCCGTGGACGACATGCTGGCCCGGATCGCCGCGGTGACCCCGGACGAGGTCCGTTCCGTCGCCCGCGACATCCTGGGACAGCGCCCGTCGCTGTCGGTCATAGGCCCGCTGAAGGACAAGCAGGCCGCCCGGCTCCACGACGCGGTCGCCTGACCCACCCGGCCCCTCAACTGCGGTAAGGAAACGAAGAGATGAGCAAGCTGCGCGTGGCGGTCCTCGGCGGAGGCGGCCGCATCGGGTCCGAGGCGGTACGGGCCGTCGAGGCCGCCGAGGACATGGAGCTGGTCGCGTCCCTCGGCCGGGGCGACAAGCTGGAGACGCTGGTGGACGCCGGTGCCCAGGTCGCCGTCGACCTCACCACCCCCGCCTCGGTCATGGGCAACCTCGACTTCTGCGTGCGCCACGGCATCCACGCGGTCGTCGGCACCACCGGCTGGACCGACGAGCGCCTGGCACAACTCAAGGGCTGGCTCGAGCTGTCCCCGGAGACGGGCGTGCTCATCGCCCCGAACTTCTCCATCGGCGCCGTCCTCACCATGAAGTTCGCGCAGATCGCCGCGCCGTACTTCGAGTCCGTCGAGGTCGTCGAGCTGCACCACCCGAACAAGGTGGACGCCCCCTCCGGCACCGCCACCCGCACCGCCCAGCTCATCGCCGAGGCCCGCCGCGAGGCCGGTCTCGCCCCGGCGCCGGACGCCACGGTCACCGCGCTGGACGGGGCGCGCGGCGCCGACGTGGACGGTGTGCCCGTGCACGCGGTCCGGCTGCGGGGCCTCCTGGCCCACCAGGAGGTGCTGCTCGGCGGCGAGGGCGAGACCCTCACCCTGCGCCACGACTCGCTGCACCACAGCAGCTTCATGCCGGGCATCCTGCTCGGTGTGCGCCGCGTGGGGTCCGCTCCGGGCCTCACCTTCGGGCTCGAACACTTCCTCGACCTGGGCTGAGTACCTCTATCTCATGCGCGCGAAGATCACCTACCTCGTCACGGCCGCCGTCCTGGTCTTCTATTTCGTCCTGGTCGGCAGCCGGGGCGTGATGCTCATCCAGTCCGGCACGCTCCTCACCGTCACCTTCGGCGTGGCCGTGCTGATCCTGCCGGTCATCGGCGTCTGGTTCCTCTGGAAGAACACCCAGTTCGTCCGCCGGGCCAACCAGCTCGCCGCCGAGCTGGAGGCCGAGGGCGGCCTGCCCGTCGACGAACTGCGCCGCACCCCGGACGGCCGCATCGACCGCGACTCGGCCGACGAGGTGTTCGCCCGCCGCAAGGCCGAGACCGAGGCCGCCCCCGACGACTGGCGCAGCTGGTTCCGGCTCGCCGTCGCCTACCACGACGCCCGCGACACCCCGCGCGCCCGTAAGACGATGCAGCGCGCCATCGCCCTGCACGACGGCCGGAACGTCCCGGCCTGACCCGCGACGCACATGAAGAAGGGGCCGCTCCGCGACAGCGCGGGGCGGCCCCTTCTCCCATACGAGGTACGTCCTCAGCCGCGCCGGAACTCCGCGGCCCACGCCTCGATCGTGTCCGAGGCCCGGTCGAACCCGGCGGGACGATTGAGGAAATCCAGGGTGTGCGTGGTCAGCAGCGGAGGAGTGTCGTCCGGGGCCATGTCGTCGCGGACCAGCGTCAGCGCCTGACCCTGCACCGTGCGGGGCAGCCCCAGCCAGCGCACCGGCTGCTGCGCCGTCCGCAGCGAGACGACCCGGTGCCAGGGCACCGTACGCGTCACCAGGAAGCCGACCTGGCGCAGGCCGCGCGGGCTGACCCAGACGCCCATGCGCAGCACCCGCAGCGCGCCGAGCACGATCGCCGCGGCGAGCACGAAGGTGACCCCGGCGGAGGTGGTGGTGCCGGTCAGGGCGGTGAGCACGGCCCCGAACAGCACGAACGAGGAGAACAGCAGCCCCAGCGCGGCCCCGCCCACCCGCCACGGGCCAGGGCGGTACGGGCGCCGCCAGCGGTCCCGGTCGTGGTACGGCAGCGAGCTCTCGTCGGCCGCCTCGAAAGTGCGGTCGGCCGTCAGGAAGGGCAGGGGCACGGCTGTTCCTCGCAAGGTCCTCGCACGGGCTTGTGCCCGGTGAGGCTATCCGCCTGTGGCGGGGCTCACCAGCCGTGGGCCGCCACAAGGGTCAGTGACCCTGTGCCGCCTGCGACTGACCGGCCGGCGGCGCGGACGGAGTGGACAGCGCGGGCATGCCGACCATCAGCGCGCCCACTATCCCGGCGACCAGGGTCAGCATGAGCAGCGAACGCCCGGCCCGCTCGGCGCGGGACGCGCGCTCGCGGGGCGGGGGAGTGACATTGCCGCGGAACCTGTCGGCCTCGGCGACGAAGGCGAAGGGTACGGGCTCACGACGACGGAACATCTGGGGTGGGTCTCCTTCCGGGGGTCTGACGACCTCACCCCTTCAGACGTCGGAACGATACGAAAGGTGCCCATGTCCGGAAAACCGCTGGATGCGATTTTTGAGGTGAGGTGTTGCTCTGACCGGTGCGCGTGCCCCGTATGGTGGGCGCAAACCGCAGAAGTGATGGAAGGACCTTTGTGACCACCCCCGAGCCGCTCACGCTCCGTAGCGATGTGACCGTCGAGCTGGTGAAATCCAGCGCGTCGGACAGCGATGTCCTCTTCGCCGCCCGAGTCTCCACCGTGGGCGAGCAGTCCCTGGACGAGCTGGGCAAGGACCCCGAGCGCTCCAAGGGCCTGATCAACTACCTGGTGCGGGACCGGCACGGCAGCCCGTTCGAGCACAACTCGATGACCTTCCTCATCAGCGCCCCGATCTTCGTGTTCCGCGAGTTCATGCGGCACCGCGTCGGCTGGTCGTACAACGAGGAATCGGGCCGCTACCGGGAGCTCCAGCCGGTCTTCTACGTCCCCGACACCTCCCGCAAACTGGTCCAGGAGGGCCGCCCGGGCAAGTACGTCTTCGTCGAGGGCAGCCCCGCGCAGTACGACGCGGTGCGCGACACCCTGACGGAGTCCTACGAGCAGGCGTACGGCGCCTACCAGAAGCTGCTCGCCGAGGGCGTCGCCCGCGAGGTCGCCCGTGCGGCCCTCCCGGTCGGCCTGTACTCCTCGATGTACGCCACCTGCAACGCGCGCTCCCTGATGCACTTCCTGGGCCTGCGCACCCAGCACGAGCTGGCCAAGGTGCCGTCCTTCCCGCAGCGGGAGATCGAGATGGTGGGCGAGAAGCTGGAGGCCGAGTGGGCCCGGCTGATGCCGCTCACGCACGCCGCCTTCAATGCCAACGGCCGGGTGGCCCCGTAGCGAAGCCCTGTTCCCCGCGCGGAACGGATGTACGGATCAACCTCCCGAAGTGTCCGTATTGCGGCATTTAGAGAAGTTCATCTAGCCTGATCAAACGGACCCGGCACTGCTTGAACCCCCGAGCAGGCAGTGCCGGGCTCCTTCTTCCTCGCGAGGTTCATCGCGAGTTTGTCCTGACTTTCCCGCCACCCCACGGGCAGACCATGGATCGAGTACCGAGTAGCGTGTCACTCATGGCTCCGACCTCGACTCCGCAGACCCCCTTCGGGCGGGTCCTCACCGCCATGGTCACGCCCTTCACGGCGGACGGCGCACTCGACCTCGACGGCGCGCAGCGGCTCGCCGCCCACCTGGTGGACGCAGGCAACGACGGCCTGATCGTCAACGGCACCACCGGCGAGTCACCCACCACCAGCGACGCGGAGAAATCGGACCTCGTACGAGCCGTCGTGGAAGCGGTCGGCGACCGCGCCCGCGTCGTGGCAGGCGTCGGCACCAACGACACCCTCCACACCCTCGCCCTGGCCCACCAGGCCGAACGCGACGGCGCGCACGGCCTGCTGGTCGTCACGCCGTACTACAACAAGCCCCCGCAGGAGGGCCTGTACCGCCACTTCACGGCCGTCGCCGACAACACCGGTCTCCCGGTCATGCTCTACGACATCCCCGGCCGCAGCGGCGTCCCGATCAGCACCGAGACCCTGGTCCGCCTCGCGGAGCACCCCCGGATCGTCGCCAACAAGGACGCCAAGGGCGACCTCGGCCGCGCCAGCTGGGCCATCGCCCGCTCCGGCCTCGCCTGGTACTCCGGCGACGACATGCTGAACCTCCCCCTGCTCTCCGTCGGCGCCGTCGGCTTCGTCTCGGTCGTCGGCCACCTCGTCGCCCCCGACCTGCGCGCCCTCGTGGACGCCTATACCTCGGGTGATGTCGTCAAGGCCGCCGAGATCCACCAGAAGCTGCTCCCGGTCTACACCGGCATGTTCCGCACGCAGGGCGTCATGACCACCAAGGCCGCGCTCGCCCTCCAGGGCCTGCCCGCGGGCCCCCTGCGCGCCCCCATGGTCGAGTGCTCCCCGGAGGAGATCGCCCAGCTCAAGATCGATCTTGCTGCCGGCGGGGTACAGCTCTGACAACAGACTTCAGCACCATCCGAGCCACACAACTGAATCCACAACTGCACAGCGGGGCGCCATCGCCCGCACCCCTGTAACGACAACCGCACGCACTGAACGTCACGCGCGCCACGTGCCCCCGGGTATGTGGCGTGTGTGGTCAGGAGAGTCTTTTGAGTCATCCGCACCCTGAACTGGCCCCCCCGCCGCCGCTCGCCAAGGGCGCCATGCGGGTCACCCCTCTCGGCGGTCTCGGCGAGATCGGCCGCAACATGACGGTCTTCGAGTACGACGGCCGTCTGCTGATCGTCGACTGCGGCGTGCTCTTCCCCGAGGAGGAGCAGCCCGGCGTCGACCTGATCCTGCCGGACTTCTCGTCCATCCGGGACCGCCTCGACGACATCGACGGCATCGTCCTCACGCACGGTCACGAGGACCACATCGGCGCGGTCCCCTACCTGCTGCGCGAGAAGCCGGACATCCCGCTGATCGGCTCCAAGCTGACCCTCGCGCTGATCGAGGCCAAGCTCCAGGAGCACCGCATCCGGCCCTACACCCTGGAGGTGGAGGCGGGCGACCGTGAGCGGATCGGCCCCTTCGACCTCGAGTTCGTCGCGGTCAACCACTCCATCCCGGACGCCCTCGCGGTCGCCATCCGCACTCCGGCCGGCATGGTCGTGCACACCGGCGACTTCAAGATGGACCAGCTCCCGCTGGACGGCCGTCTCACCGACCTGCACGCCTTCGCGCGTCTCAGCGAGGAGGGCATCGACCTCCTCCTCTCGGACTCCACGAACGCCGAGGTACCCGGCTTCGTCCCGCCCGAGCGCGACATCTCCAACGTGCTGGACAACGTCTTCGCCGGTGCGCACAGCCGCATCATCGTGGCGAGCTTCGCCAGCCATGTGCACCGCATCCAGCAGATCCTGGACACCGCCCAGAAGTACGGCCGCAAGGTCGCCTTCGTCGGCCGCTCCATGGTCCGCAACATGGGCATCGCGCGGGACCTCGGCTACCTGAAGGTCCCGCCGGGCCTCGTCGTCGACGTCAAGCAGCTCGACGACCTCCCGGCCGACAAGGTCGTCCTGGTCTGCACGGGTTCCCAGGGCGAGCCGATGGCGGCCCTGTCCCGCATGGCCAACCGGGACCACCAGATCCGCATCGTCGAGGGCGACACGGTCATCCTGGCCTCGTCCCTCATCCCCGGCAACGAGAACGCGGTCTACCGCGTGATCAACGGCCTGACCCGCTGGGGCGCCAACGTCGTGCACAAGGGCAACGCCAAGGTGCACGTCTCGGGCCACGCGTCCGCGGGCGAGCTGCTGTACTTCTACAACATCTGCCGGCCGAAGAACCTGATGCCGGTCCACGGCGAATGGCGCCACCTGCGCGCCAACGCCGAGCTGGGCGCCGCGACCGGCGTCCCGCACGACCGGATCGTCATCGCCGAGGACGGCGTGGTCGTCGACCTGGTCGAGGGCAAGGCGAAGATCGCGGGCAAGGTCCAGGCCGGCTACGTCTACGTCGACGGCCTCTCGGTCGGCGATGTGCGCGAGCCCGCGCTGAAGGACCGCAAGATCCTCGGCGACGAGGGCATCATCTCGGTCTTCGTCGTGATGGACGCGTCCACCGGCAAGATCACGGGCGGCCCGCACATCCAGGCCCGCGGCTCGGGAATCGAGGACGCCAAGTTCTCGGAGGTCCTCCCGAAGATCACGGAATCGCTGGAGCGGTCGGCCCAGGACGGCGTCGTGGAGCCCCACCAGCTCCAGCAGCTGATCCGCCGGACGCTCGGCAAGTGGGTCTCGGACACCTACCGCAGGCGCCCCATGATCCTCCCGGTCGTCGTCGAGGTCTGATCCACGACGCTCTGACCTGCACTGGGGCCCCTCGGCATCGGTCGAGGGGCCCCAGTGCGTCGCCAGGGGGAACACCCGCTCGAAAAAATCTTGACAGCACGGGTTGACACCCCCATGGCCGATCCGTAGAGTTCTTGGTCTGCCCCGGAGCCGTGACGGTTCTGTGGCAGCACCTCCGCCGCGAAAGCGGCACTCAACCACCAGCTCGACTCTCCCGTTCGGGATTGCTTTCGGCGCGTCCGAATTCAATTCGAATGGGGCTCGGCAGCCCGATTAGGAACTGCCGGGGTTGATCGGCTAGAGTTTGAGACGTCGGAACGGCCCAGCGGGCCGGGAAGGCAACCCCCTCTGACTGGGAATCAGACGCCGAAAGGATCTGATAGAGTCGGAACCGCCGGAAAGGGAAACGCGAAAGCGAAGAACTGGAAAGCACC
>NZ_JBIVDK010000008.1:0-220640 GCF_044747085.1 Streptomyces sp. NPDC090119 | reverse complement strand
ACCAGACCAACAGGGACAGACCAGCCACCCCGGAAAACCCCGCTAAGCACGGAGCCCCGGCCCGGCAGGCCCCACCGGGCACGGCAGGAGGCAGGAGGCAAGAGGCAGGCCAGGAGACCAGGAACCACCCCCAACCCCCAAGGAAGTGAACGACGGGCGGCGCAAGGCAGACCGCCCGACGGGAGACAGGCCGCCAGCCGGCGGAAGGAAGGTGGCCGGGCCGGCGGCCGGGAGACACACGCCCCCGCACCCCCCGGTCTCCACACAGCACGACAGACACCGGTCCGTCAGACAGGCCCCCGGAGACGGACGACGCCAAGACAGCCCCCAAGGCCAAACAGGCACACGTGGAAGACGTGCCGGGCGCCCTCGATGAGAAAGGGCAGCGCCCCGAGCCCGGCCCGGGCGTGTCAGCCCCGACCGGCATAATTCGGCTGTGGACTTGAGACCGGAGTTGTTGCCCCCGTTGGTGAGTCGGCAGCGGGTGGATCGGCTGTGTGCCGAGGTGGAGCGGATCGCTGACCTGCTGGAAGGGCACCCGGAGGCGGCGAGCGAGGCGATCGCGGCCTTCAACGTGGCCACCGGGCACGACTACGAGGCTCTCGACTTCGCCGAGTACTACGCCGGCAGGAGTCTGGAGGACTTCGCGCGGGAAGCGGCCCGGCCGGCTCGTCCCGTGGTCGCGGACATCACCCGGGACGAGCTCGTGGAGATCGTCCGCAGACTCCTGAGGGGCGCCCCGGAGAGCGACCACTATCTGCGGCTCCTCGAAGCGAACGTGTCACATCCCCGGGTGAGTGACCTGCTCTTCCACCCCTCGGACGCCCTTCAGGATGCGTCCGCGGAGCAGATCGTCGACGAGGTTCTGAAGTACCGACCGATCGCGCTCTGAACTGCGGGGGGGGGCGGGGTCACGGTACAGCGCCGTACAGAGATCATCCTTGGACTTTCGCCGTCGCCTGTGGTCCGGCATGCGCGGCACGGTCGAATGCCCCGCCCGCGAGGATGGCCACATGGACGATCTTGTGAAGTTCCTCGTCGCACGCATCACGGACGACAACCACGCCTATGCCTACGTGGCCGAGATCCTGGGCGGCGAGGCTCTTCTCCACGGCCATCTCCCCATGCTCGACATGAACGAGCAACTGACGTACGACTACCCGGCCATGAGCCCCTCGGACCCCCGCTCAGCCGGCTTGGCATACGCGCTGCGAGTCGTGGCCCAGTCGTACGCTGAACACTCCGCCTACCGCAGGGAATGCCCCCCAAGGAGACAGACCCCAGGGGCTGTCCGGCGGATCACTGCGGACACGGGCCCGGCCCGCCTGCCTCCGTTGCCCCTTACCGCTGCTCAGTCGCGGCCTCATCCGGGCAACAGTGCCTGGACGTCCGGAAGTTGGAGCGGCGCCCGATGTCCGAAGAACGGTCCACGTAGGATCACCACTCGAGGGGTGGTGGCGTGTTCATGAGGAACGACCGATGGCTCGTGGCGATCGTTGCGGCGCTGCTGCTGGCCGGCTGTGGCGGTGGTGCGGAGATCGACACCGGGAACGGCAAGGCGGTGGCGCTCAGGAAGGAACAAGTCCGGGAGACGTTGCCGGACGGCGGGGCCATGCCGGGCTGGAAGGAGTCCGTCCGGCCCTATGCCATGGAGATGGACAAGCTCTACCTTTCAGTGGCCTGCCCCATCAAGGACAACGCGGGCTGCGAGAACTCCCGCTTCTACGGCGCCTCGACCTTCCGACGCGACGACAGCGCGGTCAACGCCACCTTCCTGGTCATCGCCTACGACAGTGAACAGGCCGCCCGCAAGGCGTACGACGTGCTGTGGAACGACTACTACGGCAAGAGGGCGGGAGAACGGGCCAGGAAGTTCAGCCTCGGCCCGATAGGGGAGAGGCGCGACGCCAGGTTCGGCTCCTACGGCTATCACGGCGAGCCCAGCACCGTGGCCCAGTTCCGGGTCGGCACGACGCTGCTGTGGGCCATGGCGGATTCAATGGACAAGGACAAGAAGGACGACGTCAACGAGGACGCCACCCGGGACCTGGCCACGGTGCTCGCCAAGCGCGCCCGACAGGCCCAGAACGGGGACACGCCTTCCGCCACGCTCTGACGGCCGACCGAGCGGCCACGCCAGGCCCGTACCCCGGGGGGGGCGCCCTGCAGAACGGCCGGCTGGCCACCCGGCGCACCACTGCTGTGCTGCTGGCCTTCGGTACGCACCCTGAGCCCGCAGATGCGGAACCTTCATCCAGGGGTGAGCAGACGACGTGACACCGCCTGCTCCGTGACTCCGCCGGGTACCACCCGATACAAGCGCGCTTGCGGGATGCGTGTGACGGAGTCCGTCAGTCGTCCCTCCGTGAAGAGGGCGCCGACGCCGTCCTCGACGGCCCAGCCGCCCGGCAGCAGACGGTTCGCCACGGCTGCCTGGTAGGAATCTCGTCGGCCCGGCTCGCTGTCGTAGTGCGGACAGACCGAGCCGGTCAACAGGCCCAGCCTGTCCGCGAGGTGGGTCCTACATAGACCACATCCTGGGACAGGAGGAACGCGCGCATGGCGTCGTCGTCGAGCTCCCGCCGGAACAGCCGCAGGACGTCGGGTGCGCAGGAACGCGGCCGGTATGCCTGGAAGAACTGCTCGATGTAGCCGGGGGCGTCGCCACTGGCGGTCGGAATGAAGCACACTCTCGGGCGAGGAGCTGAGACGTGGTCCAGGACCCAGTCGTCCAGCAGACCATCGTCGTCGGTGGAGAAGCCGCCTCCGAGCAGAGCCAGACGACGAGCGGGAGCAACAGCCACCAAGGTGTCTCCTCAAGGACAACGGGCGCCGGTCATTGGCGTCCCGCGGACGGTGGGTCACGTGGGCAGCCCATGGGCAGGCCAGGTCCAAGCCTTCCAGGGCCGAGAAAACCGGCGATACTCCGCAATGCCGCCGCTCACGGTATCCGGGGCTTGCGAACCGGCGAGGGGGCCGGCCGATCGCCCTGGTCAGAGGTGCCGGGGACGACGGAAGGGCGCGCTCCGCGCTGGAGGAGATTGCAAGCTGGTCGTCCTCAGCGCGCCCCAGGCAGACGAACCGCCTCGATGTCGTTGTCGTTCAGCAATGCGTCGATGAGGGCTGACGGCCCGGCGACCTTGGTGGCCCACAGGTCGTAGTCGGTGCACAGGACCCACGAGCGGTCATCGGCCCAGAGGTTGGACGGGCTGAAGTCGGCCTCGGACTGGTCGTACAGGACCTCGGCGTCGCCGATCCGGCCCGTACGCACGTGGAGGTTGTCGAAGTCGACGGCCCCGAGCATCAGCGGGTTGTAGTAGGCCAGGCAACGGGTGTCCGGGCCTGCGGGACTGAACTGGGTGAGGAGGGCGATCAGCCGGTTCCAGGTCTCACGGTCCAGGCTCCCCTCGGTCGGCGGAACCATGCCCAGCGGCCAGCTGCCCTCCTTCTTGGCCGAGGGGAAGCAGCGGTAGGAGGGCATCAGGCCGTCGGCCACGACCGGGTCGCCGGTCCGCGAGGCAAGGTCGGCCCAGCGCAGCCTTCGCCAACCGGGCCCCGGATGCTCGGCGCGGCCGAGCCCTCCTCCCGTGGCGACGCTCACCGCGTCGAGGTCGATGCCTCCAACGACGTGCGGCTGGACATTCCCGTCCGCCAGCCGCGCCTGGTGGTACTCGTGGTACGACACATCGATCGGCCCCTGGCTGTGCTCGTACATGGCGTTGAGCACCCACACGGCGTCAGGCATCGCCGGAGGCATGAACCCCGTGATGCCATCACCGCACAGCTCCAGCAGCCAATCGGTGGCCTCGGAGGGCACGAGCGGCCACAGGCTGGACATCAGGTCCGACTCTTCGGGCATGCGTCCATGATCCCAGGCGCGAATCGCCCTCCCGCAAAGGGCCGGCAGTGCGCCGGTCGGGGGCCGCGTTCCCCCGGGGTTCGGTGGTGTGCCGCATGGAGGAATCCGTTCGGACGAGGTCTCGTACGTCATCTATTGCGTCGCCTCAGGACTCGCCCCTGCCGCAGGCGATCGGCGCGCGGTAAGGGCAGCGGGGGCCGACAACGGGGCAGTTCCCGCTGCCCGAACGGCCATCCGGCAGACGGGCCGCCGGTGATCCGGACTTCGCGGACACGCAGGCCGGGCTCGGGTCAGCTCTGGCCCGCGGGCCTCCCGGCTGTTTCGGGTGCGGGGGCTACAGCTCGAACTCCAGGTCCAGCACGTCGTTGATCTGTACTTCCTGCAGGGAGCCGGCGCGGCGGCCGCCGTCCTGGAAGTACACCTCCTTGAGTGCTTCGGCGGTGAGCTCGCGCAGCCGGTCGTCGCCCGCTCCCTGCTGCTGGGCGTCGAAGAGCCGAGCGGCGTGCTGCGGGGGCAGGGCGACGGTCAGGTGCCTGATGCGGTCCTCATCCGTGGTGTTGATCGGTGCACCGGCGTAGCCGAGGCGGGCGTGGACGTCGATGACGATGCCGCCGGTCGTTGCCGCCTTCTCGCGGGCCCTGGCCCGGATCTGCGGCTGCCAGCGCTTCTTCACCTCGCGCTCCAGGCGCGCGGCGAGGTCGGCGCGCGGCTTCTTGGCCGTGCCCGCCACGTACCGCTCCACCTGCCGCTGGGACATGCCGAGCAGTTCGGCGACCGCCTTCGTGCCGCCGAGCTGCTTGACCATGTACCGCATCTGCGGGCCCGCGGACTTGGGCGCGGGGCGGGTGAACGCCTTCTGCACCGCCTTGTCCAGTCCGTCCCCGAACTCCTTGGCCATCGCCTGCCCGCTCCCCTACTCGCCGTGGTCGGCGTCGGTGACACTGCCGTCCTTGATGTACCGGGCGAGATTGAGCTCGGGGGCGTCGAACCGCTCCCGGACCTCTTCGCCCCACAGCACGCTCTGGGTGCCCTCGTGCTTGACCAGGCCGGGGTTGATGCCGAGCTTGAAGCCGCCGGGCAGTGGCTTGTCCTCCCGATAGGGCAGGAAGTCCAGCGGGCCCGGTCCGCTCGCGGCATAGACGACGCAGTCGGACAGGATCGCGATGGGGTACTGGCCGGTGAACGCCGCGTGCTTGACGATCTTGCGGTGCAGGTTGATCCGGGTGCGGGAGATGACGGCCGCGCGGATGTCCGGGCGCCAGGTCGGGCGGGCAAGGGCGCGCCACGGCTCGCCGGGCCGCCAGCCCTCGCCGCGTGGGCGCTCGCGGAGCTTGCCCAGGCCGCCCTTCACCGTGGCCTTGACCGCGGAGACGACGATGGCCAGCTCCGGGTCGCGGGCCGCGTAGCCGTTCATCGCGGTGAGGAAGTCGGCCGGGGCTAGGTCGGTGGCGACGCCGAGGTCGGCCATCGTGGCGACGTAGGCGTCGCGCAGCCGGTTGTACCAGCCGTCCAGGTAGCGGCCGTTCTCGCGGCGCACCCACGCCTCCAGCGGGCGCACGTCGTAGCCGAGCTCCACCGCGTATGCCACGGTCGGCGTCGCGTACCAGGCCGGGCCCTCGGGACGCTCGCCCTTCGGTGTGAACGGGGAGGGCAGCATGCTGCCGTCCAGCTCCACCCACTCCTTACCCGCCTTCACCCGGGACAGGTCGACATGGGACAGGTCCACCAGCCAGCTGCCGGGCAGCTTCGGGTCGAACACCGGGTCCGAAAGGTGCGTCGGCGCTCCGAGGCCGACGGTCAGGCCGTTGGCGCCGGCGGCGAAGGCCATGTTGACGTCGATGCCGACCAGGTGGCGCAGGGTGCACTCGGCATCGGTCATCGGCCGTGCCCAGTCGTACGCCTCCTCGAACAGCTTCTCTGCCGGGCCGCGTACGTGGAACCGGGGCAGGTTCGCCAGGAGCGGGTGGCCGTCGGGGGCCTCGCACGGTGCGCAGTCCACCGGGTCCTTGCCGAGCGAGCCGGGGTTGTGCGCGGAGTGCCGCTTGCCATCGGCGTCCGGCTCGGAGGCTCGGGTCGGCGGGTGCAGCGCGGTCATCAGCTCCAGGCCGGTCACAGCGGTCGATCCGCGCGGTGTCATCACCCGGGACGCGTACACGCCCAGGAGCCGGGCGAGTTCGGCCGGCGGCAGCTGACCGGCCGCACCCCAGTGCCGGGTGTCCAGGGCGTTCCACGACGGGATGCACAGCTGGACGCAGGCCCGCTCCGCCCCGGTCGCGGGGCGGTAGATCCGCGCCCATGGGCCGAAGCCGCGCTTGGTCAGCTGCCACTGGGCGCGGGTCAGTTGCTTGATGACCTTGTGGCCCTCCGGGATGCGCCCGGCGATCCGTTCCTCCTCGGTGAGGGCTGCGGGCAGGCCGTAGCGCTCCAGCGCGGCCTCGGTGAGTACGAGCAGCGGGTCGGCGTCCTTGCCGGGGCCGGAGAGCTTCGGCGCCCCGAGCTTCGCCTCCTTGAGCGTCCAGTCCACCAGGGACGGCAGGGACTTGGCGGGCACGTCCAGGACCAGGCCGCCGGTGCAGTACGCCAGCACCTTCCCGTCCTCGACATCGACGACCGTCAACGGGCCGTTCTCGAACCGCGGGTCTGCGGCGCCCGCCGGGGCACCGGCAGGGGGCGCCTTCCGTACGCCGGGACGGCGCGACGTCGGCGGGGTCCTGGTGGTGCCCGCCGGGCGGGGCGCGGTGGCCGGAACAGCGGTGACGGGGGCGGGAGTTCGGGTGTTCCCGGTCGCGGTCGTGACCGCGGCCTCGGGGGCCGTGCCTGTGGACGGCGTCTCGGCTTCCACCGGGGCGGCGGGGGACGTGGCAGGCACCGGGGCGGCGGAGGCGTCGGTGGACGTGGCGGACACCGGGGCCGGGTAGAGCTCCGCGAGCTGCTTGAGAAGCCGCGCGTACGCCTCACGCTCGGGGCCGCGTGGCTCGGTCGGCTTCTTCACCGACTCCCAGGCGGACACCGTGGCCCGGCGCACCTTCAGCGCACCGGCGACATCGTCCAGCGTCAGGCCGTGCGCGGCGCGCAGCCGCTTGCGCTCCTGCGCCGGGGGCAGCGCGGCACGCGACGCGATCAGCGCGTCGACCGCGTCGAACATCTCGGACATGGAACACCTCCTGACCCGCACCCTACCCAATAACCGCAAGACTCACGTACTTTCACCGTACGAAAACCGTACGTTCCCCATCGAGGGTGAGGCGATGTTCCGTGCTGACGGCTTCGACGGCGCATCCGTGATCGCGCACTCGGCTGCACGTCCACCACGCCGACGAGCAGGCCGGACCAACGACGTGGGAAACCGGCCGTCGCCCGCGCGTGGTGGCGGCTTCACAAGCCGGATGTGACCGAGGTGATGCTTCTGTCCGGAGCCCGCCTCCCGTCGGCAGAGGTCTGGGACCGGCCCGTCATTCGCGGCATCGTCGCCCGCCTGCGCAGCCGCCAGCGCTACACACCCGGCGTCCGCGAACCGGCCGGTGTCAGTCCGACCCGGCCAGGGTGCCCGCCGTGAGGAAGAACGTGACGGCGTAGGTGAAGCGGTCGGTGCGCACGGCATCGTCGAACCGGGTCACGAACCGGTCCGCGTCCAGCGGGTGGAGGTAGCCCCGGGCTGCGGCTGTGTGCGCCCAGGTACGCAGGCCCATGACGTTGTCGACCGCCGACGGGTCGCGTACGACCAGGGTTCGGGCCTCCACCGTGATGTCGCGGACGCCGCGGGCCGCGAGCAGTCCGGCGTGCCGGTGGGCGAGCGAGCCGTTGCGCAGGCCCACCTCGGCTCGGAAACGCAGTACTTGACGGGCGAGTTCCTGGTCGTCGATGTCGAGTACCTGGGTGTCGTAGTCCGGGTCCGCCAGGGCGACCCGGCCACCGGGGCGGACCACTCGCAGCAACTCGTTCAACATCCTGGCCGGTTCGGCGGCGTGCTGCAGGACCCGGTCGGCCCAGGCGCCGTCGAACCGGTCCGCTGCGAACGGCAGCCGGTGGCCGTCGGCGACGGCGGCATGCGACAGCCCCCGGTCCCGCGCCTGCGTGATCATCGTCAACGAGCTGTCGATCGCGACGACCCTGGCCCCGCTCGAGGAGCGCAGGGCCACGGCGGCGTCCCCGGTACCGGCTCCGACCTCGAGGAACAGCCCGCCGGGCTCGGCACGCAGAAGCTCGTCGAGTCGCTGCTTGTACGCGGCGTAGAACGGCTCCGCGCTCAGCCGGTCCAGTACCCGCACCCACTCAGCGGGCCGGGGCTGGGCGTCCACCGAGGTGAAGCCGTGAGCACCCTCGTGGTCGTTCATGGGATCACGCTAGACGGTGACCGTAGTTGGTCTCACCGCTGGCACCGGTTCCGTACATCAGAAGCAGGCTGGGGCCTTGGCCCTCCCTTGTGGGAACGGGAAGACACCTCGAAGCGGCTATCAACGGTGCGTGCGCTGCGCGACGTCACGACCGGGGCAGCGGTTCACGGGCCGCGTGCCAGGCCGGAGGCAGGGCGGCGACGCCGGTGCGGGCGGCGATGACCCCGCCCGCGATGGCGCAGGTCGTGTCGATGTCGCCGCGCCCGGCGACCGTGACCCACAGGCCCTCCTGCAGGTCGTCGAGGTGGCCCGCCGCGCACCACAGGGCGTACGGGATGGTGTCGGGCCCAGACATCCGGTAGCCGGAGCCCAGGACCTCCGCCGCATGCCGGACCGAGGTGTGCTCCGGCATCCGGGCCGCGATCCGCACTCCCGACCGGACGTCGCTGTCGGGGAGCCGGTCGGCGACCGCCTGGAGGAAGTCCGCTCTGGCCGGGGTGGGTCCGCCCCGGCTGCGGGTCGCCAGCGCGGTGGCCACGGCGACCGCCACCGCGCCGGTGACCGCCTCCGGATGGTGGTGCGAGACCGCGCTCTGGTGGGCGGCCTGCTCGGCGGCCACGTCGAGGTCGGCGCTGTGCCAGGCACCGAGCGGGGCAACGCGCATGGCCGCGCCGTTGCCCCAGGAGCCCTGGCCGCCGAACTGTCCGGCGACCACGTCCTGCCAGGGCTCGCCCGCCCCGATCCGGCGCAGCACGTCGTGCATCGAGGCTCCGTAGCCGCGGTGCGTGTCCTCGGCGTACGCCGCCGCGAGGCGCAGGGCCAGGCGGTCCTGGTCGACGACGCCATCGCCCTCGACGAGCTCCCGGACGAGGACCAGCGCTTGGACGGTGTCGTCACTCCAGTGCCACAGCGGTTCCGGAGGCAGCGTCCGCGCCTCCAGGGCTGCCGGACCGTCCCTGCGCAGGATGCCGAACCAGCGGTCCCCGAAGGCGTCGCCGAACGCGAGCCCGTACAAAGAATCCAGCGCGGCGGTAGGCACGTTGATCATCGGTGCAGTATCGCAAGGCGACGACTTTCCCGCGCTCCGATTTCGGGAGCGGGCAGGCTTCTGACCTGGAAATCGAAGCTGGACCGGCTCGGTGTTCGATCGTCCTCCTGCTAGCGTCGCGCGGTGATCACTCTGGGGGAGCCCGCGTTCTTCACCCGTCTGCGCGACGCGCGGCGGGTTCTCATAGCCGTGGGCGGGCGGTGGCTTCGACGTGTACGCCGGGCTGCCGCTCGCGCTGGCGCTGCGGTCGGCGGGCAAGGAGGTGCACCTCGCCAACCTGTCCTTCGCCGACCTGTACGGGCTGAGCCCCGATGTGTGGGTGGACGAGGACGTCGCGGCCGTCGGGCCCGACACCCCGGTCCGCGGCGACTACTTCCCCGAGCGGACCCTCGCCCAGTGGCTCCGGACACAGGACATGTCGCCGGTCGTGTACGCGTTCCCGAGCATCGGGGTGGGTCCGCTGCGGGCGGCCTACAGGGCGCTGATCACGCATCTCGGCGGTGTCGACGCGGTGGTGCTGGTGGACGGCGGGACCGACATCCTGATGCGCGGTGACGAGCACGGTCTCGGTACACCGGAGGAGGACATGGCGAGCCTGGCCGCCGTGAGCGGGCTCGACGAGGTTCCCCACCGACTGGTCGCCTGCCTCGGCTTCGGGGTGGACGCGTACCACGGTGTGAACCACTCGCTCGTGCTGGAGAACCTGGCCGCCCTGGACCGGGACGGCTCGTATCTCGGCGCGTTCTCGCTGCTCGGGGCAGGGCGGGAGGGCGCGCTGTATCTCGATGCGGTGGCTCATGCCCAGCGCCACACCCCGAGCCACCCGAGCATCGTGAACGGGTCCGTGGCCGCCGCCGTGCGTGGTGACTTCGGCGACGTCCGGTTCACCGAAAGAACCAAGGGCGGCGAGTTGTTCGTGAACCCGCTGATGTCCATGTACTTCTGTGTGGACCTGCCCGGGCTGGCCCGCCGCAATCTCTACCTTGACCTGCTGGAACGGACGTCGCTGATGCGGCAGGTGAGTTCCAGGATCGAGGAGTTCCGCGCCACGCTGCCCCGCCAGCGTCCGCCACGGCTGTTCCCCCACTGAGCCGACGGGCACCCGGCACTACATCCAGTGGCCGCCGGTACTCCAGCCCAGGAAGCGCCGGGCGCGACCGCCGTCCGCCGTGCCGTCGTCGCCGAAGGCGCCGCCCTCGGCGATCAGGGTCAGGCCGTTCAGAGCGGGCGTCAGCCGGGTCGCGACGTGCGCGGCGTGGCGGGCCGTCTCCTCGTCCAGGCCCTCGATGACCCGCCGCTGCTCCTCCGGCGGGCACAGGGACAGGTGGAACACCATCTGGCGCCACGCGTACGCGGCGTCCTTGATGGTGCTCAGGGGCCGCGGGTTGTGCTGCACACGAGCGGTCAGTCGGCAGACGGTCACAAAGCACCGGCGCGCCAGGTCGGCCCAGCCGGGCCTCGGGGTGATGCCCACCCGGTGCACCAGTGTCGCCAGGTTGTGCGTGGTCAGGATCTGGGCCTGCTCGATCACCGTGCCGTTCGCCGCGACCGACCAGGACCGCAACGCCGTCCCGGCCCGCTCGGCGCACAGCCGTGCGAAACCGGGAGAGGTCCGGGCACCGTGGGAACGGGCCGGGTCCGCGCCGCACTGAGGAACTTCGGGCTGAACGTTCCCATGAAGATGTCGGCGGCCAGCTCCTCGACGAACGGCGTGCCCACATCACCCTGACGTCCGAGCACGCCGAACTCGCGGACCAGCGGGCTGGGCAGGGTCGTGCCCGGGAACGCCTGCACGGCCAGCTCGCCCAGTTGCCGCAGCACGCCGAGCGCACCTTCGTCGTCCGGCGTGCCCACAGCGGCGGACCGCTGCCCCGACACGGCCCGCACCCAGGGCAGTTCATCCACGCGCACCTGCCGCTCAAGGTTGAGCAGGAGCAGCGAGCGGCGGTTTCGGAACGCCCGGTAGTTCGCGGTCATCAACGCCCGTAGGGTCTCCTCGCCGTACACCTGTGCCGTGGTGGCGGCGACCAACTGCGGTACCAGCTCGGCCAGAACCTCGGCGGAGGGGACGACGCCGCGCTCCACCAGGGTGGCCAGCGGTGCGCTCAGCGCGGATTCGACCGTGTGGCGGATCGCGGCCGGTATGTCCGATCCGGCGGGCAGGCCGGACTCGCGCCCCTCCTCCCCGGTCACCGGGTCCAGCAGCGGGTGGACATCGCTGATGCCCGTCTCCGGTGGCAGCAAGGCGAGTCGGCGCAGCACCAGTTGGGCCAGGGCATGGTGCGAAGGAAGCGCCGCCTGCTCGGCCTGACGCCGACGCAGGGCCGTGTGCACGGCGGAGCCCGGCATGCCACGCCGCCGTACCATGGAGGCCACCGCATGCCGTAGCAATCCGAGCCGCCGTGCGTCCAACTCCCGTCCGGCGACGGCTTTTTCGAGCGCGCCACGCAGAATGCCCAGGTTTTCCTCGGGGTTGCGGTGCTTGGTGCAGCGGGTGTGCTCCGCGGCAAGCTGCCAGTACCGGTCGAGGAGAGCCTCACCGTGCGCCACCCAGCCGCTGTCCGGGGCGCGTTCGAGGACGTGCCCGTCCCGCGCCGTCCGCAGCCAGTGGACCAGCAGTTCGTCACCGAAGGGCTGCCACACCGCGAGCGCCTCGCGCTGGGTCTCCACGGCCGCGTTGGGCCGCCGCCGCTCCAGGGTGCCGACGACGTCGGAGACGGTGCGCCGGTGGACGGCCTCGGTGGCGTCGGGCGCGGGCCCGGCCGCCGGGCGGGGCAGGAACCTCAACCGGTGGGCGAACGGCTCCAGTTCGGCCACCAGATCGAGCGCCGCGCCCGTCTCCCCGTGCCGCACCAGCCAGGCCAGGGTGAGCAGCGCGGCCTCCTCGGGCACGGCGATCTCGTAGTCGCCGTTGTCCAAACGGGCCCACAGCCGGGCGAGTCCGGGCTCGGTGAGGCAGTGCCTGAAGAGCGCGCGCCGTTCGGCGGTCACCCCGAGGCTCCGCGCCGCCTCGATCTCGTGGACCTGGAGCGGTCCGCCCTCGCCCGCGGTCCCGGTGGCGAAGCCGCCCCTCACCGCCTCCGGCGTCACCCAGGAGGGAAGGCCCTTCGCGGGCTTACGCGTACCGATGGAGAGCCGGCCTGTGGCCATTCCCGCGAGGACCTGCCGCCAGCGCTGCCCACGCGCGTCGGCGCGGCGTCGCGGCCAGGAGGAGAACGCCGTGACCCCCCGACCGGGCGTGGTCGGGGGGTCACGTGGCGGTATGCCTGGGGTGCGTCGGCTCAGTACGCGGAGTTGACGTTGTCGATCGAGCCGTAGCGGTGCGCGGCGTAGTTGGCGGCCGCGGTGATGTTGGCCACCGGGTCCTTCACGCTGTGCGCGGTGCCGGCCACGTGGTAGGTGTTGAACGTCGGGTCGATCACCTGCAGGAGGCCCTTGGAGGGGATGCCCTTCTGCGCGTTGACGTCCCAGTTGTTCTGGGCGTTGGGGTTGCCGCCGGACTCGCGCATGATGTTGCGCTTCAGACCGTCGTAGCTGCCCGGGATGCCCTTGGCCTTCATGATGGCCAGCGACTGCTTGATCCAGCCGTCCAGGTTCCCCGAAGCGGCCGAGGCGGCGTGCGGGGCGGTGTGCGCGCGGTGGGAGACGGCGTGGACGGTGTGGGTGGCCTGCGGCGCGGCGAACGCCGAGGACGGCATCAGCGTCACGGCGGCGGCCGCGGCACCGGTGGTGGCGAGGCCGGCCAGGGTCAGGTTGCGCAGGCGGGCACGGCGGGAAACAGAAATCGCGGTCAAGAGGGTCTCTCCATCAGACGTCGTTGAGGCACAGGCCGGGATCGGTCGTGAGCCTGTAGGGCGCCGGGGCGAGGCCCCGCGGCCGCCGGGTTGACGAGGAACGGGCTGGACCCGGGAATCAACACCCGGTCCGGTCCGCCGCTCTGGCAGCGATAAACATGATTAAAGGCGGGCAAACGCCGACGCAACCATGTGACCTACTACCCCCGTACGGAGAAATGCCCGAAATGCCCGGATTCGATACTGGCGGTGCTGCTCAGAGCGGGGCCCCTCCTACGATCCGCGGTAGGACGTGACGTAGCCCCTATGACCACCGTCACCGGGCCCACCCACCGACCGGCTGGCAGCAGGAGTCTGGAGCACTTCGCGAGGGAGGCGGCCCGGCCTGCTCACCTCGTGGTCGCGGACATCACCCGGGACGAGCTCGTCGACATCGTTCGCAGGCTTCTGACGGCCGACCCGGAGAGCGACTACTTTCTGCGGCTCCTGGCGGCGAACGTGTCGTATCCCCGGGTGAGCGACCTGGTCTTCCACCCTTCGGACGACCTCAAGGACGCGTCTGCGGAGCAGCTCGTCGACGAGGCTCTGAAGTACCGCCCGATCGCGCTGTGAGCTGTGTGGGAGCCCGGTCGGCCGCGGCCGGCTGTTCGGCGCGGAGGGTGGCGAGGCGGGAGGTGGCGGCCTGCCGGGTGGTGCCCGGGCCCCGGTCAGGTCTCCTGCGCAACTCCTTCCTCGAAGGCATCGAGAAGGATCTGCTCGGCTTCCCCATGCGTGAGTCGCGCACCGCGCACGGTGCGGGTTCTGTGGCGCGGGCCGGAGCAGTGGATGGTGAAGGCGTAGCCCTCGTCGGTTTCCTCGAGGGAGACGTGCACGTGCATGGGCCAGTCGCAGCCCTGGGCGCCCCAGGTCAGGTGCAAGTGGCGGCGCAGGGCGGCGAGCCTGTGGTGGGGCGGAAGACTCCGCCGGGTACGGCAGCCGTCGCAGCGCAGCAAGTACGGCACGCTGCCCGGCCGGGCCAGGAACTCCTTGCCCCGGCCCTCCAGCGAGTTGCACCGGCCGCACAGAGGGCCTCGGACCAGGCCGTGGTCATGGCAGTGATCCCAGTCAGTGGCCGGGCGGGCCGTCTCGCACATCGCGCACAGAAACCCGACCGGGCCGGGGCCGTTCTCCCGCACCCGGGCATAGGGGACGCCCTGCAGTTCGCGGCGGTAACGCCGCAGGCCCGCAGCCGCGCAGTCAGGGCAAAGGATCTTCCAGCCGGCAGCGGTGGGCGAACGCCAACTGTCATCAGGGCCGACGGAGCCGCAGCCCTCACAGGGCTGGCCGACGGCATACAAGCTGCTCTCGCGCTCGTCTCTCCGGTCGAGAACGAGGGCGAGGGTCCGGGGGATCATCCAGTTACCGCCCGCCCGCACGAGGGCGCGTACGGGGAGCGTGCAGGCGATGGAGTAGTCCAGGTATCTCCGTAGTACGCAGTCGGCGGCGGTGTGGAGCGGCTGCTGTGCGGCTGCCGCAGGGGGCCGCGGGCAGCCGCAGTCGTCGTCCGCTCCCACACCGGCTACGACGCGCCGCAGCTCGGTGCGCCAGCCTGGGTGTCCCGAACCCCGCGTCTCCTGCTCGCGGTACCCCAGAGGCACGAGGTCCTCGAAGTTCCAGGGCAGTTCCGCCACGGCGCGGCCCGCTTCCAGCACATCCTGCGGCATGAACTGCCACTGGCCGCCGTGCTTGTAGGAGCGCACCGGCACATGTCCGAAGAACAGGAAGTCGTGCGGGGCCCGGTCCTTGCGTCGGAACCGCTCAGGAGAGAGGGGGATCGGGCAGGCCCGTGTCGCGTCGGACAAGTACGACACCGCCGTCTTTCGAGTGATCACCCGGCCAGCATGGCACTCGCCACTGACAGTGAGAGTGGAGGTGCTCAGGGTGCCCGAGTCCGACGACGAGCCGGCAGTCGGCTTCCGGTGCGGGTGACCGCAACCGCCCTTCCGCTCCCCCACTCAGGTCATCTGGCCCCCGCCCATGTTTGCCGACCGCGCCCCCGGTCACCCGGTATGTCTGAGCCCGTGTGTCCGCGGGTCGCGCGAGGGCGGGCGGTGAGCGCCGCGCCCGGCGGAGTGGAGAGGATCAGCGAGCAGGTATGACCGAGACCCCGCACACCACGACAGACTCCGGCGCACCGGTCGAGAGTGACGAGCATTCGCTCACCGTCGGCCCCGCCGGACCCATCCTGCTCCAGGACGCGTACCTGATCGAGCAGATGGCCCAGTTCAACCGGGAGCGCATTCCCGAGCGGCAGCCGCATGCCAAGGGCAGCGGGGCGTTCGGGCACTTCGAGGTGACGGGGGATGTCACCCCGTACACGAAGGCGGCCGTCTTCCAGCCGGGTACGCGTACCGATCTGGTCGCCCGGTTCTCCACCGTGGCCGGGGAGCGCGGGAGCCCGGACACCTGGCGTGACCCGCGCGGCTTCGCGGTGAAGTTCTACACCAGCGAAGGCAACTACGACATGGTCGGCAACAACACGCCGGTGTTCTTCGTCAAGGACCCGATGAAGTTCCAGCACTTCATCCGCTCCCAGAAGCGCCGCGCCGACAACAACCTGCGTGACCATGACATGCAGTGGGACTTCTGGACCCTCTCCCCCGAGTCGGCCCACCAGGTGACCTGGCTCATGGGCGACCGGGGCGTGCCGCGCACGTGGCGGCACATGAACGGCTACACCTCGCACACCTACATGTGGATCAACGAGGCCGGTGAGGAGTTCTGGGTCAAGTACCACTTCAAGACCGACCAGGGCATCGAGTTCTTCACCCAGGACGAGGCCGACCAGATGGCGGCCGTGGACACCGACTATCACACCCGTGATCTGTTCGAGCACATCCGGGACGGGGAGCACCCGAGCTGGACCCTGTATGTGCAGGTCATGCCGTACGAGGATGCCGCCGACTACCGCTTCAACCCCTTCGACCTCACCAAGGTGTGGCCGCACAGCGACTACCCGCTGATCGAGGTCGGCAAGATGACGCTGGACCGGAACCCGACGGACAACCACGCCGAGATCGAGCAGCTCGCGTTCCAGCCGAACAACTTCGTGCCCGGCATCGGCCCGAGCCCCGACCGGATGCTGCTGGCGCGGCTCTTCTCGTACGCCGACGCGCACCGCCACCGCATCGGCACGAACTACGCCCAGCTCCCGGTCAACGCGCCCATCACCGACGTCCACACGTACTCCAAGGACGGCGCGATGGCCTACCGCAAGACCAGCGACCCGGTGTACGCCCCGAACTCCAAGGGCGGCGCCGCCGCCGACACCGCCCAGTACGGCACCCCGCCGACCTGGCACACCGACGGCGACATCACCCGGACCGCCTACGTCTCGCACGCGGAGGACGACGACTGGGGGCAGGCGGGCACCCTCGTCCGCGAGGTCCTGGACGACGACGCCCGCGACCGGCTCGTGGACAACGTGGTCGGCCACCTCCTCAACGGCGTGACCGAGCCCGTCCTCGAGCGCGCCTTCGAGTACTGGTCCAACATCGACCCCAAGCTCGGCGCGCGGATCGCCGAGGGCGTGCGCGCCAAGGCCGATGAGATGGACCCCAAGGCCGAGGACCAGGGCAACCCGGCCCGCCGCAGCATGCAGCACAAGGCCTGACCAGGCCCCGCCCGGCGCCCCTCCCCCGTTCGCGGGGCGAGGGGCGCCGGGCTGTGTGGGTCGGGCGGGGGTGGGTACTGCGGACTCCATGAGTGTCACCTCCCTGATCGACACCGCACTGGATCGCACCGTCGTCCTCGGCTACGGCTGGCCCGGACTGCTCCTGCGGCGGGTGCTGCCCGACTGGCCCGACGGCCCTGAGCGGATGGACGGCAAGGTCGTCCTGGTCACCGGCGCGGGGTCGGGCGTCGGCCTGGCGGCCGCCGTCGGCTTCGCCAGGCTGGGCGCGTCGGTGCGGGTACTGGGCCGTGACGAGAAGCGCGCCGAGCAGGCCGCCGCGCTCACCCGGGAGCAGGCCGGTGGCGATGTGGACGTACGACCGGTGGTGTGCGACGTCAGCAGCCGGGCCGCGCTGCGGGACTTCACCACGCGGTTCCTGGAGCAGGAGGACCGGCTGGACGTGCTGGTCAACAACGCCGGGGTGATGCCGGACGAGCGGCAGTACAGCGCGGACGGCGTGGAGCTGACGTTCGCCACCCATGTGCTGGCGCCCTATGTGCTGATCGAGGAGCTGACACCGCTGCTCGCGCGGTCCGCGCCCTCGGTCGTGATCAACGTGACCTCGGGCGGGCAGTACAGCCAGCAGCTACCCGCCGGTGATCCGGAGTCCGAGGACACTCCGTACAGCCCGAAGAAGTTCTACGCCCGGACCAAGCGGGCGCAGCTCGTGGTCACCGAACAGTGGGCGGAGCGGCTGCGGGAGCAGGGGGTGCATGTGCACGCCATGCATCCGGGGTGGGCGGACACCGCGGGCGTGCGGCGGTGGATGCCGGTCTTCCGGACGGTGACGTGGCCGATCATCCGCACCCCCGAGCAGGGCGCCGACACCATCGTGTGGCTCGGCACCGCTCCTGAGGCCACCGACAGCGACGGCCTCTTCTGGCACGACCGCCGCCCGCGCCCCACCACGTACCCGATCGGCGCCGACCCCGACCCCGGGGAGGTCCGGGAGGAGCTGTGGGAGTACGTCACGTCACTCGCCCACGGCGAGCGGTCCGCCTGACTCCCGGGGCTCGGCCGGCAGGGTCGCTCGGCGGTGCAGCCCGAGTCGGCGGTCCTCCACTCGGGCTGCTCGTCCGGCGATCGCGGCCACCGCGTCGGCCAGCGCGGGTTCGGTGATCTCGGGCAGTTCCCGGGCCACGGTCGCGCGCAGCGCGGCGGGGTCGGTGCGGGCGGTCGTCAGGAGGGTGTCGGCGGTCTCCCGGCGCACCGTGCGCAGGGCGCGGGAGCCCGCGGGGTCGCGGGTGCGGAGGAGGTACCAGAAGGCGGGCGGCAGGGCCGTGCCGCCGGAGGCCGTGACGCGTCGGCGGCGCTCCGTCCGCGGGTGGCGGGGCGAGTGATGGCCGTCCTGCTCCCACAGGAGGCTGCCGTCGGCGGCGTAGGCGCGGACTCCGGTGGGAGTGTCCGCGTCGGTGAGGACCACGTCCTGGGCCGGGCCCTCCGGGGGTGCCCACAGGGCCCACGGTCGTCGGCCCTGCCGGTCGGCGTCGAAGCGGGCCGTGCGGCCGTCCACGCTCTCCACCAGGAAGTGGTCGGGCGCGTGATGGCGGTGCCGGGTACGGAACTGTATGCGGGTGCCGACCAGACCGTCCCGGCTACCCAGCGGGGAGTCGGTCAACGGGGCGGGGAGAGGGGCCAGTTGGAGCGCCTCGGTGTCGAGGGACATGCCGTCTTCCGGGGTCGGGGTGAGGAACCGCGGCAGAGGTGAGGGGCCCACGGGCTCCCCCGTCACCGGGTCGGCCTCCTGCCAGGGCCGGTCGGCGTATACGGCGTTGGTCCAGACGCCTTCGCCGTCCCCTAGCTGCAGTTCGTCGCGGTCGATTCCCTCCCTGCCGCCCGCTCGCAGCACCCCCTCGCCGCCGTGCCGACCCGTCCCGTCGGCGGTCTCGAACTGGAAGCCGTAGGCGCCGTCCAGGTGGCCGCCGAAGGGTGCCAGGCCGGACGTCTCGTCCGGGGTGAACGTGTCATGGGGACGGTCGGCCCAGCAGGCGGTGTCGCAGCAGTACGGGTTCGGGGAATGGGTCCAGCTGACCAGGAAGGAGCCGCCCACGTAGTGGACCGCGTGCATGGTCGCCCCCTCCGGTACGGCGAACCGGCAGGAGCCCCGCACCCCGTCCGGGGCCACGGCGACCGCCCGGTCGGTGCCGAACACCGTCAGGACGGGCCAGGTGGCGGTCACTCCGGCCACCGCGTCGGGTCCGCCGTCCGCCGCGAACTCCGCGTACACCGACTCCAGCGTGGGCCAGGCGAGTTCCTCCGGCAGGCCAGCGGCGAGGGAGCGGCGCAGCGCGCCTGCCGCTCCCGCCTCGGCGAGGGCGTCGGCGATGTCGTCGAGCGCCGCCACCGTGGGCTCGTCCAGGAGGAGTTCGAGTTCTGCGACGGCCTCCTCCGCGCCCGCCATGCCGCCCCCGGCGATGGTGTCCACGAGTGCCTCGACCCGTCGCGCGACCTGCCGCGCGATGCCGGTGTTGCCCGGCAGGAGGGTCACCGCCGAGCCGGGGCGGCGTTCGCGGCGGCCGAGCGGGCCGTTCGGCAGCAGCTCCTCGTGCACGAGTCGTTCCAGGCGGGGGCCGAGCACCGGGTCGGCGGCCAGTGCGGCCAGGTCACGCCGGGAGTGCTCGCCCCAGAAGTGTGTCTCGATCTCCGGGCCGGGGTCCACGACGGGAACCCCGGCCGCCAGGCAGGCGTCCAGCAGATCCGTGTCGACGCCCTGGTAGTGATGCCTGGTGGTGTGCACCGTCAGCGGTGTGGTCTCGGCTCGCAGGCGCGGACCCCACCGGACGACCAGGTCGAAGAGTTCCGGTGGGAGCTGCTGGCGGGCGACACCGCCTCCGGGCTGTGTCGCGTACTGGTACATGTGCGCGAAGTGGCCCACCCAGCGGCGAAGGCCGCCCTCAGGCACCACCCGGCCGTCCGCCATCGCCTCCGCCGCGCCGCAACCGGTCAGCAGCCGCAGCCACGCGCCGCCGTCGGTCGCACCGGCCGGGAAGATCTCCACCAGCCCGGCGACGACCGGGTCCGTGGGCGGGTGTGCCGCCAGAACCGAGCCCGCGGCTTCCAGCAGGGCTTCCGGTACCACCTTGTCGCGCGCGGCCGCGAGGATCACGCCGACCATCCGCGCGACCTCCTCGTCGGTGTGGCCGGCCGCCTTGGCGGAGGCCCGCACCCGGCGCACCAGGTCCGTGGGCAGGTCGGCGGGGGACTCGACCCACGCGGTGAGGAACTCGCCGAGCGCGGAGTGCGCGGCGGACGGCTCCAGCGTCTCGGTGAGGAACCGCTGATGCGCCTTGAACTCCTTGGCCGGCATGGCGCCGCCCGCCGCGAACAGCAGGGCGTTGGCCTTGCGATAGCCGGGGTCCACCGGCAGGCCGTGCTCGGCCTCGGCGGCGCGTGCCGCGGCGTAGGCCCGGCCGCCCGGTCGGCTTCCGCAGCCGATCAGCCGGTGGCCCACGGTGTCCCAGAACCACGGCAGGTGCGCGGGCGGCAACCGCCGGGCCCGTACGGCCATCGCGTCGACGAACCGGCCGGGCTTGGCCCACGTCCGGCCGAGTTCGGTCCGCATGCCGTCGACCAGTTCGCGCGCGGCTCCGGCTGCGGCCGGGTCGTGAGCGGCCGCCCAGTCGGCGTAGGTGGTCGAGGCGTGGGGGGCCGTGGTCGGGACCAGGGACACCAGCGGGACGATCATGTGTGCGATCGTCGCACGCCCCACTGACAACGCCACCGTGGTCGAGCGGCGATGGCGTAGCGGTGCTCAGGCGCGGAGGGACGGCGGTGTCGGCATGAGCCATCTGATCAGGGCCGTCACCGCTGCACCGGCCGGGACCGCGCACCAGCGTTCGACGCGGGGCAGCACCGGGAGGCCCAGCTGCGCGCGGGACCAGTCGGGGAGCAGGGACACGGCGGCCGCGCCGAGCACGAGGTACGGCGGGAGGACCGGTGGGGGCAGGGGCGGGCGCAGCAGGACGTACCGCACCGCCTCCCGGGTCTGGGGGGTGAGGCGCAGCTCGGGGCGGTAGGAGTCGAGGCGTTCGTGGAGCTGCGCGAGTGTCGTCGGGGGGTTCTCGATGCCGAGCGCGGTGGCGACCGTGGCCATGTCGGACACGTAGGCGTCGCGGCCCGCCGCGGTCAACGGCCGTTTGCCGTAGCGCTGGTGGGCGGTGAGGAAGCAGTACGCCTCCGCGCAGTGCACCCAGGCCAGCAGGTGCGGGTCGGCCGCGTGGTACGGCTCGCCGTCCGCCGTGCGGCCCCGGATGTGCTCGTGCACCGCTCGTACGCGATCCACGGCTCGCTGGGCGTCGTCCGCCGCGCCGTAGGTGGTGTACGCGAGGAAGGTGCTCGTACGGGCGAGGCGGCCCCAGGGGTCGTTGCGGTAGTCGGAGTGGTCGGCCACCGCCGTCATCGCCAGGGGGTGCAGGGACTGGAGGAGCAGCGCGGCGAGGCCGCCGGGGAACATGGACGCGTCGCCGTGGACGACGCGGATCGGGCGGTCCGGTGCGAACCAGCGGGGGCCGGGGGTGCCGTGGACGCGGCGTCGGCTCTCCGGACCGTCGGGGCCTGCCACTCCGCGGAAGAGGGCGTCACCGAGTCGGCCGCGCAGACCCGGACGTGGGACCGCGGCGACCGTGGTCGTCCGCTCCGGACGCGGTCGCGCACGCGTGGGTGGGGGTCGGTCGGCCATTGCCCTGCCCCAATCCCTCGACTGTCACCGAGTGAACACGGTCGGGTGGGGGGACGCCAGCCGCATCGTTGTTGCGTCGCTTCGCCGCGTCGGACGTGCTTGATCGCATGTCGACGATGTCCGGGCCCACGTGGTCCCCTCTCGAAGAATTCGGTGGCGGCACCGGGCGGTGTCCGGCGAGCATGCACCGCATGACCGAACAGCGCGCGCGATGGACCGAGGCGACCGTCTACCCCGACATGTGGGTCGATCCGGAAGACGATCCCCGCAACACCGGAGGTCCCAGCCCGGACGGCGAGTTGGCGACGCTCCAGGACTATCTGAGGGACTACCGGCTGACCCTGCGCATGAAGTGCGAGGGTCTCGACCCGGCGCAGCTCGCCCTCCGGTCGGTTCCACCGTCGACGATGTCACTGCTCGGGCTGATCCGGCACCTCGCCAGCGCGGAACGGGACTGGCGGAACTGGATCAGCGAGGGCGACCCGCTGCCGAAGTTGTACGGCGCGCGGGACGTGGACTTCGACGGCGCCGTTGCCGAACAGGCCGTTGTCGATGACGCGTTCCGCGATCTGGAGCGTGAACAGGCCGCGACCGACGCCGCCTTGGCCGGGTACGCCGACTTGGGACTGCGTGTGGGCAGGGAGGGGATCGCGGTCCGGGAGCTGCTGGTGCACCGGATCGAGGAGTACGCCCGTCACTGCGGGCACGCCGATCTGCTGCGTGAGCGGGTCGACGGGCGGGTGGGGCAGTGAGCGCGGGCTGCTGACCGAGGCCGCCGCCGTCGGGCCGACCGATCAAACTCGGTGGCTGTCCGAAGCCGCCTCCGCAGCTGGGTCGAATGCTCGACGTGAGCCTGCCTCTGGTGACCTTCCGCGGGACCTGCGGGTTCGCGGTGGACGGACAAGTGCTCACCTCGGACTCCACCTTGAGTTTCCGGGAGCGCCCGGCCGAACTCCGCCGAGCAAGTCGGCCATGATCGTGGCGACTTGTGAGCCGGACGGGGCGAAAGTCGCCGGCCGAGTGTCGGCCGGACGTAACGTCCCCCCGTGATCACCGGATCGGCGTCGAGCCACACACAGGACGGTCAGCCGGTGGACGGCTGAAGGCGCGGCGGAGCCGGGCCCGGTTCGGGAGCGAAACGCCCTTGCCCCGCCGGTATCGCTGCTGGGGTGTCGTCCTGATGGTCGTGGGCCACACAGTGCTCGTGCGGATCGGCGGGCCGGTCACCTCAGCGGGACCGGCGCGGCCGAACTCTTGATCAGGCTGCGGATGGCGCCGAGCTGTTCGATCTCGAGCGTCACCTCGTCGCCGGGCCGGAGCCAGGGAAAGGCCGCCTCGCCATGGGTCAGACCCAGCTCGAGGATGCACCCGGTCCCGACGGTCCCGCTGCCGATGATGTCGCCGGGCCGCACCCGGGTGCCCCGCGAGGCGTAGGACAGCATCTCCGCGAACGACCACGACAGGTCCGCCCAGGTTCCGTCGCTGTAGGGCAGGCCGTTGACGGAAGCGCTCATCCGCAGGTCGTAGCCTCGCCCCTTCCGGTGCGGCTCGAGCTCGTCGGGTGTCACGAGCCAGGGTCCCAGGGACGTGGCGGTGTCCTTGCCCTTGGCGGGCCCGAGGCCGACCGCGGTCTCGGTGGCCTGGAGGTCGCGGGCGCTCCAGTCGCACAGCACGACGTACCCGGCGACGTGCTCTTCCGCCCGGTCGGGGTGCACATCGGTGCCCGTCCGACCGACAACGGCCGCGACCTCCAGCTCGAAGTCCCAGCGTGCCGTCCCCGGTGCCATCGACACCTCGTCCTCGGGCCCCAGGATCGCGGCCGGGTTGGAGAAGTAGAACACCGGCTGCTCGTACCAGACCGGGCTGACCTCGGCGCCGAATGCGGCGTGCGACGTCACGACGTGGTTCTCGAAGGCCATGAAGTCCCGCACCGACGGCGGGTCGGGGACCGGGGCGAGCAGTGGAGTCGTTTCGGCGGGGAGCCGTTCCCAGGGCCGGGCTCGGGCGTGCTCGGCCCACCCGTCGAGCGGAGTGTCGTCGTGCAGAGCGGCGAGGAGGGGGCGGTCGAGCGCGAGCAGCTCACCGTCGTGGAGGAGGGCGGCATGCTCGCGCCCGTCGGTCGTGCTGCGATAGCTGGTCCAGCGCATGGCGGTTCTCCAGTTCAGGCGTGGCAGCTCAGCGGCCGACCACCGTTGAACGTGATCATGTCGGCAGAGGCTGCGCCGAGGTCGATGGCTGCGCCCGGTGCGGCGCCCGCATCCTCGGCGTACGCGCGGTGCAGGTTGCCGACCAGCCGCTCAGGGTCGAGCAGGTCGGCGTACTCGCCCAGGTCCGTGCCGAGTGCCGCCTCCAGCGGCGAGACACCCGCGGCCCGGCCCTCGGCGGCGGTCTGTTGCACGAAGCGCAGGTATCCGCGCTCGGCGTCGATCACCTCGGGCCCGCAGACCGGGCCGTGACCGGGCACGATCGTCTCCGGCTCCAGCGCGGTCAGCCGGTCCAGGGCCGCGAGGGCCCCGGCCACCGAGCCCTGCATCACGAACGGAGTGCCACCGTTGAAGAGCAGGTCGCCGGAGAACAGCACCCGGCGCTCGGCAATCCATACCACAGAGTCGTTGTCGGTGTGGGCGGGTGCACCGACGTACCGGACGTCACACATCAGCTCGTCGACATGCACCGTCACGTGGTCCTCGAAGGTGAGGAACGGTGGCGCCAGCTCGACGGGCCCCCAGTCGACGTCGGTGAACAGCGGCGCCGAGTGCGGCTCGCCCCACTCGCGGACGGCGGCACGGATTCGGTCGTGCCCGACGATGGTCGCACCGGGGAAGAGGTAGTTGCCGAACGTGTGGTCGCCGTGGTGGTGGGTGTTGATCAGGGTTCGCACGGGCTGGCCGGTCTCCCGCGCGATGGCGCCGAGGTAGGCGCGGGTCCGGTCGGTCGTCGAGCAGGAGTCGATGCTCACCACGCCGTGGGTGCCGACCAGGAAGCCGGTGTTGTTGATCCACCAGCTGCCGTCCGGTTGTACGTAGGCGAAGATCCCGTCGGCCACCTCGGTGGCCCGGCCGGGTGGCTCGAACCGGTGTGGTCGCGTCGGCGTGCTCACGCGACCGCACCCTTGTTCTCGGCAATGCGGGCGTTGAGCCAGGCGATCACGTTTCCGGCCATCTCTTCGAACTTCGACGCGGCACAGTGGCCGGTCTCCGGGATCAGTGTGACCTGGGTGTCGTGTCGGCCGGTGAAGACGACGGTGTCGTCCTGGGGGACGTGGATGTCGTCGGCGCCGTTGATCACCAGCATCGGCGCGTTCGTGTCCTGGTCGAGCAGCGGGCGCAGCGACATGCCCCGCAGCCGCTGGGCGAGCTCGGCGGGCGCCGGACTGCGGTCGAACCCGGCCGCGTTGCCGATGATGTCCGCCATTCCGGCGTGCGATTCCTTGTCCGGGGCGAAGGCCGCCTCGACCGGTCCGCCGCAGACGACAGCGCCGTCGACGGTGCCCTTCAGGCCCGTCGCTGCGGCGAAGTAGCCGCCCATCGAGATACCGAAGTGGAAGACCCGTCCGTCGCCGAGCCCGCGGGCGGCGGAGACCAGGCCGTCAACGACCTCGACACTGCCGGGGGACAACGGCACCAGGGTCTCCCCGGTGCCCGGAATGTCGAAGGCGAGCACGCGGGCACCGGTCATATGGGCCAGTGCGGCCCAGGTCCCGTGCAGGTCGATCTTCCAGGTGTCGACCCCGCCGCTGGCCAGGATCACCGGTACGTCGGCAGCCAGGCCGGGTGCGCCGAGCAGGTGCACCGGAACCGGAGTGGTGGTCCCGGCGAACGGGACGTCAAGGACCCGTCGCTCGAACTCGATCTTCGGGTCGGTGGCCACCATCTGGGCGTAGACGTCGGCCTGACGGTGCAGGGCGGTGCGCTTCGCGTCGTCGGCGAGCGACGGGAACTTGGCCCAGCCGTAGGCGAGGGCGGCGAGATCGAGGCGGCCGGACGCGACGTACCGCTCGGCGAGCCGGGACCATTCGCGGACCCAGCCGCCGTCACCGTCGCGCCACATGTCGACGGTGGCGGAACGGACGGCGGCGACGTCAGTCGCGTCGAGGCCACCGCCTGTCATCTGGGCGGAGCGCTCCTCGAAAAGGATCGCGGGGTCGAGCGGCCACTGGTAGCCCATGGTTGCCTCCTTGAGTGACGCCCGGTCGCGCCACATCCGTTATCGCAGTGAAGCTGCGTTAACGCTAGACGCACTCACACTCCAAAAGCAATGTCGCTGCGTTAGGATTCTCTGCGTGACTTCTCCCGACCCTCGTCCTCGTCCCGGCGGCCGGTCCGGCCGGGTGCGCCGTGCCGTGCACGACGCCGGTCTGGCACTGCTTGAGCAGCGCGGAATCCGGGAGCTGACCGTCCCCGAGATCGCCGCCCGTGCCGGAGTCCACGCGACATCGATCTACCGCCGCTGGGGGTCGGTCGAGCGGATCGTGGTCGAGGCCCTGCTGGAGCGCAGCGAGGAGCGACTCCCGGTCCCGGACACCGGGACGCTGCTCGAGGACCTGACACGGTTCGCCGCGGAGGTGATCGCCTATGTTCGCGACCCGATGGCCGTGACCCTGATGCGGACCATGGCGGCGACGGCCGATGATCCGTCACTGGAGCAGGCGCGTCTCGAATTCTGGGAGTCCCGCGTCGCCGCGGCTGGCGTGATGGTGAGTCGCGCGGTGGCGCGCGGCGAGGTACCGGCCGACACCGACGCCGCCCGGGTGCTCGAAACGCTGATCGCGCCGATCCACTTCCGCCTGCTGCTCAGCCACGGGGCGCTGGACGACACGCTGGCCCCGCGGCTCGCCCGGGCCGCCGTCGCGGCGATCGGCTGAGTGCTGAGTGGGGGCTCCGTGAGTCGTCGTGACCTCGTCCGGTACCCACGAGAGACAGCCTGGTCGCCGAACCGCCCCGCAGTTCGGGGCAGCGCGCTCTACCGCCGTCGGTCCTGAAGGTCACCCGGGCATGGGAAGCCTCTCCGGAGCGTTCGACCGGCGGGGCTGCTACCGGTTGTGCTGGACCGTGAGTTCGTGGCCGGTGTCCGGCAGTACGTGCCCCCGTTCGCAGCGGAGGCTCGCGCGGACCGCTGCCCCACACCCTGAGTGAGTGACCGTCAAGGGCGGGCCCTCAACGCCGGTCAGATGCCGGTCCCCCCACTGCATGAGAGCCGTGAGTACCGGTTGCAGTTCACGGCCGGCGGGAGTGAGCCGGTACTCGTGGCGTGCTCGCGAGCCCGGTTCGCGGTACTCGATCCGCTCGAGGAGCCCGGAGTCGGTGAGTGAGCGCAGTCGGGCTCCCAGGGTCGCCCGAGAAGCGCCTGTCGCCGCCTGGATCGCGTCGAAACGCCGGACGCCCAGAGCCACTTCCCGCAGGACCAGAAGCGACCACTGTTCACCCACGACCGCCAGGGCCGCTGCGATTGAGCATTCCCGTACCATGCCGACAGCCTATCTGAGTTTACGGAGTGAACTCAGCCTGTTAGCGTGCCGCCATGTCGTCTCAGACCCCTCCCGTCGCCCCGCTCGCAACCCACTCCAAGACGGTCACGTGGAGCAACCCGGAAGTCACGGCCGAGAGCAGCCGCGAGCTGCCCGGGATCGAGTTCCTCTCCCAATGGATGCGCGGGGAACGAGCCGGAGCCCCGATCTGCGAGTTGATGGGCTTCACATTGATCGACGTCGAGGAGGGCGAAGTCGTCTTCGCCTCGACCCCGGACGAATCCGTCTACAACCCCATCGGGATGGTGCACGGCGGCATGGCCTGCACCATGCTGGACTCCGCAGCGGGCTGCGCCGTGCACACCACCCTCCCTGCCGGGGTCGGCTACAGCTCCATCGAGATCAAGGTCAACTTCCTGCGCCCCATCCACGCGCACACCGGCGAGATCTTCGCGAGAGGGCGAGTCACCAAGGCCGGTAAGCGTGTCTGCTTCGCCGAGTCCGACCTGCGCGACGCGGCGGGCAACGTCCTCGCCACCGCCACCAGCAGTTGTCTGATCATCCCAGCTTGAAAGCCCTCGCGGACCGAGTGGCCTCCGCACCCCTCTCGCCACCCTCACGCGCCCTGGTGCCGCACCTCTGATGCGGTGACGGAATAGATTCACCGTCTCGGTGGTCGTACCGGCGACGTCGCCCGTGGTGTGGCGTCACCCCGCAGCCCCACCCGGTGTGATCACCCGGTTCGACCGTGCACGCGACTGAGAGGAACAGCGCCCGTGAGTGAATGGCATCTGTCCGAGACGTTCCGCAGTACCTCGGGCGACGTCCGCTGGGACAGCATCGGCGAACCCGGCCGGACCCCGGTCGTGCTCCTGCACGGCACGCCCTTCTCCTCGTACGTGTGGCGCGCGGTCGCCCGGGCGCTCGCCCGCCACCACCAGGTGTTCGTGTGGGACATGCCCGGTTACGGCGCGTCGGAGAAGGCGGACGGCCAGGATGTCTCCCTGGCCGCGCAGGGCAAGGTCTTCACCGAGCTGCTCGCGCACTGGGGTCTCGACGAACCGACGGTGGTCGCCCACGACTTCGGCGGTGCCGTCGCGCTGCGGGCGCATCTGCTGCACGGGGCTCGCTACCGTGCCCTCGCACTGGTCGACCCGGTCGCGCTGGCTCCCTGGGGTTCCCCGTTCTTCCGGCTCGTCGGCGAGCACTCCAAGGTCTTCGAGCAGCTTCCGCCCGCCCTGCACCGGGCGTTGGTGCGTGAGTACGTCAGCTCGGCCAGCAGCCCCGGCCTCCACCCGGCGGTACTCGACCGGCTCGTGCAGCCCTGGCTCGGTGACTCCGGCCAGGCGGCCTTCTACCGGCAGATCGCCCAGGCCGACCAGTGCTACACCGACGAAGTACAGCACCGGTACGGCGAGTTGGACCTCCCGACGCTGATCTGCTGGGGCCAGGACGACACCTGGATCCCGCCCGCCAAGGGCCACGAACTCGCCGCCCGCATCCCGGGCGCGCGGCTGGAGCCGATCACCGGCGCGGGCCACCTCGTCCAGGAGGACGCGGCCGCCGAACTGACCGCCGTACTGGTGGACTTCGTACGGCGACCGCGCTGACCCCACCTCAGCGGTACAGCGCCGGGCACCCACTCGCTCGGGTGCCCGGCCGGCAGAGGTGTCACTCCCGGTACGAGCCCACCTGACGCACCATCACCCGGTCCAGCCTGGCCGAGCCGTGGTCGGCGAACACCTGGATGCCGTCGGAGGTGGGGGTGGGGAACACCAGGTCGGTGATGGTGGCCTCGCCGTCGCCGCCGTAGACCTCCACGGAGGACCAGTCGACCAGGATGCGGAGCTTGATCTTGCCGTCGCGGGGCTTGAGGGGGGCGCGTTGGACTCCGGGGAAGGAGGGGCTGAAGTCCGTGACGCCGGAGTGGGTGCGGTCGACGTACAGCTCGCCGGTGGTGCGGTCGTAGCCGACGACGGTCTCCTCTCCCCCGCTGCCCGTGCGGACCTTGAGGCCGAAGCGGTCGGCGTCGCGGAGGGTGAAGGTGGCCTCGATGTCGAGGGCCTTGCCCTTGGTGGGGAGGGTGCGGGAGGTGTTGGTGACGGTGAGGCCCGTCGTCGTGGTGGGCTGTCGCCACAGGGTGGAGAGTGTCGGTACGGGTTCGCTCAGCAGGCGGGCGCGGCCGTCGATGGTGCGGAGCGTGAGGCGGCGGGGGACGGTCTGGGCGCTGCGCCAGGGGGTGGTGGGGGTGGCTCCGGCGTAGTCGAGGCCGGCCATCCAGCCGATCATGTACCGCTGGCCGTCGGGGGCGTCGTTCCAGGTCACGGCCGCGTAGTGGTCCTTGCCGTAGTCGACCCAGGAGGCGCGGTCCACGGCGGAGCGGGCCGGGGTCTGGGCGGCCGTGAAGCTGTCGGCCATGATGTGGCCCCAGCCGCCGGTGTTGCGGTCGACCAGTTGGATGCGGGCCGTGCGGCCCTGGTAGGGGCGCAGGTCGAAGGAGGCCCAGTCCATCGCCTCGCTGTCCGAGCCGGTGACGCTGCGGACCACTTGGCCGTCGACGAGGAGGTTCACCGCCGTCTCGTCGGTGGGGCCCTCGGCGCGGGTGTCGGAGAGGACGAGGTGGTCGACGTCGAGGTGGCCCCAGCGGCCGGTGTTGTCGTCCACGATCTGGATGCGGGCCCGTTTGCCTCTGAGGTCGCGTACGTCCCAGGAGGCCCAGTCGAGTGCCTCGGAGTCGCGGCCGGTGGTGGTGCGTACCGTGCGGCCGTCCACGACGAGTTCGACGGCGGTGCGGTTGGCTGCGGTGGCCGGGTGATTGCCGCCGCCCACCAGGAAGTCGAGGTAGTCCTTGTCGAGGGTGAACTCGGGTGAGGTGAGTGTGCCGGTGGCGGTGTCGCCGCCCCGGTAGGTGTTGACCAGGCCGTCACCGAGCCACCCGGAGACCTGCTGCTGGTCGGGGAGGGTGCCGGTGGCCGGTGCGGGGCCGAAGGCGTCCCCGGTCGCGGTCCAGCCGCCGTACGTGCCGCCCTCGAAGTCGGCGAGGACGGTTCCCTCGGGGGTGGGGCCGCGGTCCACGGCGGTGCCGGGCTGGTGCGGGTGGCGTCCGCCGCCGGTCTTGAAGTTCAGGTACGGGGTGGTCACGGTGAAGCCGGGCGAGGTGAGGGTGCCGGTGCTCGGATCGCCGCCGTGGAAGCTGTTGGCCAGGCCCTTGCCGTCGAAGCCGGTGACGGTCTGCTGGCCGTCCACCGCGCCGGTCGCCGGTCCGGCGCCGAAGGCGGTGCCGGTGGCCGTCCAGTCGCCGAAGCCGACCCCCTCGAAGTCCTGGACCACCACCCCTTGCGGCGGGGTGTAACTGCCGTCGTCGTCCGGGGTGAACCGGGTGCCGTCGAAGTCGCCGGTGAAGTACTGGGTGCCCGAACCCCCGGCCACCGCACCGGGGTTGACGTTGGTGACCAGGACCCACTTGACCTTGCGCGGGTCGCCGTCGACAGGGAGCGGGAACAGGTCCGGGCACTCCCAGACACCCCCGGTGGCACCCGCCGGACCGAAGTCGCTCAGCAGCTTCCAGTCCTTGAGGTTCCTGGAGGTGTAGAAGCGGACCTTGCGCTCGGCGGGCAGGGCGACCGTCATCAGCCAGCTCCTGGTCGGCGCGTACCACTGGACCTTGGGGTCGCGGAACTCGGTGGAGCCGATGTCCAGTACGGGATTCCCCTGGTACTTGGTCCAGGTGCGCCCGCGGTCCGTGCTGTAGGCGAGGGACTGCGCCTGCTTGCCGCCGCTCTTGAAGGCGCTGGTGTAGATGGCGACCATCGGCGGGTTGCCCGGCGTGCCGAAGCCGCTGGTGTTGTTCCGGTCGATCACCGCACTGCCGGAGAACACCATCTCCTCGTCGTCGTGGGACAGGGCGAGCGGGAGCTGCTTCCAGTGCACGAGGTCGGTGCTCACCGCGTGGCCCCAGGACATGTCGCCCCAGGAGTTGCCGTTGGGGTTGTACTGGTAGAAGAGGTGGTATTCGCCCTGGTAGTAGACGAGACCATTGGGGTCGTTCATCCAGTTCTTCTCGGGGGTGAAGTGGAACTGGGGGCGGTAGGTCTCGGTGTAGGGCGGTGCGTCGGCGGCGGCCGCCGGCGGGGTGAGCGAGGCGGCCGCCAGGGCGCAGGCGGACAGTGCCGCCGCGATCAGCCAGGCGCGGGCGTGCCGCGTTCCACGTACCGAGCTCATGACATCTCCTGTGCTGCGGTCGGCCCCGCGGCGGAGCGTGACGCGCGGGGCGCACGGGTCCGGGAAGGAGTGGGCAGGCCGCCGGTGCCGTCGTCCCTGGCGTCGGCGGGAGATGTCATCGTTGACTCATGTCATCGATGACAGCGAGCGGGTGCGTCGATGATGCGGCAGGGACACCGGCCCGTCAACGGTTCGCGCGGCAGCGCTTGTTGGCTGATTCACGACGCCCGGCACAAGCCGCGTACGTTGCCGATTTGTGACAGGCACAGGGCATTGACGTCGCCGTGAGCGGCCGTCCATCATCCTCGCCATGACGTGTCAACGATGACATAAGTCAACGATGACACCTCGGGACGGCATGCTCCGATGCCGGCCGCGCCGCTCGCAATCCCGCAGGAGTCGTTCATGTCTCGCTTCACTCGTCCGCACCTGTCCCTGCTGAGAGTCGCCGCGTGCACGGGCGCCGTGGCTCTGACGCTCACGGCCTGCGGTTCCGGCTCCGGTTCGGGGTCGTCCGCGTCGGGTTCGGGCGGGGTCAAGGTCGGGCTGATCACCAAGACCGACACCAACCCGTTCTTCGTGAAGATGAAGGAGGGCGCGGAGAAGTCGGCGAAGGAGAACGGCGCCCAACTGCTCACGGCGGCGGGCAAGTTCGACGGGGACAATGCCGGTCAGGTCACCGCGATCGAGAACATGGTGGCGTCCGGGGTGAAGGGCATCCTGATCACGCCGAGCGACTCCAAGGCGATCGTGCCCGCGCTGGCGAAGGCCCGCGCCAAGGGCGTGCTGGTGATCGCGCTGGACACGCCGACCGAGCCGGAGAGCGCGGTGGACGCGCTGTTCGCCACGGACAACCTCAAGGCGGGCGAGCTGATCGGTCAGTACGCCAAGGCCGCGATGAAGGGCAAGCAGGCGAAGATCGCCACGCTCGACCTGGCGCCGGGCGTCTCGGTGGGCGTGCAGCGGCACGACGGGTTCCTCAAGGGCTTCGGCGTCGGCGCCAAGGACCCGTCCGTGGTGTGCTCGCAGGACACCGCCGGTGACCAGACCAAGGGGCAGACGGCGATGGAGAACTGCCTCCAGAAGGAGCCGGGCATCAACGTCGTCTACACGATCAACGAGCCCGCCGCGCTGGGTGCTTACACCGCGCTGAAGGCGAAGGGCCGGGAGAAGGACGTACTGATCGTGTCCGTGGACGGCGGCTGCACCGGCACCAAGGCGGTCAAGGACCAGAAGATCGCGGCGACTTCGCAGCAGTACCCGCTCAAGATGGCCGCCGAGGGCGTGAAGGCGGTCGTGTCGTACGCCAAGGACGGGAAGAAGGCGTCCGGTTACACCGACACCGGCGTCACCCTGATCACCGACAAGGCCCAGTCCGGGGTGGACGCGAAGGACACCGCGTACGGCCTGGACAACTGCTGGGGCTGAGGCCCCGGCCCATCTGACCGGGCGGCCGGCCCGGCCACTCCCCCGCCGGACCGGCCGCCCCCGCTGTCCCCTCGAGTCCCCCGACCTCCGCCAAGCCCTTCGACAAGGACGTCGTATGACCGCCACGACCACGCCGTACGCCGGGCTCACGGCGCCGAGCACGGCGCGCCGACTGCTCACGGCACCCACCACGGGTCCCCTGGCCGCCCTCCTGATCGCCTGTGTCTTCTTCTCCTTCTCCACCGACCAGTTCCTGACCGGCGGGAACTTCTCGCTGATCGTGCAGCAGGTCATGGTCGTGGGCACGCTCGCGATCGGGCAGACCCTGATCATCCTGACGGCGGGGATCGACCTGTCGTGCGGGGCGGTGATGGCGTTCGGCAGCATCATGATGGCCCGGATGGCCGCCGAGGGTTCGCTGCCGCCGCTGCTCGCCATCGGTCTGGGGCTGCTGGTGTGCGCCGGATTCGGGCTGCTGAACGGGGTGTTGACGGAGAAGATCCCGCTGCCGCCGTTCATCGTCACCCTGGGCATGCTCAACGTGGCGTTCGCGCTGACCCACATCTACTCCGAGGAGCAGACGGTCACCGAGCTGCCCGGCCCGCTGACCGCGCTCGGCGGCACCTTCCCGCTCGGCCACACCGACATCACCTACGGTTCGCTGGTCACCATCGCCCTGTTCCTGCTGTTCGCCTACGCGCTGAGCAGCACCGGCTGGGGACGGCACGTGTACGCGCTCGGCAACAGCGTGGAGGCGGCCCGGCTGAACGGCGTCCGCACCTCCCGGCTCACCATCGGCGTGTACACGGTCGCCGGTCTGCTGTACGGGGTGGCCGCGCTGCTGCTCATCTCCCGTACCGGCGTGGGTGATCCGCAGGCCGGGCAGACGGACAACCTCGACAGCATCACCGCCGTGGTCATCGGCGGGACCTCCCTGTTCGGCGGGCGCGGTTCGGTGCTGGGCACGTTCATCGGTGTGCTGATCGTCGGGGTGTTCCGCAACGGCCTCCAGCTGATGGGGGTCGCGTCCATCTACCAGACGCTGATCACCGGGGTCCTGGTGATCCTCGCGGTGACCGTCGACCAGATCTCCCGGAAGAAGGCCCGATGACCGCCGCCGACTCCCCCACGCCCGTCCTCCAGGCCCGCGGGCTGGTCAAGCGCTACGGCCAGGTGACCGCGATCGACGGTGCCGACTTCGATCTGCTGCCCGGTGAGGTGCTGGCGGTGATCGGGGACAACGGCGCCGGGAAGACCAGCCTCATCAAGGCGCTGACCGGGGCGATCGTGCCGGACGCGGGCGAGATCCTGCTGAACGGCGAGCCGATCCGGTTCACCGGGCCGCAGAGTGCCCGTGCGCACGGCATCGAGACGGTCCACCAGGATCTCGCGGTGGCGGCGTCGATGGACATCGCGTCCAACATGTTCCTGGGCCGCGAGCTGCGCCGCCCCGGGGTGCTGGGCAGTGTCTTCCGGATGCTGGACAAGAAGCGGATGCGGCAGGAGGCCGCCGAGCACATGGCCGATCTGAAGATCGGCCTGCGCTCGCTGACCCAGGCCGTGGAGACGCTCTCCGGCGGGCAGCGGCAGGCGGTCGCGGTGGCCAGGTCGGTGGCGTGGGCGCGCAGTGTCGTGGTGATGGACGAGCCGACGGCCGCGCTCGGGGTGAAGGAGTCCGGCCAGGTGCTGGACCTGATCCGGCGGGTGCGCGACAGGGGGCTGCCGGTGGTACTGATCAGCCACAACATGCCGCATGTCTTCGAGATCGCGGACCGGGTCCATGTGCACCGGCTGGGGCGCCGGGCGGCGGTGATCAAGCCGTCGGACTACTCGATGGCGGAGGTGGTCGCCATCATGACCGGGGCGCTCACGGTGGACGAGAGCGGAGGTACGGTCGTCGCGGACTCCGAGGCCGCGAAGGCCGCCGGGGTCCAGGCCACCTGACTTCCACGGCCCGGGGGTTCCCGGCCGGAGCCGACGAGCACAGGAGACGTGTCCCGCATGGCCGCGAACCGCCGCCCCACCCTGGCCGATGTCGCCCGCGAGGTCGGGGTGAGCGCCAAGACGGTCTCCCGTGTCCTCAACGAGGACGGTCCCGCCTCGGCGCGGACCCGGGAGCAGGTGCTCGCGGCCGTGGCGCGGCTCGGCTTCCAGCCGAACCTGATGGCCCGCAACATCCGGGTCGGCGGTCCGGACACCACGATCGGGCTGGTCGTGCCGGACCTCGGCAACCCGTTCTTCGGGGCGGTGGCGGGCAGCATCGAGGACTGCGTCCGCGAGCGCGGGCTGACGCTGCTGATGGGGTCGTCGGCGGACGACGCGGACCGGGAGCGGGCGCTGACGGACAAGTTCCTGGCGCGCCGGGTCAGCATCCTGATGGTGGTGCCGTCGGTGGGCGCCGACCACGCCCATCTGCGGCCGCACCGGGCGGTGGGGCTGCCGGTGGTGTTCGTGGACCGGCCGGGGGCGGGGCTGGCGACGGACTGCGTGGTCAGCTCCAACCGCGAGGGCGCCCGTGCCGGGGTGGCGCATCTGGTCGGGTACGGGCATCGGCGGATCGGCTTCGTCGGGGACCTGCCGACCCGGCTGTACACCCGGCGGGAGCGGCTGGCCGGGTACCGGGAGGCGCTGCGGGACGCGGGGCTGCCCGACGACCGGCTGCTGGTCGCCAGCGCCCACGACCAGGACGACGCGGGCGAGGCGACGGCGCGGCTGCTGGCCCTCCCCGACCCGCCGACCGCGCTGTTCGCGGGCAACAACATCGTGGCCCTCGGCGTGGTCGCGCAGTTGGCCCGCAGCGGCCGCAAGGACGTGGCGGTGGTCGCGTTCGACGATGTCGCGCTCGCCGAGGCGCTGGAGCCCGCGTTGACGGTGGTCGCCCAGAACCCGGAGGAGATCGGCCGTACGGCGGCCGTCACGGCCCTGGCCCGGCTGGACGGCGACCGCTCGCGCGCCCGTACGGTCACGGTGCCGACCCGGCTGATCGTGCGGGGGTCGGGCGAGCAGCGGGTCAGCGCGTCGGCTTGAGCAGATGCGGGGCGTGCCGGCGGACGGCCTCGCGGATCTCTCTCATCGACGGGTTGACCATGGCGTTGCCCGCCACGGTCACGGTGGGGACGGTCTCGTTGCCGTCGGCCGCCAGGCGGACGAAGGCGGCCGCGTCGGGGTCGCGCCAGATGTTGACCTCGGTCCGGGGCAGCCGGGCGAGGCGGAGGCGGAGCCGGAGCTTGATGCAGAACGGGCACAACGGCCGCCAGTAGACGACCACGCCATCCCGGTAGTCGGTCAAGGTCTTCCCCTCGGTCGGCTTCTTCTGGTCCGGGTCCGAGGGTAGTGGAGGCCCGCGCGGTGTCGGCGCGCGGGCCATCTCCCGTGCGGCCGGGGCCAGTCAGAGGCTGGCTGGTTCGGCGTGCGGGGTGCCCAGGTAGGGGAACTGGTCCGACAGGTCGGTGTGCGGGCCGATGTGGTCGCTGGTGATCTTGCCGCCGGAGACCATGGTCAGCCGGGCGGAGGTGATGTCGTCGGTGGGGGTGCGTCCGTTGGGATAGGCCGCGGGCCGGGAGCGGTCGAGGCGGAGGATGTCCGGCAGGACCGTGCGCAGGGTCTCCTCGGCGGCCGCCGGGTCGTAGCCGCCGATGTGCTGGAGCACCTCGGTCCACTGCCGCAGGTAGGTGTCCCGGTCCTGGGCGGGCTCGCCCTCGTTGTACGCGGTCTTGGCGCTGTTCTCGGGGTTGAAGTAGGCGGTCAGCGAGGGGTGGGCGCCGCGGTCGACGGACTTCAGCTCACCGTCCGTACGGAGGCTCACCCGCCCCCACACGCCGATGACCGGGTCCGGGCCCAGTTCCGAACTGGGCATCTCCAGCGCGATGCTGAAGACGTTCTTGTCCGCGCCCCAGTCCTTCCCGGTCCATTGGAACTGGTTGGCGATGCCTTCGAGGTCGGCGAAGAAGGGGTCGCTGCGCAGCGCGGCGGAGAACTGGTACGGCCCGGCGGTGACCACCTGGGGCTCGGCGCCGAGGGCGACGGGCGCGTCCTTGATGATCTCCTCGCCCGCCGCCTCGTGGTCACGGGCCTGCTGACCGGTCGCCCGGTACACGCTCACGGTCTGATGACCGTCCCGTGGCGGGGAGAAGACGAAGCTGAACGCGATGTCCGCCTGGTGGTCGCCGTCGGTGTCGACGTTGATCCGGTAGACCGCGTCGGGGTGGAGCGCGGCACCCTCCTTGGGGACGGCGGGGTGCGCGTTCAGGATGAGTACGGTGCGGTCGTCCGGGACCGTGAAGGCGAACAGGTCGGTCATGTCCAGCCGGGCGTCGCCCAGGGGTGGGCGCAGGTCCGGGCCGCTGAGGTGATGAGACATGGCGCCCAGGCTGCCCCGGACGTCCCTCGCTCGGGCGGTGGCCGGGCCGCTCGTCGGCGCCGGGTCACTCGGAAGAGGGCCCGCGCCGTGTCGCAGCGCGGGCCCTCATTGTGCGGTACCGGCTACCGGTAGGAGACCGACACCGGCTGGTGGACGCTCGTCCTCGGGGTGGTGATCTTCAGGGTGTGGGCCGTGGCGTCCCACTGCCAGGCGGTGGGGGCGAGTGTGGTGCCGTTCGCGGTGACGTGGGCCGGGGGCTTGGTGAGGCCCTGGAAGGTGACGGTCCAGGTGCGCCGGTTCGGGGCGCCCTTGTAGGTGCCGTGGGTGGGGGCGATGCGCAGGGTGCGGTCGGTGTAGGTGATGCGGGTGGTGGCCGAGCGATGGCGGGCGGGGGTGCTGACGCCGTCGTCCTCGTAGAGGGTGAAGGCGCCCGGCGCGCCGGTGGCGACGGTGACGCCGACCTGGTCGAGCGGGGTGCCGGAGTCGTGGGCGGCGTTGCCGGTGCGGGTGGTGACGATGCCTCCGGCGCGGACGAACACCGGCATGGTGTCCAGGGTGGTCGTCACGTCGTACGTGGCGCCGCCGGTGCCCGCGGTGTAGGTGCGGCCGGTGAAGTAGTCGGTCCAGGTGCCCTGGGGGAACCAGACGGAGGTGGTGGTGCTGGTGCCGGGCGTGGTGACCGGGGCGACCAGCATGTCGGGGCCGTACAGGTACTCGCTGCCCGCCCTGGTGTAGGCGGCCTCGTCCTCGGGGTGGTCGAGGTAGAGGGGGCGGACGAGGGGGACGCCGGTGGTGGCGGCCTGCTGGGCGAGGGTGTACGTGTACGGGACGAGGGCCTCGCGCAGCCGGAGGAACTTGGTGGCGGAGTCGCGGGCCGCGTCGCCGTACTGCCAGGGCAGCCGGTCGCTGTGGTTGCTGTGCAGGCGGTCGATGGGCTGGAAGGTGCCGAACTGGACCCAGCGGGCGTACAGGTCGTCGGGCAGCTTGGTGGTGCGGTGGGTGCGGCCGTCGTCGGTGGTGTAGGTCTCGGCGCCGGGGATGCCGTGTCCGTCGTTGTGGCCCCCGATGTCATGGCTGATGGCGGCCATGCCGGTGGCGGCGGACTCGCCCGGTGTGTAACCGACTTCGGCGCTCAGGGTGCCCCAGGTGGAGGCGGTGTCGCCGGAGAAGTGGAGCGTGCTGCGCTTGTCGGCCCAGGGTCCGGTGGGCAGTCCGACGCCACCGCTGTAGCCGCCCGCCTGGAGGGAACCGTAGGCACGGGAGAGCACGAAGGGACGCTCGGCGGTCTCGGCCGTGAGACCGGCGTACTTCTGGTTGATCCAGGCGTCCGGGGTGACACCGGGCTGCGAGGAGCGCGAGGCGTCGCAGCACCAGTCCAGCCACCAGAAGTCGTTCCCGGCGCGGTCGAAGGGCCGGTGCAGATCGAGGTACGCCTTGAGCTGGTCCGGGTCGCCGAAGTCGAAGGTACGGCACTCCGAGCCCGCCGAACCGGCGCAACCGCCCTTGCTCAGCTTGCCCTTGGCGGTCTCCTGGGCCTTGGCGTACTGCGGGTCGGACTCCAGGATGCTGGGGTGCACGTTCAGGGTGTTGTGCAGCCCCTGCGCGGTGGACCAGTCGAAGAAGCCCTTGGGGTCGGGGTACTTGGCCGGGTCGAAGTTCCAGCCGCTCCAGGTGTTGGGCGCCTTGAAGTCGGTGTCGGTGACGAGCACGTCGAGCGGAACCCCGGCGGCGCGGAAGGCGGGCAGGATGGTGCCCTGGTAGTCCTTCGCGGTGCGGTCGATGTACTCGGAGTACCAGACGCCGTAGGCCCAGCGGGGCAGCAGCGCGGGCGGGCCGGTCAGGGTGGCGAGGTCGGTGAGGCCCTGCTTGTAGTCGTGGCCGAAGCCGAAGAGGTAGCCGTCCTGGTAGGGCTTCCCGGCATGCGCGGCGCGCGAAGTGGCCTTGCCCGTGCGGGAGTCGTAGACGGCGGAGGGGGTGTCGTCCAGCAGATGCCAGCCGTCGCGGTGCAGTAGGCCGGGGGTGGTGCGGGGGCTGGGGTCGTTGTCGCCGTCGAGCCCGTCGAGGCTGCGGCGGTAGCCGCCGAGGGCGAAGTGCGGCGCGGGGGCGGGGTCGGCCGTGGCGGTGACGGCGAGGGTGTCGACGTTGACGTGGCAGCTGGCGGTGTCGGGGCAGGCGAGGGTGACGTCGTTGGCGCCGGCCTTCAACTGGACGGTGGTGGAAACGGTCTGCCAGGTGTCCCAGTTGTCGGTCGGGTCGAGGGTGAGGGTCGCCGGGGTGCCGGTGCCGGTGCGGACCTGCACGCTGCGCTTCTCGTGGCGGCCGTCGCCGCCGGTGCCGTTGGCGTAGCGCAGGTGGAGGCGGTAGGTGCCGTCGCGGGGTACGTCGGTCACGCGGCGGGTGAGGGAGGCGTCCTTGTTCAGCTCGGCGGCGAAGCCGTCGCCGGAGTTCCCCCGGTGGTCGGTGGCGATGACCGCGGTGCCCGCGAGCAGGCCGTCCTCGGCCTCGCAGCTGGTGCCGAACGCGCAGGCGGGGACGGCGGTGCGGTCCCGCGCCGGGTAGTCGGCGCCCGGCTTCACCAGGGCCGCGCTGTCGATGTTGACGTTGCCGGAGTCGGTGGCGGTGCGCTGGAGCCGTACGGTGTGGCTTCCGGCGCCGAGGGTCAGGGGCAGCCGGGCCACGCCCCAGGTGTTCCAGTCGGCGGTGGCCGGGAGGCTGAACGTCCTGGCCGCGCCGCCGTCCACGCTGAGGCTGAGGGTGCGGGTCTCGCGGCGGCCGTCGGAGCCGACCGCGTTGGCGTACCGGACGGCGTACTCGAAGGCGCCCGCTTCCGGTGAACGTACGTCCGTGGTCAGCGAGTTGTTCGTGACGTCGAAGCCCGCGAGGAAGCCCTTGCCGGTGTATCCGGTGTGGTCGATGGCGACACCGGGGCCGTCGTGGAGCTGGCCCTCGGCCTCGCACAGGGTGCCCACCGCGCAGTCGGGGCGCTGCCAGGGGCTCGCCTGCACCTGCTGCTGCCCGGCCTTCAGGCGGACGGTCAGGTTGTCGGCGGTGAAGGGTCCGGACCCCACCTTGTAGCGCAGGGTCAGGGCGCTGGTGGTGACGGTGAGGACGCCGTCCTTCACGGAGGAGGTGTAGGCGGGCGGGGTGAAGGCGTTCCGGCCGATGGCGTTGAAGGTGGCGCTGTCCTCGAACTTGTCGTCCCCGGCGTACTCGGTGCGGATCAGGGTCGGGGACAGCACCTGGAACCGGGCGCCCGGCACCGTCACGGTGGCCGAGCGGGCCTTGGCGGCCGGGGTGGCGGCGTCGGCGCCGACGGGGGCGAGCGCGACACCCGCGCATGCGAGGACGAGGGCGATGACCGGTCCGCGCGGCGGGCGGAGGGTACGGGGGAAGGGTGGTCGCACGGCACGCTCCTGGGGGCGGTGGCGCTCTCGTCGAGCGCGACGGACATGCGGAGACGACGGGGTGCAGCACAGGTGCGATACAGCGATACAACGTTGTAAACACGGCTCCCCGGCATGACACCACGCTCCGCTTTCACGTGTCCAGGGTGCGAACCGACAGCGTTGTCAGGGTAGTTGGCGTGCGGCGCGCGCGACAGGTGTTCCGTCCGGTTCCGGCTGTGGCTGCTTCCGTCTGTGGCTGCTTTTGCTGCTGTACAGCCCTCCCCCTCGGTGCTGTCGTGCAACTGACTGGGCTTGTTCAACGTTGGAGGACTCGCCATGCCGGTTCACAGACCCCGTTTCCTCGGCGCGCTGCTCGCCCTGGCGCTCGCGCTCGGCGGAGTGCTCGCGCTCCCCTCCCCCGCGCGCGCCGCGACGACCGTGTGCGCGCTCTCCTGCGACACACTCGATCCGTCCAAGGCCCGCCAGGAGTCGTTCCCGGTGCCGGACCGGACCGTCAACGGCCGTCTCCTCCGACTGCATGTCTCCGAGCCGGACAGCATGGCCTGGGCCAGTGTCGACCAGGGCAAGCAGGGTGACGCGGTGTGGCTGGACCGGTCATGGGACCGGGGCGCGAGCTGGGACGGGCTGCTGGGGAAGGCGAGCATCCCCGCCTCGTGGACCGGCACCCGGACGCTGATGTACAACGTCACCGACCCGGTCGCCCACCGGCGCGGCTGGGTCCGGGCCTGCGCCGACGCGGCCGGGGTGACCTGCACGGACTGGTTCCGCCCACGGGTGTGCGACGGCACCTCCTGCGACGGCGCCGACCCGGCCACGGCGGCCCGTGACGAACGTCCGGTGCCCGCGACCACGCTGTACGGGCGCACCATCAGCCTGCACATGGACCAGGCGAACGGCATGGCGTGGGGTGTGCTGGAGAACGGCGGCGCGGGCGACGAGATCTGGCTCGACCGCTCCTGGGACGAGGGCGCGAGCTGGCCGGAGGGCTCCTCGCTCGGCCGGACCAGCGTGCCGTCCGGGTCCTCCGCGACGCGTACGGCGATGTTCGCCACGCGGGACCCACGTGGGCTGCTGTACGGCGGTGCTGTTCGCGCCTGCGGACGTGAGTCGGCGCACCAGGACGGGAGTTGCACCGCGTGGGCGCGCCCGGCACCGACGCGGGCGCGGGGCGCGGCGGACGCGCTGATGGCGTCGTACCGGACCGACGAGGGCTGGTGGCGCAGCAGTTGGTGGAACTCGGCGGTGGCGCTGACCTCGGTGGCCGACTTCGCGCGGGCCACGGGACGGCACGACTACGACTGGGCTCTCGCGCGGACCTTCGAGCAGAACAAGGGTGTCTTCCCGGCGGGCGGCCGTAGTTCGGACCCGGTGGAGGGGCACTTCATCAGCCGGGCGGTGGACGACGCTGCCTGGTGGGCGATCGCCTGGGTGGCGGCGTACGACCAGACGGGCGAGCGGCGCTATCTGGACGAGGCGGTGACCATCACCGACTACGTGCGGGGGTTCTGGGACACCGGCACCTGCGGCGGCGGGGTGTGGTGGGACCGGGAGCGCACGTACAAGAACGCGGTGACCAGCGGCCTGTATCTGTGGCTGACGTCGGCGCTGCACCAGCGGCTCGCCGGGGACACGGTGTGGGGCACCCGGGCGGTGACCGCCGGTGACTGGTATCTGCGCAGCGGGCTGATCAACTCCTCCGGCCTGGTGAACGACGGGCTGACCAGCGGGTGCGCCAACAACGGTCAGACGGTGTGGAGTTACAACCAGGGGCTGGCGATCGGCGGCCTCACCGAGCTGTGGCGTTCGACCGGTGACAGCCGCTATCTCGACACCGCGAAGCGGCTGGCGGACGCCGCGCTGTCCTCCCCCGCGCTGACCCGTGACGGAGTGCTGACCGAGTCGTGCGACGTGGGCGGCGCGAGTTGCGACGACAACCAGAAGCAGTTCAAGGGCGTCTTCGTGCGGCATCTGGCCGATCTGGCGTCGGCCACCGGCTCGTCGGCCTACCGCGCATATCTGGTGCGGCAGGCCGACTCGGTGTGGGCCAAGGACCGGGACCCGCTGAACCGGCTGGGCCAGCGGTGGGCCGGTACCGGTCCGAACCAGGTGGACTGGCGGACCCAGGCGAGCGCGCTGGCGGCGCTGACCGCGGCCGGGTGAGCCCTGCGGTCCGACGAGGCGTTCAGCCGACCCGGCGCCGCCTGGCCAGCCAGGTCTGGGCGACGACGACCAGGACGAGGAACGCCCCGCTGACCACCTGCTGGTAGGCAGAGTCGAGGGAGCCGATCTGGTTGATGACGTTCTGGATGACCTTGAGCAGCAGCACGCCGACGAGGGAGCCGCTGACGTAGCCGAGGCCGCCGGTGAGCAGGGTGCCGCCGATGACGACGGCGGCGATGGCGTCCAGCTCCATGCCGTAGCCGAGGATCGTGACACCGGATGCGAGGTAGGCCGCGTTCAGCGCCCCGGCGAGACCGGCGAGCAGCCCGGACAGGGTGTACACGCTGATCTTGGTGCGGGCGACGGGGGCGCCCATCAGCGCGGCCGCCTGTTCGTTGCCGCCGACGGCGTACACCCGTTGCCCGAACCGGGTGCTCCGCAGCAGCACGGCACCGCCGATGAACAGAACCGCCGTGATCCACACGGGAGTTCCGATGCCGAGCAGCTTGCCCTGGCCGAGGGAGGCGAAGACGGAGTCCGGGTCGACCAGGAAGGTCTTGGCGCCCTCGTCGGTGATGGCCAGCATGAGCCCGCGCGCGGCGAGCATCGAGGCGAGGGTGACGATGAACGGCGCGAGCCCGGTACGGGCCACCAGCAGCCCGTTGACGAGGCCGATCGCGGCGCACACCACCAGCGGCAGCAGCAGCGCGACGGCGGTGCCGTACTGGGAGCCCCAGGCGGCGAGGACACCGCCGAGGACGAACACGGAGCCCACGGAGAGGTCGATGCCGCCGCTGACGATGACGAAGGTCATGCCGAGGGCGACGGTGGCGAGGAACGACGAGGAGACCGCGATGTTGCCGAGGTTGTCGCCGGTGGCGAAGGAGTCGAAGGACAGCGAGGCCACCGCGGCGAGGGCGACGAGGGCCACGAGGGCGCCGTGTCGCTGGGCGAGGGCTGCCACCCGGTCGCCGCGCCGGGCGGTGTCGCCGGGGGCGGGTGCGGTCCGTCCGGCGGCGGTGGGGTGTTCCTTGGTGCTGGGCATCACCGCTTCCCCCTCTCCCGTGCCGCGTACACCGCGAGCACGATCACCACGGCCTGGGCGATCTGGGTCCAGGACGAGGGCAGGTCGTGTTTGATCAGGGTGGCCGTCAGGAGCTGGATGAGGACGGCGCCGGCCACCGTGCCGCCGATGCGTACGCGTCCGCCGGTGAGCGGGGTGCCGCCGACGACGACGGCGGTGATGGCGGACAGTTCCATCAGGTTGCCCAGTGAGCTGGGGTCGCTGGCCTGGAGCCGGGCCGTGGCGAGGAACCCGGCGACGGCGGCGAGGATGCCCGAGCAGACGTAGACGGTGATCAGGACCCGGTGCACGGGGAGTCCGGCGAGCTGGGCGGCGGGGCGGCTGTCGCCGATGGCGAGGAGCCTGCGCCCGAAGGTGGTCCGGCGCACCACGAAGCCGACGATCAGGGCGAGAGCGGCCGCGATCAGCGCGAGGTAGGGGATGCCCACCACGCTGCCGGAGCCGAGGGTGGCCATGGCGGGGTCGCGTACGTCCTTGAGCTGGGGCAGCAGCACCAGGGCGATGCCCCGGCCGCCGACCATGAGCGCGAGGGTGGCGACGATGGGCTGGACGCCGACGAACGCGATCAGCGAACCGTTGGCCACGCCGATGACGGCACCGCCGACCAGCGCGGCCAGCAGGGCGATCCAGGGTCCGTAGCCGAGGTAGAGGGAGGTGACGGAGGTGGCCAGGGCCATCACGGCGCCGACGGAGAGGTCGATGCCCTCGGTGCCGATGGCCAGCGCCATGCCGAGGGCGACGATCAGCACCGGGGAGACCTGGACGGCCTGGGTGCGGAAGTTCTCGCCGGAGACGAAGTGGTCGGTGAAGAACACGTTGAACAGCAGCAGGACGGCGAGGCCCAGGTAGACGCCGTAGTTCTGGAGCCAGCCGACGACCGTGGACCGGTCGGGCAGCGTCCGGTTGTCCAGGGCGAGTTCAGTCATGGTGGGGCGCCTCCTCCTCGGCGGCCTCGGCGATGGCCCGCAGGAGCTGGTCGGCGCCGACCTCGTCCCCGGTCAGCTCGCCGACGACCGAGCCGTCCCGGAGCACCACCACCCGGTCGGAGCCTTCGATGAGTTCCTCCACGTCGGAGGAGATCAGCAGCACGCCGAGGCCGTTCTCGGCGAGTTCGTCGATGAGTTTCTGCACCTCGGCCTTGGCGCCGATGTCGATGCCGCGGGTCGGCTCGTCGAGCAGCAGCACCTTGGGGTGCATGGCCAGCCAGCGGGCCAGCAGCACCTTCTGCTGGTTGCCGCCGGAGAGTTCGCCGACCTTCTGGTGGGGGCTCGCGGCCTTGATCCGCAGCCGTTTCATGAAGGTGTCGACCACGGCGTCGACCTTGGCCTCGGAGACGAGCCCGAAGCGGGACATGCGGGGCAGCGCGGCCAGGGCGATGTTCTCCCGGACGGACAGACCCGGCACGATCCCCTCGGTCTTGCGGTCCTCGGGCAGCAGGCTGATCCCGGCCCGGATCGCTGCCGCGGCCGACCCGGTGCGCACGCGCTGCCCGTCCACGGTGACCTCACCGGCACCGAGCGGAAGGGCGCCCGCGATGGCCTTGGCGGTCTCGGTCCGCCCGGAGCCGAGCAGTCCGCCGAGGCCGACGACTTCACCGGGGCGGATGTCCAGCGAGACGTCGTGCAGTTGGTGGCGCTGGTTCAGATTGCGCGCGCTGAGCACGGGCTGGGACCCGGCGTCGTGGCTGCCGGTGAACTTGGTGACGCCCTCGGCGCGGACCTCGCCCATCTCGCGGCCCAGCATCAGGGAGACCAGCTGGAGGCGGCCGGTCTCGGCGAGCGGGCCGGTGTGCACCAGGCGGCCGTCGCGCAGCACGGTGACCGTGTCGCAGATGGCGTACAGCTCGTCCATGCGGTGGCTGACGTACAGCACGGCGATGCCCTGTTCGCGCAGCCGCCGGATGACCCCGAACAGGGTTTCCACCTCGCGGGGTTCGAGCGAGGAGGTGGGTTCGTCCATGACGACCACGCGGGCGTCGACGGAGACGGCACGGGCGAGGGCGACCATCTGCTGGGCGCCGACGCCGAGTTCGCGCAACGGGCGGCGTACGTCGACGTGGACGCCGTACTCGGCCATGGTGTCCCGCGCCTCGCGGTGCATGCGGGCGAAGTCGATCAGGCCGAGTCGGGTGCGGGGCTCGCGGCCGAGGAAGAGGTTGCGGGCCACGCTCATCAGGGGGATGAGGTTGACCTCCTGGTAGATCGTGGAGATCCCGGCGTGCTGCGCGGCGAGCGGGGTGGGGAAGGCCACCGCCTCGCCCTGGTGGCGCAGTTCGCCCTCGTCGGGGCGGTACACCCCGGTGAGGACCTTGATCAGGGTGGACTTGCCCGCGCCGTTCTCGCCGACCAGGGCGTGGGTCTGGCCCGCCCGCAGGGTGAACGTCACGTCGTCGAGGGCCAGTACACCGGGGAAGCGCTTGGTCAGGCCGGTGACGGCGAGGACTTCGTCGGGTGGTGCGGTCACGGCTGCTCTCCATGGGGTCATGGGCGACGTGCCTGCTCGGGGCGCCGAGAACCTTCGGAGGGTTCTCGGCGCCCGGTCGAAGTGGGCGCTCAGTAGGCCTTGTTCAGGTCGGCCTTGGCGTTGGCGCCGGTGTACTGGCTGTCCTGGATGACGATGTCCTCACCGACGGGCTTGCCCTGGGTGAAGGAGTCCAGGGTGGCGAAGGCGAGCGGCCCGAAGCGCGGGTTGGACTCGATGACGGCGCTGATCCAGCCGTCCGCGATGCCCTGCACGGCGTTACGGGTGCCGTCGATGGTGACGATCTTCACGGCGCCGGGCTTCTTGCCCGCGCCCTTGAGGGCGTTGACGGCGCCGAGGCCCATCTCGTCGTTCTCGGCGTAGATCGCCTTGATGCCGGGCTTGGACTGGATGAGCTGCTCGGTGACCGACTGGCCCTTCTCGCGGGTGAACTCGCCGGTCTGCTTGAAGACGACCTTGAGTCCGGGGGCCTTCTCCTTGACGCGGTCCTCGAAGCCCTTGGTCCGCTCGGTGGTGACGTTGTTGCCGGCCGCGCCGAGCAGGATGGCGATCTCGCCCTTGCCGCCGGTGGCCTCGATCAGCTGGTCGGCCGCGCGGCGCCCCTGGGCGACGAAGTCGGAGCCGATGAAGCTGACGTAGTCCTTGCAGGGTGCCGCGTTGATCTGCCGGTCGATGGTGATGATCGGGATCTTCTTGGCCTGGGCGGACCGGAGCACCGGCTCCCAGCCGTCGGAGTTCAGCGGGGCGATGACGAGCAGCTTGGCGCCCTTGGCGATGAGGTCCTGCACATCGCTGATCTGCTTGGAGAACTGCGACTGGGCGTTGGCGGTGAGCAGCTTGATGCCACGCTTCTCGGCCTCGGCCTTGATGGAGGCGGTCTCCGCGATGCGGAACGGGTTGGCCTCCTTCTCGGACTGGGAGAAGCCGACGGTGGCGTTCTTCAGGTCGAGCGTGTCGGCGCCGTAGTCGCCGATCGCGCAGGTCTTGCCGCCGCCGCTCTCGGCGACCTGCTTGCCCGCGTCGTCGCCCGCGCTGCTCGACTGCGTGGGGGCTGAGTTGTCGCTCTCGGACTTGGTGCAGCCGGTGACGAGCGCCAGCCCGGCGACGAGCCCCATGGCGAGGATGTTTCTGGTGGTGGTGCGGGAGTGCGGCTTCATGCGGATTACCCCACTTCGGGACTGCGGAAGGCCGTCCGGCCGTGACCAGATCAGGATGCTTTTTACATCGTTGGAAGTGCCGTGTAAACACCTTGCGCCGGGCGACACCGAACCGATACCAGCGCCAACTGGGGCTTGTGACACGGGATTTACGCTGGTCAGAACGAGTGCGGACGCCGTCCGAGGGTGCTCTCCCGTTCCACCAGGGTGAAGCCGGGCTGGAGCAGGCGCGCGGCTCGGGGAGTCTCCTGGTTCTGGTCACCCTTGAGCCGCCCGACGACGGACTCGACGGCGAGCCGGGCGATGGCCTCCTTGTCCGGGGAGACGGTGGTGAGGGTGACGGCGGCGTACCGGGACTCGGTGATGTCGTCGAAGCCGACCACGGCGATGTCCTCGGGCACCCGCAGGCCCCGCTCGGACATCACCCGCATCGCACCCAGCGCGACCAGGTCGTTGTAGGCGAACACCCCGTCCGGGCGCTCGCCGGAGTCGAGCAGCTCCGCCATGGCGCGCGCGCCGTCCTCGTGGCCCCAGCCGGTGGTGGTGGCCACCAGCCGTTCGTCCACCACCACCCCGGAGGCGGCCAGTTCGGCCTGCCAGCCGATGAACCGCAGGTGGGCGGGCTGGTGGGAGCGGTCCCGGCGGGCGCCGAGGAAGGCGATGCGGCGGCGGCCGAGGGCGAGCAGATGGCGTACGGCGGCGCGGGCGGCGGCGATGTTGTCGATGACGATGTGGTCGTAGGGCAGGTCGTAGCGGCGCTCGCCGAGCAGGACCAGCGGGGCGTCGTCGCGGCGGGCGGCCAGGTCCTCGGTCTCCAGCTCCAGCGGGCTGAGGATCAGGCCGTCCATGACCCGGGCGCGGAAGCCCTGGCAGACCAGGATCTCCTGTTCGCGGCGACCCTGGGTGTGGTCGAGCAGGACGGTGTACTCGTGCTGGGCGGCGGCGTCGATGACGGCACCGGCGAGCTCCGCGAAGTAGGAGTTGCCGAGTTCGGGCACGGCCAGGCCGATGATTCCGGTGCGGCCCTTGCGCAGATGACGGGCGGTCAGATTCGGCCGGTAGCCCAGCTCGTCGATGGCCGACTGGACGCGGGCCCGCATGGCCGGGGTGACGTGCGGATAGTCGTTGACCACGTTCGAGACGGTCTTCACGGAGACCCCCGCACGTTCGGCCACGTCCTTCAGACTCACGTGCATCCTCAGTCCTCCCACGCCTCGTGTCAGACACCTGGACAGAGCGCAGGAGGCGTGTTCTCATGCCAACTGCCCTTGTTTCCAACGTTATACAAGATGTGCTGGAGCACGGGCAGAGCACGCACCCGCAACTCCGTTTCCCCCGGAGGTACTCGTGCCACCATCCTCTCGCCGCAGGTCCCGCCCGCACCGCTGGCTGGCCTCCGCGTTCACCGCCCTGACGCTCGTGGTCTCCGGCGCCGCCGCCTCCCAGGCGTCCCCGGCATCACCGGCCGCGCCGAAGGCCGACGGGCCGGCCGAGGCCCACGGTCTCAAGGGTGAGTACTACACCCAGTCGGCGTCCGGAGCCTTCGACTTCGCCACGCTGAAGGCGACCGCCTTCGACCCCTCGCTCGACTTCCCCGACCTCGAACCCCGTCTGAAGGCCCGCACCGGCCAGCAGGACGACGTGAGCGTGCGCTGGACCGGGCGCCTCACCCCGGAGAAGACCGGCGCGCACACCTTCTCGATCTCCGGCGACAACGGCTTCCGGCTGTGGGTCGACGGCAAGGAGGTCATCGACCACTGGGTGGACGACTGGGACCGTGAGCAGAACTCGGCGCCCGTCACCTTGGAAGCCGGTCACGCCTATGACATCAAGGTGGAGTACTTCGAGCACTACGGCGGCTCCAACCTGCATGTGCGCTGGACACCGCCCGGCGGTGCCAAGGAGGCGATCCCGCAGTCGGCGTTCAGCCTGCCGGACGGGTTCACCTACAACGGCCCGCTGGACTCGGCGATCCAGCCGGACGGCAAGACCCTGGTTCTGGACTTCGCCCAGCAGCTCGCCGCTCCCCCGGCCGGGTTCGACGAGCACCTCGACATCGATGTCGGTGGCTCCGCCTGGCCGCGCGGCACCGCCAAGCTGGACCCGTCCGACCCCAGCAGGCTGATCGTCCCGCTGACGGAGCCGGTGGTCGGCGGCCACGGCGGCTATGCGGACCTGCGCTACGACGGCAAGGGCGGCCTGACCGGCACCGACGGCGTCGCGGTCGCCGACTTCTGGAGCACGGGCAGCAACCACTCCACGTACCAGCTCCGCACCCCCTGGGCCGACCAGGTGAGCCCCACCAACGCCCATCCGGAGTACCCGCGGCCGCAGTTGACCCGCGACAAGTGGAAGAACCTCAACGGCACCTGGGAGTTCGCGGGCGCCGAGGCGGGCGAGCAGCCGCCCACCGGCAAGAAGAAGCTGGGCGAGAAGATCCTGGTGCCCTACCCCGTCGAGTCCCAGCTCTCCGGGATCGAACGGCACGAGGACCGCATGTGGTACAAGCGGACCTTCACCGTGCCCGCCGACTGGCAGGTGCACGGCACGCGCCGCCTCCAGCTCAACTTCGACGCGGTGGACTGGCAGGCCGTGGTGTACGTCAACGGCAAGAAGGTCGGTGAGCACAAGGGCGGTTACGACCGGTTCAGCCTGGACGTCACCGACGCGCTGCGGAAGAACGGCGGCCTCCAGGAGCTGATCGTCGGCGTCTACGACCCGACCGACTCGGCGAACGGCGAGAACCCGCCGATGGGCAAGCAGCGCCTCGACCCCAGCGGCATCTGGTATACGCCCAGCTCCGGTATCTGGCAGACGGTGTGGATGGAGCCGGTCGGCCGGGACCGCGCCGAGGACGTGAAGACCACCCCCGACCTGGCGAACCGCTCGGTCTCGGTGAGCGTGCGCGGTGTCCGGGACGGCGTGCCGGTCACGGCCGTGGCCTACGACGGCAACCGCGAGGTCGGCCGGGCGAGCGGCAGCGGTGGCAAGGCGTTCTCGGTGCCGGTCCCCCGCCCGCACCTGTGGACCCCGGACGACCCCCACCTGTACCAGCTGAAGGTCACCGTGGGCCGCGGCAACGACACCGACCGGGTGGGCAGCTACTTCGGTATGCGCTCGGTCGAGGTCAAGACGGTGGACGGCAAGCAGCGCGTCCTGCTCAACGGCAAGCCGGAGTTCCTGATGGCCACCCTGGACCAGGGCTTCTGGCCGGACGGCCTGCACACCGCGCCGACCGACGACGCGCTCGCCTACGACCTGAAGGTGCACAAGCAGCTCGGCTACAACTCGGTGCGCAAGCACATCAAGGTGGAGCCGGACCGCTGGTACTACTGGGCGGACAAGCTGGGCCTCATGGTCTGGCAGGACATGCCCGCGATGAACACGGTCAACCCGTCGGCGACGGCCCGTACCGAGTACGAGCACGAGCTGAAGGAGATGATCCTCCAGCACGACAGCCACCCGTCGGTGGTCATGTGGGTCACCTTCAACGAGGGCTGGGGCCAGTACGACCAGGCGCGGATCGCGGACTACGCCAAGTCCCTCGACCCGACCCGGCTGGTCAACAACATGAGCGGCCTGAACTGCTGCGGCGCGGTGGACGGCGGCAACGGCGACATCGCCGACGCCCACGGCTACCCCAGCCCCCAGGTCCCGCAGGCGGACGGCCGCAGGGCCCTGGTCAGCGGCGAGTACGGCGGCCTCGGCCTGGGTGTCCCCGGACACGCCTTCCCGGTCCAGATGACCTATGTCGGCGTGACCCCGGAGACGTACACCGACGTCTACCTCGACCGGCTGAAGGAGGTCGAGCAGCTCGCGGCCTGCAAGGGCAGCAACGGCGCCGTGTACACCCAGATCACGGACGTCGAGGGCGAGTTGAACGGCCTCCTCACCTATGACCGCAAGGTCCTCAAGGCCGACACCAAGCGACTGCACGCCGCGCACGAGGCGCTGATCAAGGGCGCCGAGAACGGCACGCTCACCTGCACCTCCTGACCTACCGCGCGGCCCGCTCCCCCGTGGGGGCGGGCCGCGTGTCCCCATGCCGGACTCACCCCCAGGAGCGCCCGCATGTCCCTCCCTCGACGTCACTTCCTGGCCGGCGGCGCGCTGGCGCTGGGCTCGGCCGCACTGTCCGGCCCCCTCGCGTACGCCGCCCCCGGCGCCGCCCGAGCCCTCGCACCGGCCGCTTTCACCAGGCTCGCGCCAGGCAGCATCACCGCCCGCGGCTGGCTGGCCGGACAGCTCAGACTTCAGCTCGACGGGTTGTGCGGGCGCTACGACCGGCGCTCGCACTTCCTCGACTTCGACAACTCCGGCTGGGTGCACCCCGAGAAGCCCGGCTGGGAAGAACTGCCCTACTGGCTACGGGGTTTCGTCCCACTCGCCATCGCCACCGGGGACGCCGACGCGCTGGCCAGAGCCCGCCGCTGGATCGACGCGGTGCTGGCCACCCAGCAGTCCGACGGGTTCTTCGGCCCGCGCGGCTTGCGCACCTCGCTGGACGGCGGCCCCGACTTCTGGCCGTTCCTGCCGCTGCTGATGGCGCTGCGCACCTGGCAGGAGTACGCGGGCGACCAGCGGATCATCCCGTTCCTGACCCGCTTCCTGACCTTCATGAACGCCCAGGGCAAGGGCGCCTTCGACCACAGCTGGATCGCCACCCGCTGGGGCGACGGCCTCGACGTCGCGCTGTGGCTGCACGACCGTACCGGCGACGCCTTCCTGCTGGACCTCGCCGACAAGATGCACACGTGGGGCGCCGACTGGACCGGCCCGCTGCCTTCCCCGCACAACGTCAACATCGCGCAGGGCTTCCGCGAACCGGCCCAGTACGCCCGGCGTTCCGGCTCGGCCTCGGACACGAGTGCCACGTACCGCACGTACGACCAAGTGCTGGGTGTGTACGGTCAGTTCCCCGGTGGCGGGTTTGCCGGGGACGAGAATCTGCGGGCCGGTTTCGGTGATCCGCGGCAGGGGTTCGAGACGTGCGGGATCGTCGAGTTCATGGCCAGCCACGAGCTGCTCACCCGGGTCACCGGGGACCCGGTGTGGGCGGACCGCTGCGAGGAGCTGGCGTTCAACATGCTGCCCGCCGCGCTCGATCCGCAGGGCAAGGCGGTGCACTACATCACCAGCGCCAACAGCGTCGACCTCGACAACGCGGCGAAGACGCAGGGGCAGTTCCAGAACGGCTTCGCCATGCAGTCGTTCCAGCCCGGCGTCGACAACTACCGGTGCTGTCCGCACAACTACGGCATGGGCTGGCCCTGTTTCACCGAGGAGCTGTGGCTGGTCACCCCGGACCAGGGTCTGGCGGCGGCTCTCTACGCGCCGAGCCAGGTGACGGCCACCGTGGCCGGGGGCACGCGGGTCACCGTCACCGAGGAGACCGACTACCCCTTCGGCGAGACGGTCCGGCTCACCCTCTCCACGCCCAAGCCGGTCCGCTTCCCGCTGCGGCTGCGGGTGCCGGGCTGGTGCGCGGACCCGGTGCTCACGGTGAACGGCCAGGCGGTGGCCGCGCGTCCGGGCCCTACCTTCGTCACCGTGGACCGCACCTGGGCGAACGGCGACATCGTCGCCCTGAAGCTGCCCCAGCGCACGACGGTACGCACCTGGACGGGCGGCAAGAACGCGGTCAGCGTGGCGCACGGCCCGCTGACCTACGCGCTGAAGATCGGTGAGCGCTACGTCCGGTACGCGGGCGACGACACCTTCCCCGAGTACGAGGTGCACGCCACCACCCCGTGGAACTACGGGCTGGTGCCGGGCGCGGTGCCGGAGTTCGTCCGGGCGGGGGGCGCGGTCCCGGCCAACCCGTTCACCCTGGAGGGCACGCCCGTACGGATGACGGCGCGGGCCCGCCGTGTCGCCGAGTGGGTCGCGGACGATGAGCACGTGGTCGCGCCGCTCCAGCCGAGTCCGGCCCGGTCCGCCGCCCCCGTGGAGACGGTCACGCTGGTCCCGATGGGGGCGGCGCGGCTGCGGATCAGCAGCTTCCCGACCGCCGCGCCGGACGGCCGCCCGTGGACCCCGGAGCCGCCGTTCCGGCGGATTCGGAACAAGAACAGCGGCAAGGTGCTCGCCGTGGACAACATGTCCACGGCCAACAGCGCCCGGGTGGTGCAGTTCGACGACACGCCGACCGGCGACCACGCCTGGCAGTTGCTCGACCGCGGGGACGGCTGGTTCCTGGTCCGCAACGGTCACAGCGGCAAGGTGCTGGGCGTGGACGGCATGTCGACGGCCGACAGCGCGCTGGTCGTCCAGTACGAGGACAACGGCACGGACGACCATCTGTGGCGGCGCCTGGACAGCGGTGACGGCTGGTTCCGGCTCCAGAACAAGCACAGCGGCAAGGTGCTCGGGGTGGACCGGATGTCCACGGCGAACAGCGCGCAGGTCGTGCAGTTCGCGGACAACGGCACCGACGACCATCTGTGGCGGATCGGCTAACCGTGGGAGTCGTCCCGGTCAGCTGGGCCGGGACGACTCCAGCAGGTCGCACTCGATGAACGAGGGCGGGCTGGTGCACAGGGCCGCCATGCGCTCGGCGAAGGCACGGGCCTCGGGGTCGTGGCGACTGCGGCCCGCGGCCTCCAGGGAGGCGAACTCCAGCACCTCGTAGTAGCGGTCGTCCTTGCTCTTGTCCTTGAGGACGGCCTGGTAGCTGGGGCCGTGTTCCATGCCCCCGAAACGCCGGTCGATGTCCATCGCCAGGGTGCGCATCTCGTCGATGCGGTCGGTCTCGAAGGCGATGATCTGCACGAACTTCTCGGCCACGGTTCCTCCAGCCGGACAGGGCGCCGCCACCGGGACGGGGGCGGCTCAGCACCCAACGAAACACGGCGGGCGGCGGTCGGCAATTCGTCGCGGGGCGTTCGCCGTACGGCTTGCGCGGTCGCGTATGGGTGTCGGACCCGTCCCGGTATGGGGGTCAGCACCGATGGTGGCGCGGTGCGCGGGCGTGCGACGGTGTCATGGCCCCCGCGACCCGAACCGGGACCGTCGACGGCACGGGGCCTCCATGCCCGGACCGCTTCCGGGGACCAGGCCCTTCGCGCGTCCGCAAGGAAGGCGAAGGTGGCCCGTGGGACATGCCGACACCCTGCTCGCCATGGGCGGCGCCTTCCTGGCCGCCGCCTTCCTCGCCCGGCTGGGCGCCCGCTTCGGGGTGCCGACGATCCCGCTGTTCATGCTGGCCGGTCTGCTGCTCGGCCCGCACACCCCCGGTCTGGTGCTGGTGTCGGACCCGCACGACTTCGAGATGCTGTCCGCGCTCGGGCTGGTGCTGCTGCTGTTCTATCTGGGGCTGGAGTTCAAGCTGGACGACCTCCGGCGCGGCGGCAGACGGCTGCTGACGGCGGGCGGCATCTATCTGCTGCTCAACGTGGGCGCGGGCCTGGGTTTCGGGTTCGCCCTGGACTGGGGTGCGCGGGAGGCGCTGGTGCTCGCCGGTGTCCTCGGTATCTCCTCCTCCGCGATCGTCACCAAGATCCTCATCGACCTGGGCCGGATCAGCCGCCCGGAGACCCGGCTGATCCTCGGGGTGATCGTGGTGGAGGACCTGTTCCTCGCGCTGTATCTCGCCGCGCTCCAGCCGGTGATCGGGGGTGCGGAGGGGGCCGGGGAGACGGTGTTGCAGGCGGCGAAGGCGTTCGGCTTCCTGCTGGTGCTGGCCGCCGCGGCCCGGTGGGGCACCCGGCTGGTGGGGCGGCTGATCCAGGTCCGCGACAACGAGCTGCTGGTGATCAGCTTCCTGGGCGCGGCCGTGCTGGTGGCCGGGGTGTCGGAGCTGCTGGGGGTGGCGGACGCGATCGGCGCGTTCATGGTGGGGCTGATCCTGGCGGGGACGTCGTCCGGGCCGCGTATCCGGCAGCTGGTGCATCCGCTGCGGGACGCGTTCGCGGCGATCTTCTTCTTCGCCTTCGGGCTGGCGCTGGACCCGGCCCGACTGGCGTCGGTGGCGGGTCCGGTGGCCGCGGCGGCGGCGCTGACCATCGTGATGAACGTGCTCGCCGGTCTGCTGGTGGCCCGTTCCTACGGGTACGGGCCGGAGCCCGCCGCCGACATCGCCACCACGCTGGTGGCGCGCGGGGAGTTCGCCCTGATCCTGGGCGCGATGGCGGCGAGCGCGGGGCTGGACGGGCGACTGTCCTCGTTCATCGCGGGGTACGTCCTGGTGCTGGCGATCCTCGGGCCGGTCATCGCCAAGCGGGCGGATCTGCTGGCGCGTGCGATGCGGGCGGTGCGTCCGGCTCCGCCGTCCCCGGCGCCGTCCGAGGAGGAGGCGCCGGTTCCCGCGGAGCGGTAGGTCGAGGCGCCGGTTCTCGCGGAGCGGTTGGTCAGGGTTCGATCAGGCCCACCCGGATGGCGTACCGGGCGAGTTCCAGGCGGTCCTTCAGGCCGAGTTTCTGCAGCAGGTTGGCGCGGTGGCGTTCGACCGTCTTGGGGCTGATGACCAGGAGGTCGGCGATCTGCTGGGTGGTGTGGCCCTCGGCGACCAGTTTGAGGATCTCCTCCTCGCGGCCGGTGATGACCCGGGAGGGCAGCGCGCGGCCGTCGCGGACCCGGTCGAGGTAGTCGCGGATGAGGGCGTTGACGGCGCCGGGGTAGAGGAAGGGCTCGCCGCGCAGGGTGGCGCGGCAGGCTTCGACGAGATCGCGGTCGGCGACGGACTTCAGGACGTAGCCGGAGGCTCCGGCGGCCAGGGCCTCGAAGAAGAACTGTTCGTTGTCGTACATCGTCAGGATGAGGACGCGGGTCTCGGGCTGGGTGCGGGACAGTTCGCGGGCGGCCTGGAGTCCGGTGAGACGGGGCATGGCGATATCGAGGACGGCCAGGTCGGGGCGGTGGTCGCGGGCCAGGGTCAGCGCCTCGGCGCCGTCGTCGGCCTCGGCGACCACGGTGAGGTCGGGTTCGCCCTCGAGGATGAGCCGGACGCCGCGCCGGACGAGGGCGTGGTCGTCGGCGAGGAGGATGCGGGCGGGGGCCGGGTCGGTCATGGTCGGCGGCTCCGGACGGGAACGGTGAGGCGGATCTCGGTGCCGCCCTCGGGGCGGGGGCGCACGGTGAGGTGGGCACCGATGAGCAGGGCGCGTTCGCGCATGCCCCGCAGACCGGAGCCCTCGGGGGCGCCGTCGATGCCCCGGCCGTCGTCGGCGACCCGGAGTTCGACACCGGCCGGGGTGCGGGTGAGGGCGAGTTCGGCGTGCCGGGCGTGGGCGTGGCGGGCGATGTTGGTGAGTCCTTCCTGCGCGACGCGGTAGAGGACGAGTTCCGTCTCGTGTCCGAGCGGGGGCAGGTCGGTGCCGAGCCGGTGGCGGACGGTGAGGCCAGGGCCGGAGAACTCGGTGGTGAGGGCCTTGAGGGCGCTGAGCAGGCCGAGTTCGTCGAGGACGCCGGGGCGCAGGCGGCGGGCGATGCGGCGTACCTCGTCGAGTCCGGCGCGGGTGGTCTCCTGCACCTGGTGGAGTTCCTCGCGCAGCCTGGGCGGGGCCTGGCCCGCGACACGGCCCAGTTCGAGGAGGACGGCGGTGAGGGTCTGGCCGACCTCGTCGTGGAGTTCCTGGGCGACGCGGTGGCGTTCGGCTTCCTGGGCGGAGAGGGCGCGGGCGCTGCTGGTGGCCCGTTCCTGCTCCAGCCGGTCGAGCATGGCGTTGAAGACGGTGATCAGCTCGGCGATCTCGCCGTGTCCGCCGACCGGTGGGCGTACGCCGGGCCGCAGCAGGTCGGCGGTGGTCATGGCGCGGCTGAGCCGGTGCAGCGGGGCGAGGTTGACGCGGAGCAGCACGGCGTTGGCGACGAGCATCGCGGCGAGGCCCGCGGTGAGGATGGCGGCCTCGGTGAGCAGGACCGGGGTGGAGACGGTGACGGGGCCGAGCAGCAGGGCGGCGGCCGCGACCAGGACGACGGCGTTGAGCAGGAAGATCCGCCAGAACAGGGGCACCGCGCCTCACCTCCTGGCCGCCGGGCCGCGGTCGGGCCCGTCAGCTACAGCCTGTGCGGGGAGCGGGCGGGGCGCCATCCGTGGGGGCACCCCCTAGGGGCTGGGGGCCGCGGAAATGGGGGTCGTACCCGATGGTGGGGCGGGTGGTGCGGCCGGGATGCTGGAGGCGAACCGGAGGGAGGCGCCCTATGCACACATACGACGAGGAGACCCTGGCCGGGGTGCGGGGGCGCTTCGCCCGGAGCGGCCCGTACGACGGGCCGCGCCACGGACCCGCACCCCCGCCGCGCGCCCGGTCCCGCCCCTTCCGTGTGCGGTGCTGGTGGCTGCTGGCGCTCGGCGGGGTGCTGCTGGCGGCGGGGATCGTGCTGCCGCACGGGCTGCTGATCGCGACGGGGCTGGTGCTCAGCGGGATCGCGGCCCAGCTGCTGGACCCGGCCCGCGGCCGCCCCCGCTCAGTCGGCAGGCGGGGACGGTTCGGCAGGGTTGCGGTTCAACTCCGCCGTGAACTGCGCCCCGGTGAGCAGCGCGAGGTTGGTCAGCCAGAGCCAGATCAGGAACACGACCGAGCCCGCGAGCGACCCGTAGAGCCTGCTGTAGCCGCCGAGCGCCGAGGTGTAGAACGCGAAGCCGCCCGACACCATGATCCACAGCGCGGCGGCGAGCACTCCGCCGGGCAGGCTGTGGCTGCGTCGGCGGGCCTGTACGGGACCGGTGCGGAAGACGATCACGATCAGGACGACGGCGAGCCCGAGCAGCAGCGGCCAGCGCAGCAGGCGCCACACCCAGGCCACCGTGGCGTCAAGGCCGAAGAAGCGTCCGGCGGCCTCGGCTACGGGCCCGGTGAGCAGCAGGACCAGGGCGCTGACGACGAGCAGGCCGAGCAGGGCCAGCGCGGTCAGCACGATGCGGTGGGCCTTGCGCAGGGGCGAGCGGTGGTCCTCGACGCGGTGCATGCGGTGCAGGGAGCGGCGGAAGACGGCCAGATAGCTGGAGGCGGACCAGATGGCGCTGCCCGACCCGGCGACCAGCAGCGGCCAGATCGCGGCGTCGGGGCGCAGCATGCGGCCCAGTACGTCGTGGAGTTCGCCGCCGGACTCGGCGGGGGCGTAGGCGGTGACCTGGGTGATGAACCGTTCCGCCGTACCGGGGCTGATCAGCGCGAAGGCGATGACAGTGACCAGGAGGGCGGGCAGCACCGTCAGGATGGCGTAGTAGGTGAGGGCGGCGGCGTCGTCGGATACGTCGTCGCGCCACATGGAGAGGGGTGTGCGGCGCAGCGCCGCGCCCCAGTCTCCGGGACGGGGCGGGGGCGGGCGGGTGGCGGCGGGGGCGTGTGGTTCAGCGGACATGCGGTACCTGGTGGGGGCGGGCGCTGAGGCGCACCCGGCCGTCGACGGGACAGGGGGCGGCGGCCGTCTCGGCCCGGCCGAGGAGCCGGGTGACGCCGGGCAGCACGGCGTCGGGGGTGGTGTCGGGCTGGAGCCAGAGGTGCAGCCGTACGGTGATCCGGCCGCGTCCGGCGAGGACGCGGGCGCGGCAGCGGGCGACGCCGTCGAGGGCGGCCGCGTCGCGGGCGACGGCCTCCTCCAGTGCGCGGGCGCGCACGGTGGAGCCGGGTGCGGGCAGGGTGATCAGCGGGCGTCCGCCGCCGTGGAACTGGCGGGCGCACCAGAGGGCGGCGAGCGCGGTGGCGGCGACGGACGCGGCCATGACGGTGGGCGTCCACCAGCCCTGGGTGCGGGCGTCGAGGAGGCGGGCGGGGCTCAGGAAGGTGACGTCGTCGGAGGGCCCGGGCCACCAGGCGGGCAGGTGGGTGCCGAGGGTCGGGTCGGCGGAGGCCAGCCAGGCTCCGGCGGCGAGCAGGGCCAGTCCGGTGACGGCGAGGACGCAGCGGTTGAGGGCGGTGCGCATCAGTTGCCTCCCGCGGGCGCCACGACCCCCAGCGGCGCCGGTGCCGGTTCGGCCGGGGGCGGGGTCCACACCGGCAGGGGGCGTACGGCGACCCGCAGCCGCAGAGGGCGGCGCAGGCCGCACTCGGCGAGGGCGCGGCGCGCGGCTTCGGTGATCTGCTCGCGGGCGGCGGCGCGGTCCCCGAAGGCCAGTGCGGCGCGCACGGTGGCGCGGCGGCGCCGGACCCGTACGGCGACCGTGTCGACGCCCTCGGTCCCGGCGGCCGTGTCCCGGAGCAGGGCGGCGACGGCCGTACGGTCCACGGCGACCCGGGTGGCCGGTGCCGGGGAGTGGGCGGTGAGCAGGCCGCGCCGACCGGGGGTGACGGCGAGGACGATGAGCCAGACGCCGAGCAGGACGCAGCCGACGGCGGCGGCGGTGACCGGGGGTTCGCCGGGGCCGTGCACGTACAGCCAGTGCAGGGCGCCGGTGCGCCAGGCGGCGGCCGGGCGGTGCCCGGTGTGCACGAGGATCAGGTCGGTGGCGAGGGCGCCGCAGGTCAGCGTGGCGAGCAGGGTGAGCACGCCGAGGGGCAGCCTGCGCTGCGCCCACCAGCGGCGCGGGACCCGGCCGCCGGGGGCCACCTCCCGTTCCGGCGTGTCCTCCTGTCCCGTCATCCGGTCCGGGGTGAGCGTGGTGACGCCGACGCGGGCCGTGCGCACGTCCAGGCCGGTCAGCTCGGCGGTGCGGGCGGTCACATGGTCCTGGACGCGGCGGACCGTGGGCGTGAGCGGCGCGGGGTAGGGCAGGGCCACGTCGACCGCGACCTCGGCCCGGCCACCGCGCACGGCGGCCGAGGAGCCGGTCGCCCGCGCGGCGCGGCCGGGCAGCGCCTCGGTGACGGCGCGGCCCGCGATCCGGCGGACGGCACGGTCGGAGACCGTGGTGGTGCCGCGCCGCTCGGGGGCGGTCATCGGCGGCCCCGCTCGAAGGCGTGCCGCAGGTCCTCGGCGCGCCCGCCCCGGTCGAACCAGTACCCGACCGCGTAGCCCACCGCGCCGAGCGCGGCCACGAGCAGGAACGCGCCGAAGCCGCCGAACCAGCCCGCGAACGCCAGCGCGATACCGGCGATCAGCCCTACCAGCGCTCTGTCCATCTCTCCGTCCCCTTCTTCGATCCCTGCTTCGCCACGCCCGGTGTCAGGCCACGCGGGACGTGGTCTCCGGGGTGCCGTCCTCGTCGTCGGGCAGGTGGACGTCGTTGATGGCGACGTTGACCTCGACGACCTCCAGGCCGGTGATCCGCTCGACGGCGTCGATGACGTTCTCCCGGACGTCGCGGGCGAGGTCGGCGATCGGGACGCCGTACTCCACGACCAGGTCGAGGTCGATGGCGGTCTGCCGCTCCCCCACCTCGACCTTGACGCCGCGGCCGACGTTGGAGCGGCCGCCGGGGACGCGGTCGCGGACGGCGCCGATGGTGCGGGACAGGCCGCCGCCCATGGCGTGCACGCCGGGGATCTCGCGTGCGGCCACCCCGGCGACCTTGACGACGACGACATCGGCGATGGAGGTCCGGCCGCGCGTGGCGGCGGGCTCGTCGGCTCCGGTGGCGCCGCCCGCGAGGGCCGTCGAGGACGGCTGCGGCTTCGTGGTGGTTCCCGCCGGGGCGATGCCGGTGGCGGGCGCGCTCTGGACGCTCATGACCAGGTCCTCTCGATGGGCCGTACTGCTGGTGTCGTTCCGTTGGACCCGGCCGGTCCACGACTGTGACGCGGATTCCCGGATTTTCTCCGCTGATGCCTCTCTTCCCCTCGCTGACGCGCCCCGCAACCTGCATCCACCTGGGTTTTCGTGCCTGAAGTAGCCGATGAGGGGCACGGCGGACAGGGGGCGCGGCGAACAAGGCGTCACAGAGCCGCCTTCGAGGTGTCGAAGAGGCAGGACGACGGAGAGGAGCCGCCCGGTGTCGGGGGCCCGTAGACAGATCGCGTATCCGGGACCGGAACGCGCGCCCGACCACACCCCGGCACGGGAGGCGACGGCGGCACGCCCGGACGACGACCTGCTGACGGTGCGTGCGGCCGAGGGCGACGAGGAGGCGTTCGCCGTGCTGGTCCGCGAGCACGCCCCGGCGCTGGTCGGCCTCGCCACCCGGCTGCTGGGCGACCGCGCGGAGGCGGAGGACGCGGTGCAGGACGCCTTCATCAGCGCCTGGCGCAGGCTGCTGGAGTTCCAGCGGCGCTCCTCCTTCGGCACCTGGCTCTACCGCATCGTCACCAACCGCTGTCTGAACGTCCTCCGGGCGCGCAGGCCGGTGACGTCGCTGGAGGCTGCCGGGGAGTTCGCGGCGCCGGACCACGACTCCCCCGAGCGGATCACCGAGGCGCGGGACGCCGTGCGCGGGATGCGCCGGGCGCTGGACGAGCTCTCGGCGGAGCAGCGGGCCTGCTGGGTGCTGCGCGAACTGGACGGACGTTCCTACGAGTTCATCGCGGAGACGGTCGGCATCAGCCAGGAGGCGGTGCGCGCCCGCGTCTTCCGCGCACGACGCTGTCTGACACGAGCACTGGGGGCCTGGCGATGACCACGCACACCGACCCGCCCGACCGGTACACCGGGCCCGACGGCGACGACGAGCGGCTCGCCTGCGGGCGGCTGCTGTCCGGCGTCTGGGACGGCTGGGAGCAGGCCGATCCCGACCCGCACCGCGCGACCTGCCCGCACTGCAAGGACGCGGTCCGCGAGTTGACGCTGCTGGAGTCGACCGTTCGTGAGCTGCGCGAGGAGACCGCCCCGGCGGAGACCGGCTACGACCCCTCGGCGCTGACCCGGCGTGTGATGGACGTGGTCCGGATGGAGCTGCGGCCGGGCCGTCCGGTGCCGCTCGGGGACGACGACGAGGACCTGTGGGTGATGGAGGCGGTCGCCGCGCGCACCCTGCGGGCCGCCGCCGAGACGGTCACCGGGGTCCGCGCGGGTTCGTGCCGGATCACCCCGCCGGACGCCTCCGGGCGGGGTGAGGTGACGGTGCGCCTGGAGGTGCACGCCCCGCTGGGCGTGCCGCTGGAGGAGGTGGCCGAGGAGGTACGACGGCGGGTGGCCGAGGCGGCGCGGCTGCGGCTGGGGCTGCGGCCCGCGTCGGTGGACGTCCGGATCGTCGACCTCGTGGACGCTCCGGCCGGATTCGAGGAAGGGCCGAGCGATGACTGACCGCGCGCTGCGCACTACGCTCACCGGAGAGATCGCCGCGGCCGTGGAGGCCGTGCCGGGGGTGGCGTTCCTGCGGCCGGGCCTGGGCGGGCGGCTGCGCTCGGCGCTGCCCCGCGGCGCGAGCGCGGCAGGCGGCGGCCGGGCGGTGCCCGCCGGGGTGCGGCTGACCGGGCCGGACGGGGCCGGGCCGTGGCGGGTGGAGATCCATGTCGTGGCGCGCGGGCACGTCCGCACGCTCGACGTGGCCCGTGACGTCGTACGGTCCGTCGAGGGGCGGCTGGCGGGGCTGCTGCCCGGTGAGCAACCGCCGAAGGTCACCGTGACCGTCACCGGGCTGGTCTGAGCCCGGCACCCGTCGTCGTTATTGGTCCGGGTGACCAATCCGCGGCCTTCCTGGCCTCGGATTACGTGGGGACGACTGCCGCGCGAACACGCGGGAGCCCCGTCCCGGCGCAACGTTGGAGAGGACAGTTGTGAAGGAAGCCGTCTACATCGGCAGGAACCCGGCAGCGGAACCGGACTTGCAGCAGTTGCTGCACGAGGTGGCCCTGGGAGACCAGGAGGCGTTCGCCTCGGTCTACGACACGGTCGCCGGTCCGGTGCTCGGGGTCGTCCGGGCGGTGCTGCGCGATCTGGCCCAGTCGGAGGAGGTGGCCCAGGACGTGCTGGTGGAGGTCTGGCGCACCGCTCCGCGCTACCGGCCCGACCGGGGCACCGCGATCAACTGGATCCTGACGCTGGCGCACCGGCGCGCGGTGGACCGGGTCCGCTCGGTGGAGGCGGCCGCCGCCCGTGACACCAAGGCGGCGCTGCTGGACCGTACGCCGGAGTACGACGAGGTGACCGAGCAGGTGGAGTCCCGGCTGGAGCAGGAGCAGGTGCGGCGCTGTCTGCGTACGCTGACCGATCTCCAGCGCCAGTCGGTGACGCTCGCCTATTACCGGGGGCTGACCTACCGGGAAGTCGCGGAGGCGCTCGCGCTGCCGCTCGGCACCGTCAAGACACGACTGCGCGACGGCCTCATCCGGCTGCGCGACTGCCTGGGGGTGACCGCGTGACCATGACCGATCCGCACACGCTGACGGGTGCCTACGCGCTGCACGCGCTGCCCGACGACGAGCGTGCCGATTTCGAGCGGCATCTGTCCGGCTGCCCGTCCTGCACCCGTGAGGTGGAGGAGTTCGAGGCGGCCGCTGCCCGGCTGGCGCTGGCGGCGACCGTGCCGGTGCGTCCGGCGATGCGGGAGGAGGTGCTGCACCGCGTCGGCTCCGTGCGCCAGCTCACGCCCGCGACGACCCCGGTGGAGCGGGTGCGCCGGAGCAAGACCCTGGGCGCGGCCGGGACCCGCTGGGCGCTGGCTGCGTGTGTGGCGGCGGCCGCCGCCTTCGGCGGTACGGCGGTGTGGCAGTACGACCGCGCGCAGGACGCCCAGCAGCAGGCGGCGCGGGCGGAGCGGCAGTCGTCCGAGCTGGCCGGGGTGCTGGCGGCGCCGGACGCCAAGTCCCGCACGGTGAAGGTGGCGGGCGGTACCGGCACCGTGGTGGTGTCCGCCGAGCAGGACCGGGCGGTGTTCGTGTCGTCGAAGATGCCCGAGCCGCCGAAGGGCAAGGTGTACCAGCTCTGGTTCGACGACGGCGGCACGATGCGGAACGCCGGCCTGATGGACCCGGCACGCGCCAGCCAGTCGGTGCTGATGCGGGGCGCGGTGGACGGGGCGTCGGGCGTCGGGGTCACCGTGGAACCGGCGGGCGGCTCGGCCAGGCCGACGACCGCGCCGGTGACGGTGCTGAGCATGCCGTCGTAGGCGGCGTGACATGAGAGGAGGGGAGCCCCGGTGATCCGGGGCTCCCCTCCTTCGTGATCCGGTGTCAGCCGCGCGGGGGCAGCGGGAAGAAGCCGCTGGTGCGGGAGGCGTACTCCGCCCAGCCGGGGCGGCCGGACATGCGGCGCTCCAGCAGGCGCTTGCCGCTGCCGTTGATCAGCAGATAGCTCATCACCAGCGGCGCGACGAAGGAGACCACGGCGGGGGCGGCGCCGCCGTCGCAGGCGATGAGGAACAGGCCCCACCAGACGCAGAAGTCACCGAAGTAGTTGGGGTGCCGGGTGTAGCGCCACAGGCCCTGGTCCATGATGCGGCCCTGGTTGGCGGGGTCGGCCTTGAAGCGGGCCTTCTGGGCGTCGCCGACGGCCTCGAAGAAGATGCCGACCGCCCATAGGGCCGTCCCCAGCCAGGCGAGCCAGGAGACGGGGCCGGTGGCGTACTGGGCGGCCTGCACGGGCAGGGAGACCAGCCAGACCAGGGCGCCCTGGAGCAGGTAGACCATGCGGAAGGCGTACAGGTTCCGGTTGCCGGACGCCTTGCCGAGCATGTCCTCGTAGCGCGGGTCCTCGCCGTGGCCGCGGCCGCGCCGTCCGATGTGGACGGCGAGCCTGAGGCCCCAGACGACGGTGAGGGCGGTGACGAGGGCCCGGCGGGCGAGGTCTCCCTCGCCCGCCGACGCGCCGAAGGTGGCCAGGGCGACCACCGCGAAGGCGGCGCCCCAGGCGATGTCCACGATCCGGTGCATGCCCTTGCGGACGGCGATGGCGAAGGTGATCACCATGACGCCGAGCGCGGTGAGCGCCGCCCAGCCGAGGTTCGCCGCGAAGGCGCCCCAGTGGAAGCCGCTCACCGCTCCCCCAGGTTCCGGTACCAGTCGGCCGCCTCGGACAGGTCGAGCCCGCTGGCGCCCGCGCGGTCCCGGCGCACGGAGAGGATCTGGTCCACGCCCATCCGCCCCTCCTCGAAGGCGAGCGCCCCGCCGACCAGGTAGAGCCGCCACACGCGGGCGGTCTCGGCGCCGACCAGGGCGACGAACTCGTCCCAGCGGCTCTCCAGGGTCCGGTGCCAGGCGGCGACGGTGCGCACGTAGTGCTCGCGCATCGATTCCGTCGAGCGCACCTCCAGACCGGCCGCCTCCAGGAGGTTGACCGTGTCACCGAGGGGGCGCATGTGCATGTCGGGCGCGATGTACGCCTCGATGAACGCGCCGCCGCCCGGCGCGTTGGCGCCCCGGGACATCTGCTGCACCAGCACCCGGCCCTCGGGACGGACCATCCGGTGCAGGGCGGCCGCGAAGGCGGGGTACTCGGCGTCGCCGACGTGCTCGCCCATCTCGATGGTGGCGACCGCGTCGTAGGCCGAGCCGGTGATGTCGCGGTAGTCCTGGCAGACCACCTCCACCCGCTGCTCCAGCCCGCGCTTCTTGACCTGCTCGCGGACGTACGCGGCCTGTTCGCGGGCCAGGGTGACGGCGGTGACCTGGGCCTTGTGCTGCTCGGCGGCATAGAGGGTCAGCGAGCCCCAGCCGCAGCCGATGTCGAGCAGGCGGGCGCCCTCGGTGAGGCCGAGCTTGCGGCAGATCAGCTCCAGCTTGGCGCGCTGGGCGTCCACGGGGTCGCCGTCCTCACCGGCCTCGGCCGTCCAGTAGCCGCAGGAGTAGGCCATGGTGTCGTCGAGGAGGAGCCGGTAGAAGTCGTTGGACAGGTCGTAGTGGTGGCTGATGGCGGCGCGGTCGCGGGCCTTGGTGTGCCGGTCGCCGCGCAGCCGGGCCTGGGAGGCGGGCACGGGCGGGCGGGGGCCGATCGCGCCGAGCCGTACGGCCTCCCCGACCGCGCGGGCCCGGTCGGCCAGGGTGAGGCGCGGGGTGTGGGCGCCGCGTTCGCGACCGGCGGCCCAGACGGTGCGCAGTCCCTCGGCGAGGTCGCCCTCGACGTCGATCTCGCCGGTGATGTACGCCTGGGCGAGGCCGAGTTCACCGGGCTGCCAGAGCAGGCGGCGCAGGGCGCGGCGGGAGCGCAGTACGACGACGGGGGTGCCGGACGGGCCGGTCTCGCTGCCGTCCCAGGCGCGCAGCCGGATGGGCAGCGGGGTGCCGAGGGCGTCCTCCACGAGCGCGGCGATCCGGTGGGCGGCGCCGCTGCGGGCGGGGGTGCCGAGGAGGCTCAGCGGGCTCATCGGGTGGGCTCCTTGGTGAACAGGTACTGCTGGACGTCGAGGTAGCCGGAGCGGAATCCGGCCTCGGAGTAGGCGAGGTAGAAGGTCCACAGGCGGCGGAAGACATGGTCGAAGCCGAGGTCGTCGACCTCCTCGGCGCGCTCGGTGAACCGTTCCCGCCACAGGCGCAGGGTCTCGGCGTAGTGCGCGCCGAACGCGTCACGGCGGGTGATGCTGAGCCCGGTGTGCTCCCGCACGGTCTGGTCGACGGCCTCCACGGAGGGCAGCAGGCCGCCGGGGAAGATGTACTTCTGGATCCAGGTGTGGGTGTCGCGGGAGGCGAGCATCCGGTCGTGCGGCATGGTGATGGCCTGGAGGGCCACCCGGCCGCCGGGGGCGAGGCGCGCATCGAGGGTGCGGAAGTAGACGGGCCAGAACTCGGCGCCGACGGCCTCGATCATCTCCACGCTGACGATGGCGTCGTAGGTGCCCTCGGCCTCGCGGTAGTCGCACAGTTCGATGGCGACCCGGTCGGCGAGGCCCGCCTCGCGCACCCGCTGCCGGGCGAGGTCGCGCTGTTCGCGGGAGAGGGTCAGCGAGGTGACGTGGGCGCCGCGGGCGGCGGCGCGCAGGGCGAGTTCGCCCCAGCCGGTGCCGATCTCCAGCAGCCGGGTGCCCTCGCCGACCTCGGCGAGGTCGAGCAGCCGGTCGATCTTGCGGTGCTGGGCGGCGGGGAGCAGCGCCCACTCGGCGGGGAAGCCGCGGAAGACGGCGGAGGAGTAGGTGAGGGTGTCGTCCAGGAACAGGGCGAACAGGTCGTTGGACAGGTCGTAGTGGCGGCTGATGTTGTCGCGGGCACCGGTCGCGGTGTTGCGCTGGGCGGCGGGCTGCCGGAGCGCCCACAGGCGGCGCAGGCGCTGCAGCGGGGCCGGGACGAGTTCGGCGGCGTGGGAGGCGAGCACGGTGAGCGCGCCGACCAGGTCGGGGGCGTCCCACTCCCCCGCCATGTACGACTCGCCGAAGCCGATCAGGCCCGTGGTGCCGATGCGGGCGTGGAAGGCGTCCGGGTCCCGCACCTCTATGAGCGGTCCGCCCTGGCCCAGGATGGTGCCGTCGGGGAACCGTACCCAGAGCGGCAGCCGTCCGAGGGCGTGCCGGACGACGGCGGCGGCGACGCTACGTACCGGCCGGGACGCCTTCGGCACGGCGGCCACGTCGGGCCAGCGGCCGGCGTCCACCGGGGCCGGGACCGCGGCTGCCTCGGTCCTGGTCGTGGGGCGGGGGTGGGCTGTGGTCATGTGGCGTTCTCCGGGTCGTGGCGGACCTGGCGCGGTTGCACCGGCAGGCCCCGTAGGAACAGGCGGATGCCGTGGAAGCGGATGGCGGCGGACACCGCGAGGGTGGACCACGGATGGCGCAGGGCCAGACGCAGCAGCGCGCCCGGGGTTGCCGGGCGGCGGGTTCCGTGGACGGTCGCGGTGAAGGGCGGGCTGCCGGGTCTGTCCAGGCGCAGGGAGAGCTGGAGGCGGTCGCCGGGCAGCGGGAGCCGCATGTGGTAGCGGCCGTCCACCGGATAGAAGGGCGAGACGTAGAACTCCTTGTCCACGTCGGCCTTTCCGGCCGCGTCGGTGTGCAGCAGATAGGCGTGGCGGCCGCCGTAGGTGTTGTGGACCTCGGCGACCACACAGCGGGGGCTGCCGTCGCGGTCGTGGCACCAGTACAGGGTGAGGGGGTTGAAGACATGGCCGAGGACGCGCGCGTGGGTGAGCATCATGACGCGGCCCCCGTCGAGGTCGATGCCGTGCTCGGCGAGGAAGCCGTCGAGCGCGGCCCGGATCGAGGGGGCACGGCCGGTGAAGTGGTCGCGGGCCCGGAACCGGGCCAACGGGCGGAGCAGCAGGGGTAGTTCAGGTATGTGATCGGTGTCGATGAGCCACATGTAGGTGCGGTGGCGCAGCGCGTGGTGGATGGGGGCGCGGCGAGTGTGCCGGACCACGCACGGATAGAGGGCGGGCGTGCTCACCAGGTCACCCCCAGGGCGTTCGCGGCCGCGACCCCGCTGCGGCAGCCGTCCTCGTGGAACCCCCAGCCGTGATAGGCGCCGGCGAACGCGGTGACGGAGGTGGCGAGTTCGGGCAGCCGCTGCTGTGCGGCGACGGACTCCGGGGTATAGACGGGGTGTTCGTAGTTCATCCGGGCGAGGACGCGTGCGGGGTCGACGCGGTCCTCGCCGCCGAGGGTGACGAGGTAGCGCGGGGAGGCGTCGAGACGCTGGAGCCTGTTCATGTCGTAGGTGACGCGTACCCGGTCCGCGCCCGCCGAACAGTTCGGCATCAGGTAGTTCCAGGAGGCGCGGGCCCCGGGGGCCTCGGGCAGCAGGGCGGTGTCGGTGTGCAGCAGGGTGGCGTTGCGGGAGTAGCGGAAGGCGCCCAGGACCTCCTTCTCGTCGGCGGTCGCGTCTTCGAGGAGCCGGAGCGCCTGGTCGGGGTGGACGGCGATGACGACATGGTCGTAGGACTCGGTGGAGCCGTCGTGCGTGGTGATGTCGACGCCGTCGGCGTGGCGCAGGATGCCGCGGACGGGGGCGCTGGTGCGGACCTCCTGGATCTCCGCCGCGACCTTGTCGACGTAGCTGCGTGAGCCGCCGGTCACGGTGCGCCACACGGGTGAGCCGGTGACGGAGAGCATGCCGTGGTGGTCGAGGAACCGGAAGAGGTAGGCGGCCGGGTAGTGCTGCGCGGTCTCCGCGTCGCAGGACCAGACGCAGGAGACCAGCGGGGTCATGAAGTGGGCCCGGAAGTACGGGGAGAAGCCGCACCGGTCCAGGAACTGGCCCAGGGTGAGCGTGGAGTGGCCTCCGTGCTCCAGCAGGGTGCGGGCGGCCCGGTGGAAGGCGGGCACCTCGGCGAGCATGCGCAGGTAGGCCGGGCGCAGGACGTTGCGGGGCTGGGCGAGCAGGCCGCGGGCGCCGCGCGCACCGGCGTACTCGAGGCCGCAGCCCTCGCACCGCACCGACATGCTCATCTCCGACTCCTGCGTGGCGACGCCGAGTTCACGGAAGAGGCGGAGCAGGTTCGGGTAGGTGCGCCGGTTGTGCACGATGAAACCAGAGTCGACCCGGTCGATGCGGCCGTCCGGGGCTATGAGGTCGTGCGTGTGGGCGTGGCCGCCGAGGCGGTCGTCCGCCTCGTACAGGGTGACGTGGTGGGCCCTGCGCAGCACGTGGGCGGCGGTGAGTCCGGCGACTCCGCTGCCCACGACGGCGGTTCGGCGCATCGTGCGTTCCCTTCCGGGGAGTTGGGGTTCTGGGTGGGGAAAGGGCTGCGCGCCCGCCCGCTCCGGGGACGCTGGAGCGGGCGGGCGCTGCCGGGTGGGGTCAGCTCTTGGGCATCAGGACGGTGTCGATGATGTAGACGTTGGCGTTGGCGGTCTTGACGTTGCCGCAGACGACCTTGGCGCTGTCGTTGACGGTGTACGACTCGCCGGAGCCGGAGGTCATCAGCTTCGACTTCTCGAGGGTGTCGAAGGAGCCGTTCTCCAGGTCCTTGGGCGCGAGCTTCTGGCCGACGACGTGGTAGGTCAGGATCTTCGTCAGCTGGGCCTTGTCGTTGAGGACCTTGTCCAGGGTGGCCTTCGGGATCTTGTTGAAGGCGTCGTTGGTCGGCGCGAACACGGTGATGTTCTGGGCGTTGTTCAGGGTGTCGACCAGACCGGCCTTCTTGACCGCCGTGACCAGGGTGGACAGCGCCGGGTTGTTGGAGGCGGCGGTGGCGACCGGGTCCTTGGCCATGCCGTCGAAGGAACCGGCACCGTCCTTCGGCACCGAGGAACAGGCCGGGCCGAAGGGCTGGTCCGTGGAGCCGCTGCTCATGCTCTGGCTCGCCATGGGCGAGGAGGCGGCGGCGGAGGCCGAGGAGCCGGAGTTGTCCTTGGCGTCACTGGAGGAGCAGGCGCTCAGCGCGAGCGGCAGCACGGCGGCGGCAGCGAGAGTGACGGCGGTACGGCGGGCGCGGGGGGTGGTCATCATTTCTCTGTCATCTCCTGAGGGTGACGCGTGGCGAGTGCCGCGCTGGGGGGTGTCGCGGGAACGAGTGATCCGGGGTGGAGGGGAGGTCTCCGGCGCGGGGCGGCCCGTACGGCCAGGATGCCGGTGGAGTCGGGGCGGCTCGTGGCAGTCGGCGCCCCGACTCCACCGAAGAGTGGGCCCCCGGCGGCCCCTACCGCCGGGTCCCGGTCCGCCGGCGCGGCAGAGCCCGCGAGCGGCTCGCGCGGCGCGCGCAGTGCGAAGCGCGCCGGGGCGGCCGGCGATCGGTGGTCCCACTCTTCATCCCTCACGTGGGGAATCCGGATCTGCTGCGGAAGCGGATTGGTCACTCCCCCGATCAGGTGAAATAAAGATCGAAACCAATCCTCCGGCCCTCCGGCCTCGGATATATGACTCTCCGGGCTCAGCCGGGGAGGCCTCTGTACGGCTCCTCGGGCTCAGCCGGGGAGACCACCGGTCCGGCACCACGAGAGGCGCCCTCCGGCCGCCGCGCTTACGATCCCCACGTGGCAGACATTCCCGACAGCCTCATCGCCCTGGAACGGTCCGCCGAGGTGGAACGCGCCAAGCTGGCCGGTCTCACCGGGAGCGAGTACGACGCCCAGCGGCGCCGCTGGCGCACGGCTTATGACGCCGTGTGCGCGGCCATCGCCGAGCGGTCGGACCGGACCGGTGAGGACCGCTGCGCGCTGGAGCGGGAGGTCCAGGAGGCGGTGCGGCACGCCCACGAGGACCCCGCCGTGGAGTAGCGGCCCCGCCGGGCCGCCGCGGAGCACTCCGGCATGCGGCGTCCGCGGTCCTGGGCCACCCTCGGGACATGGCCCCGGACATGCCCGTCGTGATCTACCCGCCCGCCCCGGACGGGGGCAGGCGGGTGCGGGTCGGGGACCGGTTCGTCGGCCTGGCCTACACGGTGCTGGACGTCGTGGAGTTCCTGCGCCGGGCCGCGCCGGAGGGCCTGGCGTCGGTGGAGGAGGCGGACGTCGTGAGCGCGGGTTGGGTCGAGTGGCGGGGCGCGGGTCCACGGGAGTGGCCTCGCTGAACACGGCATCCGGCCCCGGCGGCGAACTGCCGTACCGGCCGCCGGGGATGCTCGGGCGCAGGCAGCCCGGTCCAGATGAGAGCGCGAGGCGGTGGACCCCCGGGTCACCGGCCCGTCAGGTCCGAACGCTACGAGGAGCGAGTGTCATGCCCAAGCAGATCGAGCACGTCATCCGAGACATCGAGGACCGCACCGCGCTCGACGCCCTCGCCGGTCCGGCGGCCAAGCTGGTGAACAGGGTGACCCAGCCGACCGCCGTCAAGAACGCGCTCTCCGGTACCTGGCTGGGCCACGCGCTGCACCCGGTGCTCACCGATGTGCCCATCGGCGCCTGGGGCATGGCCACGCTGCTGGACCTGACGGCGGGCGAACGCGGCGCCCTGGCGGCCCGCAGGCTCGTCGGGTTCGGCGTGCTCGCCGTGGTGCCGACGGCCGCGACCGGCGCCTCCGACTGGGCCGACACCATCGGGGGCACCCAGCGGCTCGGCCTGGTCCACGGCATGCTCAACAGCGCGGCGACCGTCCTGCAGTCCGCGTCCTGGGTGGTCCGGCTGACCGGGCGCCGCCGCGCCGGCGCCGTACTGAGCGGGGTGGGCCTCGGCCTGACCTGCGCATCCGCCTACCTGGGCGGGCATCTCTCGTACGTGAACGGCATCGGCGTCAACCACACGGCGTTCGAGGAGCCGACGGGCAAGTGGACGGACGTGGCGGCGCTGACCGCGCTGGAGGAGAACAAGCCGCTGCGGGTCGACGCGGGCGGGGTGCCGGTGGTGCTGGTGCGGCACGGCGGGAAGGTGGACGCCCTCTCGGCCACCTGCACGCACGCCGGTGGCCCGCTGGACGAGGGCGAGGTCGACGCGGACGGCTGCATCCGCTGCCCCTGGCACGGCAGCGCGTTCCGCCTGTCGGACGGCGAGGTCACGCGGGGCCCGGCGACGGTCGCCCAGCCCGACTGGGACGTCAAGATCTCCCAGGACCGGGTGCTGGTGCGGGCCGCGAACGCCTGAACCGGCCCTGTGGACGGGTCGGGTGAGGCGGCGCCGGGATGACCAACCGCATCCGCACGGTGGGGCACTCCACGCGTGACTTCGACGAGCTGGTGACGATGCTGCGGAACAACGGCATCACCCATCTGGTGGATGTGCGCTCGTTCCCGTCGTCGCGGAAGTACCCGCAGTGGAACCGGTCGGCCATCGAGGAGGCGCTGCCGCCCGACATCGCGTACCGCTGGATACCGCAGCTGGGCGGGCGGCGGCACACGCCCAAGGACGTCCCGACCCCCAACGGCGCCTGGCGGGTCAAGGCGTTCCGGGACTACGCCGACCACATGGCCACGGACGAGTTCCAGGAGGGGCTGGACGAACTCCTGGAACTGGCCGAGCACGGCAGCCCCGCCATCATGTGCAGCGAGGCGGTGCCCTGGCGCTGCCATCGCAGGCTCATCACGGACGCCCTGCTGGTGGCGGGCGCGGACGTGGACCACATCATGTCGGAGACGAGCACGAGACCGGCCTCGCTGAACGAACACGCGCACGTCGAGGACGGACATCTCACCTACCCGCCGCCGCCCGGCGGGGAAGAACCATGAGCCGGGTCCGGCGTGGCCTGGACCGCGCCTGGGAGTGGCTCGCCCTGCACGTCCTGATCCGGCGCGGCCGCGAGCTGGAACTGCTGCACCGGGCCATGGGGTTCGCCACGCTCGCCCTGGTGACGCTGGCCCCGCTGCTGATCGTGGTCGCCGCCGCCGACCCGCTGGTGCGCGGCGGTTTCCCGTCCTGGCTGTCGGACGGCATGGGGCTGTCGGGGCGCTCCGCCAAACTGCTCAACGAGGTGTTCAGCCCGCCGCGCGAGGTCATCGGCACCACCAGCGCGTGGAGCATCCTGATGCTCGCCGTGTTCGGGGTGTCCTTCGGCGGCAGCGTGCAGAACGCGTTCGAGCGCATCTGGGGGCTGCCCGCCGGGCGCTGGCACCGGGTGTGGCGGCAGGCGACCTGGCTGGTGGTGCTGATGGCGTACCTGTACCAGGAGGTGCAGACGGGGACCACGATGCGGGGGTTCTCGCGGATCTTCCTGACCACGGTGACCACGCTGTTCTTCTTCTGGTGGGGGCCGTGGTTCCTGCTGGGCGGCCAGGTCCGCTGGCGGGATCTGCTGCCGGGCGCGGTCGCCAGCGTCGTGGGGCTGGCCGGGCTGCGCGCCTTCTCCACGCTGGTGTTCACCCCGCTGATCGTGACCAACGCGCTGAGCTACGGGGCGGTCGGCACCGTGCTGGTGGTGTCGTCCTGGCTGATCGGCGTCGGGTTCGTGGTGTACGGGGGCGCGCTGCTGGGCCGCTGGTTCACCGAGCACCACTGGACGCCCTCGCACGACGACGAGGAGCGGTGACCGGGCCGTGCGGTGGGCGAGTGCGGGCGGCGGGGGCAGCATGGAGGGGTACCGGTCCCGAGCCGTCGGGTGATGCCCGTGCCGGTGGGTGGAGGTGGCGGGATGGCAGTGGACTCCTTCCGGTCCGACGAGGAGCACGACGCCGGGGACCCCCGGCCGACGGGGCTGCTGGACCTGCTGAGCGTGGCCGCGGTGGTCCTGGACACCCGTGGACGCATCGTCTTCTGGACCCCGCAGGCGGAGGATCTCTTCGGCTGGTCCGCCGAGGAGGCGCTCGGTTCCGAAGCGGGAAAGCTGCTGGTCTCGCCGGGCCGGATCAAGTCGGCGGTACGGCTGTTCAGCGAGGTGCTCGCCACCGGCCAGGGCTGGGCGGGCGCCTTCCCGGTGCGGCACAAGGACGGCTCCAGCCGCCTGACGGAGTTCCGCACCATGCGGCTGCTCGACGACGAGGGCGAGGTGTACGCGCTCGGCATCGCCGCCGACCGGGGCCTGCTCCAGCGGGTGGAGACCGACCTCGCGCTGTGCGAGCGGCTGATCTACCAGTCCCCCATCGGTCTCGCCCTGCTCGATCCGGACCTGAGGTTCCTGCTGGTCAATCCGGCGCTGGAGCGGATCGACGGCATGCCCGCCGCCGAGCACGTGGGCCGGAGCCTGCGCGAGACGCTGCCGCTGACGGACATGGAGACCGTGGAGTCGGCGCTGCGCCAGGTCCTCACCACCGGCTCCCCGCTGCTGGACCAGTACCACGTGGGGCGCCCGCGCAACGATCCCGGACAGCAGCACGCCTGGTCGCTGTCCTTCTACCGCCTGGAGGACCCCGGCGGCCGGGTCCTGGGCGCCGCCGTCTCCGTCGTGGACGTCACCGAACGGCACCAGGCAGCCGGCGAAGCCGACCGGGCGCGCAGACGGCTGGCGGTCATCGCCGACGCCTCGGCGCGGATCGGCACCACCCTGGAGGTGGAGCGCACCGCCCGCGAGCTGGCCGAGGTCGCGGCGCCGGTGCTGGCGGACGTGGTCGCCGTGGACGTGCTCGACTCGGCGCTGGCCTGCCGCCGCATGAGCAGCCTGGACGACGGCCCCGAGCTGTTCCGGGCGCTCGCCCTGAAGGCGGCGCATCCCACGGTGGCGACACGCGCCGCCGATCCGCCGGGCGACCTGGCCGCCTACGCCGGGGACCGGCTGGTCACGCTGTGCGTGCACACCGGACGCCCCGTGCTGATCCCGCACGTGCAGCCCGCCGACCTGCCGCGGATCGCGCGGGACGCGGACGGCGAGGCGCTGCTGGCCGAGGCGGGCGTGCACTCGTATCTGGCGGTGCCGCTGATCGCGCACGGCGAGGTGCTGGGCGCGCTGGACCTGAAGCGGACCCGTAATCCGCTGCCGTTCGACGAGGACGACGTGGTGCTGGCCGCCGAGATCGCGGGCCGGGCCGCGGTGGCGATCGACAACGCGCGCTGGTTCCAGAGCGTGCGCAACACCGCGCTCACCCTGCAGCGGAGCCTGTTGCCCGACCACTCCCCGCGGCACACCGGCCTGGAGGTGGCCTCCCGGTACGAGCCCGCGCAGGCCACCAGCGAGGTGGGCGGCGACTGGTACGACGTGATCCCGCTGGCCGACGACCGGACCGCCCTGGTGGTGGGCGACGTGATGGGCAACGGCATCGACGCGGCCGCCACCATGGGCCGCCTGCGCACCGCGACCTGCGCCTACGCCGACCTGGACCTGGCCCCGGAGGCGGTGCTGCGGCACCTGGACCGGATCACCTGCGATCTGGAGCACTACATCGTGACCTGTCTGTACGCGGTGTACGACCCCGCCACCAACCGGTGCACGGTCGCCAACGCGGGGCATCTGCCGCCCGCGCTGGCCCGGCCGGGCCGGGCGCCGCAGTTCCTGGACCTGCCGACCGGCGCGCCGCTCGGGGTGGGCGGGGTGCCGTTCGAGGCGGCCACGGTACCGATGGAGCCCGGCGATCTGCTGGTGCTGTACACGGACGGGCTGGTGGAGACCCGGCAGCATGCCATCGACGACCGGCTGGAGACACTGCTGTCCCTGCTGGGCGAACCCGGCCCCTCCCTTGAGGAGGTCTGCGACCGCCTGGTGCACGGCCTGCGCCACCCCGACGACCACGACGACGTGGCCCTGCTGCTCGCCCGGGTGGTGGACGGATCGTAGGTGGTGGGGTGCCGTCGGTGGTGCGAGGCTTGAGTCCGCACAGGTGTTGGAGGAGGAAATCCAGGAGGGCCGATGGGACGGGACGTCCCGGCGCTCGTCTTCACCCGCGAGGACCGCCGCCGGTACCGCTTCAAGATGCAGGAGTGCCTCGACGCGTTCGCCCAGATGCTGCGCGAGTCACGGTTCGACAGCGACCGGCCGCGGGTCGGTCTGGAGATCGAGCTGAACCTCGTGGGCGCGGACGCGGAGCCCGCGATGCGCAACAGCGACGTGCTGGCGGCCATCGCGGACCCGTCCTGGTCGACGGAGCTGGGCCGGTTCAACCTGGAGATCAACGTGCCGCCGCGTCGGCTGACGGCGGGCGGTCCGGACGCCTGGGAGGACGAGATCCGGGCGGCCCTCAACCACGCCGAGGACCGGGCCCGTACGGTCGGCGCGCGGCTGGTGACGGTCGGCATCCTGCCCACGCTGCGCCAGGCGGACATCGGGGTGGCCGCGCTGTCGGAGAACCCGCGCTACCGGCTGCTCAACGACCAGGTGTTCGCGGCCCGCGGCGAGGACCTGCGCATCGAGGTGGACGGCGTGGACCGGCTGCGCACCTACGCGGACACCATCACCCCGGAGGCGGCCTGCACCAGTACACAGTTCCATCTCCAGGTATCCCCGGAGGACTTCGCGGGTTACTGGAACGCGGCGCAGGCGATCGCGGGGGTGCAGGTGGCGCTGGCGGCGAACTCGCCGTTCCTGTTCGGCAAGGAGCTGTGGCACGAGACGCGTATCCCGCTGTTCGAGCAGGCGACGGACACCCGGCCGGAGGAGATCAAGGTGCAGGGGGTGCGGCCGCGGGTGTGGTTCGGGGAGCGGTGGATCACCAGCGTCTTCGACCTGTTCGAGGAGAACCTGCGCTACTTCCCGGCCCTGCTGCCGCTGTGCGACGAACAGGACCCGGCGGAGACGCTGGACCGGGGGGACATTCCGGAGCTGGCCGAGCTGACCCTGCACAACGGCACCATCTACCGCTGGAACCGCCCGGTGTACGCGGTCGCGGACGGTCGGCCGCACGTCCGGGTGGAGAACCGGGTGCTGCCCGCGGGCCCGACCGTCGCGGACACGCTCGCCAACGGTGCCTTCTACTACGGCCTGACGCGGGCCCTGGTGGAGGAGGACCGGCCGGTGTGGTCCCGGATGTCGTTCTCGGCGGCGGAGGAGAACCTGCACACGGCGGCCCGGCACGGCATCGAGGCCCTGCTGTACTGGCCGGGCATGGGCGAGGTGCCGGTGCCGGAACTGGTTCTGCGCAGGCTGCTGCCGCTGGCGCACCGGGGTCTGGAGCTGTCCGGCATGGACGCGGCGTGGCGGGAGCCGCTGCTCGGCATCATCGAGCAGCGGTGTGTCACGGCCCGCAACGGCGCGGTGTGGCAGAAGGAGACCGTGCGGAAGCTGGAGGACACCACCCACGCGAGCCGTCATGAGGCGCTGCGCCGCATGACGGAGCTCTACATCGACTACATGCACCTCAACGCCCCGGTGCACACCTGGCCGGTGGACTGAGGCTTTGTGTTTTTCAAAGCTGTCAGGCAATGAGTTGATCTTGCGGTCCTGACCGGCGTTCGGTTCGCTCCCAGCTGGGCCAACCGTGGGCAGCGGCATGCCGGGTCAATGCCTGAGTCACGGCAGTGGTCTGGGCAGGGTTGTCGAGCAGCGCCTTCCTGGCGGTCGTCACGTCCAGTCTGGTGATCACGTCCAGGTACAGCTCCTCGAAGCCGAACTGATCGGCAGCGAGGGTGAGCAACTGAACGGCCGCAACGGTGTCGTTCCTGTCGGGGTCATCCAGTGGGCGCTGGGCAGTTCGCTGCCGGCACCCGTCTCGCGTTCCACCAGGTCGAGGAAGGCAGCCATGTCCTGGGGACGGCGGGCGGGATCGGATTGGGTGGACTGGCGTACGACCCTATGCCACGGGCCCGGTTCGGGACGGAGCGGCACATTGGCCTGCGGCCAGATCCCGGTGAGTATCCAGCCGATGAGCTGCCCGAGGCTTCAGATATCGCTGGCAGGGGTCACACCGTGGCCGTCGAGGAGGTGAGCGTCAAGCGATCACCGCGGGGGCCTCGTCGCGTCCGTGCGCGAGGCCCCCGGGTGGGGCGGCGGCGGCCGGTCAGGGCGTGCTCGCCGTCTTGTCCGGCGCCGCCTTGCCGAGCGGGGGCGCGTCGTTTTCGGAGATGTCGCCGGACTGATCGAGGCGCAGGTTGCGCACGCTGGGCACCAGTGCCGTGCCCGCGCATACGGCGGCTACCAGGACGGCCGAGGCCGCGAAGGGCAGCCTGGCGCCCCCGGCATGCAGTGCGATGGGGGCGAGGATGACGCCGAGGGGCTGCGCGGCGAGCGAGACCAGCCAGTCGTAGGAGCTGACCCGGGCGAGCACATGCTGCGGGATGACCGTTTGCACCGCCGTCTGCCAGGTGGGGTTCAGGAAGCCGAGGCCGGCCATGGCAATGCCGTACCCGGCCACGAGCACGGGCACCGGCGCCCCCACCGCGAAGAACGTCAGCGGCACGGCGTAGCTCGCCAGGACCAGGTTGCCGGCGAGGATCGGACGCCGGGGACGGGCCCGTCCGGCCAGCAGCGACCCGGCCAGCAGGCCGATGCCGCCCGCCTGTGTCACCGCGATCCAGGTGCCCTGTCCGCCCAGCCGGGTGACCGCGATGAGCGGACCGAGGGTGAGCAGCACGCTGGCGACGAGGTTCCAGGTCGCGTGCGCGATCAGGCTGATCCAGTACCAGTCGCGGGCGCGTACCTCGGTCCAGCCCTCGACCAGGCCGACGAGGATCGCGCGCTGGGCGCTGGCCGGCGTCGCCTCCCAGCTCAGGCGGACGATGAGCATCATGGTCGCGCTGACGGCGAAGGCGGCGGAATCGAGCACGAAGACCCAGCCGATGCCGACCGCCCAGATCAGCGCGCCGGCCAGGGCGGGTCCGGCCAGCTGGGAGATGCTCTTGGCCACGCCCATGAGCGAGTTGGCCTTCTGCCGCTCGGGGCCGGGGCCGGGCACCGCCCGGGTGACGAGCGCGGAGAGGTTGGAGAGGCTGACGGCCGAGGCCACTCCCGCCACCGCCTGGGCGACGGCGATCAGCGCGATCGAGGGGTGGTGGCCGACCAGTTGGACGGCGACGAATGCCTGCGTCACAACCCGGGTCAGATCGGCGCCGAAGGCCACCCAACGCGTGTTGTAGCGGTCGGCCACCACTCCGGCCAAGGGCAGCATGAGCAGCCGGGCGCCCAGGGCGCAGCCGAGCACCAAGGCCAGGGCCGTCGCCGATCCGGTCACCTCGACCACGGCGAGGCTCAGGGCGGTGGGCACCAGCGCGTCGCTGAGCGTGGACATGGTGCGACTGACAAAGAGCAGGCGGAAGTCACGAAGACGAAGTGGATGAGTCACCCGATCATTTTACTTCGACGCCGCAATATTCGGTAAAGAAATATATGGCAGCGTAATTTGTGACAGTGAAGTAGATTGGGTCCATGACCGCATCTGATTCGGTGGACGACCACCTCGACCGCTGGCTCAAGGTCCTGCCCTCCCTCGACCCCGCGGTCGAGGGAGTGGTGAAGCGGATGTGGGTGCTGATCAAGCACCTGGGTGCCACGAAGGAGGAGTCACTGGCTGCCCACGGTCTCCAGACCTTCGAGTACGTCACGCTGCACGCTCTGGCCGGCCGCGAGGGCACGGCCTCCCCTACCGAGCTGGCGACGGACCTGAAGCTGTCCCCCTCCGCGATGACCGGGCGGCTCGACGGCCTGGAACAGCGCGGTTTCGTCCGCCGCAGTCCCAGCACCGTCGACCGGCGCAGACTCGACGTGGAACTGACCGGCGAGGGCCGGGCGGCCTGGCAGGGCGCCCTGGAGATCCAGGGCCGGGAGGAGCACCGCATCCTGCGCGCGCTGTCCCCCGAGGAGCGAGAGCAGTTGGCGGATCTGCTGCGACGCGTCCTGATCGAGGCCGAACAGCGCGAGGACCCCAGCTGAGAGCCCCCGGCCCAGGGGTCACGCCCCGATGCGCGGCTGTCGCGTGAGCTGTTCGGCCAGCCACGTCCACTCGGTCGCGTACGCCTCGGCCACGTCCGCCACCAAGGGCCGTCCCGCGCAGCGAGGCGGCGGGGCTCTGGGCAAGGAATGCCATGGCGGCCTGATGTCCCGACGCGCCGTCGACCGGCCGGTTGCGTCCGTCTCGCCCCACCCGGGTGTTCCGTCCTCGACCGCCACGTCGCGGCACAGACTCGTCGCCTCCTCATCGAGTCCGACACACCGCGCCAGTTCCCCGTCCTCCGACACACGTACGCGAGTACCCAGCTTGAGGCCGGCGAGCCGACCAGGAGCGTGTCGGCGTAGCTCGGACACGCCTCGCCCCAGACCACGCTGACCCAGTGCGCTCGCTTCACGCCCGGGGCGGGCAAGCGGGGCCTCGCCACCATGGACGTGTAGTTCGGTCATGAGCCACAACCGAATGTCCCTGAGAAGTCCCCGGGCTCCCCACAGGCTCAGAGCACACCACGAAGTCGCAGGTGAGAACGGCAATCGCGCACGCCGACAACATGTACATCGACTACATGCACCTCAACGCCCCGGTGCACACCTGGCCGGTGGACTGAGACGAGGCGTCGCGTCCGCCGGTGTTCACCCGGCCGCTCTGCGCGTGCCGGGCCATCACGTCCGCAACGGCCTCACGCGGGTGGCCCGCCAAATGACCTCAGTTGGGCGTCGGGGCTGTGCGCAATTGCCCCGTGCTCTGGTCTTCGCCGGTGGACGGGGACAGTGTGATGAGTGCTTGCACCGCGGCGATCATCGCGGCGCGGTGAATCCGCAGGCGTTCCCTGTCCCAGGGCGGTTGATCCGCCAGTGACCGCAGGGCCGGAGAGGCATTGGCCCACGCGGTGGTCAGTCCGAGCAGAAGGGCCAGGACGTCGGCGGGGGCGACCGTCCCGGTGACGACGTTCTGCCGCTGAGCGCTCGCGACGGCGTCGATCTTGGGCACATAGGCGTCCACCTGAGCCGGTGTGGCGTCGGGGCGCTCCAGTTGGGCCCAGCCGGTCAGACGCAGCACCTGGGGATGTTCCAGGAGGTAGTCGAAGAGCCTGCCCGCATAGTCGGGGAGGTCGTTGGCAGCGAACGGGACGGCCTTGGCGAGGTCTGCCAGGCTGTTGGCGACGACGAGGTCGAAGAGGTCGTCCTTGTTGCCGAAGTGGACGTAGATCATGCGCTTGTTCGCCTGGGCGGCTTCGGCTATGCGGTCCACGCGGCCACCCGCGAGCCCGAACTGGGCGAACTCGTCGTACGCGGCTTTGAGCAGGCGCTTCTTGGTGGCGGTGGCATCCGGCGGCATGGGTACAGATTAGTGCGTTGCGTAACCGGACCGAGGGGGGCGCCTGCGCAGAGGGCGAACGCCCGGGGCGTGGGGCTGCGCGGTACAGCTGAAGATGCGGCGGAGCTTGCGGGCGGTAGCGTGAGAAATCGGGTGGCGATGTGCCGCGTCGCACGTCTGCGCACCGGGTGAAATGCCAGGTCAACAGCGCCGTCCACCCGTACAAGATCTGACCGTTCGTGGCCCCGATGACCCCGTGCTACGTTGTACCTATCCAGTTGGTTACCTTCCCCGTCAAGCCAGGAGCGAGATCATGAAGGCTGTTGTGATGACCGGCGCGAACCAGCCGTGGGAGGTCCAGGAGGTCCCCACCCCGGTGGCCGAGCCCGGTCAGGTACTGGTGAAGGTCCGTGCGTCGGGCATGTGTTTCACCGACGTGTGGGCGACGCGGGGCTATGGCGGGGACATCTACCCGCAGACCCCTGGCCACGAGGTCGTCGGGGAGGTCGTCGCGGTGGGCGACGGTGTGCACGGGCGTGAGGTCGGTGACCGGGTCGGTACGACCTGGGTGCAGTCGGCGTGCGGCCGCTGCGACTACTGCCGCAAGAACCTGCCGCTGACCGGCCAGACCGCGATGAACTGCGTCGCACCGCGAACCACCGGTTTCTCGGCGCAGGGCGGCCACGCCGAGTACATCGCCATCGCGGCCGGGGGCACGGTGCTGCTGCCCGACGACCTGGCGTTCGAGGACGCGGCACCGATGATGTGCGCCGGCTACACCACGTGGAGCGCCCTGCGGGATGCCGATCCGCAGCCGGGAGAGCGGATCGCCATCGTGGGCATCGGCGGGCTGGGGCACGTGGCCCTGCAGCTCGCCAAGGCGTCGGGCTTCGAGACCGTCGCCGTCACGCACTCTCCCGACAAACACGATCTGGCCGTCGAGCTGGGCGCCGACCACGTCGTCGCAGGCGGCAAGGAGCTGCATGACCTGGGCGGCGCGGACGTCCTGCTCGTCACCACCAACGCCTTCGAGGCGGCGGAAGAGGCGATGGCGGGCCTGCGGCCCGGCGGCCGCGTGGTCCTGAGCGGTCTGGACTTCACCCGGCCGTTCTCCATCTCCTCCGAGGGCATCCCGTTCCACATGATGCGCCAGAAGGTCATCGGTTCCACCCACGGCGGGCAGCACCACCTGTCCGAGGTCGTCGACCTCGCCGGCCAGGGCAAGGTCAAGCCGATCATCGAGACCTTCTCCCTCGACCAGGCCAACGAGGCGTACGACCGGCTCGCCTCGGGCAAGATGCGTTTCCGCGGCGTGTTCCTCCCGCACGGCGCCTGAACCGGCGGGCGCCTGACCGGCGCGCGTCCGCGCGACCCGCCGCCACGCGGGCCGGGGTGCCGGGCGGCGGCTCGGCGGGCCGGCACCCCGACGCCCCCGACACGGCAGGCCCGACAGTCGGCGGCGACCCGACCCGGCAGCGCCCCTCCCCCATCCGCACGATTCCAGGCCGAGACGTCCACCGTCTCCTTGACGGAACATGATCCGCATGAGCGATTCCCGAAGCACCGGCAGTACCGGTAGAGGCAAGCTCGCGCACCGGCTCATGCCGATGACCGGACGCGACCCCGAGGAGGCCCACCGGGTCGCCACACCGCTGGAGCTGCTGTTCGACCTGACTTTCGTCGTGGCGGTCGGCACCGCGGCCTCCCAGTACGCCGAACTGCTCGCCGGCGGGCATCCGGCGCAGGCCGTCGTCGCGTTCCTCCTCGCCATGTTCGCGATCAGCGTCGCCTGGATCAGCTTCAGCTGGTTCGCCTCCGCGTTCGGCACGGACGACTGGCTCTACCGGGCACTGACGATGGTGCAGATGACCGGCGTCGTCGTCTTCGCGCTCGGCATCCCCGCGATGTTCCACTCCGTCGAGGAAGGCGACCACCTGGAACTGCGCGTGATGGTCGTCGGCTACATCGTGATGCGCGTCGCCATGGTGCTCCAGTGGTGGCGCGTGTCCCGGCAGTCGCCCGCGTTCCGCAAGGTGGCCCGGGCCAACGTCGTCTGGACGCTGGTCGCCCAAGTCGGCTGGACCGTCGTGGGATTCACGCATCTGCCGCTCGTCGCAGTGATCGTCTGCGTCGTCGTGATCGGAACCCTGGAACTGCTGCTGCCGGTGCTCGCCCAGGGCGGCGCCGACACCACGCCCTGGCACCCGCACCATGTCGCCGAGCGCTACAGCCTGTTCGCCATCATCGTGCTGGGCGAGAGCGTCGTCGGCACCGCGGCCTCCTCCGGCGACCTCCTCGGCGGCCCGGACGGAACGCAGTGGACCCGCGACGCCATCGCCGTCATCGTCGCCGGCGCCGGACTGACCTTCGGGATGTGGTGGGTCTACTTCGCCACCCCCTTCGGCGACATCCTCGTCCACCGCCGCAACCGCGGATACCTCTTCGGCTACGGGCACATCCCCCTGTTCACCGGCATCGCGGGCGTCGGAGCGGGACTCCACGTGGCCGGCCTGTACATGGAACACCACGCACACCTCGGCCCCACCGCCGTCGTACTGGCCCTGGCCCTGCCCACCGGCCTCTACCTGCTCATGGTCTACCTGCTCCACACCCTGCTCCTGTCGGCGGCAGACCGCTTCCACCTCCTGCTCATCGCTCTCACCCTCGCCGTGCTCGCCGCGGCGGCACTCCTGTCGGCAGCGGGAGTCTCCGTCGCGGTGTGCCTGGTCGTGGTCATGCTCGCCCCCTACGTCACCGTGATCGGATACGAGACGATCGGGTACCGCCACCAGCAGCGGATGCTGGACGACGTGCGGTCCGGACACCGGCGAAACGGCTGACCCGACCCGCCGCCGACACGAGCCGCCCGGCAAGTGCGTGGCACCGGTTCCGTTCACGCTGCGGCACTGAGCGGCTGCCCGGCCCAGATGATCCGGCCGACGTTCTCGTCACATGACGTGGTCCGGCCGGTGTCGGTCACGACGGGCCGGAGGTGCGCGCCCCTGCGGGGGCCTGGGGCGGCCACATCTGCGGGGAAAGGAGGCCCAGGACGTAGGCGCGGGCGACGAGCGCGGGGCGGGTCGGCGCTTCGAGGAGTTGACGCAGCCGGCTCAGGTGGTAGTCCAGGGTCTGACGTGAGAGGCGCAATTCGGCGGCGATGCCGGTGTTGGTGCGACCGGCGGCGAGCAGGGTGACGATACGGAGCTGGGCGGGTGTCAGACAGGGCTGGGTCCGCTGACGTCGGCTCAGACGGGTGGCGACGGCCCACACGCCGGTCACGCGCGGCGCCGGTGTGCTGACGGTGGTCAGATGGATATGGGCCCGGCGCTGCGCCCCCTCCCCGTCGACCAGTACCGCCAGGGCGCGGGCGCTCCTGCGCCGTCCGCTGATCAGGTCCTTCCAGGCCCGGAACAGGTCGGCGTGTTCGCGTGTGTCGGCGAGGAGCGAGTCGGCGCGCACACCGGCCAGATCGGAGAGCCGGACACCGAGGACCTCCGCCGCCGCCACGCCCGCCTCGCTCACCCGTCCGTCCCGTGTCAGTCTGACGCAGGCCAGTCCGCTGTGGTCGCGCAGTGCCCTCAAGTCCGCCTCGGCGTGGTGCCGTTGGTCAGTCGCCCGGATGTAGTCGGTCACGTCGACGTAGATGCCCCCGACGCAGCGCCCGGTGCTCCAGGTGGCCGGGAAGCGGTAGCCCGCCGCGTGGGCGAGGGACCCGTCGGGGCGCCGGTAGGTGAGGGTGTGCCGCACGGACCTGCCTTCGGCCAGCACCTGTCGGTCCATGGCGAGGAAGCGGTCCACGTCGGCCGGCTCGTCCACATCGGACAGATGGCGGCCTATCACCGCGTCCCGGGTCGTCCCGTAGAGATGGGCGTAGGCGTGGTTGGCCCATACATAGCGGCCCGTGCCGTCGCGCATGAACGCGGCGGCCGGGGTGAGTTCGGCGAGGGCGCCGAACGGGTTGTGGTCGGGCGGACCCGCCGGGTGCACCGGCCACGTCCTGGACTCCGGCTCGCTCACGGCCCAACTCCTTCAACGCTGCACTGTGTGACGTTCGGTGATGCCTCGCGTGTAAGCCGTAGCACCCGGGGGAGGCGGAAGCGCCGGTCGTCCTCACTGTCTGCACCGCGTGTCCGGTAGCGCATCACCGAACCTTCACGAGGCGCGAACCCCTCCCCCGAATAAGGCATTTGCCTGAGCAGCGAACCCGCGGCCTCGGGTAGGCGGCGGGTTCGGAATGGTTCGCTTGGAAGGAGGCGGACGGCAGGCATGAGTGCTGTGGGCGTCAAGGGCCGCGACTTCGAAGGAGACGGAACCGCATGAGCCAGGTGCTGTACGTGCATGCCAAGGGCGGCCCCCCGGTGGGCCACGCGCTGGAGCGGGTGGCCGCGAGGTCCGAGGTGCACCTCCTGCTGCTGAGCGAGCTGCCCGCGGGGATGGAGGAGGACGCGGCGCGGCTGTGCGCCTCCGTGGTCGCGCCGTCCGGGGCGGAGCAGCGGGATCTGGTCGAGCTGATCACCGCCCGGGCCCGCGAGGTGAGCGCGGACGCGGTCCTCACCTTCTCCGAGTACGCCGTGGTCGCGGTGGCCGAGGCGTGCCGACGGCTCGGTCTGCGGGGTGCCGGGGCCGCCGCCGGTCTCGCCCGCGACAAGCGGCTGATGCGCGCCGCCTGGGATCGGCGCGGCGTGCCGCAGCCCAGGTTCCGTGCCGTCACCAGCCTCGCCGAACTGGAGACCGCGACTCGTGATTTGTCATGTCCCTTGCTGCTCAAGTCGGCCTGGAGCGCGGGATCGACCGCGCACCAGATCATCGACAGGCCCGAGCGGGCGCGGCAGGCGTGGAGCCGCTCGGGACAGGTGATGGCGGAGTCCGCGCTCCTGGGGTTCGCCGAACTGCATGTGCGAGGGGCTGCCGAGGACTTCATCGTCGAGGAGATCGTCACCGGACGGGCCGAGGAGTGGTTCGACGGCCCCGGCTGGGGTGACTACGTCAGCGTCGAAGGCGCCGTCGTCGACGGCGAGTTCAGGCCGGTCTGTCTCACCGGGCGCATGCCGACGGTGCCACCGTTCACCGAACGCGCCGGCATCACGCCGGCCGCCGTCGAGAGCGCGGCGCAGGACAGGATCGTGCGGCTCGCGCGGCAGGCCGTGGACGCGCTGGGGCTGGAGAACTGCGGCACCCACACGGAGATCAAACTCGGTTCGGACGGCCGGATGTGGGTCATCGAGACCGCGGCCCGGTTCGGTGGCGCGATGACCGTGCCGCAGATCGAAGAGGTCTTCGGGCTGGACCTCATAGGGATCTTCACCGACCAGATGCTCGGCCGTCCGCCCGCCTGGCCCACCCGGGCGCTGACCCCCGCGGACGCCGGGCGCGCGGCGGGGTCGCTGGTGGTGCTCGCGGTCAACGGTGACGGCACCCCGTGGGCGCGGCGGGGCCGGTGGGACTCCTCGACGGTGGTCCGCGAGGCACCGGTCGCCGCCGGCAGCACGCTGTCCGTCGTCCGGGAGAGCTCCCTGCCGGACGGCTCGCCGGTCCCGGTCTACGATCCCGCGGGCGGCGCCAACACCATGGCCGGACTGTGTCTGCTGTCGGCCGACCGGCCGCAGACCGTCGTACGCGACTTCACCGCCCTGGTGGACGCGCTGCCGGACATCCTGTCGGCGGACGCCGCCGAGGAGGTCCGCGCATGACGCTCGCACAGGACGCGGCGCCCGCACCCGAGGCGGCGGCCGACGGCACCGTCGTCGGGGCCAATCTGTCGCTGCCGCTGTTCCGCACACTGTCCGGCGTGCTCGCCGGGCACCCGTACCTGAAGGTCGTGGTGGACCGGGCCGAGGACACCTGGCATGTGCTGGACACCCGGGTGCATCCCTTCCACGTCGACTACATCGCCGCGCGCGTCCTCGGCATGACACCGCGGCAGCTCGACGCGGAGCTGGACGCCTTCAACGCCTCGGTGTACATGGCGCCGGACCGCCGGTTCCTGCTGGGAGTCCTCTCCTTGCACAGCGACGAGGACGCCGACGGTGCCGAACGCCCCTTCCTCGTGCTGGAGACGACAGAGGCGGACACCATGCACGGTGCCCTGCTCCAGGACTTCTACGACTACGTGCGGCAGCGCGTGGACGGTCGCCTCCCGCTGCTCCTCAAGCCCGCGAACCACGGCCAGGAACACGAGCTCGCCTCAGTCAGCGACGCCCGCCTCCCGCGCGTCCTGAGCCAGGAACTCTTCGGCAACCGCACCCGGACCTGCCTCAACCCGGGGGCGGCGCGGGGACGGCTGCGGTACTTCCGCAGTCAGCGGGAGTACCGCGCGGGCGCCGCGGACCTCGGCTGGTCGGACATCGTGGCCATGGCGGGCCTGCCCGACGACGTGCCCCGGGTGGCGGGCTTCATCAACACCGCCGCCACGACACCGCTTTCGCACACCAACGTGCTGGCCTCGGGCTGGGGCATCCCGAACGCGATCATCCGCGATCTGGACGCTCTCGTGGAGCGGCAGGGCCTGGACGGCGCGTGGGTGGACTACCGCGTGCGGGAAGACACCATCGCCCTGGAACGACTGGACCGCACACCGGAGTTGGAGCGGCCGGTCTGGGACGCCCAGCGCATCCACATAGAGCCCCCGCTCATCGGGGACGCGCCGGTCATGGAACTGCACCGGCTGCGCGCCGACGACCGCGACAGCTACGGCACCAAGGCCGCCAACCTCGGCGAACTGCACCACGTACTGGACAGCCGGTCCGCGGACCTGACCGCCTTCTACGCCCGCCCGCGCCCGCCACGGCCGGACCTGCTCGCCCATCTGGGAGCGCGGCTCGGCGAGCCGGGAGCGCCCCTGGAACAGCTCCGTTCCGCGGCCCTGGAACGCGTGGCCGAGACGGTCCGGGCCCCGCGGGGTGTCGCGCTGCCGTTCCATCTGCACCATCTCTACCTGACCTCGTCGCCCGCTCTCCAACAGGGCATCGGCAAACTGAAGATGGCGCTCGAACTCGATGCCACCGACATGATCGACTCGCTCGCCCTGGACCTCCAGCACCTGATGTGGAGCACCCCGGTACCCGACGAGGTGGCGCGGGCCATCACCGGATCGGTCCCGCGGTTGCTGGCCGACGGCCGCCGTCTCGTGGTGCGCTCCTCCTCCAACGCCGAGGACCTGCCGGGATTCTCGGCAGCGGGCATCTACGACTCGGTGACGACCGTGCGCGGCGAACAGCAGCTGATGTCCGCCGTCGTCCACGTCTGGGCCTCACTGCTCTCGCCGCGCAGCGTGCGGATGCGTCACCAGGTCGGTATCCCGCTCGACGACACCTACATGGGGGTGATCGTCCAGGAGTACGCGCCGGCCGACCTCGGCGGCGTCCTGGTCACCTGCAACCCCACCCGCCGGGAGGACTTCCGCAACGTGTACCTCAACTGCACCGCCGGTTCACCCGAGCGGGTGGTGGACGGCACGGCGCTGCCGCACCAGTACCTGTACAACACGGTCGAAGGCGGCGGCCGTACGGTCGCCGTCGGATCGTCGGGCACGGACCTCACGGCGGACACCCGGGCGGTGCTGGCCCGACTGGCCCTGGCGGGACGGCTGTTGCAGTCCCACTTCAGCCAGGGCGACCCGGACGGCCCCCTGGACATCGAATGGCTCATGACCGGCGAGGGGGCGTTCCATCTGGTCCAGGTACGCCCGTACGCCCGATGAGGCGCCGGACGTCCACCCCGTGGCGCCGAGCGCCCCGGGAGGACCTGACCCCAGCGGCCCGCCGGATCATCCACCTCAACAACGGGTTCCAGCTCCTGTTCAACCTGCTGTGGTGGATGCCCGTCTTCTACGCGTACCAGCGGGACGTGGGCCTGTCCGACGGCCAGATCTTCGGCATCCAGAGCATCTACTACATCGCCTTCTGCCTCTTCGAGATCCCCACCGGACTAGTCGCGGACCGCATCGGCGCCCGCAACTGCCTGTGGGCGGGCGCCGCCGTCATGACCGCGGCGAACCTGACGCCGGTGTTCTCGCCCTCCTACACCGGTTTCCTCCTCCACTTCCTGGCCATAGCCGCCGGCCGCTCCCTGGCGTCGGGGGCCGCCAGTGCCTGCCTGTACGACGGGCTGCGAGCGGAAGGGGCGGGCTCCCACTATCTCCGCGCGGAGGGCACCGCGCGTGCTCTGGGGCTGGCCGCCAAGGTGGTCTGCTGGCCGTTCGTCGGACCGCTGATGGCGCTGGCGCCTCAGTCCCCGTACGTGCTCAGCGCGGTGAGCGCGGCGTGCTCGCTCGGGTGCGCCCTCGCGCTGCCACGGACCGCCCGGCGCGACACGGGGAAGGTGACGGATTCCGGGCAGCGCGGCCCGGCGCTGCTGCGCGACACGGGCGCCGCGCTGCGGACGCTGAGGTCGTCGCCCTGGCTGGCCCTGCTCATGGTCCAGGGCGTCGGTGTCTTCACGCTGTCGCGGATCTGCCAGGTCAACCTCTTCCAGCCGGTGCTGCTGCACCACGGCATCGCGGAGAGCGGTCATGGCACGGTGCTCGCGGCGATGACGGTCGCCGAGGCGATCGCCTCGGCGCGCCCCCAGTGGCTGACGTCCCGGCTCCGTCCCACGGCCTGGGTCTCGCTGCTGAGCGTGGCGCTCGCGGCCACCCTGGCGGGCACCACCGTCGGCGGTCCGTGGGCCGTGGCCGGGCTGCTGTGCGCGTTCGCCGCGGTCACCGGCTTCTGCTACCCGGTGCAGCGCAAGCTCATCAACGACGCGATCCCCGAACACGCCCCGCGCGCCACCCTGCTGTCGGTGGAGAGCATCGTGGACCGCGGAGTGTGTGCGCTGGCCGCGGTGGCCGCGGGCGCCTATCTGGCGGCGGACCGGCTCGACACGCTGCTGTGGCAGTCGGCCGCCGTCACGTGCGCGCTGGTCCTGGTCCTGCATGTGGCACTGCGCCGCGCGCACCACGCGACGGGCAGGGCAGACGGCGTGGGGCCGGGACCCCGCAGGACGGGGCGGCTCCCGGCTCGCGGACCGGTCGCCCTGCCCGTCGACGAGGGAACGGCCCCCGGGCCCTGACCTGGAGTTCGGAGCCGCGCTTCCCCCCCTCGTTGTGATCAATCTCTTTTCAACCAGTTCGCACGGTGTCCACAGATGTAGAGGGCTGTGAGCCATGCATGGAGGCCGCGTGGGGTTGTTGTCATTTACCACCCGGGTGTGTGGCGCGGGCGCGGGCACCTGGGGTTGTCTCGGGGCAGTACCCGCCAACCGAACTCCTGTTGAGGAGAACTGATGAGTCGTGGACCCCCGATCTTCGATTTGTCATGCCCCTGCCTTTCTGGGTGTGACCTTCATGTAGCTCGCACCGGACCGTCTCCGCACGGCCGGTCAAATCCCCCCACGGAACCGGAGCTCGCATGACCTCCCGCACCACACGTCACCACACCGTCCTCGCGGCGGCCATCGCCACCGCGACCGCGGCCGCCCTGATGGGCACCGCGCTCACGGCCTCGGCCACCCCCCGGCCCACCGGCGCCTCCGGGCGACCGGCCGCCGCGCCCGTCGCGCTGTCGGCCGCCGCCCGCACCGGCCTCCTCCGGACCGCGCGGGCCGGGCTCGCCCGGACCGCCGAGGACATAGGCCTCGGCGCGAAGGAGAAGCTGGTCGTCAAGGACGTCGTCAAGGACGCCGACGGCACCGTCCACACCCGCTACGAGCGCACCTACGAGGGCCTTCCGGTGCTCGGCGGCGACCTGATCGTGCACACCTCCGAGTCCGGTGGCACCCGGGGCGTCACCAGAGCGTCGAAGGCGACGCTGAAGCTCGCAACCCTCACACCGCGGGTCGCGGCGACCACGGCACAGAAGCAGGCGCTGGGCCTCGCGAAGGACAAGGGCTCGGCGAAGGCCACCACCGACCGCGCCCCGCGCAAGGTCGTCTGGGCGGCGGGCGGCAAGTCCGTCCTCGCCTACGAGACCGTGATCGGCGGCTTCCAGGACGACGGCACACCGAACCAGCTGCACGTCGTCACCGACGCGGCCACGGGTAAGAAGCTCTTCCAGTACCAGGGCATCGAGACCGGAGTCGGGAACACCCAGTACAGCGGCAAGGTCGACCTGACCACGGCGCAGTCGGGCTCGTCGTACACCCTCACCGACGACGCCCGCGGCGGCCACAAGACGTACGACCTCGACCACAAGCAGGACGGCACCGGCACCCTGTTCTCCCAGGACAACGACACCTGGGGCGACGGGAAGACCACGAACCCCGCGACCGCCGGGGCGGACGCCGCCTACGGCGCGCAGGCGACGTGGGACTTCTACAAGGACACGTTCGGCCGCAGCGGCATCAAGAACGACGGCACGGCCGCCTACTCCCGCGTGCACTACGGCAACGCCTACGTGAACGCGTTCTGGGACGACAGCTGCTTCTGCATGACCTACGGCGACGGCACCAACGACAGCGACCCGCTGACCTCGGTCGACGTCGCCGGCCATGAGATGAGCCACGGCGTCACCTCCAACACCGCCGGTCTGGAGTACTCCGGTGAGTCGGGGGGCCTGAACGAAGCCACCAGCGACATCATGGGCACCGGCGTCGAGTTCGCCGCGAACAACAGCGCGGACCCCGGCGACTACCTCATCGGCGAGAAGATCAACATCAACGGCGACGGCAAGCCGCTGCGCTACATGGACAAGCCCAGCAAGGACGGCGGTTCCGCCGACTACTGGACCTCGTCCGTCGGCGGCGAGGACGTCCACTACTCGTCCGGCGTCGCCAACCACTTCTTCTACCTCCTCTCCGAAGGCAGCGGTGCGAAGACCATCGGCGGCGTCGACTACGACTCGCCGACCAAGGACGGCTCCACGGTGACCGGCATCGGCAGGGACAAGGCCCTCCAGATCTGGTACAAGGCGCTGACCAGCTACTTCACCTCCACCACCGACTACGCCGACGCCCGCAAGGGCACCCTGTCGGCTGCGACGGACCTCTATGGCGCCGACAGCGCCGAGTACAAGGCGGTCGAGGCCGCCTGGACCGGGGTCGACGTGCACTGAGCCGACTCGCTCCCCGCGCCGGTGAGGGGTGGCACCACAGGACCACGGTCCAGGTGCCACCCCTCCGCCGCTGCCCCCAAGCAGGCAGCTTGGTCAGGCGTTGCCGTCCGGTGGGGCGATACGGGCGAGTGCGCCGATCTCCAGTGCGGTCCACAGGGCTCCGTCGGGGCCGACGGTGATGCCGTGTGGTTCGGAGTGAGGGGTGGGCAGGTCGTGGACGGTGAGGGACCCGTCGGGGGTGAGGGCACCGACCCGGTTGGCACCCCATTCGGTGAACCATGCGGTGCCGTCGCCGTCGACGGTGATGGCGTGCGGTCGGGCGGTGCGGTCGGGCAACGGGAACTCGGTGATCTGCCCGTCGGGAGTGATCCGTCCGATCTGCCCGGCGGCGATTTCGACGAACCACAGCGCTCCGTCACGGCCTGCGGCGATCCCGACCGGCGCTGCCGCCTCCGTCGGCAGGGGGTGGAGGGTGACCGCACCGTCCATGTCGATCCGCCCAATGGCATTTGTCTGGTTGAGGGTGAACCACATACCACCGTCGTCACTGGCGGTGATCGCCGAGGGGAACGCACCGGTGACGGGCAGCGGGAACTCGGTGACGTGGCCCGTGACGGTGATACGGCCGATGCGGTCGGCGGCGGTCTCGGTGAACCACAGCGCACCGTCGGGTCCCGCCGCGATGCCGAACGGCCCGCAGCCGGGGGTGGGAATGCCGAATTCGTCGATGACACCGTCGGTGGTGATCCGCCCGATCCGGTCCGCCCGATACTGGGTGAACCACAGGGCGCCGTCCGGGCCCGGGGTGATGACGGTCGGCCCGCTGTCGGGGTCGAGCCGGTGGCTCGTCGGCTCCTCGCCGGGGACGAGCCGGCCGATCCGGCCGCTGTGGACGAGGGTGAACCACAGCGCGCCGTCCGGCCCCGTGGTGAGGGCGTAGGGTCCGGCCGTCCGGTCGGCCACCGCGTGCTCTTCGATGGATACCTGGGGCGAATGACTCAAAGAGGCTTCCCCAATCCATGCTCGGTGGCGATGCGTTCGATGTCGGCCGGGGTTCCGGCCATGATGGTGCGGGCGTGTTCGGCGACGAGGTCGGCGGGCCAGTCCCACCACGCGGCGCGCTGCAGCCGCTCGATGCCGGCGTCGTCGAACCGTTGCCGGATCGGCCTGGCCGGGTTGCCGCCGACGATCGTGTAGGGCGGCACGTCGGCGGTGACCATGGCGCCGGCCGCGATGATGGCGCCGTCGCCGATCCGTACACCGGGCATGACGGTTGCCCGGTAGCCGAACCAGACGTCGTTGCCGACGACCGTGTCGCCGCGGCTGGGCATGGCGGTGACGATGTCCAGGGTCTGCTCGGCCCAGCGGCCGCCGAACATGGTGAACGGGTATGTGGAGACCCCCATCGACGGATGCTCGGCACCGGCCATCAGGAATGTGGTCCCCGACGCGATCGCGCAGTATTTGCCGATGATGAGACGCTCCGGCCCGTAGGCGTAGAGGACGTTGCGGTGCTCGAAGTCCGTGGCACCGTCCGGGTCGTCGTAGTAGGTGTATTCACCCACGGCGATGTTCGGTGAGGTGACGAGAGGGTTGAGGAACACCACGCGTTCGTGGGCGGGCAGCGGGTGAACGGTGGTCGGGTCAGGTGACAACGTTGGGGTCCTCTGCAAGGGTTGCGTGATACGTCGAACGCGGTCGGGGGGCCGAGCGTTGCCGGGGCATGGCTCGGATGCGGCCTGACGTGGCGGGACTTCAGGCGTTCTCAAGCGCGGGGTCGGTGCCCCGGAAGAGGCGCTGGCACGGCAGTTGAACCCCGCCACGGAGTGCAGGCCGGGGAGTGCAGGCCAGGGAGTGCCCTGGCCTGCCACTGCCTCAGGGTGCCGCCGGCTGCTCCACGTGGCTGCCGTAGGGCTGTGTGATGATCTCCATGCCGTGCCCGGCCGGGTCCATGAAGTACAGGCCGCGCCCACCGTGATGGTGGTTGATCTCTCCAGGCTGCTTCAGATGCGGATCGGCGTAGTACGTGATCCCGGCCTGCTGGATTCGCGCGAAGGCCGCGTCGAACTCCCCGTCGGAGACGAGGAACGCGTAGTGCTGCGTGACGATCGACTCCGCCGGGACGGCGGCGAAGTCCAGTGTGACCCCGTTGTCGGTGGCCACGGGGACGAACGGTCCCCACTCCGTCCCGACGTCGAGCCCCAGGATGTGCGCCAGGAACTCGGCCGACTCCCGGTTGTCCCGGGCATGGATGATGGTGTGATTCAACTCGACTGACATGTGTGGAATGCCTCCGCAAGGCAATCTCACGGGCGCCTCCATGCCTCACCCAGACGGTGACCGACACGCGATGCCGTACCCGTGATCTTAAACAGCGACGCTCGCGCTGTCGAGGCGTCATCCCGGGAAGTCCGCTTCGCTGCACTTCTTCGGACACGGTGGTGAGCCACAGCCTCCTCAGCCGTGCCTCCCCGGAATCGCTGCGGTACCGCACCAGGACCGCGATCGTCCGCCCGCCCCTACGCCTTCGGCCGGTCCGCCCGGCTCTGCCCCCTGCGCTGTTCGCGGGTGCGGTCCTGCGCGGCGGACAGGCGACGGTTCTCCTCCACCACGGACAGTCCCCGGTCGGCCTTCGCCTGCTTCTTCGCCTCCTGGTGGGCTTGCGCCGCGGCGCGCGACCTCTTCTCGCGGTCCCTCGATGGGGCCGACGCACAGCGCGCACACGGCCGGGCCGCGACGGCGGGTGCCGGTATCGCCTGCCGGGCCGGTTTCGCGGCACGCTCTCGCGTCGATCCGTCCGCGCGGGTCACCGTCACCGTCACAGGCGAGGCCGGCGTCACCGTGCAGGAGCGCAGATCGTCCGGCGTCGTCCGGTGCTGCTGCGTGTGATCGGCCAGGCTGGATGCGGGCGTTGGCGGACCCGGCACCGGGTGATGCCGGCGGGCGACATCCCCGTCGGGGTGGACGGCAGGCCGTCCGAGGCGCTGACGGGTACGGAACCCGGACGCTGGTGATCAGCCGCCGGGGTGCCCGCCGTCAGGGCGCCCCAGCGCCGGGCCGAGCTTGGTCGCGATGTCGGTGAGGATCTGTACGTAGTCCTCGTGCCGGAGGGTGAACGGCAGCGCGAACGCCACCTCGTCGGCCTCGCGGAACCCCGCGTGCGCGTGCAGCCGCTCGGCGATCTCCTCGCTGGTGCCCACCAGATCCGGCGCGAACAGCAGCCGCGCCGGACCCTGCGGTGAGGCCGTGCGGGGCAGCCGGGCGGCGGCGAACTCGGCGTACCGCGCCCGCTGTTCTGCCGTCGCGGAGTCGGTCGGGATCACCACCAGACCCTGGGAGACCCGGGCCGCCGCCCCCTCGGGGTGCCGCGCGCGGAACTCCCGGATCTGGGCCGCCTGGATCGCCGCGAAGTCCAGCTGGGCGTCGGGGTCCTCGGCCTTGACCACACTGCTGGTGAGCAGGTTGACGCCCTGCTCACCGGCCCAGCGCGCCGAAGCCAGGCTGCCGCCGCCGTACCACATCCGTCGGGCGAGGCCGGGAGAGTGCGGCTGGACGACGTCGGAGTACTCCTCGAAGCCCTCGGCGCCCTTGAAGTTGGTGGCCGGCTCACCCTTGACGAAGTCGAGGAGCCGCCGCACCCGCCCGTACCCGAAGTCCTCCGCCTCGACGGAGGCCGGGTAGAGCGCCTCCTTGACCTGGTCGTAGTGGATCGGCGGTCCCGCGCTGACCCCGGGATTGAGGCGGCCACCGGAAAGCACGTCCACCGTGGCCAGGTCCTCGGCGAGGCGCAGCGGGTTCTCCCAGCCCAGCGGGATCACCGCCGTGCCCAGCTCGATGCGCCGGGTGCGCTGCGAGGCGGCCGCCAGCACGGCGACGGGCGACGAGATGCCGTACTGCAGGTGCCGGTGCCGCACCCAGGCGCTGTCGAAGCCCAGCCGCTCGCCCAGCTCGATGATCTCCAGCGTGTCGGCGTGGCCCCGGGCGGGCTCCGCCGGATCGAAGAGCCCGATCGTCAGAAACCCCAGCTTGCGCAGCGGACGTGACATGGACGCCACGGTTTCCTCCCTCACTCGGACGGGAACGAGCCTGATTCTCGCAGCCGTGTGTGACAACCGTGTGATCGGAAATGACGGCGCAACCGTCGATCACGGCCCCGAAAGGCGGGCACTTACTATCTGCGGGCGCAGGGTCGACGCGGCAACTTCCCAATACCGACTGTCAAGCCCGGTGGGGCCCTGTTCCTCGGATCAGAGCGCTACCCGGGTAGGCAAGGCATCCGGCCTCCCATAGGCGAGCACCTGAGCGAGGATTTCCCGGAACCGGGCCACATCTTGCGCTGGTGCCTCAATGACAGCTTCGATTTCGCTGTCCTCCAGCCGAAGGCTCTCCAGTGCCTCGGGGTCCAGCACGACGCGAAGGACATCGCCCTCCAGGACGGCTTCGCGCACGCAGCCATAGGCCGTCCCCTGCCCAGCTGTGACCAGGCAATGAGTGTCCATCCCCAGGGCGACCTCCTGGTCGTCGGGATCTTCCTCGCCCGCCATGAAGGACAGGATGAATCCGCTGCCGTCCTCGGCCTCGGAGAGGCCGGCTTCAGTGAAGTAGCCGTCGGGATCGATCTCAGCTCCGGCGACACGGGCGGTGAATCGGAATGTCATGAAGAGGTTCTATCAAGGCAGTCGGACAGGAAGCGGATGCGGATGTCTGCGCCACGAGGTCCACGGAGGAGCTTCTTCAGACCGTTCCTCACCGGGCCAGCGGAGCCGGTGCCGTGGCTGCTCGGATGCCGTCCTAGGCACCAGCGGCCGGGGCGGTCTGGAAGGATGTGTGGTCACGGATCATGGCCCACAGGACGTTGATGCGTCGGCGGGCGAGGGCGCGTTGGAGGCCGCGGTGGCGGCGTGGCCTGCGCAGGTTGCCGCTGACTTTTCCGGAGTCCCAAGGGACTGGGGCCTGGCGAATCCTGCGAGGCGGTCGGGGCTGGCGAAGGCGCTGAGGTCGCCGCCGGGCGCGGCGATGAACTCGGCGCCTGTGGTGGGGCCCATGCCCCGGGCATGCTGAGGATGATCTCGGCGTCCCGGTGCTGACGAAAGCGGGCTTCGATCCGGGCGTCGAGTTCGGCCGCCTCATCGTTGTGGGCAGCCACCGAGCGGGCGAGGCGGCCGACGAGCTCCTCCCCACGCAGGGCGGTCATCTGAGCCTGGGCTGCTTCCACGGCTGCGGCCGCGAGCGCGTCGGCCCTCTGGACCTTGCGGTTGCGCAGCCAGGTCTCCAGTCGCCCAACGCCCATGCGGCGGATCGCGGCCGGGGTCTGGTGAGCGGTCAGCAGGACGACGGGGCCCTTCTTCGTCAGGTCCAGGGCCCGTTCGAGCGTGGGGAAGAACTCCAGGAGCTGGGCGCGCAGGCGGTTGATCTGGCGGGTCCGGTCGTGGACGACGTCCAGGCGCCGGACGGTGAGGAGCCGCAGGTCGAGGACCATGTCGTCGCCGGGGCGGAGCATGCTGACGTCGCGGCGGATGCGGGCCTGGTCGGCGATGATGAAGGCGTCGCGGGCGTCGGTCTTGCCTTCGCCGCGGTAGGTGGTGGACGCCTGGTGGATGGTCCGGCCGGTGAGGTGGGCCACGGGCTGTCCGTGGTTGAGGAGAAGACCGATGGCCAGGGCGGCGATGCCGTTGTTGATGTCCACGGCCCACAGCACGTCGCCGGACATCTCCAGGACGTTGGCGACGAGCTGGAGCGGTTCGGTCTCGTCGTTCATCACGCGGCGGGACAGCAGCCGCTTGCCGTCGGCGTCGATCACCACGGCGTGGTGGTGCTTCTTGCCGATGTCCAGTCCGGCCCAGATCTCGGGCGCGTTCCCCTCCGCCAGCCCGTCGTCACGTCCGGTCCCGCAGACGACCTCGCCGACGTTGTCTTACGGAGCGATAGAGTCGCGATTCCCCATTGGTGGTCGAGTCGTCGCGGGGCTCCGGGCGGCTAAGTTGCCTAAGCAGTCATCTTATTTGGCGAAACCCATGTGGTGTTCGAGCTTGCCGGGGAGCGCATCCGATCTGCAGGGTGCGCCATACTCCACAAGTGACTATGCCGATCGGCCGCGTGATTCTCTTTGATGACGATCACCACATGTATGTCCTGCCGGACCAAGGCTCCGCCGAGGCGTGGTGGGAAATGCCCGACGAATACGTCTGCGGGTTCGATTCCCTGGCCAGGCCGTTGCGCATGACGGGTGAGCCACATCAGGTCACCCTCGAACTCACGGGTGCTGAACCGGCTGAGGCAGACCTGCGCCGTCTCGTCACCGACCACTACCAGCGGTTTCTGTATGGACAGGCGCCGCCCGAAGCATCCGATCTTGCAGCGTTCGTGGCAGGACTGCCGGGCGAAGGTTCGAACTCACCAAGAAGGTAAGACAGGCTAAGGCGACTCGTGCTCTACGTGCGTTTACTGCCAACTTGTCGAACATGAAGCTTTTCTGAGACTCCTTCAGGAATGTCAGTGGTTCCATCGTCGTCGCCGCCCAGGACAACTGCGGCGTCTGGGCCGTCGCCCTGGTCACCGTGGCGGCCGGTGCTCTCGGCGCCGTCCTGATGTGAAAGTCGCCCGACGAGCCTGCCAAGATCCTGACGCGTGAGCTTGGCCTTCGCTCGACCGCCGTCCGACTCAGCCTCCACCGCCTGACCAAGACGGGCATGCCCCTGCCTGACGTCGATCCCGCTGAATGACGGCCCGCTCGCCCCCGCCCCAAGTGCCTGACCGATTCGCCGACGCCTGGGCTGGGCGAGCATCGTCGGCCGGCACCCAAGGCAGCCGCCCTCACGGGCTCACGCCACGTCCATGCCGGGTTTGGACTCGGGACGGCAGGTGGGACACGGCTTGATGCCCGGCTCGACGAGGAGAGCGCGCGTTTAGTCGGCCCGCATCCTGCGCCGTGTACCCGTGATCTGCGGCAGCTCGGCCATGACGGGACCACCGTGCAGAGCGGCCCGCGCCTCGGTGCGGTCCTGCCCGCACCTCGGCGGACAGGGCGAGCAGTTGCCGCCGGAGCGCCCTGCTGGGCCGACGGCCGAGCCGCCGGTGGACGGCGTGCCACTCCCGGATCGCAGCTGTGAGCGAGCAAGATGGTTGGCCCTTCTGACCACGTAGGTGCTCAGATCCAGCCCCTGTCCGTCAGCCGCCGTGGAGGCCCCACTCGTCGAGGCCGCCGTACATGTGGGCTTCGAGGCATTGCGGGGCGTCAAGGCCGATGGCCTCACCCCGGTACACGGCGATGAGGGAGTTCGCACCCCGCCACCAGTTGTCGGTCACTCCTCGCACTTCGGGCACGGGCTCGAAGCCGCCGAGGCCCAGGGCCTCGACCGCCCTGCCTTTGATCCTTGTGACGGTTCTGGCCCAGCGGCGGGCGTGGTCGGCGAGAGCCAGGGATTCCACCCAGCCGTCCGTGTCCGCGTGCAGGGGTGTCCAGTGGGAGGCGTCGATGCCGAAGGCCCCGTCAGGGCCGATCATGAATTTGTAGGCCATGGAGACCCGGCACAGGCCCGCCTCGAAGGACCAGCCCTGCCCGGACATCCGCTCGGGGCAGCCGGCGTCCAGGATGCGGGGACCGCCCTCGTAGAACGGGGCCGGCGGCAGGGCGAGGCCGCCCCAGCGGTCCTGGAAGGCGGTGGCCCGGTCGGCTTCCGCGGCGGGGACCCCGTGCCCGAGCATCGCGTCGCGGTGTCGCCGGACGTCCTGCCGCGGGACGCGGATGCCCGCCACCTCGATGAACCGCCGGGCCCTGGAGCTCAGGCCGGTTGGCCCGACCGGGATGGGCGATATCGGGCTGCCGGCCGTCACCGCTGCGCGTCGTCGCCTGCGTGGAGCACGGCCGCCGCGATCTCCCGCACGCGGTCCAGGGTGATTCCTGTGCGCTGCTCGACGGCGAGTGGGTGGTCAGTGGGCTCAAGCTCGACGAAAAAGCGCTCACCGACCGGGCGGGTGTGGACGTAGGTCTTCAGGTCGAGAGTCGTGGCCGGGTAGACCGGCAGGTCGGTGGTGAGCCAGCCGAAGTACGGCTTCTCGGACTCTCGACTGGGGTTTTCCCACAGGTCCGCGGCCCGGGAGAAATTCTCTCGGCTCAGCGAGACCCACACGCCCCAGGAAAACACCTCGTCGCTGTCGATGACCGGTATCTCGATCAGACCCTTGACGAAGTAGTGCTGCGCGCGGATCACGCACTGGTCCGACGAGAGCAGGCAGTCGTCGGCGTCGGCAAAGGCCGACTCCCACACAGCCGGGGCCTCGGCCGTGCAGTTCATGGGAAGCTCAGGGTGGCGGGTCCCGCAGCACGCGCATGTGAACCCGAGATCACTGGTCATGGGGCCGGAGCCTAGTGACCGGCTGCGCCTCAGTCTCAGGCGGCCCCGCAAGCCCCTTCCAGGGCCAACCATCTCGCTCCGTCACAACAGGGTGCATCCGCATCGAGCTGACCTTCGACCCGCAGAGCAGTGCCATCAGGTACTCAGCCGCGAGTCGGCCGGGGGCGGTGCGTCACACTTCGGTCTTCTGGTCGTCGGTTCCCTCCTCGGCGGTGACGGCCTGGGCCTCGGCGAGGGTGGAGTTCGGGCGGCGGACGACGAGTCGGCTCACCGTGTAGGACATCTCCGTGGTCTCGCGGCGGGGTGGCGGGTGGTAGCGGCCGCCGCAGACGGACAGGTTGACGATGATGTACGCGTGCCAGCCGCGTCCGGTGCCGCGCTGGTCGGCGAAGACGCGTCTGCCGTTTACCCACCAGACGACCGAGCGGGTGCCGAACTCGGTGCGCAGATCGACCCAGGCACCGGGGCTGATCATGTCGTCGCGCCAGTAGCGGTTGCTGCCGCGGACGTGGTTGGTGAACTCCAGCAGGTCGGGGTTGTCCGGGTGGTACTCGAAGACGTCGACCTCCTGGCCGCCGTCCCGCCAGGTCCAGATGGCGGGCCAGGCGCCGATCTCGCGGGGCAGCCGGACGCGGGCCTCCAGCACGTCCCCGGCGCGGAGCTGGAAGCCGTCCGGGCTGCCCTCGGTGGTGAGCAGTCCGGTGTTGAACCGGCCGTCGGGTCTGCGTCGGGCCCGGAAGACGCCCGAGCGGCTGTAGGCGGGGTCGGCCACCAGGTAGTCGAGTTTGTCGTCGCCCGGATTGATCGGGCCGCCGTCGGGATAGGCCCAGGAGCGGCCCGCCACCCACTGCCGTTCGGACGTGAAGTCCGCGGTGAACACCACGTCGGAAGCGGCGGCGGACCGCGGACCGGGGAGGGGACTGCCCGGATTCGGTTCGTGCATGTCCGTCATGTCCGTGTTCTCTCCGTCCAGCGACGCGCCATGCGCCCAGACCCGGACATCAGCACAGAAAGAACCCGAACGAGTGAATACGGGCCGGAGCTTCGGCCAGAGCCTGGCGCGGACGGGTGTGCGCGGCGGCGGTCCAGCGGCGCACGGGGCAGGGCTTTCGTAGGCTTTTCATAGGCTTTACGCAGGCGGGAGACATCAGTGATCGAACTGGCCGCGGCCTTCGCCGTCGCGGGTGCCGCGAGCAACGCCATGGGCACGGCGTTCCAGCGCAAGGCGGCCTCCACCAGCGAACGCAGCGGCCTCAAGCTGCTGGCGGAGCTGGTGCGCCGCCCGGCCTGGGTGCTGGGCATGGCCGGGGTGATCGGCGCTGCGGTGTTCCAGAGCCTGGCGCTGGTCAACGGGCCGCTGGCCCTGGTGCAGCCGCTGTTCATCCTGGAGCTGCCGTTCGCGCTGCTGATCGTCGGCCCACTGCTGCACCGGCATCTGCCTCGCTACGGCTGGTGGGGGGTCGGCGGGGTGGTGGTGGGCCTGGCCGTGCTACTGGCGGCGGCCGCACCGCACGGCGCGGGCGACCAGGCGCCGCTGACCCGCTGGGTCCCGGCACTGGTGCTGGGCGTCGGAACGATCGTCGTGGTCGTGCTGCTGGCCCGGCACGAGCGTCCGGCCACCGGCCGCGCCGCCCTGCTGGCCACGGGATCGGCGATCGCCAACGCCCTGACGGCGGCTCTGCTGAAGTCGGCCACGGGCACGTTCGCCGACGAGGGCTTCGAGGCGTTCCTCACGTCCTGGCAGACGTACGGCTTCGCGCTGGCGGGCGCGGCGGCGGTGCTGCTGCTGGAGAACGCGCTCCAGGCGGGCCCGCTGGCCGCCGCCCAGCCCGCGCTGACCATCGGGGACGCGGTGGTCAGCCTGGCCCTGGGCATCTTCCTGTTCCACGAGCGCATCCGCACCGGCTGGTGGCTCGTCCCCGAGGCGCTGGGCGCGATCCTCATCGTCGGGGGCGTGCTGGTGCTGAGCCGGGCGGTGCAGAACCTCATCGAGCGCCCGCCGCCCGGCTCGGACGACTGAGCCCGCACGCGAACGGGCCGCCGTCCACCGGGTGGACGACGGCCCGCGGGTTCAGGAGGACGCTCAGCGGTCCTGGTTCACCTTCGCCAGCGCCTTGGCGAGCCCGTTGGCCCACAGCTGGTTGACGCGGGAACGCTCGGCGGCGTTCGGGTAGCGGTTGGTGCAGGAGGTGCCGGGGCCGCCGCCGGACATCAGCTCGCTGCACGGGCCGCTGTAGTGGTCGGGGAGGCCGAGCACGTGGCCGGTCTCGTGCGCGGTGACCCGGATCGAGTCGTACTGCTGGTTCTGCGCGTAGTCCAGGAAGACGTAGCCCCGGCCGTGGCCGTCGGTGGAGGCGTACGAGCCGCGCGAGTCGTTGCCCTCGCGGTAGGAGAAGTTGCCGGTGCCGGTGGTCGAGGCGAGCTTGACGTTGGAGACCGAGCTGTTCCAGATGGACGTGGAGCTCGATATCTGCGAGCGGAAGCTCGGCGCCTGGCTGGCGTTGTAGTAGACGGTGACGGCCTTGAGGCTCGGGTTGTCGGCCCGCTGCTCGGCGACCGACTTCACCACGGCGTCGAAGAACGCCTTGCTGTTGGCCGCCTCCTGCGCCGAGCCGGTGTACCCGGCGTGCGGGGCGGCGACGGGGGCGGGCTGGGCGGAGGCGGGAGTGGTGGCGCCGAGCGCGGCGGCGGCCACGCCGAGACCGAGGGCGAGCAGGGATCTGACGGTCTTGGCGGACGTACGGGACGACGTCATGTGGGGTCCTCGTTTCGTACGTGGGGGGCCGTCCGTATGGGGGTGAACGGCCGGTTGCCCATGAGTCTCGGGCAGGTCAACGGCGTCCGGATGATGGCAAGTTGGGATAGCGGGGCGCTATCACCCGGCTGTCACCGGCACCGCGTACGGCCCCCACGCACGACGGACCGCGGACCGTCGCGTGGGGGCGACGATCCGCGGTCCGGTGTTCCTGTCGGGCGCGCTGAGGGGTCAGCGGGCCTGGTTCACCTTGGCCAGGGCCTTGGCGAAGCCGTTGGCCCAGAGCTGGTCGACCTGGGCGCGCTCATTGGCGTCCGGGCTGGAGTTGGTGCAGGACGGGCCGGGGCCGCCGCCGGACATCAGCTCGCTGCACGGACCCTCGTAGTGGTCGGGCAGGCCGAGCACGTGGCCGGTCTCGTGGGTGACGACGCGGACCGAGTCGTACTGCTGGTTCTGGGCGTAGTCCAGGAAGACGAAGCCGCTGCCGTGGCCGTCGGTGGAGGCGTACGAGCCGCGCGAGTCGTCACCCTCGCGGTAGGAGAAGTCGCCGGTGCCGGAGGTGGCCGACAGCTTGACGTTGGAGACGGAGCTGTTCCAGATCGAGGCGGCGCTCGATATCTGGGAGCTGAACGTCGGCGCGGCCGACGGGTTGTAGGTGATGGTGACCGACTTCAGGCCCGGGTTGTCGGCCCGCTTCTCGGCGACCGACTTCATGACCGCGTCGAAGAACGCCTTGTTGTTCGCCGACTCCTGGGCGGAGCCGGTGTATCCGGCGTGGGCGGTGGCGGCGACGGGCTGGGCGGACGCCGGGGCGGCGGCACCGAACGTGGCGGCGGCCACGCCGAGGCCCAGGGCGACGAACATTCTGGTGGTCTTCGCGGGCATGCTGGAGGACGACATGTGGGGTGCTCCTCTTTTCGATGCGTGTGGGGGTCGCCGTCGTTCGAGTGGGGGTGAACGACCGGCTGCCTCCGAGTCTTGGATAGATCAACAGCCCCCGGCTAATGGCAAGTTGCGATAGCACCGGGCTATCACCGGCAACTCGTGCCGGTGCGCGGTGATTTATGCGTCTGGCGTGGGCATGCTCAACCGACCTAGGCTCCCGTCATGGAGCTAGAGGTGAGGCACTTCCGGGTTCTGTGCGCCATCGCCGATGCGGGCAGCCTGCATCAGGCGGCACGTGATCTCGGCCTGGCCCAGCCCTCGTTGAGCACCCAGCTGGGCCGGATCGAACAGGCGCTGGGCGGCCGGCTCTTCACCCGCGGCCACACCGGCTGCCGCCCCACCCCGCTGGGCCGCATGGTGCTGAGCCGGGCCCGGCCGCTGGTCGGGGAACTCGCCGCGCTCGTCACCGAGGCCCGCGCGGCCGCCGCCCGCGCCTCCGCCGGGCCCCGGCTGCGGATCGGCGCCACCGCCAGCCGCGCCCTGCCCGGCTGGCTGCGCCGACTGCGCTCACGCGTGCCCGCGGCCGATCCCTCGCTCCAGATGGACGCGTCCGCGAACGCGCTGCTGCGCCTGGTCGCCGAGGGCGCGCTCGACCTGGCCTTCGTGCACGAGGTGGAGGGCAGCCCGCTGCGGGTCCCGGACGGGCTGCGGCTGCGGGTGCTGGTGGAGCGGGAGCCGCAGTTCGTCTCGCTGGCCGCCGACCATCCGGCTGCGGCCCGCAGCGAGGTGCGGCTCACCGAGCTGGCCGAGGACCGGTGGATGGTCGACTCCACGGTGGACGGCGAGTGGGACGCGATCTGCCGGGTGCTGCGCGAGGCGGGGATCGAGCCGGACCTGCTGCACGGCGACTACCTCACCGCCTATTCGCTGGCCGCCACCGGCGAGGTGGTCACGGTCAGCCAGCCCACCGCGCACCCCCGCTCCGACCTCGCCATCCGCCCGCTGCACGGCGACCCGATCGGGGTCCGGCTGCTGGTCGCGGCGCGCACCGAGACCGACCTCGACCGGGGGTTCCCGGAGCTGGCGGACGCCTACTGGGAGGTGGCCCACCAGGCACCGGCGTACCGGGACTGGCTGGAGCGCGTACCGGACCCGGAGCCGGAACCGGCCCTGTTCTGCGCCATGACCCGGACCGTGCCGGGCCCGGCGCACCGGCCCGGTCAGGTACCGGACCCGAACGTCCGCGTGGTGTAGGCGCATTCGGTGTAGAGATAGCCCGACCGCAGCCGCGCGGTGTCGGAGGCGGGCGCACCCGCGCCGGTGCCGCCGGGCCGGTGCACGAAGTACGTGGTGCCGACGGGCAGCCGGATGGTGCGCGCGGGGTAGTTCCGCCCGCTGTCGGAGCACGGCTTGAAGCCGGGCGTGATGGTCGCGGCCAGGGAGTACGCGGTGCAGCCACCGCACGCCTTCAGCGTGAAGCTGCCGGTGACCGGGCCGGTGTAGAGGACGGTGATGTCGTGGGGGCTGTCGTTCTTCACGGTGACGGAGATGCTCCCGCCGGAGGCGGTGGTTGGCAGGCTCTTCCCGGCGGCCGGAAGGGTCTGGGCGACCTCGGCGCCGATGGCGATCTTCTTCGCCCGCTCCCGCTTGCCACCGCCCTTGGTGTCGGAGACATAGCTCCGCATGCTCTCGCGCGCCCCGGCGAAGTCACCGCCCTTGAACTGGTCCACCCCGCACTCGTAGGCGCCCGCGTCCCCGTCGCGGGCGGCGCGGGCGGCGGCCGCGGTGAGGCCGGTGGAGGCGTCACCGGCCGCGGCGGCGAGGTCGGTGAACCGGGTGCCGAGGGCGCGCAGCCGGTCCACGGCGGTGCAGGGCGCGGTCCCGCTCACGCCCTGCTGGGCGGTGCGGACGGCCGTGTCGGCGGCGGGCACCACCTTGGCGGCGGCCGCTGAGCCGGGGAAGGTGCCGAGCAGCTCGCGGAAGTGGCCGGTCCACGCGTCCCCGCCGTCGGTGAGGTCGGCCGCGCCGCACTCGTAGAGCGAGGTGGCGAGCCGGTCGTCGGGCCAGTGGGTGAGCGTGCCGAGCCGGTCGGCGGGCATGGTGCGGGGCACCGTGCGCAGGAACTGGAGGGGCTCGACGGCCAGGCAGTACTCCCCCCGGCCGTACGCGGCGCCGATGGTGGAGTAGTAGGCGCGCATCCGGGCGGGGACGCGGTCGGCGGCGCGTGAGCCGGGGTGGTCGACCGCGAGGTCGCGGTAGACGGCGAGGGCCGAGCGGTAGTCGGAGCGGGAGGCGGCGAAGGTTCCGCGTGCGGCCGCCGCCACCAGGTCGTCGGCCTTCTCCAGCCGGTCGAGCAGCGCCTGCTGCTCGGCCTCCGCGCGGGCGCCGTCGTACCAGAGCGCGCCGCCCACCGGTACGGCGAGCAGCACCAGGCCGAGCAGCAGGGCGAGCGGGGCGCGGGCCAGCGGGGTACGCAGGCCCACGACGGCGCCATGGGCGGCGGCGAGCAGCAGGACGACGCCGTAGCCGACGAGTACGCCGGTGGGTATGCCGTCGGCGTCGGCGGGCAGCGCCAGGAAGAGGAGGACGGCGGTGGCCACCAGGCACAAGGCCAGCGGGCCCCATTTGCGGAGCAGGGCGTAGCCGAGGCCGAGTCCGCTCAGGTTGAGCAGGGCCACGGCGGCCGCGCGCAGTGGGTTCGGCGGCGCGGGTGGCGGGCCGGGCGGCATCGGCGGAACGGTGAAGTGCTGGTCCGGGCCGTACGGCGCTTCCGGCATGTCGGCTCCCCCTGTCAACCGCCCCGCGCTCCCGGCAAGTCTACGGCCCGTGTCGGGGTCACGACAGAGGGTGTGCGCGCCGGACGACGCGCGGGCGCGGGCGCCCGGTTCACGTGAGACTGGGGGTCGGACGACCGATCGGCGGGCCGGGAGGCGATGGGCGGTGAACGCCGTCAACCCTACGGACAGCGCGTCGCTGCTGGCCGCCTTCGGTGCCCTGGGCGTGCTGGCGGTGACGTTCGCCGAGTCCGGGCTGCTGGTCGTCGGCTTCTTCCTGCCGGGGGACACGCTGCTGTTCCCGGCCGGGGTGCTCAGCGCGGTCCAGCACGCCGGTCAGCCGCCCCGGCTGGTGCTGTGGCAGGTGATGCTGTGTGCCGCCGTGGGCTCGGTGGCGGGCGCCCAGGTCGGTTTCCTCATCGGGCGGCACGGCGGCCGGGCGCTGCTCACCCGCACCTCCAGCCACCGGGTCAAGGAGGGCGTGGCGCGGGCGGAACGGCTGCTGGCCCGGTACGGGTACCGCAAGGCGCTGGTGATCGGCCGGTTCGTGCCGATGCTGCGCTCCGTGCTGCATCCGGCCGCGGGGGCGCTCGGGGTGCCGACGCGGACCTTCACCGTCTGGCAGACGGTCGGCGGGGTGCTGTGGTCGCAGAGCCTGGTGCTGGCGGGCTGGGCGCTGGGCTCGTCGGTCGAGCACGTGGACGACTATCTGCTGCCGCTGATCGCGCTCGTCGTGGCGATCTCCCTGGTGCCGCTGCTGGTGGAGGTGCTCCGCTCCCGGCGTGGCCGCGGCGAGCACGGCGACACCGGCGACTGAGCCCGCTCCTCCCGCTCCCCCGCACGTCACCCGCCCGGCTCAACCGCGCTGCGCCTAAGGGGCGAGGCCGCGTGAGCGGTGTGACGGTGGGTGGGAGACATGGCCCCATGCACCGGCGGCGAGGAGGCGGCATGGCTGACACGGGAGGCGGGAGCGGCGCTGCGTGCGTCGCCACGCCCGGCCGGGACATCCCCGAGGGGTTGTCCAACGATCCGTTCACTCAGGTGGGCGCGGTCGCGGACGCCGTGCTGTACGAGGGCTATCTGCTGTACCCCTACCGCCGTTCCTCGGCCAAGAACCGCGTCCGCTGGCAGTTCGGGGTGCTGTTGCCCCGTACCTGGGTGGAGGCGGACGGACCGGTCGCCGAGGGCATCTCCGGTTCGGCGGACTCCTGGTACCAGCGCACCGAGTGCCTGGTGCGGGCGGCCACGGACGCGGTGCCGCGGGTGCGGGTGCGGTATCTGCAGCTCCAGCGCAAGCAGGTGGAGGCTCGGGGCGAGGACGGACGGCACCGGCCGGTGGCGTCGCTGCGTACGGACGACGGCACGGCACACCTGAGCTTCGACGAGGCGGTCCCGTACGAGGTGGACCTCGCCTGGCCGTTGGCGGAGTTGCTGCGCGGCCCGTGCACCGCCGAGGTCGGCGCGCCGCCCGCCGTCGAGACCGAGAACCTGGGTGCCGGGCGCGTCGTGCGCCGCCGCGAGCGGGTACGGGCGCACACCACGGTCGCGGCCGAGGAGCTGGCGGCCGGCCTGTACCGGCTGAGTGTGCGCACCGAGAACGCGGGCGAGGCGCCGGACATCCGCGCCCCCCGCGCGCGGGCGCTGCGGCAGGCGCTGCTGGCCGCGCACACCCTGCTCGGCGGTGACGGGTTGGAGTTCGTGTCGCAGACCGACCCGCCCGCCGCGCTGCGGGAGCGGGCGCGCGGCTGCCGCAGCGCCTTCACCTTCCCGGTGCTCGGCGGACCGGCCGGGAAGGGCGGGGAAGCCGGAAAGGACGGGGACGGCGTCACCGGTCCCGTACTGCTCTCGGCGCCGATCATCCTGCCGGACCATCCCCAGGTGGCGCCGGAGAGTCCCGGCGATCTGCACGACGCGGCGGAGATCGACGAGATCCTGACGCTGCGCACGATGCTGCTGACCGACGAGGAGAAGGCCGAGGCCCGGGCCACCGACCCGCGCGCCGCGCGCATCCTCGACCGGGTCGACACGATGCCGCCCGAGGTCTTCTCCAAGCTGCACGGAGCGATCCGCTCGCTGACCCCCGTCGCGCAGACCCCCGAGGCGACCCCCGTGGCACGGACCCCCGAGGCGCGGCCCGCCTGGTGGCAGGAGGGCGGTGACGCCGGACTGTCCCCGACGACGGACACCGTGGCGGTGGACGGCGTCCCGCTCGGCACCGGCAGCAAGGTGCGGCTGAACCCGCGGCTGCGCGGGGCGGACGCCCAGGACATGTTCCTGGTCGGGCGGACGGCCGAGGTGGCCGGGGTCTTCCACGACGTGGACGGCAGCGTGCACCTGGCGGTGACCGTGGACGACGATCCGGCGGCCGAACTGCACGGCTGGTACGGCCGTTTCCACTACTTCCGGCCCGAGGAACTCCAGCCTCTCGGCGACGGCGCCGAGCCCCGACCCTGAGCCCAGCCGGACCCGAGCCCCGGACGCCCCTGACGGCGACACCCCCTCCCCCAGCGGCCGACCGACCGCAGCGAAGGCAGGCGACATGACGACCGAGAGCCACACCACCGCGGCACGTGAGCGCATCGAACGATCCGAGGAACACGAGGGGATAGACGAGATCACCATCCTCTGGATCTCGGAGGGGATGAGCTGCGACGGCGACACCGTCTCCCTGACGGCGGCCATGCAGCCCTCCATCGAGGACGTGGTCCTCGGCCTGATCCCCGGCCTCCCCAAGGTCAACCTGGTCAACAAGGTGCTCTCGCCGAGCCTGGGCGGCGAGGACTTCCTCACCCCCTACCGGCAGGCGGCGCGGGGCGAGCTGGAGACCCCGTTCATCCTCGTCATCGAGGGCTCGGTGCCCAACCAGGACATCATCGAGGGCGACGGCTTCTGGACGTCGTTCGGCAACGACCCGGCGACCGGGCAGCCGCAGACCATCAACTGGTGGATCGACCAGCTCGCCCCGAAGGCGTGGGCGACGGTCGCGGCCGGTACCTGCGCGACCTACGGCGGCATCCACGGCATGGCGGGCAACCCGACCGGTTCCATGGGCCTCGGGGACTACCTGGGCTGGGACTACAAGTCGACGGCCGGACTGCCCATCGTCAACGTGCCCGGCTGCCCGATCCAGCCGGAGAACTTCATGGAGACCCTGATCTGGGTGCTCCAGCACGCCGCCGGTTCGGCGCCGCCGCCCCCGCTGGACCACATGCTGCGGCCGCAGTGGCTGTTCGGCAAGACCGTCCACGAGGGCTGCGACCGGGGCTCGTACTACGAGCAGGGCGACTTCGGGCTCGACTACAACTCCCCCAAGTGCCTGGTGAAGACCGGCTGCTGGGGACCGGTGGTCAACTGCAACGTGCCCAAGCGCGGGTGGATGGCCGGGATCGGCGGCTGCCCGAACGTCGGCGGCATCTGCATCGGGTGCACCATGCCCGGCTTCCCGGACGCGTTCATGCCGTTCATGGACGAGCCGCCCGGCGGCACCCTGTCCTCCCTGGTCATCAAGCCGTACGGCGCCATCGTGCGCCGACTGCGCGGCGTGACCAACGAGATGGTCAACCACGAGCCCAAGTGGCGGCACAAGAAGCGCAAGCTCACCAGCGGTTACGACCCGTACTGGCGTCCCTGACGCCCGGTCGGCCGCGGCAGGCCCGACACCCACCCGCACACCCCGACAGCGAGGGCAGTACCGCAGATGACAACCACCGAATCACGGCCCACGGGACGCAAACCCGCCCAGATCGTGGACATGTCCTGGGACCCGGTCACCCGGATCATCGGCAACCTGGGCATCTACACGAAGATCGACTTCGCCAACCGGGAGGTGACGGAGTGCCACAGCACCTCGTCGCTGTTCCGCGGCTACTCGGTCTTCATGAAGGGCAAGGACCCGCGCGACGCGGGCTTCATCACCTCGCGCATCTGCGGTATCTGCGGGGACAACCACACCACGTGCTCCAACTACGCCCAGCAGATGGCGTACGGCATCAAGCCCCCGCCGATGGCCGAGCACATCACCAACCTCGGCGAGGCCGCCGAGTACATGTTCGACCACACGATCTACCAGGACAACCTGCTGTTCGTGGACTATTGCGAGGCGATGGTCAAGGCCACCAACCCCGGTGTCCTGGCCCGCGCCGAGCGCACCGAGGCACCGCGCGGCCACATCCACGGCTACCGGACCATCGCCGACATCATGCGCTCGTACAACCCCTTCGAGGGGGAGGTGTACAAGGAGGCGCTGAAGATCAGCCGGGTCACCCGTGAGATGTTCTGTCTCATGGAGGGCCGCCACGTGCACCCCTCGACGCTCTATCCGGGCGGCGTCGGCACCATGCCGCAGCCCGCCATCTTCACCGACTACCTCAGCCGTCTGATGCACATCATCGACTTCGTCAAGAAGTCGGTGGCGATGGCGGACGACATCTTCGACTTCTTCTACGAGGCCCTGCCGGGCTACGAGGAGGTCGGCCGGCGCCGCATCCTGCTGGGCTGCTGGGGCGCGTGGCAGAACCCGGCGGTCGCCGACTATCGCTACGACACGATGAACGAGTGGGGCAAGGCGATGTACGTCACCCCCGGCGTCGTCGTCGACGGCAAGCTCGTCACCAACAACCTGATCGACATCAACCTCAACCTGCGCATCATGCTGGGCAGTTCGTACTACGACGACTGGGTCAACGAGCAGCCCTTCGTCACGCACGACCCGCTGGGCAACCCGGTGGACATGCGCCACCCGTGGAACCAGACGACCGTCCCGGTGCCGCAGAAGCGCGAGTTCGACGGCAACTACAGCTGGGTGATGAGCCCGCGCTGGTACCACCAGGAGACGGACAAGCACCTCGCGCTGGACACCGGCGGCGGCCCGCTGGCGCGCCTGTGGTCGACCGCGCTGAGCGGCCTGGTCGACACCCGGTACGTCAGCTCGGGCGACGGCAAGGTGCGCATCCAGCTCCCCAAGGGCGAGTCCCTGCCGGAGACCACACTGGAGTGGCACATCCCGCAGTGGAGCAACACCATCGAACGCGGCCGCGCCCGGCCCTACTTCGTGGCGTACGCGGCCGCGATGGCGCTGCAGTTCCTGGAGGAGTCCATGGAGCTGCTGCGGGCGGGCGAGACCAAGGTGTTCCAGGACTTCGAGGTCCCGGACGAGGCGATCGGCTGCGGCTTCCACGAGGCCGTGCGCGGGGTCCTCTCGCACCACCTGGTGATCAAGGACAAGAAGATCGCCAACTACCACCCGTACCCGCCGACCCCGTGGAACGCGAGCCCCCGCGACATCTACGGCACCCCCGGCCCGTACGAGGACGCCGTCCAGGGCCAGCCCATCTTCGAGGAGAACGGGCCGGACGACTTCAAGGGCGTCGACATCATGCGTACCGTGCGCAGCTTCGACCCCTGTCTGCCGTGCGGTGTCCACATGTACATGGGCAAGGGCAAGACGCTGGACGTCGTGCACTCCCCCACCTTCGGCGTGAACCATGGCTGACGGCGCCCGGTTCGCCGACCCGGCGGTCGAGGCGCGGCTCGCCCGGCTGGACGAGCTGCTGGAGCGGCTGGAGTCGGCGGGCGACTCGGCCGAGGCGCTGGAGTCGGTGGGCCTGCTGACCGACGTGTACGGGGAGGCGCTGGCCCGGATGCTCGACGGCGCGGACGCCGCCCTGCTGGACCGGGTGGCGGGCGACGAGCTGCTGGCGCATCTGCTGGTGCTGCACTCCCTGCACCCCGAGCCGCCCGAGCGGCGTGCCGAGCGCGCGGTGGAGCGGCTGCGTCCGGCCGTGCGTGAGCGCGGCGGGGACCTCCAGTGGCTCGGCGTCGAGGGCGAGGTGGCCCGGGTGCGGGTCGACTCCGGCGGCGGTGGCTGCGGGTCCGGGTGCGGCGGGGGCGGCGCGGATGTCGCCGAGGTGGTGCGGGCGACCGTACTGGCCGCCGCTCCGGAGCTGCGGTCGGTGGAGGCGGTCACGGCCGAGCGGGCGAAGCCGCCCGCGTTCGTGCCGCTCGCCACGCTGACCACACGCCGGGCGGAGCGCCCGCAGGAGGCGCGGTGAGCGGGGCGCTGGCCCGGCTGATCCGCTCCGGCCCGGCCCTGGCCGGGGCCGGGCGGGCCGAGGTGTGCGAGCTGTGCGCCGCCCCGGTGGCCGAGGAGCACCGGCATCTCTTCGAGACGGCGGCCGACGAGGTCCGCTGTGTCTGCGGGCCCTGCTCGGTGCTGTTCGCCGAGCAGGGGGCGGGCGGAGGCCGGTACCGGCTGGTGCCCCGGCGCCGGGTGCGGCTCGCGCCGGTCGACACGGCCGCGCTGGGCGTGCCGGTGGGTCTGGTGTTCTTCGTGCCGCGCGCCGACGGCGCGGTGACCGCGCAGGGGCCGAGCCCGGCCGGGGCCATGCGGTGGGAGGTGGACTCCGGCGCCTGGCACGGGCTGGCCGCCGTGTGTCCGCCGCTCGCCTCCGTGGTACCCGACGTGGAGGCGCTCCTGATCAACACGGTGCGCGGCCAGGAAGAGCACTGGATCGTACCGATCGACGACTGCTTCCGGATGGTCGCCCTGGTCCGCGCGGAGTGGCAGGGGCTGTCCGGCGGCGGCCGGGTGTGGCCGGCCGTCGAACGGTTCTTCGCGGAGCTCACCGAGCGTTCGTGAAGTCCAGAGAGGAGACGATCATGGGCAAGATCAGAGTGGGCCGTCCCCAGGTGAAGCCGGACACGCCGACGCACGTGCCGGGCCTCCACGAGGGAAACCAGGGCCCCTACCAGGAGCAGACCGGCCATCACGAGGACGGCACCGCCGACGCGAGCCGCTCCACCGGTATCCGCAGCAAGCGGCACGACGCCATCCTCGACGTCATGCCGAACATTCCGCCGGGATGAGCCGGGAGGAGAGGCAGGAAGTGAGCGCCATGAAGATCGAGAAGGCCGCGAAGGCCGCGCGCGCCGTCGAAGAGGCGGAGCGGACCCTGTGGACGGGGCGGCGGGTGCTCGTCGCCCAGGCCGCCGTGCTCGCCGGGCTGACGCTGCTGCTGCTCGTGAAGGAGGTCCCCGGCATGATCCGGGAGATCAAGATCTACCGGATGACCGGGGGCCTGCGCACGGCCCGCCGGCACCCGTGAGACACCGGTGCACGAGCTGTCGATCGCGACCGCGATCCTGGAGCAGGCCGGGGAGATCGCCCGCGCGGACGGCGCCGGGGACGTCTCCTCGGTGACCGTCCGGGTCGGCGAGCTGGCGGGTGTGGTGCCGGACGCGCTGCAGTTCGCCTTCGAGGTGGCCCGGGACGGCACCCCGCTCGCCTCGGCCCGGCTGGTGGTGGAGCAGGTGACGGCGGTGGCCTGGTGCGGCGGGTGCGCGGCGGAGTTCGCGGTGGGCATGCCCCCGTTCTTCTGGTGCCCGGCGTGCGACCAGCCGTCGCAGGATCTGCGCGGCGGACGGGAGTTGGAGATCATCGCCGTGGAGGCGGTGCCCTGACCCCGTACGCGCGAACCGGCCCCGCCCTTCCGAGGGGGGGCCGGTTCGCGCGTGTCCGGGTCAGCAGATGCGGGGCAGCTGCTCCCCGAGCGGCAGGTCGAGCACCCGGGTGCCGCCGAGTCCCGTGGCGACGGTGACCATGCCGGGGTGTTCGGCCACGCATTCCCCGATCAGCGCGGCTCCGGCGCCCTGCGGGTGGGCGCGCATCGCGGCGAGCACGGCGTCGGCGTGCTCGCGGGGTACGAAGGCGACGAGCCTGCCCTCGTTGGCGACGTAGAGCGGGTCCAGGCCGAGGAAGCCGCACGCGTTGGCGACCTCGTCCGGTACCGGCACGGCGCGCTCGGTGATCCGGACGCCGGTGCCGGAGGCGCGGGCGATCTCGTTCAGGGAGGCGCCGAGGCCGCCCCTGGTGGGGTCGCGCAGCACATGTACGTCCTTGGTGACGGCGAGCATGGCCGCGACCAGCCCGGCCAGCGGGGCGGTGTCGGACGTGATCTCGACGCCGAACTCCAGCCCCTCCCGCACGCTCATCACCGCGACGCCGTGCAGCCCGATCGGTCCGCTGACGATGACCGCGTCGCCGGGCCGGGCCCGCTGGGGCCGGATGTCGACGCCGTCGGGCACGAGGCCGACGCCCGCGGTGGTGACGTAGACGCCGTCGCCGTGGCCGGACTCGACGACCTTGGTGTCGCCGGTGACGACGGTGACGTCCGCGGCACGGGCGGCGGCGCCGAGCGCGCGGGCGATACGGTCGACGACGGCCAGTTCGACGCCCTCCTCCAGCACGAACGCCGTGGACAGGTAGGCGGGTCGGGCGCCGCTCATCGCCAGGTCGTTGACCGTGCCGTTGACGGCGAGGTCGCCGAGGCAGCCGCCGGGGAAGAACAGCGGGCGCACCACGTAGGAGTCGGTGGAGAACGCCAGCCGGGCGCCGCCGAGTTCGAGCACGGCGGAGTCGGCGAGCCCGGCGAGGGTGGGGTTGCCGTAGGCGGGGGCGAAGACCTGGTCGATGAGTTCGGCGGAGAGGGCGCCGCCTCCGCCGTGGCCCATGACGACCACGCCCTGGTCGCGCAGGGGGGCGGGGCAGGTCCAATTGGCGGGGTCGGTCGCGGGGCCCTCGGTGAGGGTCTCGGTGAGGGTCTCGGTGAGGGTCTCGGTGAGGTCAGCCAACGGGGTTCATCTCCTCTCGCGGGATGCGTGATCCGCGCGGCGTGGGTCCGCCTTCCATGCGGCGGTACAGGTAGTAGGCGGCGCAGGCGCCCTCGCTGGAGACCATGGTGGCGCCGAGCGGGGTGCGCGGGGTGCAGGCGGTGCCGAACGCCTCGCACTCGGTGGGCTTGATGAGGCCCTGGAGCACCTCCCCGGCCCGGCAGACGGCGGGTTCCTCGGTGCGGATGCCGGTGACGTCGAAGCGGTGCTCGGCGTCGTAGGCGCGGTAGGCCTCGGCGAGGCGCCAGCCGCTGGCCGGGATGGGGCCGATGCCGCGCCAGTTGCGGTCGGTGACCTCGAAGACGTCCTGGAGCATGCGCAGCGCGGCCGGGTTGCCCTCCTCGCGCACGGCACGCGGGTAGGCGTTCTCCACCCGGTGCTCGCCGCGCTCCAGCTGGTGCACGGCGCGGCGGATGCCCTCCAGGATGTCCAGCGGTTCGAACCCGGTGACCACCATCGGCACCCGGAACCGCTCGGCCAGCTCCGGGTACTCGGCGGTGCCCATCACGCTGCACACGTGCCCGGCGGCGAGGAAGCCCTGCACCCGGCACTCGGGGGCGGTCATGATGGCCTCGATCGCCGGAGGGACCCGAACGTGGGAGACCAGCAGGCTGAAGTTGTCCAGGCCGAGGCGGCGGGCCTGGTGGACGGCCATGGCGTTGGCGGGTGCGGTGGTCTCGAAGCCGATGGCGAAGAACACCACCTGCTTGTCGGGGTTCTTGCGCGCCAGTTCGAGCGCGTCGAGCGGGGAGTACACCACGCGTACGTCGCCGCCCTCGCCCTTGACCCGGAACAGGTCGCGGTCGGTGCCGGGCACGCGGAGCATGTCGCCGAAGGAGCAGAAGATCACCCCGGGGCGGGCGGCGACCGCGAGGGCCTTGTCGATGACGTCGAGCGGGGTGACGCACACCGGACAGCCGGGCCCATGAATCAACTCGACCTCATCGGGGAGGAGTTGGTCGATGCCATGGCGGATGATGGAGTGGGTCTGGCCGCCGCACACTTCCATCAGGGCCCAGGGCCGAGTGACGGTGGCCCGGATCTCGTCCAGCAGGCGGCGCGCCAGCGCGGGGTCGTTGAACTCGTCGATGTACTTCACTGGTTCTCGACTCCGCTTCCCTGCCGCTCGGCCTGCTCCCAGGCGTCGCCGAACTCCTCTTCCAGCAGACCGAGTTGCTCGAACAGTTCCAGCGAGGCGCGGGCCGACTCCTCGTCGAGCTTCTGCAGGGCGAAGCCGACGTGCACGATGACGTACTCCCCCACCCGCACATCGGGCAGGTACTCCAGGCACGCCTGTTTCTGCACTCCGCCGAAGTCGACGAGCCCGGTGAGCGGGTCGGCGCCTTCGTCGATGGCGACGACCTTGCCGGGCACTGCAAGACACATGGGTCACTCCGTCTCGTCTGGGGTGGGCTGATGGCCGGGTCGGCGGATCAGCGGGCTCGGTCCGGCCGGGGCACGTGGGCCGCGACCATGAGCTGGCCGAGCGCCAGCCCGCCGTCGTTGGGGGGTACCTGGCCGTGCCGCAGGACGGTGAAGCCGTCGGCCGTGAGCCGGGCGGTGCTGTCCTCCTCCAGCAGGGCGTTGGCGAAGACCCCGCCGGTGAGGGCGACGGTGGTCAGACCGGTTTCCGCGCGGGCCCGTCGGCACAGCTCGGCCACCGCTCCCGCGACGCCCCGGTGGAAGCGGGCGGCGAGCACGGGCGCGGGTACGCCCCTGCGGCGGTCGGCGAGGAGGGCGCGCAGCATCGGCGCGGGGTCGGCCCGCGGTCCGTGTGCGATGCCGAAGGCGTACTCCCCGCCGTCCGCGTCCCGCGCCGCGAGTGCCAGGGCTTCCAGGGCGAGCGCGGCCTCCGCCTCGTGGCCCGCGCGGTGGCAGGCGCCGGTGAGGGAGGAGACGGCGTCGAAGAGGCGCCCCATGCTGCTGGTCGGCACGCAGGCGACCTGCCGGTCCAACTGGGCGCGCAGCGCGGCGAGTTCCCTCTCCGTGCAGGCGACGACGCTCGGCAGGTCGGGTGCCCAGTCGAGTCCGGCCGCCCAGAGCCGGGCCAGCGCCTGTCGGCAGGGGTTGGCGACGCCCGCGTCGCCGCCGGGCAGCGGGGCGGGGACGAGGTGGGCGAAGCGCCGGTACCCGGTGTAGTCGGCGAGCAGGATCTCGCCGCCCCACACGGTGCCGTCGTCGCCGTACCCGGTGCCGTCAAAGGCGACGCCGATGACGGGGGTGGTGCCGTCGAGGCCGTGTTCGGCCATGGCGGAGGCGATGTGGGCGTGGTGGTGCTGGACCGTCACCGGTTCCGGCAGGGCGGCTTCGGTGGCGCGGCGGCGGGCGTGGGCGGTCGAGTGGTAGCCGGGGTGCCGGTCGGCGGCGATCAGGCGCGGGGTGACGCCGGTGAGGGCGGCGAGGTGGGCCTCGGCGCGGCGGGCGGCGTCCAGGGTGGCGAGGTCGCCCATGTCACCGATGTGCGGCCCGAACCACGCCTGGTCGTCCTCGGCGAGGCAGAGTGCGTTCTTCAGGTCGCCGCCGACCGCGAGCGCGGGCCGGACCGATACCGGGAGGGTCAGCGGGCGGGGCACGTATCCGCGGGAGCGGCGCAGGAGTTGGGCGGTGCCGTCGGGGCGTACCCGGAGCAGGGAGTCGTCGCAGGGGGCGGCGATGGCCCGGTCGTGGGTGAGCCAGGCGTCGGCCAGTCCGGCGAGCCGGACCAGTGCCTCGGCGTCGTCGGTGACGATGGGCTCGCCGGAGCGGTTGCCGCTGGTCATGACGAGCGCGCGGGGTCCGGGGGGATCGCCGGGCAGGCCGAACAGCAGGGTGTGCACGGGGGTGTAGGGCAGCATGACGCCGATGTGCGGGCTGCCGGGCGCGATCTCGTCGGCGAGGCGGGGGCCGTCGGGCGTGGTGCGGGCGCGCAGCAGGACGATGGGGCGTCCGGGGCCGGTGAGGGCGGCGCGTGCGGCTTCGGTGAGGTGGGCGACGCGTCCGGCGGTGGCGAGGTCGGCGCACATCACCGCGAACGCCTTGCCGCCGCGTTCCTTGCGGGCGCGCAGGGTGGTGACGGCGCGCGTGTCGGTGGCGTCGCAGGCGAGGTGGTAGCCGCCGAGGCCCTTGACGGCCACGATCCGGCCCTGGGCGAGCAGGGCCCGCGCGGCGGTGAGCGCGTCGGCGTCGCGCGCCGGGCGGGCTCCGGTGCCCTCGGCGGCCACGAGGCTCAGGCGGGGGCCGCAGTCGGGGCAGGCGACGGGCTGGGCGTGGAAGCGCCGGTCGAGCGGGTCGCCGTACTCGCGGGCGCAGGAGGGGCACATCGGGAAGCGGGCCATGGTGGTGGCCGCGCGGTCGTAGGGCATCGCGGTGGCGATGGTGAAGCGGGGGCCGCAGTGGGTGCAGGTGACGAAGGGGTGCCGGTGGCGGCGGTCGGCCGGGTCCGCGAGTTCGCGCAGGCAGTCGGCGCAGGTGGCGGTGTCGGGCGGCAGCTGGGTGCGGCCGGTGGTGTGTGCGGTGGCCTGGATGGTGAACGCGTCGTCGGTTCCGGTGGCGGGGAGGTCCTCGTGACCGATGCCGGTGACGGCGGCGAGCGGGGGCGGCCGTTCGGCCAACCGCGCGCAGAACAGCTCTACTTCGGCCATGGGTCCCTCGACCTCGATGAGTACGCCGTCGGCGGTGTTGCCGACGAACCCGGTGAGGGCGTGCTCCGCGGCGAGCCGGTGCACATGGGGCCGGAAGCCGACCCCCTGCACCGTGCCCCGCACGGTGAGGCGGCGGCGCACCCGGCCCGTCGCGGGGGCGGTCATGCGCGGGGGGCGGCGGCGGGGTGGTGCGTGGGGTGGCCTTCGGAGCCGTGGGAGTGGCCGTCGTGGTCGTGGGAGTGGCCGCCGTGACCGTGGTCGTGGGAGTGCGGGCCGGGGGCCAGTGGCGGGCGGTGGGCGGGCGGTGCGTGCCGGACGGCGAGGGCGCGCTCCAGCAGGGCGTCGACGCCGTCGCCGCTGCGGGCGCAGGTCCGTACGGTCTCGACGCCGGGGTTGACCCGCTGGACGTTGGCCCGGAAGGCGGCCTCGTCGAAGCGGGCGGCCTCGGCGAGGTCGGTCTTGGTGATGGCGACCAGGTGGGCGGAGCCGAACGCGGTGGGGTACTTCAGGGGCTTGTCCTCGCCCTCGGTGACGGCCATCAGGGAGATGCGCAGGGTCTCGCCGAGGTCGTAGGAGGCGGGGCAGACGAGGTTGCCGACGTTCTCCACGAACAGCACCTCGGTGTCGGCGGGGAGCCAGCCGTCCAGGCGGTCGCGGACCTGGCCGGCCTCCAGGTGGCACAGGCCGTCGGTGAGGAGCTGCTGGACGGGGGCGCCGGAGCGGGCGAGGCGCTGCGCGTCGTTCTCGGTGGCCAGGTCGGCGGTGAGCGCGGCCACCGGGACGCCGCGCTGCACGGCGCGGGCGAGGACGCGGCCGAGGAGTTCGGTCTTGCCGCTGCCGGGGCTGGACAGCAGGTTGACGACCGTGACGCCCCGTTCGGCGAGGTCCGCACGGAGGCGGGCGGCGAGATCGTCGTTCTTGGCCAGGACGGCCTGCTTGACGTCGGACCGGCACATGGGCACAGCTCCTCGGGAAGATCGGGCGCCTAGGCCCTGGGCCGTGCCGGGCACGACCCAGGGATCTCACCGATCTTCGGCTGCCAGGTCCCCGGCTCCGGGCAGCGCAGCCGCGTGCGGGGGCCGGGATTCCATCGGGCGGCCCAACGGGGGCGGGGGTGCGGCCGGGTCGGCCAGCAGGACGGGGATCAGGGTGTGCAGCACGTCGACCGCCCGTTCGACGGCCGCGCGTACCGGTTCGCTGAGGCCGGGGGCGATGTCCTCGTCCGGGTTCGGCAGCACGGCGGGCTCGCAGGCCAGGACGAGGACGCGGGGCAGCGGTTCGTCGCCGAGGTGGGTGGCGAGGGCGAGCACCTTCTCCGGGTCCATGCCGTGCGCCTCGGGCACGACGGTGCCGTCCGGCGGGTCGGCCTCGACCAGGGAGAGGGTGCCGGGCTGCTGCCCGCGCGGGGCGGCGTCGACGAGGACGGCGGTGGCGCAGCCGCCGAGCAGGGCGTAGGCGAGGTCCATGCCCCGGATGCCGAAGTCCCGCACGTGGGCGCCGGGCGGGAGGGGGCGCCGGTCGAGGGCGCGGATCACCTCGGGGCCGAACGCGTCGTCGCCGAGGAAGATGTTGCCGACGCCTGCCACCAGCAGGGGTTCGGGGGTGCCGGTGGTCATCTTCCGTCTCCGGGGTGCAGGGGGCGGGTGGTGCCCGAGGGGATCTTGCGGACGAAGGCCGAGCGCAGGGCGTGGTAGGGCGCGGTGGGGTCGGAGAAGATGGCGTGCATCCGGGCCAGTTCGTCGCGCCGGTGGTCGGCGAGGGGGCGTACGGCCTCGTCCGCTTCGCGGGCGGCGGCCTTGGCGGCGATCCGGTCGGCGAGGCCGGGGGCGGTGGCGAGTGCGGTGGCCATGGCCTCGACGGTGCCCGCGAAGTCGGCCGGTGCGGCGGGGACGAGCCGGTCGACCAGGCCGAGCCGTACCCCTCGGGCGGCGCTGACCGGCAGGGCCTCGGTGGTGAGGCGGCGCGCGGTCTCGGGGCCGGTGCGGCGGGGCAGGGAGTACGTCCAGAACTCGGAGCCGTACAGGCCCATGCGCCGGTAGTGCGGGTTGACGACGGCGCCGGTGCGGCACCACACCTCGTCGGCGGCGAGGGCGAGCATGGCGCCTCCGGCGGCGGCGTTGCCCGCGAGCGCGGCGATCACCAGCCGGTCGGTGGTGCGCAGGACGGCCTCCACCAGGTCGTCCATGGCGTCGAGGTTGCGCCAGGACTCCTCGCCGGGGTCGGGGGCGCCCTCGATGACATTGAGGTGGATGCCGTTGGAGAAGAAGTCGCGGGCACCGCCGAGGACGAGGACGGAGGTGGGGCGGGCGAGGGCGTACTGGTAGGCGGCGAGGAGTCTGCGGCACTGGTCGGTGCTCATCGCGCCGCCGGGGAAGGAGAAGGTGACGAAGCCGGTGGTGCCCTGCTCCCGGTAGCGGATGTCGGCGTAGGTGCGGCGGTCCGCGGGGAGGTCGAGCGGGGCCGGGATCTCGGGCAGCGCGGGGGCGTGCGGGGCGCTCCAGGAGGCGAGGACGGTGGCGGCGGGGCGGCGGAAGGGCGCGGGGTCGCCGGAGTTCTTGCGGGGGCGCAGCTCCGGAATCCACACGGCGCCGTCGCGGGTGGCGCGGCACACGGCTCCGGCGCGGGTGGCGAGGAGGTCGCCGGGGCGGCCGCGGAGCTGGTCCTCGGGGTGGCCGCCGTGCAGGAAGACCTCGCGGCCGTGGAGTTCGTCGAGGACGCCGGGCTGGGAGTCGGCGCCGCGCAGCCCGCGCAGCACGGTCTCGGTGTCGTCGTGCTCCCAGTCGATGCGGCGCCGGTCCTGGCGGTAGAAGTCGCGCCAGGTCACGGAGGGCCAGTCGGCGGTCTGGGGGCGGGGTTTGTGGTCGCCGTCGGCGTACCGGCGCACCGCGCGGTGCAGGGCGGCCATGGCGGCGTCGGCGGCCTCGTTGCGGTACAGGTCGCTCTTGCCGACGGACGGCACGGGGAAGGGTTCATCGGCCCAGACCGGGCCCGCGTCCATGCCCGCCTCCGCCTGGAGGACGGTGACGCCCCACTCGGTGACGTCCCCGGCGACGGCCCAGTCCAGCGAGGAGGGGCCCCGGTCGCCGGGCGGGCCGGGGTGCACGATCAGGCAGGTGTGCGCCCGCCAGATGTCCTCGGGGAGCGCCGTCTTCAGCAGGGGCGCGACGATCAGTTCGGGGCGCAGTTCGCGCACGGCGGCGCGGACGGGGTCGGGACCGTGCGTGGCGAGTACGACGTCCACCCGGTGGCCCGCGTCCGAGAGTTCGGCGTAGGCACGTTGGGAGAGGCTGTTGAACGCGCTGGCGACCAGCAAAATGTCCATGAGACCGTATATTCGTCCATGTTCCGGGCGTCATGTAGGACCATCGGAACGTTTCCTCACCCCTACTCGGCCGCTTCCGCGCATACCCATGCATTCCGGGCTTTTCGAGCCAAGCAGACGTTCGGTCACCGGTCTGGGGTTCGGATGCGGGGATCGTCCGACCGGGTGACGATGGGGGTACGTCGGCCCGTTCTCCTCCGTCGGGGAGGTCCCATGACCGCTTCCGCCACCGGGCGTTTCGACCCGGCGCGTGTGGCCCAGCTGTCCGGGCGGTTCGCGCCCGTCACCGAGGAGGTGGACGAGGTCTCCCTCGTCGTCGAGGGGGAGCTGCCGGACGACCTGGACGGCGTCTACCTGCGCAACGGCCCCAATCCGCGTTTCACCCCGATCGGCTCGTTCCTGTATCCGATCGACGGCGACGGAATGCTGCACGGCGTGTGGATCGAGGGCGGCCGGGCCCGCTACCGCAACCGCTTCGTGCGCACCCCCGCCGTGGTCGCCGAGGAGCGGGCGGGCCGGGCGCTGTGGGGCGGCCTGGAGTCGATGATCACCCCGGACGAGCAGGAGGTCGGCCCCGAGCTGGCCCACACCTTCCGGGACCTGCCCGACATCAACGTGGTCCGGCACGCGGGCCGTGTGCTGGCGCTGGCCGAGTCGGGCTGCCCGTTCCGGATGACCCCGGAGCTGGAGACGGCGGGCCGGGAGACCTTCGGCGGCGCCCTGCCCGCCGGGATCACCGCGCACCCGAAGGTCGATCCGGTCACCGGCGAGATGGCGGTGTTCTGCTACGCGCTGGAGCCGCCGTACCTGACCTGGTCGCTGATCGCCCCGGACGGGACGGTGACGCGGGGTCCGGTGCCCGTGGACGGCGTCGACGAGCCGATGATGATCCACGACCTGGCGCTCACCGGCCACTACCTGGTGCTGGTCCTCGCCCCCGTCTTCTTCGACCTGCCCGCGGCGATGAGCGGCGGCTCGCTGATCGACTGGCGTCCCGAGGCGGGCACCCGCGTCCTGCTGATCCCGCGCGACGGCTCCCCGGTCCGCGAGCTGGCGGACGACGCCTTCTGGCTCTGGCACACCGTCAACGCCCACGACGAGGCCGACGGCACGGTGGTGCTGGAGTACGTGCAGTGGTCGCGGCTGTCCCTCGGCGGCGACTCCGGCGACGGGCCGAACCGCAGCACGCTGGTCCGGGCGGTGCTGGACCCGGCGACCGGCCGGATGCGGCGCACCACGCTGGACGACGCCCGCGTCGAGTTCCCGCGCGTCGACGACCGCAAGATCGGCGGCCGACACGGCCGGGTGGCGGTGGCCTGGGACAGCGCGCGCTCCCCCGGTCTGCTGCCGGGCGAGTTCGACTCGCTGCGCTGGTACGACACCGGCGCGTCCGGTGCCCCGTCCCGCAGCTGGTACGGCGGTGAGCTGTCGGTGGGCGAGCCCTCCTTCGCGCCCTCGCCCGGCCACACCGGCGAGGACCGCGGGTACTGGCTGGCCTTCGCCACCGACCGCACGGACGACGGCGCCCGCCTCCTGGTGTTCCCCGCCGAGGAGCCGGAGAGCGGACCCGTGGCCCGCGTGCGCATCCCGGTGCGGGTCCCGCTCGGGCTGCACGGGAACTGGCTGCCGACCGAGGAGTAGCCGGGGAGAGGCCGGGGAGTAGCCCACGCGGCCCAGTGGGCGTCCCCTGGTGTCCGGTTTGCCCGTAGCGTTCGTCGGAGGTGATCGTCGGTCAGCTCGGCGGAGGCGAGGCGGGCGCGTGGCGGGTGGTGACGGGCGGCGGACGGGGCGCGAGCGTTCCGGTCCGGCCGCGCGGGGCGCGGTGCCGGGCAGCCGTCCGGCGTACACCGTACGGCTGCCCTCGATCACCCGGTCCATCCCGCGTACGTCGGTGGCCGAGCGGACCGTGGGCTGGCTGCGGGTCGCCGCCGCCTACGCGTGGCGGCTGATCCTGGTCGGGATCGTCGTCTGGGGCATCTTCAGCGTGCTGGGCCGCTTCCAGCTCATCGCCGTCTCGCTGTTCCTGGCACTGGTCGTCACCTCGGTGCTACGGCCGCTCGCGGATCTGCTGGACCGGGTCATGCCCCGGCCGCTGAGCGTGGCCGTCGCCCTGATCGGCAGCATCCTGCTGGTCCTGGGGCTGCTCGCGCTGGTGGGCAACGCGGTGGCGGGCGAGTCGGCGCGGCTGAGCGGGGAGTTCCGGGGCGGGGTGCACCGGATCGAGGAGTGGCTGCGGCAGCCGCCGTTCCGGCTGAGCGCGGGGCGGCTGGCGGCGCTCCAGCAGGAGGTGACGGACTATCTCTCCCGGCACCGGGCCAGCCTGTTCAGCAGTGCGGTGTCCGGGCTCGGCCGGGTGGTGGAGGTGGTCACCGGCGGGGCGCTGGCGCTGTTCGCCTCGGTCTTCTTCATCCACTCCGGCGACAAGCTGTGGAGCTGGGTGAGCCTCCGGCTGCTGCCGCGCGGCGCGCGTCCGCGGTGGGACCGTGCCGGGCGCGCGGCCTGGCGGACCTTCGCCGGGTACACGCGGGGCATCATCATCATCGCCGCGACCAACGCGATCCTGGTCGGCATCGTGCTGTTCGTCCTGCGGGTGCCGCTGGCGCTGCCGCTGACCCTGCTGGAGTTCTTCGCCGCGTTCGTGCCGCTGGTGGGTTCGCCGGTGGCGCTCGGGGTTGCGACGGTCGTGGCGCTGGCGGGACGCGGTCCGCTGACGGCCGCCGCGGTGCTGGTGCTCATCGTGGTCATCGGCCAGCTGGAGGGGCATGTCCTGCATCCGCTGGTGATGAGCTGGGCGGTGCGGCTGCATCCACTGGTCGTCGCGGTGTCCGTCATCGCGGGGAGCATCGTGGCCGGGGTGATCGGCGCGGTGGTGGCTGTGCCGTTCGTGTCGGTGGTGTGGGCGGTACTCGGCGCGATGCGGGCGCCCCCGAAGCCCTAGCCCTCGGTACCGCCCAGCGCGACACTGGCCTCCACCGCGTGCACGTCGGCGAGGGCGCCGGTGTCGTCGGCGTCCGCGGCGAGGGCGAGGAGGAAGGCGGCGTGGTCACCGGCGACCACGGTCAGTTCCAGGCGGGCGGTGCCACCGTCGTGCGGGACGTCCAGGGCGACGGTGTGCGCGGGGTGGCCGCCGAGTTCGGTGCGGCGGGACTCGGCGAGGGTGGGCGGCGCGTCGGGGAAGAAGAACTCGGCGTTGGAGCGGGCGGCGCCCTCGGCCGTCCGGCGCAGTTCACCGCTCGGTACGGGCCGTCCGGCGGCGCCGGTCAGCACGGTGGCGTCCTCGGCCGGGGTGGCGTCGGAGGTGCGGGTGATCCGGGAGGAGAACGCGCCGATCAACTCCCGGTCCGCCGCCGGATCGTGCCGCCAGCCCTCGGGCACGGCGTAGGAGACGCCCGCGCGGGTGTCGTTCACCCGGGGTCTGCCGCCTTCGTCGCCCGGCCAGGCGAGCGCGGCACCCCCGCACGCGACGGTCACGCCGAGCGCGGCGAGCCCCGCCCACAGTCGCCCGTGCCCGCGCTCGCGCCGTGGTGCCCGGGTGTTCGGTGATGGCGTTGTCATGCCCTCAGCCTGCCCGACCGGGCGGAAGTACGCCTGAGTGCGGGTACTCAGGTGCCGCACCTGGCGGGTGGTCGTCGCACGACGGTGCGCGGGTCGGCCGGGGGGCCGGGTCCCGCGCACGGTGTGCTGCCGGTGCGTCAGCCGTTGGCGAGAGCGCGCAGCCTGGTGAGGGAGCCGTTGAACTTGTCGTGGTCTCCGACGGTCTTGCCGGTGGAGGTGTACTGCCACATGGTGTGCGTGGACCAGCCGGCCGGCAGGGTGCCGGGGGTGGAGGCGTAGCGGGCGATCCACAGCGGGTGGGAGGCGGCGAAGCCGGAGTAGTTGCCGGTGCAGTCCTTCCACCAGTTGGTGGCCGTGTAGATGACGGCGGAGCGGCCGGTACGCGCCTTGTAGCGCTTCAGGAAGTCCTTGATCCAGCTCACCATGCCGCTCTTGGACTTGCCGTAGCAGGACGCCCCGTAGGGGTTCCACTCGATGTCGAGGACGCCGGGCAGGGTCTTGCCGTCCTTGGACCAGCCGCCGCCGTGGTCGACGAAGTAGTCGGCCTGGGTCTTGCCGCTGGTGGTGTCGGGGGTGGCGAAATGGTACGAGCCCCGGGTCATGCCCGTCGTGTAGGGGCCGTTGTACTGCTGGGTGAAGTGGGGGTTCTTGTAGTACGTCCCCTCGGTCGCCTTGGTGTAGGCCCACCGAGTGCCCGCACCCCACAGGGTGGACCAGGCGACGTTGCCCTGGTGGCTGGAGACGTCCACGCCCTCGGTCTGGGTCACCCGGAGGGCGGCGGACCGGTCGTCGGTCAGGGACGCGCCCCCGTCGTGGGCGCGTACGCCCACGCCCATGTAGGCGCTGCCGCGCGGGGCGGTCGGCCCGCCGGAGTCGGGCACGGCGGCGGGGGGCGACAGGAACAGGAGAAGGCCGGTCAGGACGCCGGTGAGACACAGGCGTGAGGTGCGGCCGCTGGGGAGGAGTATGTCGCTTCGCACGTCCTCCATCTGACCCGCCATCGGGCCGTACCGCACGCCGGGTACCGCCGGGCGAAGGCGGGTGCGGCCGGTCCTTCGGCCATGTGGGTGGCCCGGCCGGGAGGACAGGTCCCGGCCGGGCCGACGGGGCTCGGGTCAGCCGTCGATGCGGTGCTGGGTCCAGAAGGAGGTGAGGTCGGTACTGGTGGCGGCCTGGGCGGCGGCCTTGAACTCGGCGGTGGTGGAGACGCCGTACCAGTGGGCGGTGGCGTAGTCCTTCAGCAGCTTGGCCATCGCGGTGTCGCCGAGGACGCGGCGCAGGTCGTGCAGGGCGCACTTGCCGTAGCCGTAGACGACGGTGGAGTAGCGGGAGGAGTGGGTGTCCCAGTAGGCCATCGAGTTGGTGATCTTCTCGGCGCTGGAGGCCCAGGAGACGCTGCTCCAGCAGCCGGAGCCGGTCTTGCCCTGGGCGAGGTCGGTGGCGTAGTCGGTGAAGGACTCGTCCAGCCAGGGGGTGTTGTACTCGTCGTCGCCGACGATGCCGTACCACCACTGGTGGGCGATCTCATGGGTGAGGGCGGTGGTGCTGACCAGGTCGAGGACGAAGCCGGGGTACTCCATGCCGCCGAACCAGAAGTTGTTGTCGATGACCGCGTCCAGCTCCCCGTAGGGGTACGCCCCGAAGCGGCCCGCGTGGGCGTCGACGGCGCTCTTGGCGGTGCTCAGCATCGACTGGGCGTTGGCGGAGCTGATGCCGGAGACGGAGTAGACGTTCACCGGGACCCCGCCGGGCGAGGTGCCGGAGATCTTGCTGAAGGGCCCGGCGGCCCAGGCGAAGTCACGCACCTTGGACGCGGTGGCGGTGGTCACCGTACGGCCGCTGCTGCCGGGGGTGTCGGTGGAGGTGCCGGTGGCGGGGACCAGCAGGGTGCTGGGGTGGTCCAGGGTGACCTTGAAGTCGGCGGCGAGGGAGTAGAAGGACTCGCCGTTGTTGGTGTACGGGTCGAGGTGCCAGCCCGCGCCGTCGCGTACCGCGAGGACGGGCAGCGCGTTGCCGATGAAGCTGAAGGCGCCGTCGTGGCCGAACCGGTCGGCGCCGTCGGGCACCGTGATGCCAAGGTCGAAGCCGATGGTGGCGCTCTGCCCCTGGGCGAGCGGGGCCGGAAGCGTGATCTTCAGGGCGGTGCAGGCCACGGAGAGGTCGCCCGCCGTGCCGCCGGTGACGTTGCTGACCTTGATGGGCGGCGCCGAGCACGTGCCGTGGTAGTTGTCCCACAGCCGGAGGTAGACCTCGCTGAGCGCGGTGGCCGAGGCGTTGGTGAAGGTGGCGCTCTGGTGGCCGTTCCAGACGGTGCCCGTGCTGTCGCTGCTGAGGCTGACGGTGTAGCCGGGCGCGGCCGGGGTGCGGACGCTGTCGGCCGGGGGCGGGGTGGTGCCGCCCGAGGTGTCGAGGGCGATGTCGTCCAGGACGAAGCTGGTCTGGAGGCTGGAGTCCTCGGTGCCGGTGAAGGCGAGGTTCACGGTCTGGCCCGCGTACGACGAGACGTCGACCGTCTTGCGGACGTAGCCGGAGGCCCGGTCGAGGTTGGAGTACGTGGCGAGGGTGGTGGAGCCCGCCTTCACCGTGAGCTTGTCGTAGGCCGTGGACGACGTGGTCTCGGCGGTGTCGACGTGGAGGTAGAAGCTGAGCGTGGCGGTCGCGCAGTCGCTCGGGACGGTGACGCTCTGGGTGAGGGTGTCGGTGCGGGTGCGGCCGCTGCCGTCGAGCCAGGCGAACGAGGTGCCGCCGTGGGCGCTCTGACCGGTGCGGCTGGTGACGAGCCCGGAGGGGGACTCGGTCCAGGGTGAAGTGCCGTTCTCGAAGCCGCCGTTGACGACCGTCTGGGCCGGGGTGCACGCGGCGGCGGCCGAGGTGTCGGGCTGGGCGGCGGTGGCGGGGAGGGCGAGGGCGATCAGGCCGGCTGTGGTGAACACGCCGGTGGCGAGCGCCCGGTGGGGGGTGGGTCTCACACGCTACTCCTTTGGCGGCGGCCGGGGTGCGGCCTGCTCGGTGGCCGCTTGCCGGACGGGGAGTGCGCCGGGGCGGCCGAGGGGCGGGGTTGCGCGAGCACTGCGCCACGCCCAGGCGGGCGTGGCTGCCGAAAGAGTGACAGATTTGACCAGGGCATGCCAGATGGTCGGCAGAGGTGCTGGTGCCACCGGGTCGGGCCGGGTCAGGCGGTGCGCAGCTCCATGAAGACCGCGCGCAGCCGGGTGCCGTCCGGGCCGGGCCAGCCGGTCGCCACATGCCCGGCCGCGCCCTCGGGGCAGGCGGGCGGCTCGGTTCCGGGGACCGGGCGCAGCACCCGGTGGACCCGGAGCACGGTGCCGTGGGGCGCGGGCAGGGCGGTGCCGTCCGCGTCGTCGGCGGGGGCCGGGGTGTGCGCGGCCGTGGGGAGGGGCTCGCCGGTGTAGGAGCGGACCACCTCGTGGTCGGGGGTGTCGGTGATGCTCTGGGCCATGGCCCGGGCGGTACCGCCGATCAGGGCGAGCAGTTCGGTGGTCAGCACCGGGTCGTGGCAGCCGTCGTAGACCCAGCGCTTGCCGAGCACGCCGTGTTCCGTGGTCCCGATCAGGGCGTCCTCGGCTCCGACGAGGGGCCCGGCGCGGTAGGTGAGCGGGACCAGATACGCCGTGGGCTCGGGGGTGGTGCCGTCTGTGGCCACCATGAACTCGATGCCGACCTCGCCCTCGGGGTCGTCGAGGCGGAAGCCGCCGGTCCGCTCCAGCTCGGGCGCGCCGGAACCGCGGTACCAGGGGCGGGTGGGGAGCCAGGGGGTGAGGAGTTCGAGCTTGGTCGGGGTGAGGGTGGTCCGGTGGATGACGGCCATCGAGCGGGGCCCTTCTGCGTACGGTGACGGGGCCTCCGGAGTCTTCCATACCTCACGTGGGGCAACTGTGACCTGCGGTGCGGCAGTTGAGCTGGTCCGGCTTCTGGTCCTGGAGGGCTACTCGGCGGTATACAAGGCCGGTCGAGGGCGCCGGGAGCGCCGGTCCTGATCCGAGTCCGAGGGGGACGATCTCATGGTGCGAGGCGGAGAGACGGGGAGACGGCGTCTGCGGGCCGGGCTGGGGGCGGTGCTGGGCGGGTGTGCCCTGGTCGCCGGTTCCGTGGTCCCGGCGGCTGCGCATCCCACCGGGCACGGGACGGAGTACGTGGCGCTCGGCGATTCGTACACCTCCGGGCCGCTGATACCGGACCAGGTGGACGCCAACTGCGCCCGCTCGGACCGGAACTACCCCTCGTTGGTGGCCGCCGGACGCCGGGTGGGCACGTTCAAGGACGTGAGCTGTTCCGGTGCGACGACCGCCGAGATGTGGCGGGCGCAGGGCACCAACGGCCCCCAGCTGGACGCGCTGAACCGGGGCACGGACCTGGTCACGGTGCAGATCGGCGGCAATGACGTCGGGTTCGGCTCGATCATCGCCACCTGCGCCCGGCTCGGCGCCGGTGACCCGACGGGCAACCCGTGCCAGCGCTCCTACCGGGCCGCCGGATACGACGAGTTGACGGCGGCCATCGCCCTGGCGGCACCCAAGGTCGACCGGGTGCTGCGGGCCGTCCACGCACGGGCGCCGCACGCCCGCGTCCTGCTGGTCGGCTACCCGGACCTGCTGCCCGACGACGGCTCCGGCTGCTTCCCCGACGTGCCGTTCGCGCGCGGCGACTTCCCGTATCTGCGCGACACGGGCAAGCGGGTCAACCTGATGCTGCGGCTGGTCGCGGCCTGGAACCGGGTGGAGTACGTCGACACCTACGGGCCCACGGTCGGCCACGACATGTGCAAGGCGCCCGCCGAGCGCTGGATCGAGCCGCTGCGGCCCGCCTCCCCCGCGGCGCCCGCCCACCCCAACGAGCGGGGCGAGGCGGCGATGTCCCGCGCGGTGCTGGCGAAGCTGGACCGGGGGCACGGCCGGGGCTGACCGGCCGCGCACCCCGTGTCCGGTGGGCTCAGTCGCCGAGCGCGCCGAGGACGACGCCCTGGGCCTCCTCCTGCACCCGCGCGAGGTGGTCCGGGCCGAGGAACGACTCGGCGTACACCTTGTACACGTCCTCGGTGCCCGAAGGGCGGGCCGCGAACCAGGCGTTGGCGGTGGTGACCTTGATGCCGCCGATGGGGGCGCCGTTGCCGGGCGCCTCGGTGAGGACGGCGGTGACCTCCTCACCGGCCAGGGTGTCGGCGGTGACCTGGGCCGGGGACAGCTTGGCGAGCAGCGTCTTCTGCTCGCGGGTCGCCGGGGCGTCGATCCGGGCGTAGGCGGGCTCGCCGAAGCGCTCGGTGAGCCCGGCGTAGTGCTCGGAGGGGGTGCGGCCGGTGACGGCGGTGATCTCGGAGGCGAGGAGGGCGAGGAGGATGCCGTCCTTGTCGGTGGTCCACACCGAGCCGTCGCGGCGCAGGAAGGAGGCGCCCGCCGACTCCTCGCCGCCGAAGCCGAGGTCCCCGCTGAGCAGGCCGTCCACGAACCACTTGAAGCCGACCGGCACCTCGACGAGACGGCGGCCCAGGTCACCGGCGACGCGGTCGATCATCGTGGAGGAGACCAGGGTCTTGCCGATGCCGGTGGCGTCGGGCCACTGGTCGCGGTTGCGGTACAGGTAGTCGATGGCGACGGCGAGGTAGTGGTTGGGGTTCATCAGCCCGGCGTCCGGGGTGACGATGCCGTGCCGGTCGGCGTCGGCGTCGTTGCCGGTGGACAGGTCGAACCGGTCGCGCTGCTCGATGAGCGAGGCCATCGCGTACGGCGAGGAGCAGTCCATGCGGATCTTGCCGTCCCAGTCCAGCGTCATGAAGCGCCAGGTGGGGTCGGCGTGCGGGTTGACCACGGTCAGGTCGATGCCGTGCTCGTCGGCGATCCGGCCCCAGTAGCCGACGGAGGCGCCGCCGAGCGGGTCGGCGCCGATGCGCAGCCCGGCGTCCCGGATCGCGTCCAGGTTCAGCACGCTGGGCAGGTCGCGGACATAGGTGCCGAGGAAGTCGTACCGACCGGTGGTGTCGGCGGCGAGCGCGCGGGCGTAGGGGATGCGGCGGACGTCCTTCAGGCCGCCCGCGATGATCTGGTTGGCGCGGTCCTGGACCCAGGAGGTGGCGTCCGAGGCGGCCGGGCCGCCGCTCGGGGGGTTGTACTTGAAGCCACCGTCGGCAGGCGGGTTGTGCGAGGGGGTCACGACGACGCCGTCCGCGAGGCCGCCTGTGCGGTCCCGGTTGTGGGCGAGGATGGCGTGCGAGACGGCCGGGGTGGGGGTGTAGCCGTCCTCGCTGTCGATGAGGACGGTGACGCCGTTGGCCGCGAACACCTCCAGCGCGGTGACCTTCGCGGGCTCCGACAGGGCGTGGGTGTCGGCGCCGAGGAACAGCGGGCCGTCGATGCCCTGGGCCGCGCGGTACTCGCAGATCGCCTGGCTGGTGGCGGCGATGTGGTCCTCGTTGAACGCGGCCGCCAGGGACGAGCCCCGGTGCCCCGAGGTGCCGAAGGCGACCCGCTGCGCGGGGTCGGCCAGGTCGGGGTGCAGCGCGTAGTAGGCCGTGACCAGGCGGGCCACATCGACAAGGTCCTCGGGACCGGCCGGACGGCCGGCTCGCTCGTGCGCCATGGGTCCGCTCCTCCGCATCAGTGATTTTCGAACGCTCGGGGCCATTTTGGCTTGTCAGGGGCCGTGCGGGCGAATGGACCCGCTCCGGGCGGTGCCTACTTGCGCCCCACCGCCGCGTACAGCGGGAGCCGCTCGCCCTGCTGACGGCCGGTGGTGTCGGGGCGCCAGTCGGTCACGAAGCGGATGCCCGGCTCCAGCAGGTCGAGTCCGGCGAAGAACTTGGCGAACTCGGCGCGGGAGCGGACCTGGACGCTGGTGCCGCCGCGCCGGTAGACGTCCACGACGGCATGCCAGGTGTCCGGGTCGACGTCGGCGGTGGCGTGGGAGAGGACGAGACAGCTGCCCGCCGGGAGCGGGTCGAGGAGTTCACGGACCACGTCGTACGCGTTGTCCTCGTCCGGGACGAAGTGGAGCAGGGCGACCATGGAGAGCGCCACGGGCTGGGTGAGGTCCAGCAGCTCGCGGGCGGCCTCGACGATCTTCCGGGGTTCGCGGGCGTCGGCCTGGATGTAGGCGGTGCCGCCCTCGGGGGCGCTGCTCAGGAGGGCCTGTGCGTGGCGCAGCACGATCGGGTCGTTGTCGACGTAGACGACCCCGCACTCGGGGGCGACGGCCTGGACCACCTGGTGCAGATTCGGCCGGGTCGGTATGCCGGTGCCGATGTCGAGGAACTGCCGGATGCCCAGCTCGGCCAGGGTGCGGGAGGCACGGTGCATGAACTCGCGGTTGGCGCGGGCGAGTTCCGGCACCTGGGGGAAGAGCTTCTGGACCTCTTCGGCGGCGGCCCAGTCCACCGGGTAGTTGTCCTTGCCCCCGAGGAACCAGTCGTACATCCGGGCCGGGTGGGGCTTGCTGGTGTCGATGGCCGTCGGCTGTCGTTCGGTGTCGGACACGGGGGCGTTCTCCTCTGCTCCGGTGGGGGGCCTGCTTCCGGATCTCTCTGCCCAACAGGGTTGGTGTGCAAGCATGTTGGGCCGTGACGGGAGTGGCCCCTGGGCCACGTCGTCCTCAAGGAGGTGCTCTCCGGTGGCGGTCGCGCCGAGGTCGGCTACTGGACGGCCGCGCGGGCGCGGGGCCGGGGCGTCGCCCCGCGCGCGCTGACGGCGTTGACCGGGTGGGCGTTCGACGGCGGCGCGGGCCGGGCGCTGACCCGGCTGGAGCTGCTGCACCAGAGGGACAACACGGCGTCCTGCCGGGTGGCGCTCAAGTGCGGCTACGCGCCGGCCGGGGTGCTGCCCGCCGCGCCGCCCGAGTATCCCCTCGACGGGTGCCTGCACGCACGGCGGCGGGACGGTCAGGGCAGGATCGCGTCCACGTAGCCGCCGTCCACGCGGAGGGCTCCGCCGGTGGTGGCCGATGCCTGGGGGGAGCTGAGGTAGACGACCATGTTGGCGATCTCCTCCGGCTCGATCAGCCGCTGGATCAGGGACTGCGGGCGGTACTCGCGCATGAAGACCCGCTGGGCCTCGTCCCAGGGCAGCTTCTTGTCGACGAGTTCGTAGACGAAGTCCTCGACACCCGCGGTGTGGGTGGGGCCCGCGATGACGGAGTTGACGGTGACGCCGGTGCCCGCGGCCTTCTTGGCGAAGCCCCGGCTCACCGCGAGCAGGGCGGTCTTCGACATGCCGTACTGGATCATCTCGGCCGGGATGACGATCGCCGAGTCGCTGGCGATGTACAGCACACGGCCCCAGCCGCGGTCGGTCATGCCGGGCAGGTAGAGCCGGGTGAGGCGGACGGCGGCGAGGACGTTGATCTCGAAGTAGCGGCGCCACTCGTCGTCGGTGAGTTCCAGCGGGTCGGCGGTGCCGAAGATGCCGAGGTTGTTGACGAGGATGTCCACCTGGGGCAGCTCGCGCAGCAGCTGCTGCGCGCCCTCCTCGGTGGACACGTCGGCGGCGGCAGCGACGAACTCGGCGTCCGGGGCCTGCTCGGCGAACTCGGCGATGGCCGCGGAGACGCGCTCCTTGTCGCGGCCGTTGACGGCGACGCGGGCACCGGCGCGGGCGAGGCCCAGCGCGATGGCGGCGCCGATGCCCTGCGTGGAGCCGGTGACCAGGGCGGTACGGCCGGTCAGGTCGAGGTGCATGGGGCGAGGGTTTCCTTCCGGTACGGGTGCGGCGGCTGCGCCCAGTCTGCGGGGGCGGGGCGCGGGGGACGGAGAAGCACCGTCCACCCGCGTGTTCCCCCCTCCCCCGCGGCTCCCCGCTGTCCGGAAGGAAAGCCCTGCCTGCGGACCGTCAGTTCAGCTTGTACTTCTGCGCGGCCGCGCCGTTGCAGTCCCAGATCTGGAGTCGGGTGCCGTTGGTGGTGGTGCCGTTCGGGGCGTCGAGGCAGCGGCCGGACTGGGGGTTGCGCAGCGAGCCGTCGGCCTGCTGCTCCCATTTCTGGCCCCCGGCGCCGTTGCAGTCCCACAGCTCGACCTGGGTGCCGTTGGCGGTGCCGTTGCCGTTGATGTCGAGGCAGCGGCCGAGGGTGGAGAGGGAGGTGTCGGCGCGGTGGAACCAGTGCTGGTCGACGGACCAGGTCTGGCAGTCCCACAGCTGGACGGCGGTGCCGTTGACGCCGGAGTCGTCGGCGGCGACGTCCACGCACTTGCCGCCGGGCGCGGCGACCGGTGCTCCGCCGTTGACGGCGAACTTCTGGGCGGCCGAGCCGTTGCAGTCCCAGATCCGCAGCCGGGTGCCGTTGGTGGAGGTGCCGTTGGGCGCGTCGAGGCAGCGGCCGGACTGGGGGTTGCGCAGCGAGCCGTCGGCCTGCTGGACCCACTTCTGCCCGCCGACCCCGTTGCAGTCCCACAGCTCGACCTCGGTGCCGTTGGCGGTGCCGTTGCCGTTGATGTCGAGGCAGCGGGAGATGGTGCCGAGGGAGGTGTCCGGGTTGTGGGTCCAGTGCTGGTCCTCGGCGTAGCTCTGGCAGTCCCACAGCTGGACGCCGGTGCCGTTGACCCCGGTGTCGTCGGCGGCGACGTCCACGCACTTGCCGCCCGGGCCGGTGATGGTGCCCTGGGGGCCGTTGGGCACGTTGGTCTGGCCGGAGTATCCGGCCGCGACGACGTTGGCCTGGACCGCGTTCTCGGTGGCGTCGGAGGGATAGCCGGAGACCATGGCGCCCTCGAAGAAGGTGCCCATGTTCCAGTTGCTGTTGTCCCCGCCGGTGCCGAGGATGATGCCGCCCTCCTGCTGCATGGGCCGGTAGCCGCCGCGCGAGGGCAGCGCGCCGTCCCACCAGGTGCTCAGGGAGCCGGTCTGGGCGTTGCCGCCCTTGAGGGCGTACCGGGTCTGGCCGTCGTTCTTCAGCACGGCGGTGACGTAGGTGCTGCTGTTGCCCCGGTTGGCGAGGTTGGAGCCGTTGTCGCCCTGGAACATGCCGTTCTCCAGGTCGGCCTCGACCCAGGGGCCGTTGCCGGTGCAGGGGGCGAAGTAGCAGGTGGTGGCGATGGAGACGGCGTCCATGTGGCCGTTGCCGGTGTCGGCGGGGGTGCGTTCGGCGTTGCCGTAGTCGAAGCAGCAGGCGGAGCCGACGTGGGTGCCGCTGGCCACCATGTAGACGCCCTCGGGCTGGCCGTTGACCGCGGTGCCGGAGGCGGCGCCGGTGGAGCGGTAGCCGACGCCGGGCGAGATCCAGATGCCGTAGACCTTGTGGCCGCCCGCGGTGACGGCGAGTTCGCTCGCGTCGGCGGCGCGGTCGGCGCCCATGCCCGCGGTGCCCGCCGGGCCGGGGTTGAGGTCGTTGTGGCGGCTGGTCTGGTCGTAGATCTTGGTCATGCGACAGGTGGTGCCGCCACAGAAGGTGTCCTGGCGGCCCGCGTCCGCGTAGCCGCCGACCGCCAGGAGGCCGATGTCGGTGGCGGCGCCGTCCGAGGCGCGAGTGACCCGGTACAGCGGGCCGTTGTAGCCGGAGAACAGCGCCCGGATCGTGCTGTGCGCGGCGACGCAGGGGGTGCCTGCGGCGGCGTAGATGTCACAGGGCGCCGACCCGGCGGCCTGGGCGGGCGCGCTCAGCCCGGCGAGCGCGCCGAGCAGCAGGGCGAGCACGGACAGGACGGCCCCGAGGCGCCCCCGTAGACCTGGTAACACGGCGGATCTGAATGCGCGCATCGTCTGCTCCTTCGGCCGGCCGTGCGGTGGGGAGGCGGAGTCGGTGACTCCTCACGGCCGCTCGGGAACGTACGAAGCGCGATCGAACACGTCAAGATTTGTTGCTTCAGACTTGTCCAGGGTTTTGCCTGTGTGGTGATTTGTTGCTTTGGGCGGGACGGGCGGTCAACTTCCGCCCAGCAGCCCCCGCATCGTCGCCAGGTCGGTGTCCTCCTGGGTCTGGTGGGTGCGGGGGCCGCAGGCGCGGAGGAGGCGGGTGAAGTCGGCGGCGGCCGCGTTGATACGGGCGCCTAGGGCCGCGCCGTTCTGGGTGCCGAAGTCGCTGGTGGCGGCGTAGACGGGGCGTGGGGAGACGATGGCGTGGAGGTAGGAGAACATCGGGCGCAGCGCGTGTTCGAGGACCAGGGAGTGCCGTTCGGTGCCGCCGCTGGCGGCGATGAGGACGGGCATGTCGGAGAGGGTCTCCTCTGGGAGCACGTCGAAGAACGACTTGAACAGGCCGCTGAAGGACGCGTTGAAGGCGGGGGTGACGGCGATGACGCCGTCCGCCCCGGCGACCGTCTCGAACGCCGTGTCCAGCGCCTCGCCGGTGAAGCCGGTGAGCATCGCGTCCATGATGGGGTGGGCCAGCGGGCGGAGTTCGACGAAGGACAGCTCCACCGGCTCGCCCTGCGCCTCGAGTTCGCGGGTGACGGCCGCCGCCAGCCGGTCCGCGAGGAGCCGGGTGGAGGAGGGCTCGCGCAGCCCGCCGGTGATGATCGTGATCTTCATCGTGCCTCCGGGGCGCCGTCGCCGGCCGGCTCTCGGTTCTCGCGTGCGCGCAGCAGCGAGGCATGGGTGGGGGCCGCCGGGGTGCCCTCGGGCCGGTCCTTGGCGAACTCCCGGCGCAGTACGGGGACGACCTCGCCGCCGAGCAGGTCGAGCTGTTCCAGGACGGTCTTCAGCGGCAGCCCGGCGTGGTCGATGAGGAACAGCTGCCGCTGGTAGTCCCCCACGTACGCGCGGAAGCTCAGGGTCTTCTCGATCACCTCGGCCGGTGAGCCCACGGTGAGCGGGGTCTGCCGGGTGAACTCCTCCAGCGAGGGCCCGTGTCCGTACACCGGGGCGTTGTCGAAGTAGGGCCGGAACTCGTCCACCGCGTCCTGGCTGTTGGCCCGCATGAACACCTGCCCGCCGAGCCCCACAATGGCCTGCTCCGGGGTGCCGTGGCCGTAGTGGGCGAACCGGCGCCGGTAGAGCTCGACGAGCTGCTTGGTGTGGGAGGCGGGCCAGAAGATGTGGTTGGCGAAGAAGCCGTCCCCGAAGTAGGCGGCCAGTTCGGCGATCTCGGGGGTGCGGATGGAGGCGTGCCAGACGAAGGGCGGTACGTCGTCCAGCGGGCGCGGCGCGAGGGTGAAGCCCTGGAGCGCGCTGCGGAACTTGCCCTCCCAGTCGACGGTCTCCTCGCGCCACAGGCGGCGCAGCAGGTCGTAGTTCTCCACGGTGAGCGGGATGGCCTGGCGGATGTCCTGGCCGAACCACGGATAAACGGGGCCGGTGTTGCCCCGGCCGAGCATGACGTCGGTGCGGCCGCCGGACAGGTGCTGGAGCACGCTGAAGTCCTCGGCGATCTTCACCGGGTCGTTGGTGGTGATCAGCGTGGTGGAGGTGGAGAGGATGATCCGCACGGTCTGGGCGGCGATGTAGGCGAGCAGGGTGGTCGGCGAGGACGGCACGAAGGGCGGGTTGTGGTGCTCGCCGGTGGCGAAGACGTCGAGCCCGACCTCCTCGGCCTTGCGCGCGATGGCGACGGTCGCCTGGATGCGCTCCGCCTCCGTGGGGGTACGGCCCGTGGTGGGGTCGGGGGTGACGTCCCCGACGGTGAAGATGCCGAACTGCATCCCGGCCGCGCCGGTCGTTTCGGACGACGCCATGCTGGGCTCCTTCAGACGCTGCTGCGGAACTGGCGTGCTGAGGTGGGGTTGCCGCTGTTCCGTCATCGTGTCACGCCGGGTGCGATCCGGCGCGGGCGGAGGCGGGGCTCCGGGGCGCGTGGGAGAATCGGGGGGTGTGCGGTCGTTCGACTGTCATGCCGGAAATCAGGCGATGTGGGACAGCCGGAGTGCGGCCGCCGAGGACTTGTGGATCGATCCGCCGGGAGGCTCCCGTGAGCGAACGTCCCGAGGCGTGGCCGGTGCTGGACCACGCGGAACTGGGCCCCATGATCGAGTATGTGAACCGGGTGGTTCAGGTCGCGGGCAAGTACTCGCTGGACGACCCCTTCGAGGTCGGCTGGGGCAACATCGTGCTGGAGGTGACCCCGCGCGGGCTGCGCACGCCGACGTTCCGGCGGAACGGGGTGACCTTCACGGTGCACTACCGGCTGCTCGACGGTGACGTGGTGATCGAGACGGACGGTGCCGCCCGGACCCTGTCGCTGGGGCGGACCTCGGTCGCCGACTTCTACGAGCACTTCTGCCAGGCCGCGTCCAGGCTGGGCATCCCGCATCCGCGAAGCGCGCAGATCTGCGAGATCCCCGCCGCCCCGCCGAACTTCGAGGACGACCGGGTGGAGCGGGTGTGGGACGCGCACTCGGCGCGGCTGATGTGGGAGGCGTTCGACCTCGCGGCGGCCGGACTGGAGGCGTGGCAGGCCCCGTTCCTCGGGCACCGGCCGCGGGTCGGGGTGATGTGGGGCGGGTTCGACCTGTCGGCGACCCGGTGGCGCCCGAAGCGCACGGACCCCGGGCCCGAGGGGCCGCCGTTCATGCGCAACGCGCAGCTGCACGAGTACGTGTCGGTGGGGTTCTCCTTCGACAACACCCACGGCGACGGAAGCAGCCCGCTGGACATCGGCATGTACGCCTACATCTGGCCGCAGCCGGACGGCCTCACCGGCCGGTCCTGGGGTGTCGAGGGCGCCGACTGGCATCCGGACCTGGGCCTCGCGCTGCTGCCGTGGCAGAACCTGCGCCGACTGCCGGACCCGCACGGGGCGATCGTCCGGTTCGGCGACGCCGTGTACGACGCGGCCGTCCAGCGGGCGGACTGGCCGACCGATCTGGTCGGGCCGCGGGTCGACGGCTGGTACATGAGCGAGCACCAGCCGACCGAGCACACCGAGCAGGTGGGGCGGCAGGGCTGAGCGGACCGGGCGCGCCGGGGATCAGCCGCGCTGGTCCCCGGCGGCCGGGGGTTCGAGGCGCCGGTTCTCCGCCAGCAGCTCGTCGTACTTGTGGGACAGCTCCTCGTACCGTTCGTCGTCATCGTCGGAATTCCGCTTGCGACGACTCAGGACAAACAGCACGACCGGTCCGGTAATCATCGAGACGACCGGGATCAGCGCCCACCACGGCATGGTTGTTCCTCCCCTGCGCGGCCGTCACGGGAGGGCGCCGCGCCACTTCACCGGGAGGGTATGCCCTGGCAGGGCGCTCGCCAACACCGTTCGACGCAAAAGCCTTCGCGTCCCGTGTTCGTCATCAGGTGTTTCGCGTCAACCACTGGACGGACCGGCCGGTTCGCTTCTAAGTTCCCGTCTCAACAGATCACTTGTTCACGTCCTACACCCCTGGTGTGAACAAGTGCCCTGTCGTGCGAGGCAGTTGGTGCATCACTCACCGTGCGATGCGAAAGGCTGTGGTGAAGACCGGATTTCCCGCGCCCGACGGCGCCCTTCCCGATCAGCGGGCCGCCACGGCGCGTCCGGACCGCCCCCGCTTCCAGGTCCTCGGCCTGCTGGCCATCACCGACGGCCACGAGACCGTCGTCCTCCAGCCCTCCAAACCGACCTCTCTGCTGGCCGCCCTGCTGCTGCACCCCGGTGCCGTGGTCTCGGGCGAGCTGCTCCAGCGCGTGGTGTGGGGCGACCGGCCGCCGTCCGGTGGCAGATCCGCGCTGCACACCTGTGTCCTCAGACTGCGCCGTCTGTTCGCCAAGTACGGGGTCGCCGACCGTGCCATCGAGGCGGTGCCCGGCGGCTACCGGCTGCAGGCGGACGCCGACACCCTGGACCTCCTCCACTTCCGTGACCTGCTCGGCCGGGCCTCGGCCAGCGACGACCCGGAGGCCGCGCTGCGGCTGGCGCGGGCCGCGCTGGGACTGTGGAAGGGGCCCCTGCTCGGCAACGTCCACTCCGACGAGCTGCACCGCGACCACGTCCCGCGTCTCGCCGAGGAGCGGCTGCTCGCCGTGGAGCGGGTCTTCGACGGTGAACTCCGCCTGGGCAGGCACCGGGAGATGATCGCCGAGGCCCGTGAGGCGGTGCGCGTCCAGCCCGGTCACGAGGGCCTGTCGGCGTTGCTCATCGAGGCGCTGTACCGCTCGGGGCGCCGGGCCGAGGCACTCGCGGAGTACCGGCGCATCCACGCCCACCTCACCTCCGAGCTGGGGGTGGAGCCGGGTGCGGGCCTGCGCGGGCTCCAGCTCGCCGTACTGCGGGGCGAGCCGTACGGCGGGCGCCCCGCGCTGCCCGCCTCCGGTGTGCCGCCGTCGACGCCTGCCGGGACGCCGTCCGCCCTGGAGCGGGCCTCTCCCCCGGCGCCGGGCGCGCTGGTGCTGCGCGCACTGGTCGACGCCGGACTGCTGGAGGAGGACCCGTCGGGCCGCTACCGGGTCCACGACCTGCTGCGGCTCTTCGTCCAGGCGGCCGGCACCAGCCTCCCGGCCACCGCACCGCACGACCCGGCGGAGAATCCCCCACCCCCCGCCGACTGACCGCTCCCCCCGCCCTCTTTCCCGGAGGTTTCGCCAGCATGGTCCATGCTCCCTCGTCCCACGAGGAGATCGCCCGGTCGCGGCCCCGCATCCGCAGGGACGTCCTGTTCACCCGGACCCCGAACGGTGTGCTGTTCCACAACGCGCACGGCGGGTTCAACGTCGTCACCCAGTCCGCGTACCGCTTCGCCGCGCTGATCGTGCCCCATCTCGACGGGGAGCGGCGCGTGGAGGAACTCTGCGCCGGTCTGGGGGAGAAGCAGCGCGACATGGTGGTCCAACTCGTGCGCGCACTCTACGCGCGTGGTTTTGCCCGGGATGCCGGGCCGAGACCCACCGGCAGCACACTGTCGCCGCAGGTGACGGAGCGTTTCGCCCATCAGCTCGACTATCTGGATCATTACGCGGACGACGCGCACGGCAGGTTCGCCCGGTTCCGGGACACACCGGTCGCGGTGCTCGGTGCCGACGAGATGGCGCGCTGGGCCGCGCTGGGTCTGCTGCGCAACGGCTGCGCCACGGTGGGCATCACGGTCGAGGACGCGGCGGAGGGCGCCCTCGACCACGAGCCCCGGGGCACGGCGGATCTCGACGCGGAGGTCACCGGTCTCGCCGAGGCGGGCTGCGCGCCCACGCTGACCCGGCTGGGCGGCGGGACACTCGGCTGGGCCGACCTCGACGGCTGGGACACCGTGCTGGTGACCGGGCCCGACGCACCGCGTCAGCTGCTCCGGCTGCTCGGCGAGGGTGTACCGGACGGGCGGCGGCTGCTCGGGGCGTGGACGTTCGGACGGCGGGCGGTGGTCGGGCCGGTGATGACGGCCGGGACGCCGGGCTGCTGGTCCTGCGCGGCGCTGCGGCTGGGCGCGGGTGCCGACGCCGCCGACAGCGCCGAGCTGTGGGCCTCGCTGGGTCCGGCCGCGCCGCTGGGGGCGCCCGCGCGGGTGCCCACCGGGCCGCTCGCGGGGATGCTCGGCAATCTGCTGTCGTTCGAGGTGTTCCGGCTGGTGACGGAGGCGCTGCCCGCCGAGACCCGTAACCAGGTCGTCGTGCAGGATCTCGACTCCCTGGACGTGCTGGCCGAGCCGCTGCTGCCGCACCCCCGCTGCGCCTTCTGCGCCTCCGGTGAGCCCAAGGTCCCGGACGGGGCCGCGCTGCGGGTGCCGCACGCGGACGACGAGCCGGTGCCACCGCCCGCCGACGGCCCGGCCGACGAGGCGGCGGCCAAGGGGGCGCTGACCGCGCTGGAGCTGCGGGACGTCCTGGTCCGCGAGGCGGCCGGGGTCTTCGGCGGCTATGCCGACGACGACTGGGAGCAGACCCCGCTGAAGGTGAGCACCGTACGCCTGGGGGTCTCCCCCGGCCGGGTGCGGGAGGTCTCCGCGATCGACGTGCACCATGTGGCCGGGGCCCGGCTCGCCGCGCTGTTCCGGGGCGCCGAGGTGTACGCCGAGCATGTGGTGCCGCCTCGGGTCGGCGGCGAGGGGAGCCGGGTCGCGCCGGTCCAACTCGCCCTGTCCAGCGGGCTGGACGTGCCCCTGGATCAGGTCGCCGCGTGGTCGGAGGCGACCTCGCTGCTGGACGGGCGGACGGTGCTGGTGCCCACGGGCGCGGTGCGCGCCCTGGGCGGCTGGAACGACCAGGGCCTCTTCGAGCGCACCTCGGCGGGTACGGGCGCCGCGGGCACTCCCCGCGCCGCGCTGGCCCGCGCCCTGCGCTCCGCCCTGGCCCATGACGCCCTGCGCAGGGCGATCCGCCGGGCAGCCCCGGTCAGGCTGGTGGACCTCGATTCCCTCACCGGGGACGCGGAGTTGGTGTTCCTGCTGCGCTCGGCGGAGAACCTGGGCGTCGCGGTGGAGGTGCTGGACCTGACCAAGGGGGCGGCCGGACTGCCCGTGGCCCTGGCCCGCTGCACCGACCCGGAGAGCGGCCGAGTGCGCTGGGCGGCGGGCAGCGGTCTGCGTCCGCGCGAGGCGGTACTGGAGGCGCTGCGCGATCTGCTGGGCGCGGAGCAATTGCGGCGGGCCGGGGCGGAGCCGGATCTCGGTGACCCGCTGTGGGCCGACCTGGAGGCGGCCGCGCTGGTCGCCGAGGGCGAGCCGGTGCCGGTGAGCGCGGCCGGGACCGACTGGGGTGCGGTGCTGGACGCGCTGGCGGCGGCCGGGCGGGACGCGTTCGCGGTGCCGGTGACCGCGCCGGACCTGGCGGTGGGCGAGGTGCACGCGGTGCGAGTGCTGCTGACCGGTGGCGAGCCCGGTGCCCACTGACACGGAGGCGGCGCCGGTCGCCGTCGACGCGCCCTGGGACACGGTGTGCGCACGGCTGACCGCCGCGCTCGCCGCCCGCGTGCCCGGCCGCCCGGCCGAGGTGACGGCGCTGGGGGTCCGCGACGAACTCACCGATGCGGAAGTGGAGTTCGATTCGGACACGATCCCGGTGGGCTTGTATGGGCATCACGCCGTGGTCGGCCCGGTGGCTCCCGTGGAGGGGCGTGGCTGTCCGCGCTGTCTGGCCCGGCGCTGGCAGGCGGTGCGTGCCGGGTTCCTGCGGGACGCGCTGGAGCGGGGCGGGCCGACCGTCGCGGCCGGGACTCCGCCGTGGGGTGCCGACTTCGTGGTGGACGCGCTGGCCGCGCTCGTCTCGGCGGCGGACCGGCACCCGCGTGCCGTACGGCATCCGTGGGTGTGGCTGCTGGATCTGGAGACGCTGCGGGTCTCCCGGTTCCCGCTGGTGCCGGACGGTGAGTGTCCGTCCTGCGCGGGCCGCCCGGACGACACGGCCGAGGGTGCCCGGATCGCCCTGGAGCCCGCTCCGGAGCACACGCCGGGCAGCTTCCGTATCCGTCCGCTGTCCGCGTACGACCTGCCGGTGGAGGCGTTCGCCAACCCGGTGACCGGGATGCTCGGCCCGTCCGTGGCACCCGATCTGACCTCCGCCTCCACCTCGTCGGCGGTCGGCGCCTTCACCACCCGTTCCGGCGCCTACCTGCGCGAGTGCTACTGGGGCGGGCACACCGGGGCGTACGGCACGAGTGTGCGCGTCGGGCTGCTGGAAGGGCTGGAGCGGTACGCGGGGATGCGGGCCCGCGCGCGGCGCCCGGTCGTCACGGCCACGCTGGACGAGCTGGGGGACACGGCCATCGACCCCCGGATCACCGGGCTGTACCCGGACAGCTTCGACGCGGAGGCGGTCGGCGCGCCCCGCTTCGCGCCGGACCGGCCGATCGAGTGGGTGTGGGGCTGGTCGCTGCGCGACGCCCGGCCGGTCCTCGTGCCCGAGGTGGTCGCGTACTACCACGCGCCGGGCGGTATCCGGCGCCGGTTCGTGCAGGAGAGCTCCAACGGCTGCGCCTCCGGCGGGAGTCTGACCGAGGCCGTCCATCACGGGCTGATGGAGACCATCGAGCGGGACGCGTTCCTGCTCGCCTGGTTCGGCCGGGCCCGCCTGCCCGAGATCGACCCGGCGAGCAGCACCCGGCCCGCGACCCGCGCGATGGTGGACCGGCTGTCGATGTACGGGTACCGGGCGCGGTTCTTCGACACCCGGATCAGCTTCCCGGTGCCGGTGGTGACCGCCGTCGCCGAGCGGGTGGACGGCGGGCCAGGACTGCTGTGCTTCGGCGCGGGTGCCTCCCTCGACCCGGAGGACGCCCTCGCCGGCGGGCTGTGCGAGATCGCCACCGACTCGGTGAACCTGCGCCGCCGTACCGCCCGCGAGGAGCGGCGGCTGCGCCGGATGGCGGCCGACTTCGACGAGGTGCGGGTGCTGCACGACCATCCGCTGCTGTACGGGCTGCCGGAGATGGGCTGGTACACCGACTTCCTGCTGCGTGGCCGGGACGACGGGGAGCGGGTCCCGCTCGCCTCGCTCGCCCCGGACCGGCCCCGGCCCCGCCCGGCGGATCTGCGGGCGGACGTGGAGTCGGTAGTGGCGGAGGTGACCGCGCGCGGGTTCGATGTGGTGGTGGTCGACCAGACGGCGCCGGAGCAGCGGGAGTCGGGGCTGAGCACGGCCAAGGTGCTGGTGCCCGGTCTCCTCCCGATCGACTTCGGGTGGAGCCGTCAGCGCGGCCCGTGGCTGCCCCGTACCCGTACGGCGCTGCGGGAGGCCGGGCTGCGTACGGCCGATCTGACGCCGGACGACCTCAACCCGGCCCCGCATCCCTTCCCCTGACCGCCCCGCGGCCGAAACGCGGCACAACGAAATCCTGGGCGCCCGGCCCGAGCCGCCGGGCGCCCGCCACAGACGAGCTGACTAGGGAGTGACCATGGGATACGCCCATGAGTACGCGACCGCGGTGATGCGGCGGGGCAGAACCCCCATGGAACCGGCCGACTTCGTGCCGGACTGGGCCGACCGGCCCCGCAAGGGCAAGTACTTCCCCGGCGTGCCCTCCTTCCCGCTGCCCGACGGCGGCTGCGCGGACGACGCCACGCTGGGCCGGGGCCTGTTCGGCGAGCCGGGCACGGGCGCGTTCACCCTGCCCCTGCTGGGCGCGATGCTCCGGGACTCCTACGGGCTGACCGGACGCCGACTGGCCGTGCAGGCCAACACGGACCTGGGTTCGCTGCCGTTCCACACCCACGCCAACTGGTCGCGGGGCACCGCCTCGGGCGGCGGCCTGTACCCGATCGGCGTGCACTGGGTGACCGGCGCGAGCGGCCCGCTCACCCCGGGCGTCTACTACTACGACACCCCGCACCACCGGCTGAACCGGCTGCTGTCGGGTGACGTCACCGGCGAAGTCCGGTCCGCCCTGCGCGACTTGACGGAGGCCGCCACCGACCAGTTCCTGGTGCTCGGCGTGACCTTCTGGCAGAACGCCTTCAAGTACAACAGCTTCTCCTACCACGCCGTGACGATGGACATCGGCGCCCTGCTGGAGACCTGGCGGATATGGGCGCGGGCGCACGGGCTGCGGCTGGGCACCGCCCTGTGGTTCGACGAGCCGCGCATCGGGGGGTTGCTGGGCCTGGACCCTGCGGAGGACGGGGTGTTCGCCGTGGTGCCGCTGCGCTGGGACGCGCCCGCGCCGGAGGAGGCCGCCCCCCGGACACCGGGGGCGGCGGTTCGGCGGGTGCCGGACGAGCGTTCGCGGCGGACGCTGACCTTCCCCACCCTCGACCGGGTGCACACCGCCACGCTGGAGGGTGCCGCCGACCGGCCCGCCCCCGGCAGGCTGGACCCGGCGCTCGCGGCTCCGGCGGGGCCCGGCGAGCGGGTACCGCTGCCCGATCCGGCGCCGCTGGACACCACCGTGCGGCGGGCGCTGCGCGAACGGCGCAGCAGCTTCGGCCGGTTCACCGCGGGGGCGCCGCTGGATCCGGCCAAGCTGGCGGTGACGCTCGCGGCCGCCGTCACGGCCGCCACGCTGGACAGCGACGTGGAGACACCGGGCGGGGCGCCGCTGACCCGGTTCCACGTCTTCGTCAACCATGTCCGCGACGTACCGCCCGGCCTGTACGAGTACGACCGGGACACCGGCGAGCTGGTGCTGCTGAAGTCCGGGGAGTTCGGGGCGTTCCTCCAGGAGAACTACTTCCTCGCCAACTACAACCTGGAGCAGGCGGCCGCCGTCCTGGTGCCGGTGGCGCGGACGTACGCCGTGCTGGACGCCGTGGGCGACCGGGGGCTGCGGCTGGTCAACGCCGCCGTGGGCGCCATCGCCCAGGCCGTGTACACCGCCGCCTCCGCCGCCGGGACCGGCTGCGGGGTCGCGTTGGGCTTCGACTGCGTGTCGTACGCGGAGGAGTTCGGGGTGGCCGACCGGGGCGAGGTGCCGCTGCTGATCATGATGATCGGCGAGGAGCGGCCCCGGCCCGCCGACTACCGCTACGACATCGTCGCCCCATGACCCGCCCGACCGACCGTCTCCTGCCCGGTCCGCGGGAGTTCCGACACGAGAGGGGCAGCACGGTATGAGCCCGGCCAGCACAGTCGCCGAGACCACTGTGACCCTGCACGACCGTTTCATGCTGCGCGTGGCCGGGCTCCCGGCCGAGACCGTCGAGGTGCTGCGCGCCCCGGAGACCGCCGACTGGGCCGCGCGCACGGCGGCCGAGGAGGACAGGCTGCGCGCACTGGGCGCCCGGCTGAGCGATCCGCTCTCGGCCGCGGTCGGCGCAACCGAGGACGCGGCGCTGCGCCGCCGCCTGCTCGCGCTGCGCCGCCAGGTGTTCAACAATCGTCTGCCCGCCGACCTCCCGGCCGCCCGCGACCTCGCTTCCGGACTCGACGGCGACACCGGCACGGACCTCACCGCCTGGCTGGACGCGCGCCTGCGCTGGGAGGAACTGCGCGCCGAGGGCGAGACGGTGATCGGTGGCGCGCTGGCCCGCACCCGCGACGCGTTGCGCGGACTGGCGCTGGACGACCGGCTCCGCCGGGGCCTTCTGCTGGCCTCGCCCACGCTGGAGGAGCGGCTGGACGCGTTCGCCGCCGACCGGAACCCGGCACCGGGCAAGCGGGCCCGCAAGATGGAGCGTTCGCTGCTGTCGTACCTGTATCGGACCGCCTGCAAGACCAGCCCGTTCAGCACGCTGACCGGGGTCGCGCTCGGCGGTTTCGCCGAGGGCGGCGACCTGGCGGAGGTGGGCGACGCCTGGACGAGCCACCCCCGGCTGAACGTGGTCGTCCTCTCCCGGCTCGCCGAGCTGATCGTGGCCGACCCGGCCCGCCGCGCCGACCTGCCGGTGGCGCCCGCCTCGGGCTGGAAGCTCGACGACGACCGGGTGCGCTATGTCCGGCGGGCGGTCACGGCGGGGGACGACAGCGCGCCGGTGAGTTTCGACGCCGCCCAGGACCGGCTGTTCTTCCTCCGCAGGCAGGGTGCCCTGGACGGGATGCTGACGCTGCTGCGCGACACCGAGGGCACGCTCACCCACGGCGACCTCGCGCGCTGGCTGGCCGCGACCACGGGCGCCGGGGAGGAGGAGGCGGGCCACTATCTGACCGCGCTGCGCGACCTGGGCATGCTCCAGCTCCCTTCCCTGGACACGAGCGTGCACAGTCCCGACCCGCTGCGCGCCTTCCAGCGGGCGCTGCGCGGGCTGGGGGTGGCCTGGGCGGACACCGTCGCCGCCCGGCTGGACGGCCCGGCCGAGGCGGTCGCCCGGTACGGGGCCGCCGACGTGCCCACCCGGCGCGCCCTCCTCACCGGACTACGTACCGAACTCAGCTCCCTCCAGACCGACTTGGGTGCCGAACGCCCCGTACTCCCGCAGACGCTGCTCTACGAGGACGTGTCGGCGGGCACCACCAGCGCGCCGCTCACCGACTGGGCCGAGCCGGTCGCCGCGCCGCTGCGGTCGATCGGCCGGGTGCTGCCCGCCTTCGACGTGGCACTGCCCCAACGGCTCACACTCAAGGGCTTCTTCATCGCCCGGTACGGACGCGGTGGCCGCTGCGAGGACCTGTTGCGGCTGGTCCACGACTTCCACGAGGACATCTTCCGCCAGTACCTCCAGTTCACGGCGGCCAAGGACGGCTACCTCCCGGACGGCAGCCACGCCCCGGAGGAGAACTGGCTCGGCGTTCCGGAGATCACCGCCGTCGACCGGGCCCGCGCCACGCTGACCGCCCGGATGCGGGAGCGCTGGGCCGAAATCCCCGCCGATGCCGAGGAGTTCGTCCTCGACGACGTGACCGTGGACGAGATGGCCGACGCGCTCGGCACGGCCGCGCCCGTCTTCCGCCCGCAGAGCCACTTCCTCCAGCTGGCCCGCCGCGAGGATGGTCCGCTGGCGGTGCTGAACAACTCCTACGGCGGCCTGTGCTTCCCCTTCACCCGCTTCACGCACTGCTTCGACGGTACGGACGGGCTCACGGGCGCCCTGCGGGACGGGCTCCGTGCGGTGCCGCCGTCCGGCGCGGTCCTCGCCGAGGTGACGGCCGGTGCCGCGACCACCAACCTCAATCTGCACGGCAGGCTGACCGACTACGAGATCGTCTGCCCCGGCGAGAACAGCACCGCCCCCGAGGAGGCCCGGCTCCACCTGGACGATCTGTACGCCGTGCACGACGAGTCCGAGGACCGGCTGCTGCTGCGCTCGCGGCGTCTGGACCGTGAGGTCGTCCCCGTCTACCTCGGCTATCTGGTGCCGATGGTGCTGCCCGAGATCCCGCGCACCCTGCTGCTGTTCTCCCCCACCTCCCGCTCGGTGCCGGACGTGTGGCGCGGGGTGCCGACCGGGGAGGCGGTGGACGGCGTCACCCGGCGCCCCCGCGTCCGCCACCACGCGCTGGTCCTCCAGCGGCGCTCCTGGACCGTCGCCGACGGCCACCTCCCGCTGCGGGCACCCGGCACCGCCGACGCCGACTGGTATCTCGCCTGGCACCGCTGGCGTGTCCGGCACGGCCTGCCCGCCCGCGTGTTCGCCACCGTCCACGAGGAGACGGCGGACGGCCAGGGCGCCGCCTGGTTCGGCGGGTCCAAACCGCAGTACGTGGACTTCGAGAGCCCGCTCTCGCTCACCGCGCTGGAAGGGCTCCTCGCCGGGAAACGGGCCCGGACCGTCTTCGAGGAGATGCTCCCCGCCGAGGACGAACTGCACGTCACCTCACCGCGCGGGCGGCACGTCGCCGAACTCGCCGTCGAACTGCTGCCCGTCCGACCTGAGAAGGACGCCACCCCATGACCGCTCCCACCGAAGCCTCCGCCCTGCCCGGTCAGGCGCCCGGCGAGTGGCTGGCCGTCCACGTCTTCTACGCGGCCAGCCCCCGCCCGCTGCTCCTGAACTGCGTTCGGCCGCTGGTCGACGCCCTCACCGAGGAGGGCCTGCTCGCCGGGTACTTCTTCATCAACTACTGGCTGGAGGGCCCGCATCTGCGGCTGCGCCTGAAGCCCGCTCGCGCCGCCGACGCCGACCTGGTCCGGGAGCGGGCGCACACCGCGCTGGAGACGTTCCTGCGCGAGCGGCCCGCGCTGTACGAGGTGAAGGACGGCTTCTTCGCCGACCTCTACGAGACCCTGTTCGCCCTGGAGTTCGGCGACCAGGAACGCTCGGGGTACCTGGGCCCGGACGGCCGGATGCTGCTGCGCCCCAACAACTCCTTCGAGGACCGCCCCTACGAGCCCGAGTACGGCAAGTACGGCGGCCCGGCCGGGATCGAGCTGGCGGAGTGGCACTTCCAGCACTCCAGCGACCTGGTCATCGAGGCCGCCCGCTCGATGAACCTCCATCTGCGCACGGTGCTGCTCGGGCTGTCCGCCCAGCTGATGATGGTGATGTCCGGGACGTTCCTGCGGGACGACGAGGCCCTGCTGGCCTTCCTGGACCGCTACCACACCTTCTGGAACCGGGCGTTCTCCAGCACCAACTACACCGCCGACGAGGGCTACGACCGCGCGTACACCGCGATGGGCGCGAGTCTGCCCGGCCGCTTCCGGGACATCCGGGACGCGGTCGCGGCGGGCGAGACCGGGCGGCTCCCGGCGTTCCTGCGCGGCTGGGCCGAGCACTGCGCCGAGCTGCGCGACCGGGCGACGGCGCTGACCCGTGACGGCGAGCTGGTGTTCCGCTCCTGGGACGGCACCCGCGACCTGCGCCCCACCGACCCGGCCCAGGCACTGCCGATGCTGCTGTCGCCGTATCTGCACATGACCAACAACCGGCTGAGCACGACCGTGCGCGACGAGGCGTTCCTGTCGTACGTACTCGCTCGCGCCCTGCGGGACGGCGGCGCGAAGAGCGCCGAGGGCGACGCAGGTGCCTCCCTGGCGGGCTGGCGCCGCGGGGGTGAGGGGTGACTACCGGCACGTTCCTCGCCAGCCGCCCCCGGGTGCGCCCCGACCTGGTGGCCGGGCCCCGGCTGGTGCGCGGTGCGGCCCGTATCCATCTGCTGAAGGACCCGCGTACCGGGCGGCGGCTGGAGCTGGGCCCGAAGGAGCACTTCCTGATCACCCGGCTGGACGGTTCCCGGACGCTGGAGGAGATCGGCGGGGAGTACGCGGGCGCGTTCGGTGCCCGGCTCGGGGAGGCGCAGTGGGGGCAGTTGCTGCGGCTGCTGCACGGCCGGGGTCTGCTGGAGGGCTCCCCCGCGCCGTCCGCGGCGCCCCCGGCCGGACCCGAGCGGCCGCCGAACGGGATGCTGGCCGGGCGGACCCGGATGGTGTCGGACGCGCCCGCGCTGATGGACCGGCTGCACCGGCTGACCGCGCCCGCGCGACGACCGGCCGTGCTGGCGGTGCTGACCGCGCTGGCGGTGGGTGTGTTCGTCGCGGTCGTGGTGCAGGCCGGGACGCTGTGGCGGCAGACGGAGGAGGCGGCACGGCAGCCGGTGCTGCTGTTCGCGATCGGCTGTGTGCTGTGGTGCGGGCTGGCCCTGCACGAGCTGGCGCACGGGCTGTTCGCGCGGGCCTGGGGCGGCCGGGTCACGGAGATCGGGCTGCGCTGGATCTGCTTCGCCACCTATCTGTACTGCGAGGTGGAGGACGTCCAGTTCCTCGGCGGCCGGGCCCGGAAGGTGGCCACGGCGTGCGCGGGCGTCTTCGCGAACCTGCTGTTCCTGGTGCCGTTCTACCCGGTGTGGGCGCTGCTCCCGGCCGACGCCCAGGCCCGGCCCGCGCTGGGGGCGCTGCTGCTGCTCGGCACCGTCCTCGGCGTGGCCAACCTGCTGCCGCTGCCCCCGCTGGACGGCTACAAGGCGCTCGGGCACGCGCTCGGCGTCTCCGGGCTCTCCGAGGGCGCCCGCACCTTCACCGGGCTGGCCGTGCGGGCGCTGTTCCGGCGCGGTCCGGGCATCGCCGCGTACCCGGCGCGGCTGCGGCTGCTGTACGGCGGGTTCGCGCTGCTGACGGCGGTGCAGAGCGCGGCGCTGCTGGTGCTGTGCGGGGCCGTGCTGCGGGCGATGCTGCCGGACGGTCTGGCGGTGCTCGCCTGGTCGCTGCCGCCCGCGCTGCTCGCCGCCGTCCTGCTGCTGTGGGCGCTGGGCGGGCTCGGCCGGCGCCTGCGGGACCGGCGTACCACCGGGGCGGCTCCAGCCGCCTCCCCCACCCCCGAACCGGGGCGGCAAGCCCCTTCCGCGGTAACCCAGTTGAGGAAAGGCGAGATGAGCGCACCCGACAGCAGGACGGAACCCGCCCCGAGCGGCGCCCGCACCGAGACCGTCGTCGCCCTGGACGGCGTCAGCAAGCGCTACGGGGAGGTGACGGCGCTCGACGGCGTCTCCCTGGAGGTGCGGCACGGTGAGTTCTTCGGCATCCTCGGGCCGAACGGCGCGGGCAAGACCACCCTGGTGGAGATCGTGGAGGGCATGCGGGAGGCCGACTCGGGCAGTGTCGCCGTGTTCGGGCAGAGTCCCTGGCCGCGCGACATCGCGCTGCTGGCCCGGATCGGCGTACAGACGCAGGCGTCGGCGTTCTTCGCCCGGCTGACGGCGGGCGAGCATCTGCGCACGGTGGCCGCGCTGTACGGCATGGCACCGGAGGCGGCGAGGACGGCGCTGGAGCGGGTCGGGCTGACCGAGAAGGAGAACGCGCGGGTCGACCATCTCTCCGGCGGCCAGCGGCAGCGGCTCGCGGTGGCCACCGCGCTGCTCAACGAGCCGGAGCTGATCTTCCTGGACGAGCCTACGGCCGCCCTCGACCCGGAGGCGCGCCGTGAACTGTGGGAGCTGCTGCGGTCGTTGCGCTCGGAGGGGCGCACCATCATCTGCACCACCCATTATCTGGACGAGGCCGAGGCGCTGTGCGACCGGGTGGCGATCATCGCCGGGGGCCGGGTCGTCGCACTGGACTCGCCCCGCAACCTGATCCGCGCCCTGGCCGCGCCGACCCGGCTGCTGGTGCCCGCCGACAAGGTCTCCCCCGAGGCCGCGCTCGCGCTGACGGGCGTGGACCGGGCCACCGTCCAGGGCGCCGACCTGGTGATCGAGACGACGGTGCCGAACCGGGTGCTGCCCGCGCTCGGCGACCTGGTGGACATCGACTCGGTCTCCGTGCGCACCCCCACCCTCGAAGACGCCTACCTCTCGCTGACCGGCACCGGATCGGAGCACCACCGTTGAGCGCCTACGCCGCCCTGACCAGGGCCACCTATGTCGCGAGCGTGCGCGACAAGACGACCCTCTTCTTCACCTTCGCCTTCCCGCTGGCCTTCCTGGTGCTGTTCGGTCTGATCTTCCAGGGGGACAAGGTCAATGGCGGGCTGGCCTCCATCAACTACATCGCGCCGGGCGTGCTGTCCTGGGGTGTGGGCAACGCGGCCGTGTTCTCGGTGGGGTTCGCGCTGATGCAGTGGCGCCGGGATGATCTGCTGCGGCTGATCTGGCGCACCCCGACCCCACTGCGCACCCTGATCGCCTCGCGGTGGACGGTGGCGATGGGGGTGGCGCTGGCGCAGACCGTGCTGTTCACCGCCGTCGCCCTGCTGCCGTTCTTCGGGCTCAAGCTGATGGGCCCGTGGTGGGCGGCGCTGCCGCTGCTGGTGCTGGGGGTGACCGCGTTCCTCGCCATGGGGCTGGTGGTCGGCAGCCTGGCGGACACCCCGGAGGCGGTCGCGGCCATCGCCAACCTGGTGATGGTGCCGATGGCGTTCCTGTCCGGCTCGTTCTTCCCGGACGATCTGATGCCGGGCTGGCTCCGCACGGCCGCCAAGGTGCTGCCGCTGCACTATCTGAACGACGGTCTGACCGACGCCATGGGCGGCCGTGGCGACCTGGGCGACATCGCGCTGGACTGCGCGGGCCTCGCCGTGTTCGCCCTGGTCTTCGGGGTGGTCGCCACCCGGATCTTCCGCTGGAGCAACCGGACATGACGACGACGATGACCGCGCTGGAGGCCGCGCGGGCGGACCTCCAGGCCCGGCTGGCGGCACGCGCGACCGCCGCCGGGGTGCCCGCGCCCGCCGTCTCCCGGATCGGCGACAGCAACGTGCTCGGCACGGCCGCGCACCCTGTCGGCCCGGCCGCCGTGCACCTGACCGCGCAGGCCGTGCTGCTCGGCCCGTGGGGCGGCACCGCGGCGGCCGGTCCGGCCTGCGGCACCTGTCTGGCGATGCGGCGGCAGCGGCTGCGCACCCGCACCGAGCGGGAGGCGCTGGAGACCGGCACGGAGACCACGGCGGCCGGGGTCTGGCCGGTGCTGCCGGACCACACGGTGGACGCGGTGTGGTCGCTGCACCGGCTGATCGCCTCCGGCGCCGCCCGGCACTCCGCCGAGGGCCCGGACGCCGAGCTGCCCCAGGTCACCGAGGTCGACCTGGAGACGCTGCGGGTGCGGACGTTCCCGCTGCTGCCGGAACCGATGTGCCCCCACTGCCGTCCGTTCGCCGAGGAGGCGGAAGCGCGCGCGGCGGCGGAGGCGACCCTGCCCGCGCCGGGCCCGCTGCCCAAGCCGCGCCCGGACTCCTACCGGTTGCGCCGGGCGTCGGACCATCCTTTGCCGGTGAAGGCGCTGGCCAACCCGGTGTGCGGGGTGCTCGGCGGCGGCACCTGGATCGACGTCACCTCCCCCACCACCGCGCCGGTCGCGGGCAGCGTCTTCATGCGGGGGTACGCCGGTCTCACCGACGTCACCTGGAGCGGCCAGGCCAACTCCTTCGCCGACAGCCGCGACCTGGCCTTCCTGGAGGGCCTGGAACGGTACGCGGGCACCCACCGCCGACACCGCGCCCCGGTGGTGACGGCCTCCCTGGAGGAGCTGGGCGACCGCGCCCTGGACCCGCGTACGTGCGGGCTGTACGGACCGCGCACCTACGCCGAGGACCCGATGGTCGAGCCCTTCGACCCGGCCCGGCCGATCCCGTGGGTGACGGGCTGGTCGCTGCGGGACGGCCGCCCGGTGCTGGTCCCGGCCCGGCTGGTCTACTACAGCGCGGGCACGGCCGCCGACAACTTCGTCTTCGAATGCTCCAACGGCTGTGCCACCGGCAGCAGTTGGGAGGAGGCGGTGTTCTTCGGGCTGCTCGAACTCATCGAGCGGGACGCCTTCCTGCTCGGCTGGTACGGCGATCTGCCACTGCCCGAGATCGACCTGGACTCGGTGCGCTCGCCGAGCGTGCGCGCGATGGTGGCACGGGCCGCGCTCCAGGGCTACGACGTGCACGTCTTCGACAACCGGGTGGACCTGCCGGTGCCCGTGGTCACCGGGCTCGCGGTGCGCCGCGACGACGCGCCGGGCTCGCTGGCGTTCGCGGCGGGCGCGTCCTTCGACCCGGAGACGGCCGTGGAGTCGGCGGTCTCCGAGATCCTCACCTACATCCCGCACCTGCCCGGCCAGGTCGCCGAGCGGCCCGCCGAACTCGCTTCCATGGCCGAGGACTTCGACCTGGTGAAGCGGCTCCCGGACCACGCGGCGCTGTTCGGGCTGCCCGCGATGCGCGTGCACGCCACCGGCTATCTGAAGCCGCCCCGCACGGCCCCGCTGGAGGAACTGTTCGCCGGGTGGGAGGAGCGGCGGCCGCGCACCGGGGACCTCCGTGACGATCTGCTGCTGGTGCGGGACCTGTTGGGCGAGGCGGGGTGCGAGGTGATCGCCGTCGACCAGACCACTCCCGAGCAGCGCCGGATGGGGCTGCGCACGGTCGCCACGCTGGCTCCGGGGCTGCTGCCGATCGACTTCGGCTGGCTCAGGCAGCGGGCGCTCACCATGCCGAGGCTGCGTACCGCGCCGTACCGGGCGGGCATGGTCCCGGCGCCGCTCGATGAGGAGGAGTTGCGGCGGGTGCCGCATCCGTTCCCGTGAGCGGGGCAGGCGTACCGCTCGTCGGTGCGCGGGCCGTCAAGGGGCCCGCGCACACCGGCGGTCCCCGGCGCGCCGTGGCGGGCCGGGGACCGTGGGTGCGAACGCCTGGGTCAGGCGGTGCAGGAGGTGGTGCTGGTGGTGCTGGAGCAGGTGCTGGTGGAGGAACAGCTCGTCGACGAACCGAGCATGACCTCGCTGGCGTCCGAGTAGTCGGTGATCTCGAAGGTCTCCGACTCCAGGTCCAGGATCTCCTGGGCGAGGGAGGCGAGGTTGTTGTCAGCCATGATGGCTCCTTCCGGGTCAGGTGACCTGCGGCCGGCCGGGACGGCCCCGTCCGGTGGTGCGCTGAACCAGCCGGAGGAGCGTCCCCCCGACATCTCCCTTTCTACGCGCGTCCGACACCAACTCCCTTACCGATGGCTGTCACTTCGCTGACACCCCCGTACGACGACCCTCTGGAGTCCCCGCCGTGAGCAGCGACCAGTCCCGTCCGTCCGTGACCGTGGGCGGTGGTGTGCCGCCCGGTCTGGACGCCCTGCTGGCGTCCACCGCCGAGCTGTATCTCGACCTGCACCGGCACCCCGAGCTGTCCGGCGCGGAGGAGCGCACCGCCGCCACGTTCGCGGACCGGCTGACGGCCGACGGCTTCCGGGTGCTGCGCGGGGTCGGCGGCCACGGGGTCGCCGCCGAACTCGTCAACGGCGACGGCCCGGCCGTGCTGCTGCGCGCCGAGCTGGACGCGCTGCCGGTGGCCGAGGAGACCGGCGTGCCGTACGCCAGCACCGCGACCGCGCCGGGCCCGGACGGGCGGCCGGTGCCGGTGATGCACGCCTGCGGCCATGACGCCCATCTGGCGTGCGCGGCCGCCGCCGCCCGCTGGCTCGCCGGGCACCGGGACCGCTGGCGCGGCACCCTGCTGGTCGTCGGGCAGCCCGCCGAGGAGACGCTGAGCGGTGCCCGCGCGATGCTGGAGGACGGCCTGTACGACCGGATCACCGCGCCGGACGTGGTCCTCGCCCAGCACACCGCCGCGTTCCCGGCAGGAATGGTGGCGCACGCGGACGGGCCGCTGATGGCGGGCAGTGTGACGCTGGAGGTGGTGTTCGAGGGGGACGGCGGGCACGCGGCCACCCCGCATCTGACGGCCGATCCGCTGCTCGCGGCGGCCGGTGCGGTGACCCGGCTCCCGGCCGTCGCCGCCCGCGAGACGGACCCGGCCGAGCGGCTGGTGGTCACCGCGTCCTCGTTGCGGGCCGGGGACACCGGGCGCTCGGGGAACGTGATCGCCACCCGCGCCGAGCTGCGGGTCACCGTCCGCGCCCTCTCGGAGGCGGCGCTCGTGCGGGGCACGGCGGCGGTGGAGCGGGTGGTGCGCGCGGAGGCCGCGTCGGCTGGGCTGCCGCCCCGGGTCACCGTGCGCGAGCTGGCCCGCTCCGGCGTCACCCGCCCCGATCCGGGTGTCACGGCGGCCGTCCGCGCCGCCCACCAGGGGGCGTTCGGCGCCGCCCGCGTCACCGGCTGGCCCGCCTCCGCGGCGACCGAGGACTTCCCGCTGCTCACCGGCGCGGGCGGCCATCTGCACGGCCGTCCCGGCATCCGGGGTGCCTACTGGATGCTCGGCTCGGTCGGCCCCACCCAGTGGGCGGCCGCCCCCGGCACCGGCCCGGCGGAGAAGTTCCGGAGCCTGCCGAACAACCACTCCCCCCGCTTCCTGCCCAGCGTCCGCCTCACCCTGGACACCGGCACGGCCGCGCTGGTGACGGCGGCCCTGGCCCAACTGGGCCCGGCGGCGGGGTGAGCGCGATGCGCGTGGCCCGGATCACCATCCGAATGCCGGACGGTACCGGCGGCGGGCGGTCACGGCCCGTAGGCTGACCGTGCAGCTGGTTCGCCCCGTCCGCCAGACGGGGTGTCGTAAGAGGGAACCCGGTGGGAATCCGGGACTGCCCCGCAGCGGTGAACGGGAACGACCGCCGTCATACGCACTGGGTCCGACGCACGGACCTGGGAAGCGACGGCCATTAGGTGTCCTCCTGGTGAGGACGCGCCCGTGAGTCCGAAGACCTGCCATCTGCCCGTGCGCGACCCGTTCGCGTACGGAGTTCCGGTGACCTCGAGGGCGGGTCGGCGTACGCATAGGGACGGACCACCGCGTCGCGCGGGCCGGGCCGCCTGGTCGTCACCCCTTCACGTGCTCGTCCCGTCGCCGGGACCTCAGGGATTCATCTCGTGAAGGAGATCTCCGTGACACCGAAGTCCGCAGCCGCGGCAGCACGGTCCACCGTGTACGGCTACCCGCGTCAGGGCCCGGACCGGGAACTGAAGAAGGCCATCGAGGGCTACTGGAAGGGCCGCGTCACCGCCGACGCCCTCCGGGCCACCGCGGCGGGCATCCGCCGCGCCAACTGGCAGGCGCTCGCCGAGGCGGGCATCGACGAGGTCCCGACCGGGGACTTCTCGTACTACGACCACGTGCTGGACACCAGCGTCATGGTCGGCGCGATCCCGGCCAGGCACCGGGCGGCCGTCGCCGCCGACCCGCTGGACGGCTACTTCGCCATGGCGCGCGGCACGCAGGACGTGCCGCCGCTGGAGATGACCAAGTGGTTCGACACCAACTATCACTATCTGGTGCCCGAGTTGGGCCCGGACACGGTGTTCTCCGCCGACTCCGCCAAGCAGGTCGCGGAGCTGAAGGAGGCCCTCGCGCTGGGCCTCGCCGCCCGGCCGGTGCTGGTCGGTCCGGTGACCTACCTGCTGCTGGCCAAGCCCGCGCCCGGTGTCCCCGCCGACTTCGATCCGCTGACCCTGCTGGACCGGCTGCTCCCGGTGTACGCCGAGGTGCTGGCCGATCTGCGCGCGGCCGGGGCGGAGTGGGTGCAGCTGGACGAGCCCGCGCTGGTGCAGGACCGTACCCCGGCCGAGCTGAACGCGGCCGAGCGCGCCTACCGGGACCTGGGCGCGCTCACCGACCGGCCGAAGCTGCTGGTCGCCTCCTACTTCGACCGTCTCGGCGAGGCGCTGCCGGTGCTGGCCAAGGCGCCGGTGGAGGGGCTGGCGCTGGACTTCACCGAGGCCGCCGCCGCCAACCTGGACGCGCTCGCCGCGGTCGGCGGGCTGCCCGGCAAGCGGCTGGTGGCCGGTGTGGTCGACGGTCGCAACATCTGGGTCAACGACCTGTCGAAGTCCCTGGCCACCCTGGGCACCCTGCTCGGGCTGGCCGACCGGGTCGACGTCGCCGCCTCCTGCTCCCTGCTGCACGTGCCGCTGGACACCGCCCCCGAGCGGGACATCGAACCGCAGATCCTGCGCTGGCTGGCCTTCGCCCGGCAGAAGACCGCCGAGATCGTCACCCTGGCCAGGGGGCTGGCGCGCGGCACGGACGCGATCGCCGCCGAACTCGCCGCGAACCGGGCCGACCTGGCCTCCCGCACCGGCTCCCCCATCACCCGTGACCCGGCCGTCCGGGCCCGCGCGGAGGCCGTGACGGACGCGGACGCCCGCCGCGCCCAGCCGTACCCCGAGCGGGCGGCCGCCCAGCGGGCCCACCTCGGGCTGCCGCTGCTGCCGACCACCACGATCGGCTCGTTCCCGCAGACCGGCGAACTGCGCACCGCCCGCGCCGACCTGCGCGCGGGCCGGATCGACACGGCCGGGTACGAGGAGCGCATCAAGGCGGAGATCCAGGAGGTGATCTCCTTCCAGGAGAAGACCGGCCTGGACGTCCTGGTGCACGGCGAGCCCGAACGCAACGACATGGTGCAGTACTTCGCCGAACAGCTCACCGGCTACCTCGCCACCCAGCACGGCTGGGTCCAGTCCTACGGCACCCGTTACGTGCGTCCGCCGATCCTGGCCGGTGACATCTCCCGCCCCGAGCCGATGACGGTGCGCTGGACGACGTACGCCCAGTCGTTGTCCGACCGCCCGGTCAAGGGCATGCTGACCGGACCGGTGACCATGCTCGCCTGGTCCTTCGTCCGCGACGACCAGCCGCTCGGGGACACCGCCCGGCAGGTGGCGCTCGCCCTGCGCGACGAGGTGAACGACCTTGAGCAGGCGGGCACTTCGGTGATCCAGGTGGACGAGCCCGCGCTGCGCGAGACGCTTCCGCTGCGCGCCGCCGACCGGGCCGCCTACCTGGCCTGGGCGACGGAGGCGTTCCGGCTGACCACGGCGGGCGTCCGGCCGGACACCCAGGTCCACACCCACATGTGCTACGCCGAGTTCGGTGACATCGTGCGGGCCATCGACGACCTGGACGCCGATGTCATCAGCCTGGAGGCGGCCCGCTCGCACATGCAGGTGGCCCGCGAACTGGCCGCGCACGGCTACCCGCGCGAGGCGGGTCCGGGGGTGTACGACATCCACTCCCCGCGTGTGCCGAGCGCCGAGGAGGCGGCCGAGCTGTTGCGTACGGGGCTGAAGGCGATCCCCGCCGAGCGGCTGTGGGTGAACCCGGACTGCGGGCTGAAGACCCGCGCCTGGCCGGAGACGCGGGCGTCGCTGGAGAACCTGGTGACGGCGGCCCGTACCGTGCGGGGTGAACTGGGTTAGTCCGACCGTCCGTTCGTCCCGGCCCCGTGGTGGGGCCGGGGCGCGTTCTCTTCCTCAGGAGGTTTCCCGGGTGACCAGTCGGCTGGTGCTCGTCCCGCCCGCGATCGGGGTCGCCCTGCGAGAGGCCCGCTTCTACGACGGTTCCTCGTCCATCGACGAGGCGGGAGCCGCTCGGGCGCGGGCGGCGGCGGGAGCGGTGCCGGAGGCGGCGCGGGTCGTGCTGTCGCCCGGCGCGCGGTGCCGGGAGACGGCCGGGGCGCTGGGGCTGCGGGGCGTGGTGGCGGCTGAGCTGGCGCCGTTGGACGCCGGGCGGTGGCGGGGGCGCGCGCTGGCGAAGGTCGCGGCGGCCGAGGGGGAGGCGCTGGCCCGGTGGCTGGCCGACCCGGAGTGCGTGGCGCCGGACGGGGAGTCGGTGCGGGCGGTGTGCGCGCGGGTGGGGCGCTGGCTCGCGTCGCTGCCCGAGGGCCGTACGGTCGCCGTGGTGGAGCCCGACGTGGTGCGGGCGGCCGTGGTGCACGCGCTGGGGCTGCCCGCCGAGGCGTTCTGGCGGCTGGACGTGGCGCCACTGACCGCGACGGAGCTGTCCGGGCGGGCCGGGCGCTGGAACCTGCGGCTGGGACGCCCGCTCGCGGCCGACTGAAGAGGGCCCCCGGAAGTTTCCGGGGGCCCTTCGGCTCAGTGGGAGGCGGCGACCGCCCGGCCCGTGTCGCGGGCCGCTGCGGGCCGCGGATTCAGCAGCCGCTCGGCCAACTCACCGAAGAGAAGGCCGAATCCGGCCCACAGCACCGTCTGAATGGCCAGCGCGGAGAGGCGGAACCGCCACAGCAGGGTGGCCGGGAAGTCGTGCGGCACCTCGTTGATGACCGGCAGGAAGGTGTACGCCAGCCCGATGGCCACGGCGAAGACGGCCACGGCGGCGAAGGTCGCGTACCAGTTGCCCAGGCGCGGGGCGAGCCGCTTGCCGAGCAGGGTCGCGCCGACCGCCAGCAGCACGCTGAGCAGCATCATCAGGAAGTACAGCGTGGTGCGCTTGCCGATGGTGTCCGGGTCGCCGACCGAGGGCGGGTTCGCCGGGTACTTCAGGAACGGCACGACGTACACGGCGAGCAGCGCGGTGCCGGACAGCAGCAGCGCGGTCGCGCGGGGGCCGAAGCGGCCGACGCGGCCGAGCGCGAAGCAGAAGGCGAGCGCGGCGATGCCGCCGAAGGCGACCCCGTAGACGAGGACGCCGGTGGCCAGTCCGGCGGTGGACTGGAGCGAGCGGGAGACGACTTCGACCTCGTGCTCGTGGGAGTGGTGGCCCTCGAAGCTGATGGCGCTGTCCACGCTGGGCTCGCCGAGGAAGTACGCGGCGATCAGGGCGAGCACTCCGGCGCCGAGGCCGGCGAGCATGCCCCGCACGAGGAGGTTTCTCACGGTTGCGGAGTTCATGGTGTGTGCGGCGTCCCTCGCGTCAGTGGCAGGGGAAACCGAGCAGGTGGCGGGCGTCGTGCACCCACTCGTGGACGTCCGTGCCGTTGAACACGGAGGTGGCGCCCTGCTCGGCGCCGACGAAGTACAGCAGGACCAGCATGAGGACGCCGAAGAAGACCGCCCAGGGCGCTATCTCCTTCAGCGGCAGGGTGGCGGGAGCGGCCGGGTTTCCGGCGGTCGGCTGAGCGACGGTCTGCGCCATGGCAGTACCTCCTCTGGGAGTTCGCGTCCCATCTCGGTGGTGCACAGGACGACGGCCACGGGTCTGACTCGCGCGCCCCCTTGCGGGACCGCGCACACAGTGGCGCGACCGTGCCGGTTTCCCACCGGCTTCCGTTTCGCCGTCGTCGATATCGCCCCGACGGTACCGCGTGCGCTCTGCCTGGCCAAGACCACGCACCCTCGGGTGATCTTCCTCTCCCGAAGGTGCGTCGCCGGGGGTGCGGGTCAGAAGTCGTCGGCGCCGTTGCGCAGTTCGGTCGTCCAGTAGCCGGTGAGCGTCTTGGCGGGGTCGACGGCGAGGCCGCCGCCTGCCGACGAGTTCACCGCGATGACGGTGGAGTCGCCCTGCAGCACCAGCTGGAACGCGTTCACCACCTCGTTGTCCTCGTCCACTCCGCCGTCGGAGAGCTTGACCAGGACGAACGCCGGGTCACCGGGGTTCAGCACCGTCGGCACGGCGGGCTTGCTCTTGGCCACGGACGGCACGTCCTGCTTGTGGCTCTCCAGGAACTGGATGTGCGGGAAGCTCGCCATCTCGCACCGGTGGCCGGAGGTGTTCCGCGCGGTGAGGATGATGTGGGTGTAGGGCGGCCCGTCCTGGCGCTCGGAGCTGACCTTGACGTCCTGGGCGCGGCAGAGGGGGGTGGCGGCGGTGCCCTTCTTGGCCGCGGAGGAACCGGTGCCCGTCTTGTGCGCGGTCCCGACGGCGGTGCTGGTGCCCTTGGTGGCGGTACCGGTGTCGGTGCTCGTACCGGCCGCGGGCGCGGAAGCGGTGGCGGAGGCAGCGGCGGAGGCCGTGTCCTGGGCGACCGGCGCGCCCTCGGCCTTGGTGCCCTCGCCGCTCTGGCAGGCGGTCAGGGACAGGGCGAGCGCGGCGGAGGCGGCGACGGAGAAGAGGGCCGTGCGGCGCGATGCGTTCATGATGATTTCCCCCGGGAGGTGAAACGTCGACAACGGCCCTTTCCGGCCGCCGGTCAGCCTCTGACCTGCTGACATCCCCACTCTCACCGCCGCCGCTCACGTCCCACTGACGTCCGGCTGACGCCCCTCTGACGGCGGCTCCCGCTACGAGTCCTCCCCCGCGAGCCTGCGTACCGCCGCCTCGTGCCGCTTCCGGTGGTCCGCGCGGCCGCTGACCCGTAGCAGGACCTCCAGGGCACGGACCGCTCCCTCGTCGTATCCCGTGGACTCCGCCTCGTCGGCGGCGCGTTCCAGGAGGCGGAGGGCTTCGGGTTCGTCGCCGAGGGCGAGGTGGGCCTCGCCGCAGACGGTGTGGAGGAGGGAGGTGCGGGCCGCTTCCTCGTGTTCGGGGCCGAGGTCCAGGGCCGTGCGGGCGACGCGGAGGGCCTGTTCCGGGGCGCCGGAGGTGAGGTGGGTGCGGGAGAGGTGGAGGAGGGCGAGCATCTCCGTGTGCGGGTTGCCCTCCTCGCGGGCCAGGGTGGCGGCTCGGGCGCAGTGGGTGCGGGCGGCGTCGAGGTCGCCCTCCGCGGACTGGACGACGGCCAGGTTGATCAGGGCGGTGGCCTCGCCGAGGCGGTCGCCGGTGCGGCGGGCCAGGGCGGGTGAGGGTTCCAGGAGGGTGCGGGCGTCCGCGAGGCGGCCCTCCTCGCTCAGCACCCAGCCGAGCAGGGTGCGGACGCGGGACTCGGCGTAGGGGTCGGCCACGGTCTGGGCGCACTCCAGGGCCGTGGACAGCAGCGGCACCCAGTTGTCCCGCGAGCGCCACACCACCTGCGGCCACTGGAGGAGGATGATCCGCCAGGCCCGGTCGTCCAGCCCGGCGGCCCGCGCGGCGGTCACCGCGCGGGCCAGGTCCTCCCGTTCGGCGGCCAGCCAGCCCATCGCCTCCGCCCGGTCGGTGAAGCCCCGTACGGCGGACGGGCGTCGGAAGTCGGCGGGCAGCGAGAAGCAGGGCTCGCCGCCCGGCTGGGCCGTCTCGGCGGCGGCCAACGCGGTGGCGATGTAGTGGTCCAGGACGCCGGTGAGCGCCTGGAGGCCGCTCGCGGGGTCGAGGTCGCGGGCGTAGAGGCGTACGAGGTCGTGCAGTTCCCAGCGGCCGGGCGCGGTCTCGGTGACGAGGTGGGCGGCGCCGAGCCGTTCCAGGGCGCGGGCGGCGGCCGGCGGGTCGGTGCCGGAGAGGGCGGCGGCGGTGTAGGGGTCGAAGTGGGTGCCGGGGTGGTGGCCGAGCCTGCCGAAGTGCTGCACGGCCTCGCCGGGGAGGTGCTGCAGGGTCAGGCGGAGTGCGGCCGGGACACCGGTGTCGTCGACCGCGAGGTGGGCCAACCGGCCGCGCTCGTCGGCGAGTTCGTCCGCGAGGTGGGCCAGGGTCCACTGGGGGCGGCCCGCGAGCCGGGCGGCGGTCACCCGGAGGGCGAGCGGGAGTCCGCCGCAGAGTTCGGCGAGCCTGCGCGCGGCCACCGGTTCACCGAGGACGCGTTCCTCGCCGAGGACGCCCGCGAGGAGTGCGGTGCCGTCCCGCGCGTCGAGCGTGCCGAGCGGGACGGGACGGGCCGCGTCGGAGGCGATGAGCCCTTCCAGCCGGTGGCGGCTGGTGACGACGGTGACGCAGTCGGCGCCGCCGGGCAGCAGGGCGCGGACGGTGGCGGAGTCGCGCGCGTTGTCGAGCACGACCAGCAGGCGCAGCCGGTCGGTGAGGGTGCGGAACAGTGCGGCGGCGGCCGCGGCCGACTCCGGTATCCGGCGCGGCGGCACGCCGAGGGCGAGCAGGAACTCGCGGAGCACCTCGGTGACGGACGGCTCGCCGGTGTCGCTGAAGCCGTGCAGGTCGGCGAAGAGCCGTCCGTCGGGGAAGGTGTCGGCGTTGCGGTGCGCCCAGCACAGCGCGAGGGCGGTCTTGCCGACCCCGGCGGGCCCGGTGACCAGGCACACGGGCGCCTCCCCGGCGGCGGCCCGGCCGAGCGCGGCGAGTTCCGGGCCGCGCCCGTGGAAGCCGCGGGGCGCGCGGGGCAGCAGGTCGGCGTGCGCCTCGGCGGGCACGAGAGCGGGGCGCGGTGCCACGGGCGGCCGCACCGGTTCGGCCTCGGGCGTCGGACGCGCGGCCAGCAGCTCCGGTACGGGGTCGCCGCGCAGGATCAGCCCGTAGGCGTCGGCGAGTTCGCGGCCGGGGTCGATGCCGAGCTCGTCGGCGAGGAGTCTGCGGGTGCGGTGGAACCAGTCGAGCGCCTCCGACTGGCGGCCCGCCTGGTACAGGGCGGTCATCAGCGCGGCGGACAGCGATTCGCGCAGCGGATGCGCGACGGCCTCGGTGCGCAGCACGGCTGCCGCTCGGTGATGCTCGCCCAACCTGCCGTAGGCGAGCGCCAGTTGCTCCACGGCTGCGAGCCTGGACTCCTCCAGGGAGTGTGCGGCGGCCTGGAGCGGCGGTCCGGCGAAGGCGCCGCCGAGGGCGGGGCCGCGCCACAGCGCGAGGGCGTCGCCGAGCATCAGCACGGTGTCGGCGGGGTCGCGCTGTTCGCGGGCGAGGGTCAGCAGTTCCTCGAACCGCTGGGCGTCGAGCAGGGTTTCCGGCAGCCGCAGGGCGTACGCGTCCCCGGCGGTGAGGAGTTCGACGCCGTACGCCTCCGCGTCGCCCTCGGCGAGCAGGGCGCGCAGCCGGGACACATGGCCCTGGATGACGCTCCGCGCCTGGCTCGGGGGTTCGTCGTCCCACAGGCAGGCGGTCAACCGGTGCATCGGCACGGGGGTGTTGGCCGACAGCAGCAGCGCCGCGAGCACGCTGCGGCGCTTGGCGGGGCCGAGCGGCAGTGGTCCCCGGCGGGTGTCGACGGAGACGGTGCCGAGCAGCCGGAACTCCACGGGTCGGTCCTTCCGAGGGCGGCCATGGGCGGCCGGTACGGGAAAAACAGCAGCATATCGGGGGGTTGTCCGGCGCTCGGCGGGGGTTTCGCGCCATGGCCGCGCCGCGCCTTGCGTACCCTGCTGACCGTGCCCTCCTCCCGCCGTCGCCGTGTCGCCGTTCTCGTCCTGGAGGGCGCCAAGCCGCTCGACGTGGGGATTCCGGCGCAGGTGTTCACGACCCGCGCGAGCATGCCGTACGAGGTGCGGGTGTGCGGGGCCGCGCCGGGGCTGGTGGCGGGCGGGGACGGGCTGTCGTACCACGTGGCGCACGGGCTGGAGGCGCTGGAGTGGGCGGACGTGGTGTTCGTGCCGGGCTACCGGTTCCCGGACCGGGAGGACCCGCCGGAGCCGGTGGTGGCGGCGCTGGTCGCGGCGCACGGGCGGGGTGCGCGGCTGGCGGCGATCTCCACGGGGGCGTTCGCGCTGGCGGCCACCGGTCTGCTGGACGGCCGACGCGCCACCACGCACTGGCATTACGCACGCGCGCTGGCGGCCCGGTATCCGCTGGTCCGGGTGGACGAGAACGTGCTGTTCGTGGACGAGGGCAGCGTGCTGACGTCGGCCGGGGCGGCCTCCGGCATCGACCTGTGCCTGCACATGCTGCGCGGCGAGCTGGGGGTGGCCGCCTCCAACCACGCGGCCCGGCGCCTGGTCGCGGCGCCCTATCGCAGCGGGGGTCAGGCGCAGTACGTGCCGCGCAGTGTGCCGGAGCCGCTGGGCGAGCGGTTCGCCGCGACCCGGGAGTGGGCGCTGCACCGGCTCGGCGATCCGCTGAGCCTGCAGTCGCTGGCCCGGCACGCGGCGGTGTCGCCGCGGACGTTCTCCCGGCGGTTCGTGGAGGACACCGGGTACACGCCGATGCAGTGGGTGACGCGGGCCCGGGTCGACCTGGCGCGGGAGTTGCTGGAGCGCTCGGAGCGGAGCGTGGAACAGATCGCCGACGAGGTCGGGCTCGGCACCGGCACCAACCTCCGGCTGCACTTCCAACGGGTCCTGGGCACGACACCGAGCGACTACCGGCGTACGTTCGCCCGGGGCGAGTGACGCTGGCGCGATCCTTCTGAACCGTGGCGCTCCTGCCACTACCCCGCCAGTCTCCCGCCCGCGAACCTGATGGCGAACGGAAGGGACACCATTCATGACGCGCATCGCCATCAACGGATTCGGCCGCATCGGACGCAACGTGCTGCGGGCTCTGCTCGAACGCGACAGTGACCTCGAGGTCGTCGCGGTGAACGACCTCACCGAACCCGCGGGCCTGGCCCGGCTGCTGGCCTTCGACTCGACGGCCGGACGGCTCGGCCGCCCGGTGGAGGTGGACGGCGACACCCTCGTGGTCGACGGCCGCCGCATCAAGGTCCTCGCCGAGCGCGAGCCCGCCCAGCTGCCCTGGGCGGACCTGGACGTCGACATCGTGCTGGAGGCTACCGGCCGCTTCACCTCGGCCAAGGCCGCCCGCGCCCATCTCGACGCGGGCGCGAAGCGGGTGCTGGTGAGCGCCCCCTCGGACGGCGCCGATGTGACGCTGGCGTACGGGGTGAACAGCGACACCTACGACCCGGCGCTGCACACCATCGTGTCGAACGCCTCCTGCACGACCAACGCGCTGGCCCCGCTGGCCGCCGTGCTGGACGAACTCGCGGGCATCGAGCACGGGTTCATGACGACCGTGCACGCCTATACCCAGGAGCAGAACCTCCAGGACGGCCCGCACCGCGACCCGCGCCGGGCCCGCGCGGCCGGTGTGAACATCGTGCCGACGACCACGGGCGCGGCCAAGGCCATCGGCCAGGTGCTGCCGAACCTCGACGGCAAGCTGTCGGGCGACTCGATCCGGGTGCCGGTGCCGGTCGGCTCGATCGTCGAGCTGAACACCACGGTCGCCCGCGACGTGACCCGCGAGGAGGTGCTCGCCGCCTACCGCACGGCCGCCGAGGGCCCGCTCGCCGGTGTCCTGGAGTACTCCGAGGACCCCCTGGTCTCCTCCGACATCGTCGGCAACCCGCACTCCTCCATCTTCGACTCCGCCCTCACCCGCGTCGACGGCCGCCACGTCAAGGTGGTCGCCTGGTACGACAACGAGTGGGGCTTCTCGAACCGGGTGATCGACACGCTGGAGCTGCTCGCGCGCTGACCACCCGATACTCGCTGGTGGAGGTGGACGGGGACGTGTGAGGGTTCGGACCATGGGCAACTCCCGGGCTTATCCGGTGTTCCGGACCACCGACAAGTCGGCGGCGTACGCACAGGCCGCGCGCCTGTGCGCGCTGCTGGCGCGACGTGACGACGAGGTCTGGCTCTCCGCCGACCTGCGGACGGTCGCGGATGTCCGGAGGATGGCCGCGGGCCTGCCCGACGCGGAGATCCACGTGCCTGTGCGTACCCACGACTCCGGCGGGCCCGACCTCGATCTGCGGACGGCTGCCGACGCCGAGGTCCAGCCGCACCTGCCGGTGGACTTCTCGTACGACTGCCCGGCGGGGCGCGTCGAAGACCGCTTCGTGGCGGCCCTCGGCGAGGGGACGGCCGCGATGATCTGGTGGGGCCGGTGGCCCGAGGACCTGGAGGCGGACCGGCCGCAGGGGTCGGTCAACCACGACGGCGTCCAAGTGGTGTTCCACGGCGACGCGGCGCAGTGGAACAGGTGGACCGAGCACCACACCGTCTTCGTCCATGTGGACAAGTGGGGCGACCTGCCCAGAGCCCGGAACCTCGCCGCCCGCACAGGCGGCGAGGTCCTGGGCGAGGCTCAGCTCGGCTGGTGAGAGGCGGCGCCCAGGTACCGCAGCGCCGAAGCCGCCGCGCCCGCCCCGCACATGCCATGGGCGCCCGGGCCCGGTGGGGTGGCTGCCGAGCAGAGGAAGACGCCCGGCAGCCCGGTGGTGTACGGGTCGAGGGTGGGGCGGGGGCCCAGGATGAGCTGGGGGGCGGTCTTGGCGCCGGTGAGGATGTCGCCGCCCGCGAAGTTGGCGTCGGCGGCGGCGAAACCGGCCGGGGTGGTGGCGCGTACGCCCACGATGCGGTCGCGGGCGCCGGGGGCGAACCGTTCGATCTGCCGCAGGATCGCCTCCGTGGCGTCCCCGGTGTAGCCGTTCGGGACGTGGGCGTAGGCCCAGACGGGGTGCACGTCGCCCACCGAGCGGCCGGGGTCGGCCAGGTACTGCTGGCCGACCAGGACGAACGGCCGCTCGGGCATGCGTCCGGCCGTCACGTCCCGCTCGGCCCGCGCGATCTCGTCGATCGTGCCGCCGAGGTGCACGGTCCCGGCGCGCCGGGCCTTCTGGTGAGTCCAGGGGATACCGCCCTCGACCGCCAGGTCGATCTTGAAGGCGCCGGGGCCCCGGCGGAACCGCCGGTAGGCGGACCGGGTCCGGGCGGGCAGCCGATCCCCGTAGATGCTCGCGGCCTGGCCGGGGTCGAGGTCCAGCAGGGTGACGTCGGCGGATGGGATCTGGCGGTGGTCGGTGATGCGTACCCCGGTGTGGACCGTGCCGCCGTGACCGAGCAGCGCCTTCTCCAGCGCGCGGGCGATGGACTGCGAGCCGCCTTCCGCCACCGCCCATCCGGCGGCGTGCCCGGAGACCAGGATGCCGAGGCCGATGGCCGAGGTGAGCGGGCGGGTCAGCGGGCGGAAGGCGTGGGCGGCGATCCCGGCCCACAGACCCCGCGTCGACGGCTCACGGAAGAGCCGGGCGAGGGCGGTGGCGGGCAGCGTGGTCGGCAGGCCGAACCGGGCGAGCAGCAGCGGGTGCGAGGGGATGCGCAGCAGCGGGCCCATGACCTCTCCGGCGAGCGCCTCCCAGTGCCGTACGGAGGGTTCGATCAGCGCCCGGTAGCGGTCGCCGTCGGCGCCGAGGAGACGGGCGGTGTCCGCGACGGAGCGCATCAGTACGCCCGCGGTGCCGTCGTCGAGGGGGTGGACGCAGTCGATGTCGGCCAGGAGCCAGCGCAGGCCGTGCCGGGCCAGGTCCAGTTCGCGCAGGGCCGGTGAGGTGACGGCCATGGGGTGGATGGCGGAGCAGTGGTCGTGCAGCAGTCCGGGCAGCAGGGCCTCGTAGCTGCGGGTACCGCCACCGACCTCGTCGGCGGCCTCCAGGAGGGTGACGTCGAGGCCCGCCTTGGCCAGGAGGGCGGCGGCGGCGAGCCCGTTGGGTCCGCCGCCGACGACCACGGCCGAGGTCATGAGGTGCTGTCCAGCGGGCGCGGCTCGGACAGCGGGCGCGTCCGGCGTACGTCGTACACCGGGTAGCCGGGGCCGTCGGTGGGCCAGGGCTGACGGGTCAGCATGTCGCGCACCGCGACGTGGCCGCTCTCCAGCAGGCCGAGGGCGGCGTCGTGGATCTCATAGGACTGAGTCTGCCGGTGCAGGGGCTGACCCTCCAAACAGATCACCCGGATCTCGCCGGGCGCGAAGGCGCAGCGGGCCTGTACGGCGCGCAGCAGTTGGTCGTCGTGGAGGTGGCCCTCGCCGAAGTTCCAGCCGAGGGCGAACCCCGCGATCAGCTCGCCCTCCAGCACGGTGACCCCGTCCTGGCCGTCGGTGATCCGTTCCACCAGGCCGTTGAGGGCGCGGCCGTGGGAGTGCATGGCGCGCCAGCCCTCCGCCTTGGCGGCAAGCAGCAGGGCGGTGTCGGCGTCGTAGAGGGTGGCCATCTGGTGCGGGGCGAGCCGGGCGCTCGTGGTCAGGCCCGCTTCCAGCCTCTCGAGCGCGTCCCCGGTGAACAGCCAGGCGCTGGTGGCCCAGTTGCCCGCGTAGTAGCGCATCGCGGGGAGGAAGGAGACGAGGTCGGGGCGGAGGTTGCCGAGCAGCGGGAGCAGCACGAGGCTCGGCAGGATCACCACGAGCAGCCAGGGCGAGTGGAGGTCCCACACGGTGAGGTCGCCGTGGGCGCCGAAGAGGAAGAACAGCGAGAAGACGAAGAACAGGTTCCACTCCAGCGGCACCCCCATGGGCAGGGTCGACAGGATGTGCAGGTGGAAGACGACCATGTAGAGCAGGGCCGCCCAGGTCCACGGGCCGCCGTCGCCGAGGAGGACCAGATACAGCGGGACGAGGTACTCGGTGGCGGTGCCGACGTGCGCGAGCAGGAACGACAGGCGGGAGGGGCGCAGGTCGCGCGGGTGGTCGCGGTAGAAGCGGGGCTTGAGCCGGTTGGGGACCAGGGGCGCGTTGCTCATCATGGTGGCGACCACGAACGGGAAGTGGTGGTTGAGCTTGGAGGTGGCCGCTCCCCACCAGATGGCCAGTATGATCAGCTGGAAGCCGACGAGCATGTCGTCGTAGGGGAAGAAGAACACCAGCAGCGACAGCCCGTACTGCTCCCCGCGCGCGGCGAGGAAGACGGTCTTGTCGCGCAGCCCCAGCACCGCCAGGGCCACGATGAGCGGCACGGCGGTGGTCGGGTCGAGGAGCCCCGTGTCGTCGGGGCGGCCGAGCAGCAGCCGGACGCCGGAGGCGAGGACGGCCGCGTAGAGCGTCACGTCCATGAGCCCGCGCCGGTCGCCCCGGGTGAACGGCACCTTGCCGGGCCAGGGTGGCAGTCGGACGGTGCCGGGGCGCAGCCAGTACAGGGCGGAGCCGATCGGCGGGAGGAAGCGGGAGGACAGCGGGCCGGAACCGCAGCCGAGCCCGATGACCTCCCACAGCAGGGTGAAGACGATCAGCTTCTGGTAGACGACCGGCTCGGACCACCAGGACGCCACCTCGGTGACCGGTCCGAGGCCGGGCGTCGTCGAGATCACCAGCGCCGCTCCGCCGAGGTAGAGCGCGCATTTGACGACGTAGAAGAGATACACCGACGAGGGGCTGCCGAAGCCGTGCTCGACCCAGTGCCGGGTCAGGGCCTCCAGGCGGTCGCGGCGGGGCAGGGTGCGGTAGGTGCCGGGGTCGACGGGGAGCAGCCGGGGTTTCATGAAGCCCATAGGGATCACGCCTTCGCTGGGCGGGCCGTACGGAGTCCAGCCGAAGGTAGGGGCGCGCGGAGCCCGCTGACGACGGCCGCGCGTCACAACATCGGCGGGCGCCTTTGTGCGCCGAGCACACTGGCGTGGCCGCCGGGCGGCTCTACAGTGCGGTCATGCCGATGGAACAGGCCCTGGTCGGCCAGTTGGTGGACCGGCTGCGCGGGACGCGGGAGGCCATGATCGCGGATCTGGTCCGGCTGACCCTGGTGCAGATCGACGCCCTCGACCACGACGCCGCGACCCGCTCCTTGCTGGAGGCGAGCCTGAGCGAGAACGTGGTGGCCGGGCTGAACTTCCTCCAGCAGGACTTCGCCCCGGAGCTGCTGGAGGCCCCGTCCGCGGCCCTGGCCTATGCGCGGGTGCTGGCCCAGCGCGATGTGCCGCTCTCCGCGCTGGTCCGCGCCTATCGCATCGGCCACTCCCGGGTGCTGGACCACGCCTTCGCGCACCTCGACGACCTGCCCGCCGAGCAGCGGGTCTCGCTCGTCCTCGACGTGGTGCGCCGCTCGGCGCTGTTCATCGACCAGGTCTGCGAGCAGGTCGGACGCGCCTACGAGCGGGAGCGGGAGCGCTGGGTGGCGAGCCAGGGCGGGGTGCGCCAGCAGTGGGTGGGCGCGCTGCTCGGCGGTGGCCCGGTGGACCGCGCGGCCGCCGAGCGGGCGCTGCGCTATCCGCTGGACGCGGTGCATGTCGCCTGCACGCTGTGGCCGGTGGCCGCGATGACCTCGTTCGACCTGGTCACCGCCGTGGACGAGGTACGGGCGCACGCGGTGGCGGTGCTGCGGGCCCGCGCCGCGCTGGTGGTGCCGACCGACGAGCGCGAGGCCCGGCTGTGGCTGGCGCTGCCCGCCGGGGGCGAACGGCGGTGGCGGGACGGCCTGGCGGCGCCCGAGGGCACCGTCCTGCATGCCGCCGTGGGGCGGCCGGGCGTCGGCCTTCCCGGCTTCCGCACCTCGGCCCGCCAGTCAGCTCAGGTCCGGGAGATCCTCGCCACGAGGCTCTCCGGGGCGGCCGCGCCGGGCGGCGCGCACTGGGTGCACTTCGCGGAGGTCGCACCGGTCGCGCTGATGGCCGGTGACCTCCCGGCGGTACGGGACTTCGTGACGGACACGCTCGGGGAGCTGGCCCGGCGGGACGCGCGCGGTGCCACCCTGCGCGAGACGCTGCGGGTGTTCCTCGCCCATCGCCGCAGCCACGCGGCGGCCGCGCGGGCGATGAACCTGCACCGCAACTCGGTCCAGTACCGGGTGCGCCGGGCCATCGCGCTGCTCCCGGCCGGAGTGGACGGATCGTCGGACGATTCGTCGGACGACTTCAACGTGCGGGCCGCGCTGCTCGCCGCGCACTGGCTCGGGGACGCCGTCCTCAAGTGATGGCAGGCGATAAGTGATGACAGGCAATAAAGAAATACGCATCTATTCGCGTCCGCCCATAGCGGGCGCGGGCTCGGAAACAGGTATCTAGATACGCACTTGAGAACCTCAATGCCCGATGAAGCACGCAGATGCCAGCCCTATCGCCACCCCGGCGTTCCCCGCGATTCACGCCTCACTCGAACGGCGCCGGGCAGGTGCGCGAACGCCTTTCCCCGAGTCGACGCGACTATGCCCTGGAGATACCTTTTATCCAGATTGCGGCCGGATCGAGCGAGAGAAGGACGTAGTGGAACTTGCAATCGCTCAGGAGACCATTGCCCGATGGCAGTTCGGTGTCACGACCGTCTACCACTTCCTCTTCGTCCCGCTCAGCATCGGCCTCGGAGGCATCGTCGCCGGTCTGGAGACGGCCTGGGTGCGGACCGGGAAGGAGAAGTACTTCCACGCCACCAAGTTCTGGGGAAAGCTCCTGCTGATCAACCTCGCGCTGGGTGTGGTCACGGGCATCTTCCAGGAGTTCCAGTTCGGCATGAACTGGTCGAGCTACTCGCGCTTCGTCGGTGATGTCTTCGGCGCTCCGCTGGCCATGGAGGCACTCATCGCCTTCTTCTTCGAGTCCGTGTTCATCGGACTGTGGATCTTCGGCTGGAACCGGCTCCCGAAGAAGATCCACCTGGCGACCATCTGGATCGTGACCATCGGCAGCCTTCTCTCCGCTTATTTCATCCTGGCCGCCAACTCCTTCATGCAGCACCCCGTCGGCTACCGGATCGACCCCGCGAACGGCAAGGCGCGGTTGACCAACATCTGGCGGGTCCTGTTCCAGGACACCACCCTGGTGCAGGTCTTCCACACCCTGACGGCGGCGTTCATCACGGGCGCCGCCTTCGTCATGGGCATCTCCGCCTACCACCTGTGGCGGGCCAAGCGCGGCAAGGACACCAACCGCAAGCGGATCGCCGCCATGCGCAGCTCGCTCAAGCTGGCCCTGGTCGTCTGCGCCATCGCCGGCATCCTCACCGCGCTGAGCGGCGACCGGCTGGCCAAGGTCATGTTCGAACAGCAGCCGATGAAGATGGCGGCGGCGGAGGCCCTGTGGGACACGCAAGGACCGGCCCCCTTCTCGATCTTCTCGGTCGGCAATGTCGGTAAGGGCCGCAACGACGTCGCGCTGGAGGTCCCCGGCGCGCTGTCCTTCCTCGCCAAGAGCAACTTCCACTCCCCCGTGCCCGGCATCAACGACCGCGCCGACGAACAGGTGAAGCAATTCGGCGGCAGCCGCGAGGACTACATCCCCAACATCTTCATGACGTACTGGGGCTTCCGCCTCATGATCTTCTTCGGCATGACCAGCTTCACCATCGGCGTGATCGGCATCTGGCTCACCCGGAAGAAGTTCTGGCTGAAACCCCGGTACCGCACGGGTGAGGACGAGCCGCCGAACCTGATGATCACCGACAAGATCAAGATGAACGACTTCTTCACCAAGTGGAGCTGGCGCGTCGTCGCGCTGACCCTCGGCTTCCCGCTGCTCGCCAACAGCTTCGGCTGGATCTTCACCGAGATGGGCCGTCAGCCGTGGGTGGTGTTCCACCTGATGAAGACCGCGAACGCCGTATCACCGAACGTCAGCGTCGGCACCCAGGTCGGCTCCCTGGTCGCGCTGAGCGTCCTCTACGCGATCCTCGCGGTGGTCGAGGGCGGCCTCATGGTCAAGTACGCGAAACCGGGGCCCGACGTCGACGAACGGCCGCCCACCAAGGACCCCAGCCTGCGCATGTCCCCGGACGACCAGGACAAGCCACTCTCCATCGCCTACTGAGGACGGACGGCCATGCATCTCTACGATCTCTGGTTCATCCTGATCGCCCTGCTGTGGGTCGGCTACTTCTTCCTCGAGGGGTTCGACTTCGGGGTCGGTGTCCTCACCCAGACGATGGCCCGCAACAGCACCGAACGGCGCGTCCTCATCAACACGATCGCCCCCGTCTGGGACGGCAACGAGGTCTGGGTGATCGCGGCCGCGGGCGCGACCTTCGCCGCCTTCCCGGACTGGTACGCCACCCTGTTCAGCGGCTTCTACATCCCGCTGCTCATCATCGTGCTCTGTCTGATCGGCCGCGGCGTGTCCTTCGAGTACCGCGCCAAACGCGACAGCATGCGCTGGCAGCTCAGCTGGGAGCAGGTCACCTTCTGGACCTCGGTGATCATCCCGTTCCTGTGGGGCGTGATCTTCGCCAACATGGTCCAGGGCGTCGCCATCAACCGCGAGAAGTCCTACGTGGGCTCGCCCGGTGACCTGTTCAACGGGTACGCGATCCTGGGCGGCTTCGCCACGCTGGTGCTGTTCACCTGCCACGGGGCGATCTTCGCGGCGCTGAAGACCGACGGTGAGATCCGCGAGCGGGCCCGGAAGCTGGTGCCCGTGCTGGGCCTGGCCTCGCTCCTGCTGCTGCTCGCGTTCCTGCTGTGGACGCAGGCGAACTCGGGCAACGGCCAGAGCCTGGGCGTCATGATCGTGGCGTTCGCGGCGATCCTCGTGGCCCTGTTCTTCAACCAGCTGGGCCGGGAGGGCTGGGCGTTCGTCTTCTCCGCCCTGACGGTGGTGTCGTCGTTCGCCATGCTGTTCCTGACGCTGTTCCCCGACGTCATGCCGTCCACGCTGAACCCGGCCTGGTCGCTCACGGTCGCCAACGCCTCGTCCGCCTCCTACACGCTGACGGTGATGACGATCGTCGCGGCGATCTTCGCCCCGCTGATCATCATCTACCAGAGCTGGACGTACTGGGTGTTCAGCAAGCGGATCGGGGTGCACCACATCCCGGCCGGTCACTGAGCACCGCGGCGTGACGGAACGGGCGGGCCCCCTCCGAATCGGAGGGGGCCCGCCCGTGTGGTGTGTGCCGTCGCCTCGCCGGTCAGGTCGCCGCGGTGATGTGGACCTTGAGCTGCTTCATCAGCGGCTGGTCGCTCTGGGTGCTGTAGTCGCACAGGGCGATCAGCACGTTCATCTCCGGCATGTAGCCCGCGGCGCAGCCGCGCGGCATGTCGTACGGGATGGCGAGGTAGCCGTCGAGGTAGCGGTGGCTGCCGTCCTTCGCCGTGGAGACGATGTTGACGGGGTCGAACTCGGAGAGGCCGCGCTCGCGCATGTCGTCCTCGTTCATGAAGACCAGCTCGCGCAGGTTCTTGATGCCCCGGTAGCGGTCGTTGTCCGAGTAGATCGTGGTGTTCCACTGGTCGTGCGAGCGCATGGTGCCGAGCGTCAGCATGCCCGGCGCGGGCACCACGTCCGGCAGCTTGGCGTGGGAGAACTCCGCCTTGCCGGACTCGGTGAGGAAGATCAGCTCACGGGCGGGCTGCTTGATGCGGAAGCCCAGCGGGAGCCGCACCCGGCGGTTGAAGTCCTCGAAGCCGTCCAGCACCTCGGACATGGTGTGGCGGATGCGGTCGTAGTCCTCGATGTACCACTCCCACGGCGTGGGGCTCGCGGGCAGGGCGGCGCGCGCCATGCCGGAGATGATGGCGGGCTCGGAGAGCAGGTGCTTGGAGGCCGGGCGCTTCATGCCGACCGACAGGTGGACCATGGACATCGAGTCCTCGACCGACATGCTCTGCACGCCGGTGCGCTGGTGGTCCTTGTCGGTGCGGGCGAGGCAGGGCAGGATCAGCGCCTCCTTGCCGTGCACGACGTGGCTGCGGTTCAGCTTGGTGCTCACCTGGACCGTGAGGTCGCAGTTGCGCAGCGCCTCGTAGCTGAACGGCGAGTCGGGCACCGCGAGGGCGAAGTTGCCGCCCATGCCGACGAACACCTTGACGTCGCCCCGGTTCATCGCCTGGAGCGTGCCGATGGTGTCGAGGCCGTGCTCGCGCGGCGGGTTGATCTTGCAGACCTCCGCCAGCCGGTCCAGGAACTGCGGCTCGGGGCGGTGGTCGATGCCGCAGGTGCGGTTGCCCTGGACGTTGCTGTGCCCGCGCACCGGGGACGGACCGGCGCCCTCGCGGCCCAGGTTGCCGCGCAGGAGCAGCAGGTTGACGATCTCGCGGACGGTGTCCACGCCGTGCTCGTGCTGGGTGACGCCCAGACACCAGCTGATGATGGAGCGGTCGGCGTCGGTGTAGATCCGCGCCGCCTTGAGGATGTCCGCGCGGCTGAGCCCGGACTGACGCTCCAGCTCCTCCCACGGGGTGGCCTCGCACAGCGCCCGGTACTCGTCGAAGCCGGCGGTGTGCCGTTGGATGAACTGGCTGTCGATGGCCTTGGGGTCGGTCTTCGCCTGCTCCAGGACCGCCTTGGCCATGCCGCGCAGCAGCGCCAGGTCGCCGCCGACCCGCACCTGGAGGTCCAGGGTGCTGGTCCGGGTGGCGTGGAAGGTGGCCATGTCCAGGAAGTCGTGCGGGATGATCGCCTTGGTGGCGCCCGCCTCGATGAACGGGTTGATGTGCACGACCTGCGCGCCGCGGTCGAACGCCTCGGTCAGCGAGGTGAGCATGCGGGGCGCGTTGGAGGCGACGTTGACGCCGATGATGAACAGGGCGTCCGTGGCCTCCCAGTCCTTCAGGTCGACCGTGCCCTTGCCGGTGCCGAGGGATGCCGTCAGGGCGCGTCCGCTGGCCTCGTGGCACATGTTGGAGCAGTCGGGCAGGTTGTTGGTGCCCAGCTCACGGGCCATCAACTGGTAGAGGAACGTGGCCTCGTTGCCGAGCCGCCCCGAGGTGTAGTACGACGCCTGGTTGGGGTTCTCCAGGTTGCGCAGGTGGCGTCCGACCAGTTCGAACGCGTCGTGCCAGGAGATCGGGACGTAGTGGTCGGTGGCCGCGTCGTAGACCATGGGCTCGGTGAGTCGGCCCTGGTCCTCCAGCTTGTAGTCGCTCCACTCGTGCATTTCGCTCACCGTGTGGCGGGCGAACATCTCACGGTCGGCCCTCTTGTGGGTCAGTTCCCACGTGACGTGCTTGATTCCGTTCTCACAGATGTCAAGCTTCAGGCCCTTGGTGTCATCCGGCCAGGCACATCCGGGACAGTCGAAACCACCGTTCTCGTGGTTCATCTTCATGATGGCCCGCGGGCCCTCGATCAGCGTTCCCTCGTCCAGCAGGAATTTGGTCACGCTCTTGGCGGCGCCCCATCCCGCGGCGGGGTGGTGGTAGGGGTGGAAGTACGGCTCCCCTTTGGGGATCGGGCCCACGCGGGGCTCGAGATCCGACTCCGCCTCCATCATCCGTGACTGTTCTTCGTCCAAGGTGCTCAAGGCTCTCACCCTTCCGCCGTCGCGGCGTGCGTCCATATCTCTATATGGAGCTCTAGGCCAGAGTATGTCGGCGTTTCAGCACCCGCCACGCGACGCGCAGCCCTTGAAAACAAAGGCCGAGCGGGGTTTTTCCGGGGGACCTCGTGAATTCTTTCCCGGACGTCAGCAAATCATTTCCCGAGGACAATTAACGGCACGGAATCCGATCCCGGCGACCGAGTTCCGTGCCGCAATACCGAGGCAATTCGACGGTTTATGCTCGCATATGCGACCCGGTCATGGAGCCGGGGTGACCGGCGCCGTCTCCTCGCGCCGCTGGGCCGCGAGCACCTGCTCACGGCGGGCCACGACGACCGCGGTTCCGGCCGCGCTCAGCGCGAAGGAGAGCAGGACCAGGCGGGGCCGGTCGAGCCGGTAGCCGATGAGGCGGTCCAGGGAGTAACGGCCGGGACCGGACAGGCCGATGCAGGTGGCGACGTAGCCGAGGTAGGCCGGGTACTCGTAGCCGCCCGCGGTGGCGAAGAACCCGTTGGGCACGTGCACGGAGACGGCGCCGCCCATCCCCCCGGCCACGGCGGCACCGGCGGCCGGGGTGGCAAGGCCGAGGGCGAGCAGGACCCCGCCGCCCAGCTCGGCCGAGCCGGACGCGATGGCGCTGGCCTTGCCGGGCTTGAAGCCCATGGACTCCATGAACTTGCCCGTGCCCTCGATGCCTCCGCCGCCGAACCAGCCGAGCAGCTTCTGCGCGCCGTGGACGGCCAGTACGCCGCCGGTGCCGAGGCGTACGGCCAGCAGTCCGAGGTCCTTGCGTCGGCCCATGGGGAGGTCCTTCCGTCTGCGGAGCGGTCCGAACTGCGCAACACGCTAGCGACCAACGGGGCCGTACGCCCCCCGAAAGACACGGACGAGGTCCGTCCCCCGCGGGCGTCCGGAGCAGATGGCCGGTGTCGTGGCGGCACGTTCCGGTGTCCGCGCTCTATCGTCGGCTTGCGTCCGCAGGCGGTGCGGTCCGGCGGCCGAACGTACGGTGCGGGCCCCTCGCCGCCGCCCGTTCGGCGGTTGCCGCCGACTGCACCTCTTGGAGTGGTATGGCTGCCGGGATGCCCCCGCACGCGTCCGGACCGAGGGTGAGCGCGTCGCGGTTGCTGGGGCGGTGGAAGCTGTGGCTGATGCCCGCCGTGCTCAGTTCCCTGGTCGCGCTGGTGCTGTCGCTGCTGTACATGGGCGGCATCCTCACCCCCGAGAGCAGCCTGCACCGGATGCCGGTGGCGCTGGTGAACCAGGACGAGGGCAAGCCGCTGCCGGGCCAGCAGGCCAACATCGGCACGCAGGCCGCCCGTTCGATCCTCTCCTCCGGCACCTCCGACGGCCGCGTCCGCTGGCGCCCGATGTCACGGGCGAAGGCCCAGGACCAGCTGGCGTCGGGCAAGGTGTACGGCGCCCTGGTCATCCCGGCGGACTTCACGGCGACCGTCGGCGCGCTGGCCACCGCGGACGCGAAGAGCCGCCCGGCGCTGACCACGCTGACCAACCCCGGCGTGGGCAGCCTGGCCTCCTCGCTGGCGGGCCGGATCACCCAGACCGCGGCGCACCGGGTGTCGGTCTCGGTCGGCGAGCAACTGTCGGCGTCCCCGCAGGTGAAGCGGGCGAGCGCGACGACCCGGCTGCTGGTCGCCGACCCGGTGGAGGTGCGTATCGAGGTGGGCCATCCCATCGGCGCGCACAGCGGTCTGGGGCTGAGCGCCTTCTACTACGCACTGCTGCTGGTGCTGGCCGGGTTCATCGGCGGCAACATCGTCCACAACGGCGTCGACAGCTCGCTCGGCTACGCGGACACCGAGATCGGCCCCTGGCACTCGCGCCGCCCGACGGTGGAGATCAGCCGGACCCAGACGCTGGTGCTGAAGATGGTGATGACGGCGGGACTCGCGCTGCTGACCACCTCGCTGATCATGCTGGCGACGATCGGCGTGCTGGGCATGGACGCCCCGCATCCGGGTCTGCTGTGGGTGTTCTCGTACTGCGCGGTGCTGACGGTGGGGCTCGGGGTGCAGGCGATCAACGCGGCCTTCGGCAGCCTGGGACAGCTCGTGTCGATGTTCGTCTTCATCGCGTTCGCGCTGCCGTCCTCGGGCGCCACCGTGCCGCTGGAGGCGGTGCCGGGGTTCTACCGGTTCCTCGGCGCCTTCGAGCCGATGCGTCAACTGGCGGCCGGGGTACGGGCGATCCTCTACTTCGACGCCCGCGCCGACGCCGGGCTGGGGCGCGGCTGGGTGATGATCGCGATCGGCTTCGTGGTGGCCCTGGCGTTCGGCTTCGCGGCGACCCGCTACTACGACCGCCGGGGCCTGCACCGGATGGTGCCGCAGCCGGGGTGAGCGCCCGCTACTCCGGCAGGCGCGGCGGCGTCGGGTCCAGGTACACCCGCTTGACGGCCGGGATGAGGGTGCGCAGCCGGGTCTCCGCCTCCTCGCAGGCCCACTCGATCTGGGCGGAGGTGGAGACGTCGCGGAAGTCGACCTTGGCGGCGATCAGGATCTCCCCCGGCCCCTGCACCAGGGTGGTCAGCTCCATCACGTCCTGGACGGCGTCCACGGAGCGCAGTTCGCGCAGTACGGCTTCCCGCATGGGCTTGGGCAGGGCGCGGCCGACGAGGAGTTCGGTGTTGGCGCGGCCGAGGATGTAGGCCACGACGACCAGCAGCACACCGATGAGGATGGAGGCGATGCCGTCGAAGACGCCGGAGCCGGTGAGTTGTCCGCCGAGCAGGCCGAGGGCGGCGAGCACCAGGCCGACGAGGGCGGCGGAGTCCTCCATGACGACGGCCTTCACGGCGGTGTCGGGGGTGTGCTGGAGGTAGCGGAGGATGGGCACCCGGAAGTGTTCGGCCCGGCCGGTGGCCTGCCGCCAGCCGGTGCGCAGCGACAGCCCTTCGAGGACGAAGGCGACGGCGAGCACGATGTAGGAGACCAGCGGGTTGCCGGGCTTCTCGTCGTGGGTGAGGGCGTGGATGCCGTCGTACACGGCGAAGACGCCGCCGCCGACGAAGGTGGCGACGGAGGCGAGCAGGGCCCAGATGTACCGCTCGGGGCCGTAGCCCAGCGGGTGGTCGTCGTCGGCGGGTTTCTTGCTGCGCTTGAGGGCGACGAAGAGCAGGGCCTCGGTGATGGTGTCGGCGACCGAGTGCCCGGCCTCGGCGAGCATGGCGCTGGAGCCGCTGAGGACACCGGCGACCGCCTTGGCGAGGGCGACGCCGAAGTTGGCGGCGGCCGCCACGAGCACGGTGAAGGTCGATCCACCCGCGCCGGGCCCGCCGGCCGAGCCGACGCGGGCGTCCAGGTAGGGGCCCTTGCCCGCGTTCGTCCCTCGTTCCATTCCGGGTTCACCCTGTTCGCTCATAGCCGGACAGTAGCCCTCTTCCGTGGCGGAGATCGCGGGGTGCCGCCACCCCAGGGTCGGTGGTGCGCCGCGCGGCGGCCAGCGTTGCCGGTCCGTACGGGGGATTCGGGGCCGGGCGGGTCCGGGTGCCGTTTCGGCCGGGCCCGGGCGCGGAACACCTTGCCCGCGCCGCGCTGTGACGGCCGCCTCCCGTGCCCGACGACGACAGGACGTGCAGATGCAGGGCTTCTCCCGTGAGCCGGGGACGCACGGACCGGTCACCGAGGTCCCCCCGGAGGGCCTGCGGAAGATCTACCGCTGGGCCGCGCTGATCGCCGTCGGCGGCTTCCTCTTCGGCTACGACACCGGGGTGGTCTCCGGCGCCCTGCTGTTCATCACCCGCGACTTCCACCTGTCGGCCGCCGAGCAGGGCACCATCGTCTCCGTCCTGCTGGTCGGCGCCATGGTGGGCGCGCTGCTCGCGGGCAGGCTCGCGGACGCCATCGGGCGCCAGAAGGCGGTGGCGCTGGAGGGTGCCGTCTTCATCCTCGGTACGGCGATCGCCGCGACCGCGCCGACGTACTGGCAGTTGCTGGTCGGCCGGGTCGTGCTCGGGCTCGCGGTGGGCGCGGCCTCGGCGACCGTGCCGGTGTACCTCTCGGAGATCTCCCCGACCGCGATCCGGGGCCGGGTGCTGAGCGCCAACCAGCTCATGATCACGGTGGGCATCCTGGTGTCGTATCTGATCGACCTGGCCTTCTCGGGCAGCGGGGACTGGCGGCTGATGTTCGCGCTCGGCGCGGTCCCGGCGTCCGTGCTGACGTTGTGCGCGCTGCTGGTGCTCCCGGAGTCGCTGCCCTGGCTGGTGCGCAAGGGCCGCTGGTCCGAGGCCCGCGAAGTGCTGACGCTGGTGCTGCCGAAGGACGAGGCGGAGCGGGTGGTGACCGGGCTGCGGCACCGGGACGGCGCCCACGCGCCCCGACCCGGCTGGCGGACGCTGCTCGGCCCGAAGGTGCGGCCGGCACTGATCGTGGGCGTGGTGATGGCCGTCATCCAGCAGTTCGGCGGCATCAACACGATCATCTATTACGCGCCGACGATCATCGAGAAGACCGGGCTCAGCGCCTCCAACTCGATCTTCTACTCGGTGTTCATCGGCGTCATCAACCTGGTGATGACCATCGTGGCGACCCGGCTGATCGACCGGACGGGACGGCGCACCCTGCTGCTGATCTCGCTGGCCGGGATGGCGGTGCTGGTCGCGCTGCTGGGCCTGAGCTTCATCGCGGGCTGGAACTCCGAGCTGTCCCTGCTGTGCATGATCCTGTACATCGCCGCCTACGCGGGCGGTCTCGGGCCCATCTTCTGGGTGCTGGTCGGCGAGGTGTTCCCGCCGTCCGTGCGGGCGCTGGGGTCGAGCACGGCGACGACCACCAACTGGATCTCCAACTTCGCGGTCAGCCAGGCGTTCCTGCCGGTGGCGGCCGCGATCGGGCAGGGTGAGACGTTCCTGGTGTTCGCGGCGATCTGCTTCTGCGGGCTGCTGTTCGTGGCCCGGTTCGTGCCGGAGACGAAGGACCGGTCCTTCGAGGAGGTCGACGCGGCCCTCCAGGCCCGGTTCGGGCGCTCCGGCCCGGCCGGGGACGACACCGGCCGCCGGGCCGGGGACCGCAGCCGGATCTGAGGGGTGGGAAAAGGGCCGGGCGCGGGAAAAGAGCCGGGCCCGGCCGCCTCGGGGTGAGGTGACCGGGCCCGGTGCGGCCGTCGTCTCAGGACTGGGGCCGGCTGCCGTGGTTGGCGCCGTTCTTGCGGCGGGCCTTCTTCTTGCGGCGTCGCTTCGAGGACATGCGAGCCTCCTTCTGGCGTGGTCGGGCACGTTCGGTGCGGGGACGGATGATCTCCTGCCCCGCGGTCCGGACACCATACATGCCGGTATGCCCCTCGAGCACAGTCGCCGGGGCGCACGCCCCGAGTCGCGCGCCGGGTCCGGGGCACGGACGATACGAGGGACCGAGAAAGGGGGCGCCGTCGTGCGCCCGCCGCCGGGGTGAGGAGCATCCGCCGATGGCCGGAACCTGGGAAGCCGACGCCCTGGTGATCTTCGGGGTGACCGGGGATCTCGCGCGCAAGATGACGTTCCCCGCGCTGTACAAGCTGGAGGGCCGGGGGCTGCTCGACTGCCCGGTGATCGGGGTCGGCCGACGGGAGATGAGCGACGAGGAGCTGGCCGGGCTGGTGCGTGCGTCGGTGGAGGAGGCGGAGGGGTCGGTCGACGCGGCGGTGTTCGACCGACTGACCGCACGGCTGGCGTATGTGTCCGGAGACCTCACCGCGCCCGAGACCTATGTGCGGCTGACCCAGGAGCTGGGGCGGCGCCGTCGCCCGCTGTTCTATCTGGAGACCCCGCCCTCGCTGTTCGCGCCGATCGTGGACCAGCTGGCGTCCGCCCGGCTGCTGGGGCAGGCGCGGGTGGCGCTGGAGAAGCCGTTCGGGCACGATCTGGCCTCGGCGCGCGCGCTGGACCGCAGGCTGACGGCGGTGCTGGACGAGAACCAGATCCTCCGGGTCGACCACTTCCTCGGCAAGGAACCCGTCATCGAGCTGGAGTACCTGCGGTTCGCCAACTCCGCTCTCGCCGAACTGTGGCACCGGGACAGCGTGGTCTCCATCCAGATCACGATGGCCGAGGAGTTCGGCGTCGAGGACCGCGGCGCCTTCTACGACCAAGTGGGCGCGCTGCGCGACGTGATCCAGAACCATCTGCTGCTGGTGCTGGCCCTGGTGGCGATGGACCCGCCGGTCGGGCCGAGCGCGACCGACCTGTGGGACAAGCGGATCGAGGTGCTGCGCGCCATGCCCGCCGCCGACGTCCACGAGTACGTGCGCGGCCAGTACCTCGGCTACCAGCAACTGCCGGGCGTGGCACCGGACTCGACCACGGAGACGTACGCGGCGCTCCGGCTGGAGATCAACAACTGGCGGTGGGCCGGGGTGCCGGTGTTCATCCGCGCGGGCAAGCGGCTTCCGGTGCGGGTGACCGAGGTGCGGCTGATCCTGCGCGAACCGCCCCGGCTCGGCTTCCTGCCCGACCCCGGCCGGGTCGCCGGGAACCAGATCGTGCTGCGCATCGACCCCGAGGCCGGGATGCGGCTCCAACTCTCGGCGCTGGACGAGGCGTCGACCTGGCGGCTGGTCCCGCTGGACACCATCTTCGCCCGCGAACTCGGCAAGCCGCTGGCCCCGTACGAGCGGCTGCTGTACGCGGCGCTGACCGGCGACGACAAGTACTTCGCGCCGCAGCGGGCGGTGGAGGAGTGCTGGCGCATCGTCCAGCCCCTGCTGACCTATCCCCCGCCGGTGCACCCCTATCCGCCGGGCTCCTGGGGCCCGCCGCAGGCCGACGCCCTGGTGGCGGGCAGCCCGCCCTGGCAGCGGCCCTGGGTGCCCGAGGTGCCGCCCGCTCCGGGGTCGCGCCAGTAGGGTGCTGCTGTCCAGCACTTCCTTCTGTAGCACTGGAGCGAGAATGACCGGTGACCCCGAGCCGATCAGCGCCGCCGCACGCGAGGCGCTCGAGCAGGAACTGTCCGATCTGCATGAGGAGCGCAAGACGGTCGCCGCGACGCTGAAGGACTCCGACGAGGTCGGCGACCGCGCCGACCAGGCCGACGAGATCCAGCGGGCCGACCAGCTGAACCGGCTGGACGAACGTATCGACCGGGTCGAGGACCGGCTGCGCCAGGCGGACATCGGGGGTCCGGTGTCCACCGACGTGGTCGGGGTGGGCACGACGGTCACCGTCCGGTTCGCGGACGACACCACGGAGACGCTGCACATCGGCGAGATCGCCGACGCCCGCGACCCGAAGCTCGTCACGTCGGACAGCCCGCTGGGCCGCGCGCTCATGGGCCGCGTCCCCGGCGACTCGGTCAGCTACGACGCCCCGGACGGCGAGGCAACCGCGGTCGTGGTCTCCCTGGGCGCGCCCGGCGACAAGGGCTGAGAGCACACACGACGAAGAGCCTGGGCAGACCGGACGCGATGTCCGGTCCGCCCAGGCTCTCGTCGTCGGCGGGGTCAGTCGTAGTGCGACGGCGGGAAGGGGTCCTCCTCCTCGCGTTGGCGGCGCGTCAGGTCACCCGTGTCCACCTCGCCCCGGTCCACCTGGCGGTCGATCTCGGCGCGTTCCTGCTCGTAACTCCGCTCGGGGCTCTCCTGCTCCCGGACGGGCAGGCCGACGTCGCGCCGGTCCTCCTGGGTGCGTTCCTGCAGCTGCGGCTCGTCCGGACGGCGCGGCAGGCCGCGGCCGTGACCGTAGTCGGGGTCGCCCTCGACTTCCTTGTTGGACTTGTGGTGGTGCGCCATGGGGTTCTCCTTGCCGCCGTCAGTCCTTCTTCGCGTCGGCGTCCTTGGTACCGGCGTCCTTCGCGTCGGCGTCCTTGGTGTCGGCCTTCTTCTTGCCGCCGGACGCGGTCTTCTTGGCGGCCGCCTTCTTCCCGGCGGGCTCGTCGCCCTTGTCGCCCTTCTCCGACTTCTCGGCCTTCTTGTCGCCCGGGCCCCGCACGGTGACGTGCAGCGAGTCGTCCTTGACGTCGGCGACGATGGTGTCACCGGGCTCGGTCTGACCGCTGAGCAGCAGCTCGGCGATGCGGTTGTCCAGCTCGGACTGGATCGTGCGGCGCAGCGGCCGGGCACCGAACTCCGGCTGGTTGCCGTGCGCGATGAGCAGCTTCTTCGCCGCCTCGGTGACCTCCAGGTGCAACCCCTGGGACTCCACCCGGCGCCGGGTCTGCTCCAGCAGGTGGTCGACGATCTGGGAGAGGTCGTCCTCGGTGAGGCTGTGGAAGATGATGATGTCGTCGATCCGGTTGAGGAACTCCGGCAGGAAGCGGCCGCGCAGCTCCTCCAGCAGCTCGTCCTTGATCTCGGACACGTCGCCCTGGTGCGCCAGGATCAGATGGGCGCCGATGTTCGACGTCATGATGATCACGGTGTGCCGGAAGTCGACGGTACGGCCCTGCCCGTCGGTCAGCCGCCCGTCGTCCAGGATCTGCAGCAGCGTGCTGAAGACATCCGGGTGCGCCTTCTCGATCTCGTCGAAGAGGATCACGCTGTACGGCTGGCGGCGGACCTTCTCGGTGAGCTGCCCGGCCTCCTCGTAGCCGACGTATCCGGGAGGCGCGCCGACCAGGCGGGAGACGGTGTGCTTCTCCTGGAACTCGCTCATGTCGAAGCGGATCATGCGGTCCTCGTCGCCGAACAGCAGCTCGGCGAGGGCCTTGGCGAGTTCGGTCTTGCCGACACCCGTGGGGCCGAGGAAGAGGAAGGAGCCCACCGGGCGGTCGGGGTCGCCCATTCCGGCGCGGTTGCGGCGCACGGCCTGGGAGACGGCGGTGACGGCCTCGTTCTGCCCGACGATGCGGGCGTGCATCTCCTCCTCCAGCTTCAGCAGCCGCTCCTTCTCGCTGGCGGTGAGCTGGGAGACGGGGATGCCGGTACGGCGGGAGACGATGTCCGCGATGTCGTTCGGGGTGACGGTGATGACGCCCTCGCGGCGCTCCTCGATCCCGGCGACCTCGCCCTCGACCTCGGCGATCTTGCCCTTGATGTCGTTCGCCTTCTCGTAGTCCTGGCCCGAGACGGCCTCGTCCAGCTCGCGCCGCAGCTTGGCGATCTTGTCCTCGCGGGCGACGACCTCGGTGGAGCGGGCCGCGCTGCGCAGCCGGACGCGGGCACCGGCCTGGTCCATCAGGTCGATGGCCTTGTCCGGGAGGAAGCGGTCGGTGATGTACCGGTCGGAGAGCCCGGCGCAGGCTTCCAGCGCGGAGTTCTCGAAGCGGACCTGGTGGTGGGCCTCGTAGGCGTCGCGCAGCCCTTCGAGGATCAGCACGGTCTCCGCGACGCTCGGCTCCGGCACCATGACGGGCTGGAAGCGGCGCTCCAGGGCGGCGTCCTTCTCGACGTACTTGCGGTACTCGTCGATGGTGGTCGCGCCGACCACGTGCAGTTCACCGCGGGCGAGGGCGGGCTTGAGGATGTTGCCCGCGTCCATCGAGCCCTCACCGGTGGCACCGGCGCCGACGACGGTGTGCAGTTCGTCGATGAAGAGGATGATCTCGCCCTCGGACGCCTGGACGTCCTCGATGACCTTCTTCAGCCGCTCCTCGAACTGGCCGCGGTACTGGGCACCGGCGACCAGGCCGGACATGTCGAGGGCGACGACCCGCTTGTCCTTCAGGGTCTCGGGGACGTCCCCGATGACGATGCGCTGGGCGAGGCCCTCCACGATGGCGGTCTTGCCGACGCCGGGCTCGCCGATGAGGACCGGGTTGTTCTTGGAGCGGCGGGAGAGGATCTCGACCGTCTGCTCGATCTCGTCGGCGCGTCCGACCACCGGGTCCAGCTTGCCCTGCTTGGCCTCCTCGGTGAGGTCGCGGCCGAACTCGTCCAGGGTGCTGGTGGGTCCGCCGGCGCCCTTGCCCTGGTCCTGCCGGGCGGCCTGCTCGGTGCGCGACGCCAGCTTCCTGCCGTCGACGCCCTCGGCGGTCAGCAGGCGTCCGGCGCCGGAGTCGGCGTCGTCCAGCAGCGCGGCGAGGATGTGCTCCGGGCCGATGTAGGAGTTGCCGGCCGCCTGGGACTGTGCGAAGGCGTCGGCGAGGGTGCGCTTGGCGGCGGGGGTGAGGCCCGGCTCGGCGGACGGGGTGCCGGACTCGGCGGGCAGCACCGCGTCGATCTGGTCGGCGAGCTTGTCGGGGTCGACCCCGGCCTGGGCGAGCAGCCTGCGCGAGGGCTCGACCTTGGTGCAGGCCCACAGGAGCTGCTGGGTGTCCAGGTCGGAGGTGCCGTCCTCCTCGGCCTTCTGCGCGGCCAGGTTGAGCAGTTCCTGCGAGGACTCCGTCAGCAGCCGTCCGATGGGAACTCGCTGTACCGCGGGGGGCGATGACGCCGGTGACATGCCGAAGAACCGGTTCAGCAGGTCGCTGAAAGGGTCGGAGGAACCGAACGGTGAACCGAACGACATCGACATGGCAGCTCCTGGGGCGCGACGGATCAGGTTTTCACTGAACCGCGATGTCCAGGGCCTCGCAACCCGAGGAAGTTAGCTCCCCCAAGGGTTTTCCGGGTTTCCCTCACCCATTTGCCAGGGCCTTGCTGCCGGTGTCGAGCGGGTTGTGCACACTCCTTATATGCACGCGAGAAGCAGAGGAGTCCGGGCATGAGCGAACGTGCGGGCGTTGCGAGGTCGGCCTGGTGGGCCGGACACGATCCCGTGGTGGAGCTCCAGCAGTTGTGGGGCGAGGTCAGCCGCCTGGTGGAGCAGTCCGCGCAGCCCACCGAGCCGACCCGGCACTGGATGCCGCTGGTCGAGGAGGAGGACGCGGGCGACTCCTATCTGGTCCGCGCCGAATTGCCCGGCATTCCGCGGGAGAGCGTGAACATCGAGGTCGACGGCCGCGAACTGCACATTCACGGCGCGCTCGACGAGAACACCGAGGGCAACGCCCTGCGCCGCAGGTCGGGGAGTTTCTCCTACGGGGTACGGGTACCCGGTGACGTGAATGTCGAGGCGGTACAGGCCGATCTCTCCGACGGCGTACTGACGGTCCGGCTGCCCAAATCCCAGGCGGCGACCCGGCGCACGATCGAGATCGGTTTCTGAGAAGTCCGCACATTCGAAAGCGGTCGGCTCCCATGAAAAGGGCCGACCGCTTTCGTGTGCCCGTTAAGCGGTGGGCGTCACCACGACGTTGACGTTCTTCATCAGCGGCTGGTCGCTCTGGGTGCTGTAGTCGCCGATCGCGCAGAGCACGTTCATCTCCGGCATGTACCCGGCGGCGCACCCCTGCGGGATGTCGTAGGGGATCACCTTGTAGCCGTGGACGCTGCGCTTGCTGCCGTCCTTGGCGATGCTGGTGATGTCGACCTCGTCGAAGAGCTTCAGCCCGCGCTCGGCCATGTCCTCCTTGTTCATGAAGATCAGGGTGCGCAGGTTCTTGACCCCCCGGTAGCGGTCGTCGTCCGAGTAGATCGTGGTGTTCCACTGGTCGTGGGAGCGCATCGTGCCGAGCTTGAGCATGCCCGGCTCGGGGATGACGTCGGTCAGATGGGCGCTGGAGAACTCGGCGCGTTCGGAGGAGGTGCGGAAGACGAGTTCCCGGGCGGGCTGCTTGATGCGGAAGCCCAGCGGCAGCCGGACCCGGCGGTTGAAGTCCTCGAAGCCCTCCAGCGCCTTGGCCATGGTGTCGCGGATGCGGTCGTAGTCCTCGACGTACCACTCCCAGGGGGTGGCGCTGTCGGGCAGCGCGGCCCGTGCCATCCCGGCGATGATCGCGGGCTCGGAGAGCAGGTGCTTGGAGGCGGGGCGCTTCATGCCGACCGAGAGGTGGACCATGGACATCGAGTCCTCGACCGAGGTGCCCTGCTCGCCGGTGAGCTGCGCGTCCTTCTCGGTGCGGCCGAGGCAGGGCAGGATGAGCGCCTGCTTGCCGTGGACCAGGTGGCTGCGGTTGAGCTTGGTGCTGACCTGCACCGTCAGCTCGCACTTGCGCAGCGCGTCGAAGGTGTAGACGCTGTCCGGCGCGGCGAGGGCGAAGTTGCCGCCCATGCCGACGAACACCTTCACGTCGCCGGTGTGCATGGCCTCGATGGTGTTGACGGTGTCCAGGCCGTGCTCGCGGGGCGGGTCGATCTTGCAGACGTCGGCGAGGCGGTCCAGGAACTCCTTGGACGGCCGGTGGTCGATGCCGCAGGTGCGGTTGCCCTGCACGTTGCTGTGCCCGCGCACCGGGGACGGACCGGCGCCCTCACGGCCCAGGTTGCCGCGCAGCAGCAGGACGTTGACGATCTCGCGGACGGTGTCCACGCCGTGCTCGTGCTGGGTGACGCCCAGGCACCAGCTGAAGATGGAGCGGTCGGCGTCGCGGTAGATGCGGGCGGCCGCCTCGATCTCGGCCCGGCCGAGCCCGGACTGCAGCTCCAGCTCCTCCCACGGCGTGGCCTCGACGACGGCCCGGTACTCGGCGAAGCCCGAGGTGTGCCGGTCGATGAACTCCTGGTCCAGCGCCTTGGGGTTGGTCTCCGACTCCGCGAAGATCGCCTTGGCCATGCCGCGCAGCAGCGCCATGTCGCCGCCGATGCGCGGCTGGAGGTTGAGCGAGCTGGTGGGGGTCGCGCGGTTGAGCGCCATGTCCACGAAGTCGTGCGGGATGATCGTGCGGGTCGCGGCGGCCTCGACCAGCGGGTTGATGTGCACGATCTTCGCGCCGCGCTTGTACGCCTCGGCGAGCGAGGTGAGCATGCGGGGGGCGTTGGAGGCGGCGTTGACGCCGATGATGAACAGGGCGTCGGTCTTCTCCCAGTCCTCCAGGTCGACGGTGCCCTTGCCGGTGCCGAGGGCGGCCTGCATGGCCCGGCCGCTGGCCTCGTGGCACATGTTGGAGCAGTCGGGCAGGTTGTTGGTGCCCAGCTCGCGCGCCATCAACTGGTAGAGGAAGGTGGCCTCGTTGCCGAGCCGTCCGGAGGTGTAGTACGACGCCTGGTCGGGGCTGTCGAGTCCGCGCAGGGTGCTGCCGACCAGTTCGAAGGCGTCCTGCCAGGAGATGGGGACGTAGGTGTCGGTGTCCGCGTCGTAGCGCATGGGGTGGGTGAGGCGGCCCTGGTCCTCCAGCGCGGCGTCGCTCCAGGTGGCGAGTTCGCTGACGGTGTGGGCGGCGAAGAAGGCGGGGCCGACGCGCTTGTGGGTCATCTCCCACGTGACGTGCTTGATGCCGTTCTCGCAGATGTCGAGCCTGAGGCCCTTGAGGTCGTCCGGCCAGGCGCAGCCGGGGCAGTCGAAGCCCTTGCCCTCGTGGTTCATCTTCTGGATGGCCTTGGGGCCCTCGAGGAGTTCGCGCTCACGTATCAGGAAGCGCGTGACGCTCTTGGCGGCGCCCCAGCCTGCCGCCGGGTGGTGGTAGGGCTGGAACTCCGGGGCCCGCTTCTCGGCGTCTTCGGTGGGTCGTCCCGACGTGTCTTGGCTCATCACAACTCCCTGTGTTCCAGGCCGACTCGCTGCGTGCACATGACGCGAGTGCCGCCCAGCCTAGGACACTTGGGCGCGGCCGTGACCAGGAACGGCGTCGCCCCACGGCGCGCGTGCGGCGTGGGGCGACGGCAAGTGCCTGTACAGGGAACCTTTTTGGCGGGGTTACCGCTCCTCGCGGTTCTCCGAGTGGTGGAAGCCGGTCTCGGCCTTGCGGTCCCTGACCATCGGGTGCGGCTGGTCGCGGAGTTCGGGCAGCAGCCGGGCGAGGTCGCGCGCGAACAGGTCGGCGAGGTCGCGGGTGAAGCCGTTGCGGCACACCACCCGCATCACGGCGAGGTCCTGGCGGTCGGGCGGGAAGGTGTACGCGGGCACCAGCCAGCCGGTCTCCCGCATCCGGCGGGAGATGTCGAAGACGTCGTACGACGTGACGTGGTCGGCGGTGGTGAAGGCGAACACCGGCAGCTGGTTCCCTCGGGTCAGCAGTTTGAAGTCGCCCATGTCCTCGACCTTCTGGGCCAGCGACATGGCGACGTCGCGGGTGGCCTGCTGGACCGCGCGGAAGCCCTCGCGGCCCAGGCGCAGGAAGGTGTAGTACTGCGCGATGACCTGGGAGCCGGGGCGGGAGAAGTTGAGGGCGAAGGTCGGCATGTCGCCGCCGAGGTAGTTGACCCGGAAGATCAGGTCCTCGGGCAGCGCCGCCTTGTCCCGCCACAGCGCCCAGCCGACGCCGGGGTAGACCAGGCCGTACTTGTGGCCGGAGGTGTTGATCGAGGCGACGCGCGGGAGCCGGAAGTCCCATTCGAGGTCGGGGTCGAGGAACGGGGCGATCATGGCACCGGACGCGCCGTCGACATGGACCGGGATGTCGATGCCGGTGCGCTCCTGGTAGTCGTCGAGGGCGGCGCACAGCTGGGCGATGGGCTCGTAGGAGCCGTCGAAGGTGGAGCCGAGGATGCCGACGACGCCGATGGTGTTCTCGTCGCACAGCTCGACCGCCTCATGCGGGTCGAGGTGGAACCGGTCGCCCTTCATGGGGAGTTGGCGTGCCTCCACCTCCCAGTAGTTGCAGAACTTCTCCCAGCAGACCTGGGCGTTGATGCCGAGGACCAGGTTGGGGCGGGCGCTGCCGGGATAGCGGTCGGCGTTGCGCTGGGTCCAGCGGCGCTTCATGGCGAGCCCGCCGAGCATGCACGCCTCGCTGGACCCGGTGGTCGAACAGCCCACGGCCTGCGAGGGATCGGGGGCGTTCCACAGGTCGGCGAGCATCGCCACGCAGCGCTGCTCCAGGGCCGCGGTGCGCGGGTACTCGTCCTTGTCGATGATGTTCTTGTCCCGCGACTCCCCCATCAGCCGCCCGGCCTGGGGTTCCATCCAGGTGGTGACGAAGGTGGCGAGGTTGAGCCGGGCGTTGCCGTCGAGCATCAGCTCGTCGTGGACCACCTGGTAGGCGGTGTCGGGGGCCAACGGCCGTTCCGCCAGGCGGTGCTTGGGCGGGTCCTCGGTCATTCCGCTGACCGGGTTCGCCTGCCCGAAGAACGGGTTGACGGCGAGGGCGGGTTCGTCGGGCTGCTGGGAAGTGCCGTGCGAGAGAGGCGACATGAGTGCTTCCTGTTTCCGATCAGCGTCCGCTGGCAGGGGGTCGGGGGTGCGCCGGAACGAACGGACGGCACCGGCCCTGAGAGAGGGCCGGTGCCGTCCGTTCAGGCGTGGTGGGGCTATGAGGCGTCGAGGGCTATCTCCCGCTCGGCCGCCTTCTCGGGGGCCGCCGGGAGTTCGTCGAGGAAGGCGATGGTGGGGACGTAGAAGAGGCAGCCGGTGACCGCGGTCGAGTAGTTGAGGATCTGGTCGTGCTGTCCGGGGTGACGGCCGAGGAACATGTTCCGGAGCATCTGCTCGGTGACGTCGGGGGTACGGGCGTAGCCGATGAAGTAGGTGCCGTACTCGTCGTCGCCGATGGTGCCGAACGGCATGTTCTCGCGGACGATCTTCAGCTCGCGGCCGTCCTTGCCCTCGATCGTGTTCAGCATGACGTGGGAGTCGGGGGCCTTCACGTCGTCCGGGAACTCGATGTTGGCGAGCTTGGACCGGCCGATGGCGCGCTCCTGCTCCTCCGTCGTCAGGGCGTGCCAGGCGTCCATGTCGTGCAGGTACTTCTGCACGATGACGTAGCTGCCGCCCTCGAAGTCCGGGTCCTCGTCGCCGACGTACACGGAGTCGGTGGCGCGCTCCCCCTCGGGGTTGGCGCTGCCGTCCACGAAGCCGAGGAGGTCACGGTCGTCGAAGAACTTGAAGCCGTGCACCTCGTCCACGACCGTGGCTGCGCCCTTGAGCCGCTGCGCGAACTGCCGGGCCAGCTCGAACACGATGTCCATGCGGCGGCCGCGGACGTGGAAAAGGAGGTCGCCGGGGGTGCCGGGGGCCTTGTGGCGCTCACCGTCCAGCTCGACGAAGGGGTGCAGGTCCGCGGGGCGCGGCCCGGTGAAGAGGCGGTCCCAGGCCGCGGAGCCTATGCCGACCACGCAGCTCAACTGGGCGTCGGGATCGCGGTATCCGGTGGAGCGGCGCAGCGACTGCACGTCCTCCAGCAAGCCTCGTACGGTGTCCTCGCCGCCCTTGTCGATGGTGACCACGAGGAATACCGCCGCCCTGGCCGGAGGAGCGACGACGGGCTGTGTCTCGGTCATGGAAACCTGCTTTCTGATCAGCTTGCACGCGAGACGAACATAGACGCTCCGGGCGGCTTGTCGTGCGGATTCACGCCGACGGCGCGGCCCGTTCCCAGGGGCCGCGCCGAATTCCGCGCGTTCGTCGCGCCGCACATTGCGTCGGTGCCGCGCAGCGGGGTTTATGGAAGTAAAGCTGAGCCTTTGCGACTCACACTTTTACGACTCACGATGTCCGAGCCGCTCCGGGGCGTCTGCGGCCCCGGCCGCGTCTGGCGCGGTCGTCGGCCAGGACGGCGCGGCTGAGTCGGCCCAGCAGGTCGTAGGCGCGGTGCTCGGCGTCGGCGATGGCGGCAGGGTCGACGCCGGTCGGCCGCAGTTCGCCGCTGGCGGCTTCCTTGGCCTCGTACAGTTCGACGGCGGCCGCGGCCAGTTGCACCTGGGCCATCCGGCGCCGGGCGGCCGTGCTGTGCAGGGCGTGGTCGGCCTGGTCGGAGACGACCGTGCACAGGTGCAGCGCCTCCCGCATCCGGACGGCGGCGCGACCGTGCACCAGCAACAGGGCGCAGACCAGGCCGACGCTGATGCCGATGCCGCTGCCGATGACGCGGTCGTGCAGCAGCCGGGAGGCGGAGACGGGCGTGGAGAGTTCGCTGAGCAGCAGGGCGAGCGGGGTGAGGAAGATGACGCCGAGGCCGTAGTTGCGGGCGACGACGTACTCCAGGAAGAACTCGAAGACGATGATCAGGCAGATGATCGCCACCGGGCCGGGGTGCAGGACGAGGACGGCGCTGGTCAGCAGCAGGCCGATGGCGGTGCCGAGGGTGCGCTGCACGGCCCGCTGCATGGTGCTCCACACGTTGATCGAGTGCAGCACGGCGGCGGCGGAGATCGCGGCCCAGTAGCTGTGGCCGACGCCGAGGAAGAGGGCGAGTCCGCCCGCGGCGGCGGTGCCGACGAAGGTGCGTACGGCGGTCGGCAGCAGGGCGGCGGCGCGGCGGCGACGTCGGCCGCGCGGCCTGCGCGGCGGGCCGTCGCCGGGTGCGGCCGGGGCGAGGGGCGTCGGTGGGCGGGGCTCGGGCGGAGCGAGCACGGGGGCGGGACGGCCGGGGGCGGTGTCGGCCGGGTGGGAGTGGCCGGAGCCGTCGAGGAGTTCCTCGGGGAGCGGCAGCAAGGTGTGCCAGCGGCGGTCGGAGAGCATCCGCGCCTGTTCGCGCAGGTGCCGGGCGACGACCTCGCCCTCGGCGTCGCGCCAGGCGTCGGTGGTCAGCAGGGCCCAGACGTAGTCGGCGGAGTAGCCGGTGGCGGCGGGGCGGCCGGAGGGGCGCCGGGTGAGGCCGAGGACGCCGTCGCTGTCGTCGGGGTCGTTCAGGGCGTGGTAGGCGCGCAGGGCGGCCACGATGGCCTGGTGGCGGGCCTTGGAGGTCTCGATCGGCCCGGCGGCCTCCAGGGCGCGGGCGAAGCACTCCAGGGCGTCCGCGAGCGCGAGCCGCTGGAGCCGCTGCGGCTGGAGGGAGTTGGGCAGGCACACCAGCCAGGCGATGGCCGCGCCGAGCGCGGTGAGCGCGGTGTGCGGCAGTACGTCGGTGAGGGCGGGGGTGCCTTCGGCGGTGATGGCGAAGGCGACCAGGATCAGTACGGCGCCCAGGCCGCGCAGCCCGGCGTAGTCACAGCCGAACTTGGCGAGTCCGGCGACCGCGGCCATGCCCACCACGGCGGCGAGGCCCTGGTTCCAGGGGCCGGAGGGGCCCACCCAGACGGCGAGCAGCGAGCCGAGTCCGACGGCGGCCGTCATCGCCAGGGCGACCAGCGCGAGCACCCGGAGCCGACTGCGGCGACGGAGCGGCAGGCTGCGCTCGAAGGTGATGGTGAAGGCGCCGAGAGCCGGGAAGACGGCGAGGTTCGGATGGCCGAGCAGCACCAGCGGCAGGGTGGGCAGCGCCATGGTGAGCGCGGCCCGCAGCGCGAAAGGGAGCGCTCCGCTGACCTTGGCCATGGCGAATGAGCCACGTGGCGAGAGAACACGGGCCAGTCCAGCGATGAGCTGAGAGGTGTTGCCGCGGTTCATAGATCACTAACTCTAGCAAATCGGGGAGGGCCGAGCGCCCTCGCGCATTACACTCGGTCAATTGCCGAACAATCCCTAAGGGAAGTCCGGCATTGTGTGAATTCGCATACGGTCTTCATGCGGCGAAGGTGCTCGCGCGCCGTCTCCCCCCGGCCCGGCGGCCGTCCGCGCGGTCCGCCGGTGGCGGTCCGGCCGCTGCGCCGATTGGCTTTTCGGTCAGCTGTCGGGTACACCCATGACGTGCTGTTTCGCCAACTCGAATACCTCGTCGCTCTCTCGAGGGAGCACCATTTCGCCCGCGCCGCCCAGGCGTGCTCCGTCTCCCAGCCCGCGCTCTCCGAGGCGATCCGGAAGCTGGAGGACGAGCTTGACGTGCCGTTGGTCCGCCGTGGCCGCAAGTACGAGGGGCTCACCCCGGAGGGCGAGCGCATCGTCGTGTGGGCGCAGCGGATTCTCGCGGACCGTGACGCGCTGCGGGACGAGGTCGGTGCCCTGCGCTGCGGGCTCAGCGGCCGGATGCGGATCGGCTCGGTGCCGACCGCGTCCGCGGCCGTCTCGCTGCTGACCGGTCCGTTCTGCACGGAGCATCCGCTGGTCACCGTGGAAGTGATAGCGGACCTCCAGTCGGAGGACATTCTCCGCCAGCTCCAGCATTTCGAGATCGACGCCGGAATCACGTATCTCCCTGAGGAACTTTCGGGGCATTTCCACGCCATTCCGCTGTACGAGGAACGTTATGTACTGCTGATCACGGCGGCCGACGGTCTGGCGCATCAGTCGACGGCGACCTGGGCGGAGGCCGCCCGGCTCCCGCTGTGTCTGCTGAACGAGTCGATGCAGGGGCGGCGGGTGCTGGACGACGTGTTCGCCAAGGCCGGGGCGAAGCCGACGCCACGGGTGGAGACCGACTCCGTCGCCGCGCTGTTCGCGCACGTCAGGACCGGCCGGTGGGCGAGCGTCGTCCCGCATGCCTGGCTGCACGTGTTCGGGGTGCCGCACGGCATGCGGGCCGTGCCGCTGGTGGAGCCGGACTGGACGGTGCCGGTGGGCCTGGTGACGACGTCCCAGCAGCCGGGGTCGGTGATGGCCCGCGCGCTGGCCGAGGTGGCCAGGGACACGGACGTGGCGGGCGCCCTGGAGCGCCTGCCCGGCGGCCCCGCGCTGCCGCTCGCGTAGCACCGGCTGTGGCCGCGCCCGGTGAGGCGCGGCCACCGGGGCGGGTGCCGTCAGGCGACGGGCTGGGGTTCCAGGCGTTCGGCGCCGGTGTAGACGTTCATCGAGTCGCCGCGCAGGAAGCCGACCAGGGTCAGGCCGCTCTCGGCGGCGAGGTCGGCGGCGAGCGAGGACGGGGCGGAGACCGCGGCGAGCATCGGGATGCCCGCCATGACCGCCTTCTGCACCAGCTCGAACGAGGCGCGGCCGCTGACCATCAGGACGCAGCCGCGCAGCGGGAGCAGCCCGGAGCGCAGGGCGTGTCCGACGACCTTGTCGACGGCGTTGTGACGGCCCACGTCCTCGCGCAGGCACAGCAGTTCGCCGTCCGAGGAGAAGAGCCCGGCCGCGTGCAGGCCGCCGGTGCTGTCGAACACCTTCTGCGCGGCGCGCAGCTTCTCGGGCAGCGTCGCCAGCATCTCCGGGCTCATCCGCAGCTCGTCCTCGGCGACGGACCAGGCGGCGACCGTGCGGACCGCGTCCAGGCTGGCCTTGCCGCACAGGCCGCAGGAGGACGTGGTGTAGAAGTTGCGCTCCAGGGAGGCGTCGGGGGCCTCGACTCCGGGGCCGAGGACGACGTCGACCACGTTGTAGGTGTTGGAGCCGTCGTCCGTGGCGCCCAGGCAGTAGCGGATGCCCGCGACGTCGGTCTCGGCGTGCGCGACGCCCTCGCTGACCAGGAATCCGGCGGCGAGGTCGAAGTCGTCTCCGGGGGTGCGCATGGTCACCGTCAGGGGGCGGCCGCCGACCCGGATCTCCATCGGCTCCTCGGCGGCCAGCGTGTCCGGGCGGTGCGAGGACGCGCCGTCGCGGATGCGGAGCACTCGACGCCGCACGGTCACTCGTCCCATGGTCTTGTTCCTCTCCTCGGGCTCCGGCCGGGGCGGTGTGGTCGCCGGGAGCCGGTGTGTGCCTGGTTGGGTGGGGTCGGCGGGCCGGACCGTGCCGGTGCCGCCGGGGTCTGGGTGGGTCGGGTCGGCGGCGGGTCTGCGGTTCGCGCAGCCGCCGCTCCCGCGGGTCAGGGAAGGTGCCGGCGGCTGTGCCACGCCGTGATCATGAGGCACAGTAGGCCGATGGCGGCCAGACCCGCCAGCAGGGCGGGGTAGGGGGCGGCTCCTGCGGTGACGGCAAGCAGCAGTGGTGTGAGAAATCCACTGTAGGTGACACCGTGGTAGACGGAGACGGTGGAAGGACAGGCGCGTGGCCTGGTCAGCCGTTCGATCTCGCGCAGTCCCGAGGCCAGGGTGAGCCCGTATCCGGCGCCCAGGAGGACGGCGGCGAGCAGGACCAGGCCCATGGAGCCGTCGTGGACGGCGAGCGCGCTGAGCAGCAGGCCGCAGATGACCGTCGCCATGGCGGTGAGCGTGGCGCGGGCGCTGTGGGCGTGGTCGAGGTGTGCGGCCAGCGGCTGGACGGCGAGGCCCGTGAGCAGGGTCAGGGCGGTGACCAGTCCGCTGAACAGCGGCGCGTAGCCGGAGGTCCGTTCGGCCACCAGCGGGGGCAGCACGACGTAGGCGACGGTGGAGGCGGCGAAGACGGCCGGGCCCGCCGGGAGCACCACGCGGACGAAGCGGGGGTGGGTCACGGTGGGCGGCCACGGACCGGCCGGGTCGTCGCGTGCCGGGGGTGGCGCGGTCTCCGGTGTGCGGCGCAGCGCGACGAGGACGCTGAGGGCGAGCAGACCGTGCAGGAGGCAGGGCAGCACCAGGGGGTGCGGAAGCCACTGGGCGAGGACACCCGCGGTGAGGGCGCCCGCGGCGAAGCCGGAGCCGGTGGCCCAGGTGACGCGCCGGGCGGCCTTGGCGGGGCCGTCGGCGGCGGAGAGTTCGCGCAGCCAGGCGCTGCCCACCGAGAGGAGGAGTCCGGCCGCGACGCCGGTGGCGAACCGGCTGGCGTAGACGGCGGGGCGGACGAAGGCGGCCGCGGCCAGCAGCGTGCTGGCGGCGGCGGACAGGAGCAGCGCGGGCCGCACCACGCGGCGCCGCCCGTGGCGGCCCGCGACCGTGGCGCCGGTGAGGAGCGCGGGCAGGAAGCCGGCCAGGTAGGTCGTGAACATCAGGGCGACCTGGAGGGAGGGCCAGTGCTCGCGGGTGCGGTAGACCGAGGAGAGCGGGGTGAACTGGTTCGCGCCCCATCCTGCGGCGAACACCGCGCCGGCGGCCGGGAGCCAGCCGTGCGCGGTGCGGGAAGCGGACATGCCGTGAAGTGCCTTTCTGTACGCGTGGGTCACGCGAATGGGCATCGTGCGGACGAGGTCTGCTGGGGGCGCCGGTCCGTCGCCCGGGGACCGGCGGGGTGACGGCGTGCCGGTCGCGGGCGGGGGCGGAAGGGGCCGCCGGGCCGGGCCGGGGGTCTGCCGGTGCCGGGGCGGCGCGGTCGTACGCCGGGGCCCGCGGGGGTGGTGCGGGTTCCGGTGGCAGCCGTGGACGGCCCGGTCCCGCCGGGGCAGCGGGTACCGGGCCGTCCACGGCTCACCTCCCCTCCCGGACCGTCGGGAGGGGAGTTCATGGGCCGGATCAGCCGACGAGGCCGGGGGCCGGGACGCGGGACGGCTCCAGCCGGATCAGCACGCCCTTGGAGGTGGGGCAGTTGCTGATGTCGGCGACGCTGTCCAGCGGGACCAGCACGTTGGTCTCCGGGTAGTACGCGGCGGCGGAGCCGGGGCTCGTCGGGTAGGCGACGACCTTGAAGGACTCGGCGCGGCGCTCCTTGTCGGTCCACACGCTGACCAGGTCGACCATGTCGCCGTCCCGGAAGCCGAACTGCTCCAGGTCGGCCGGGTTGACCATGACGACGCGGCGGGCGTTGTGGATGCCCCGGTAGCGGTCGTTGGGCGCGTACCAGATGGTGTTCCACTGGTCGTGCGAGCGGAACGTCTGGAGCAGCAGGTGACCGGCGGGCACGTGCGGCATCTCGAACTTGCTGGCCCAGAACTCGGCCTTGCCGCTGGGGGTCGGGAACGTGTCGCTGTTCACCGGGCTCGGCAGGTTGAAGCCTCCGGGCCGGCGGACGCGCTCGTTGTAGTTCTCGAAGCCGGGCACGACGCGGGAGACCCGGTCACGGATCTTGTCGTTGTCGGCCTCGAAGCTCTTCCACGGGATGCCGTACTTGTCGCCGAGGGTGGCGACCGCCAGGCGGCTGATGATGGCCACCTCGCTGAGCAGGTGCTTGGAGGCCGGGGGCAGCTTGCCGTGCGAGCGGTGGACGTCGCTCATCGAGTCCTCGACGGTGATCCACTGCTCGACACCGTTCTGCATGTCCCGGTCGCTGCGGCCCAGGGTGGGCAGGATCAGCGCGGTGTCGCCGCAGACGGTGTGGGAGCGGTTGAGCTTGGTCGAGATGTGCGCGGTCAGGCTGCAGTTGCGCATGGCCTGCTCGGTGTACTCGCTGTCCGGGGTGGCCCGGACGAAGTTGCCCGCCACGCCGAGGAAGAACTTGGCCTTGCCCTCGTGCATGGCCCGGATGCCCTGTACGGCGTCGTAGCCGTGGTGGCGGGGCGGCTCGAAGCCGAACTCGCGGCCCAGCGCGTCCAGGAACGCGTCGGACATCTGCTCCCAGACGCCCATGGTGCGGTCGCCCTGCACGTTGGAGTGGCCGCGGACGGGGCAGACACCGGCGCCGGGCTTGCCGAGATTGCCGCGCAGCATCAGGAAGTTGACGATCTCGCGGATGGTGGCGACACCGTGCTTCTGCTGGGTCACGCCCATCGCCCAGCAGACGATGGCGCTCTTGCTCTTCATGACCCGCTCGTGGATCTCCTTGATCTCGTCCATGGTCATGCCCGTGGCGAGGAGGATGTCGTCCCAGGAGATCTTGCGGACGCTCTCGGTGAACTCGAGGAAGCCGCGGGAGTTCTTCTGGATCCAGGCGTGGTCGAGCACGGTGCCGGGGGCGGCGTCCTCGGCGTCCAGCAGCAGCTTGTTCAGGCCCTGGAAGAGGGCCATGTCGCCACCGGCGCGGATGTGCGCGAACTGGTCGGCGATCTGGGTGCCGTTGCCGAGGACACCGCGCGCCTTCTGCGGGTGCTTGAACCGCATCAGGCCGGCCTCGGGGAGGGTGTTGACCGCGACGACCTCACCGCCGTTGCGCTTGGTCTCCTCCAGCGCGGCGAGCATGCGCGGGTGGTTGGTGCCGGGGTTCTGGCCGACCAGGAAGATCAGGTCGGAGTGGTGGATGTCGTCCAGCGAGACGCTGCCCTTGCCGATGCCGAGCGCGGCGCCCAGGCCCCAGCCGGTGGACTCGTGGCACATGTTGGAGCAGTCGGGGAGGTTGTTGGTGCCGAAGGCGCGGGAGAACAGTTGGAGGAGGAAGGCGGCCTCGTTGTTCAGTCGGCCCGAGACGTAGAACATCGCCTCGTCGGGGGAGGTGAGCTGCTTCAGCTCCCGGGCGAGGACCTCGAAGGCCTTCTCCCAGCTGATGGGCTCGTAGTGGGTGGCGCCGGGCCACTTCACCATGGGCTCGGTGAGCCGGCCCTGCTGGTTGAGCCAGTAGTCGGACTTCGAGTCCAGCTCGGCGATCGAGTACTGCTGGAAGAAGTCACGGGTGACGCGGCGCGAGGTGGCCTCGTCGTTGATGTGCTTGGCGCCGTTCTCGCAGTACTCGTTGAAGTGCCGCTTCTTGTCCTCGGGCCAGGCACAGCCGGGACAGTCGATGCCGTCGATCTGATTGATGTTCAGCAGCGTGAGCATGGTGCGCCGCGGGGACGTCTGGCTGAGGGAGTACTCCAGCGCGTGCGTCACGGCCGGGACACCCGTCGCCCACGTCTTGGGAGGCGTGACCGTCAGTTCGTCGATCGGGTCCTCGATGCTGCTGCTCATGGTGTGTCTGCCTCTTTCGTGAATACGAATCCCGCCGAACGGCATTTTCTTTGATTCCGCGAGGGAAAGTCAAAGAGGTCGTATCGATCACGCGATAGGTATCGCTTATCTTCCGGTTCCGTTCGCCATCGGAAGCATGACACATTTCCCAACAGGGGCGTGACCAGGCATGATGTGGACGGGGCAGGGTGCCGGGAGGCGAGGATAACTACCGCCTATTACCCGATCGACCGCCCCTCTTTGACTTGGTCGGGAAATTCCCCGACGCTGGCCGACGAACAGCAAGCAATAATTCACATTCAGGAGCGACCTGCCGTGTACCTGGCATTGGCCCCGGACACCATCGCGCGATGGCAGTTCGGGATGACCACCGTCTACCACTACCTGTTCGTGCCCCTCACCATCAGCCTGGTGGCGATCACGGCGGGACTGGAGACGGCGTACGTCCGCACGGGGAAGACGAAGTACTTCCACGCCACCAAGTTCTGGGGCAAGCTCTTCCTGATCAACATCGCCATGGGTGTCGTCACCGGGCTGGTGCAGGAGTTCCAGTTCGGCATGAACTGGTCCGCCTACTCCCGCTTCGTGGGCGACGTCTTCGGCGCACCGCTCGCCCTGGAGGCCCTGCTGGCCTTCTTCTTCGAGTCCACCTTCATCGGGCTCTGGATCTTCGGCTGGGACAAGCTGCCCAAGAAGATCCACTGCGCGTGCATCTGGATGGTCTCGATCGGCACCATCCTGTCGACGTACTTCATCCTCGCCGCCAACTCCTTCATGCAGAACCCGGTCGGCTTCAGCCTGGACAAGGCGGCGGGCAAGGCGCATCTGACGAACATCGGCGCGGTGCTCTTCCAGAAGCTCAACCTGGTGGTGGTCGCCCACACCCTGACCGCCGCGTTCCTGACCGGCGCGGCCTTCGTCATCGGCATCTCCGCCATCCACCTCTGGCGCGCCGCCCGCCTCCAGCGCCGCGGCAGGCCCACCGACCTCAAGAAGGTCGCGGCGATGCGGACTTCGCTGCGGCTCGGCCTGGTGCTGGCCGTGGTCTTCGGCCTGGGCACCGCGATCAGCGGTGACAAGCTCGGCGAGGTGATGTTCGAGCAGCAGCCGATGAAGATGGCCGCCGCCGAGGCTCTGTGGGACAAGGAGGCACCCGCCCCCTTCTCCGCCCTCGCCGTCCCGGACGTCGCCCATCAGCGCAACAGCGTCGACATCCAGGTCCCCGGCCTGCTCTCGTTCCTCGCCCACAAGGACTTCCACTCGGCGGTCCCCGGCATCAACGACACCGCCAAGGCCGAAGCGGCCAAGTACGGCGGCTCACCGGCCGAGTACATCCCGAACGTCCCCATGACGTACTGGGGTTTCCGGGCGATGATCCTGTTCGGCATGACCTCCTTCTCCCTCGGCGCGGCCGGACTCTGGCTGACGCGGCGGAAGTTCTGGGTCGCCCCCGAGCACCGCACCGGCTCCTTCGACGTGCCGAAGCTGATGCTCACCAGGAACCGCGAACTCGGTGCGATGGCGAGCGGTCTGGCCTGGCGGGCGGGCATCCTCACCATGGCCTTCCCGGTGATCGCCAACTCCTTCGGCTGGATCTTCACCGCGATGGGCCGTCAGCCCTGGGCCGTCACCGGCCTGCTGCGCACCGTCGACGCGGTCTCCCCGAACGTCTCGCTCACCGAGCAGCTCATCACCCTGATCGGCTTCAGCCTGCTGTACATCGCGCTCGCCGTGGTCGAGCTGAAGCTGCTGGTGAAGTACGCGGGCGGCGGGCCGGTCACCTCCGAGCGGCCACCGCTGCGGGACATCAAGCTCGGCGGCGCCTCGACGCTCGAAGGCGCCCCCGCGGACGCCGACAAGCCGCTCGCCTTCGCCTACTGATCAGTTAGAGAGAGTCCGGAACCGTGCATCTCCATGACCTCTGGTTCTTCGTCATAGCCCTGCTGTGGGTCGGGTACTTTTTCCTCGAGGGCTTCGACTTCGGCGTGGGCATCCTGACCCGCGTGCTCGCCCGCGGCGAGACCGAGCGCCGTGTCCTGCTCAACACCATCGGCCCCGTCTGGGACGGCAACGAGGTCTGGCTGGTCACCGCGGCCGGTGCGACCTTCGCCGCCTTCCCGGACTGGTACGCGACGATGTTCAGCGGCTTCTACCTGCCGATGTTCGTCATCCTGGTCTGCCTGATCCTGCGCGGCGTGGCCTTCGAGTACCGGCACAAGCGCGACGGTGAGCGCTGGAAGCGCAACTGGGAGGCGATCGTCTTCGTCACCTCGCTGGTGCTGGCCTTCCTGTGGGGCGTGCTGTTCGCCGCCATGGTCCACGGGCTGCCGATCGGCGCCGACCACGAGTACCACGGCGGCCTCGCCGAACTGGTCCAGCCGTACGCGCTGCTGGGCGGTGTGACCACGACCGTGCTGTTCACCTTCCACGGCGCGGTGTTCGCCTCGCTGAAGACGGTGGGCAGCATCCGGCACCGGGCGCGGCATCTGGCGCAGAACGCCGGTGTGCTGACCGTCCTGCTGCTGCTCGCCTTCCTGACCTGGACCCAGGTCGACACCGGCAACGTGCGCAGCCTGATCGCGGAGGCGGTCGCCGTCCTCGCGGTGCTGGTGTCGCTGGGCTTCAACTTCGGTGCCCGCGAGGGGCGGGCGTTCATCGCCTCGGGGCTGAGTGTGGTGGCGTCCACCGCGATGCTCTTCCTCGCGCTGTTCCCCGAGGTGATGCCGTCCAGCCTGAACGCGGCGTGGAGCCTGACCGCGACCAACGCGGCGGCGGGCTCGTACACGCTGGGGATCATCACCTGGGTCGCCGGGTTCGCCACCCCGCTGGTGCTGCTCTACCAGGGCTGGACCTACTGGGTGTTCCGCAAGCGGATCGGCGTCCAGCACATCCCCGTCAGCGCGCACGCCCACGCACCGGTCCACCGCGTCGCGTCGTGAACACCCGACGCGCCATGACGTGCCGCGCCCTGCGCCGCCTCTCCCGTGCCCGCGCCGAGCGCGCGGGCCGGGGGGAGGCGGCCGACGGCGTGGCGATGTCCGGGGGCCGGGGCGCCGACCGAGATGATCATCGGAGTGTGTCCCGGTCGCGTCGGCGTCGCGGACGCGTCGCGCCCCGGCCGCGTCCGGTCGGGCCGGGCGGCGTCCCCGGCGCCGGGTGGCCGGTGCGCACCACACGCCCACCCGGAGCACGCCACCGCCGCCCGATGCGGGAAGACCGCACACCGTACGACCGCCGCCCGGCAGCACAGGAAGAAGGCAGGCCCGTGTCCCGACCGCTCACCGACCAGCACAGCGACTCCGCCGTCACCGGTACGCGTCGGCGCCCCGCCCCGGAGCCGCTGGTGGACCGCTTCGGCCGCGTCCACACCGACCTCCGCCTGTCCCTGACCGACCGCTGCAACCTGCGCTGCACGTACTGCATGCCCGCCGAGGGGCTGGCCTGGCTGCCCAAGGACGAGCTGCTCAGCGACGACGAGATCGTCCGCCTGGTCGGCATCGCCACCGGGCGGCTCGGTATCACCGAGGTCCGGCTGACCGGCGGCGAGCCGCTGGTGCGCCGGGGTCTGCCCGGTCTGATCGCCCGTATCTCCGCGCTGGACACGCCGCCCGAGCTGTCCATCACGACCAACGGCATCGGGCTGGCCCGGACCGCGGTCGCGCTGCGCGAGGCGGGGCTCGGGCGGGTCAACGTCAGCCTGGACACCCTGCGTCCGGAGCGGTTCGCGTCCATCACCCGGCGCGACCGGCTCACCGACGTGCTGGAGGGGCTGCGCGCGGCCCGCGCCGCCGGTCTCGACCCGGTCAAGGTCAACGCGGTACCGGTGCGGGGGGTCAACGACGACGAGATCGCGGACCTGACCGCGTTCGCCGTGGAGAACGGCTACCGGATGCGGTTCATCGAGTCGATGCCGCTGGACGCCCAGGGCGCCTGGGAGCGGGAGAAGATGGTCACCGCCGCCGAGATCCTGGACCGGATCGGCGAGCGCTTCACCCTCACCCCCGTACCCCGCGAGGACAACGCGCCGGCCGAGGAGTGGCGGATCGACGGCACCGACTCGTTCGTCGGGGTCATCGCGAGCGTCACCCGGCCGTTCTGCGGCAACTGCGACCGGGTGCGGCTCACCGCCGACGGGCAGCTGCGCAACTGTCTGTTCGCCACCAAGGAGTCCGACCTGCGCGCCCTGCTCCGGGCGGGCGCCGACGACGACGCGCTGGAGGCCGCCTGGCGCTCCTGCATCGCCGTCAAGGGCCCGGGCCACGCCATCAACAGCGAAGACTTCCGCCGTCCCGACCGGCCCATGTCGGCCATCGGCGGCTGAGACCCGTAACCCACGAGTGAGGACCGACGAAGTGAACAAGATGCACGAATGGATCGCGGCGGCCAAGTCCGAGCTGGGCATCGACCTCGATGTCGACGTCGCCGGGCTGCTGGACATGACCAAGGTGGTCGCGCACGAGGTGGCCCGCCCGGCCGCCCCGCTCACCTCCTTCCTGGTCGGCTACGCGGCCGCGCTGCAGGGCGGCGGCGCCGACGCGGTGTCCGAGGCGAACCGCAAGGTGACCGAGCTGGCCGAGCAGTGGGCCGCCGAGCGTGAGAACGGCACGGCGGCGCTATGACCGGCCTCCCGGCACACCACCCGTCCTGGGAGCGGGCCCGGTCCCTGGCGCGTGCCACCGCCGGGCTTCCGCTGCCCGGTGTGCCGCGCACCCTTCAGGACGCGCTCGGCCACGCGCTGGCCGAGCCGCTGACGGCGCTCACCGATCTGCCGCCGTTCGCCACCTCCGCCATGGACGGCTGGGCCGTGTCCGGTCCCGGCCCGTGGCGGCTGGGCGAGCGGGGCGTACTCGCCGGTCAGCAGCCGGAACCGCTCGCGGCGGGCGCCGCCGTGCCGATCGCCACCGGCGCGCCGCTGCCGCCGGGTGCGAGCGCCGTACTGCGCCGCGAGCACGGCGAGGTGGAGCGGTCCACGAGCCTGCTCCACCTCGCCGCCCCCGGCGCCGGTCCGCTCCCCGAGGGCCACGACGTGCGCCCGCGCGGGCAGGAGTGCGCGAGCGGCGAGCCGCTGCTCCCGGCCGGGACCGCCGTCACCCCGCCCGTCCTGGGCCTCGCGGCCGCGAGCGGCTACGACCGGCTGGTGGTGCACCGGCGGCCCAGCGTGGAGCTGTTCGTCCTCGGTGACGAGCTGCTGGAGGCGGGGGTGCCGCGCGGCGGCCGGGTCCGGGACGCGCTCGGTCCGCTGCTGCCGTCCTGGCTGCGCGGGCTCGGCGCGGAGGTGATCGGTCACCACCGCGTGGCCGACCGGCTGGCGGAGCTGCGGGAGGCCGTGGCGCACTCCCCCGCCGACGTCGTGATCACCACCGGCAGCACGGCGGCCGGACCCGTGGACTTCCTGCACGAGACGCTGCGGCTGCTGGACGCGCGGCTGATCGTCGACTCCGTCTCGGTACGGCCGGGGCACCCGATGCTGCTGGCCGAGCTGCCCGCCACGCCGGACGGCCGCGCCCGCCGTCTGGTCGGGCTCCCCGGCAACCCGCTGGCCGCCGTGGCCGGTACGGCCACCCTGGCCGCGCCCCTGCTGCGCGCGCTGGGCGGCCACGCCGACCCCGGGCCGCGCACGGCGGTGACCGCCGAGGCGCTCCCCGGCCACCCGCGTGACACCCGGCTGCTGCCGGTGCGCGCGGCGGGCACCGGGGTGGCCCCGCTGCCGTACGACGGTCCGGCGATGCTGCGCGGGCTGGCCCTCGCCGACGCGCTGGCCGTGGTCCCGCCCGGCGGCGCGGCGGCCGGGGACGCGGTGGAGCTGCTGCCGCTGCCCACCGGCTGACCCACTCCGACCACCTCAGACACGACCCACCCGAGAAGGCGAAGGACATGGAGACGAAGACGGCATCCACGGGGACCATCCGCTACTGGGCCGCGGCCAAGGGCGCGGCGGGCACGGCGGAGGAGCCCTACCGCGCGGGGACCCTCGCGCAGGCACTGGAGCAGGCGCGGTCCCGCCACGCGCACGAGCCGCGCTTCGCGCAGGTGCTGAAGGTCTGCTCGTTCCTGGTGGACGGCGACCCGGTCGGCGTCCGCGACCACGCCTCGGTCACGCTGCGGGACGGCGCCACGGTCGAGGTGCTCCCGCCCTTCGCGGGCGGCTGACCGGCCCCGTACCCCGCCCATCTCCCCTCTCACCCGGAAACCGGATCACCTCATGTCGCTCCCCACCCTGCTCCCCTCCCCCATCCGCCTGCTCGGCCTGCGCGACACCGCACTCTCCCTCGACGAGGTGTACGGCGCGGTCGGTGACGACGCGGCGGGCGGCACCGCCCTGTTCGTCGGCACGGTCCGCGACCACGACGGCGGCAGGTCCGTGTCGTCCCTGGAGTACAGCGCGCACCCGTCCGCCGAGGCCGAGCTGCGCCGGGTGGCCGAGGAGATCGCGGCCGAGTTCCCGGTGCGCGCGCTGGCCGCCGTGCACCGTACGGGTCTGCTGGCGATCGGGGACGTCGCGGTGATCACCGCGGTCTCCTGCCCGCACCGCGCGGAGGCGTTCGCCGCGTGCCGCAAGCTGATCGACACCCTCAAGCACGACGTGCCGATCTGGAAGCGGCAGATCTTCACGGACGGCGCCACCGAGTGGGTCGGCGCCTGCTGATCAGCCGGTGACGACGCCCGCGACCAGGTTGATGGTGGTGGCCAGCACGCTGATGCCGAACAGGTACGACAGCAGACAGTGCCGGAGCGCCACCGACCGGATCAGCGGGTGGGAGACACTGGTGTCGGAGACCTGGTAGGTCATGCCGAGGTTGTAGCTGAAGTAGAAGAAGTCCGGATAGGCGGGCTTCAGCTCGGAGTTGAAGTCGATGCCGCCCTTGGCCGGGCCGTAGTACAGGTAGGCGTAGCGGGTCGTGTACATCAGGTGCAGCGCGGCCCAGGCCATCAGGACGCCGAGCAGGGCGACGGCCGCGGCCGCGCCGGTGTCGTCGTCGCTGCGGTGGGCGACCAGCATCAGCACGATGCCGCCGAGCCCGCACAGCGAGACGCCGACGACCACGAGTTCGTCCACGGCGGGCCGGAAGTCCTCACGCCGGGCGTTGGCGTGGGTGGCCTCGGCGTCCATGGGCCACAGCGCGATCCAGCCGGTGACCACGAAGACGGTGCCCACCGCGGCGATGCCGCACAGGGTGGCCAGCGACGCCGGATGACCGGTCAGCCCGATGACGACACCGACGACCGCTCCGACGACGAGCGAACCGGCAAGCCTGGGAACCGCGGACAGCCACATGCTCATACGGCCCCACCTTAGGCCCTGTCGTCACATTCCCGCCTGCGGGGCGACGCCATGCACGCACTCTCGCCGCACCGGACGCGAGCCCACGTACGTCCAGTACGAGGGCCCGCGCCCGGCACGCCGAGAGCACGCACCTGACGCCGCCCCGCCCGCCCTTCGGGCGGACGCCGGGAATGTGACGACAGGGCCTAGCCCGTCCGCCGCTTCCGGCCCGGCAGATGACATCGCCCGCACAAGGCCCCTCCTCTCCCCCCAAGTCGATCAGGACTGGGGCCGGGCCAGGTGGTATACACCGAACATGTCCCCTTCGCGCCGTTCCTCCCCCGCCGGCAGCGGCGGCGGGCGTCGGTGGGACACCTCCGGCGTCGGGCAGGTGCTGTTCCCGCGCGGGGTGCTGGCCCTGCAGCGAGTGGACGGCGCGCTGCTGTTCGCGGTGCGCGCGGCGCTGGCCATGGCGCTGGCGGGCCTGCCGGTGGTGCTGGCCGGACGGCCCGATCTCGCGGTGTACGGGATGCTCGGGGCGTTCACCACGACGTTCGGCCGGAATCTGCCCTACCGCCGCCGGGCGAAGGCGCTGGCGTGGGTCGCGCTGGCCATGACGGCGTGTGTGGGCCTCGGTTCGGCGCTGGCGTCGGTGGCGCGCCCCTGGTCCAGCGTGGCCGGAGCGGCGGTGGTGGTCGCGGCGACGGCGCTGGTGGCGGGCGTGTGCAAGTACGTCTGCGACGCGACCGGGCTCGGCGGGCTGGGCGCGATCCTGCTGCTGTTCTCCTTCGCGGTGGCCGCCAACGCCACCACCACGCCGGGCCAGGTGCTGCCGCGCACCGGCATGGCGGTGGCGGGCTCGCTGCTGGCGTGGGTGCTGGCGGTGCTGGGCCGCCTGGTCCATCCCGACCGCCCGCAGCGGCTGGCGGTGGCCGCCGCCCTGCGCCAGCTCGCCGAGCTGCTGGACACGGCGATGGGCGGGGTGGGCCGCTCCCGGCACCGGGCGACGGGGGCGGTGCTCCAGGCGTACGACTCGCTCGGGCTGGCGCCGCCGACCACCGCCAAGCGGCCCGGTGAGGACAACACCTGTGTGCGGCTGACGGACCTGTCCTGGTCGCTGCTGATCGACTCCACACGCGGCACTCCCGAGGACCCGCCGGAGCTGGCCCGGCTGCTGCGCACCCAGGCGGCCATGCTGGCCGACCGGCAGCAGCGGTATCCGCAGGTGCTGGCCGACCTCGCCGCGTACTCCTCGCTGCCCCGCGAGCCGGGCCGCCGCTTCTCGCCGCGCGCGCCGGTGCCGGACGATCCGGGGGCGCGGCGGGCCTGGGTGCTGGTGCGAGGTCGGCCGGGCGGGCGCAAGCCGGTGTCGGTGCTGCTGGTGCCCGCGCTGCGGATGGTGCTGGGCACGCTGGTGGCGGGCGGTGCGGCGCTGGCACTGGGCCTCGGGCACGGATACTGGGCGGCGATCTCGGCGGCGGCGGTGCTGCACTCGGTCAACGTCCGCACCACGGTCCAGCGGGCCGTCCAGCGCACCCTGGGCACGGCCCTCGGTCTGATGATCGCCCTCGGGGTGCTGGCGGGTCACCCGGGTCCGGTGCTGCTGGCGCTGGTGGTCGTGGCGCTGGAGTTCCTGATGGAGTACATGGTCGTACGCAACTACGGCCTGGGCGTGGTCTTCCTGACCCCGCTGGCGCTGCTGCTGAGCGATCTGGCCGACCCGGAGTCCCCGGAGGAGCTGATCGTGGACCGGGGGCTCGGGTCGTTGCTCGGCATCACGATCGGGCTGGTGTGCGCGCTGCTGGTGGTGCACGACCGGGCGGCGGTGCGGGTGGAGCGGGCGCTCGCGCAGTGCACCGAGGCGACCGAACGGGCCGAGCGCGCGCTGGTGTTCCGTTCCCGGCCACCGCATCCGGTGATCCCGGTCCATCTCGCCGTGGCCGTGGTGGAGTTGCGTGAGGCGGACGACGCGGCGGCGGGCGAACTGCTCTCGGCGGGCATCGATCCGGCGGCGCTCGCGGCGGCGGAACAACGCGCCTACCTGCTGCTCGCGCGGCTTCTCCACCACTGAGCACGGCCGGAGTTGGATGTGTGATGGACGGCGACTTCCGTAACTCCTCTGTGATTAGCTGGGGTTCCCGTGAGGGAAGACAGAGGAGGCTGATGCGCATATGTCAGTGCCACCTATGGGTGCGTTCGGTTCTTTCGGATCGTCAGACCCGTTTTCCGACCTGTTGAATCGTTTCTTCGGGATGTCCGCGGCGTCCTCGCCACCGGCGGTACAGCGCGTTCCGGTCGGCCGGCTGCTGACCGACTCCGCGCGTGAGCTGATCGCGCGTGCCTCGCAGCGCGCCGCCGAGGACGGCAGCGAGGACCTGGACACCGAGCATCTGCTGTGGGCGGCCACCCAGGTCGAGCCGTCCCGCACCCTGCTCGCCCGCTCCGGTACCGACCCGGACGACCTGGCCAAGGAGTTGGAGGCGGCCTTGCCCGCGGGCAGCGGCACCCCGTCGGCCGAGCCGGGGCTGACCCCGGCCGCCAAGCGCGTACTGATCGGGGCGCACGCCGTCTCCCAGGCGACCGGTGCCTCGTACATCGGCCCGGAGCACATCCTGCAGGCGCTGCTCGACCCGGGCAACGACCAGGCCGCCTCGGTGGCCCGCAATCTGGGCGTGGACACCGGCAAGGTGGCCCGCGACGCCGGTTCCGCCGCGAAGGCCGAGGCCCGGCAGGAGCCGAGCAGCACACCCACGCTGGACGAGTACGGGCGCGATCTCACCGCCGACGCCCGCTCCGGGAAGCTCGACCCGGTGGTGGGGCGCGGTGAGGAGATCGAGCAGACCATCGAGATCCTGTCCCGCCGGTCCAAGAACAACCCGGTGCTGATAGGTGAGCCCGGTGTGGGCAAGACCGCCATCGTGGAGGGCCTCGCCCAGCGGATCGTCTCCGGTGACGTGCCGCGCACGCTGGAGGGCCGCCGGGTCGTCGAGCTGGACCTGGCCGGTCTGGTGGCCGGGGCGAAGTACCGCGGCGAGTTCGAGGAGCGGCTGAAGAAGGTCATCGACGAGGTGACGTCCGCGTCCCAGGACGTGATCCTCTTCATCGACGAGCTGCACACGGTCGTCGGCGCCGGTTCCGGCGGCGAGGGCTCGATGGACGCCGGGAACATCCTCAAGCCCGCGCTGGCCCGCGGCGAGCTGCATGTCGTCGGCGCCACCACGCTGGACGAGTACCGCAAGTACGTGGAGAAGGACTCCGCGCTGGAGCGCCGCTTCCAGCCGGTGAAGGTGCCCGAGCCCAGCGTCGAGGAGACCGTCCAGATCCTGGAGGGGCTGCGGGACGCCTACGAGGCGCACCACCAGGTCCGGTTCAGCGACGCGGCGCTGGTCGCGGCGGCCGAGCTGTCGGACCGGTACATCGCGGACCGGTTCCTGCCCGACAAGGCGATCGACCTGCTGGACCAGGCCGGTGCGCGGGTGCGGCTGCGCTCGCGCGGCAAGTCCAAGGAGGTGCAGGACCGCGAGGACTCCCTCGCCCGGCTGAACCGGGAGAAGGACGAGGCGGTCGCCACCGAGGAGTTCGACCGCGCCAAGGAGCTCAAGCACCACATCGCCGAGATCGAGACCGAGCTCGCGCAGATCGAGGAGCGCCGTGAGGGCGTGGTCGCGGTCACCGAGAACGACATCGCGGAGATCGTGTCCCGCCGCACCGGCATCCCGGTGGCGCAGCTGACCGAGAGCGAGAAGGAGCGCCTGCTCAAGCTGGAGGACGCGCTGCACGACCGCGTGGTCGGCCAGGACGAGGCGGTCCTCGCCATCGCCCAGGCGGTGCGCCGCAACCGGGCGGGCATGGGCGACCCGGACCGTCCGGTGGGTTCCTTCCTGTTCCTCGGTCCGACGGGCGTCGGCAAGACGGAGCTGGCGAAGGCGCTCGCGGAGCTGCTCTTCGGTGACCAGGACCGGCTGATCCGGTTCGACATGAGCGAGTTCCAGGAGAAGCACACGGTCTCCCGCCTGGTCGGCTCCCCGCCCGGCTACGTCGGCTACGACGAGGCGGGCCAGCTCACCGAGAAGGTGCGCCGCCAGCCGTACAGCGTGGTGCTGTTCGACGAGGTGGAGAAGGCGCACCCGGATGTCTTCCACACCCTGCTCCAGGTGCTGGACGACGGCCGCCTCACCGACTCGCAGGGCCGTACCGTCGACTTCCGCAACACGGTGGTCATCCTGACGAGCAACATCGGCTCGCAACTGATCCTCGCCCACCAGGGCAAGGTGGACGAGATCCGGGGCGAGCTGGAGTCGGTGCTCCAGGGGCACTTCCCGCCGGAGTTCCTGAACCGGATCGACGAGACGATCGTCTTCCACGCGCTCAGCGAGCAGAACCTCGGGCACATCATCGACCTGCTGCTGGCGCGCAGCGCCAAGCGGGTGCGGGCGCAGGGCATCGGTCTGGAGGTCACCGAGGCGGCGAAGAAGCTGCTGGTGGCGCACGGCTACAAGCCGGAGTTCGGCGCGCGTCCGCTGCGCCGCACGATCCAGACCGAGCTGGACAACCGGATCGCGGAGCTGGTGCTGTCCGGCGGGGTCGAGAAGGGCGACACGATCGTCGCCGACGTGCGGGACGACTCACTGCACCTGAGTGTGCGTCACCCGGAGCCGGACGAGTCCGGCGAGAAGGAGCAGGCGTCCGCCGAGTGACACCGCACGGCGGCCGGTGAAGGGGCGGTACGGGGATCTCTCCGTACCGCCCCTGTCGTAGCCGGGCACGTCGGGCGGACGGCTCACCTTCGTGGTGCGGGCCGTCGACGGCTCGGGCGCGCCGGTCGCGGAGGGCGGGATCGACCGGGCGGTGGTCGACCGGGAGAAGTTCCTCGGCGGCTGATCAGACGGGACGGTGGCCCTGGAGGTAGGCCCGCACGGCCGACGGCAGCGCGTCCCGGTCGGCGTCCGCGAAGGGGACCCAGCGGATCTGCTCGGCCGGGAGCGAGGCCCCGCCGGAGGGCGAGTCGGTGAGCAGCTGGCACACCACGGCCGGGACGGCGTCCGGGGACTCTCCGTCCGGCGGGCCGAGCGGTTCGGTGCCGTCGACGAGGTAGCCGGTGAGTTCGTACACGACGCGCTCGGCCGTCGCGCCCGGTGTCTCGGCCGGTTCGGCGGTGCCGGAGGGCAGGGTCCAGGAGGCGTCGTCCCCCTGGCTCACCAGCAGCAGCCGCCCGTCGTACACCGCGACCGCCAGCACCCGGCCACCGGCCTCCCGCTCGGAAGTCATGTGCCCTGTCCCCTCCCTGCGTGCCCGTCACACACGCGTCGACCGCCCGGCCCGACGGCCGGACGGTCGTTCCCTACCCAGCGGCCGGGCCGCGCATCCGGTGCGGTCAGGACGACTTGATCGCGGCGAGGAACTTCTGCGGATCGGTGTCCACTTCACCCTCGACCGTGGTGACGGGGATGTTGTCCTTGTCGTACCAGACGGCCGGGGTGCCGGGCAGGCCGAAGGTCTCGAAGGTGGCGATGGACTCCCCGGCCCAGGTCAGATAGGTCTCGTCGGAGACCTTGTGGTCGAAGTCGGTGGAGCGCAGGCCGTCCACGTCACCGGCGACCGACAGCAGCACCGAGCCCTGGGAGAACTTGTCCTCCGCGGGCGGGAAGGGCTGGTGGTCGAAGAGGGCGCCGAGGTACTCGATGAACTGCTTCTGCCCCTCGTCACTGGCGGCGGCGAGGGCGCTGAGCGCCTTCTGGTCGCCGTTGCCGCCCACGGTGTCGTCCATCGTCCCGGCGAAGTGGAACTTCACCGCGTACTTTCCGTCGTCGGCGCCCTGCTGGATGGTGTCCAGGAGCGTCTTGGCCATACGGGCGGAGGCACGGTCGCGCATCTCCAGGAAGACCTGGAGCACGTGCGGCGCGGACAGGTCGCCGTAGTACAGCGTGGTGCCCTCGTTGCCGGTCGTGTTTGCGGGAGTCATGTGTCGAGCTTGGCACAGATGGGCGTGGCGCACGAACGGTGCGCACGGCAGGTGGGCGGGGGTGCGGTCGGCACGACACGACGTGGCTCGCGGCGCAGTCTGGAGGGGTGAACACATCCCACCACAGGGCCCCCGACCGAGGACGTGACCTGGACCGGGCCGTGCTCGACGCGCTGTTCGCCGACTCGCCGCACCCGCTGTACGTGCTCGACGGCACGCTGCGGCTGGTGGGCTTCAACGACGCGGCCGGGGACTTCGGCGCGCTGCCGCTGGGCGGGGCGCTCGGGCAGCCGTTCCACCATTGGGCGGCGGGACTGCACCAGGAGCCGGTGGAGGCCATGCTGCGGGAGGTGCTGGCCACCGGGGAGCCCCGGCGGGACGTGGAGGTGGCGGGCGGGGCCACGCCGGACGCGCCGGACCGGGTGCTGGCGCTGTCCGCGTTCCGGCTGCGGGACGCGGACGGCGGGCGGCCGGGGGTGGCGCTCAGCGTCGTGGACGCCACCGAGCGGCACCGGGCGCAGGTCCGGCTGAGCGTGCTGCGGGAGGCGAGCGCCCGGGTCGGCACCAGCCTCGACACGGTGCGCACGGCGCAGGAGCTGGCGGACGTCAGCGTGCCCGACCTGGCCGACACGGTGGTGATCGACGTGCTGGACGCGGTGCTGCGGGGCGATGTGCCGGACGCGGAGGCGCTCGGCCACGATCTGCTGCTGCGCTGCGCCGGGTACCGGTCGGTGCGCGCGGCCAACGGGCACCGGGCGGTGGAGGTCGGCTGTGTGATGGAACCGGGGCTCACCTCGCAGTTCAAGCAGGTGCTGACCGAGGGGCGCCCGCTGCTCGACACCGGGCACGAGGAGGCACCTGTCGGACACCGCGGGCAGGAGGTCGCCCAGGCGGACGGCGCGCACTCAAAGATGGCGGTGCCGCTGGCCGCGCGGGGCGGGGTGCTGGGGCTCGCGCGTTTCTACCGGGGCCGGGGCACCGCGCCGTTCTCCGAGGACGATCTGCGGCTGGCGACCGAGCTGACCCGGCACACCGCGCTGTGCCTGGACAACGCGCGCCTGTACACGCGGGAGCGCTCGGTGGCCCGTATCCTCCAGCTCAGTCTGCGTCCGGCACATGTGCCGGGGCACAGCGCGGTGGCCACGGCGCACAGCTATCTGCCGAGCAGCACCAGCGGGGACTGGTTCGACATCATCCCGCTGTCCGGGGCGCGGGTGGCCCTGGTCGTCGGGGAGCCGCCCACGCGGGGCATCCGGGCCGCCGTCACGATGGGTGGTCTGCGGGCCGCGATCGGCGCGCTGGCCTCGCTCGACCTGCCGCCCGAGGAGCTGCTGGAGCGGCTGCACGACCTGGTGGGACGGCTGGACGCGGAGGAGTCGCGGCACCCGGACGAGTCCCTGGACAGCCTGCGCGCGGGCACCTCGTGTCTGTACGCGGTGTACGACCCGATGGCGGGCCGGTGCACGGTGGCCAGCGCGGGCCATCCGCCGCCCGCGGTGGCCCGGCCGGACGAGCCGGTGACCTTCGCGCAGGTGCCGGTCGGCCCGGCGCTGGGCCGGGGCGCGCCCCGCTATCGCGCGGGGCACTTCGACGTGCCCGCGGGCACGCTGATGGTGTTGTGCAACCCGGTGCTGCTGCGGGACGCGAGTCCGGACTCCGGGGACCAACTGACCCGGCTGAACAGCGCGTTGCAGCCACGAGACCGGCCGCTGCCGGACATCTGCGACGCGCTGCTGCATGATCTGGCGCCGCACCACCCGGCCGACGACGGGGTGCTGCTGGTCGCCCGCACGCTCACCCTGGGCGCCGACAAGGTGGCGTCCTGGTCGCTGCCGAACGAGCCGCAGGCGGTCTCGCTGGCCCGTGAGCGCACCGACGAGCGGCTCGGGCACTGGCATCTGGGGGACCTGTCGTTCACCGCGACCCTGGTGGTCAGCGAGCTGGTCACGAACGCGGTCCGCTACTCGGAGGGGCCGATCCGGCTGCGCCTGGTCCGGGACGAGGCGCTGATCATCGAGGTCACCGACGACAGCAGTACGGCCCCGCAGCTGCGGCAGGCCGAGGACGACGACGAGCACGGCCGCGGTCTGACCATCACCTCCCAGCTCACCGAGCGCTGGGGCACCCGGCGGGAGCACCGGGGTAAGACCATCTGGGCCGAACTGGCCGTGAACGCTTGAGAGTTGGGTGTGAACGGATGTGACGGGACCGGCCGCCCGGGTGCCTTCCGTGACGGCCGCGCCGTGGTGGACACTGCGCTCCCACCCCCCATCACAGCCGAGGGCCGCCTCCATGCCGACCGCTCCCCGTTCCCTGCGTCTGGCCGCCACCGCCGCCGGGCTGCTGCTCGCCTCCAGCCTGACCATCACGGCCCACGCCGCACCGGTGCCCACACCGGCGCCGGTCGCGCAGTCCGCCAAGCAGGTTGCCGCCGACTGGTCGGCCCCGCTGTCGACGCGGGGCCGGTACATCGTGGACAGCCGGGGGAACCGGTTCCGGCTGAAGGCGGCCAACTGGGACGGCGCACAGGGCTCCTGGACCGGCAGCGGGAGTGTGGACGACCCGGCCAACCACCACGCGGGGCAGAACGCGCACGACATCCCGCTGGGCCTGGACCGGGTGCCGATCGCCCGACTGCTCGCCGACTTCCGCGAGTTGGGCGTGAACACCATCCGGCTGCCCTTCTCCAACGAGCTGGTCCACCGCACGACTCCCGTCCCGGACGCGGCGGTCACCGCCAACCCGCAGCTGCGCGGCAAGACCCCGCTCCAGGTGTACGACGCGGTGGTGGACGCGCTCGGTCAGGCCGGGTTCGCGGTGATCCTGAACAACCACACCAACACGTCCCGCTGGTGCTGCGGCATCGACGGCAACGAGCGCTGGAACAGCGGCCAGTCCACGCAAGCATGGGCGGACGACTGGGTGTTCATGGCCCGGCGTTACGCGAACGTACCCGGCGTGGTCGGGGCCGACCTGTACAACGAGGTCCGCCGGGACATCCTGGACGACCCCAACTGGGGCCTGGGCGACGCGCACGACTGGTACGCGGCGGCCCAGACGGCGGGCGACCGCATCCTCACCGAGGCCAACCCCAGGCTGCTCATCGTGATCGAGGGCATCAACTGGACCGGCCTCCCGGTGGACGGACTCCCGCACGGCCGCCCCCAGTTGGCCCCGGCCCGTACCCTCTCGCACACCCTGGTCGACTCGCACAAGCTGGTCTACTCGGCCCACTTCTACGGCTACACCGGCCCCCGGCACAGCGGTGCCACGGGGATCGGCGAGACGCACGACGCCCGCTACCAGGACCTGTCACGGGGCGAGTTGAACGCGGCGCTCACCGACGAGGCGTTCTTCGTGGAGGAGTCCGGCCGCCACTACACCGCGCCGGTGTGGATCAGCGAGTTCGGCGCCGGTGCCGGGGAGACCAACCCCGCGACCCGCGCCTGGTTCGGCAACATCACCGACTACTTCACCGACCACGACGCCGACTTCGCGTACTGGCCGCTGGTCGGCTTCGACGGACACGACGACTGGGCGCTGCTGCGGTACGACGAGGGCGGCCGCCGCTCCGGTCTCCTCGACTCGGGCGACTGGCGGGCCACCGCCTGGCGGCACCTGATGGACACACCGGGGAAGACCGGGCCCGTACCGACGGCCGCCGTGTGGAAGATGCTCAACACCGACCATGGGGACTCCGTGGAGTCGCTGCGGGTGCGCGGTACCGGGGACTGGGACGCGGGCGCGTACAAGGCGGCCTGCCCGGACGGGCTGCGGCTGGCCGGGCTGAGCAGCACCGGCGGGCGCGGGCTGTGCACGGACGCGGGTGCGGCCGATCTCCGGGCGGCGGACGGGGCGCAGAGCGTCGTCAAGGACGAGCGGTTCGTCTCGGGCGGCGACTGGGCGTCCGGGTACACCAAGCTCCAGTGCCCGTCGGGCGCGTTCCTGATCGGCTACGGCCTGCGGGGCGAGCGGGTGTCGTCGGCGCTGTGCGCACCGGCCCGGACGGCGCTGGCGGGCGGCGGGCGGACCGTGTGGTTCGACCGCTCGGACAACCGGCCCCCGGACGGGGTGGGCGGCGAGTTCGCCCAGGGCGCGTACAAGGGCCAGTGCCAGGTGAACGAGTACGCGGCCGGGATCGCGTTCACCACGCGGCTGGGTGCCCGGCAGGGTCCGGCGGCGCTGCTGTGCCGCACCCTGCCCTAGGGGGTGTCCGGAAAGTCGATGGCTCGTTGGTCCGTTCGTGGTGCGTAGGCATGAACTGACCGATGAGTCGTGGGCGTTGATCGCTCCGTT
>NZ_JBIVDK010000007.1:46508-427901 GCF_044747085.1 Streptomyces sp. NPDC090119 | reverse complement strand
CGCCCGGTTACATATCGAACCCGGAAGCTAAGCCTCACAGCGCCGATGGTACTGCAGGGGGGACCCTGTGGGAGAGTAGGACGCCGCCGAACAATCTTTGGAGGACCCCTGGTCCCAGCGTTCAGCTGGGACCAGGGGTCCTTTTGTTTTTACAATGCTTGTGGTACCCGAAGACAGGAGTCACCCGATGTCCACCAACTCTCCCGACGACCGGCCGGAGCGCGATCAGCGGCGACGGGACGGTGGTGACCGCGGTGACCGTGGCGGCTACCGCGGTGGCCCGCGTCGGTCCAACGACCGTGGTGACGACCGCCGTGGCGGCGACCGTCCCCCCTTCCGCCGTGACGACCGTGGCGGCGACCGCCGTGACGACCGTGGCGGCGACCGTGGCGGCTTCCGCCGCGACGACCGTTCCGGTGACCGCTCCTCGTTCCGTCGCGACGACGACCGTGGTGGCGCCCGCCGTGACGATCGCGGTGGCGACCGTGGTGGGTTCCGCCGCGACGACCGTTCCGGCGACCGTCCGTCGTTCCGCCGGGACGACGACCGCCGTGGTGGCGACCGCCCCGCGTTCCGTCGTGACGACAGCCGTGGCGACTTCCGCCGCGACGACCGTGGTGGCGACCGTGGTGGGTTCCGCCGTGACGACCGCTCCGGTGACCGTCCCTCCTTCCGCCGCGATGACAACCGTGGTGGGGACCGTCCGGCCTTCCGTCGCGACGACGACCGTCGCGGTGGCGACCGCCCCTCGTTCCGTCGCGATGACAGCCGTGGTGACTTCCGCCGCGACGACCGTCGTGACGACCGCCGAGGCGACGACCGTGGCGGTTTCCGGGGCCGTGACGACAGCCGTGGTGGCGACCGTGGCGGCTTCCGCCGTGACGACCGTTCCGGCGACCGTCCCTCCTTCCGCCGCGACGAGCGTTCGGGCGACCGCCCGTCGTTCCGTCGTGACGACAGCCGTGGTGGCGACCGCCCCTCGTTCCGTCGCGACGACCGCTCCGGTGACCGTCCGGCCTTCCGTCGTGACGACAGCCGTGGCGACTTCCGCCGCGACGACCGTCGTGACGACCGGGGTGGCTTCCGCCGCGACGACCGGTCCGGCGACCGCCCGTCGTTCCGCCGTGATGACGATCGCCGTGGCGGGGACCGTCCGGCCTTCCGTCGGGACGAGCGCTCCGGCGACCGCCCGGCCTTCCGCCGCGACGACCGCCGTGACGACCGTCGGGATGACCGCCGTGGCGACGACCGTGGTGGCTTCCGGGGTCGCGATGACCGTGGTGGTGACCGTCCCCCCTTCCGTCGGGACGAGCGCTCCGGCGACCGTCCGGCCTTCCGCCGCGACGACAGCCGCGGTGGCGACCGTGGTGGCTTCCGGGGTCGCGATGACCGTGGCGGCGACCGGGGTGGTTTCCGGGGCCGTGACGACCGTGGCGCCCGGCCGGGCGAGCGCGGTGGGTACCGGGGCCGCGACGACCGTGGCGGCGACCGGGGTGGATACCGTGGCCGTGACGAGCGGGACCGTGACCGTGAGCCGATCAAGCGGCTGCCGATCCCCGAGGACGTCACCGGCGACGAGGTCGACAAGGACGTCCGCCAGGAGCTGCAGAGCCTCCCGAAGACGCTCGCGGAGGACGTCGCCAGGAACCTGGTGATGGTCGCCCGGCTCATCGACGAGGACCCCGAGGGTGCCTACGGCTACTCGCGGGTGGCCCTGCGTCTGGCGTCCCGTGTGGCCGCCGTGCGCGAGGCCGCCGGGTTCGCGGCGTACGCCACCCAGAAGTACAGCGAGGCCCTGGCCGAGTTCCGTGCCGCGCGTCGGATGACCGGTAACACCGAGCTGTGGCCCGTGATGGCCGACTGCGAGCGTGGGCTCGGGCGTCCGGAGAAGGCGCTGGACATGGCCGGTGCCCCCGAGGTGCAGAAGCTGGACAAGGCCGGCCAGGTCGAGATGCGGCTCGTCGCGGCCGGTGCCCGGCGTGACATGGACCAGCTGGACGCGGCCATCGTGACGCTCCAGAGCCCGGAGCTGGCCTCCAACTCCATCCAGCCCTGGACCGCCCGCCTGCGCTACGCCTACGCCGACGCCCTGCTGGCCGCCGGCCGGGAGACCGAGGCGCGGGAGTGGTTCGGCAAGGCTGTCGAGGCCGACCGGGACGGCAGCACGGACGCCTCCGACCGGCTCGCCGAGCTGGACGGTGTCGAGTTCGTCGACGCGATGGACGAGGACGACGCCGAGTCCGAGACCGTGGTGACGGTCGTGGTCGACGAGAACACCACGACCGACGACGAGCCCGAGGTCGAGGCGGCCGACGAGACCGACGAGTCGGAGGGCGATGAGCCGAAGGCCGCCGAGCCCAAGGTCGTCGAGGTCAAGGACACCACCGAGCGCCACACCGAGGACTGATCCTCGGCGCGCCGGAAGCACCTGAAGAAGGGCGGGACCCCAGCGGTCCCGCCCTTTTTTCATGCCCGGAGCCCGGAGCCCGGAGCCCGGAGCCCGGAGCCCGGAGCCCGGAGCCCGGAGCCCGGAGCCCGGAACCCGGAGCCCGGAGCCCGTAGAACCCCCGCCTCAGATGTCCAGCACCCGCAGCACCAGCCCCGACGCGGGCTTCGGCCCGAAGGACGTCGACTTGCGGGGCATCGTCACGCCCTGGCGGGCCAGCTCGCGCACGACCTCCTCGCGTACCGGATGCAGGAGCACCGCCGTGCCGCCGCCGCGTTCCGCCTTGCTGACCGTGGCCGCCGTGTCGTGGATGTACGCGATGTGCGCGGGGGAGTCCTCGGGGATGTGCCACACCTGGTCGAGGAGCACGCTGTGCAGGACCGTCGCGTCCAGGGTGCGCCAGGCGTCCGGGTGGCCGGAGGGGACCGCGCGGGCCAGCAGGTCCGGGTCGGGCCGGTCCAGCAGGTGGAAGTCGCCGTCACCGGCCAGCAGGAAGGCGTTGCCCTCGGCGGCCGCCTCGGCCAGCGCCTCCAGCGCCTCGGCGAGCGGGACCGCGAGCCGCCGTACCCGGAACAGGTCGCCCACCGCGGCGAGGGCGTCCGCCACCGGCAGGCCGTGCAGCAGGCGGTGGATGGCGCGGACGCGCAGCGGATAGCGGGCGGTGTCGACCAGCAGGACCAGGCCCTGGTCCCACGGGCCGGGGGAGGTCTGCTCGGCGCGGAGCAGGCGGTAGGTGGCCCAGCGGTGGTGGCCGTCGGCGATGAGGGCCTGGTGGTGGGCGAGGTCCTCGCGGACGAGGGCCAGCTCGGCGGGGTCGGTGAGGCCCCAGAGGCGGTGCCGTACGCCGTCCTCGGTGGTCGTCGTCAGCAGGGGCGGGAGTTTCGCCGTGCGCTCGACCGCCTCGGAGGTGGCGCCGTCGCCGCGGTAGGTCAGCAGCAGGGGCTCCAGGTTGGCGCGGGTGGCGCGCATCAGGCCCGCGCGGTCGGCGACCACCGGGTCCATCACGTCCTCGTGCGGGAGGACGACGCCCTCCTCCGGCTCCGAGACGCGCAGGGCACCGATGACACCGCGCTGGAGCAGGCCCTCCACGTCCTGCTGCTCGTACACGTACAGGGCGGGGACCGGGTCGGGGGCGAGGATGCCGGCGGCGAGCCAGCGGCGCAGGGTGTCGGCGGCCTGTTCGTTGCGCACGTCGGGCGTGTCGGCCTGGGGCAGGATCAGCCGGACGATGTTGTACGGGTCGGCGTCCTGGAGGTGGTGCAGGCCGTCCGGGCGTACCACCACGTCGTACGGCGGGGAGGTGACGGAGGCCAGACTGCCGACCCGTTCGGGGTCGTAACGAAGGCCGCGGAACGGGGTGAGTTCCAGACCTCGGGGCGCCGTTGCTTCCGAGTGACCTGCGATGTTCATCCCGGCATCGTACGTGCGCGAGCGCGTTGCGGGATGATCGGGGGAAAGAGCGTCGAACGAGGAGCGATACGGATGAGCCGGAGCGTCAGGACGAGCCCCGAGGGCAGCGAGCGGCCCCTGCACGAGGCGTACGACACGGCGCTGCTCGACCTGGACGGGGTGGTGTACGCGGGCGGTGAGGCCATCGCGCACGCCGTGGACTCGCTGGCCGACGCCCGCGCCGAGGGCATGCACCTCGCGTATGTCACCAACAACGCGCTGCGCACCCCGGACACCGTGGCGGACCATCTCACCGAGCTGGGCATACCGACCGGCGCCGACGACGTCATCACCTCCGCGCAGGCGGTGGCCCGGCTGATCAGCGAGCAGGTCCCGGCCGGGGCGAAGGTGCTGGTGATCGGCGGCGAGGGGCTGCGGGTGGCGCTGCGCGAGCGCGGGCTGACCCCGGTGGATTCGGCCGACGACGACCCGGCGGCCGTGGCGCAGGGATATGGCGGGCCGGACTTCGTGTGGGGGCGGTTCGCGGAGGCGTCGTACGCGGTGGCGCGCGGGGTGCCGTGGTTCGCGTCCAACACCGACCTGACCATCCCGAGCGGGCGGGGCATCGCACCGGGCAACGGCGCGGCCGTGGAGGTCGTCCGGATCGCCACCGGTGCCGAGCCGCAGGTGGCGGGCAAGCCGCTGCCCCCGATGCACAAGGAGACCATCCTGCGCACCGGCGCGAAGCGGCCGCTGGTGGTCGGGGACCGGCTGGACACCGACATCGAGGGCGCCCACAACGGCGAGGTCGACTCGCTGCTGGTGCTGACCGGCGTCACCGACGGCGCCCAGCTGCTCGCCGCCCCGCCGCAGCACCGGCCGACCTTCGTGGACGCCGATCTGCGCGGGCTGCTCACCGGGCAGCCGGAGGTGGCGAAGGAGGGCGAGGGCTTCCGCTGCGGGGGCTGGACCGCAACGGCGGGCTCCGGGCAGCTGGAGCTGTCGGGGGAGGGGTCTCCGCTGGACGGTCTGCGGGCACTGTGTGCGGCGGCCTGGGCGGCTGCCGGGGACGGCTCCTGCACGCTGGACGCGGAGAAGGCGCTGGCCAGGCTGGGTCTCTGAGGCTCCGCCAGCCGGGCGGGATCGAGATCAAATGCGAGGATAGGCTAACCTAACCGCGTGTTGGTCGAGAGTCCTCCGGAACAGCGCGCGGAAACCGCCCCCGCGCCCCCGAAGCGACGGCTGGTGCGTGCCCTCGGGCTGCTCCTGGCCGTCGTGCTGCTGGCGTTCGTCGCCGTGGCGAGTATCGGCGTCGGCGCCAAATCGCTGGCGCCGGACCTGATCTGGCACGGGCTGTTCCACGACAGCGGCACCTACGCCGACATCGTCGTCCGGGACCGGATCTCCCGGACCGTCCTCGGTCTGCTGGCCGGGGCCGCGTTCGGGCTGTCCGGCTCGGTGCTCCAGGCGCTCACCCGCAACCCGCTGGCCGACCCCGGTCTGCTCGGCATCAACGCGGGCGCCTCCGCGGCCGTCGTCACCGCCATCACCTTCTTCGGCGTGACCTCGCTGAGCGGTTACGTCTGGTTCGCGTTCGCCGGTGCGGCCGCCGTGGGCGCGCTGGTGTGGTTCCTCGGGGGCAGCCGGGGCGCCACCCCGGTACGGCTCGCGCTGGCCGGTACCGCGATCGGGGCCGCGCTGTACGGGTACCTCCAGGCCGTCATGATCATGGACGACGAGGCGCTGTCCCGGATGCGCTTCTGGACGGTCGGCTCGCTGGACTCCGCGAACGACCGGACCATCGTCCAGGTGCTGCCGTTCCTGGTGGCCGGGATGGTCCTCTCGCTCGCCCTGGCCCGGCCGCTGAACGCCATGGAGATGGGCGACGACACCGCCCGCGCGCTCGGCGCCCACCTCAACCGCACGCGTGCGCTGGCCATGCTCGCAGCGACCGTGTTGTGCGGCGCCGCGACCGCCGCCTGCGGCCCGATCATGTTCGTCGGCCTGATGGTGCCGCACGTGGTGCGCTCCTTCACCGGGCCCGACCTGCGCTGGATTCTTCCGTACGCCGCCGTGCTGTCGCCCGTGCTGCTGCTCGGCGCCGACATCATCGGCCGACTCGTGGCCCGGCCCGCCGAGATCCAGGTCGGCATCATCACCGCGCTCATCGGCGGCCCGGTCTTCATCTTTCTCGTACGACGGCGGAGGACGGCCCAGCTGTGAAGACACTCTCCCGGAGCCGTGCGGTACGCACCCCCGGCGGGCTCTCGCTGCGCCTGGACCCCCGCTCCCTCATCGTCGTCGTCGCCCTGCTGATCGCCGTGCTCGCCGCCGGTGTGGCGCTGATCGGCACCGGCGACGCCCACATCCCCGCCATGGACGTGCTGCGAACCCTCGTCGGGAACGGCAACGCGTACCAGGACTTCATCGTCAACGAGCTGCGGCTGCCCCGGCTGCTGGTCGGGCTGCTGGTCGGCGCGTCGCTGGGGCTCGGCGGGGCGCTGTTCCAGTCGATCTCCCGCAACCCGCTCGGCAGCCCCGACGTGCTCGGCCTCTCCCAGGGCTCGACCGCGGGCGCCCTGGTCATGATCGTGCTGTTCTCCGGCAGTGCCACCGCCGTCACCGTGGGCGCGCTGGTCGGTGGCCTGGTCACCGGCATCGGCATCTACCTGCTCGCCTGGAAGCAGGGGGTGCACGGCTACCGGCTCGTCCTGGTCGGCATCGGCGTCTCCGCCGTCCTCACCGCCGTCAACGGCTACCTGATCACCAAGGCCGACATCGTCGACGCCGCGCGTGCCGTGGTGTGGATGACGGGGTCGCTCAGTGGCCGGGACTGGACCCAGGTCTGGCCGCTGCTGATCCTGTGCGCCGTCGTCGTCCCGCTGGTCCTCGCCAACGGGCGGGGCCTCAGGATGCTGGAGATGGGCGACGACGTGGCCCACGCCCTCGGCGTACGGGTGCACCGGGTGCGGCTGGTGCTGATGGTGAGCGCCGTGCTGCTCACCGCCGCCGCCACCGCCGCCGCGGGCCCCGTCGGCTTCGTCGCCCTCACCGCGCCGCAGCTCGCCCGCCGCCTGACCCGCTCGCCGGGCCCCAACCTCGTGCCGTCCCTGTGCATGGGCGCCGCCCTGCTGGTCACCGCCGACTGGATCTGCCAGCGCCTCTTCGGCGCCGACCAGCTGCCCGTCGGCGTGGTCACCGGCGTCGTCGGCGGCGCCTACCTGCTCTGGCTGCTGGTCGGCGAACGCCGGGCGGGCCGGGTATGAGCGCCGAAGCGAGCGGACCGAAGTCGAACATCCCTAGGAGCACCAGCACCGTGAACCGCCTGTCCGCCGAGAACGTCACCCTCGCCTACGAACAGCGCGTCATCGCCGAACGGCTGTCGGTGGAGATACCCGACAACTCCTTCACCGTCATCGTCGGCCCCAACGCGTGCGGCAAGTCCACCCTGCTGCGGGCGCTGTCCCGGATGCTGAAGCCGACCGACGGCCAGGTGCTGCTCGACGGGCAGGCCATCCACTCGCTGCCCGCCAAGAAGGTCGCTCGCACCCTCGGCCTGCTCCCGCAGTCCTCCATCGCGCCCGACGGCATCACCGTCGCCGACCTGGTCGGCAGGGGCCGCTACCCGCACCAGGGGCTGCTGCGCCAGTGGTCGGCCGAGGACGAGCGGGTCGTCCATGAGTCCATGGCGCAGACCGGCGTCTCCGAACTCGCCGAGCGCTACGTGGACGAACTCTCCGGCGGCCAGCGCCAGCGCGTCTGGATCGCCATGGCCCTCGCCCAGCAGACCCCGCTGCTGCTCCTGGACGAGCCGACCACCTACCTCGACATCCAGCACCAGATCGACGTCCTCGACCTCTGCGCCGAACTGCACGAGACACAGGGGCGCACCCTGGTCGCCGTCCTGCACGACCTCAACCACGCGGCGCGCTACGCCACGCACCTCATCGCGCTGCGCGGCGGCGAGGTCGTCGCCGAGGGCGCCCCGAACGAGATCGTCACCGCCGACCTGGTCGAGCGGGTCTTCGGGCTGCGCTGCCAGGTCATCGACGACCCCGAGACCGGCACCCCGCTGGTCGTGCCCGCCGCCCGCAAGGCGCGGACGGCATCTCGGGCCGACGGGGTCACAGCAGCTTCCTGAGCCGGAACAGGTCCATCAGACCCGCCTCCAGCTTGACCCGGCCCGAACCCCAGGCGGACGCGAAGTTCAGCCCGCCGTCCACCAGGGCCACCAGGTCGTCCCCGGCCAGCGCCAGCCGGATCTGGGCCCGCTCCCTCGGCGGGCCCGGCAGGGTCTCGGCCACCTCGATCCGGCCGTCTCTCATGCGGCCGGCGAAGGTGACGTCCAGGTCGGTGACATGGCAGCTCACCGAGCGGTCCAGCGCGGCGGCCGCGCCGGCGTCGCCCTCGGCGGCGCTCATGCTGTCCGAAAGCTTCTCCAGTGCCGTACGGCACTCCTCGATAGTCGCCATCGCGCACGACGGTACCCCAGCCGTTCGCGGTAGCGTCTGGGCATGAGCGAGTCCGCGCCCGAGTCCGCGTCCCAGGCCGAGGCCGTCAGCCCCGCCGCCCCGGCGCCCCTGGCCGTCCCCCGCACCCCCACCGGGGACGCCGGGGTCGACGCCCGCCTGGCCCGGCTGACCGACGCCGACCACCTCCCCACCGACGGACACCTCGGCGTGTACGAGGATGTACACCGGGGGCTGCGTGACGCGCTGGACGCGCTCGACGCCCGCCCGGACACCAAGCACTGAAGCACCAAGAGCAACGAAGCACTGAGCAGGAGCTGAACCGAACGTGGCAGGAGTCGCACGCCGCCGTCTCGACGCGGAACTGGTCCGCCGCAAGCTGGCCCGCTCGCGCGAGCACGCCAGCCAGCTGATCGCCGCCGGACGGGTCACCGTCGGCAAGACCGTGGCGACCAAGCCGGCCACCCAGGTGGAGACCGCCGCCGCGATCGTGGTCCTGAAGGACGACACCGAGCCCGACTACGTCTCCCGCGGCGGCCACAAGCTCGCCGGTGCCTTCGCCGCCTTCGTCCCCCAGGGCCTGCTGGTCGAGGGGCGCCGCGCCCTGGACGCGGGCGCCTCCACCGGCGGCTTCACCGACGTCCTGCTGCGCGCGGGCGCCGCCCATGTCGTCGCCGTGGACGTCGGATACGGACAACTCGCCTGGTCCCTGCGGAACGATGAACGGGTCACCGTCAAGGACCGTACGAACGTACGCGAGTTGACGCTCGAGGGGATCGACGGGAAGCCGGTGGACCTGGTGGTGGGGGATCTGTCCTTCATCCCGCTGGGTCTGGTGCTGCCCGCCCTCAAGTCGTGCGTGACGCCGGACGCCGATCTGGTGATGATGGTCAAACCGCAGTTCGAGGTGGGTAAGGAACGGCTGGGCAGCGGGGGTGTCGTACGGAGTCCGCAGCTGCGGGCGGACGCCGTGCGCGGGGTGGCCGACAAGGCGTGGGAGCTGGGTCTCGGGGTGCGAGGAGTCACCGCGAGCCCGCTGCCGGGCCCGTCCGGCAACGTCGAGTACTTTCTCTGGCTGCGTGCCGGAGCGCCCGAGCTGAACCCGGCCGAGGTCGATCGTGCAGTGGCGGAGGGGCCGAGTTGACGAAGAACCGAGCGCGTACTGTTTTCCTGCTCGCCCACACCGGGCGTCCCGCGGCGATCCGCAGCGCGGAACTCGTGGTCAAGGGACTGCTGCAGTCCGGCATCGGGGTGCGGGTGCTGGAGGAGGAGGCGCGCGACCTGCCGCTGCCGGGGGAACCGGGAGGGCCGGGAGGGGTCGAACTCGTCAAGGAGGCGACACCGCAGTCACTCGACGGCTGCGAACTGCTCATCGTCCTCGGCGGTGACGGCACCCTGCTGCGCGGCGCCGAGTTCGCCCGCGCCTCCGGGGTGCCGATGCTCGGCGTCAACCTCGGCAGCGTCGGCTTCCTCGCCGAGGCCGAGCGGGACGACCTGGACCGGGTGGTGGACCGGGTGGTGGCCCGCTCCTACGAGGTCGAGGAGCGCATGACCATCGACGTGGTCGTGCACCGCAACGGCGACATCGTGCACACCGACTGGGCGCTGAACGAGGCGGCCGTGCAGAAGGTGTCCGCCGAGAAGATGCTCGAAGTGGTGCTGGAGATCGACGGCCGCCCGGTCACCGCCTTCGGCTGCGACGGCATCGTGCTGTCCACGCCCACCGGCTCCACCGCCTACGCGTTCTCCGCCGGGGGACCGGTGGTGTGGCCCGAGGTGGAGGCGCTGCTCATGGTGCCGATCAGCGCGCACGCCCTGTTCGCCAAGCCGCTGGTCACCTCCCCCGACTCGGTCCTCGCCGTCGAGGTGCTCCCGCACGTCCCGCCGGGCGTGCTGTGGTGCGACGGCCGCCGGACCATCGAGCTGCCGCCCGGCGCGCGGGTCGAGGTCCGGCGCGGCGCGGTACCGGTCCGGCTCGCCCGGCTGCACCACGCCTCCTTCACCGACCGGCTGGTGGCGAAGTTCGCCCTGCCGACCACCGGCTGGCGCGGCGCCCGGGACCACTCCTCGGAGTGACAGGGGCGGCCCATGTGCGCCGCGCGCCCCGGACCTCGTAAGGTCTGTTCCGTGTTGGAGGAGATGCGGATACGGTCGCTCGGGGTCATCGACGACGCCGTGGTCGAGCTGTCGCCGGGGTTCACCGCGGTCACCGGTGAGACCGGCGCGGGCAAGACCATGGTGGTCACCAGCCTGGGCCTGCTGCTCGGCGGGCGCGCCGACCCGGCGCTCGTACGGATCGGTGCGGGCAAGGCGGTGGTGGAGGGGCGGATCGCCCTGGCCGCCGGCGCCTCCGCCGTCGTACGCGCCGAGGAGGCCGGGGCCGAGCTGGACGACGGGGCCCTGCTGATCAGCCGTACCGTCTCCGCCGAGGGCCGCTCCCGCGCGCACCTCGGCGGGCGCAGCGTGCCCGTGGGGCTGCTCGCCGAGCTGGCCGACGAACTGGTGGCCGTGCACGGCCAGACCGACCAGCAGGGCCTGCTGAAGCTGTCCCGGCAGCGGCAGGCCCTGGACCGGTACGCGGGCGACGCCGTCTCCGGGCCGCTGGCCGCGTACACCGAGGCGTACCGGCGGCTGCGGGCCGTCGCCGTCGAGCTGGACGAGATCGTCACCCGCGCCCGCGAGCGCGCCCAGGAAGCCGACCTGCTGCGCTACGGCCTGGACGAGATCGCCGCCGTCGAGCCGCGCGCCGGGGAGGACACCGAACTCGCCGAGGAGGCGGACCGGCTCGGACACGCCGAGGCGCTGGCTGCCGCGGCCGCCGCCGCGCACGCCGCCCTCGCGGGCAATCCCGAGGACCCGGAGGGCATCGACGCCTCCACCCTGGTCGCGGGCGCCCACCGGGCACTGGAGGCGGTCCGCGCGCACGACCCGGCGCTGGCCGCGCTCACCGACCGGATCGGGGAGATCGGCGTCCTCCTCGCCGACGTCGCCGGTGAGCTGGCGGGATACGCCGACGACCTGGACGCCGACCCGCTGCGGCTGGCCGCCGTGGAGGAACGCCGGGCCGCGCTGACCGCGCTGACCCGCAAGTACGGCGAGGACATCGACGCCGTGCTCGCCTGGGGCGAGCAGGGTGCCGCGCGGCTGACCGAGCTGGACGGCGACGACGAGCGGATCGGTGAACTCACCGCCGAGCGCGACGCCCTGGGCGTCGAACTGGCCACGCTCGCCGAGGCGTTGACCAAGGCCCGGACGGAGGCCGCGGAGCGGTTCGCCGCCGCCGTCACCGCCGAACTCGCCTCGCTGGCGATGCCGCACGCCCGGGTCTCCTTCGACATCCGGCAGACCGAGGACCCCGACGGCATCGAGGCGGGCGGCCGCACGGTCGCCTACGGACCCACCGGCGTGGACGAGGTCGAGCTACTGCTCGCCCCGCACCCCGGCGCCCCGCCCCGGCCCATCGCCAAGGGCGCCTCCGGCGGTGAGCTGTCCCGCGTGATGCTCGCCGTGGAGGTCGTCTTCGCGGGCACCGACCCGGTGCCGACGTACCTCTTCGACGAGGTCGACGCCGGGGTCGGCGGCAAGGCGGCCGTGGAGATCGGGCGGCGGCTGGCGAAGCTCGCCCGCACCGCCCAGGTCGTCGTGGTCACCCACCTGCCGCAGGTCGCCGCGTTCGCCGACCGGCAGCTGCTGGTGGAGAAGACCAACGACGGCTCGGTCACCCGGTCCGGGGTGAAGGTCCTGGAGGGCGAGGACCGCGTCCGCGAGCTGTCCCGGATGCTGGCGGGCCAGGAGGACTCCGAGGCGGCCCGCGCCCACGCCGAGGAACTCCTCGCCACCGCCCGCGCGGAGGACTAGGGCGTGTCCCGTCTTGCCGCCCTGCTCACCTCCGCCGCGCTGACCCGGGGTCTGACGGCGGTACTCCGGAACCGCGCACCGGGGGGCCGCGCCCGCTGGGAGCGGAAGAACCACGCGGGCCGCACCGTCGACCTGTACGCCGGTCCCGCGAGCGCCGCCGCCACCGCGCTCGCCGCCGCACGGGTCCACCCGGCGGCCGGGCTCGCCGGGCTCGCCGCCGGCGCCTGCGGGGCGTACGACGACATCGCCGGTGCCGACGACCCGCGCCGGGGCTTCCGCGCCCACCTCGGCGCCCTGCGCACGGGCGAGGTCACCTCCGGCGCGGTCAAGCTGTTCGGCGTCTCCGCCGCCGCGCTGGCCGCCGGGACCCTGCTGAAGGAGCGGCCGCTCGACCGGCTGCTCGCGGGCGTCGTCATCGCGGGCGCCGCGCACACCGCCAACCTGCTCGACGTACGCCCCGGCCGCGCGGCGGGCGCCGTGCTCGCGCTCGCGCTGCCCGGCCTCGCCCGGCGCGGGCCGGGCGGCGCGCTGGCCGCCGTCGCGGCGGGCGGGGCCGCCGCCGTGCTGCCGGAGGACCTGGGGGAGCGGGCCATGCTCGGCGACACCGGCGCGCACGCCCTGGGCGCGGCGCTCGGCGTCGCCGCCGTGGCGGCCAACGGGCGCGCGGGCCTCCTCGTGCACGCCGCCGCCGTGGTCGCCGCCACCGTGCACGGGGACCGGGTCACCGCCTGGGCGCGCGCCCTGTGAGCCGCTGACCTCGCGGTACGCTCCCGACGCGGCTCCGCCGGGCCGACGGCCGCTCTCACTCGTACGGGTGAGATGCGCCGGCGCATTGCCACCGCGCGCGGCCTGGTGGGTGCGCCGGTATTTCCCGGAACAGCCGTACGTACTGGCATGCTTGACGCTGTGCCGCCTCCGGGCGGCGGCCCCACGCGGCCCGTCGTACCCCGCTTCCGCCGTTTCGCCGTTCGCTACCTTCTGTACGTCCCCCCATGACCGACCCACCGCCCCGAACCAGGAGCCCCGGCCTTCGTGAGCCCCGTGAGCAGCAACGCCCCGCACGGCCGGTCCGCGCTGCGCACCGTGCAGGTGCTCGGCGGCGGCAACACCGGGAGCAGCGCCCATGTGCGCTCGCTGGCCGAGGGGCTGGTCGCGCGGGGCGTGCGGGTCACCGTGTGCGCCCCGGCGGAGGCCGACCACGCCTACGACTTCCAGGGCACCGGCGCCGACCACGTGCCCGTGCCCCGCAGCAGCGACCCGGCGGCCGTGGCCCGGCTCCGGGCGGCCTGCGCCGACGCCGACCTGGTGCACGCGCACGGGCTGCACGCCTCCTTCCGCGCCGCGCTGGCCCTCGGCGGACGCACCACCCCGCTGGTCGTCACCTGGCACGACCGGGCGCACGCCGAGGGCGCGCGGGCGCACCTGCTGCGGCTGATGGAGCGGCGCGTGGCGCGGACCGCCGCCGTGGTCCTCGGCACCAGCTCCGCCCTGGTCGACCGGGCCCGCCGCACCGGCGCCCGCGACGCCCGGCTCGGCGCGATGGCCCTGCCCGGCCGCCCCCGGCCCGCCGCACCGGAGGACCCGGACCGGCCCTCGGCGAAGCTCCGCGCCGAACTCGGCGTCACCGACCGCCCGTTGCTCCTCGCCGTCGGCTCCCTCGACCGGCACCGGGGCTATGACGTGCTGCTGGACGCCGCCCGCGTCTGGGGCACCCTCGACCCGCAGCCGCTCACCCTCGTCGCCGGTGACGGTCCCCTCCGCCCCGAGCTGCAACAGCGCATCACCGAAGAGGAGTTGCCCGTCCAGCTGCTCGGCGTACGCGACGACGTCCCCGAGCTGCTCGCGGCCGCCGACCTCGCCCTGCTCACCAGCCGCTGGGAGTCCCGCCCCCTCCTCGCCCAGGAGGCCCTGCACGCCCGCGTCCCCCTGGTCGCCACCGCGGTCGGCGGCGTCCCGGACCTGGTCGGCGACGCCGCCGAACTCGTCCCCTACGGCGACCCGCGCGCCCTCGCGGACACCGTCACCCGTCTCCTCGCCGACCCCGCCCGCCGCGAGCAGCTCGCCGAGCGCGGCACCCGACAGGCGTCCGGCTGGCCGACCGAGGACGACACGATCGCGCAAGTCCTGAGCATCTACGACGAGTTGACCCAGCCGCTGGCGCTGCTCTAGCAGTCCTGCTCTAGTCCACGTGTCGCCGGGCCCGCAGGGCCAGGCTCAACGCCAGTACCGTCTGAGGGTCGTCGAGGTCGGAGTTCAGCAACTCACCGATGCGGGCCAGGCGGTTGTAGAGGGTCTGGCGGTTGAGGTGGAGTTCGCGGGCGGTCTCCGCCTTGCGGCCCGCGTGCGCGAGATACGTCTCCAGGGTGGGGAGCAACGGCGGCTTCGCACGGCGGTCGTGCTCACGCAGCGGCCCGAGCGCCCGGTCCACGAACGCCGCCAGGTCCGGGTGGTCGCGCAACCGCCACAGCAGCAGCTCGGTGTCCAGGCGGCGGGCGTCGTACCAGGGCTGGTCGGTCAGGCCCTGGGCGGCCGTCGCCGTCTCCGCCGTGTGCCGCAGCCCCGCCGAGGCAGCCGCCCAGCCGCCCGGCAGCCCCACCACCACGACCGGCGGCCGGGCCCCCGGCCGGACCATCCCGGCCCGCTCCGCGCCCGCCCGCAGCGCCGCCGCCACCCGGTCCGCGACCGGCGCCCGGTCGCCCGCCGAGCGCAGCCCCACCAGCACCGGCACCCGGCCCTCCACCGGCCGCACCCCCAGCAGCACCGGCACCCCCACCGACGCCAGTTCCTCCCCGACCGCCCGCGCCAGCACCGCCCAGCCGCCCGCCGGGGACAGCGCGTCCCCCACCCGCATCACCACCGGCAGCAGCGGGCCGTCACCCGGCCGGAACCCCAGCACCCGGGCCTGCGCCGGAGCGTCCCCGGCCCGCACCCGGCCCTCGGCGAGATCGGTCAGGAAGTCGCCCCGGCCACGCGCCGCCAGCTCCTCCTCCTGCCGGGCCTGCATCAGCACCACCGCCACGGTCCCCGCCACCCGCTCGGCCGCGATCCGGTGCACCGGCGCCAGCGGCGCCCCGACCGGCAGCAGCACCAGCCGCGCCCGCACCCCGCCCGCCCCCGCGCCACCGCCCGGCACATCGACCAGCAGCGCGCCCGACGGCGGCGGCTCCGCCCGGTGCGGACCGCGCAGCCCCTCCCACACCTGCAACGGGTCCGCGCCCTCGGGGCCCGGCCCGGCCGCGTACAGCAGGCGGCCGTCCGCCGTCTCCAGGAACACCGGGTTGGCGCAGAAGTCCGCCAGGATGGTGAGCAGTTGCGGCACCCCGCCCCCGCCGAGCAGCGCCTCCGTGCAGCGCCGGTGCACGTCCTCCGCCCGCTGGAGCAGCGCGTAGTGGCCGTTGACGATCTCGGTGTGGATCTCCTCGGTGACCGTCACGAACGGCACCTCGCGGTGCAGTTGCACCAGCGGCAGCCCCGTCGCCCGCGCGGTGTCCACCAGGGCGGCGGGCAGCCGGGTGAAACGCTGGCCCAGCTCCACCACCAGCGCGGCGATGTCCCGCTCGGCCAGGGTGCGCACGAACGCCCGCTGCTCGGCCGGGCGCGTGCCCAGCCCGTACCCGGTGGTCAGCAGCAGCTCGCCGCCCTTGAGCAGCTTGGCGATGTGCGGGACCTCGCCCGCGTGCACCCAGCGCACCACGCGCTCCAGCCGGTCCTCGCCCGCCAGGACCTCCGGGAGCCCGCCACGCAGTCCGGGCAGCTCCAGCGCCCGCCGCACGGTGATCCCGCCGCCCTCTGTCCCGGTGCCCATGGGCCGGACGCTACCCGTCTGACCTCGTGCGGAACAGTCGTGGCCCCCGCTACAGCGGCCGGATGTTGTGGTTGAAGCGGAAGACGTTGTCCGGGTCCCAGGCCCGCTTCACCTTCTCCAGCCGGAGCATGTTGCCGACACCCATTCCCGCGCCGACCCGCTCGGCGCCCTCGTCGCCGATGAAGTTCAGATACACGTCGCCGGTGCTCCACGGCTCGACCTCCGAGCGGACCTCCCGCACCCAGTCGATGGCGCGCTCGTCGTCGGCCGGGTCCTCCCAGATGGCGAAGGGGTGCGCCGACCAGGGGGCGTCCCGGTAGGGGATCGGGTAGTCGTGCGGCCCGGCCGCCAGCGCACCGCCCTGCGGGAACAGTATGTGCTGGGTGCCGGTCGGCACCGGCACCCGCTCGCCGAGGGAGCAGTAGACGTCCACCAGGTCGTCCGGCAGCCCGGTCAGATACTCGGCCGACCAGTAGTTCCGCAGCCCCGGCGGGTCGTCGATCATGCGCTGCGCGTCCGCGTACGGCAGCTCGGCGACCAGCTCACCCGCGGCGGGCAGCGCCAGCAGCGGCCCGATCAGATCCCGCAGCCCCGCCACACCGCCCGCGTACGTCACCAGCGCCCCGCACACCCGCCTGCCCACCAGCTCCTCGGGCACGAACTCCTCGGGCGGGCCGGTGATGTACAGCAGGGCCCCGCCCAGCCGGTCGGGTCCGGAGTCGATGGCCTCGCGGAACGCGCGCACCACTTCCGGGCCGTGCTCCGGCGGGTACAGCAGCAGGGCGACCGAGAACTCGGGCAGCTCGTGCAGGCCCAGGGTGAGTTCGGTGGCCACCCCGAAGTTGCCGCCCCCGCCGTGCAGCGCCCAGAACAGCTCGGGGTGCTCCTCGGGGTCCGCCCGCACCCGCTCGGCGTCGGCCGTCACCAGCTCCACGCCCCGGAGGTTGTCCACGGCGAGCCCGAAGGCGCGGTCCAGCCAGCCGGTGCCGCCGCCGAGCACGAACCCGCCGACCCCGGTGGTGGAGACCCGGCCCCCGGTGGTCGCCAGCCCGTACGGCGCGCAGGCCAGGTCCAGATCGCTCATCGTGGCCCCGCCCCCGACCCGCACCGTACGGGCCTCGGGGTCGACCTCCACCCCGTGCATCCGGCGTAGGTCCACCACCACCGCGCCGTCGCCCAGGGCGTTGCCCGCGACGCTGTGCCCGCCACCGCGCACGGCGACGGGCAGATCGAGATCACGGGCGAACCGGACCGTCCGCACCACGTCGGTGGCGTCCGCGCACTGGGCGATCACGGCCGGACGCCGGTCGATCATCGCGTTGAAGACGGCGCGGGCCTCGTCGTACCCCGCGTCGCCCGGCACGAACACCTCGCCGGTCAGCTCCGCACGCAGCGCGGCCAGCGCCGCACCCGCCTTCGAGAGGGAGGCCATGGCCGCCCCCTTCCACCTAGGGAGTGGTCCGGTTTCCAGCCTAGGCCGAGGTCAGCCCCCGTACGCCCCCGAAGCCGTCAGCCGCAGCGCGGTGTCGATGAGGGGGACGTGGCTGAACGCCTGGGGGAAGTTGCCGACCTGGCGCTGGAGGCGGGGGTCCCACTCCTCGGCGAGGAGGCCGAGGTCGTTGCGCAGGCCGAGGAGCTTCTCGAACAGCTTGCGGGCCTCGTCCACCCGGCCGATCATCGCCAGGTCGTCCGCCATCCAGAACGAGCAGGCCAGGAAGGCGCCCTCGTCACCGGGGAGGCCGTCCACGCCCGCGTCGTCGCCGTCGGTCGGGTAGCGCAGGATGAAGCCGTCGGAGGTGGACAGCTCGCGCTGGATCGCCTCGATGGTGCCGATGACCCGCTTGTCGTCCGGCGGCAGGAAGCCCATCTGCGGGATCAGCAGCAGGGAGGCGTCCAGCTCCTTGGAGCCGTAGTACTGGGTGAAGGTGTTGCGCTCCGGGTCGTAGCCCTTCTCGCAGACCTCGCGGTGGATCTCGTCGCGCAGTTCCTTCCAGCGCTCCAGCGGGCCTTCCGCGTCCCCGGACTCGATCAGCTTGATCGTGCGGTCCACGGCCACCCAGGCCATCACCTTGGAGTGCACGAACTGGCGACGCGGCCCGCGCACCTCCCAGATGCCCTCGTCCGGCTCCTGCCAGTGGTCCTCGAGGTAGCGGATCAGCTTGAGCTGGAGCACCGAGGCGTAGTCGTTGCGGGCCAGACCCGTCATGTGGCCCAGGTGCAGGGCCTCGATGACCTCGCCGTACACGTCCAGCTGGAGCTGGTCGGCGGCGCCGTTGCCCACCCGGACCGGGCGGGAGTTCTCGTACCCCGGCAGCCAGTCCAGCTCGGCCTCGCCCAGCTCACGCTCACCGGCGATGCCGTACATGATCTGCAGGTTCTCCGGGTCGCCCGCGACCGCGCGCAGCAGCCACTCGCGCCAGGCGCGGGCCTCGTCGCGGTAGCCGGTGCGCAGCAGCGAGGACAGGGTGATCGCCGCGTCCCTCAGCCAGGTGTAGCGGTAGTCCCAGTTGCGCACGCCCCCGATGTCCTCCGGCAGGGAGGTGGTGGGCGCGGCGACGATGCCGCCGGTGGGGGCGTAGGTGAGCGCCTTCAGCGTGATCAGCGAACGGATCACGGCCTCGCGGTAGGGGCCGTGGTACGTACACTGCTCGACCCACTCGCGCCAGAACTCCTCCGTCGCCTCCAGCGCCTGCTCCGGCTCGGGCAGCGGCGGCGCCTCCTTGTGCGAGGGCTGCCAGGAGATGGTGAACGCCACCCGCTCACCGGCCGAGACGGTGAAGTCGGAGTACGTCGTCAGGTCCTTGCCGTAGGTGTCGGCCTCGGTGTCGAACCACACCGAGTCGGGACCGGCGACGGCAACCGTGCGGTTGTCATACTTGTGCACCCACGGCACCACTCGGCCGTAGGAGAACCGCATCCGCAGCTCCGAGCGCATCGGCACCTCTCCGCTGAGGCCCTCCACGATCCGGATGATCTGCGGGGCGCCGTCACGCGGAGGCATGAAATCCGTCACCCGCACGGTGCCGCGCGGGGTGTCCCACTCCGACTCCAGGATGAGCGAGTCGCCCCGGTAGCTCCGCCGGGCCGCCGTGGGCGGGGCGGAGTCCGCCGCGTACGCCGGGCCGAGCCGCCAGAAGCCGTGCTCCTCGGTGCCCAGCAGTCCGGCGAAGACGGCGTGCGAGTCGAAGCGGGGCAGGCACAGCCAGTCCACCGTGCCGTCCCGGCAGACCAGGGCAGCGGTCTGCATGTCTCCGATGAGTGCGTAGTCTTCGATGCGCCCGGCCACGTGCAACTCCAGTCGAACGGCCACGTCACCCCCGCGCTAGGGGGTGATCGCCAGTGCGGTCAAGGGTGGTTGTCATACGTCGTTGAAGCGGTGAAGCAAAGCAGCCCGCGCGGCCCTGTGGCAAAACGGCGGTCCCTGCTCGACGAAACCGCCGACGACTGCCGTGCTCACGGTGGTCCGGGTTCTAAAGGCGGGGGTGTGCCGTCATCCCGGCCTGGCTCGGCAGCGAGTGTCCGAGCAGGATACGACGCACGTAGATGATCTGCGCGCCGCTCCGGGCAACCCGTGTGAGCCGAACGAGTGAGCGCGGGGTGAGGACTCCGTGACCACCGCCCGGACCGCCCCCCGCCCCCGCCGGACCCGCTCACCCGAGCCCGGCCGGCCGTGCACGGAGCGTGGCCGGACGCCGACTCCTCCGGGCGCTGATACCCTGGTAGCCCGTGGACCGGTGGGCCCCAAAACCCCCGAACCGCAGCGACGACGCCACCGCGAGGAACACCTGATTCTCCGGGCCGGCGACCGCACCGCATCACAGACAGCGACCACGGGAGCCCCCTCTTGGCCATGCCGCCGAAATCTACGACGACCAAGCACATCTTCGTCACCGGGGGTGTCGCCTCCTCGCTCGGCAAGGGCCTCACCGCCTCCAGCCTGGGCATGCTGCTCAAGGCTCGCGGCCTGCGCGTCGTGATGCAGAAGCTCGACCCGTACCTGAACGTCGACCCCGGCACGATGAACCCCTTCCAGCACGGTGAGGTGTTCGTCACCAACGACGGCGCCGAGACCGACCTGGACATCGGCCACTACGAGCGCTTCCTCGACCGCGACCTCGACGGCTCGGCCAACGTCACCACCGGCCAGGTCTACTCCACGGTCATCGCCAAGGAGCGGCGCGGCGAGTACCTGGGCGACACCGTGCAGGTCATCCCGCACATCACGAACGAGATCAAGCACCGCATCCGGCGCATGGCCACCGACGAGGTGGACGTCGTCATCACCGAGGTCGGCGGCACCGTCGGCGACATCGAGTCGCTGCCGTTCCTGGAGACCGTCCGCCAGGTCCGCCACGAGGTCGGCCGGGACAACGTCTTCGTCGTCCACATCTCGCTGCTGCCGTACATCGGCCCCTCCGGCGAGCTGAAGACCAAGCCGACCCAGCACTCCGTCGCCGCGCTGCGCAACATCGGTATCCAGCCCGACGCGATCGTGCTGCGCTGCGATCGCGAGGTCCCCACCGCCATCAAGCGCAAGATCTCGCTGATGTGCGACGTGGACGAGGACGCCGTCGTGGCCTGCCCCGACGCCCGCTCCATCTACGACATCCCGAAGGTCATCCACGCCGAGGGCCTGGACGCCTACGTCGTCCGCAAGCTCGACCTGCCCTTCCGGGACGTGGACTGGACCACCTGGGACGACCTGCTGGGCCGCGTGCACAAGCCGGACCACGAGATCACCCTCGCCCTGGTCGGCAAGTACATCGACCTGCCCGACGCCTACCTGTCGGTGACCGAGGCGCTGCGCGCGGGCGGCTTCGCCAACCGTGCCCGTGTCAAGATCAAGTGGGTCACCTCCGACGACTGCAAGACCCCGGCCGGTGCCGCCGCCGCCCTCGGTGACGTGGACGGCATCTGCATCCCCGGCGGCTTCGGCGACCGCGGTGTGCTCGGCAAGGTCGGCGCCATCCGCTACGCCCGCGAGAACAAGGTCCCGCTGCTCGGCCTCTGCCTGGGCCTGCAGTGCATCGTGGTCGAGGCCGCGCGGAACCTGGCCGACATCCCGGACGCCAACTCCACCGAGTTCGACCCGGCCACCGCCCACCCGGTCATCTCCACCATGGCCGAGCAGATGGACATTGTCGCCGGTGAGGGCGACATGGGCGGCACCATGCGCCTGGGCATGTACCCGGCGAAGCTGGCCGAGGGCTCCATCGTCCGCGAGGTCTACGACGGCAAGGAGTACGTCGAGGAGCGGCACCGCCACCGCTACGAGGTCAACAACTCCTACCGCGCCGAGCTGGAGAAGAAGGCGGGCATCGTCTTCTCGGGCACCTCGCCCGACGGCAAGCTCGTCGAGTACGTCGAGTACCCGCGCGAGGTCCACCCCTACCTCGTCGCCACCCAGGCGCACCCCGAGCTGCGCTCGCGGCCGACCCGGCCGCACCCGCTGTTCGCGGGCCTGGTGAAGGCTTCCGTCGAGCGCAAGACGGCGGGCAAGCCGAAGAACTCCAAGTAACACACCAGTTGTTACGGTGGCCGGGGTGCGAACCTTCAAAGGTGCGCACCCCGGTTTTCTTTTGCGGGATTTCTTTTGCGCAGGCGGCACGTGGAGGGACAGGGCATGACGATCAAGGACACCCCCGAGGAGTGGGAGGTCCGGGCGAGCGGGACCCCGTTCACGGGCGGCAAGACCTCCGTCCGCACGGACGACGTGGTCATGCCCGACGGCTCGGTGGCCCGCCGCGACTACCAGGTCCACCCCGGCTCGGTCGCGGTCCTCGCCCTGGACGCGGAGGACCGGGTCCTGCTCATCAACCAGTACCGCCACCCCGTGCGCCACAAGCTCTGGGAGATCCCGGCCGGGCTGCTCGACGTGCCCGGCGAGAACCCGCTGCACGCCGCCCAGCGCGAGCTGTACGAGGAGGCGCACGTCAAGGCCGAGGACTGGCGGGTGCTGACCGACGTCTACACCACCCCCGGCGGCTGCGACGAGGCCGTACGGATCTTCCTCGCCCGCGACCTCTCCGAGGCCGAGGGGGAGCGCTTCGTCACGGAGCACGAGGAGACGGACATGGCGTACGCGCGCGTGCCCGTGGACGAGCTGGTGCGGCTGGTGCTCGCCGGGGACGTGCACAACAACTGCCTGGTCGTGGGCGTCCTCTCGCTGGTCGCCGCCCGTGCCGGGGACGGTCTGGACGCCCTGCGCCCCGCCGACGCGCCCTGGCCCGCGCGCCCCTTCGCGTCCTGAATCCAGCCACGATCCACCACAGCACAGCAATGGTGTGACCATCGCCTGATCCGATCGGGGGACGTGTCCGCCGCGCTCCACCGGGAACGTCGCAGAGCGTGAACTAGGCTCAGCAAACGCCCGTACCGGAAGAACCGGCGGGCTTTGCGCGTGCGGTGGGACGGGAGCGTGGCCCGTGACGGATCAGGCGGTGGACCAGGAAGAGGCGCGGCTGTCGGAGCCGCCGGCCCAGGAGGGCCATTTCCTCGGGCGCACACGGGAGTTGAAGGAGCTCAGGGCCGACATCGAGCGCACCGGCCTGGACACCCTCGCCGGACGCAAGGCGCCCCGGGCCCGTGTCCTCCTCATCGCCGGACGCCCCGGCTCCGGCCGGACCGCGCTCGCCGAGGAGTTCGTCGGCCAGGTCGCGCAGCGTTACCCCGACGGAGTGCTCCGGGCCCGCCTCAGCGACCCCGACGGCACCCCCGTACCGGTCGAACGCACCGCGCGCGAACTGCTCACCGCGCTCGGCACCCGCGCCCCCGCGGGCGCCGCCGAGGACGAGCTGACCGAGGCCCTGCGCACCGCCCTCGCCCCCCGGCGCGCCCTGCTCCTGCTGGACGACGCCGCCGGGGCCGAACAGGTCGACGCCCTCCTCCCGGACGCCCCCGACTGCCTGGTGGTCGCCGTCTCCCGCGGCCCCCTCACCGGCATCTCCGACGTCCGCCCCTGCACCTTGGGCGGCCTGGACACCAAGTCCGCGGTGGAACTGCTCACCCGGTACACCGGCTCGGTCCGCGTCACCGTCGACCCGCGCTCCGCCGAGAACCTCGCCGAGATCTGCGCGGGGCAGCCCGCCGCCCTCACCCTGGCGGGCGGCTGGCTCGCCGCCCGCCCCCAGACGGCGGTCTCCGACCTCGCCAAGCGACTGCACAGCGACCCCGACGACGGCCCCGCCCTCGCCCGCGTCCTCACCCTCGTCCACGACGGACTGCCCGCCGCCACCGCCCACATGCTGCGCCTGCTCTCCCAGGCACCGGCGGGACCCGTCGACGCGCACACCGCCTCCGCCCTCGCGGGCTGCTCGCTCAAGGCCGCGCACACCGTGCTGCGGGAACTGGCCGCCCTCGGCCTGCTCAGCCCGGCCCGCTCACCGCTGCCCGAGTACGACGTCCCCGGCTGTCTGCATCCCCTGCTGCGCGCCCTCGCCGAGGCCAAGGAGCGCCCCGCCGAACTCCAGCTGGCCCGCGCCCGGCTGCTCGAGCGCGACGTACGGCTGCTCCAGTCCTGCCGCGCCAGCACCGAGACCGACAGCCCGCAGGCCCGCGAGAAGCTCCAGGCGCTGCCCCCGGGCCTGCGTTTCCCCAGCCCCCGCGCCGCCGCCGAATGGCTCACCGCCCGGCGCCCGGCGCTGCTGGCCGCCGCCCGGCTCGCGGTGGCCGACGGGGAGCTGGACACCCTCGCCCGACGGCTGATGTCCCAGCTGGTGCGGGCCATGGTCGCGCACTTCGGCACCCAGGCCGCGGCCCCCGACCTGTACGGCATCCACGGCCTGGTCCTCGACGTCGCCGAGCGGCGCGGCCTGCCCCGCGAGAGGGCCGCCGCCCTGCTGAACCTGGGCGACGTGGACGCCCAGACCGGCCGCACCCGGGACGCGCTGGCCCGCTACCGGGCCGCGCTGGACGCCGGACGCGAGGCGAACGACCCGTACGCCACCGGCCGCGCGATGGAATCCGTCGGCGGCGCGCACCAGGAGCTGGGCGACCACGACCGGGCCGCCGACTGGTTCGGCCGCGCCCTGTCCCAGCGCCTGGCCCGCGGCGAGCGCGCCGAGGCCGCCCGGCTCTACGGGCGTATCGCCACCGCCCACACCTACGCGGGCCGGTACGGCGAGGGCCTGCGCAACTGGCGGGCCGCCCTCGCCGGGTACCGCAAGGAGGGCGACGTCGCCGCCCACGCGCGCGCCCTGAGCGAGCTGGCCCGCGTCCAGGAGTACGCCGGACGCCCCGAGGAATGCCTGCGCACCTGCCAGGAGGCGGTGGAGTGGGCGCGCCGCGCGGACGACACCCGGCTCCAGGCCGCGCTCCAGCTGCGGCTGGCCGACACCCTGGACCGGCTCGGCGACCCCACGGCCGCCCGCCTGCACCGCGCGGCGGCGGAGCGCATGCTGGAGGAAGAGGCGGCCACCGGGCCCGCCACTGAAGGCCAGTCGATGAAGGTGGACGCCGACGCCTGCGAAATCCGCAGTGCATCCGATGAAGATTGATGCAATGGAAGGCTAGACACGCGGAACACCTTCATTAAACTGGCTCTGCCGCACGTTCTCCTGCGGTGTCTCCCGGTGTGCCCCGGCACGCCCGGGTATGTCTTGCAGCGCACCCCCCCATACCCCCTGAGCCAAGGACCGTGATCGACGTGAAGGTCGGCATCCCCCGCGAGGTCAAGAACAACGAGTTCCGGGTGGCCATCACCCCCGCCGGCGTGCACGAGCTGGTGCGTAACGGCCACCAGGTCGTCATCGAGCGGGGCGCCGGTCTCGGCTCCTCGATCACGGACGAGGAGTACATCGCCGCAGGCGCGGGCATGCTCGACTCCGCCGACCAGGTGTGGGCCGACGCCGACCTGCTGCTGAAGGTCAAGGAGCCGGTCGCGGAGGAGTACCACCGCCTGCGCAAGGATCAGATCCTCTTCACCTACCTGCACCTGGCCGCCTCCCGCGAGTGCACCGACGCCCTGCTGGAGTCCGGCACCACGGCGATCGCCTACGAGACCGTCGAGCTGGCGAACCGCGCGCTGCCGCTGCTCGCCCCGATGTCCGAGGTCGCGGGCCGGCTCGCCCCGCAGGTCGGCGCCTACCACCTGATGCGCCCGGCCGGCGGCCGCGGTGTGCTCCCCGGCGGCGTGCCGGGCGTGACCCCGGCCAAGGCCGTCGTCATCGGCGGCGGTGTCTCCGGCTGGAACGCCACCCAGATCGCCGTCGGCATGGGCTTCGAGGTGACGCTGCTGGACCGCGACATCAACAAGCTGCGCGAGGCCGACCGGATCTTCGGCAGCAAGGTCAAGGCGATCATGTCCAACGCCTTCGAGCTGGAGAAGGCCGTCCTCGACGCGGACCTCGTCATCGGCGCCGTCCTCATCCCGGGCGCCAAGGCCCCGAAGCTGGTCACCAACGAGCTGGTGTCGCGGATGAAGCCCGGAAGTGTCCTTGTCGACATCGCCATCGACCAGGGCGGCTGCTTCGAGGACTCCCGTCCCACCACGCACGCCGAGCCGACCTTCCGGGTGCACAACTCGGTCTTCTACTGCGTCGCCAACATGCCCGGCGCGGTGCCCAACACCTCCACCAACGCGCTCACCAACGCGACGCTGCCGTACATCGTCTCCCTCGCCAACAACGGCTGGGTCGAGGCGCTGCGCCGCGACGCCGCGCTGGCCCGTGGTCTCAACACCCACGACGGCAAGGTGGTTTACAAGGAGGTCGCCGAGGCGCACGGCCTGGAGCACGTGGCGATCGAGACCCTGATCGGCTGACCTCCACAGCGGCGGCGAACACCCAAGTCGCCCGCGTGGAAAAGGCGATTCGTCAACACGGATCGTCAACACCGCGAACCCGGCCGGACCTTGCCCGACAAGGTCCGGCCGGATGTGTGTATGGTCACTTTGCGAGGCTAGGTCAACTCGCCTCGAACGTAACGCTTGGACCGATTCGCACACCGGTGAAACCTGCTGTGCGACGGCTGTACGCCCTTGACAGCGGGATGTTTCATTGTCGACACATCGTGCCGGGTCCGGCGGATTGTGTTGCTGCGGACCGCCGACACGCCATAGAGTCGCCAACCGTCGGCATGGTGCCACGCTGACCTTGTCTATAAGAATCCTGGTCCCCAAGGAGGTAAGACGACTTGTGAATGAGTCGACATTTTCTCCCGGAGGTGGTCGACCAGGATTGCGCGGAGAGGGCCAGGGTCCCGAGGGACACGAGGCCGTCGGCTCCGTCGCGGTGCGCACCTTCGCAGCCCACCAGAGTCCGGTTCCCGAGACGGCCCGGAGAGCACACCAGAGCATGGATGGCCAACACGTGAACGCCATGGCCGGCGACGGAAGTGGCGCGCCCCGCAACCACTTCGCCGACTACGACGAACTGCCCGAGGGGCACTTCTACGACCCCGACGCCGAGTACGAGCCCGATCCGGAGTACGCGGCCACGCTCGCGCCCGACGCGGCCCGCCAGCGCCGTGAGCGCGTCGGCCCGACCGGCCGCCCGCTGCCGTACTTCCCGATCCCGGGCCCGCTGACCGACCACGGCCCCGCGAAGATCATCGCCATGTGCAACCAGAAGGGCGGCGTCGGCAAGACCACGTCGACCATCAACCTGGGCGCGGCGCTCGCGGAGTACGGACGGCGCGTACTGCTCGTGGACTTCGACCCGCAGGGCGCGCTGTCGGTGGGTCTCGGCGTCAACCCGATGGAGCTGGACCTCACCGTCTACAACCTGCTCATGGAGCGGGGCATGTCGGCCGACGAGGTCCTGCTGAAGACGGCGGTCCCCAACATGGACCTGCTGCCCTCCAACATCGACCTGTCCGCCGCCGAGGTCCAGCTGGTCTCCGAGGTCGCGCGCGAGTCCACGCTCCAGCGCGCCCTGAAGCCGCTGATGGACGACTACGACTACATCGTGATCGACTGTCAGCCCTCGCTGGGTCTGCTCACCGTCAACGCGCTGACCGCCGCGCACAAGGTGATCGTGCCGCTGGAGTGCGAGTTCTTCGCGCTGCGCGGTGTGGCCCTGCTGACCGAGACCATCGAGAAGGTCCAGGAGCGGCTCAACCCCGACCTGAAGCTCGACGGCATCCTGGCCACGATGTACGACTCGCGTACGGTGCACAGCCGCGAGGTGCTGGCCCGGGTGGTCGAGGCGTTCGACGACCACGTCTACCACACGGTCATCGGGCGCACGGTCCGCTTCCCGGAGACCACGGTCGCCGGTGAGCCGATCACCACCTACGCCTCCAACTCCGTCGGCGCCGCCGCCTACCGTCAGCTCGCCAGGGAGGTGCTCGCCCGGTGTCACGCCGAGTGAGTCTGCCCGGAGCCGACGAACTGTTCCGTACGACCGGGGGGATGGGGCTCCAGTCCTCCTCGCCCCGGCGCGGGCCCGGCCAGGAGGCGCGGGTGCCCGCACCCGCGGGGGAGAGCGACCCGGCCGCGACGGCGCAGGACGCGCCGCCGTCGGTGCCCGTCCAGGGCGGTGACGGCGAGGGCGCCGAGCACACCGCGGCGGCCGGTCCGGAGTCCGCCGAGTCCCGTATCCGGCCCGCCCGGCGGCAGACCGAGACGGACGACTCCGGCGCCGAACAGCCCCGCAAGCGAGGCCGGGCCGCCGCCCGGCGGCCCAGCGGACGCGAGCGGCACGACGAGAAGATCACCGTGTACGTCTCGGCCGAGGAGCTGATGGACCTCGAGCACGCCCGGCTGGTCCTGCGCGGCGAGCACGGCCTCGCCGTCGACCGCGGCCGGATCGTCCGCGAGGCGGTCGCCGTGGTCCTCGCCGACCTGGAGTCCCGCGGCGAGGCCAGCATCCTGGTCCGGCGGCTGCGGGGCCGCTAGCCCTGCCGTCGCCCGCCCGGGCGATACCCTGCGACCTCCATGAACGTGCACACGACCGGCCCCAGACGCCCGCTGGGCCGGGGCCCGGACACCGCGCCTCCGGCCCCGGCTCCTGCCACCCCGCCGGAGCAGCCTGCCCCCGACGGGGTGTTCAAGGTCCGGCTCGACAACTTCGAGGGCCCCTTCGACCTGCTGCTCCAGCTCATCACCAAGCACAAGCTGGACGTCACCGAGATCGCCCTGTCCAAGGTCACCGACGAGTTCATGGCGCACATCCGGGCCATGGGAGCCGACTGGGACCTGGACCGGACCACCGAGTTCCTCGTCGTCGCCGCCACCCTGCTCGACCTCAAGGCCGCCCGGCTGCTGCCCGCCGCCCAGGTGGAGGACGAGGCCGACCTCGCCCTGCTGGAGGCGCGGGACCTGCTCTTCGCCCGGCTGCTCCAGTACCGGGCCTACAAGCGGATCGCCGACATCTTCAACGAGCGGCTGGACGACGAGAGCCTCCGGTACCCCCGTACCGTCGGCCTGGACCCCGAGCACGCCGAGCTGCTGCCCGAGGTCGTCATCAGCATCGGGCCCGAGGGGTTCGCCCGGCTCGCGGTCAAGGCGATGCAGCCGAAGGCCAAGCCGCAGGTGTACGTCGACCACATCCACGCCCCGCTGGTCAGCGTCCAGGAGCAGGCCCAGGTCGTGGTGGCCCGGCTGCGCGAGGCCGGGGAGGCCGACTTCCGCGCCCTGGTGGCCGACACCGACGACACCCTCACCGTCGTGGCCCGCTTCCTGGCCCTGCTGGAGCTGTACCGCGAGAAGGCCGTGGCCCTGGAGCAGGAGACCGCGCTCGGCACCCTGCTGGTCCGCTGGACCGGCGGGGAGCGGGACGCCGTCCCGATGGTCACCGACGAGTTCGACCGGCCCGCGAAGCCCGACCAGACCAACGGGGAGCAGAAGACGTGAACCACCAGGCCGCGACGGGCGACGACCGCGTCGCCGCCCTCGACCTCAAGCCCGCCCTGGAGGCCGTCCTGATGGTCGTGGACGAGCCCGCGACCGAGGAACACCTCGCCCGCGTCCTCCAGCGGCCCCGGCGCCAGGTGGCCCAGGCGCTGCGCGAGCTGGCCGACGACTACACCGCGCAGGGCCGGGGCTTCGAGCTGCGTTTCGTCGCGGGCGGCTGGCGTTTCTACACCCGCGCCGCGTACGCGCCCGCCGTCGAACGCCTCGCGCTGGAGGGCCAGACGGCCCGGCTCACCCAGGCGGCCCTGGAGACCCTCGCGGTCGTCGCCTACCGCCAGCCGGTCGGCCGCAGCCGAGTCTCCGCCGTGCGCGGGGTCAACTGCGACGGCGTGATGCGGACCCTGCTCCAGCGCGGTCTGGTCGCCGAGGCGGGCACGGAACCCGAAACAGGTGCGATCCTGTACGTGACGACGAACTATTTCCTGGAGCGGATGGGCCTGCGTGGCTTGGACGAGCTTCCGGAACTCGCGCCCTTCCTCCCCGAGGCGGAGGCGATCGAGGCGGAGACCCAGGAGGGAGTCCCGTCGTTCGACCCGGACGCGCCCGACGCGGCCGGCGGTCAGGACGCAGACGACTACGACGGAAACCTTGATGCGAAGCAGCGGCAGCGGCAGGAACAGCGGACGCGGTAACCCCCGCGGCGGCAACGACCGGGACGAGCGCAAGGGGCAGGGCCGCCCCAGCAAGCCCCGTCCGGAGGAGCGCCGCTACGACGTGGGTCCCGGCGCCACGAAGGACGGCCCGAAGGCCGGCCGTGGCGGCGCGGCCCGCGGCGGCGCCAAGGGCGGCCCCAAGCAGTCCCAGCAGGCGGGGCGCGGCCGTACGGCACCCGGCCGCTCGCGTGAGTTCGAGACGCGGGCGGAGGAGCGCAACCGGGAGCGGTACGAGGGCAAGAAGGACGTACGGCCGCCCAAGACCTTCCCCGGCGCCGAGCAGGAGGGCGAGCGGCTGCAGAAGGTGCTGGCCCGCGCGGGCTACGGCTCGCGGCGCGCCTGCGAGGAGCTGATCGAGCAGTCCCGCGTCGAGATCAACGGCGAGATCGTGCTCGAGCAGGGCCGCCGGGTCGACCCGGAGAAGGACGAGGTGAAGGTCGACGGACTGACCGTCGCCACCCAGTCGTACCAGTTCTTCTCGCTGAACAAGCCCGCCGGTGTGGTCTCCACGATGGAGGACCCCGAGGGCCGTCAGTGCCTCGGGGACTACGTCACCAACCGTGAGACCCGGCTCTTCCACGTGGGCCGTCTCGACACGGAGACCGAGGGCGTCATCCTGCTCACCAACCACGGCGAGCTGGCGCACCGCCTCACCCACCCGAAGTACGGCGTGCAGAAGACGTATCTCGCGCACATCGTCGGCCCGATCCCGCGCGACCTCGGCAAGCGCCTGAAGGACGGCATCGAGCTGGAGGACGGCTGGGCCCGCGCCGACCACTTCCGGGTGGTCGAGCAGACCGGCAAGAACTACCTGGTCGAGGTGACCCTGCACGAGGGCCGCAAGCACATCGTGCGCCGCATGCTGGCCGAGGCGGGCTTCCCCGTCGACAAGCTGGTCCGCGTCTCCTTCGGCCCGATCACCCTCGGCGACCAGAAGTCGGGCTGGCTGCGCCGCCTGTCCAACACCGAGGTCGGCATGCTGATGAAGGAAGTCGACCTCTAGGAAAGGGGCTTGCCGCCGGTGACGGTCCGGCTTTATGGTCAACCTGACGATTAGTCGGGTGGCCATGCGGCCGGACCAACGGGGGCCGGGGCGGGGTGCGCCCGGAAGGGCGTACCCATGACCACCGCACCCGCGGGAAAGCGCGCGGCCGCCGGTTCCCTGCTCGGCCTCGCGCTCGGCGACGCGCTGGGCTTTCCGACCGAGTTCAATGACGTGCCGTCGATCCTCGCCAAGTGCGGACCCTGGCGCGGGATGGAGCTGCCGGACCGCGCCTTCGTCTCCGACGACACCCAGATGACCCTGGCGCTCGGGCGCGGGCTCCGCACGGCCATGGGCCGGGGCTCTCTCGCGCCCGAGCGGCTGGAGCGGCCGCTGCGCGAGGAGTTCGTGGACTGGTACCGGTCCCCGGAGAACAACCGCGCCCCCGGTCGCACCTGCCTCACCGCCTGCGAGCTGCTGGAGAAGGAGGGCCGGGACTGGCGGGACGCGAGCCAGGTCGGTTCCAAGGGCTGCGGCGCCAACATGCGTGTCGCCCCGCTCGGTCTCGCCCCCGGCCTGACCGGCGAACAGCGCTCCGGCGCCGCCCAGTTGCAGTCCGCCCTCACCCACGGCCACCCCACCGCGCTCGCCGCCTCCGACCTCACCGCGCACGCCGTGTGGCTCCTCGCCCAGGGCGCGGACCCCACCGGCCTGGTCGGCCGCCTCCGCTCCTACGCCCTCGATCACCGCACCCACTACGACCACACCTGGCTCGGCGACCTGTGGACCCGCTCCCAGGACCCCACCCCCGAACACTTCATCACCCGCGGCTGGGACGAATGCCTGGCCGTCCTCGACCGCCTCCAGGACGCGGTCCGCACCGTCTCCCCGGAGACCGACCCCTGCCTGGCCACCGGCGAGGGCTGGATCGCCGAAGAGGCCCTGGCCACCGGACTGCTCTGCTTCCTGCTCTTCCCCGGCGACCCCGTCCTGGCGCTGCGCCGGGCCGCCTGCACCTCCGGCGACTCCGACTCCATCGCCTGCCTGACCGGCGCCTTCGCGGGCGCCTGGCTCGGCGCGGACGCCTGGCCGGCCGATTGGGTGGACCGGATCGAGCACCGCGACGAACTGCTGGAGCTGGGCGCCCTCTGGGACGCCTAGGCGTTCCCGGCCGAGGCGAGGCGGGTGCGGTACAGGAAGTCGGCCACCCGGGGCTGGTCCGGCCCCGCCGGGAGCGGGGTGTGGAGCAGGGCCGTGTCCGCCTCCGCCGACAGCCGGGCCATCCGGGCCTCGACCTCCGGCCAGGGCACGTCACCCCGCTTCACCTCCAGCAGCGCCTCGCGCTCCTCGCCCACGTCGAGCCGCAGCTCACCGGTACGCAGCAGGTCGCGGGCGCTGATCAGCAGCCGGAGCAGATGCATCGCGTGCTTCCAGCGGGGGGCGCCGGTGGTGCGGACGTCAGCGTCCAGCTTGCGGCGCTGGCCGAGGGCGTAGCCGGTGAAGGTGGCGTGGACCTGGCGGGACAGGAACGCCTCCCGCAGCGAGAGCAGTTCGCGGCCGGTGTCGTCCAGGTGCTCCACCAGCGGGGAGTGCAGGCACTCCAGGATGTTCGGGTTGGCCCGCAACGCCAGCTCGCAGAAGCGCTCCAGCTCCCAGGAGAACCGCTCCTCGCCCGGCCCCTCGACATGCGTGGGCGGCTTCTCGAACCGCCAGAACAGCGGGGTCGGGGCCAGGAACACGCCCCGCCGGTCGGTGTCACTGGTGTCGGTGGCCAGACCGAAGGCACGCGAGCCCATGACACAGGCGTAGACGGTGTGGTCTCGGACCAGGTCGGCGGGGCGCATGCGGGGGAGCGTACGCGGGCGCTCAGCTCAGGTGCACCGTGTTTCCGTGCACCATGATCTCCTTGGCGGGCAGCGCCTCGGTGGCCGGGCCGTGCGCGACCGAGCCGTCGGAGATGCGGAACCTGCTGCCGTGGCAGGGGCAGTCGACGGTGCCGTCCGCGACCTTGTTCAGCGTGCAGCCCTGGTGGGTGCAGACCGCGGAGAACGCCTTGTACTCGCCCTTCTTCGGCTGCGTCACCACGACCTTCTCCTCGGTGAAGATCTTGCCGCCGCCCTTCGGGATCTCACTGACGCTCGCCAGCGCCTTCCCACCGCCGTCGCCGGAGCCGGAGGAGGCGCTCTCCCCGCTGGGGGAGGCGCTGGCGGTGGACGAGGAGCTGTCGCCGTCGTCGCCGCAGCCCACACAGCAGACGGCGAGCGTGGCGGCCCCCGTGGCGAGAAGCGTGCGCCGCGTCGCGGGCTGGTTCATGTCGTCACTCCGAGGTTCAAGAGGTGGAAAACGCGCGGAAAAGGGGACGGAAAGCCCCAGAACTCCGGGCATCTTGGCACCGAACGCCGCCCGGACGAAGGAGGCGGCAGCGGGTCGGACCCCGCCTCGGCCGAACGGGCGCCCGTCTCACCGCCCGGTCGGCGTGCGTCCCGGCCGCCCCGGCTGACTAGGCTGGACGCCACCAGAAGCCGGTCCTCTCCGGCGCCGCCGCCCCGCACAAGGACATCGCCCAGTGAGAACCGCACTCGTCATCGGCACCGGGCTGATCGGGACCTCGGCCGCGCTCGCCCTCACCCGGCGGGGCGTCACCGTGCACCTCGCCGACCACGACCCCGCGCAGGCCCGTACCGCCGCCGCCCTCGGCGCCGGTACCGACGAGCCGCCGCACGGCAGGGTCGACCTCGCGCTCGTCGCCGCCCCGCCCGCCCACGTCGCCACCGTCCTCGCCGACGCCATGCGCCGCGACCTCGCGCACGGCTACCTCGACGTGGCCAGCGTCAAGGGCGGCCCGCGCCGCGAACTGGAGGCCCTCGGCCTGGACGAGGCCGTCCTCACCCGCTACCTCGGCACCCACCCCATGTCCGGCCGGGAGAAGTCCGGCCCGCTGGCCGCCACCGCCGACCTCTTCGAGGGCCGCCCCTGGGTGCTCACCCCCACCCGCGACACCGACACCGAGGTGCTGAACCTCGCCCTCGAACTGGTCTCGCACTGCCGCGCCGTCCCGGTCGTCATGGACGCCGACGCCCACGACCGCGCCGTCGCGCTCGTCTCCCACATGCCGCACCTGGTCTCCAGCATGGTCGCCGCCCGGCTGGAGAACGCCGAGGAATCCGCCGTACGGCTGTGCGGGCAGGGCATCCGGGACGTCACCCGGATCGCCGCCTCCGACCCCCGGATGTGGATCGACATCCTCTCCGCCAACCCCGGCCCGGTCGCCGACCTCCTCACCGACGTCTCCGCCGACCTCGACGAGACCGTCCGTGCCCTGCGGGCCCTGCAGTCCGCCGACGAGGACAAGCGGCGCACCGGCGGCGCCGGGATCGAGGACGTGCTGCGCCGGGGCAACGCCGGCCAGGTCCGGGTCCCCGGCAAGCACGGCTCCGCGCCGCGCGCCTACCAGACCGTCGCCGTCCTCATCGACGACCAGCCCGGCCAGCTCGCCCGCATCTTCGCCGACGCCGGACGCGCCGGGGTCAACATCGAGGACGTCCGCATCGAGCACGCCACCGGACAGCAGGCCGGTCTCGTCCAGCTCATGGTCGAGCCGGGCGCCGCGCCCGTCCTCACCGAGGCACTGCGCGAGCTGGGCTGGGCGCTGAGGCAGTAGCACGGGCCCCGGGCGCACCCGCGCCCACGTGCGTCCGTACGAGTGACCCACACCCAGTAACCTTGTGCGGGGCGCCCTCGCGTCCCGCCCCCCCGATTGACACCCGACCGACACCCTTCACCAGGAAGGTGCCCTCCCGTGGAAAACGGCGCCGCCCCGACCGCCAAGCCTGTGATCGTTGCGATCGACGGCCCCTCCGGCACGGGCAAGTCGAGCACGTCGAAGGCCGTGGCCGCGCAGCTCGGCCTCAGCTACCTGGACACCGGCGCCCAGTACCGGGCCATCACCTGGTGGATGGTGACCAACGAGGTCGACCTCACGGACCCCACCGCGATCGCCGCCGTCGCGGGCAAGCCGGAGATCGTCTCCGGCACCGACCCGCTGGCCCCGACCATCACGGTCGACGGCTACGACGTGGCCGCGCCGATCCGCACCCAGGACGTCACCTCCAAGGTCAGCGCGGTCAGCGCGGTGCCCGAGGTGCGTACCCGGATCACCGAGCTGCAGCGCTCCATCGCCGCCGGTGCCGAGCTGGGCATCGTGGTCGAGGGCCGGGACATCGGTACGACCGTGCTGCCCGACGCCGACCTGAAGATCTTCCTCACCGCCTCCCCGGAGGCCCGCGCGGCCCGCCGCAGCGGCGAGCTGAAGGGCTCCGACGTCGCCGCCACCCGCGCCGCCCTGATCCAGCGGGACGCGGCCGACTCCAGCCGCAAGACCTCCCCGCTCGCCAAGGCCGGCGACGCGGTCGAGGTCGACACCACCGAGCTGACCCTCGCCCAGGTCATCGAGTGCGTCGTCACCCTGGTCGAGGAGAAGCGGGCCGGGAAGTGAGCCAGAGCGCACCGCCCTCCGAGCGGGGCGCCGAGGTCGGGCGGCGCATCGGCGTCGGCCTGATGTACGGGCTGTGGAAGCCGCGGGTGCTGGGCTCCTGGAAGGTGCCCGCCTCCGGCCCGGTGATCCTCGCGGTGAACCACTCCCACAACATCGACGGCCCCATGGTCATGGGCGTGGCGCCCCGGCCGACGCACTTCCTGATCAAGCAGGAGGCGTTCATCGGGCCACTGGACCCCTTCCTGACCGGCATCGGCCAGCTCAAGGTGGACCGCACCACCGCCGACCGCACCGCCATCGGCCGGGCGCTCGGCGTGCTGGAGCAGGGCGGCGTCCTGGGCATCTTCCCGGAGGGCACCCGGGGCGAGGGCGACTTCGCCTCGCTGCGCGCCGGGCTCGCCTACTTCGCGGTGCGCGGCGGGGCGCCGATCGTGCCCGTGGCCGTGCTCGGCAGCGCCGACCGGCCCGGCCGCCTGGTCAAGGCCCTGCCCCCGCTGCGCTCGCGCGTGGACGTGGTCTTCGGAGACCCGTTCGAGGCGGGCGACGGCAGTGGGCGGCGTACGCGCAAGGCGCTGGACGAGGCGACCGAGCGCATCCAGAAGCGGCTCACCGCACACCTGGAAAACGCCAGGCGCCTGACCGGGCGCTGGGCGACACTTGAGTAGTGGATCGGCCCGATTCGGGCCACTTCCACCGATCACCACGAACGACGACGAGGTACGGACTTCATGAACGACCAGAACCAGCCCGACGGCTCGGCCGCGCACGAGTACGAGCACGGGGCTCTCGGCGACGCCGAGTACGCGGAGTTCATGCAGCTCGCCGCGGACGAGGGCTTCGACATCGAGGCCGTCGAGGGCGCCATCGAGGAGGCGGGCCACGGCCCGCTGCCCGTGCTCGCCGTCGTGGGCCGCCCGAACGTCGGCAAGTCGACCCTGGTGAACCGGATCATCGGCCGCCGCGAGGCGGTCGTCGAGGACAAGCCGGGCGTCACCCGCGACCGCGTCACCTATGAGGCGGAATGGGCCGGCCGCCGTTTCAAGGTGGTCGACACCGGCGGCTGGGAGCAGGACGTCCTCGGTATCGACGCCTCCGTGGCCGCCCAGGCCGAGTACGCCATCGAGGCGGCCGACGCGGTCGTCTTCGTGGTGGACGCCAAGGTCGGCGCCACCGACACCGACGAGGCCGTGGTCCGGCTGCTGCGCAAGGCGGGCAAGCCGGTCGTGCTGGCCGCCAACAAGGTCGACGGCCTCAGCGGCGAGTCCGACGCCGCCTACCTGTGGTCCCTGGGCCTCGGCGAGCCGCACCCGGTCTCCGCGCTGCACGGCCGGGGCACCGGCGACATGCTGGACGCCGTCCTGGAGGCGCTGCCCGAGGCGCCCGCGCAGACCTTCGGCAACGCCGTCGGCGGCCCGCGCCGGATCGCGCTGATCGGCCGCCCGAACGTCGGCAAGTCCTCGCTGCTGAACAAGGTGGCGGGCGAGGAGCGCGTCGTCGTCAACGAGATGGCGGGCACCACCCGCGACCCGGTCGACGAGATGATCGAGCTGGGCGGCAAGACCTGGAAGTTCGTGGACACCGCCGGTATCCGCAAGCGGGTCCACCTCCAGCAGGGCGCCGACTACTACGCCTCCCTGCGCACGGCCGCGGCCGTGGAGAAGGCCGAGGTCGCCGTCATCCTGCTGGACGCCTCCGAGAACATCTCCGTGCAGGACCAGCGCATCGTCACCATGGCCGTCGACGCGGGCCGCGCCGTGGTCCTCGCCTTCAACAAGTGGGACACCCTCGACGAGGAGCGCCGCTACTACCTGGAGCGCGAGATCGAGACCGAGCTGGGCCAGGTCGCCTGGGCCCCGCGCGTCAACGTCTCCGCCCGTACCGGCCGCCACATGGAGAAGCTGGTCCCGGCGATCGAGACCGCGCTCGACGGCTGGGAGGCGCGCGTCCCCACCGGCCGCCTGAACGCCTTCCTCGGCGAGCTGGTCGCCGCCCACCCGCACCCGGTGCGGGGCGGCAAGCAGCCGCGCATCCTGTTCGGCACCCAGGCGGGCACCAAGCCCCCGCGCTTCGTCCTCTTCGCCTCCGGCTTCATCGAGGCGGGCTACCGGCGCTTCATCGAGCGCCGTCTGCGCGAGGAGTTCGGCTTCGAGGGCACCCCGATCCACATCTCGGTGCGGGTGCGCGAGAAGCGCGGCGCGAAGAAGAAGTGACCGCCACGGCGGACACCCGCGCATGACGAAAGGGCGGCCCGGTCTCGGTACGAGACGGGCCGCCCTTTCGTTTCCGGCTCAGCTGCCCTGGCGCGGAGCCGGGGGGAGCGCCGCCGGGCCGGGGCCGTCGTCGTCCGGCCGGGCCCGCCCGATCGTGCCGATCCGCTGCCACTGGGACTGCTGCCGCGCGCTGTACGCCCCCGCGCTGTAGGCGCTGTAGGAGCTGCTGAACGACCCCGGCCGATGCCCGCCGTACGAGCCCGTGCCCTGGGGAAGGTTCCCGAAGGCGGTGAAATCGAGGTTCTCCTCACCACTGCGATCGAAGGGCAGCGTGCGGAAGCTCTTGACCCACTCCGCGTACAGCGTGTCGTAGATCGGCGTGGACGAGGGCCCGCCGGAGTTCTCCTGCCCGGACCGGGCGACGGGAACGGGGGACAGGGCGGGTCGGCGGGAAGGAGTGTCGTATGGGTGCACGTATGTCCAAACGACGGTGCCTCCAAAGAGATGCGGCCCCGCGCGGGGCCTTCGGAGGCGCGCCGGACAGCACGGGCGGCCGTGCCGGCCCCGGGGGATGGGGGACCGGCACGGCTGGTGCCCGGCGGAGGGGGGGGCTCAGGTACCGGCGAGCGGCAGCGCGGCCGCGACCAGTCGGCCGTTGGCGGCGGCCTTGTCCAGTGCGTCGCGCAGCAGGTCCTCGCGGGGCTGACGGCCGATGGAGCCGACCGGGGCCGCGAACATCAGCACCTGCTGGTGCTTGTTGGCGGCGGCCCGCCAGCTGTCCGTGACCTGTAGCGGCTGGTGCGCCTGCCACCAGGCCACCGGCCGCCCGCCGTTCGGTCCCGGCTGCAGCACCGCGTGCAGCTGGCCCACGGCGAGCAGCACCGACCAGCCGTGCAGCACCGGCGGGACGGCGGCCAGCTCGGTCAGGGGCATGAAGCCCTGCTCGATGAGGAGCGGCAGGAAGTCGTCACCGCCCCCGGTGGCGCCGGGGCGCGCGATGGGCGCGGTCGGCTCGACCACGAGCGCCGGGTGCAACTCGCCCTCGATCAGCACCAGTCCGCTGGTCACCCCGAGCACGGCGGGCTCGGGCACCGTCTGCCGGGGCTGCTCCTCGGGGGCCGCCTCGCCGCCGATGGAACGGACGGCGCCCTGCAACTGCTCCTCGGTGACCTGCACGACCTGCGAGGGCAGACAGCCCGCGTGGGCGAAGGCGAGGACGGCGGTCTCGTCACCGACGAACAGGACGGTGCTGGTGCGTTCCTGCCCGGAGTCCCCCGGAGTGCGGCAGGACGTGCAGTCATAACTGCCCGGAGCGGTCTCTCCGGCGAGCAGCCGGTCGGCTTCTTCGTCGCCGATCTCGGCGCGTACGGCCTCACTGACGTCGAGCATGCGCAACACGGTGGCTCCCTCGGGATGCGCGCGGTCGGCCGGGTGGCTCCCGGTCGCTGAGCCTTGGGGTTGCGGGCTCACGCAGAAGACAACGGGCGTGCTGTGGTGGGGGTCACGCCCCAGGGGGAACGGAATCGAACCGGCCGCCGCACAGGGTCACTTTCGGCACGGAATCGGCCACTCCCCGTCAACTCCGTACACGGTCAAGGAACTTGAACGGGTGATGTGCGTCACGGGCAGGTGCCGCCCATGGTCGACAAGTACGGAAATAACCGTATGAAGTGGTTGGCCGGAAATCGCCGATACCTGCGGTAACCGTCAACTGGCCTGCCATGAAGGGGTGTTGTTGAAATGCGGCACCTGTCCTCCTTAGATTCCTTCGCCGTGTGCAACTTGCACCGCTCGGGTAGGTCCGCCGCCCGGCGCCGGGTCCGACAGGGACACGGCACCGGAACCGGTGGACGGGGCGGGCACGAGGAACCGCGCTCCCGCGCGGCGAGACGCGCCCCGCCCAGGGGGAGCCCGGGTTCGTGGAGAGGGAACTGCATGTCCGAGTGTGCCGATACCACCCGTTCGACCGCCCGTAAGGGCCGTACGACGGCCGCCCTCGCCGGAGCCGCGCTGCTCGCCCCGCTGGGGCTGCTGGCCGCCTCCGGAGAGGCGCAGGCGGCGGACAACGGAGTCTGGGACCGCATCGCCCAGTGCGAGAGCGGCGGCAACTGGCACATCAACACCGGCAACGGCTACTACGGCGGACTCCAGTTCTCCGCCGGTACGTGGCGTGCCTACGGCGGCGGCGCCTATGCCGCCACCGCGGACCAGGCGTCGAGAAGCGCGCAGATCGCCGTGGCGTCCAGGGTCCAGCAGGCCCAGGGCTGGGGGGCCTGGCCGGTCTGCTCCGGCCGCGCCGGGGCCTACGGGTCCGCACCGTCCGGCGCCTCGGCGACGGGCACCGGGACCGACAAGGGCGTGACGAAGAAGTCCAGCCCGACGAGGTCCGCCCCGACCCGGACCGCTCCGCAGCGGTCCGCCCAGGTCCCGCAGCGCCCGGCGACGACCCACGCCGACCGGGGAGCCCACCGCGGTGGCTACACCGTCCGCCAGGGCGACACGCTGAGCACCATCGCCGCCCGGCACGGGGTGAGCTGGCAGCGGGTCTACGAGGCCAACCGGTCGGTCATCGGGGCCGACCCGAACCTGATCGTGCCGGGGCAGCAGCTCGCGCTCTGACGCGAGGCCCCGCCTCGACGGCCGACGGCCGCCGCCCTCCGGAGGGCGGCGGCCGTTCGCATGTCTGTTCGTGCCGGGAGTCCGTGAATTCCCTGTGCGCCGTCAGCTCCGGGGCGCCTGCTCCGCATTTCCCGGGAAAAACGTTCCGGTCCTGTTATTGGCCGGTTCCGGTGCGTGATCCGACGCATTACGACCACTAATTGGGCCCCGCGCAGGGCCGCACGGGAAAGTTTTGTTCGATTACCCCGTGAAGGTGAACGGAAACCCCCATACGTGTGACGGAGTACGCGGGTGACGGGTGACGGGTGCCGGGAAGCTGTGACAGAAGTGTGACCGGGGAACCCCGAGGCCCGTCGGGGCGGGTGCCTTCCGTAGTCGTCGCGGGCCGCCTAGCGTGGCCGCATGGCACAGATTCCCGCTCCGCCACCGGAGCCGCAGGACACCCTGGACAGCTATGTCGGCCTGGCCGCGGAGGACGCCGACCGGCGCGCCCGGGGCCAGGGCTGGCAGACGGTACGGGCGCTGCCGCCCGGCGCGATCATCACCATGGAGTACCGCACGGGCCGTCTGAACTTCGAGGTGAAGGACGGCCGGGTCGCCCGTGTCTGGAAGGGCTGACCCGGCCGTCAGGGGCGCGCGGCCTGCGAGGCGCCGCGCGGCAGCCGGTCCGTGTGCGCCGGTCGGCGGCTGCCCGCCGGGGTGACCGGCGAGCGCTCGGAGCGGGCCGTGTGCGGGCCCGGCGCCAGATGGATCGGCGCCCGGGCCCCGCGCGCGGAGGTGACCGGCTCCCGCGCCGGTACGGACGGCTCGGCCGCCTGGGCCAGCGGCTGGAGCGCCACCGGGGCGAGCGGCGCGGCCGTCGCCGGTACCCGGCGCCGCCAGCGGGCGCGCAGCCGGTCCCGCAGCGCGAACAGCGCGTTCTCCGCCCGGGAGATCAGCGGCTCGAACCAGGGCAGCGCCAGCAGGATCAGCAGCCCGGCGGCCCAGCCCAGCAGTACGTCGCTCAGCCAGTGCGTACCGAGGTAGACGGTGGTGAGGCCGACGCCGAGCGAGGTGACGGCGGAGAGCGCGGACAGCCAGCGGCGCGCCCGCGCGGTGGAGGCCAGATAGGCCAGGATGCCCCAGGTCACGACCGCGTTGGCGGTGTGACCGGAGGGAAATATGTCCCCGCCCATACCCATCTCGTTCGCGCCGATCACCGTGGCGTAGTGCGGGCCGAGCCGGCCCATGCCGAGCTTGGCGGCGCCGACCGTGATGTTCAGCAGCAGCAGCGAGGCGGCCAGGGTCAGCAGCGGACGGACCGTGTGCTGCCGCCAGGAGCGCCAGCCGAGCCAGGCCGCGACCATCACCGCGGTGGGGCCGCGCTGGCCGAGCACCACGTAGTAGTCGAGGAAGGCGTGGATGCCCGGCCACTGCTGGTACGGGCGGAAGAACATGACCTGCCAGTCCAGCCGGACCAGCCAGGACGTGGTGATCACGGCCCACACGATCGCCAGGTAGAAAGCCAGGGTCGACGAGAACAGCACGGCCCGGTGCCGGGACATCCTCGGCACGTCGATGTGGGCCGGCCGTTCCGGCTCCCGGTCCAGCCTGGTGAACACCCGGTCCAGACGCCGGGTGAGGTTTCGTTCGGTACGCACCCAATCGACGTTACAGCGAGTGAGCTGTGTTCCATGTCAGTACTGGGGCTTTGTGATGACGATGTGATGTGGGAAACCTCTCAGGAACCCCTTGAATTCATGAACGTCGCCGATATCGCCGGAGCCGTCCCCGCATTTTGCCCGATCGGGCCGGGAGCGGTTTTATGGCGCTTTTAAATTGGTTCACCGAAAGGTGGCCCGGTATTCGGTCGGCGCTCACCCGGTCGGCCTGGCCCGATCAGGGCGGGCCGGAGCCGTTCAGCCACAGGGCGCCGTAGACCGCCGCCAGGGCCGCGAGCGCGGAGGTGAGCAGCGCCGCGCGAGCCGGACGCGCCCGGGCCAGGGCGCGGGCCAGGGGGAGGAGGAGCGGGAAGGCGGGGATCAGGAGCCGGGGCTTGGAGCCGAAGTAGCTCGACGCGCACAGGGCCAGCGCCAGGACGACACCGCTGTACACCAGCAGCGCGAGCGGCTGCCGCTGGCGCACCCCGGTCAGGTACAGCCAGATCAACAGGGCGACACCGATGATCAGGGCGGCGCCCGCGAGCGCCGAGGGGAACGCGGTGAGCATGCCGCCGACGAAGCGCGCGAAGGCGTAGCCGCCGTCGAACCCGTTGCGCCACCCGGCCTGGACGTCGAGATAGCCGAGCAGCCCGTCCCCGGTGCGGTGGCCCACCCACAGCACATAGGCCGCCGCGCCCAGCGGAGCCAGCGCCGCGCCCAGCACCCGCCGCCACGCGGGGGCGCGCGCCGGGATGAGTGCGCCGCGCGGGCCGGGCGCGCTCCCGGTTCGCCCGGACGAGGCGATGGCCGCGACCCACACCGCGGCGACCACCGCCGCCCCCACCGGCCGGGTCAGCCCGGCTAGGCAGGCCAGCAGCCCCGCCGTCACCCAGCGCCCGGACAGCACCGCGAACAGCGACCAGGCGGCCAGCGCGGTGAACAGGGACTCGCTGTACGCCATCGACTGCACGACACCGACCGGCAGTACCGCCCACAGCAGCACCACGCACACCCCGGCCCGCGCCCCGTAAAGCCGGTCCGCCACCGCGAAGATCCCGCCCGCCGCCGCCAGCGAGGACAGCGCGGAGACCGCGAGACCCGCGTCCGCGTACGACAGCGAGGTCAGCGCGTGCAGCAGCCGCTCCAGCCAGGGCAGCAGCGGGAAGAAGGCGAGGTCGGAGTGGACGTCACCGTTCGGCAGCCGGACCTCGTGGCCGTAGCCCGCCCCGGCGACCCGCGCGTACCAGAGGGAGTCCCAGCGGGCGGAGAGCAGCTTGTGCGCGCTCGTGCCCCGCGCGGCGCTCCACGCGGCCAGCACGGCCAGCCCCAGGGCGCGGACCCCGACGTACCCCAGCAGCGCCGGAAGGGCCCGGCGGGGCAGGGAGGTCTCGGGCGGGGCCGCCCGCGTCGCTGTCTCGGTCACGGGCCGATTATCGACGGCCGCGCGGACCGCCCCGTCATCCGCCGGTGACCCCAGGTGGCGGGGTGGCGCACGCCACACGGATCGAGCGCAACCATGAGAGGTCCGCCACGTGACCTGGGCGTGAACTCGCGTACGCTGACGAGCCACCCGCGTGGGTCCGAGCGGGCCTTCACGGCACCGCTCCTCTCCGGGCCTCTCCGGTTACTGGCACGGAGACCCCCACCCCGCCGACCCGCCGCACGCGAGGATTCTTCTGGGAGGTACGTACATGTCCGGGACGACCACGGCCGCTGTCCGGCCGTCCCGTGAGGCGACCGGCGTCAACCGCTGGATCGTCCTCGTCGTCCTCTGTGTCAGCCTGCTGCTCGTCGCGCTCGACGCCACCGTGCTGCACGTGGCGGTCCCCGCCGTCACCGAGGACCTCCGGCCCAGCGCGGTCGAACTGCTCTGGATCGTCGACATCTATCCCCTGGTCTGCGCCTCGCTGCTGATCCTCTTCGGCACGCTGGGCGACCGGGTCGGACGCAGACGCGTCCTGCTGCTCGGCTACGCCCTGTTCGGCGTGGCCTCGGCCGTCGCCGCCCTCGCCCACAACGGCGAGACGCTGATCCTGGCCCGCGCGCTGCTCGGCGTCGGCGGCGCCATGATCATGCCCGCCACGCTGTCCATCCTGCGCCAGGTCTTCCCCGACCGGCGCGAGCGGGCGCTCGCCATCGGCATCTGGAGCGCGGTCGCCGCCGTAGGCGCGGCCGTCGGCCCGCTGCTCGGCGGGTTCCTGCTGGAGCACTTCTGGTGGGGCTCGGTCTTCCTGGTCAACATCCCGCTGATGCTGGTGAGCCTGCCCATCGGCCGGATGCTGCTGCCCGAGTCCCGCGGCGAGCGCGACGGCCCCTGGGACATCACCGGTGCCCTGATGGCGGCGGGCGGCCTCTTCGGCGTCGTCCTCGGCGTCAAGCGGCTCGGCGGCGGCGAGGACATGACCGGCCCGCTCACCCTGGTGCCGCTCCTGGTCGGCGTGGCCCTGCTGGTCCTCTTCGTCCGGCGCCAGTCCAGCCGCGCCCACCCCCTGGTCGACCTGAGCATGTTCCGGCGGCCCGCCTTCAGCACCTCGGTGGGCTGCATCGTGCTCGCCATGCTGGCCCTGGTCGGCCTGCAGCTGATCGCCGCGCAGTATCTCCAGCTGGTGCTGGGGCTGTCCCCGCTCCAGACCGGACTGCGGCTGCTGCCGCTGACCGTCGCCGCGATGGCGGCCGGACTCGCGGGCGCACGGGTGCTGCGCACCCTCGGGCCACGCCGGATGGTCTGCGCCGGGTTCGTGCTCACCGCCGTCGCCGTCGTCCTGCTCACCGCGATGGGCGGCCACGACAACACCCCGCTGCTGCTCAGCGGCTTCGTCCTGCTCGGGTTCGGCCTGGAGACGACCCTCTTCGGCGCCTACGAGTCCATGCTCAGCGAGGCCCCGGCCGACCGGGCCGGCGGCGCCGCCGCCATCGGCGAGACCTCCTACCAGCTGGGCGCCGGTATCGGCATCGCCCTGCTCGGCAGCGTGATGAACGCCGCCTACGCGCCCGCCCTCAAGTCGGTGCCCGGCGTCTCCGCCTCCGACTCCTCGGCCGCGGGCCGCTCCCTGGGCGAGGCGTACGAGGTCGCCGCGCGGCTCGGCGGGCCCGCCGGGGTCGCGCTGCGGCACGCCGCCCGCGACTCCTTCGTGCACGGACTCCATGTGACGCTGCTGGTCAGCGCCGGTCTGCTGCTGCTCGGCGCGCTGATGGCGCTCCGGCTGCCGAAGGCCATGAGCTGCGCGCCGGAGGGTGCCGAGGCGGCGGAGCCGGTGGGGAGGCCCGCGGGGGAGCGCCCCGTACCGCTGGCCAAGGGGGAGCTGCCCGGGCCCAGGGCGGCCGGGAAACCCACGGTCTCCGCCTGACCTCCGGCGCGGTCGCTCTGGACGTGCGGCGCGCTCGGCCGTAACGTCGGCCGTGCATCGTAACTAGCGCTGCTAGTTTTACAGAGCCGCAGAGTGCCGGAGGGTGTTTCCCATGTCCGCGTCCCCGAAGCCGCCCGCGTTCGACCCCGCCGATCCGCTCGGCCTCGACGACCTCCTCGACCCCGAGGACCTCGCCGTCCGCGACACCGTCCGCTCCTGGGCGGCCGACCGCGTGCTGCCGTACGTGGCCGACTGGTACGAGAAGGGCGAGCTGCCCGGCATCCGGGAGCTGGCCCGCGAACTCGGCTCGATCGGCGCCCTCGGCATGTCCCTCACCGGGTACGGCTGCGCGGGCGCGTCGTCCGTGCAGTACGGCCTGGCCTGCCTGGAGCTGGAGGCCGCCGACTCCGGCATCCGCTCCCTGGTCTCGGTGCAGGGCTCGCTCGCCATGTACGCGATCCACCGGTACGGCAGCGAGGAGCAGAAGACCGAGTGGCTGCCCCGCATGGCCTCCGGCGAGGTGATCGGCTGCTTCGGGCTGACCGAGCCCGACCACGGCTCCGACCCGGCGGGCATGCGTACGTTCGCCAAGCGGGACGGCGACGACTGGGTGCTCAGCGGGCGCAAGATGTGGATCACCAACGGTTCCGTCGCCGGGGTCGCGGTGGTCTGGGCGCGTACCGAGGACGGCATCCGGGGTTTCGTCGTCCCCACGGACAGCCCCGGCTTCTCGGCGCCGGAGATCAAGCACAAGTGGTCGCTGCGGGCCTCGGTCACCAGCGAACTCGTGCTGGACGACGTACGGCTGCCCGCCGACGCGGTGCTGCCGGAGGTCACCGGGCTGCGCGGACCGCTCGGCTGTCTCTCGCACGCCCGGTACGGCATCGTCTGGGGCTCGATGGGCGCCGCCCGCAGCAGCTTCGAGGCCGCCCTCGACTACGCGCGGACGCGGGAGCAGTTCGGGCGGCCCATCGGGGGCTTCCAGCTCACCCAGGCCAAGCTCGCCGACATGGCGGTCGAGCTGCACAAGGGAATCCTGCTCGCCCATCATCTGGGGCGCCGCATGGACGCCGGGCGGCTGCGGCCCGAGCAGATCAGTTTCGGCAAGCTGAACAACGTCCGCGAGGCCATCGAGATCTGCCGGACGGCGCGGACGATCCTCGGTGCCAACGGGATCTCCCTCGAATACCCCGTGATGCGGCACGCGACCAACCTCGAGTCGGTGCTCACCTACGAGGGCACCGTCGAGATGCACCAGCTGGTGCTGGGCAAGGCGCTCACCGGGCTCGACGCCTTCCGGTGAGCCCCCTGGGGGCGGGGCCGGTGAGCGGCCCCGCCTCAGCTCTGGTTGAAGAAGCCGTCCTCCCGGCGGCCCGCCGGTTCACCGCTGATGATCTCGGTGTGGGCGGGCGTCAGCAGGAAGACCCGCGTCGCCACCCGCTCGATGGTCCCCCGCAGCCCGAAGGTGAGTCCGGCCGCGAAGTCGACCACGCGCTTGGCGTCGGTGCCCTCCATCGCCGTGAGGTTCATGATGACCGGGACACCGTCCCGGAACAGTTCGCCGATGGCGCGGGCGTCCCGGAAGCTGTCCGGGGTGACCGTGCCGATCCGGCGGCCCTTGTCCTCGGCCGTGTCCGCGGCCACCTTCACCCGCGGGTCGGTGACCCAGGCGTCGGCGGACTCCGTGCCCTCGGAGTAGTCGTCGTCGTAGTAACGCTCGTCTTCGTTGTCGTCGACGAGGCCGAGCCACGCACTCGCCTTGCGTACCGATCCCATGGACGCCTCCTCTCACAGCGGTCTTGCTCGTTCTTCGCGTACCTATGGTCATCCATGATGCGGACGGCGCGCCAAGTGGATAGACGCCGCGCGGGGGGTTTGTGACGGTACTGGTGCACGATCGATCCGTCGAGAGCCCTTGTGCCCCAAGGGCGGCGACTCATACGGCTGCTGACTGTGAGTGAAATATGATTTGTCGCGGCGGATGGGTGATGTGTGGTGTGTCCGGGTGACGGATGGGGTCTCCGGGACGCCCGAGGTGGGGCTTGTGGGGAGATTGTCGGCTTTTGTGACTTGAGGGAACGTCAGGGTGCGCGGGTCGTCTGATCGTTGAGCCGTGTACGGCCGAAAGGCACCCTTGTGCCGACCGGTCGGTCGGCCGAATACTCCCCCTCAGCGCTTGTCAGGGGCATGCACGTCCGATCGACCTGCCGCTGGCTGCGCCTCACGGGCCCCGACCCCACGCGGGCCCCCGAATTCCCCAGGAGGGAACGACACGTGAGGATCAAGCGCACCACTCCCCGAGGCCGTATCGCCAGACGTACCCAGCTCACGGCGGCCGTCAGCGGCCTCCTCGCCGTCGCGGCCTTCGCCGCCCCCACCGCGAACGCCAGCGACGCCCACACGTTCAGCGCCGGTCAGCTCACCAAGGCGAGCGACTCCGTCCGCCAGGCCGACGTCCCCGGCACCGCCTGGGCCGTCGACAGCAAGACCAACCGCGTCCTCGTCACCGTCGACAGCACGGTGTCCCAGGCCGAGATCGCCAAGATCAAGAAGCAGGCCGGGGCCGACGCGCTCACCATCAAGCGCACGGCCGGCAAGTTCAACAAGCTGATCACCGGCGGCGACGCCATCTACGGCGGCTCCTACCGCTGCTCGCTCGGCTTCAACGTCCGCAGCGGCAGCACGTACTACTTCCTGACCGCCGGGCACTGCGGTGAGGTCGCCTCCACCTGGTACAGCAACTCCGCCAAGACCACGGTGCTCGGCACCAACGTCGGGTACAGCTTCCCCGGCAACGACTTCGCGCTGGTGCGCTACACCAACTCGTCCGTCGCGCACCCGAGCGCTGTCGGCAGCCAGACCATCAGCAGCGCGGCCACCCCGGCCGTCGGGACCACCGTGACCCGGCGCGGGTCCACGACCGGTACCCACAGCGGGCGGGTCACCGCGCTGAACGCCACCGTCAACTACGGCAGCGGGGACGTCGTCTCCGGGCTCATCCAGACCACCGTGTGCGCCGAGGGCGGTGACAGTGGTGGTCCGCTGTACGGGGGCAGTGTCGCGTACGGGCTCACCTCCGGGGGCAGCGGCAACTGCTCCTCCGGTGGGACGACGTTCTTCCAGCCCGTCACCGAGGCGTTGAGCTACTACGGGGTGACGCTTCCCTAGGTTGCCCGGGGTTCCTGAGGTTCCCTGACGGGCCGTCTCCCTGACGGGTCGGTTCGAGCGGGCCCTCGTACGCGGTGAAGTCGCGTGCGGGGGTCCGCTTTTTGCTGCGCGGTTCGGTGGGGGTGCCGGTTTTTGTCGTGGGGTTCGGCGGGGGTGTCGGTGCCGGGGAGGGTGGGTGACTGTGTGGGGGGTCTGTGCAGGGGGTGTGGGGCTTCGGGTTTCGGGTGTTTTGGGAGGGGCTGTTTTCAGACACCTGATGTTGTTGCTTTGGGGTGGTCGGGTTTTGGCGTTTCGTGTTTGCGCTGCGAATTTCCTGCAGTGACTGTCCTCGGTCAAGCTGGGGAGGTTGTTCGAGAGTCCGGCCTGAAGTCGGTCTTGTGTGCCCGCTGTGACCTTCGGAAGAGTGGGCGCTCGTCAACCAGCCTTCCGGTCCGTCAGGTCCCCACAACCTGCGGATCGACCCCCCACAGGAGGACGTGAGTTGAAGCATCGACGCATACCCGCACGCCGGGCCGCGATCGCCGGAGCGGGTGTTCTCGCACTGGTCGGAGCGGGTGTCACCTTCCAGACTGCGAACGCCAGCGAACCCGTGAACTCCGGTTCCGCCCCCGACGCGCGCGTTCTGTCCGCTCCCGCGGCCGGAAAGCTCGCCTCCACGCTGCTCGCCGACCTCGGCTCCGACAGCGCGGGCAGCTACTACGACGCCCAGGCCAAGAGCCTCGTCGTCAACGTGCTCAACGCCTCCGACGCCGATACCGTCCAGGCGGCCGGCGCCAAGGCCAGAATCGTCTCCCACTCGCTCGCCGTGCTCGACGGGGCGCGGTCCACGCTCAAGCGGGACGCGACGATTCCCGGTACCTCGTGGGCTACCGATCCGGTGTCCAACAAGGTCGTCGTCACCGCGGACAAGACCGTGTCCGCTGCTCAGTACGCCAAGTTGGGGAAGGTCGTCTCCGGGCTCGGGGGCACTACCGAACTGAAGCGGTCCACCGGGGAGTTCAAGCCCTTCGTCTCCGGTGGTGACGCCATCAACGGGTCGGGTGGGCGGTGTTCGCTCGGGTTCAACGTGACCAAGGGCGGGGCGCCGTACTTCCTCACCGCGGGGCACTGCACCGCTTCGATCTCCAGCTGGACCGACTCGGCCGGGAATGCCATCGGGTCGAACGAGGATTCCAGCTTTCCCGGGAACGACTACGGGCTCGTGAAGTACGTCGACGGGGTCTCGCACCCCAGCGAGGTCAATCTCTACAACGGGTCTGCTCAGGCGATCTCGGGGGCCGCCGAAGCCACTGTGGGGATGAAGGTCACTCGTAGCGGGTCGACCACTCAGGTGCACGACGGGACCGTCACGGGGCTCAACGCGACCGTGAACTACTCCGAGGGGACCGTGAGCGGGCTGATCCAGACCGATGTGTGCGCTGAGCCCGGGGACAGTGGTGGGTCACTGTTCTCCGGGAGCAGTGCCGTCGGCCTGACCTCGGGGGGCAGTGGGGACTGCTCCGCCGGTGGGGAGACGTTCTTCCAGCCGGTGACCGAGGCGCTGTCCGCCACCGGGACTCAGATCGGTTGAGGTTCGGCTTCGGGCCCCCGCTTCTCCTTCGGGAGGGCGGGGGCCCTTTTGCGTCTGCCGCCGGGTGTCGGGTGTGGCCGGTTGTGTCGGGGGCGGGGCCGCGCCGGGGGGTGTCCGTCCTCGGTCCGGCGACTTTTGTCTCTTTGGTCGTTCGGGTTGGTGTTTCGCCGGCCGCTGCGGGCGGACACCCCCCCCGGCACGTCCCCTCTCCGCCGTGTTCGGCCGACCCGGCCTGGGGCTTCCTCGCCGTTTTCGCAGGTGAGGGGGGTGGTCGCTCTTGTCGTACGTGTGTTCGGTAGTGGGGGTATGGTGGGAAGGGAACGGGTGTTCGATTGAGCTGGGAGGTGCTGGAGTGGCGTTCGCTCATCTGCGGGTCGTCTCCGGGTTCTCCCTGCGCTACGGGGCCTCGCATCCGGAGCGGCTGGCCGGGCGTGCCTCCGAGCGGGGCATGGATGTGCTGGCCCTTACCGATCGGGACACCCTTGCCGGGGCTGTTCGGTTCGCCAAGGCTTGTGCGGGGAGTGGGGTGCGGCCGGTCTTCGGGGTTGATCTCGGGGTTGGTCTTGCGGGTGAGGGTGGCTCTGGTGGGGTGCGGCGGCCCGCTCCGGTGCGTGGAGGTGCCTTCGTCGACGAGTCGGCTCCTCGGGTGACCTTTCTGGCCCGGGACGGTGCTCTGGGGTGGGCCGAGCTCTGCCGGATGGTCACCGCTGCTCATGCGGGGGGCGGCGGTCCCCTGCTGCCCTGGGGGGAGCTTCGAGGGGAAGGGGTGGTCGTGCTGCTCGGGCCCGACTCCGATGTGGGGCGGGCTCTTGCCGCGGGGCGTGGGGATCGGGCTGCCCGGTTGCTGGGGCCCTGGCGGGAGGTTTTCGGGGATGCCTTGCGGGTTGAGGTTGTGTGGCATGGGGTCGGGGGGACCGGGACGGGGTCCTTGCGGCTTGCCGCTCGGAGTCTTGGGTTCGCCGTGGAGCAGGGGGTGCGGCCCGTTCTCAGCAACGCTGTGCGGTACGCCGATTCCGGGCAGGGGCGGGTCGCCGATGTACTGGATGCCGCTCGGCGGCTTGTGCCCATCGATCCCCGGAAGGGGCTCGACTCCGGTGAGGCGTGGCTCAAGGGGCCTGAGGAAATGCTCGGGGTCGCCGAGCGGGTGGTGGAGGCTGCCGGGTACCGGCGGGGGGTCGCGGTGCGGTTGGTCGCCGAGACTCTTTCTGTCGCCGGGGAGTGTGTTGTCGATCCTGAGGATGATCTGGGGATCGGGAGTGTGCGGTTTCCTGAGGGGCGGCTCGTGGGGGCCGGGCGACGGGGGGCTCAGCGGGCGCTTGCTTCCCGGGCTGTGGCGGGGATGGTGCGTCTTGGGTATTCCGGGCGGCGGGAGTACTGGGAGCGGATGCATGAGGAGTTGGAGATTGTCGGCTATCACGGGTACGCGTCTTATTTTTTGACCGTTGCCCAGGTTGTCGATGATGTAAAGGGGATGGGGATTCGGGTTGCCGCGCGGGGGTCGGGTGCCGGGTCTCTGGTGAATCATCTGCTGGGGATCGCTCATGCCGATCCGGTGGCTCATGGGTTGCTCATGGAGAGGTTCTTGTCGCGGGAGCGGGTCGCTCTTCCTGATATCGATGTGGATGTGGAGTCTGCTCGGCGTATCGAGGTTTATCGGGCCATCATCGGGCGGTTCGGTGGGGAGCGGGTCGCTACCGTTGCCATGCCGGAGACCTATCGGGTGCGGCATGCCATTCGGGATGTGGGGGCCGCTCTGTCGATGGACCCGGCTGAGATTGATCGGCTGGCTAAAGCTTTTCCGCATGTTCGGGCTCGGGATGCCCGTGTCGCGCTTGCCGAGTTGCCCGAGTTGAAGGGGCTCGCGGGGGAGCAGGAGCGGTACGGGGTGTTGTGGGAGCTGGTGGAGGCGCTGGATGCGTTGCCTCGTGGGGTCGCCATGCATCCTTGTGGGGTTCTGCTGTCCGACTCCTCGCTGCTTCGGCGTACTCCGGTGATGCCGACCAGTGGGGAGGGGCTGCCCATGTCGCAGTTCGACAAGGAGGACGTGGAGGAGCTCGGGCTGCTGAAGCTGGATGTGCTCGGGGTGCGGATGCAGTCGGCCATGGCGCATGCCGTCGCCGAGGTGGAGCGGGCTTCCGGGGAGCGGGTCGATCTGGATGCCTTGCCGGAGGGGGATGCCGATACCTATCGGCTCATTCGGTCCACCGAGACGCTCGGGTGTTTTCAGATCGAGTCGCCCGGCCAGCGGGATCTGGTAGGGAGGCTGCAGCCTGATTGTTTCGGGGATCTGGTTGTTGATATCTCGTTGTTCCGGCCCGGTCCGGTCGCCGCTGACATGGTGCGGCCTTTCATCGAGGCTCGGCATGGGCGGGCGCCTGTGCGGTATCCGCATCCGGATCTTGAGCTGGCGTTGCGGGATACCTATGGTGTGGTGGTTTTTCATGAGCAGGTCATTGATATTTTGGCGGTCATGACCGGGTGTGGGCGGGGAGAGGCCGATGCCGTGCGGCGGCTGCTCTCCGATTCCGAGGCTCAGGGGCGGGTGCGGGTGTGGTTCGCTCAGCGGGCCGAGGAGAAGGGGTACGACGCCGAGACCATTCGGCGGACCTGGGAGATCGTGGAGGCTTTCGGGTCCTATGGGTTCTGCAAGGCGCATGCTGTTGCTTTTGCTGTGCCCACTTATCAGTCTGCGTGGCTCAAGGCGCATTACCCGGCTGCTTTTTATGCCGGGCTGCTCACGCATGATCCTGGTATGTATCCCAAGCGGTTGCTCCTGGCGGATGCGCGGCGGCTCGGGGTGCCGGTGCTGCCGTTGGACGTGAATGTGTCGGGCGTCGATCATCGAATCGAACTGGTGTCTGGTTCGGGGGTGTGGGGAGTGCGGCTCGCCCTCGCCGATGTGCACGGAATCAGTGCGGCGGAGGCCGCCCGGATCGCCGAGGGGCAGCCGTACGCGTCCCTGCTGGACTTCTGGGAGCGAGCGCGGCCGGGGCGGCCGCTGGCGCAACGGCTGGCCCAGGTCGGGGCGCTGGACGCCTTCGGCGCCAACCGGCGTGATCTTCAGTTGCACCTGGCCGAGCTGCACCGGGGGGCTCGGGGTGGGCGTGGGGATCAGCTTGCGCTGGGAGGCGGGCGGCGGACCGCTGCCGCCGGGCTGCCCGACCTGTCGGACGCCGAGCGGCTCAGTGCCGAGCTGGGTGTGCTGTCCATGGATGTCTCCCGTCATCTGATGGACGACCATCAGGGCTTTCTGGAGGAGTTGGGCGTGGTGTCGGCGCGGCGGCTGCGGGAGGCCCGGCACGGGGAGACCGTGCTGGTCGCGGGGGCCAAGGCGGCCACCCAGACGCCGCCCATCCGGTCCGGCAGGCGGGTCATCTTCAGCACGCTGGACGACGGCACCGGGCTGGTCGACCTCGCCTTCTTCGACGACTCGCACGACGCGTGCGCCCACACCGTCTTCCACTCGTGGCTGCTGCTGGTGCGGGGAGTGGTGCAGCGGCGGGGGCCGCGCAGTCTGAGCGTGGTCGGGTCGGTCGCCTGGAACCTCGCCGAACTCGCCGAACTCCGGGCCGAGGGCGGGCTGGAGAAGGTGGCGGCGCGGCTGGCGGAGCCTGTTCCGGAGGGGGAGGGCGGGGCGGACGGGGTGGGGCGGCGGATTCGGATGTCCACCGGGTTCCAGATGCATCCCTGGGCCGATCTGCGGCCCGCCGGTCAGGAGGTGTCCGAGCAGGCGCCGTCCGCCATGCGGAAGTTGTGGCATCAGAGTCCGGGGAGTGCGGGATGACCATCCTCTGTGTGCGTTTCCGTCGGCCGGGCGAGGGCGACGGCGAGCTGGAGCTGTCTCAACTGCTCGGACTGCTGGAGGAGTTCAGCCCGGTGGTGGAGGGGCTGCCGCCCGACGGGGCGCTGGTCGACCTGCGGGGGGCCGAGCGGTACTTCGGGCGGGGGCCGGTCGAGCTGGCCGCGCTGATCCGGGTACGGGCGCTCGCCCGGTACGGGGTCGACTGCGTGGTGGGGGCCGGGCCGGGGCCGATGCTGGCCCGGATGGCGCTGCGGGACGCCCGGCCGGGAAGGGTGTGCGCCGTTCCCGAGGGTCCCGGTGCCGTCGCCGAGTTCCTCGCCGGGCTGCCCGTGGTCGCGTTGCCCGGTGTCGGCGCGGCGACCGCCCGGACCCTGTGCGAGTACGGGCTGGACACCCTCGGGCGGGTCGCCGTCGCGCCGCCCGCCACGCTTCAGCGGCTGGTCGGGGCCAAGGTCGCCCGTGACGTGCGGGAGCGGGCGGGCGGGGTCGACCGGGGGCGGGTCGTGCCGAACGCCGTCTCCCGGTCGGTGGCCGCCGAACGGTCCTTCGGCGTGGACGAGCTGGACCCCGGCCGGCATCGGCGGGCGCTGCTGGCCGATGCCGAGGAACTGGGTTCGCGGCTGCGGGAGATGGAGCACGTCTGCCGTTCCCTGACGCTCACCGTGCGCTACGCCGACCGCTCCACCACGGTGCGTGGGCGCACCCTCGCCGAGCCGACCGCGCACTCGGCCGACCTCACCCGGGCGGCGTACGGCATGTACGAGGCGCTCGGGCTCCAGCGGGCGCGGGTGCGGGCGCTCGCCCTGCGGGCCGAGGGGCTGACCCCGGCCGGGGAGGCCGCGCATCAGCTCACCTTCGACCCCGTGGACGAGAAGGTCCGCCGGATCGAGGAGGTCGCCGACCTGGCGCGCGCCAAGTTCGGGCCCCGCGCGGTGATGCCCGGGACGCTCGCGGCCTGAGTTACGCGAGTTGCGGGAGTTTCTGGTGGGATTGGACGGCAAGGTGACGGTTCCTCAGTGTGCGGGGGCTTCTGAGGGCTGATGGAACTTTTTACCGACGCGTAACTTCACAGTTGCACTACTCGTCCGTAACTTGACGAGTGAACAGCATCCCGTGATCCGGATCACAGGGTTAGGCCGTGCACCTTCTCCCTTGAGCCGCAAGGAGATCACACGATGCTGCCCTGGAAGCGAGCGCTCAGACCGCTCGCCGCGCTGGTCCTGGCCGCCGCGCTCGCCACCGTTCCCGCCGCCACCGCCCACGCCGCTCCCAGCAGTGGCTGGAACGACTACTCCTGCAAGCCCTCCGCCACCCACCCGCGTCCCGTCGTCCTCGTCCACGGCACGCTCGGCAACTCCGTCACCAACTGGGTGTCGCTCGCTCCGTACCTCAAGGAGCGCGGCTACTGCGTCTTCTCCCTCGACTACGGGCAGCTCCCCGGCGTCCCCGTCTTCTACGGCCTCGGCCCCATCGACAAGTCGGCCGAGCAGCTCTCCGCCTTCGTCGACAAGGTGCTCACCGCCACCGGAGCCACCAAGGCCGACCTCGTCGGCCACTCCCAGGGCGGCATGATGCCCCGGTACTACCTGAAGTTCCTCGGCGGGTCCGCCAAGGTCAACGCGCTCGTCGGCATCGCCCCCAGCAACCACGGCACCGACCTGAACGGACTCACCAACCTGCTGCCGTACTTCCCCGGCGCCGAGAACCTGATCAAGGCCAGTACGCCCGCCCTCGCCGACCAGATCACCGACTCGGCCTTCCTGACCAAGCTCAACGCGGGCGGCGACACCGTCCCCGGAGTCCACTACACCGTCATCGCCACCAAGTACGACGAGGTCGTCACCCCCTGGCGCACCCAGTACCTGACCGGCTCCGACGTCCGCAACGTCCTCCTCCAGGACCTGTGCCCGCTCGACCTGTCCGAACACGTCGCGATCGGCATCTTCGACCGCATCGCCTACCACGAGGTGGCCAACGCGCTCGACCCGTCCCACGCCACGACCACGTCCTGCGCGTCCGCCTTCAGCTGACGTGGCTCGGGGCCCTGCCCGGCCTGAGCCGCCCGGCAGGGCCCCGCGTTCGAGGGGTGTCTCAGCGCGAGTTACGGCCCGTCGCGCGCTGGCGCACCGAGAGGAACAGCGCGGCTGAACCGAGGGCCAGGGCGGCGGCGCCGCCGATGGCCGCGTAGGAGGTGCCGGTGGGGGTGCCCGTCTCGGCCAGGGGCACCGAAGTGCCTGCTGGCTGAGGGGTGTTGGGGGCAGTACTCACCGGTTCCGCCGAGGTGCTCGGGTCGTCGTCGCCGTGGCCGTGGTGCTCCACCGTGGAGCGGTCGGCACCGGCCGCGATCTGCCGCTCCGAGGGGGCGGAGACGGTGGGCGTCGGAGTGGGGGCGGCGGAGGCGGGGGCTGGGGCCGACTTCACCGTGGTGGCCGTGGCTTCCTTGGTTCCGCCGAAGTCGACGTCCGAGCAGGAGTAGAACGCCTCCGGGCTGTCCGAGCGCTGCCACACCGCGTACAGCAGCTGCCTGCCCGTACGGTCGGGGAGCGTGCCGGAGAACGTGTAGAAACCATCCGTGGCGACCGGGTCCGTGGACTTCGCCACCGGGTGCGCCAGGTCCAGGTCGGACCAGGCCAGGGGCTTCGCCGGGTCGTGGCCGGGCTTGGTCGCGTAGACCTCGAAGGTGCCCTTGTGCGGGGCGGTCACCCGGTACTTGAAGGTGTACGGGCCGCTGTGCACCGCGGTCGCGGGCCAGTCGGCGCGGGCCAGGTCGAGGCCCTTGAACTCGTCGTTCCCGGCGCTGCACAGCTTGCCGTCGGGGATCAGCTCCTGGTGACGGCCGCCCGCGTCACCGATCCGGATACCGTTCCAGTCGTACAGCGCCTGGGTGCCGCCCGCCGCCACCGCCGCCTGGCAGGCCGCCGACTTCGGGGACTCCGGGCCCTCCGCGAAACACTGCGCCACCCGGCTGACCGGGTCACCCATCGAACCGCGCGCGGAGGCGGGGGCGGCGGCCAGCACGGTCAGGGTCAGCGGCGCCAGGCCGAGCGCGGCCGCGGTGGCGGCGGCCCGCAGCCGGGGCATGCGCCGCCCGCGCGGGGTCGAGGGCGTGGCGAAGGGCATCGGAACTCCTCGGAACGGTACGGCCGGCCGACTGCCGGAAGGGGGCTGGTCCCGTGGGGGGACGGTCAGAAACTAGCCCCGTACGGCGGCGGATTCGCCTGCTCCGAGCCCCATGAGGCGATCTTTATGGTCGGCTTAAGGCCGTGCTCAGACTGGGCTCAGGTCGCTACCGTGCCCGGTATGGACGATCACCCCGAAGCCCCGGTCCGCGCCGCCACGGCCGCCGACGTGCCCGCCGTGCGCGCGGTCACCGACGCCGCCTACCGCCCCTACATCGCGCGCATCGGTGTGGTGCCCCAGCCCATGGAGGCGGACCACATGGCCGACATCGAAGCGGGGTGTGTCTTCGTCACGGAGGAGCCCGGCGCCGGACTCGGGATCGCCGGACTCGGGATCGCCGGGCTCGTGGTCGTCCGCGCCCACCCCGGCCATCTCCTCCTCGACAGCATCGCCGTCCACCCCGACGCCCACGGCCGGGGCGTCGGCCGCCGGCTGCTGCGCTTCGTCGAGGCGCGCGCCCGTGCGCTGGGCCTCCCCGAGATCCGGCTCTACACCAACGCCCTGATGTGGGAGAACCAGCGGATCTACCCCCGCTACGGCTACGAACTGGTGGACCGTCGCGTCGACGGGCCCTACGACCGCCTCCACTATCGCAAGCCGCTGAACCGCTGACGGAACCTCATTGTCCGTGCCGGATGGCACGCTTGCGGTATGAGCGACGCGAGTGAGTGGACCGCCGGAACGGACGTGGACTGGGACGCCCAGGCCCCCGTCTTCGACGACGAACCGGATCACGGACTGCGCGCGCCCGAGATACGGGCCGCGTGGGCCGAGAGACTCCGGGGATGGCTGCCCGGACAGCCCTCGGACGTGCTCGACCTCGGGTGCGGCACCGGGAGTCTCGCGCTGCTCGCCGCCGAGCAGGGGCACCGGGTGACGGGCGTCGACGCCTCCCCGGCCATGGTCGAACGGGCCCGCGCCAAGCTCGCCGGGCGGGACGCGCGCGTACTGCGCGGGGACGCGGCCGTCCCACCGGTGGTGGCACAGGGTTACGACGTGATCCTCGTCCGGCATGTGCTGTGGACGCTGCCCGATCCCGCCGAGGTGCTGCGGCACTGGCGCACCCTGCTGCGCCCCGGCGGACGGTTCGTGCTGGTCGAGGGCGTCTGGGGGACCGTCACCCGGGCCGGAGTGCCCGTCGACCGGCTCACCGGAATGCTGGCACCCCTCGCCGGGCGGATACGCGTGGAGCCGCTGTCCGACGACCCGCTGCTGTGGGGCAAGTCCGTCAGCGACGAGCGGTACGCGGTGGTGGCCGAGGTGTGAGGCTCAGAGCAGGGCTGTCAGGCCGTCCGCGTGGGCCAGGTTCTCCAGTTCGTCCAGCGCGGACCGGGCGGCGGCCGCCGCCTCCGGGTCGCGTTCCGGCAGGCCGCTCGCGGTGAACTCGTCCTCGTCCAGCCGGAGTACGGTCCTGCCGTCGCCGGAGACCCACAGGTCCAGGTCGAGGTCCTCCACGACGAGTTCGGTGCCGGACCGGACGGCGGGGCGGGTGATGTCGCAGTACCAGCCCTTCAGGGTGCCGTCCTGTGTGCGGACCTCCTTCACCGCGTACCAGCGGTCCCGCCAGTAGTGCTCGGTGAACACGTCGCCGGGCTCGAAGCGGACGAAGCCGAAGTCCCGCACGCCCTCGCCCGCCCAGGGGGCGCGTACGGAGACACGCGTGCCGTCGTCCGTCAGCATGGCGGCCGGGTAACGGATCTTGGTGCGGCCCGCTTTGACGAGGACGATCTCCAACTGTCCCGAGGAATCAGCCGAGTTCGCGGACATGGCGTACCTCCGTGGCGCAGAACTCGTAGCCGAGCCACTTGTTGATGGCGATCATCGGGCCGTTGCCCGCGTCGTTCCCGGTGAACGCCTCGGTGCACCCGGCCGCGCGGGCCCGGTACAGCGAATGCAGCTTGGCGAGCTTGGCCAGGCCCCGGCCCCGGTAGGCACGGGAGGTTCCGGTCATCGCGGTGAAGTAGCGGGTGCCGCCGTCGGTGTAGGCCACGCTGAAGGCGACCGGGCGGCCGTCGGTGACCGCGACCATCGTCAGGTCCAGGTCGAGCAGCGGATGCTTCCAGGTCTCCTCCAGCCACGCCTCATAGTCCGAGTAGGCCAGCGTGACCTCGCCGGGCTCGTCGCCCACGGCCTCGGCGTCCAACTCGAACAGCGGACGCGGGTCCGCCGCGAAGTCGGCGGCCGTGCGCAGCTCCACGCCGGGCGGGGTGTCCGGCAGCGGCGGGAGGACGACGTTCGCCAGGTCGAGACGGAGGAAGCGGGCCGGGCGGCCGGGCCGGTAGCCGTGCCGTTCGGCGAACCGCACGCTCGCGGGCTCGTCCAGCACCCAGGAGTACAGCCGGGTGGCGCCCAGCGAGCCGAGATACTCCTCGGCGGCGGCCACCAGCAGCCGCCCCGCACCCCGGCCGGTCCGGTCCGGGCGGACATGGACATTGAGATACGCCTGCCCCGGCTCCGTGCTGTCGTGCGCCAGCGCCACCTGCGCCGTGCCGATCACCTCGCCGTCCTCCTCCGCGACCAGCGAGCGGAACCTCGCGTCCGGGTGGCTCCGGGTGAGCACATGGCGCACCGATGCGGGGGTGAACAGGATGTAGGGCAGCGCCAGCCGTCGCACCTCGGTGAAACCCTCGGTGTCGGCCGGTACGTCGGGACGCAGATCGCGCACGAGTACGGTCATGTGCACGCACCGTACGGGCGGCCTCGCCGGAGTGCCTCTCATTTTCCGCCCGGTGCGGGAGAATCAGCCTGTGAGCCTGAAGATCCACATCGATGACAGCGCGCCGCCGTACGAGCAGGTCCGGGCGCAGATCTCCGAGCAGGCGCGGTCGGGCGCCCTCCCGACCGGGTACCGGCTGCCCACCGTACGCGGACTCGCGGAGTCCCTCGGCCTCGCCGTGAACACCGTCGCCAAGGCGTACCGGGCCCTGGAGACGGACGGCGTGATCGAGACCAGGGGGCGCAACGGCACCTTCGTGGCCGCCGCCGGTCCCGCCGCCACCCGCGAGGCGAGCACGGCCGCGCAGGCGTACGCCGACCGGGCCCGGCGCCTCGGCCTCGACCACGACGAGGCGCTGGCCACCGTCCGCGACGCGCTGCGCGCCGCCTACGGCACCGACTGAGCGACCGCGCTCACCGCCGCGCCCACGGCTCCGGCGTCCGCGTCACCTCCAGCCCGGCCCGCCGCGCCAGGCCCGCGAACTCCGCCGCGTCCTTCACCGCCGCGCCCCGGGGATCGTTGTTGAAGTAGGCGTACACGTCCTGCCCGTCCGGCCAGGTGGTGGCGACGCGCTCCACCCAGGACTCCAGCGCCTGGATGCCGTAGCGCGGCCACGGCTTGGCGCGGCCCCGGTGGAAGCGGACGTAACCCCAGTCGGCGGTGCGCCACAGCGGACCGGCCGGGCGGCCCAGCTGGTCCGCCCAGCACAGGGCCGCCTTCCGGGCCTGGAGCACCTCGCGGGTCTCCGGCGTCCACCAGGAGTCGTGGCGCGGTTCGACCGCGACCCGCGTACCCGCCGGGAAGCAGGCCAGGCACGCGTCCAGCAGCGGCGGGTCCGCGCGCAGGGTCGGTGGGAGCTGGAGCAGCACCGGGCCCAGGTCGGCGCCCAGCCCCTCGGCGTGGCTCATCAGCCGGTGCACCGGCTCCTCGGGGTCCCGCAGCCGCTTGATGTGGGTCAGATAGCGGCTCGCCTTCACCGCCACCACGAAGCCCTCGGGCAGCCGCTCCCGCCACGCCTCGAAGTTCTCGCGGGACGGCAGCCGGTAGAACGCGTTGTTCAGCTCCACCGTGGCGAACCGCTTCGCGTACTCCTCCAGCCACAGCCGCACCGGCACGCCCGCCGGGTAGAACACGCCCCGCCAGCTCTTGTACTGCCACCCCGACGTACCGACGAACAGGGTCATACCCCCCATGAAAACATCCGGGGGCGGGCCCGACACGTGCTACAGGTACAGCCCCGCGTCCGCCCCGTCCCGCGCCCCCGGCACCGAGGTCGGTGCCGTGCCCCTGCGCAGCGCGTACAGCTCGGCCAGCGTCGAGCCGTCCCGGCCCAGCTCGCTCTCGTGCTCCGCGGCCTGGTCACCGAGCCAGGTCACCGCCTCCGGGCGGGTCAGCGGACCCACCTCGATCCGGGCCAGACAGCGGCCGGGCCGGACCACGGCCGGGTGCAGCCGCTCCAGGTCCTCGTTGGTGGTGACCCCCACCAGGACGTTGCGGCCCTGGCCGAGCAGCCCGTCGGTCAGGTTCAGCAGCCGGGACAGCGCCTGGCCCGCGGTGTGCCGGGCCTCGCCGCGGATCAGCTCGTCGCAGTCCTCCAGCAGGAGCAGCCGCCAGCGGGCCTTGCCCGTGCCGTCCTCCTCGCCGATGGCGATGTCCATCAGATAGCCCACGTCGGAGAAGAGCCGCTCCGGGTCCAGTACGCAGTCCACCTGGCACCACTCGCGCCAGGACCGGGCCAGCGTGCGCAGCGCGGAGGTCTTGCCGGTGCCCGGCGGGCCGTGCAGCAGCAGGAGGCGGCCCGCGATGTCCTCCGGTGTCGTCTTCATCAGGCGGTCCATCGCCTGCGCCACCGGCGCCGTGTAGTTGGCCCGCACCTCCTCCCAGGTGCCCGCCGCGATCTGCCGGGTGGTGCGGTGCGGGCCGCGCCGGGGCGAGACGTACCAGAACCCCATCGTGACGTCGTCCGGCTGCGGCGCGGGCTCGTCGGCCGCGCCCTCGGTGGCCCGGCCCAGGACGTCCTTGGCCAGCTCGGCGGTGGTCGCGGTCACCGTGACGTCCGCGCCCCGGTTCCAGCGGGAGACCAGCAGGGTCCAGCCGTCACCCTCCGCGAGGGTCGCGCTGCGGTCCTCGTCCCGGGCCACCCGCAGCACCCGGGCGCCGTCGGGCAGCAGGGTCGCCTCGGAGCGGACCCGGTCGATGTTGGCCGCGTGCGCGAACGGCTGCTCACCCGTGGCGAAGCGGCCCAGGAACAGCGCGTCGACGACGTCGGAGGGCGAGTCGGAGTCGTCGACGTTCAGCCGGATCGGCAGCGCGTCGTGCGGGTTCCGCGGGTTCTGGGACATGCCGACATGATCGGGCACCGGCGTACCGCGCGCACGGCAATTCCGCCGCTTGTCCCCAGGTGTTCCCAACTCGCGCCCGACGCCGGGATTCCGCCGTTACTGTGAAGCCGATGGGACGTCATCGGTGGTACACGGGGGCACAGAGGTGGCGGCTCACCGCCCTGCTCGGCGTGGCCGTGACCGCGCTGGCCCTGCTGGTGACCCTGCTGAACACGCTCCCCGGCCGCGGCGCCGACATAAGCGGCACCTCCCGTGACGGCGACAAGGTGCACGGCACGCCCGCCGCCCCGGCCGGACCCGTCCGCCCCTCGGTGGGCTGGGGGTTCACCCACACCCAGTACAGCGCCGACCAGGGCGGCGGCAGCGACCGGGTGGCGCGGCTGCTCAAGGGCGACGGCGGGCTGCCGCAGGACCAGGCCCTCATGGGCTGGGGCGCCGACAACCCCGAACCGGTCAAGGGCCACTACGACTTCGGCGCCCTGGACCGCCGCATCGACTTCATCCGGGCCTCCGGCGGCACCCCCGTCCTCACCCTGTGCTGCGCCCCGGACTGGATGAAGGGCGGCCGGTCCGGCGTCGGCACCACCGACTGGAGCCAGGACTCGCTGGAGCGGGCCCCCGACCCGGCGCACTACCAGGACTTCGCCGACCTCGCCGCCACCGTCGCCCGCCGCTACCCCGACGTACGGCACTTCGTGGTCTGGAACGAGTTCAAGGGGTTCTGGAACGAGGCGAAGGGCCGCTGGGACCACGAGGGCTACACCAAGCTGTACAACCTGGTCCGCGCGGCCCTGAAGAAGGCCGACCCGGACAACCTCGTCGGCGGCCCCTACCTGCCCATGGACAGCGTCGACCCCCGCGCCGACCACGCCTCCGCCCGGGTCCGCGGCCCCTGGGGCGCCATGGACCAGCGGGTACTGGACGCGTTCGACTACTGGAACGCCCACAAGACCGGCGCCGACTTCGTCGTGGTCGACGGCTCCAGCTACACCAACGACGACGAGCTGCTGCCCGACGCGTTCGCCGCCACCGCCAAGTTCACCGCCGTCGGCGACTGGGTGCGCGAACGCACGCACGACCTCCCGCTGTGGTGGGCCGAGTACTACGTGGAACCCGCCGACTCCCAGGACCGCCGCGAGGGCTGGTCCGAGGAGCGCCGGATCGCCGTGCACGCCACCGGGCTGATCTCCATGGCCGAGGGCGGCGCCGAATCCGGCTTCTACTGGAATCCGGAGAAGAAGAGCGGCTCCGCGTGCCCCGGCTGCCTGTGGACCCCGACCGGTGACACCGACGGCGGCCGCACGCTGCCCATGTACGACCTCGTCTCCCGCTTCGGCCAGGCGTTCCCGCCCGGCACCCGGTACGAGAAGGTCTCCACCGTGCCCGGCCTCCGTGTGCTGGCGAGCCGGGACACCGTCCTGGTGGTGAACACACTGGACCGCCAGGTCAGCGCCCGCGTCGACGGCAGGCAACTCGAGATGCGCGGCTACGAGGTGAGGTGGCTCGACCGCTGAGCCACCTCACCCGCCTCAGCTCATCGTCAGGAACCGCTGCACCAGCGAGGCCAGCACCACCGCCAGCAACGGCAGCGCGAACCAGAACCCGCCCTGCACCCGGCGCAGCCCGCCCACGCTCGGCCGGGCCGCCACCCGCACCACCTCCCGCGCGGCCAGCAACAGGATCAGCACGGCGGCGGCCAGCCCACCCACCACCGACCACGGCGTCCAGGTGACCTGCGGCCCGATCGGACCCGGGTCCGGCTCCGGCACCGGCGCCGCCTGGCTCCCGCGCAACGCGTACACGGTCGCGTCCTCGTTCACCAGGACCTTGGACAGCTCCGCCCGACCGTCCAGCGTGCGGGTCAGCCGGGACTCCCAGGCCGCCGGATAGCCCGCGTCCAGCTCCAGATAGCGGACCTGGCTCTCGTTGACGATCAGATACGAGTTCGGGCCCGCGTCCTTGAGCGCCTTGACCAGCCCGGACACCAGCACCGGGTCGGTCGGCGCGAGCGTCGGCACATAGCTCACCCGCTCCATGTCCCGCGCACCCCACGCCAGCGCCGGAGTCACGTCGTTGACCGTGTCGGTGGTCAGCCACAGCAGCCGTACCGTCGGCTTGTCATGGGCGTACACCCAGTCCATCGCCGCGACCTCGCCGGGCCGGGTCCGCTCGAACGGCTCGTTGCCCCAGCGGGCCACCAGGAAACCGCCGATCAGCAGCAGCCCCGCCAGCAGCGCGGCCAGGCTCGCCCGGCCCCTTCGCTGTTCCTTCGCACCGGTACGCGGGAACAGCGCGAGCGCCCCCAGCAGGGCCGCGCCCGGCAGCGCGAACATGAAGACACGCAGCGCCATCTCACCGCCGTACGACTGCATGCCGAAGCCGAGGAACGGCACGAACGCCAGGACCGGCAGGGAGCGTTCGCGGTAGCCGTGCCCGCGCCGCCGCCACCAACCCCAGCAGGCCAGCGCCAGCACCGAACCGGCCAGCAGTACCCGGGTGTACAGCACCAGCTTGTGGGTCGAACTCCCGCCCGCGATACGGCCGGAGACCGAGGTCGAGACATTGCCGCCGACCCCGCCGAGGCCGCCGAACAGCTCGTCGAAGTGCCCCGACCAGTACGGCTCCGCCATGAAACCGACCCACACCGCCACCACCACCGCGAACAGCAGCGGCAGACCGCGCAGTTCGCACCGGCCGAGCAGCACCAGGGCCGCGAGCACCCCGAGCATCACGAACGGGGTGAGCTGGTGGGCCGGGACACAGGCCAGGAACAGGCCGATCAACACCAGCAGCAACACGACCCGTTGGCGCCGGTCGGTGGGCTCCACCTCGGCCTCACCGGGCCGGAACCGGGACCAGATCATGTGCGGGGCCCGGAACCACACCAACAGGACCGCCACGAACACCAGATACAGCAGATAGGTGAAGCCCTGCGGGGAGAAGTAGTCCTGCCCGACCCAGCCGCTCAACGCGAACAGCCACACCCCGGTCCACCGGGCCCGCCAGCTCGCCCGCAAGGACCGGGTCAGCAAGAACATCGGCGCCAGGTAAGCGAGTTGGATGGCGGTCGGCCACCAGCGGATCACCTCGGTGAGGTCCGACACCCCGCACGCCTTCGCGGCGAACGCGAGCACCGCGAAGAAGCCCGGCCAGCTCCAGCGGGCGTCCAGATCGGGCACGGTCGACCCGGTGCGGTCGATGTAGTCGAGGAAGCCCAGGTGCTGCCACGCCGTGGGGAACCGGGGCGCGCTCTCGATCACGGCGGGCAGCGCGTGCAGCGACACCACCGTCGCCACCAGGGTGAGCAGCAGCAGCGCCCGGTGCTCCCGGCGCAGCCAGAGCAGCGCGGCGAACACCGTGACCAGCAGCCCGGCGCCGACCAGCGTCGGCAGGGGCAGCACCGAGACCAGGCCGAGGCCGCCCATACCGTCCAGCGCGGCGTCGGTCAGGCGCAGCGCGGGCACCCAGTACAACACCAGCGCCGCGATCAGCAGGCAGCCGAGGAGCACACCGGTCCGCGTCGGCGCCAGGGAGCGGCGGCGCGGGGGAGTGTCCTCCGGGACGGGCTCCCGCTCCCTCAACCCCTCTTCCGGCGCGACCACTTCGACGGGCGCGTCCACCGACTCCACTTTCCCTGCCTCCTCTTCCGTGTCCGCCGCCCAGGAGGGCGCCCGCCACGTGCTCCCGGCCGGGGACGCCTCACCGGGGCCCAGGTCGGCCAGATCACCGTCCGGGGACGCGGTCACGGGGCCGGGCCGGATGACACGCCACAGCCGCGGCGATGCGATCGCCACGATCACCGCCAGGCTGGAGATCTCCGCGACCCCCGCGCCGGTCAGCCCCATCCGGGGCAGGAGCAGCAGCGTCAGACCCAGCACCAGCGCGCACAACAGCCCCTGCAACCAGGCCAGTCCGGCGGTCCGGCTCTGCGCCCGGAGCACCGCGAAGTAGGTCTCCATCACCACCCGCAGTACCGCGCCGACCGCGAACCAGCGCAGCAGCGGGGTCGCCGCGTCCGCGTACCCGGCGCCGAACACGCCGAGAATCCACGGGGCGCCGACGAAGAGGATGCTCGCGACCGGCAGCATGATCCGGGCCATCCGCTTCAGCGCCGCCCGGGTGTTCGCAGCCAGCCGCGCCGGGTCGTGCGAGCCCTCCACCGTGAGCGAGGCGCCCATGTTGATGGCGAGCAGGTTGGTGGTGCCGCCGATGGTGGTGGTGATGTAGAAGTACGCGTTGTCCTCGGCGCTGACCTGCGACGCGATGATCACCGGGACGAGGTAGACCACCCCGAGCGAGAACAGCGAGCCGGTGTAGTCGCCGGCCAGGAACCGGCCGATCTCCCGCAGCGTCGGCGGATGCGCCCGCCCCTCGGTCGCCGCCGTGTGCCGAGGCACCAGCCGCCGGAACACCAGCCAGCCCAGCGGGATCACCGAGGTGGCGATGGCCGCGACCCAGGACACGAAGACCCCGGCGGCCGGGATCGCCACCGCGAACGCCACCAGCAGCCCCAGCTTCACCGCCGAGAACACGGTGTTGCCCACCGGCACCCACGGCGCACTGCGCAGCCCGGTCAGTACCCCGTCCTGGAGCGTGAGCACGTTCCAGGCGACGACCGCCGCGACGAACCCGAGCCCGCCCACCGGCCCGTGCAGGAACCGGTACGACGGCCCCCACACGTCCAGCGTCAGCAGGAACACCCCCGCCGCCACCGCCACCACCAGCGAACTTCCGGCGTACGTGCGGAAGATGAGCCGGGCGGTGGCGCGTCCCGCGACCGGGATGAAACGGGCCAGCGCTCCGGTCAGCGTCACCGCGGTCAGCCCCGCGAGGAACTTCATCGCGGCGATGGCGGCCGAGCCCTGCCCGACCGCCGACTCCGAGTAGTAGCGTGCCGCCGCCAGCCAGAAGCCGAGACCGAGGACGGCGGAGATGCCGGTGTTCAGCATCAGCGCGTAGGCGTTGCGGAACAGCGGGTTGCCGCCGAACGCCCGCCCCAGCACGGGCAGTCGCGGGCGGCGCCCCGGCGCGGCGACGGCCGGGGCGGCCTCTTGGGCGGTGGTCGTGTCAGACACAGGAGCGAATGGCCTTCCGGCAGACCTGGCGTGCTCTTCGCACGAGTGCGTATCCCTTGGTCAGCGCCCGATCCCTGGCGAAGTCCCGTGCGACGGACCGGCCTTGGAGCAGCCGCTCGAAGTCGTCCACCCCCGTGGCCCGCCGCACGGTGACCCGTCTGAGCGCGTACGGGCCCTGCCCGCGCCGGGCCAGCGCGTTGCCGACCGCCAGCGCCTGGGTGTACCCCGCCGCCCGCACGGCCGCACGGACCCGGCGACTGGAGTAACCGTAGGGGTAGGCGAACGACACCGGGCGCGCGCCCAGTTCGTCGGTGAGGATGCCGGTGCTGTGCTCCAGCTCGGCGGCGAGCGCGGCGTCGTCCAGCTGGTCGAGCTGCGGATGGCTGTGGCTGTGGCCGCCGATCTCCACACCGTTGTCAGCGAGTTCGCGTACCTGGGGCCAGTCGAGCATGGCGTCCAGACCGCCCCCGGTGTCGTAGGGGCCCCTGATCCAGCCGGTGGAGGCGAACAGGGTCGCCGGGAAACCGTGCTTGGCGAGCACCGGCAGGGCGTGCCGGTGGACGCCCTCGTAGCCGTCGTCGAAGGTGATCAGCACCGGCCGGGCGGGCAGCGGGCGCCGGTAGCGCCAATGGGCGGCGAGCGTCGCGGTGGTGATCGGGGTCAGGCCCAGGTCGCCGATGAGCGCCATCTGCTCCGCGAACGCCTCCGGTGCGACCGACAGGACACGGGTCGCGTCGTTGGGCGCGGCCGCCACCGCGTGGTACATGAGGATCGGTACGGCCGTCCCGGTCATCCGGCTCCCTCCACCGACGGCTCCACCGAAGTCCCCATCGACGGCACCGCGAACCGGGCCCCGCCGCGCCGGGCGCGCACGCTGCCGACGGCATAGCCACCGGCCGCGGTGAGCACCCCCGCGACGATCGCGCCCGCGCGCCCCGCGCCGCCCGGCCGGGCGAACAGGGCGTCACGCACCCCGCGCGCGATTCCGGCGGGCAACACCCGTGTGGTGTAACGGCGTTCGGACTCCAGCCCCTTCGCCGCACCCACACTCCGCGCCACCAGCGCCTTGGACAGGCCCTCGGCGTAGGTACGGGTGCGGAAGTAGGCGAAGCGTTCGCGGACCTCGGGCACCCGGTGGTGGATCACCGCACGGTCGTCGATGAGGAGGACGGCGTCGGGCCGGGCCCGGCTGAGGCGGATGCACAGCTCCGTCTCCTCGCAGCCCAGCGGGCGCCGGTCGCCGTCCCGGCCGATACCGGTGGCGAACCCGCCCGCCACCTCGAACGCGGCCCGCCGGAAGGAGGCGTTGCCGCCCAGCACGTTGCGCACCCGGACCCGGCCGGGCGGCAGCCCCCGGTACGTGCACCCCACCACCCAGTCGAACTCCTCCGGGAACCAGACCGGCCGCCGCCCCGACGCCCACACGGGCTCGGTCCGGCCGCCGACCGCCAGGACGCGCGGGTCGGCGTACCCCTCGGCGAAGTGGCGCAGCCAGTCCCGCTCGGCCACGGCGTCGTCGTCGAGGAAGGCGATCACCTCGCCCTGCGACGCGGCGACCCCGGTGTTACGGCCCGCGGACAGGCCCCGCGGACCGGCGTTGGCCAACACCCGCACTGGGCCGTCCGGTTCCTTGAACTCGGCGGCCAGCCGGTCCAGCAGGGCGGTGTTGTGGTCCACCACCAGCAGCGTCTCCAGCGCGGGGTGGGACTGGGCGCGCACCGAGTCGACCGCCGCGAGGATGTCCGCCCAGCGGTCCTCGGTATACACGCAGATCACGACGGAAATGGCCGGAGCGGTCAAGACGACGCTCCCCGGCGGGAGTTGGTCAGCGGCGAGCGGCGTTCCCGGCGCAGCGCACGGCGGTTGGAGCGCTCCTGGAGGATGACTCTGAGGACCCGCAGCCCGTCCCGCACGGCACGCAGATTGCTGGTGCCGTGGATACGGAGGTACTCGTGGCTGGGGATCTCCTGCACCTTCAGCCCGGCCTTGACCACTCTGATGTTCATCAGCGTCTCGACCTCGAAGCCGGTGCAGTCCAGGTCGATCTTGTCCAGGCAGTGCCGCCAGAAGGCGTTGTAGCCGTAGCAGAGGTCGGTGTAGCGGGCGCCGAACTTACGGTTCACGACCGTGCACAGCGCCCAGTTGCCCAGCTTGCGGATGAAGGTCATGTCGTCGGTGCCGCCGCCGTTGGCGAACCGGGAGCCCTTGGCGAAGTCGGCGCCGGAGACCAGCGCGGAGACATAGGAGACGATCTCCTCGCCGTCGGCCGAGCCGTCCGCGTCGACCATCACGATGATGTCGCCGGAGGCCGCCTCGAACCCGCTGATCAGGGCGTCCCCCTTGCCCTTGCCGCGCTGCGCGACGACCTTCACGTCCGGCCACAGCGCACGGGCCACCTCCACCGTGTCATCGGTGGAGTCGCCGTCGACCAGGACCACTTCGTGAATCCAGTCCGGCAGCGTCTTGAAGACGTACGGCAGGTTCTCCGCCTCGTTCATGGCGGGGATCACCACGCTCACCGGCGGAGTGATCGCCAGATGCGAGGAGATGGGCCGGTAGTGGGCCGAGAGCAGCGGCTCCTGGTCCGGACCCGGCGTGCGCAGAACAGAACTCATGACTGTGGTCCCTCTCGTCCGGTGGACCGCCCGCCCCCGGGCGGCCCGGCTGTGTGTCCGGTTCGAAAGGGGGGTTCTCGCCCTTGGTCGCGGCACGGCGAACAGCGCTCCGGGCCGGAAAGACGAGCTGGCAAAGCTGACCGGGCCCCCGAGAGTTCGAGGACCTCCGGTCGCGCGGCACGGCCCGGTCACCTGGTGCGGTCACCGAGCACGGCACCCCCCTACCGCGCCTCACCCCGGTACGTCACGGCTCCGAGCCCTCCCCTGAACCGTGGGCGACGGACCGATGTGGGTGAGATGTACGACGGTATTGACGATAGAAGCAGAATCGCAAGACCTGGACGTGGTCTCACGAATCAGTTGGTTTGGCCGTTACGAAACTTTGGCCTGTTTTACTCCCCTCCGGTGTCCGCCCCCGCGAACCCGTCCGCTGCCGTACGCCGTTGGCGACGAGGATCAGCAGGCTGAGGACGGTCACGGCGACGATCCCGCCGGGCACCGACCAGCGATGCACGGTCAACATGGCCTGGGCGACCAGCATGTCGAGCGCGACCGCCCCCGCGAGCGCGGTGATCAGCCGGCCGAACGGGTCCAGCCCGCCAAGCGCCAGGGCGATCGCCAGGGCGGGAGCGGCGAGCAGGAAGAACAGCGCGCACGGTCCGCGCAGCGGTGAGCCGGAGTCCATGAGCGCGAGCAGCGCGCCGCACACGGCGGTGCCGGTCGCGGCTCCGGCGAGCAGCGGTGACAGGTCCCTCCCCGGTCCCGCCCGCTCGCTGCTTTCGCCGTCTGCCTTGCATCTGTTGCCAGTTGAGGACCGCATGGGCCGACTTTGCCCCCCGACGCGCCGGATGCCGGGCTTCAATGTGGCGCAGCCGCTCCGAGGCCGTCAAGACGACCCCTGTCTCTGTAACTCTTCCGGGGGATTATTCCTGAACTCGCCTGTGGCTTGTGCTATGTGGCGAGACGTCAGCGCCATCGGCTGATCATGGTTGAGAACCGAAATAGTTTTGGCATGGACACTTCCCGTCAACGCGCGTAGCTGGTACCAAAGTTGTGGCAGAGATCCTGCTAAAGGGAGGTTCCATGAGACGTACCCGAATTGCGGCATACGTGGCTTCACTCCTCCTCGCCACCGGCTTCACCCTCGCCGGTGCCGGATCGTCGCAGGCCGCCGGCGGCGGCTATGTGGCGCTCGGTGACTCCTACTCCTCCGGGGTCGGGTCAGGCAGCTACATCAGCTCCAGCGGTGACTGCGACCGCAGCACCAAGGCGTACCCCTACCTCTGGAACGCCGCGCACGGCCCGTCCTCCTTCGCCTTCAACGCCTGCTCGGGCGCCCGCACGGACGACGTCCTCGCCAACCAGCTCGGCTCGCTCAACTCAGCCACCGGCCTGGTGTCCATCACCATCGGGGGCAACGACGCGGGCTTCGCCGACGTCATGACCACCTGCGTCATCCAGTCCGACAGCACCTGTCTGTCCCGGATCAACACCGCCCGCGCCTACATCGACTCCACGCTGCCCGGCAAGCTCGACGCCGTGTACAACGCGATCAGCGCCAGGTCCCCCTCCGCCCGTGTGGTCGTCATCGGCTACCCGCGCTTCTACCTCCTCGGCCAGAGCTGCCTCGGTCTCTCCGAGACCAAGCGCTCCGCCATCAACAGCGCCTCCGACTACATGAACAGCGCCATCCAGAAGCGGGCCCAGGCCCACGGCTTCGTCTTCGGCGACGTCCGCACCACCTTCACCGGCCACGAGATCTGCTCCAGCAACTCCTGGCTGCACAGCGTCAACTGGACCAACATCGGCGAGTCGTACCACCCGACCGCGGCCGGACAGTCCGGCGGCTACCTCCCCGTGCTCACCAACGCCGCCTGAACCACCTCGTACCCACACGGTCCACCAGGGTGAGCCCGTCAAAGCGAGCCGCACAGGACTCACTCGTACGAAGGAAATTCAGGGTGTGACCGAGGATGAAGCGGAGGCCCCGTCCGACGGGGTCTCCGTCGCCTTGTCACACGTCACGGTGAACGGCACCTCGTCGGACGTGGCCCGCTCCGGCTCGCGCACCTCCACGCTGATCGCGTTCTCCGACGTGCCGTCCTCGTCCTTCGTCCGCACCGTCACCCGCGCCTGCTTCGTCCGCCCGCCGCCCTCCGGGAACGCCAGCGTGCGCCACTCCTCGCCCTCGAACGAGCCGCGCTTCAGCTTCCACCGGTAGCGCACCTCGGCGGGCAGCCTGCCCACGGTGAACGTCGCGGTGAACACCGGCGACTGGGCCTCCGGCGGCGGACAACTCCCCTCGTACTCCGTGTGCGTTCCGCTCAGCGACACCTTCACCGACTGCGCGGGCGCACTGCTGCTCGGCGGGGCACTGCTGCTGGATGTCGACGGCGACGGCTCGTGGCTGGTCGGCGTGGGGGAGCGGGGCTCATCGGTCGTCGTCACGGTCGCGCTCGGGGTGCCCCCGCCCTCGTTGCGGTCGCCGTCGTCCCGGTTCAGCAGGGTGTACGTCAGCCCGGCCAGCGCCAGGGCCAGGGCGAGCACGCCGACGACCAGGACGACGCCCGCGCGACGCTCGCGCACCGGCGGGCCCGGGTCGGGTTCGCCCTCCGGCAGCAGGACGGTCGGCGGGGGCGGCGGGACGTACTGGACGCGGGTCGCGGGGGTGCCCCCGGCCGCGATCAACCGCAGGTCGTGCGCGGCCCGTTCGGCGGGCAGCCGCTCCTCAGGGTCCTTGCGGAGCAGACCCTCGATGACCGGGGTGAGGGGGCCCGCGAGGCGCGGCGGCGGGAGCGGTTCGTCCACCACGGCACGCAGGGTGGACAGCGGGGTGTCGTGGCGGAACGGGGAGCCGCCCTCCACCGCCGCGTACAGCAGCACGCCCAGCGACCACAGGTCCGACTCCGGGCCGGGGGTCCGGCCGAGCGCCCGTTCCGGGGAGAGGAACTCGGGCGAGCCGATCACCTCTCCGGCCATGGTCAGCGCCGAACTGCCCTCGACCGAGGCGATCCCGAAGTCGGTCAGCACCACCCGGCCGTCGTCGGACAGCAGCACGTTCGCCGGCTTCACGTCCCGGTGCAGTACGCCGACGTCGTGCGCGGCACGCAGCGCGCCCAGCACCTCCGCGCCGACGCGGGCGGTCTCCGTTACGGACAGCGGGCCGGTCGTCTCCAGGACGTCGGCCAGCGAGCGGCCGCGCACCAGCTCCATCACGATCCAGGGGCGGCCGCCCTCCATCGCCACGTCGTACACCGTGACCACGTTGGGGTGGGCGACCCGCGCTGCCGCCCACGCCTCGCGCTCCAGACGGGCGTACATCCGCTCCACGTCCCCGGCGGGCAGCCCGGCGGGGGCGCGTACCTCCTTGACGGCCACCTCTCGGTGCAACACCTCGTCGTACGCGCGCCACACCGTGCCCATGCCGCCCTCGCCGAGCGGGGACAGCAGACGGTAGCGGCCCGCGATCAACCGATCGCGTCCCTGCTCTTCGGACACGGGCGCCCCCCATGGCAAGTCGCGCGATTCCTGAACAAAGTAGCTCAGCCGAGTGCGGTTGCGACCCCCTTGAGCATCAATCCGGCGCCCAGGACCAGCACGGCCAGCGCCGAAGCCAGCGGGATCGTGCGGCGGAGCAGGGCGGCCAGGGGGTGGGCGGGTCGTCCGGGGCTACGGTCAAGCAGCCGCCCGGCCATCGAGCCGAGCCGGACCACGGCGAAACCTGCCGCCGTCAGCGTCAGGGCGAGGCCGGCGCCGTACGCCACGACCAGCAGCAGGCCGAACCACGCCTGCCCTAGCGCCGCCGCGCCCACCAGGACGACCACGGCGGAGGGGCTTGGGACGAGACCGCCCGCGAAGCCGAGCAGGATCGTGCCCTTCAGGGTGGGGGCGATGGGGTGGGAGTGGGTGTGGCCGCCGTGGGTGTGGACGAGGGGGTGTTTGTGGGGGTGGGGTTGAGCGTGGGGGTGCTCGTGACTGTGATCGTGACCGTGGGGGTGGTCGTGGGTGTGGCCGCCGTGGGTGTGGCCGCCGTGGGTGTGATCGGCGTCGTGGGGGTGGCTGTGTGGGTGGGGGCGCGGGTGGTGGTGGTCGGGCACACGTGAGGACTCGCCATGTGAGGACTCACCATGTGGGGCCTCGCTATGTAGAGCCTCGCCATGTGGGCTCGCCACATGTGGGGAGGCGCCATGGGCCGCGTGCACATGTGCCCCGTCCCCGTGGCCGCCCCCCACCAGCGCCAACGCCCGCGTCTCCACCGCCACCGCTCCGGTGTGCCCTGCCCCGGACTCCCCGACGTGCTCGTGCTCGTGCGTGTGCGCCACCTCGGCCGCCCGCACCCGCCAGGCCCGGCGTACGAGGTTCGCGCCCGCGCCGAGGACCAGGGCGCCGCTGGCCACGCCCAGCCAGGCCACCACCGAGGGGGTGGCGGCGGAACCGGCCGTGACGAGCAGTCCCAGGGCGACCACGCCGAGGGTGTGGGTGACGGTGACCGAGGCGGCCAGCGGGAGGACGTCCCGCAGCCGGGCCCGCCCGCCGCGTGCCGCCGCCGCGGCGGCCATCAGGGTCTTGCCGTGCCCCGGCGCGAGCGCGTGGGCCGCGCCGAGGGCGACCGCGATGAGCAGCGCGAGCGCGGCGAAGCCGAGGGTGAGGTCGCGGCGGGCGACCAGGTCGTTCAGGGCCTGGGTCCAGCGGTCGGCGCCCCTCGGTAGCACCGAGGCGCCCGGCGCGTCCCGTTCCGCGGACAGAGCGGTCCCGCCCGGTCGCAGGGTGAGCCGGGCGGCCGAGGTGTCGGCGGGGGAGGACAGCAAGTCGGCCGGGTAGGTGGTGAGTTCCCGCGAGACCGACTTCCGCGGCACGTCGGACCGGCTCAGCGTCATCCGGTCGCCCCGCGCCGTGATCTCCCGCCACCCCGGCCCGGAGGACACCCCCGCGCTGTGGAAGCCGACGCTCACCGTCGCGCCCTTGGGCAGCGGGGCCGACTCCGCGCACTCCAGGCGCAGGGTGTCCAGTCCGGCCTGGCCGGGCCGCAGCTCGGCCCGCGCGGCCGAGACGGTGAGCGTGACCCGGCGCCCGTCCACGGTGAGCTCACTGCCCCGAGCCGCCTCGGCACAGCGCAGCTCCGCCCACCGGGCGGTGCCGAGCCGCTCCAGCTCCGGTTTGGCCTGCGTCGCCGGGATCTCCGCCAGGTCCTCCACATGGGTGACGCGGAGCTGCCCAGGGGCGGCGACCAGGCCGTCGTACCGGTTGACGGTGAAGTTGCCCAGGGGATGCGCGTCCGCCACCGGGGCGGCGCCGAGCAGTACGGCGCAGGCGCCCACGAGGACGGCGAGGGAACGGTGGAGCCTCACTCGGCCGCCTCCAATGCCTTCTGTGCCCCCTGCTCCTTCAGCGCCTCGCGGGCCTTCGCGGCGCCCAACGGCGAGAAGCCGGGGTTCAGTTTCAGCGCCGCCGCCAGCGAGGTCCGGCCCTCCTTCGCGTGGCCGGTGGCGAGTTCGATGACGCCCCGGTGATAGAGGAAGGAGGCGTTGCGGTAGCCGGTGGCGGTGGCCTCGCGGGCGTGCGCCAGGGCTTCCGCGTCGTGGCCGTTGACGTGCAGCGCCCAGGCGAGGGCGTCCGCCGTGTGGACGGTGTGCCTGCGGGCCCACTCGGCGCGGGCGGCGCGCAGGGCGGCCCCCTTGTCCCCGTGGTCGGCGGCGGCGAGCGCGGTGTCGAGGTCGGCATCGACACCGTTGGCGCGGGCCAGCGCGATCCACGCCTGGACCAGGGTGTACTGCGCGTGCGCCTTCTCCCGGTCGCCGGTGCTGCCGCGGGCCTCGTACAGCTCCCCGAGCGCGACCAGTGGGCCGGGCAGCGGGGCGCGGGCGACCAGTGTTTCGAGTCCCTTGATCGCACTGTCCTGTCGGCCGCTCGCCGCCTGGGCGCGGGCCCGGCCCTCCAGTGCGGGGAGGTAGGTGTCGTCGGCGGCCAGGGCGCGGGCGTACTGGGTGAGGGCGGTCGGGTAGTCGCCCTGGTTCCAGGCGAGTTGGCCGAGCTGGGTGGCCACGTAGGCGATGTCCCCGGGGGAGGTCGCGCCGGTCAGCGCCTGCTGCAGGACGCGCCGGGCCGTGGTGACGTCGCCGCGCAGCTCGTGGACGTAGGCGTACCGGGTGAAGACGGGGATGCCCGGCCTGCGCGCGTCGGCGGTGTCGGCCGCCCGTGCCGCCTCGGGGTAGCGGCCCAGCTCGACCAAGGCGTCGATGCGGGAGCACAGGGCGCGTTCGTCGTAGGGGTCGCGCTTCAGGACGCGGTCCGCGTCGGTGAGGGCGCCCGTGAAGTCGTGCCGGGCCGCGGCGAGGGCCGCCCGTCCGGCCAGCGCCCTGTCGTTGCCGGGGGCGAGGGCGAGGGAACGCTTCAGGGCGGCCTGCGCCTGCGGGTACCGGGCCGGGTCGCCCTTGGTGCGTGCCTGTTCCACATAGGCGAGGCCGAGGGTGGCCCAGCTGTCGTGGTCCTTGGGCTGCGCCTTCAGGTGGGTCTGGAGCGCGGTGACGGCCGCGTCCGGGTCGGCGCCCGCCAGCGCGCCGGGGTCCATGGCGGCGGAGGCGGGCGCCGGAGCCACCCGCCCGCCGTCCCGCGCGGCCCCGAACGCGACCGCGCCGCCGGTCAGGGCGACGGCCAGCAGGGCGGCCGAAACCACCCGCGACGCCGTCCGGCGGCTCCGGACGCCACCGCCCGGTGTGCCGTCGGTCTGCTCGTCACTACTCGTACGCGGGCCCATCGCCCTCTCCTGGTTCGCCTGATGGTGGTGGGGAAGACCGGCGCGGCCCGCCGTGGGGGAAGGGGTACGGGCCGTGCCGGTCGCTTGAGGGGGGAGGGTCAGTACGCGCGCCGCATCCGGCGGCGCCACCAGCCGACGACGGTGCCGAGCAGCAGGATTCCGGCCGCGCCCGCCGCCGCCGAGCCGGCGATCAGCGTGGTGTCGTCCGTGCCGCCCGCCGCCGAGGCCGGGCTGAGCGCGTCACCGAGCTGGCTCTTCACGTCGGCGCCCGCGGTCGTGCCCTTGGCCAGCGCGCCGCGCGAACCCTCCGTGGGCTGGGCGACGTAGGGGAAGGACTTCTCGAACTTCTTGTCGTTCGCGTCGACCGCGTCACCCAGGTCGTTCTTCGAGCCGAGGAGTTCACCTTCGACGACCTGGAGGGCCTCGTCGATCACGTCGTCGGTGAGCCGACGGCCGTTGGGGAACCCCGCGTTGTCGCCGTCCAGCACGCCGAGCCGCTTGGGGTGCATGGTCGGCTTGATCGAGGTGTTCAGCCGCAGCTGCTCCGAAGGGCGCACGTTCGGGGGCTGGTTGAGGCCCTTGACGCCCTTGAGGAAGACATCGACCAGGTCATTGCGCGGCTCGGCGGGGGCGTCGATCTTGTAGATGCCCTCGATGAGCTTCGGCAGCTCGGGGTTGGTGACGTTCTTCAGGAACTGGGCGTCGTGCGAGGGCCGGGACGCGTTGAACCGGTCCTTGTCCGCCTGCGGGTTGACCACCTCGTTGACCAGCGGATTGCCGAGACGGGAGACCTGGCTGTAGTAGCCCTGGGCGTTGCGGCGCTGGGTGGTGGACCAGATGCCGACGACCGGCTGGCCCGCCGACTGCCGGATCAGGTCGTTGGGGACCTGGAGGGCGATCGTGTTGACGTTGTAGCCCTTGAGGGTGTCCCGGCCGACCTCGCTGAGGTTGCCGCCGTACAGCAGGTCGAAGACGCGCAGGTCCAGGAAGAACGGGTCGTCCGCCTGTCCGGCGAAGGTCGCCGCGCCGCCCGCGGTCTTGTAGACGGCCTGCGAACGCAGCTTGCCGTAGTCCGGCATGGACGCCTTGCCCACGTTGGACGGCGCCACCGGCACGTCGTCCGCCACCTTGGTCCGGGACATCGCGTGGCCGTGCTTCAGGCGGACCAGTTCGAGGTCGTAGGTCTGGGTGATGTTGAGGTCGGGGTCGTCCAGGCTGGTGACGGGCCCGGTGTTGTACAGGAACGTCTTCCCGTTCTTCGTCCGCGTCTTGAAGGTGTAGCGGAAGAGGAGGTCGTCCTGGGCGTCGCCGTCGCTGTCGATGTGCAGGTCGTACTGCGCGTCGTCGGCGAAGGTGTAGAAGTTCGGGCCGCCCGCCGGTTCCTCGAACGGTATCCAGTCGGCCACGATCGTCGTCGTGTCCGGCTTGTCGGGGCTGACGAACGCGTACAGATCGGTGTTGTCGTACTGCGGGGTGCCCGAGATCAGCGGGGCCTCCCGGTGGGAGGAGGCGGAGGCCGCCCCCGGCTCCAGCGTGGCGACACCGGCGGCCGCGAGCCCACCGGCGGCCAGCGCGCCGCAGATGAGTGGGACCAGGCCCTGTCGTGCCGTGCCGCTTCTGGCGAAGAGAGTCATGCCGTCCGTCCTCGAATCCGACTTGCTTGACGGACGGGTATACGGAGCGATCGACGGCTGTGGATTGGCCGGAGAGGAACTTTCTTTTTCCTTTCTTGGACCCGCGTTTTCGGCCCGCCGATCCGTATCAACCGCCGGAGGTGTGCGTTCGTGCGGATGCGAGGGGTCACAGGCAGGGCCGGGTGCGGCCACGGCGGCCGGGGTGAGGGGGCCGAACTTTTGCTGGTGCGCGTGGCGGGCGGCGACCACCAGGCGTTCGAGGAGCTGTACGCGCTGGTGTCCGGGCCGGTGTTCGGACTGGTCCGGCGGGTCGTGCGCGACCCCGCCCAGTCCGAGGAGGTCGTCCAGGAGGTGCTGCTCGAACTCTGGCGCTCCGCAGGCCGGTTCGACCCCGCGCGGGGCAGCGGCCTGTCCTGGATACTCACCCTCGCCCACCGCCGTGCCGTCGACCGGGTGCGCAGCGCCCGCGCGGCCGGTGAACGCGAGCAGCGCGAGGCCCTGCGCGCCGGGGAGCCCGCCTTCGACCACGTCACCGAGGAGGTCGAGGCCGGACTCGAACGGGAGTGGGTGCGCCGCTGCCTGAAACGGCTGACCGACCTCCAGCGCCAGTCCGTCACCCTCGCCTACTACGACGGCTACACCTACCGCGAGGTCGCCGAACGGCTGTCCCTGCCGCTCGGCACCGTCAAGACCCGGATGCGCGACGGCCTCACCCGGCTGCGCGGCTGCCTCGGAGGTGCCGCGTGAGTCTCTTCACCCGGCTGACCCGCCGCGAGGACCCGCACTCGCTGGCCGCTCCCTACGCGCTGGACGCCCTCGAACCCGGCGAGCGGCGCCGCTTCGAGAAGCACCTCGCGGGCTGCGGCCGCTGCACGGCCGACGTCCGTGAACTGTCCGAGGACGCCGCCCGGCTGGCCTGGTCCACCGCGGCCCCCGCCCCGGCGGCCCTGCGCGAACGCGTACTGGCCGCCGCCCGCGTCACCCCGCAGGACCCGGCGCCCCGGCCCGCCGGACGGCAGCGGGCCGCCCAACTGCCCCCGCACGTCTGGGGAGTCCAGCCACCGCCCGGCCGCAACCGGCGCGCGGGACGACGCCCGCTGTTCGCCCCGTTCGCCACCGTGACCGCCGCGGCCGCCCTGGTCGTCGCCGCGCTCTTCGGGGTGCAGGCGCACCGCACCGGGGAACGGCTCGCCGCCGAGCAGGCGCGGGCACGTGACATCGCCCACGTTCTCGCCGCCCCCGACGCCCGGACGACCGGCGGAACGGACGCGCGCGGCCGCGGCCTCGCGGTGATCGCCTCCCCGTCGGAGGGCCGCGCCATCGTCACCCTGAGCGGATACGGCACCCCTCCGGGCGGCCGGGTGCATCAGCTCTGGCTCACCCGCCCCGGCGCCGGGCCCCGCTCCCTCGGGCTTCTCACGGGCGACACGCCCTTGGTCGCCAAGGGCCTCGACAAACCCTCGGCGTCACTCGCCGTGACCGTCGAGCCGAACGGCGGCTCGACGCACCCCACTGGCCAGCCCGTTGTCCAACTCACCCTGAAATCAGTCGGATTCGGAGAGTAGTCAAATAGGGATGATCAACCGCCTTGTGGGGAAGGTGAATCCCGTGGCCGAGATACACGCATGCCCTACCGGGACGATAGGGTTACTCTGCCCGTGGGCCGGGTGGATTCGTACGGGTGGGGAGTGACATGGAGCAGATAGCAATGCGCAGCAGGGCCAGGGTTCCTGCGATCACCTGCGGAAGCGGTGCGACCAGCAGGCGACTGGACCGGCACCTCGCGGTGCTCGGCGGACCCGCCATACCGCAGCGGGAGACGGTCGAGGCGACGTCGCTGATGCGTGAACTGACCGCGCGGGACACCGTGCGTCAGCGCAGCGACCGGCGTGTTCGCGTCAGCCGGGTCTCTCTCTTCGCGCCCCTGCGCCGACTGCGCCGGTCGCTCTTCGGCAGCCACTGAGCCGTACCGAGCGGACTCCCCGGAGTCCCGCCCGGTTCCGGCTCGGCCCCGAGTGAACCGGCGCCCCGCCCCGCAGTCCCGCGCTCAGGCCGCCACACCGTCCCGGCGCAACGCCGCGATCTCGTCGTCCGTCATCCCCACGGCACGGAGCAGCGCGTCGGTGTGCCGGCCGAGCGCCGGTACGTCCCCCAGCCGCGACTCCTCCCCGCCCGGGAGGGTGATGGGCGGCAGCAGCGCGCGCAGCGGCCCCACCGGTGAACCCACCCGCCGCCACCGCTCCCGCGCGGCGAGCTGCGGATGCTCCGCCAGCTCGGCCAGGTCCCTGATCCGCGCGCAGGCGATCCCCGCCGCCTCCAGCCGCGCCAGCGCCTCGTCCGCGCCCAGCGCGCCCAGCGCCCCCGCGACCAGGGCGTCCGTACGCTCCCGTCCGGCGACCCGCGCCGCGTTCGTCGCGTACAGCGGGTCGTGCGCCAACTCCGGCTTGTCCAGTACCTGTTCGGCCAGCCTCCGCCATTCCCGGTCGTTCTGCACCGAGAGCAGCACCCGCCCGCCGTCCGCCGTCGCGTAGGCGTCGTAGGGGACGATCACGGCGTGCGCCAGGCCGGTGCGCGCCGGAGGTTCGCCCCCGTGCATCGTGTGATGCAGCGGATGCCCCATCCACTCCGCGAGCGCCTCCAGCATCGACACCTCCACCGGCCCGCCCCGCCCGGTGGTGCCGCGCCGCACCAGCGCGGCCAGCACCCCGGAGAAGGCGTACATGGCCGCCGCGATGTCCGCCGCCGGGATGCCCGCCTTCACCGGGCGTTCGGGTGTTCCCGTGACCGACACCAGCCCCGCCTCGCACTGCACGAGCATGTCGTACGCCCGTTTGTCCGCGTACGGCCCCGAGCCGCCGTACCCCGAGATGTCCACGGCGATCAGCCTCGGGTCCGCCGCGCACAGGGTCGCCGCGTCCAGGCCCAGCCGGGCCGCCGCCCCGTGCGCGAGGTTCTGCACGAACACGTCCGCGTCCGCGATCAGCCGCCGTACGACGTCCAGGCCGCGCGGGTCCTTCAGGTCCAGCGCGATGGACTCCTTGCCCCGGTTGCACCACACGAAGTGCGAGGCGAGGCCCTCGGCGGCGGTGTCGTAGCCGCGGGCGAAGTCACCGCCGTCGACCCGCTCCACCTTGATCACCCGGGCGCCCAGATCGGCCAGTTGCCGGGTGGCGAAGGGCGCGGACACGGCCTGTTCGACGGCGACGACGGTGACGCCCTCCAGGGGCGGCGGCAGCAGATCCATGCCCGCGATGATCTCCCGGCGACCGGTGACCACGCTAGGGCCTGTTGCGCCCTAGAGCAGGGCGAACTGACCCTCCGGACCCTCCTCCTGGTGGTCCAGGACCGAGGCGGGACGACGGGTGGGAGGTGCGGGCGGGAGAACTCCGGCCGTGCGGAGGGCGGTTGCCGTGACCGGCTCCGGGATCGGGCCCAGGCCGGGGAGTTCGGTGAGAAGGGTCAGCACCGTGATCAGCTCCAGCAGCTCCGAGGTCCAGCTCTGGGGCCAGGTGCGGGGGCCGATCGCGGCCAGGGTGCCGGGGGCGCCGGGGGTCGTGCGGGCCGTGAACCAGGCTTCCAGCGTGCGGACCCCGGCCACCTCGTGCTCCCAGGCCGCGCGCGGGACGGGGGAGACACGGCCCTCGTCCAGGTAGAGGCTCTCGTCGTCGGCGTCGTAGCGCAGGACGCGCGGGTTCGGGGGCAACGGCGCACGCACGTACGGGCGGCGGCCGCCGGGCAGCTTGGGGCGCTCCCCGTCCCGGCGCGTCAGCCACAGCGCGCGCCGCCCCGACTTCACACCCCGCGCCCATGCCTCGGGGTCCCCGGTGAGGGGGACGGTCAGGTCCTCGCGGACGGCGGCCACCATCCACGCCAGTACGTCCGCCGCCGTGGGCCGGGAGCCGAGCCGCATGGCCAGCTCGTCCAACAGGCCCGGCGCCAGGTTGGGTTCGGCGCCGCCGGGGCGCCGGTACAGCGGGCGGACGCGGCCCGCCGCGAGGGTCGGCAGCAGCGAGGTGGTCAGCACCCCGGTGCCCGACTCCACCACGAACACCTGCCGTTCGTCCGCCACCCGCCACAGCTCCGGGCGGGCGGTGTCGATCAGCCGGTGGTCCGGGATCAGCCAGCGCTCGTCGAACGGCGCCGCGAGCACCCGTACCGGCTCCGGGCACGGCCCCGAGGCCCGCGCCAGCCGCTCGGTACCGGTCCGCCGGCCGGGGAGCTGGGCCACCGCGGACCTCGGCGTACGCGACCGGGTCGGCTCGAACAGCGCCTCCCGCTCCGCCCCCTCGGCCGCCAGCAGCGCCGCCCAGCGGGCCTTCAGGGAAGCCGGGTCGGGCGCCGTCGGCCAGGCGCGGCCCAGCCGCAGCGGTGCGACGGACCACGGCATGAGGTCCGCCAGCGGCGGCGCGTCCTCGTACGTCACGCCCGGAATGCTACGGCCTCGGCCCGGCCGGGGTACCGGAACGGGGGCGTGGGTGCGGGCGGCACTCAGGTCGCCTCCAGGGTGACGGTGAAGGAGAAACGGTCGCCCCGGTAGTGGATGACGGCCACGTCCAGCACCCGGCCCGCCGAGTCGTAGGTGACGCCCGTGTAGTGCAGGATCGGGCTCAGCAGCGGCACCTCCAGCAGGCGGGCGGTCTCCGGGTCGGCGAGCCGGGCCTCCACCGTGTCGGTGATCCGGCTGATGTCGGCGCCCACCATGTCCCGCAGCACCTTCGTCATCGGCCAGCGGGCCAGATCGGCCGGGTCGATCCGGTCGGCCAGCTCCGGGCGCACATGGTTGACGGCGTGGTTGGTCGGCTCGCCCGTCTTCGCGTCCCCGCGCAGCCGGTGGTAGACCGCCACCTCGGCGAGGTCCGGGAAGTGGTCCGCCCACATGGACGGCACCGGCACCCGTGCCTCCTCCAGCAGTTCGGCCGTCATCCCGGACTGCTGGGCCACGATCGCGTCCACCGACCCCAGCAGCCTGACCGGCGCCCCGCGCCGCGCCCCCGGCTCGATGAAGGTGCCGCGCCGCCGGTGCCTGCTGATCAGCCCCTCGTCCTCCAGCTCCTTCAGCGCCTGCCGCATCGTCAGCACGCTCACCCCGTAGTGCCCCGCCAGCCGCTCCTCGGTGGGCAGCCGCAGCGGGTCCTCGGGGGAGCGGCCCAGGATGGAGGCCCGCAGCGACTGCGACACCTGGTACCAGAGCGGCAGCTTGCGGTTCAGGACGATCGAGTCCGGGGCGAAAGAGGTCACGCGGCTATCCGTACCCGTCATGACTCGTCCGGCGCAACGGAACAGTCACGCATGGGAGTTGTCACGACGTACGGAAGTGCGGCTCCAGTCCCCGCCACACGTCGTCGTAGTTCCGCTGGAGGTGGTCCGCGTGGGCCGCGTCCGGGGTGAGGGTGATCGGCCAGCGGGTCTCGAACATGAAGGCCAGCCCGTCGTCGATCCGCTGCGGGCGCAGCTCGGCCGCGCTCGCCCGGTCGAAGGTCTCCCGGTCCGGGCCGTGCGCCGACATCATGTTGTGCAGCGAGCCGCCGCCGGGCACGAACCCTTCGGCCTTCGCGTCGTAGGCGCCGTCGATCAGGCCCATGTACTCGCTCATCACGTTCCGGTGGAAGTACGGCGGGCGGAAGGTGTCCTCGCCGACCAGCCAGCGCGGTGCGAACACCACGAAGTCCGCGCCCGCCAGGCCCGGAGTGTCCGAGGGGGACGTCAGGACGGTGAAGATGGACGGGTCGGGGTGGTCGTAGGAGATGGTGCCGATCACATTGAACCGGCGCAGGTCATAGGTGTACGGCACATAGTTGCCGTGCCAGGCGACCACATCGAGCGGGGAGTGGTCATAGGTCGCCGTCCAGAGGTTGCCGCAGAACTTGTTGACCACCTCCACCGGCCCCTCGATGTCCTCGTACGCCGCGACCGGCGCCCGGAAGTCACGCGCGTTGGCCAGGCCGTTGGCGCCGATGGGGCCCAGGTCGGGCAGGCGGAAGGCCGCCCCATAGTTCTCGCACACATAGCCCCGCGCCGAGTCGTCCAGCAGCTCCACACGGAACCGGACCCCACGGGGGATGAGCGCCACATGGGCGGGCTCCACATGGAGGCGCCCGAACTCGGTGTGCAGCAGCAGCCCGCCCCGCTCGGGGACGATCAGCAGCTCTCCGTCGGCGTCCGAGAAGACGCGCTCCATCGAGGAGTTGGCGTGATAGAGGTGCACGGCCATGCCGCTGCGCTGGGTCGCGTCGCCGTTGCCGCCCAGCGTCCACAGGCCCGCCAGGAAGTCGGTGCCCGGCAGCGGGTCGGGCAGCGGGCTCCAGCGCAGCCGGTTCGGGTCGGGCACGGTCTCGGTGAAGGGGGCGGTGCGGATCGCGCCGTTGGCGGTGCGGGTGAAGGCGGGGTGCGCGGCCGAGGGGCGGACGCGGTACAGCCAGGAGCGGCGGTTGTGCGCGCGGGGCTCGGTGAACGCCGTACCGCTGAGCTGCTCCGCGTACAGGCCGAGCGGTGCGCGCTGCGGTGAGTTGCGGCCCTCGGGCAGGGCGCCGGGCACCGCCTCCGAGGCGTGTTCGTTGCCGAAGCCGGTCAGGTATGCCAGCCCCTCGGCGGTCTTCCGCGCTCCGCCACGCTCGAACCCGCTCGCGCGGGAGGTACCCCCATCGGTCATGATCGCTCCCTTGCGTCCTGATTCCTATGCAGCACCGTAGGAATACCGAGGGGTGTGCGCAAGAGGTGAACACGCCCTTCACCCGGGCGGATCGCCGGAACCAGCCGCCTGGTGGGATGTGGGACGCCTCCCGGCCTTCTCCGACATCCCGTGGGCAGGCATCATGTGGCCGTGCCCCATGTGACATCGCTCCGCCGCGCCCCCGTTCAGCGGCGCAGCGCCGAACGGCTGACCCGCATCCTCGACGCCTGTGCCGCCCTCCTGGACGAGGTCGGCTACGACGCCCTGACCACCCGCGCGGTCGCCGAACGCGCCGACGTGCCCATCGGCTCGGTGTACCGCTTCTTCGGCAACAAGCGCGAGATGGCTGACGCCCTCGCCCAGCGCAACCTGCGCCACTACGTCGAGCACGTCACCGCACGGCTGACCAAGGCGCCGCCCGACGACTGGCGGGCCGCAATGGACGTCGTCCTTGACGAGTACCTCGGCATGAAGCGCACCGCGCCCGGCTTCGCCCTCGTGGACTTCGGCAACCAGATACCGGTCGGCACCCGCAGCGCCGCGCCCAACACCCGCGTCGCCGACCGGCTGGCCGACCTCCTCGCCGGCTATCTCGGCCGCACCCCCGACGACGATCTGCGCCGCGTCCTGCTGGTGGCCGTGGAGAGCGCCGACACCCTCATCCAGCTCGCCTTCCGCACCGACCCGGACGGCGACCCGGCGATCATCCGGGAGACCCGGGAACTCCTGCGGGCCTACCTGGGCCGCGTACTGGACTGAACCCACCACAGGGGCTCCCCACCATGCCTACCGGTCGGTATGCTCGCCGGGGTCGGTAGGGCCGAGCCCCCGCCGGCCCGTCCGGCAGTGCCGCCGACCCTCCGGGAGGACCCGTGCCCCGCACCGCCCTGCGTATCTGCCCCCTGTGCGAGGCCACCTGCGGGCTGACCCTCACCATCGAGGGCACCCGCGTCACCGCCTCCCGCGGTGATCGCGACGACGTGTTCAGCAAGGGCTTCATCTGCCCCAAGGGCGCCTCCTTCGGCGCGCTGGACGCCGACCCCGACCGGCTGCGCACCCCGCTGATCCGGGAGAACGGCGAGCTGCGCGAGGCCAGTTGGGAGGAGGCGTTCGACGCGGTCGCGCGCGGCCTGCGGCCGGTCGTGGAGCGGTACGGCGCCGACGCCCTCGGCGTGGTCCTCGGCAACCCCAACGTGCACACCGTGGCCGGTGGCCTCTACCCGATGGTCCTGCTCGGCGCGGTCCGCACCCGCTCCCTGTTCACCGCCTCCACCGTCGACCAGATGCCCAAGCACGTCTCCAGCGGCCTGCTCTTCGGTGACGCCAACGCCATCCCGGTGCCCGACCTCGACCACACCGACCACCTCCTGCTGATCGGCGCCAACCCCCTGGAGTCCAACGGGAGTCTGTGCACGGCGCCCGACTTCCCCGGCAAGCTGAAGGCGCTGAAGGCGCGCGGCGGACGCCTCACCGTCGTGGACCCCCGCCGCACCCGCACCGCCAAGCTCGCCGACCGGCACCTCGCCATCCGCCCCGGCGCCGACGCCCTGCTCCTCGCCGCGATGACCACCGTGCTGTTCGAGGAGGGGCTCGTCGACCTCGGGGACCTCGCACCCCACGTCGACGGACTGCCCGAACTCCGCGCAGCGCTCGCGGACTTCACCCCCGACTCCGTCGCCGGAGCCTGTGACGTCGACCCGGACACCATCCGCGCCCTCGCCCGCGAACTCGCCGCCGCCCCCACCGCCGCCGTCTACGCCCGCATCGGCAGCTGCACCGTCCCGCACGGCACCCTGGCGAGCTGGCTGGTCGACGTCCTCAACACCCTCACCGGCAACCTGGACCGGCCCGGCGGTGCCCTCTTCCCCCAGGCCGCCACCGACCGCACCCCCCGCCCGGCGGGCCCCGGCCGGGGCTTCGCCCTCGGCCGCTGGCACTCCCGCGTACGACGACACCCCGAGGCGAAGGGAGAGCTGCCGCTCTCCGCGCTGGCCGAGGAGATCGACACCGCCACCCCCGAGGGCGAACCCGTACGCGCCCTGATCGTGATCGCCGCCAACCCGGTGCTCTCCGCGCCCGACGGGAACCGGCTCGACAAGGCCCTGGACTCCCTGGACTTCATGGTCAGCGTCGACCCCTACCTCAACGAGACCTCCCGGCACGCCCATGTCGTGCTGCCCCCGCCGCCGCCCGCGCAGAGCCCGCACCACGACTTCGCCTTCAACACCCTGGCGGTGCGCAACCAGGTCCGCTACAGCAGGCCCGCCGTGCCGCTGGAGCCCGGCCGGATGGCCGAGACCGAGATACTCGCCCGGTTGATCCTCGCCGCGAGCGGCAGGCACGGCGCCGACCCGTCCACCGTCGACGCCATGGTGATCGACCAGACCCTCGGCACCGCCGTGCAGGACCCCCACTCCCCGGTCCACGGCCGGGACGCGCGGGAACTGGCCGCACAGCTCACCGGCACCGACGGCCCCGAACGCCGACTCGACCTGATGCTGCGCCTCGGCCCCTACGGCGACGGCTTCGGCGCCCGCCCCGACGGCCTCACCCTCGCCCGGCTGCTCGACCACCCGCACGGCATCGACCTCGGCCCGCTCCGCTCCCGCCTGCCCCAGCCGCTGAAGACGCCCAGCGGCAAGGTCGAGCTGCTGCCCGCCCCCATCGCCGCCGACCTGCCCCGGCTGCGCGAGGCCCTGCGCGAGCGGCCCACCGGGCTCGTCCTCGTCGGCCGCCGCCATCTGCGCTCCAACAACAGCTGGCTGCACAACGTCCCCGCCCTCACCGGCGGCACCAACCGCTGCACCCTGCACCTCCATCCCCAGGACGCCGAACGCCTGGGCGTCCTCGACGGCGAACCGGTACGGATCAAGGGCGCCGGGGGAGAGGTGACCGCGCCCGCCGAGGTCACCGACGCCATCCGCCCCGGTGTGGTGAGCCTCCCGCACGGCTGGGGCCACGACCGCCCCGGCACCCGGCAGAACCACGCCGGACGCGAACCCGGCGTCAACGTCAACCAGCTCCTCGACGGCACCCTCCTCGATCCCCTGTCCGGCAACGCCGTCCTCAACGGAATCCCGGTGCGGCTCAGCCTCGCGAGCGTCCAGGCAGCCCTGGCGCCGGAAAACTAACGCCGCTAGTTTGGTGCGTGGTCCCCGCCCGGCGAGCACCGGCCCGCCGGGTACCTTCGGACCACGTCGGCCCAGCTTCCGAGGAGACCGCGCGCGATGACCGTACGAGCCGCCGTCCTGCCCGCCGTCGGGGCACCGCTGGAGATCACCGGTATCGAACTGCCCGAGCCCGGGCCCGGCCAGGTGCGGGTGCACCTGGCCGCCGCCGGGGTCTGCCACTCCGACCTGTCCCTGTCCAACGGCACCATGCGGGTGCCGGTCCCGGCCGTCCTCGGCCACGAGGGCGCGGGCACCGTGACCGCCGTGGGCGAGGGGGTCGCCGGGCTCGTACCCGGTGTGCCCGTCGTCCTCAACTGGGCGCCCGCCTGCGGTGGTTGCCCGGCCTGTGCGCGGGGCGAGGTCTGGCTGTGCGGGCACGCGCTGGACGGCGCCGCCCGCGTCCACGCTCAAACCGCCGACGGCACCGAACTCCATCCCGGCCTCAACGTCGGCGCGTTCGCCGAGGAGACCGTCGTACCGGCCGCCTGCGCGCTGCCGCTGCCCGAGGGGGTGCCGCTCATCGACGCGGCCCTGCTCGGCTGCGCCGTCCTCACCGGGTACGGCGCCGTCCACCACTCGGCACGGGTCCAGCCCGGCGAGACGGTCGCCGTGTTCGGGGTCGGCGGGGTCGGGCTCGCCACCCTCCAGGCGGCCCGGATCGCGGGCGCGTCCCGGATCATCGCCGTCGACGTCACCCCGCACAAGGAGGAGCTGGCCCGCGCCTGCGGCGCCACCGACTTCGTCCTCGCCGACGAGCAGACCCCGCGTGCGATCCGCGCCCTCACCGGCAAGCAGGGCGTCGACGTCGCCGTGGAGTGCGCGGGCCGGGCGCGGAGCATCCGCGCCGCCTGGGAGTCCACCCGCCGGGGCGGCCGCACCACGGTCGTCGGTATCGGCGGCAAGGACGAGCAGGTCACCTTCAATGCCCTGGAGATCTTCCACTGGGGCCGCACCCTGACCGGCTGCGTCTACGGCGACTCCGACCCCGCCCGCGACCTCCCGGTCATCGCCGGGCACGTCCGGGAGGGCCGGCTCGACCTCTCGGCGCTGGTCACCGAGCACATCACCCTGAAGGACATCCCGGCCGCCTTCGACGACATGCTCGCCGGTCGGGGCGGCCGGGCGCTGGTGGTGTTCCAGTAGCCCAGCACACCCGGTCGGGGCTCAGGACACCCGGTCGGGGCTCGGCGCGGTGTCCGCCACCTGGGTGGGCGCCGTACGGCCCCGCGAGCGGGCCACCGCCACGCCCGCCAGGCACAGCACACCGCCGCCGAGCATGACCGGCCCCGGCACCTCGCCCAGCGCCAGCCACGACATCAGCACCACCAGCGCGGGCACGGCGTACGTCGTCGCACCCAGTTTGGCGGCGCTGGTGCGGGCCAGCGCGTAGGCCCAGGCGGTGAAGGCCAGCGCGGTCGGGAACACGCCGAGGTACACCATGCCGAGGGTGGCCGACAGCGGGGCGTGGGACGCCTCCGAGATCAGCTGCCCGGCGAACGGCAGGCAGGCGACCGCGCCGATCAGACAGCCGAACGTCGTCACCTGGAGGGCGCTCGCGCGGGCCACCGCGGGCTTCTGCGCGACCACCCCGGCCGCGTACGCGACCGCCGCGAGCAGGCACGCCACCACCCCGAGCACCGACGAACCGCCGCCCCCGGCCGACATCGACAGACCCACGATCACCGCGCCCGTGAAGGACACCGCCATGCCTGCCAGCAGCCGGGGCGGCATCGGGTCGCCCAGGAACCGGGCGGCGAACAGGGCGATCAGCAGCGGGCCCACGTTCACCACCAGGGCCGCCGTGCCCGCGTCCACCCGCTGCTCGCCCCAGTTCAGGGCGACCATGTAGAAGCCGAACCACAGCACCCCGGACACCAGGATGCCCGGCCAGGCCCCGCGTGGCGGCAGGCCCTCGCGCCGTATCGCGCACAGCGCGGCCAGGGTGAGACCGCCCGCCAGCAGCCGCCCGAGCGCCAGCGCGCCCGGCGAATAGGCCTCACCGGCGGTACGGATCACCACGAAGGCGGACGCCCACAGCAGCACGGCGACCACGGCGGCGGCCGCGGGCAGCAGACGATGACGCGGACTGAGGTCCATCGGACTCCTCGGATCGGATCGGTGAAAACGTGGAAGGCACGAAAGGCGTCAGACCAGCGCCCGCCCGTCGATGCCCAGCAGTTCCGCCAGCGCACGCTCCCCGGCGGCCGTCACCCGCACCGCGCGCCCCGACCCCACGCGGACGCACCACCCGGTGTCCAGCGCGTGTCGGCACAGCGCCGCGCCCGCCGCACCCCCGAGATGCGGGCGCCGCTCCGTCCAGTCCAGGCAGGAACGGGCCAGCGGGCGCCGGGTGGACCGGTCGACGGCGATGCCCGCGACGCCGAACCAGGCGAGCCCCTCGTCGGTCAGCGCGAACCCGGTGTCCTGGCGCAGCAGCCCGCGCGAGGTCAGCGCGTCGGTGACCGCCATCCCCAGCCGCCCGGCGAGATGGTCGTAGCAGGTGCGCCCGCGCGCCAACGCGGACTGGGTACGGACCTCCCGCAGCGTGCGCGGGACGTGGACCACCACGTCCTGCGGCAGATGCGCCGCCAGATCCTCGACGAGCTGCGCGGTGCGCGGGTCGGCCAGCCGGACGTAGCGGTGCCGCCCCTGGCGTTCCGTCACCAGCAGACCGCCCGCGACCAGCCGGTTCAGGTGCTCGGTGAGTGTCGAGGGCGCGACCCGGACGTGCCGGGCGAGTTCCCCGGCGGTCCACGCGCGCCCGTCCAGCAGGGCCAGCAGGCACCCGGCCCGCGTCTCGTCGGCGAGCAGCGCGGCGAGCGAGGCGAGGGCGGCGGCGCACGGTTCGCTGGCGGTCATGTGCCCAGCATGCGGCACGGACACTTCGGCGCCCGCCGAATTATGCGCGGGCTCCCGGGTCCGGCTGCCCGTACTGCGCTGCCAGCCCGGCCAGCAGCGCCGCGAGCCCCACCTCGAAGGCGCGCTCGTCGATCTTCTCCTGCTGTTCGGCGAGGAGGTGGGCCTGCCCGAGGTGGGGATAGTCGGCGGGGTCGTAGGCGCTCGCGTCGTCGACGAAGCCGCCCGCGAAGGAGCTGAGCGCGGAGCCCATGACGAAGTACCGCATCAGCGCGCCGATCGAGGTGGCCTGCGCCGGGGACCAGCCCGCGTCGACCATCCCCCCGTACACCGCGTCGGCCAGCCGCAGTCCGGCCGGGCGGCGGCCGGGGCCGCGGGCGAGCACCGGGACGATGTTGGGGTGGTCGCGCAGCGCGGACCGGTAGGAGACGGCCCAGTCGTGCAGCGCGGTCCGCCAGTCCCGGCCGTCCTCGAACATCGACAGATCCACCTGCGCGCTCACCGCGTCCGCGACCGCCTCCAGGATCTCGTCCTTGGTGCGGAAGTGGTTGTAGAGCGAGGGCCCGCTGACCCCGAGTTCGGCGGCGAGCCGCCGGGTGGAGACGGCCTGCAGGCCCTCCGCGTCCACGAGGGCTTGTGCCGTCCGCACGATCCGGTCGGTGCTGAGCAGGGGCTTGCGCGGTCGGGCCATGGCGCACATAGTAGGGCTGCGAGCAGAAACTAGCACTGCTAATTTAAATGTACGTCTTTCAAGGGCCTTACGGGTTCCCGTCGAGGCCGTGTGGGGTGATCGCGTGGTGAACCTGGGCCTGAGCGAGGAACAGGCGGCCGTACGACGACTGGCCCGTGACTTCGTGGAGCGCGAGATCGCCCCCCATGTCACCGCCTGGGACCGCGCCGAGGAGGTCGACCGGGGCATCGTCAAGAAGCTCGGCGAGGTCGGCTTCCTGGGCCTGACCATCGACGAGGAGTACGGCGGCTCCGGCGGCGACCATCTCGCGTACTGCCTGGTCACCGAGGAGCTGGGGCGCGGCGACTCCTCCGTGCGCGGCATCGTCTCCGTCTCCCTCGGTCTGGTCGCCAAGTCCATCGCGGCCTGGGGGAACGAGGAGCAGAAGCGGCGGTGGCTGCCCGGACTGACCTCCGGCGAGCTGATCGGCTGCTTCGGCCTCACCGAGCCCGGCACCGGCTCCGACGCGGGCAACCTCAGCACCAGGGCCGTACGCGACGGCGACGACTACGTGCTGAGCGGCACCAAGATGTTCATCACCAACGGCACCTGGGCCGACGTCGTCCTGCTCTTCGCCCGCTCCACCGACGCCCCCGGCCACAAGGGCGTCTCCGCCTTCCTCGTCCCCACCGACACGCCCGGCCTCACCCGCCGCACCATCCACGGCAAACTCGGCCTGCGCGGCCAGGCCACCGCCGAACTGGTGCTGGAGGACGTGCGGGTGCCCGCGTCCGCGATGGTCGGCGCCGAGGGCAAGGGCTTCTCCGTCGCCATGTCCGCGCTCGCCAAGGGCCGGATGTCGGTCGCCGCGGGCTGCGTCGGCATAGCCCAGGCCGCCCTGGACGCGGCCGTGCGATACGCCGGTGAGCGCGAGCAGTTCGGCACCTCCATCGCCAAGCACCAGCTGGTGCAGGAGCTGATCAGCGACATCGCCGTGGACGTGGACGCCGCCCGGCTGCTGACCTGGCGGGTGGCCGACCTGGTCGACCGGGGCGAGCCGTTCGCCACCGAGTCCTCCAAGGCCAAGCTGTTCGCCTCCGAGGCCGCCGTGCGCGCCGCCTCCAACGCCCTCCAGGTGTTCGGGGGTTACGGCTACATCGACGAGTACCCGGTCGGCAAGCTGCTCCGCGACGCCCGCGTGATGACCCTGTACGAGGGCACCAGCCAGATCCAGAAACTGCTCATCGGTCGCGCGCTCACCGGCGTCTCCGCTTTCTGAGTACGGGTACTGAGTACCTCGGCGGATGTGGCGCGCGCCGCGTCCGCCGAGACTCGTGCCATGAGCGAAACACCCGTCAAGCAGCAGAGCACGGCCGCCTTCTACGGCCAGGCCGTCGCCTCCTTCGCCGTCGCCATGACGGCCACCGCGATCGGCATCTACCGGCTGGACGCCAACGCCTGGGTGCGCGGCTTCCTCGCCATCGCCGTCCTCTACCTCGTCACCTCCGCCTTCACCCTCGCCAAGGTGATCCGGGACAGACAGGAGGCCGGGGAGATCGTCAGCAGAGTCGACCAGGCCCGCATGGAGGAACTCCTCACCGCCCACGACCCGTACCGCAAGACCCCCGACCCCCGGCAGAAGTCTCACTAAGCGAGCGCTCACCTTCGGCGGTATGGTGGTGCTCCTGTCATCCGAAGAGGGGCGAGCGATGAGTGCGGCGGAGGAGACGGTCGTCGGCGAGGCCGACGCGTGGGCCGAGGTCACCCCGGACGCGGCCCGGCGGCTGCTCGTCGCCGCCGTGGACGCCTTCGCCGAGCGCGGCTACCACGCCACCACCACCCGCGACATCGCGGGCCGGGCCGGGATGAGCCCGGCCGCGCTCTACATCCACTACAAGACCAAGGAAGAGCTGCTCCACCGGATCAGCCGCATCGGCCACGACAAGGCGCTCGACATCCTGCGCACCGCCGCGCGGGGCGACGGCACGGCCGCCGAGCGGCTCGCGGACGGTGTCAGCTCCTTCGTCCGCTGGCACGCCGGGCGCCGCACCACCGCACGCGTCGTGCAGTACGAGCTGGACGCGCTCGGCCCCGACGCCCGCGCCGAGATCGTCGCGCTGCGCCGCCAGGTGGACGCCGAGGTGCGCGGGATCATCGAGGACGGGGTGGCGGCAGGCGAGTTCGACGTGCCCGACGTGCAGGGCACCACCCTCGCCATCCTGTCGCTCTGCATCGACGTGGCCCGCTGGTTCAACGTGGACGGCCCGCGCACCCCCGAACAGGTCGGCGAGCTGTACGCGGGCCTCGTGCTGCGGATGGTCGGGGCCCACTGACCCCGACGCCCGCACACCGGGATCAGAAGTAGTACCGGGACACCGACTCCGCCACGCACACCGGCTTGTCGCCGCCCTCGCGCTCCACGGTGAAGGCGACCGACACCTGGACCCCGCCCGGCACGTCCTCCACGTTCGTGATCACCGCGGTGGAGCGCAGCCGGGAACCGACCGGCACCGGAGCGGGGAAGCGGACCTTGTTGGTGCCGTAGTTGACGCCCATCTTCACGCCCTCGACCGCGATGAGCTGCGGCCCGAACAGGGGAAGCAGGGAGAGGGTGAGGTAGCCGTGCGCGATCGTGGTGCCGAACGGGCCCGCGGCCGCCTTCTCCGGGTCCACGTGAATCCACTGGTGGTCGCCCGTGGCCTCCGCGAACAGGTCGATCCGCTTCTGGTCGACCTCCAGCCAGTCGGTGTGGCCCAGCTGCTCGCCCACGGCCGCCTTCAGCTCGTCGGGGGAGTGGAAGGTCCTCGGTTCTGCCATGATCCCGGCCTCTCGCTTCGTCGGTCTAAGCAACTGCTTAGCATGGTCGGGCCCACCGCCCCTGTCAACGGCTCGCCCGGCCCGGCGGGTCGGTAGGCTCGGGACGGTGCCCCAGCTTCCCGAGAAGATCCACGAGCTGACCGTAGGCCAGTTGTCCGCGCGCAGCGGCGCCGCCGTCTCCGCCCTGCACTTCTACGAGTCCAAGGGCCTGATCAGCAGCCGCCGCACCACGGGCAACCAGCGCCGCTACACCCGCGACACCCTGCGCCGGGTCGCCTTCGTACGCGCCGCCCAGCGGGTCGGCATCCCGCTCGCCACCATCCGCGAGGCCCTGGCGGAGCTGCCCGAGGAACGCACCCCGACCCGCGCGGACTGGGCCCGGCTCTCCGAGGCGTGGCGCTCGGAGCTGGACGACCGGATCAGACAGCTCAACCGGCTGCGCGACCACCTCACCGACTGCATCGGCTGCGGCTGCCTCTCCCTGGCCACCTGCGTCCTGTCCAACCCGGACGACGTCTTCGGCGAGCGGGGTGCCGGGTCCCGGCTGATGCGGGAGGAACGGGAGCCCCGTGCGCACTCCTGAACTCACCGCCGCGCTCGCGGAGATCGACGTGGTCTTCAACGGCGAGGCCAGTCCGGGCGAGTTCGGCTGCGCCCGCTACTGCTGCCCCGCCGAGGACGCCGCGTACCTGCGCACACCCGGCTCACATGTGCCCGCCGAACTGGTGAGCCGCTTCCTGTACAAGGGCGCACACCACTTCACCGACCACGAAGCCGCGATGCGCCGCCTGCTGCCGCAGTGCGCGCACGCCATGGCCGACGGCACCCTGGCGGACGCCGGGTACGCGCCGCACGGGCTGAGCGTGGCGGACTGGCGGTCGTGGCCCGGCGGGCAGGCGACGGCGGTCGAGACGTTCGTACGCGCCTGGTGGCGGGCTGCGCTCACCACCGCCGAGCCGCCCTACCCGATCCCGGACCTGTTCGAGACCGCCTGCGCGATCCTCGGCGGAGTCACCGGCCCGCTGGCCGACTGGGCGCCCGGTCCCGAGGCGGACGCCCATCTCGCCGCCTGCGTGCAGCAATGGCTGGACGACCTGATGCTGGACCGCCGGCCGGGCTTCCTGTGGGAGCCCTCCGCCGCCACGCTCACCGAACTCCAGACCTGGCTGGGCGAGCAGGCACCGGCCCGCCTCCGCCCCCGGGGCCTGGCCGACCTCGCCGACCGCGCGGCCCTCCTCGCGCTGCCGTACGACGCCCGCTGGAGCGACCCCTACTGGGTCCGCTGAGCCCCGTGCTCCACCAGCCCCGCCGCCACCAACGCGGCGTTGGACGGCGCGCGTTCACCATCGGGGAGGAACAGCGTGTCCTCCAGCCCGACGCGGGTCGCCAGCCCCAGCCGTCCGGCCAGCCGCAGCACCGGCCACGCGCCGCCGTCCTCGCCGTGCAGCAGGACGGGACGGCCGTGCGCCGCGCCCAGCTCGGCCAGCAGAGCGTGCGCGGACACCTCGGCGGTCGTCGGGTCGGTGTCCGTCACCTCCGCCAGCACCCGCAGCACGCGCGGCCCCAGCGGCGAGAGCGCGAAGCGTGCCGCGCTCCCGGTGCCGGACCAGATGCCCGCCTCCACGCCGACGCCCCGCGCCAGCAGCAGCCCGGCCAGCTCCTCGGCGCCCGGCTCATGCCAGTTGACCGAGGCGAAGTCGGGCAGCACCGACCAGGAGCGCACCCGTTCCAGCCGCTCGGCCGGATCAGGCTCGGCCCAGGCGCCGGTGGTCACCCCGACCGGCACCCCGGCCCGCGCGCGCAGCGCCTCCACCACGGGCCCGACAACCCGTGCGGACAGGGACTCCCGCCCGCACGGCGTCCGGGGATGCACATGCGTCTCCGTGGCCCCGGCGGCGACCGCCTCCGCCGCCGACCGCTCCAACTCATCCGGCGTCAGCGGGACTTGAGCCCCGTCCGCCGCCGCTCTGCTCCCGTTCAGACAGACCTGCACCGGACCATGGTGCCGCACCCGGTCAGGCCGACATCAGCAGCCGCTCCCGTCGCGCCGACGCCAGCGCGTCGTCGGTGAGCACCGGACGCGGCACCAGGATGCCGCAGTCCGCGCACACCGGCCCGGCGGACGGCGCGTGGTCCAGGCCGTACCGCCACACCAGCCGCTCGCCGTCGCACACCGGGCACACCGACCCCGGGTCCCGCTCCAAGGCGCTGATCAGCCGGTGCAGTACGTCGGCCAGCGGCTCACGGGGGTGCAGCCGCGGGTCGTCGCACCAGGCGACACCGAAGCCGCCCCAGGTCATCCGGTGCCAGTCGTCGACACTGCCCGGCCTGCGCAGGCCGTCGTGCTTCTCCTTCTTCCGGCGTTCCGCGAAATCGGCCTCGTAGGTGAGCCACACCGCGCGGGCCTGCTCCAGCTCCACCAGTGCGGCCACGAGCCGCGCCGGGTCGGGGGAGCGGTCCTCCGGGCCGAAACCGGCCCGCCCGCACAGATGGTCCCAGGTCGCCCGGTGCCCGTAAGGAGCGAACCGCTCCAGGCACTTGCGCAGCGAGTAGCGCCGCAGCGCCAGATCGCATCGCGGATCGCGCACCTGTCTCGCCAGACTTCGGAATCCGGCCATCGCCCTGCACCTCCGTCACACCTGTGTCCGCTCTTCGGTCACCTCGGCGTCGCCGTACGGCTGTCGCGCGACGTCGCCGGATAGACGTGTCGCGGGCCGATCCGGCTCCATCCGATTTCCGATGCCCTCCCATAACGCGCTCCGTGTTGACCGCCGGGCACCGGCCCGAGTGGCCGCCGAACTTGACGCATGTTCATCTTCGTTCGCGGGGATACCGGCGGTAACGTCCGGCCCATCCCCGTCGGGAGGAGCAGCCATGCCACGGCGTACCCCACACAACGTGTTGTCCGACAGACTCAGAACTCCTCGCACACTCTCCGGGTTCCTGAAGACGGCCTCGATATGCGTCCTGATCGCGGGTTGTCTTTCACCGATCGGTCAGGCGGCGGCCGCCACCAGCGCTCCCACCGCGACGAACGACTACTGTTCCGGCCAGTGTTCGGACATCCTTCCGCCGGGTGAGAACGGCAATGCCACCCTGGCGCAGATCCTGCTCAACCAGGCTTTCGGCACCCAGCCCGCGCACGCCGAGGACCAGCTCGGCCCCTATGCGAATCTCGCCACCGGACACCCCGGCCTGACCGACGCGAAGATCAACAACTTTTTCAACGACGCCTCCTTCGGCGTCCCCGCCGGCCAGGTCGCCTCCACCGAGAAGCCCGCCGGGCGCAGCGACGTCACGATCGTCCGGGACAAGAAGACCGGGGTGCCCCACATCACCGGCACCACCCGCTACGGCACCGAGTTCGGCGCCGGGTACGCGGCGGGACAGGACCGGCTCTGGCTGATGGACGTGTTCCGGCACGTGGGCCGGGGCCAGTTGACCGGCTTCGCCGGGGGCGCCCCCGCCAACCAGGGCCTGGAGCAGGAGTTCTACCGCCAGGCCCCCTACACCGAGGCCGACCTCCAGGCGCAGATCGACGGCGCCGTGGCCCGCAACGGCGAGCGCGGACAGCAGGCCCTCGCCGACGTCACCGCCTACCTGGACGGCATCAACGCCTACATCGACGCCTCCGACAGCGGCCGTTACTTCCCCGGCGAGTACGTCCTCACCGGCCACAAGGACTCCATCACCAACGCGGGTACCATCGACCACTTCAAGGTCACCGACCTGGTGGCGCTCGCCTCGGTCGTCGGCACCCTGTTCGGCTCCGGCGGGGGCGGCGAGGTCAACAACGCCCTCTCCCTGATCGCCGCCCAGTCCAAGTACGGCGTCGAGGAGGGCACCCGCGTCTGGGAGTCCTTCCGTGAGCGCAACGACCCCGAGGCCGTCCTCACCCTCCACGACGGCCAGAAGTTCCCCTACGCCACCCGCCCCGACAGCCCCCAGGGCCGGGCCCTGCCGGACGCGGGCTCGGTCACCCAGGAACCGCTGGTCTACGACCGCACCGGCAGCGCGGGCACCGCGAGCGCGAAGAAATCCGCCACCGCTGTCGCCAAGGACGCGCTCAGCTCCGCCCGGCGCGGCATGTCCAACGCGCTGGTGGTCAGCGGCAAGCACACCGCGAGCGGCCACCCGGTCGCCGTCTTCGGCCCGCAGACCGGCTACTTCGCCCCGCAGCTCCTGATGCTGCAGGAGATCCAGGGCCCCGGCATCAGCGCCCGCGGCGCCTCCTTCGCGGGCCTGAGCATGTACGTCGAACTCGGCCGCGGCCAGGACTACTCCTGGAGCGCCACCACCTCCGGCCAGGACATCATCGACACCTACGCCGTCGAGCTGTGCCAGGACGACCATCACTACCTCTACCGGGGCACCTGCACCGCGATGGAGCAGGTCGAGCGGAAGAACGCCTGGAAGCCCACCGTGGCCGACGGCACCGCCGCCGGTTCGTACGCCATGCGCGTGTGGCGGACCAAGTACGGGCCCGTGCAGTACCGGGCGACCGTCGGCGGCAAGAAGGTCGCCTACACCACCCTGCGCTCCTCCTACCTGCATGAGGCCGACTCCATCATCGGCTTCCAGCTGCTCAACGACCCCGGCTATGTGAAGGGCCCCGAGGACTTCCAGAAGGCTGCCCAGCACATCAACTTCACCTTCAACTGGTTCTACGCCGACTCCGCGCACACCGCGTACTACAACAGCGGCGACAACCCGGTCCGCGCCAGCGGGGTCGACGCCGAGTTCCCGGTGTGGGCGCAGCCCGCCTACGAGTGGCGCAACTGGGACCCGGCCGCCAACACCGCCGACTACACCCCGGCCAGCACGCACCCGAACTCCATCGACCAGGACTACTACATCTCCTGGAACAACAAGCAGGCCGAGGCGTACACCGCCGCGCCCTGGGGCGAGGGCTCGGTGCACCGGGGCGATCTCCTCGACGACCGGGTGAGCAAGCTGGTCGCGCAGGGCGGGGTCACCCGGACCAAGCTGGTGCAGGCCATGGCGGACGCGGCCCTGGCCGACCTGCGCGCCGAGGACGTGCTGCCGGGGCTGCTGAAGGTCGTCAACTCCGCCCCCGTGAGCGACCCGACGGCAGCGGCCGCGGTGACCAAGCTCCAGACCTGGCTGAACGCGGGGGCCAGGCGCACCGAGACGTCGGCGGGTTCGAAGAAGTACGCCGACTCCGACGCGATCCGCGTCCTGGACGCCTGGTGGCCGCTGCTGGTGAAGGCCGAGTTCGAACCCGGCCTGGGCAGCGACCTGTACGGCGCCTTCACCGCCAACCTCCCCGTGGACGAGGCACCCTCCGCCGGACACGGCCCGACCGGTTCACACGCCGGAAGCTCCTTCCAGTACGGCTGGTGGAGCTATGTCGACAAGGACATACGGGCGGTGCTCGGTGAGCCGGTACAGGGCGGGCTCTCCCGCAAGTACTGCGGCGACGGCAGCCTCTCCGCCTGCCGGGACGCCCTGCTCGGCACGCTGAAGCAGGCCGCCGGGCTCACCGCCGCCCAGGTCTATCCGGGCGACGACCTGTGCTCGGCCGGGGACCAGTGGTGCGCCGACTCGATCCAGCAGCGCGCCCTGGGCGGCATCAAGCACGGCAACATCAGCTGGCAGAACCGGCCGACCTACCAGCAGGTCGTGGAGTACACCTCGCACCGCTGACGGCCGCTGAGCGGCGGCTCCCGTACGGGGGCCGCCGCTTCTCAGCGGTACATCAGGTACTTGGCCCGCGTCCGGCGGAACGCCGCCAGCTCCCCGTGCCAGGCCGCCGCGACCTCCTCCGCCCCGGCCCCGGCGTCGATCATCGTGCGCACCTGCTCCGAACCGGTCAGCTTGTCGATCCAGTTGTCCGGCCGCCAGGCGAACCCGTCCCACACCCGCCGCGCCGACACCAGCAGCGTCACCCCGGTCAGCGCCGGGTCGAAGGCCGCGGGATCGTGCACATGGAGCTGCACCCCGCCGACCGCCTTCCCCTGGAACTTGGAGAACGTCGGCGCGAAGTACGCCTCCCGGAACCGCACCCCCGGCAGCCCCGCCCGGTTCGCCTCCGCCGCCCAGCGGCCGTCGATGCCCTCCGCGCCGAGGAGTTCGAAGGGGCGGGTGGTGCCCCGGCCCTCGGAGAGGTTGGTGCCCTCGAACAGACCGGTCCCGGAGTACACCAGGGCGGTGTCCGGGGTCGGCATGTTCGGGCTCGGCGGCACCCAGGGCAACCCGCAGTCGTCGAAGAACATCGCGCGCCGCCAGCCGGTCATGGTCACCGTCTCCAGCGGCACCGGCTTCTCCAGGAACTCCCCGTTGAACAGCCGGGCCAGCTCCGCCACCGTCATCCCGTGCGCCTGCGCGATCGGCCGCCGCCCGACGAACGTGGCGAACTCCTGATGCAGCACCGGCCCCAGGGCCGCCCGTCCGGTCACCGGGTTCGGCCGGTCCAGCACCACGAACCGCTTGCCCGCGAGCGCCGCCGCCTCCATGCAGTCGTACAGCGTCCAGATGTACGTGTAGAAGCGGGCACCCGCGTCCTGGATGTCGAAGACCACCGTGTCCACCCCGGAGGCGGTGAACACGTCGGCGAGCGCCTGGCCGCTCTTCAGATACGTGTCGTACACCGGCAGCCCGGTCGCCGGGTCGTCGTACCGCCCCTCCGAACCGCCCGCCTGGGCGGTGCCCCGGAAGCCGTGCTCGGGGCCGAAGACGGCGGTCAGCCGCACCCGGTCGTCGCCGTGCATCACGTCCACGATGTGCCGGACGTCGCGGGTGATCCCGGTCGGGTTGGTCACGATGCCGACCTTCCGGCCGGACAGCGGGGCGTAGCCGTCGGCGGCCAGCCGCTCGAACCCGGTGCGCACCCGGTGTCCCGCACCGTCGTCCGAGGCGGGGGCCGGGACCGCGGCCCCGACCGCGGCCGTGCCGGTGGTGGCGAGCAGGCTCCGTCTGGACAGCGTCATACGAGGACCTCCGTGAGCGCGGCGGGTGCCATGACCACGCGGACGCTAGCGCCTGGCGGCCCGCCAGGGAACGCGCCGGACCGGGACCGACGGGGATTCCCCTTCCCTCCGGCATACCGACTGGTTAGTCTGGCGCCGCGGCGGCCGTACCGCCGCGCAGAGCCGTAGCGCGAAGGAGGCCGCTGGTGGAAGCCGTGCAGGACGCCGGAGTCGTCGTCACCGGAGCGGGCGGAGGGATCGGCGCCGCCCTCGCCCGCCGGTTCGCCGCCGAGGGCGCCCGGGTCGTCGTCAACGACCTCGACGCAGACAAGGCCAAGGCGGTGGCCGAGGAGATCGGCGCCACCGCCGTGCCCGGCGACGCCTCCGGCATCGTCGCCGAGGCCCGCGCGGCACTCGGCGGCACCATCGACGTGTACTGCGCCAACGCGGGCGTCGCCTTCGAGGACGGCACGCCCGGCGCCCCGCTGGACGAGCGCTCCTGGGCGGTGTCCTGGGACGTCAACGTGATGGCCCACGTCCGCGCCGCCCACGAACTGCTCCCCGACTGGCTGGAGAACGGCGGCGGCCGGTTCGTCTCCACCGTCTCCGCCGCCGGACTGCTCACCATGATCGGAGCGCCCTCCTACAGCGTCACCAAGCACGGCGCGCTGGCCTTCGCCGAGTGGCTGTCCCTCACCTACCGCCACCGGGGCGTCAAGGTGCACGCCATCTGTCCGCAGGGCGTGCGCACCGACATGCTGGCCGCCACCGGCAGCGCGGGCGACCTGGTGCTCCAGCCGACCGCCATCGAACCGGCCGAGGTCGCCGACGCCCTGTTCGCGGGCATGGCCGAGGACCGCTTCCTGATCCTGCCGCACCCCGAGGTGGCCGAGTACTACCAGGCCCGCGCCGCCCTCCCGGACAAATGGCTCGGCGGGATGAACCGGCTCCAGCGCGCCTGGGAGGACTCCCGCTGACCGGGCCCCGCCGCGGGATGGGAAGATCCTCCGGCGGGAGACCGTTCCCGCGCCAGTGACGACAGTCGGCGGACCCGACGGAAAGGCAGGTGGCGGCAGTGCCCAGGACCACGGACGGAGACACCACACCCGTCCCGCGGCGGCTGCTGGACGCCGCGACCCGCCTCTTCGCCGACCAGGGCTACGACCGCACCTCGGTGCAGGAGATCGTCGAGGCCGCCGGAGTCACCAAGGGCGCCCTCTACCACTACTTCGGCTCCAAGGACGACCTCCTGCACGAGGTCTACGCGCGCGTGCTGCGCCTCCAGCAGGACCGGCTGGACGCCTTCGCGGACGCCGACGAGCCGGTGGAGAAGCGGGTACGGGACGCGGCCGCCGACGTCGTCGTCACCACCATCGACAACCTCGACGACGCGATGATCTTCTTCCGCTCGATGCACCACCTCAGCCCGGAGAAGAACAAGCAGGTCCGCGCCGAGCGCCGCCGCTACCACGAACGGTTCCGCGCGCTCATCGAGGAGGGCCAGCGCGAGGGCGTGTTCTCCACCGCCACCCCGGCCGACCTCGTCGTGGACTACCACTTCGGCTCGGTCCACCACCTGTCCACCTGGTACCGCCCCAAGGGCCCGCTCACCCCGCAGCAGGTCGCCGACCACCTCGCCGACCTCCTCCTGCGCGCCCTGCGCCCATAAGGACCACGCGTAAGGGGCGCCCGCAACGGCAGGCGCCCCTTACGACAGCGACTTCGCTACAGGTACTTCTTCAGCTCACGCCGGGCCAGCGAGCGCTGGTGCACCTCGTCCGGACCGTCCGCCAGCATCAGAGTGCGGGCGCCCGCGTACAGGTCGGCCAGCGGGAAGTCCTGGCTCACCCCGCCCGCGCCGTGCAGCTGGATCGCCCGGTCCAGGATCTCCACCACCGCACGCGGAGTCGCGATCTTGATGGCCTGGATCTCGGTGTGCGCGCCCCGGTTGCCGACGGTGTCCATCAGCCAGGCCGTCTTCAGCACCAGCAGCCGGAGCTGCTCCACCGTCACCCGTGCGTCCGCGATCCAGTTCTGCACCACGCCCTGCTGCGCCAGCGGCTTGCCGAACGCGGTACGCGACACCGCCCGCCGACACATCAGCTCGATGGCCCGCTCGGCCATGCCGATCAGCCGCATGCAGTGGTGGATGCGCCCCGGACCCAGCCGGGCCTGCGCGATGGCGAAGCCGCCGCCCTCCTCGCCGACCAGGTTGGCCACCGGCACGCGCGCGTGGTCGAAGACGACCTCCGCGTGCCCGCCGTGCGAGTGGTCCTCGTACCCGAAGACCTGCATGGCCCGCTTCACGGTCACACCGGGCGTGTCCCGCGGCACCAGCACCATCGACTGCTGACGGCGCGGGTCCGCGCCGTCCGGGTCGGTCTTGCCCATCACGATGAAGATCTTGCAGTCCGGGTTCATCGCCCCGGAGATGTACCACTTGCGGCCCGTGATGACGTACTCGTCGCCATCGCGGTCGATGTGCGTGGTGATGTTGGTGGCGTCCGAGGAGGCCACCTCCGGCTCCGTCATGGCGAACGCCGACCGGATCTCCCCGGCCAGCAGCGGCTCCAGCCACTGCTTCTTCTGCTCGTCGGTGCCGAACTGCGCCAGCACCTCCATGTTCCCCGTGTCCGGCGCCGCGCAGTTCAGCGCGGTCGGCGCCAGCTGCGGGGACCGGCCGGTGATCTCGGCCAGCGGCGCGTACTGGAGGTTGGTCAGCCCGGCACCGTACTCGGCGTCGGGCAGGAAGAGGTTCCACAGGCCCTGCCGCCGCGCCTCGGCCTTCAGCTCGTCCACCACCGGCGGGGTGTCCCAGGGGGAGTCCAGCAGCGCGCGCTGCTCCTCGGCGGTCTTCTCGGCCGGGTACACGTGCTCGTCCATGAAGGCCAGCAGCCGGGTCCGGAGTTCCTCGGTGCGCGCGTCGTACGCGAAGTCCATCTGTGCTCAGCCTTCCTGAAGGGTGGTCAGTCCGTGGTCGATGAAGACGGGCACCAGGTCCCCGATGCGGTCGAAGCCGCGCCCGACCGTCTGGCCGAGGGTGTACCGGTAGTGGATGCCCTCCAGGATCACGGCGAGCTTGAACCAGGCGAACGCCGTGTACCAGTTGACGTCCGAGACATCGCGCCCGGAGCGCTCCGCGTACCGCTCGATCAGCTCGGCGGGCGTCGGGTGGCCGGGGGCCTCGGCGGTGGTGGAGACGGGGGAGTGGGTCATGCCGAGCGGCTGGCTGTACATCACCAGCAGGCCCAGGTCGGTCAGCGGGTCGCCCAGGGTGGACATCTCCCAGTCGAGGATCGCCTCGATGCGGTCGCCCTCGCCGATCAGCACGTTGTCCAGGCGGTAGTCGCCGTGCACCACGGTCGGGGCCGGGGAGGTGGGCAGCGAGCGGCCGAGGGCCGCGTGCAGCTCGTCCACACCCGCCAGTTCGCGGTTGCGGGAGGCATCGAGCTGCTTGCCCCAGCGGCGCAGCTGGCGGTCGAGGAAGCCCTCGGGGCGGCCGAAGTCCGCGAGGCCCACCTCGGCGGGGTCCACCGCGTGCAGCTCGACGAGGGTGTCCACCAGCGACAGCACCGCGTTCCGGGTGCGCTCCGGGCCGAGCGGCGCGAGCTGGTCCACCGTGCGGTACGGGGTGCCCTCGACGAACTCCATCACGTAGAAGGGCGCGCCCAGCACCTCGTCGTCCTCGCACAGCAGCACCGGCCGGGGCACCGGCACCCGGGTGGGGTGCAGGGCGCTGATCACCCGGTGCTCGCGCCGCATGTCGTGCGCGGTGGCCAGGACGTGGCCCAGCGGCGGGCGCCGGACGACCCAGCGGGAGGTGCCGTCGGTGACGGCGTAGGTGAGGTTCGACCGTCCGCCCTCGATCAGCCTGCCGGTCAGCGGGCCGGTCGCCAGACCGGGGTGATCACGGTCGAGCAACGCGCGCAGCCGGTCGAGATCGAGTCCGGGCGGGTGATCGGCGCTCATACGTCTCTCCTACGAACGGGTGAACAGGAACCCGTCTCATGATGCCGACCGGTCGGTATGCCGTCCAGTGTGTTCCACGGAGTTACGGCGGACGAGCTACGTACGGGCCCCGCGAAACGCCCATATCGTGACACCGGGGTTGCGTGGCGGGTGAACACCCTGGAAGGTCCAGATCATGAAGGCCATCAGCTACCGCCGCTACGGCGGCCCCGAGGTGCTGGAGTACGGCGAGCAGCCCGAGCCGAAGGTCGGCCCCGACCAGGTGCTGGTCCGGGTGCGCGCGGCCGCGGTCAACCCGGTCGACTGGAAGTGCCGCGAGGGCTATCTCGACCCGATCCTCAACACCGTCTTCCCCGTCGTCACCGGCTGGGACGTCAGCGGCGTCGTGGTCCGCCCCGGCGCCTCCGTCGTCGAGTACGCGGCAGGGGACGAGGTGATGGGGTACGTCCGCGAGGACCTGCTCTCGCTCGGCACCTTCGCCGAGTACATCGCCGCCCCCGTGCGCACCCTGGCCCGCAAGCCCGCCGCGCTCTCCTTCGAGGAGGCGGCCGGACTGCCGCTGGCGGGCCTGACCGCCTACCAGGTCCTCGTCCAGATCCTGAACGTCAGGCGCGGCGAGACGGTGCTCATCCACGCGGCGGCGGGGGGCGTCGGCTCCCTCGGCGTGCAGATCGCCGCCCACCTCGGCGCCCGCGTCATCGGCACCGCCAGTGAACGCAACCACGCCTTCGTGCGCGGCCTCGGCGGCGAACCCGTCAGCTACGGCGAGGGCCTGGCCGAACGCGTACGCGGCATCGCGCCCGAGGGCGTGGACGCGGTCTTCGACACCGTCGGCGGCGAGACCCTGAAGGTCTCCGCCCAGCTCCTCGCCCCCGGCGGCCGACTCGCCTCGATCGCCGACCCGGACGTCACCGAGTACGGCGGCCGCTACTGGTTCGTCCGCCCCGACGCCGCGGACCTCGCCAAGCTCGGCCAACTGGCCGACCAGGGCGCCGTCTCCGTCCACGTCGACAAGACGTTCCCGCTGGAGCGGACCGCCGAGGCCCAGCAGCTCAGCCAGGAGGGCCGCACCCGCGGCAAGATCGTCGTGACGGTGAGCAGGCCCGAGGACGACTAGGGCCGGCAGTGCACCGCTAGGCCAGCAGCACCGCCGCGCACACCGCCAGCGCCACCGCGCACCCCGTCGCCGCCCACGCCAGGCGTGGGGTGAGCGTGGGCGGTACCGGGCTCGCCGCCAGGGTCCGGATGCGCAGATGGGCCAGGGCGAGGAAGGCCAGCCAGCACGCGCAGCACAGCAGGACCAGCAGCGCCCCGGTCAGCGGACTGGCCGCACGCACCGCCGACCGCATCGCCAGCACCGCGGTCACCGTGCCCGACAGGGTCGTACGCCGCCACGCCAGCCGGGTGCGCTGCGGCTGGAGCCCCGGGTCCGCGGCCGGAGCGGTCGCCGCGCCCGTCATCCCGCCCATCCGGCCAGCACCACCACGACCATCGCCACGGCCACCACCGCCACCAGCAGGCTCAGTACCGCCGGGAACCGGGACACCGGCAGATCCTCGCCCCGCCGCATCGCCTGCTCGCAGCGCACCCAGTGGTGCACCGCCCGCAGCGCGCACAGCACCCCGCCGCCCAGCAGCGCCAGCGCCAGCCCCACCCGCCACGCCCAGCGCAGGTGCGGCAGGAACTGGTCCACCGCGAAACCGCCGCCGATCAACGCCAGCGCGGTCCGCAGCCAGGCCAGGAAGGTCCGCTCGTTGGCCAGCGAGAACCGGTAGTCCGGGGTGGTGCCCTCGTCCCGCACCCGCTCGGGCGCGAACCAGAGCCGGGCGTTCCGCACGAATTCGCTCACCCGACGGACCCTACCGGCGTCTCACCCCGCCGCTCGGAACCCCCTCAGCCGCTCGTGCGCGGCCAGCCCGTCCGGGACCCACTCCCACTCGGCCAGCCGCGCCGCGACCTCCTCGTCGGTGAGGAAGGCGTGCCACTGCACCTCCTCCACCTGCGGCCGTACCGGAAGCTCGCAGCGCACCTCGTACACCGCCGACCACCAGCCGTGTCCCGCCTCGTCCTCGTAGAGGAACTTGAAGAGGAACGTCGGCTCCGGCAGCCCGCTCACCCCCAGCTCCTCCTCCGCCTCGCGCAGCGCCGCCTCGTCGTAGGACTCGCCCGCGCCCACCACACCGCCCACGAACAGGTCGTACAGCGCGGGGAAGACCAGCTTGGTCGCGGTGCGCCGGTGCACGAAGAGGCGGCCCTCGGCGTCACGGACCTGGATGAAGACACAGCGGTGGCGCAGCCCCTCGGCGTACGCCACGCCGCGCGGGGCCTGGCGGACGACACGGTCGTGCTCGTCCACGATGTCGAGGATCTCGTCGGCGGGGTTCGTCTCGGCGGCCGGGTTCGTCTCGTCCGCGGGGTTCATCTCGTCGGCGGGGTTCATCCCGCCATCCAAGCAGCCCCGGGCGTGGGCGGCTCAGTTCCGCTGGAGATCCCGCACCGGCCGCTCCTCGGCCGTGCCGCACGGCATCGCCGGGTGCAGCCCCAGCAGCACGATGCCCGCGACGACCGCCGCGAGTCCCGCCGCCTCCCAGGCCAGCGCCCCGGTGTCGGTGTGCAGCCGGTCGCCGAGGAAACCCACCCCGCACAGGATGCCCGCGAGCGGCTGGGCCGCCGTCAGCGCGGGCAGCGACATGCGCAAGGGTGCCGCCTCGAACGCGCTCTGCACCAGCAGCAGCCCGGTCACCCCGAGCGCCAGCACCGCGTAGGGATGCCCGCCGGTGAACAGCTCCGTGAAGCCGCCCTCCCGGAAGCGGATGCCGCTCACCCGGGTCAGCGCGTCCTGCACGCCGTAGAGAAGCCCGGCGGCCGTCGCCAGCAGCACCGGGCTCCAGGAGACGCGTGAGCGTTTCGCCCAGCAGGCCAGCGCCAGCGCCACCCCGACCATCACGCCGAGGATCAGCCAGTGCCGCACCGGATCGGTGACCGCGGTGCCGCCGCGCGGGCGGCCCGCCAGGATGAACGTACTCACCCCGCCCGCCAGCAGCACCAGACCGGTCCAGCCCTGCCTGCCCAGCCGCTGGCCGGTCTGACGGCGGGACAGGGCGAGCGCGAACAGCAGGTTCGTCGCGAGCAGCGGCTCCACCAGCGAGATCTCGCCATTGCCGAGCGCCACCGCGCCCAGCGCCATGCCCGCCACCATCAGCGCCGTACCGCCCAGCCAGCGCGGCACCCGCATCAGGTCCAGCAGCAGCCGGAAGGACAGGAAGTCGCTCGGGGGCGCGTTCCGCGCCACGTTCTGCTGAAGCACGAACCCGAACCCCAGGCACGCCGCGGCACTCACGGCGAGGAGGAGAACCAGAACGGACACGCTGCGTACCTCGATCATCGGCCGGGCCACGATTGCGTAGTGGCCGACTGTAGCGCCCCGGACGGGCGGGACTGTGGAGAGTGCCCGGAAGCGGGCACGTTTCGGGGGAACCGTCCGGTCATGTTCCGTCCCCCCGCCGCCCGGCGCCATGGCGTACGCCACACCCGGCGCCCCCGAATCGGCCTAACCGGCCCCGACCAGGGCACCCGTGCCCCAAGTAGCCCTGCTGCCGCGGTGGTTGAACCGAGCAACACCCTGATTCCGCTTGACGCAAACCGAGGCGGGGAGTTTGCTGTGAGTGATCGGCCGATGGCAGCCCGAAAAACAGGAAGTCCTGCGGTGCCCCTGACCCCGCCCCCGCCCGTCACAGACCGGGCCCCCTCGGAGCCGCCCGGCGGCACCACCCCCGAGCACACCGGCACCTTCGACGCCGCCCTCGGCGACGCCGAACTCCTCGCCGCGCGCGCCGCCCTGGCCCGGGGACGTTGGCAGTCCGCCCGCTCCCTGCTGCTCCACACCGGCGACGACTGGGACCGCCGGGGCCACCGCGTCACCGCGCTCGCCGCCGAACCCGGCGCCCACACCGCCGCCGGGCAGTGGCTGCTCGCCGAACCCGGCTCCGCCGACGCGGCCACCCTGCTCGCGCTGGCCCTGGTCCACCGCGCCCTGCGTGGCCAGGAGGACCCCGGCCACGCCCGCGCCTCCTGCCACACCGCCGCCGAACTGGCCCCCGCCGACCCCACCCCCTGGCTCGGCCTGCTCCTGCTGGCCCGCGCCCACGGCCCCGGACCCGAGCCGACGGCCGTCTTCAAGGAACTGCGCGCCCGCCACCCCGAGCACCACCACGGCCACCACCTGCTCATCGCCGGACTCGCCGAACGCCCGCCCGGCGGCCCCGAGTCCCACGAGGCGTACGACGCGGCCGAGCGCGCCGCCGCCGAGGCCCCCGCCGACTCCCCGCTGGCCGTCCTCCCGGTCGTCGCGTACGCCGAACGCCACCGCGTCCTCGCCGCCGCCGGACTCGCCCCCGCCGTCCCCGGCCCCGCCCCCTGCGCCCACTGGACCGGCCCCCGCGCCCGCCGGGTGCTGCACGCCGCCTTCGACTGGTGGCTGGAGTGGGAGCACGACGAACACCCCAGACGCCACATCGACCTCAACCACCTGGCCTTCGCCATGTCCGCCGCGGGCCGCCCCGCAGAGGCCGCGGCCCTCTTCCACCGCATCGGCCCGCACGCCACCCGCGCCCCCTGGTCCTACACCGGCCAGGACCCCTGGGCCGCCTTCCACCAGGCCCGCACCCATGCCCTGGCCATCGGCTGATCCCCGGCGACACTGGCCCCACCGCCCCCACTCGTGCTCGAATGACGACGTGACCCCCGACCCGGACCGGCACACCCCCGACCCCGACGCGCAGGGCAAGCCCATCGGCCGCCGCCTGTTCCTCGGCACCCTCGGCCTGGGCGCGCTCGGCGTCGCCACCGCGCCCTGGCTGCAACGCGGCGCGGAGAGCGCGCTCGGCGCCCTCTCCGGCCAGGACCCCACCGGCCTCAGCGGCCTCCTCCCCAACGGCGGCGGCTTCCGCTACTACTCCGTCGCCGCCTCCGTCCCGCACAAGGGCCCCGCCGACTACCGGCTCACCGTCGACGGCCTGGTGGACCACCCCCGCGCCTACACCCTCGCCGACCTGCGCGCCCTGCCCCGCACCCGCCTGACCAGGGACGTCCAGTGCGTCACCGGCTGGCGCGTACCCGGAACCCCCTTCGAGGGCGTCCGCCTGAGCACCCTGCTGGACGCGGCCGGCGTCCGCCCCACCGCCCGGGCCATCCGCTTCACCTGCTTCGACGGCACCTACACCGAGAGCCTCACCCTCGACCAGGCCCGCCGCCCCGACGTCCTGGTCGCGCTGCGCATGCAGGGCAAGGACATCGGCCACGACCACGGCGGCCCCGTCCGCCTCTACGTCGCCCCCATGTACTTCTACAAGTCCGCCAAATGGCTCTCCGGCATCACGGTCAGCGACCATGTGCAGCCCGGCTACTGGGAGAGACTCGGCTACGACGTCGACGCCTGGGTCGGCCGCTCGAACGGACGGACCGATGACCCTACGAGCTGACACCCCGGCACCCACCAGCGCCCGCGTCCACCGCTTCACCCCCGCAGAACGCTGGGTGCACCGCACGAGCGCCGCCCTCATGGCCGTCTGCGTGGCGACGGCCGCCTGCCTCTACGTGCCCCAGCTCGCCGTCCTCGTCGGCCGCCGCGAACTCGTCGTACGGGTCCACGAATGGGCCGGACTCGCCCTGCCCGCGCCGGTGCTGCTGGGGCTGGTCTCCCGCGCGTTCCGCGCCGACCTCGGCGCGCTCAACCGGTTCGGCCCGCACGACCGGCACTGGCTGCGCGCCGCCCTGCACCGGGACCGGCGCCACTCGGCACGCCCCGCGGGCAAGTTCAACGCGGGGCAGAAGATCTACACGGCCTGGATCGCCGGAGCCGTCCTGGTGATGCTCGGCACCGGCCTGATGATGTGGTTCACCCACCTCACCCCGCTGCTGTGGCGCACCTCGGCCACCTTCGTGCACGACTGGCTGGCCCTTACCATCGGCGTGGTCCTCGTCGGACACGTCGGCAAGGCGCTGGGCGACCCGGAGGCACGGCGGGGACTGCGCACCGGCACCGTGAGCCGGGAGTGGGCGGAGCGGGAACACCCGCTGTGGCGCCCGTGACTCCGCGTGCTCAGAGCACGCTCGTCATGCCGCCGTCGACGTAGAGCACCTGACCGGTGACGAAGTCGGCGGCGGGGGAGACCAGGAACAGCAGCCCGCCGACCAGGTCCTCGGTACGCCCCCAGCGCCCGGCCGGGGTCCGCCCCCGCACCCACGCGCTGAACTCGGCGTCCTCGACCAGCGGCCGGGTCAGCTCGGTCTCGATGTAACCGGGCCCCAGCCCGTTGACCTGCACACCCCGCGGACCCCAGTCCGCGCACATGCCCTTGGTGAGCATCTTCAGCGCACCCTTGGTCGCCGCGTACGGCGCGATGCCGGGGCGTACCACCTCGCTCTGCAGCGAGCACACGTTCACGATCTTGCCGCGCCCACGCTCGGTCATCCGGCGGGCGGCCTCGCGGCCGGTGAGGAAGGCGCTGGTGAGATTGGTGTCGAGGATGCGGTGCCAGTCGGAGTCGGTGAACTCCAGCAGCGGCGCCCGCAGTTGCATCCCCGCGTTGTTGACCAGGATGTCGAGCGGGCCCACCCGCTCCTCGACCTCGGCGATCCCGGCGGCCACCGAGGGGCCGTCGGTCACGTCGAACACCGCCGTGTGGACCCGGTCGCCGGGCAGTTCCGCCGCGGCCCGCGCGAGGCGGTCACCGTCACGTCCGTTGAGGACCACGGTGCAGCCCGCCTCGGCGAGACCACGGGCCAGGGCGAGACCGATGCCCCGGCTGGAACCGGTGACCAGGGCCGTACGGCCGCTGATGTCGAAGAGAGGGTGAGCCGTCATCGCCGTGCCGCTCCTAGATGACCAGTGACAACAGCAGGACCAGACCACCGGCGACCACCGAGATGATGGTCTCCATCAGCGACCAGGTCTTCACCGTCTGGCCCACGCTCAGCCCGAAGTACTCCTTCACCAGCCAGAAACCGGCGTCGTTGACATGGCTGAAGAAGAGCGAACCGGCACCGATGGCCAGCACCAGCAGCGCGGCGTGCGTGGTCGACATGTCGGCCGCGAGCGGTGCGACCAGACCGGCCGCCGAGACCGTCGCCACCGTCGCCGAACCGGTCGCCAGCCGGATCGCCACCGCGATCAGCCACGCCAGCAGCAGCGCCGGGATCGACCAGTCCTTGGAGATGTCCAGGATCATCTGGCCCACCCCGCAGTCGATCAGCGTCTGCTTGAAGCCACCGCCCGCGCCGACGATCAGCAGGATGCCCGCGATCGGCATCAGGCCCTTCTCGACGGTCTGCTGCAGACGGCCCTTGGTGAAGCCCGCCGGGCGGCCCAGCGTGAAGAAGCCGACGATCACCGCGGCGAGCAGCGCGATCAGCGGGGAGCCGACCACGTCGAAGACCCGCTGGGTCAGGTTGGCCGGGTCGTCGACGACGATGTCCACCAGGGCCTTCGCCAGCATCAGCACCACCGGCAGCAGCACCGTGGCCAGCGTGGCGCCGAAGCCCGGACGACGCTCCAGGCTCTCCGAGGCGCGCTCCGGGATCATCCGCTCGGGCGCCGGTACGTCCACCCAGCGGGCGGCGACCTTCGAGAACAGCGGACCGGCGATGATCACGGTCGGGATGGCGACCACGATGCCGAGCGCCAGCGTCACACCCAGGTTGGCCTTGACCGCGTCGATCGCGACCAGCGGGCCGGGGTGCGGCGGGATCAGACCGTGCATCACGGACAGACCGGCCAGCGCCGGGATGCCGATGCGCATCAGGGAGTAGTTGCCGCGCCGGGCGACCATCAGCACGACGGGGATCAGCAGCACGATGCCGACCTCGAAGAACAGCGGCAGACCGATCACGGACGCGATGAGCACCATGGCCCACGGCATCGCACGGCCGCCCGCCTTGGCGAGGATCGTGTCGACGATCTGGTCCGCGCCGCCGGAGTCGGCGAGCAGCTTGCCGAGGATCGCGCCCAGCGCGATCAGCACACCGACACCGGCGACCGTGCTGCCCAGGCCGGTCGTGAAGCTCACGATCGCCTTGTCGAGCGGAGCACCGGCCGCCGCGCCCAGCACCAGCGAACCGATGGTCAGGGCCAGGAAGGCGTGGAGCTTGAACTTGGTGATGAGAAAAACGATGACGGCGATGCCCGCCAGGACGGCTATGCCCAGCTGGGCGTGGCCGGCCGAGGTGATCGGCTGGACGGTGTCCGCTGCCAGCATCTCGACGCTGAGTCTGGTCACGGGATTCCCTTGCGGTTACGGGGATTCGGTGGACATGAGGGGGTGAAGAAAAGGGGTGACAAAGGGGTACTGCGGTACTGCGGTACTGGTACTGCGGAGGGGACTACGCGGAGGCGGCGGCGAACGCGGCCAGAGCCTCGGCCGCCCGCTCGGTGATCTCCTCGGGGGACCCGCTGACGTCGACGGCGACACCCGCCTCGTCGGCCTCCAGGGACTGGAGCGTGGCGAACTGCGAGTCCAGCAGCGCGGTCGGCATGAAGTGGCCCTGCCGCTGGGACATCCGGCCCTCGATCAGCTCACGGCTGCCGGTCAGGTGCACGAACACCGCACCGGGAGCCTCGGCCCGCAGCCGGTCGCGGTACGACCGCTTCAGCGCGGAGCTGCTCACCACCCCGCCGAGCCCGGCCCGGCCGTGCGCCCAGCGCCCGATGGCATCGAGCCACGGCCACCGGTCGGCGTCCTCGAGCGGCGTCCCCGCCGACATCTTGTCGATGTTGGCCTGCGGGTGGAAGTCGTCGCCCTCGGCGTACGGGACGCCCAGCCGGGCGGCGAGCAAGGGACCGATCGTGGTCTTGCCCGTCCCGGCGACGCCCATCACGACGACGACCTGGGGGGTGCGCATGACTGCCTCGCTGTCTTCTTCGACATCGACGCCGTACTCCGGCGTCGCCACACTGAAACCCATTAGGTACGACAAATTCAAGTGCCTGTGACATATAAGTCTGACTTTTTATGGCTGTGATCCAGGCCGTACGCTGAGTGCATGAGCACACCGGGCCGGGGGCTGCACGGCCGCGTACTGGACACCCTCGGCCCCGCGATCACGGCGGGCGAGTACCCGCCGGGCAGCGTGCTGCGCACCGACGAACTGGCGCAGCGGTTCGACGTGTCCCGCTCCGTCATGCGCGAGGCCGTCCGCGTACTGGAGTCCATGCACCTGGTCGCCTCCCGCCGCCGCGTCGGCGTCACGGTCCGCCCCAAGCACGAGTGGAACGTCTACGATCCGCAGGTCATCCGCTGGCGCCTCGCGGGCGCCGACCGCCCGCACCAGCTGCGCTCACTGACCGTGCTGCGCTCCGCGATCGAACCCATCGCGGCCGGGCTCACCGCTCGCAACGCCACCGCCGAGCAGTGCGCCGAACTCACCGAGTGCGCGCTCGGCATGGTCGCCAACTCACGCGGCCACAAGCTGGACCAGTACCTGATCCATGACATCGCCTTCCACCGGATCATCCTCACGGCCTCCGGCAACGAGATGTTCGCCCGCCTCGGGGACGTCGTCGCCGAGGTCCTCGCGGGCCGCACCCAGCACGACGTGATGTTCGCCGACCCCGACCCGCCCGCCGTCACCCTGCACGTCCGGGTCGCCGAGGCGGTCCGCGCGGGCGACAGCGTCCGCGCGGAGGAACTGACCCGCGAGATCACGGTGGGTGCACTCCAGGAACTGGACATCCTGGTGCCATAAGGCCGGGTTCAGTCGAGGAACTCCCCATCGACGTACACCCAAGCCCCGTCCACCCGCTCGAACCGACTCCGCTCATGCAGCGAACCCCCCTGGTACGAGGCCCGGAACGTCACGGTCCCCGTGGAGTGGAAGGCGGAACCGCCCCCGGTCTCGAGGATCTCCAGCCCGGTCCACCGCATCCCCGGATCGAGGTCGAGCTGTTCGGGCCGCGTCCGCGGATGCCAGGTCCGCACCAGATAGTCGACGTCCCCCACGACGAACGCGCTGTACCGCGACCGCATCAGCGCCTCGGCACTCGGCGCGGCGACGGCCCCCGAGTGGAACCGACCGCAGCAGTCGGCGTAGGAGCTCGACAGCCCGCAAGGGCAGCTGGCGGGACGGGCGTTACGGGAGGTGCGACGGGCCATGCGAGTCATTGTGCCGGACCGCGCACGGAGTCCGGAAAAGCAGAAGACCCCGCACGAAGCGGGGTCTCTCACTGGTGTCCGAGGGGGGACTTGAACCCCCACGCCCGATAAAGGGCACTAGCACCTCAAGCTAGCGCGTCTGCCATTCCGCCACCCGGACAAGGTGTCTGTCGTGCGGGGTGTTCCCCGCGGCGACGAAGGAAACATTACCAGGCTTTCGGGGGTGTCCGATCACCCCCCGGCCCAGGCCCCCGCTGTGTGAACGGGCTGTGGCGGGGTGGACGCGGACGGGCCGGGCAGGGGGAGGATGGGGGTGACCCACCAGCAGTGACAGCGGGAGGAAGCAGCGTGACTGAGACGGACACGGCCAAGGGCGTCACCGGTGAGAACGAGGTCGTGGACCTCTGCCGCGAGCTGATCCGGTTCGACACCAGCAACTACGGCGACCACTCCGGCCCCGGCGAGCGCGCCGCCGCCGAGTACGTCGCCGGGAAGCTCGCCGAGGTCGGGCTCGAGCCGAAGATCTTCGAGTCGCACCCGGGGCGCGCCTCCACCGTCGCCCGCATCCAGGGCGAGGACCCGTCCCGGCCGGCCCTGCTGATCCACGGCCACCTGGACGTCGTACCGGCCAACGCGGAGGACTGGACCCACGACCCCTTCTCCGGCGAGGTCGCCGACGGGTGCGTGTGGGGGCGCGGTGCCGTCGACATGAAGGACATGGACGCGATGACCCTCGCGGTCGTCCGCGACCGGCTGCGCAGCGGGCGCAAGCCGCCGCGCGACATCGTCGTCGCCTTCCTCGCCGACGAGGAGGCGGGCGGCACCTACGGCGCCCGGTACCTGGTCGACAACCACCCCGAGCTGTTCGAGGGCGTCACCGAGGCCATCAGCGAGGTCGGCGGCTTCTCCTTCACGGTGAACGAGCAGCGCAGGCTCTACCTGATCCAGACGGCCGAGAAGGGCATGCACTGGATGAAGCTGACCGTGGCCGGTACCGCCGGGCACGGCTCGATGATCCACCGCGACAACGCCATCACCGAGCTGTCCGAGGCGGTCGCCCGCGTCGGCCGCCACAAGTTCCCGGTACGGGTCACCAAGACCACCCGCGCCTTCCTGGACGAACTCGGCGACGCGCTCGGCACCGAACTCGACCCCGAGGACATGGAGTCGACGCTCGCCAGGCTCGGCGGCATCGCCAAGCTCATCGGCGCCACCCTCAGCAACACCGCCAACCCCACCCAGCTGAACGCCGGTTACAAGGTCAACGTCATCCCCGGCGAGGCCACCGCGCACATCGACGGCCGCTTCCTGCCGGGCCACGAGGAGGAGTTCCTCACCGACCTCGACCGGCTGCTCGGCCCGAACGTGCGCCGCTCGGACGTCCACGCGGACAAGGCCGTCGAGACCAGCTTCGACGGCGCCCTCGTGGAGGCCATGCAGTCCGCGCTGCTGGCCGAGGACCCGATCGCGCGCGCGGTGCCGTACATGCTCTCCGGCGGTACGGACGCCAAGTCGTTCGACGACCTCGGCATCCGGGGCTTCGGCTTCGCGCCGCTCAAGCTGCCGCCGGAGCTGGACTTCGCCGGGATGTTCCACGGCGTCGACGAGCGGGTCCCGGTGGACGGGCTCCAGTTCGGCGTGCGGGTGCTCGACCGGTTCATCGACGCCTCCTGACGCCCCCGGCCAGGGGTAATCAGGCAGGCGTACGAGATCGACTGAGAAGAGTGAATGCGCCGATAAGCTCGTAGCCCGATTACTTCCTCCTCGTTACCCGTGATGTGACCCCGCACCTTGGGGCCGTGTTTCCAACTAGGAGGAATAATGATCAAGAAGGTCGTCGCTGCCGCGGTTGCCACCGGTGGACTCGTTCTCGCGGGCGCGGGCATGGCCGCCGCCGACGCGGGTGCCAGCGGCGCCGCCGTCGGTTCGCCCGGTGTGCTGTCCGGCAACGTCGTGCAGGTGCCGGTGCACGTCCCGGTGAACGTCTGCGGCAACACGGTCAACGTGATCGGGCTCCTGAACCCCGCCTTCGGCAACACCTGCGTCAACGACTGACGTCAGCTGTTCGAGGGGCGTTCTCAGCGAACCGTCGGCCCCGGAGCGCGCGTCATGCGCTCCGGGGCCGACCGGTTTTCGCGACCAGTCGAAGCAGGGAAATCCCAGGGGGGATCAGCACATGCGACAGGGCACCCGTAAGGGCCTGATGACCATGGCGGCCGCGACCGGAGTGATCGCCGCCGCCAGTGGATACGCACACGCCGACTCGGGCGCGGCAGGCTCCGCCGCCCGCTCGCCCGGCGTACTGTCCGGCAACACCGTGCAGGCCCCGGTCCACGTACCGGTGAACGCCTGCGGCAACACCGTCGACGTCGTCGGACTGCTCAACCCGTCCGTGGGCAACGCCTGCGGCAACGGCGCGCGGGGTGGTGCGGGGGGCGGTCCAGGGGGCGCGCACGCCGGTGGACGCACCACCGACTCACCGGGCGTCGGCTCCGGCAACACCGTCCAGGTACCGGTCGACATCCCGGTCAACCTGTGCGGCAACAGCGTCGATGTCATCGGCTTGGGGAATCCGGCCGGGGGCAACCAGTGCGGGAACGGCGGCCAGGGCCGCGGCCAGCACAATCCGCCGGGGACGCCTGGAAATCCGGGTCAGCCTGGGAATCCGGGCCAGCCTGGGAGTCCGGGTCAGCCTGGGAGTCCGGGGACGCCGGGTCACCCGGGGAACCCCGGTACGCCGGGGCATCCGGCTCACCCCGGTATGCCTGGGCATCCCGGTCACGGCGGGGACTCATGCCCGCCCGGACACCACGGACACCACCCCGGTCACCCCGGGAACCCCGGCCAGCCCGGGAATCCGGGCACCCCCGGAAGTCCGGGCACCCCCGGGAACCCCGGTACTCCGGGCACCCCCGAAAGCCCCGGTACACCGGGCACCCCGGGAAACCCCGGCACTCCGGGCAACCCCGGTCAGCCGAGCAACCCCGGCACTCCCGGCACCCCGACCCAGCCGGGCAGCCCCGGCACCCCGACCCCGCCCCACACCCCGAGCACCCCCACCGCACCCAGCACCCCCACCACCCCCTCCGCCGGCGGCAGCCACCCGCAGGGGGCCGCTCAGGTGGTCCGCCGGGGGCCCGGCAGCCACGCCGGAGGCGGCACGCTCGCCCACACCGGTGATGACCTGCCGCTGGGCCTCGCCCTGTCGGCCGGGGCGGGCGCGATCCTCGCGGGCGCGGTGCTGTACCGCAAGGCCCGGAACGCGGCCTGATCCCCGGGGTGACCCGGAAAGACATCCCCGGGGTGACCCGAAAGACGGAGCGGGCCCCTGCCGTGTCCCGGCGGGGCCCGCTCCGATCAGTCTTTCCGCTCGCCCGTCCTCACCACGTGGCACGCACCTGGCGGATGATCCGGCGGCGCAACCGCACCCTGCGGCTGCCATCGCGCATCAGGCTCAGTCGGTCCAACTCCCAGTGTCCGTACTCGGCATGGTCCGTGAGGAGACGCGTCGCCTCGTTGCGGGACACCCCGCGCGGGACGTACACGTCGACAAATTCGTATTCCGGCATCGCATCTATTGTGCGGGCTGGTGCCCGGTACGGATAGCGTCTGCACTATGTCTGATGCTGCGCAGCCCACCGCTGCCGAGGTACGCGCCGCCGCCGAGGCGGTCAAGACCGCGCTCGACCGCCACCTGGCGGCCGTCGAACGCAGGACGGGTGACGACGACCCGGCCGTCCACGAGGCGTTCAATCAGCTTGCGGCGGCCGGCGAGGTGTACGACGAGCTGCTCTACGACCGCTACGACGAGGTCACCCCCTTCGAGATCCCCGGCGCCGACGACTCGCTGCCGCCGTACGCGGGCCCCGAGGACCCGCATGCCGTCAGCGTCCTGATCCGCCGCGACTACACCGTGGCGGAACCCCAGCGGCTGCTGGCCCAGGCCCAGCGGGTGGAGGCCGCGGAGTTCGAGGACGCCCTCACCGACGACGACACCGCGAGCACGGTTCCCGGCGCGCTCGGCATCCTGTTCGGCGAGTTCGAGCCGGACGAGATCGCGTCCCGGCACCGTGAGTTCGGTCTCGCGGAGGGCGACTCCACGCTCTGGGTCTCCGCGGCGGAGGAGGCGGCCGAGCCCGGCGAATGGCTGGAGGCCCCCTTCGAGGAGGCCGACCCGCAGCAGGTGATCTGCCGCTTCGACGTCAGCGCGGTCTTCGACCGGGACGACAGCGACGACCCCGACGAGTCTGCCGAGCCGCACCAGACCCTGAAGGCGTCCGACGACGATCTGGAGCCGCTCGACCGCGATCGGTGAGCGAACGGCGGTGCCCGTACCGGAACGTTCCGGTACGGGCACCGCCGTGTTTCCGGGCTCAGCCCGCCGGAGGGAGCTGCACCCGCAGCAGCGTCCGCAGCCGGGTCGTGCGCGGCTTGGCCACCCGTTCCGCCACCGCCTGCGGCAGCGCCTGCTCCACCCCGTGCACCACGGACAGATGCCGTTCCGCCCGGCCGAACGCGGTGTACACCCACGGCCGGGTCAGCACGTCCGCCGCGTCACCCGGCAGCACCACCACGGCGGCGGCCCAGCGGCCGCCCACCGCCTGGTGCGCGGTCAGCGCCCAGCCGTGCCGCACCCGGCTCTCCACCAGCTCCCTGGGCACCACCACGGGCACGCCCGCGCACTCCAGACGCAGCCCCTCCGCGTCCGCACCCACCACCCGGCCCGGCACCGAACGGCCCGGCGCGGGGGAGTGCACGATCCGGTCGCCGGGGTCGAAGCCGCCGAACCGGCCGGGGCCGGGATTCAGCCGCTCCTTCAGAACCGTGTTGAGCGCACGGGTGCCCGCGGCGCCCCCGTGCCCCGGAGTGATCACCACCGTCTCCTCCGGCGGGACCCCGAACGCGCGTGGCACCGAGTCCGCCACCAGCTGCGCCGTACGGTGCACCGCCTCGCCCGCGTCCCGCACCGGGACGATCACGATCTCCTTGCCGGGCGCCTCGACCTGGCTCAGCTCGCCCACCCCGATGCCCGAGACCAGCTCGCCGAGCGGGCCGGGATCGGGCACCCGGGAGGCGACCTGCGGACAGGCGGGCACGGCGAGCAGGTCGGCGAAGACCCGGCCGGGACCGGCCGACCACAGCACCGCCGGGTCACCGCTGAGGACGAGGCGGGCCCCGTCCGGCAGCGACTCGGCCAGCATCGCGGCGCCCTCCACGTCCAGCTGGGGCGCGTCCAGCACGATCAGCAGATCGAGGGCGAGCGCGCCCTCCGCGTCCCGGCCGGGGCCCGACGCGCCGGACAGCAGGCCCGCGACCGTGCCCACCGCGCCCGCGCCGGGCTCCTCGCCCAGCTGCGCGGCGAAGCGGCGGGCGCCGTCGGGGGTGTGGCAGACCGCGAACGCGCGCAGACCCGCCGCGCGGGCGGCGCCGAGCAGCGCGGCGGGTTCGGCGCGGGCCGCCTCGCCGCCGGTGTGCAGCACCAGGCCGTGCCCGGCGACCTGGCGGGCCAGGTCGGCCGCGCCCCTGGACAGCGCGGCCACGGCCGCCTCCCAGGGCTCCTCGGTCTCCTTGGGCACCGAGTTGACCAGCCGGGCCAGCGCGTCCGCGAGGCTCTCCTCGGCGAGCGCGTACCGCTCGAGACCGGCCAGGACACGGACCGGGACCTCCGTCGCCTCCTCGTCGTCCTCCCCCGCAGGGGCGGCGGACCGGGCTCCGGGCTCCTCCAGGGCGTCCTGGAAGACCAGGGCGTCACCCTCGGCGAGCGCGCTCTGCACGGCCTCGTCCGGGTCCGGCACCGCCCGCTGCCCGAGGGCCTCGGTGAGCGCCGGGAGGTCCAGCGCGGTGTGCCCGGCCAGCGCGGCCTGCTCCAGCAGCCACACCGTCAGCGCGCGCCCGCGCCGCTCGTCGTCCGGACGGCACTCCGCGCCCAGCAGGGCCCGCGCGAAACCGTCCGCCTGCTCCGGCCGGACGCCCGCGACCCGCAGCAGCTGCCAGGGATCGGCGCGCAGCGTGTCCTCCGCGTCGTCACCCAGCGCCGCGGCCACCTGGGGTGCCAGCGTCTCCGGCGCACCGCCCTCGGTGAGCACCGCGCGTACGGCGTCGACGGCCTCCGCGTCGGGTGCGGGTGCCGCCCGCACGGGCTGCGGACGCCGCTCGGGCTCGGGCGCGGGGCGGCGCGGCGCCGGAGCGGGCTCCACGAACGCGGGGGCGACCGGCTTCTCCCCGCTCTCCACCGCCCGTACGGCGGCCAGCAGATCGGCCGCCGTCCCGCTCAGCTTGCCGCCACTCGCGACGGGCCCCTGCCGCTCCGCCCTGCGCCGGGCGATCCGCTCCCGCTCGACCCGCTGAGCGGCCAACTCGGCCTCGGCCTCGGAGGGCGCGGCAGCGCCTTCGGCGGGTTCCGGCGCCCCGGCGCTCCCGGCCTCCTGGCCCGAGCCCTCCACGGACGAAGCCCGGTCACCGCTCTCCACGTCACCCGCGTCCGCGTCCGCCCCACCGTCGGGCAGCGCGTCCCGGGACGCGTCGGCCGACGCACCGGCAGCGTCCCGGCTGTCACCGGGCTCCGCGCCGCCCACGGGTACGTCCGCCCCGCCGACCGTGCCCTCCGGGACATCGGCGGACGGTGCGCGCCCGGCATCGGCCCCGGGCTCGACCTCCGCCGCCTCGCCGGAGGCGGCCCCCTCCGTGTCGCCGGCAGGCGAATGCTCCGTGGTCACAGGGTGCTCCAGTCGTGATCGGGATAGCGGTGCACGGGCGCCGAGACATCGTCCAGCGCCCGGCAGATCTCGTCAGGAAGACTAAGCGCCTCCACCGACAACGCCGCCGCGAGCTGCCGCGCGTTACGCGCGCCCACGACGGGCGCGGTCACCCCGGGCCGGTCCCGGACCCAGGCCAGCGCCACCTGGAGCGGAGTGACGGCGAGCCCGTCGGCGGCCGTGGTCACCGCGTCCACGATCCGGCTCGCGGTGTCGTCCAGGTACGGCTCCACGAAGGGCGCCATGTGCTCGGAGGCGCCGCGCGAGTCGGACGGCACACCACTCCGGTACTTCCCCGTCAGCACCCCCCGGCCCAGCGGGGAAGAGGGCAGCAGGCCGATCCCCAGGTCCAGCGCGGCGGGCAGCACCTCGCGCTCGGCGCCCCGCTGGAGCAGGGAGTACTCGAGCTGGGTCCCGGCCAGCCGGGTACGGACACCGGGCGCGGCCAGCTGCCAGGTGGCGGCCTTGGCGAGCTGCCAGCCGCAGAAGTTGGACACCCCCGCGTAGCGCGCGCGCCCGCTGCTCACGGCCAGGTCCAGTGCCTGGAGCGTCTCCTCCAGCGGGGTGTCGGGGTCGTGGCAGTGGATGTGCCACAGGTCGACATGGTCGGTGCCCAGCCGCTCCAGCGAGGCGTCCAGGGCGGCGAGCAGATGCCCCCGGGAACCGTCGGCCGGGCGCTCGGGATCGGGCACGCTGCCCGCCTTGGTGGAGATCACCAGGTCCTCGCGGGGCACCAGGGAGTCCGTCAACTGCCCGAGCAGATACTCGGCCGCCCCGTCGCCGTACACGTCCGCCGTGTCGACCAGGGTGCCGCCCGCTTCCCAGAACGCCTTCAGCATGTCCGCGGCGTCGTGCTCCTCGGTGTCCCGGCCCCAGGTGAGGGTGCCGAGTCCGATCCGGGACACGCGCAGGCCGGTACGGCCGAGATGCCTCTGCTCCATGTGCGCGAGATTACTGGCCAGAGCTGCTGCCGTGGGTTGCCTGTGGACAACGGAACCCGGCCACGAGACCCCGGCACGACACCCCGGAAACACCGCGGGCGGGGTGGGCCGCGCGGGAAACGGTCGCTAAGGTCGGCCGCAGATACGTTACTTGCGAGTAAGGGGATCGGTCATGCAGCTCGGGATCAACCTCGGCTACTGGGGCGCCGGGATGGACGGGGACAACCTCGCGGTGGCGCAGGAGGCCGACCGCCTCGGTTACAGCGTCTGCTGGGCCGCCGAGGCGTACGGCTCCGACGCGGCCACGGTGCTCAGCTGGGTCGCCGCGCAGACGGAGCGCATCGACGTCGGCTCGGCGATCTTCCAGATCCCGGCCCGCCAGCCCGCCATGACGGCGATGACCGCGGCGACGCTCGACTCCCTCTCCGGCGGCCGCTTCCGCCTCGGCCTCGGCGTCTCCGGCCCGCAGGTCTCCGAGGGCTGGTACGGCGTCAAGTTCGACAAGCCGCTCACCCGCACCCGTGAGTACGTGGACATCGTCCGCAAGGCGATGACCCGCGACCGCCTGTCGTACGAGGGCGAGCACTGGACGCTGCCGCTGCCCGACGGCCCCGGCAAGCCGCTCAAGCTGACCGTGCACCCGCAGCGCGAGCACATCCCGCTCTACATCGCCGCCATCGGCCCCAAGAACCTGGAGCAGACCGGCGAGATCGCCGACGGCGCCCTGCTGATCTTCCCCTCCGCCGAGCACCTGGAGGACACCGCCGTCGCCCACCTGCGCGCGGGCCGGGAGAAGGCGGGCAAGACCCTCGAGGGCTTCGACATCTGCCCCACCGTGCCGCTCGCCCTCGGCGAGGACGCGGACGTGACCCGGCTCGCCGACACCTTCCGCCCCTACACCGCGCTCTACGTGGGCGGCATGGGCAGCCGCAAGCAGAACTTCTACAACCGGCTCGCCCAGCGCATGGGGTACGAGAAGGAGGCCGCCGAGATCCAGGACAAGTACCTCGCCGGTGACAAGGACGGCGCCGCGGCCGCCATCCCGCACGACCTCATCGACAAGACGACCCTGCTCGGCTCCGTCGACCGCATCGCCGACCGCATGAAGGCGTACGCGGCGGCCGGTGTCACCACCCTCACGCTCGCCCCGGCCGGTTTCACGCTGGAGGAGCGGCTCGCCGCCCTGCGCGGCGGCGCCGAGGCCCTGGAGCGCGCCGGTCTCGCCTGACGGGAGCCCGGGGGACCCGGGGGAGAGGTCCGCGGCCGTGGTGGGGGCTCGGGGAGTCTTCCCCGCCACGGCCGTCACGAGGAACAACGCGCCGGGACGGACGGGGTTACGCCCCCGCCCGTCCCCCTTTCGGCCCAGCGCGGCCGACCTCCTGTTGCGCGCCCCCTTGACCCACACTTGACTACTTCTCTGCGGAGACGTGCAGAGAGGGGCCCGCGATGCTTTCGGCCAAGAGCCTGTTCCAGGAGATCCTCGACGACGACGCGTCCTTCCGGCTCTTCTGCTCCATCGCCGCGGGCGGCGAGTCCCAGGGCGGCTGGGAGAACGGCAGGATCGCCGCCCTGGTCCCGGAGGCCGCGCGCGCTCTCGCGCCCAGGATCGCCCGGCACGGCGCCGACGAGGACAAGCACGGCCGCCTCTTCGAGGCCCTGCTGCGCAGACGCGGCCTGAAGCCCGTCGAGGTGCCACCCGACACCGACTACACGATGCTCCTCGAACGGCGCGGCATCGGCCTGCCCCACGACAAGCTCAAGGCCGACCGGCCGCTGACCGAGCGCGACATCGTCGTCTACCTCGCCCACAGCCGCGTCACCGAACAGCGGGCCTCCGAGCAGATGCGGATGCTCCTCAAGCACTTCGGCGACCACCCCGACGTGGGCCGCGCCGTGCGGATGATCTCCCACGACGAGGACAACCACCTCGCCTACTGCCACGAGGAACTCCTGCGCCTCGCCTACCAGGGCCACGGCCGCCTCATCCAGCGCGTCCTGCGCGAGAGCGCGCTCGCCGAGATCCGGATCTACCGGGACGTCAGCCTCGGCGTCATGGCCCACATGGGCCGCCTCCTGCGCTGGTCCCGCGCCAGGAACGCGCTCCTGGCCGCCGGTATCCACGCCCTGTACGCGTGGGAACGGGCCTTCGGCTGGCGTCGCATGGTCACCCTGGAGATGCCCGAACGGCGCGACGCGCTCGGCGGCCCCGCCCCCCGGGCCACCGAACCGGTGTGAGTCACAGCCAGCCGCGCCGCTTGAAGTTCCGGTACAGCACGACCTCCAGCGCCACCATCACCGCGACCACCGTGGGGTAGCCCCACACCCAGCGCAGCTCCGGCATGTGTTCGAAGTTCATGCCGTAGATGCCCGCTATCAGCGTCGGGATCGCGGCCATCGCCGCCCAGGACGAGATCTTGCGCATGTCGTCGTTCTGCCGCACGCCCATCTGCGCCAGATGCGCGGACAGGATGTCGGACACCAGCCGGTCCAGGCCCTCCACCGACTCGTTGACGCGGGTCAGATGGTCGTTGACGTCCCGGAAGAACGGCCGCGCCGACGCGTCCACGAACGGCACCTCGGTCGCGGACGACCCCATCCCCGACAGCCGGGTCATCGGCACCGTCAGCGGCCCCGTCGCCCGCCGGAACTCCAGCACCTGCCGCTTGAACAGGTAGATCTTGGACGCGGTGCCCCGGGAACCCGCGTCGGACGGGGAGAACACCTCCGCCTCCAGCTCGTCCAGGTCCGTGGCCAGCTCCGTCGCCACCTCCAGGTACTCGTCCACCGTGGCGTCCGCGACCGCGTACAGCACCGAGGTCGGCCCGTGCCGCAGCTTGTCCGGGTCCGCCTCCAGACGCCGCCGCACCTCCGGCAGCGGGGAGGACTCGCCGTGCCGCACCGTCACCACGAACGAGTCACCGAGGAAGAGCATGACCTCGCCCGTGGTCACCGTGTCGCGCGAGGACTCGTAGAACACCGGCTTCAGCACCACGAACAGCGAGTCGTCGTACACCTCCAGCTTCGGGCGCTGGTGGGCCTTCAGGGCGTCCTCGACCGCCAGCGGGTGCAGGCCGAACACCCTGCGGACCTGCTCGAACTCGTCCGCGGTCGGATCGTGCAGCGCGATCCACACGAACGCGTCGTCCGCCGCACGCGCCTCCCGCAGGGCTTTCGCGGGGTCGTCGGACGAATCGGTCCGATGCCCGTCCCGGTAGATGGCACAGTCGAAGATCACGGAGTGCATTCTCCCGTTGTCCCGCCCCGCACGCACTCGGGGCCCCATGATTGTGCGCCCCGGATCACCACCCGGCGGCGCCGGTCTACGCTGGGCCGCATGCCCACCCTGATCCTCGTTAGGCACGGCCGCTCCACCGCCAACACCGCGGGGCTCCTCGCCGGCTGGACACCCGGCGTCGCCCTCGACGAACGCGGCACCGAGCAGGCCGCCGCGCTTCCCGCCCGCCTCGACGGCCTGCCCCTGAGCGAGATCGTCCTCAGCCCCCTGCAGCGCTGCCAGGAGACCGTACGGCCCCTGCTGGACGCCCGCCCCGGCTTGCGCCCGCACACCGACGACCGGATCGGGGAGTGCCACTACGGCGACTGGTCGGGCCGCAAGCTCGCCGAGCTGAAGGACGAACCCCTGATGGAGGTCGTCCAGAGCCACCCCTCCGCCGCCGCCTTCCCGGGCGGCGAGTCCATGCGCGACATGCAGGCCCGCGCCGTCTCCGCCGTACGCGACTGGAACGCGCGCGTGGAGAGCGAGCACGGCGCCGACGCCGTCTACCTGATGTGCTCCCACGGCGACATCATCAAGTCGATCGTCGCCGACGCCCTCGGACTCCACCTCGACCTCTTCCAGCGCGTCTCCGTGGAGCCCTGCTCCGTCACCGCCATCCGCTACACCCGGCTGCGGCCCTACCTCGTCCGCCTCGGCGAGACCGGCGACCTCGCCTCCCTCGCCCCCCGCGAGACGCCCCCGGACGACGACGCACCGGTCGGGGGCGGTGCGGGCGCACCGTGATCGCCGCCCGCAGTAGGGTGAGGCGGTCGGCCGCGCGGCGTGTCCGCACTCCCGCACCGACCGCTTGAACCGCTCGAACGATCCCGAACCCATGGAGACAGGACGTGTCCCGTCAGGTGTTCCTCTACGACCCGCCGGACCGCTTCGTGGCCGGCACGGTCGGGCTGCCCGGACGCCGTACGTTCTTCCTCCAGGCCACCGCGGGCCCGCGGGCGACCAGCGTGGCCCTGGAGAAGGCCCAGGTCGCCGCGCTCGCCGAACGCATGGACGAACTTCTTGACGAGGTCGTACGCCGCAGCGGCGGAAACGCCGCGGTGCCCGCCGTCGCCCCCGTCGAGATCGCCGACACCGCCCCGCTGGAGAGTCCCGTCGAGGAGGAGTTCCGCGTCGGCACCATGGCCCTGGCCTGGGACGGCGAGGAACAGCGCATGGTCGTCGAGGCCCAGGCCCTGGTGGAGCTGGACGCCGAGACCGCCGAGGACCTGGCCGAGGCCGAGGAACGCCTCCTCCAGGACGAGGAGAACGGCCCCCCGATGCTGCGGGTCCGCCTGACCGGCGCGCAGGCCAGGGCCTTCGCCAAGCGTGCCCTCGACGTCGTCAACGCCGGGCGGCCGCCGTGCCCGCTGTGCAGCCTCCCGCTCGACCCGGAAGGACACGTATGTCCGCGCCAGAACGGATACCGCCGGGGAGCGTGAGCGCCGCCGGGACGGGGACCGACGCGGACGCCGCCGAACTGCTCGCCCACGGCGAGCTGACCGTACGCGGCCGCATCCGGGACGCCTCCAACGCCGCCCTCTTCTGCACCGTCGCCCTCGACGGCCAGGAGGCCACCTGTATCTACAAGCCCGTCGCCGGGGAGCGCCCGCTGTGGGACTTCCCCGACGGCACCCTGGCCGGCCGCGAGGTCGCCGCCTACGAGGTGTCCGAGGCGACCGGATGGGGCCTGATCCCGCCGACCGTGCTGCGCGACGGCCCCTTCGGCGAGGGCATGTGCCAGCTCTGGATCGAGGTGAGCACCGACGCCGAACTCCTCGCGCTCGCCGAGGGCGAGGAGGCCGGGCCCGGCTGGAAGGCCATCGGCCTCGCCGAGGTCGGCGAGGGACAGACCGCGCTGCTCGTGCACGCCGACGACGAACGGCTGCGCCGCCTCGCCGTCCTCGACGCCGTGATCAACAACGCCGACCGCAAGGGCGGCCACCTCCTGCCCACCGCCGCCGGGCGCCTCTACGGCATCGACCACGGCGTCTCCTTCAACGCCGAGAACAAGCTGCGCACCCTGCTGTGGGGCTGGGCGGGCGAACCCCTCACCGAGGACGCCGTCACGGTCCTGGGCAGCCTCCGTGAAGCCTTCGACGGCCCCCTGGCCGCGAAGCTGGCCCCGCTGCTCACCCCGGCCGAGATCGACGCCACCCGTGCCCGCGTCGACGACCTCCTCGCCACCGGCCGCCACCCCGAACCCACCGGCGACTGGCCCGCCATCCCCTGGCCCCCGGTCTGACCCCGGCAGGCACAGCGAGCCGGGTGGCCGCAAGAGCGCCCATCCGGCCATCCGGCGGCCTCCGGCCCGATCCGGTTCGTAGCCCCAGCTCATGGCCGGTTACGCTCATGTACATGCATGCCTGGCCCGCTTCCGAGGTCCCCGCCCTGCCTGGTCAGGGCCGCGACCTGAGGATTCACGACACCGCGACCGACGGTCCGGTCACCCTCGATCCCGGTCCCGTCGCCCGGATCTACGTCTGCGGCATCACGCCGTACGACGCGACCCACATGGGTCACGCGGCGACCTACAACGCGTTCGACCTCGTCCAGCGCGTGTGGCTCGACACCAAGCGGCAGGTCCACTACGTCCAGAACGTCACCGACGTCGACGACCCGCTGCTGGAGCGCGCGACCCGCGACGGCGTCGACTGGACCGCGCTCGCCGAGCAGGAGACCACCCTGTTCCGCGAGGACATGACCGCCCTCAGGATGCTGCCGCCCCAGCACTACATAGGCGCCGTCGAGGCCATACCCGGCATCGTCCCGCTCGTGGAACGGCTCCGGGAACTCGGCGCGGCCTACGACCTGGACGGCGACATCTACTTCTCCGTCGACGCCGACCCGCACTTCGGCCAGGTCTCCCACCTGGACGCGGCCGCCATGCGCGTGCTGTCCGCCGAGCGCGGCGGCGACCCGGACCGGCCCGGCAAGAAGAACCCGCTCGACCCGATGCTCTGGCTGGCGGCCCGCGAGGGCGAGCCCAGCTGGGACGGCGGCACGCTCGGCCGGGGCCGCCCCGGCTGGCACATCGAGTGCGTCGCCATCGCCCTGGACCACCTCGGCATGACCTTCGACGTCCAGGGCGGCGGCTCCGACCTCGCCTTCCCGCACCACGAGATGGGCGCCTCCCACGCCCAGGTGCTCACCGGCGAGTTCCCCATGGCCAAGGCGTACGTCCACGCGGGCATGGTCGGCCTGGACGGCGAGAAGATGTCCAAGTCGAAGGGCAACCTCGTCTTCGTCTCCGCGCTGCGCCGCGACGGCGTCGACCCGGCCGCCATCCGGCTCGCCCTGCACTCCCGGCACTACCGCTCCGACTGGGAGTGGACCGACCAGGTGCTCCAGGACGCCGTGGACCGGCTCGGCCGCTGGCGCGCGGCCGTCTCCCGGCCGGACGGCCCGTCCGCCGACGCGCTGGTGGAAGAGGTCCGCGAGGCGCTCGCGAACGACCTGGACGCGCCCGCCGCGCTCGCCGCCGTGGACCGCTGGGCGGCCCGCCAGGAGAGCGAGGGCGGCACCGACATCGGCGCCCCCGGCGTGGTCAGCCGCACCGTCGACGCGCTGCTCGGCGTGGCGCTCTGACCTGACACACGAAGTGGGGCGGTACCCGGCCGGGTACCGCCCCACTTCTCTCAGCTCGCTCAGTCCTCCGAGCCGTCCGCCTCGTCCCCGTCGGAGACGCCCGGCGCCTCCGGCTTCTGGGGCTTGGGCGGGCGGGTACGGCCGCTCGGCGTGTCCCGGCGGTAGGGCCCGCTGTCCGAGCCGTCTGCCGTGGCGTGGCCGCCCGGGCCGCCCACGTCCCGGCGCCGCAGATACCGCTCGAACTCCCGCGCGATGGCCTCGCCGGACGCCTCCGGCAGCTCGGCGGTGTCGCGGGCCTCCTCCAGCGTCTGCACGTACTCCGCGACCTCGCTGTCCTCCGAGGCCAGCTGGTCCACGCCCGTCTGCCAGGCACGCGCGTCCTCGGGCAGCTCGCCCTGCGGCATCCGCAGGTCGAGCAGGTCCTCGAGACGGTTCAGCAGCGCCAGCGTGGCCTTGGGGTTGGGCGGCTGGGAGACGTAGTGCGGCACCGCCGCCCACAGCGACACCGTCGGGACACCGGCGTGCGTGCACGCCTCCTGGAGCACGCCGACGATGCCCGTCGGGCCCTCGTACTTGGTCTCCTCCAGGTTCATCCGGCGGGCCAGGTCGGCGTCCGAGGTGACCCCGCTGACCGGTACCGGACGCGTGTGCGGGGTGTCGCCGAGCAGCGCGCCCAGGATCACCACCAGCTCCACGCCCAGCTCATGGGCGAAGCCCAGCAGTTCGTTGCAGAACGAGCGCCAGCGCATCGACGGCTCGATACCGCGCACCAGCACCAGGTCACGGGGCTTGTCCCCGCCGACGCGGACCACCGACAGCCGGGTCGTCGGCCAGGTGATCTTGCGTACGCCGCCCTCCATGAAGACCGTGGGGCGGTTCACCTGGAAGTCGTAGTAGTCCTCGGCGTCCAGCGCCGCGAACACCTGGCCCTTCCACTCGCGTTCCAGATGCGCGACCGCCGTGGAGGCGGCGTCACCGGCATCGTTCCAGCCCTCGAACGCGGCCACCATGACTGGGTCGATCAGCTCGGGAACACCCTCCAGCTCGATCACCCAGTGCCTCCTTCCGACGTGCTCTCGCCTGACCACCCAACCTTACGGCGTCCGACGGGAGCCTCCGCAGCCCCCTCGATAGGGGCTGAACGGATCACTGCCCCGAACCCCGGCCCGGAACACCCCGCAGCGGAGCCCGCTCCCAGGCACCGTCCACCGGCCCGCCCTGGCCCCGCACCCCGGCCGCGCCGCCCGCCAGGTGGGACTGGAGCCGCAGATGCCGGAACTCGAAGCACGCGCCCGACCTGCGCAGCACACCCCGCCGGTGGGCGTCCTCCAGGAACGCCATCAGCCGCCACGGCAGCCGCCCGGTCGCCGCCAGCCACACCCGGGCCACCGCGAACCGCCCCCACGCGCTCAGCGCCAGCGCCGCCGCGCCCAGCGGCAGCCACAGCCGGGTCCCGACATGCGCGAGCCCGCCCCAGTCACCGGGCAGCACCATCACCGGCACACACACCAGCGCCACCAGCAGCGCCACCACCCCGGCCCGCGTGAACGACGCCGTCCGGTCCGTCCGCAGCGACGAACCGGGGCCGGTCGCCCGCATGATGTCCGACGGCACGCTCAGCGCCCGGTACACCCCGCACACACACCCGCCCACCAGCCCGATCAGCACGCCACTGGCCACGAACGGCGGCAGACACCGCGCCAGCAGCCCCGTCGCCGGACCCCGGGTGAGCCAGCCACGGGCGGGCGCGGGCAGCACGGACCGCAGATTCGCCGGATACGCCACCGTCGCCGGGCCGTCCGCGCCCGCCGGGCCGTCCGCGCCCGCCGTGCCGCCGGTGAGCGCCAGCCGCACCACGACGACGCCCTCCCGCGACTCGAACACCGTCCGCCGGGACGTGAAGGGCCGGCACTTGCGGTCCTTCAGCAGCGGGATCGTGCAGTCGGGCGGCTCGCCGTCGCCGGGGTAGGCGATGGGCCGGGCGCCGTCGCCGGGGATCAGCATGCTGCCGTGCAGCGGCCGCGAGGTGACCGCCGTGCGCACCCCGTCCCGTTCGGCGAACCGCCAGCCGTCGATGCGGCGGCCCGCCAGGTCCTCCGTACCGCCGGACTTCAGCACCGTCACCCCGACCGCCGCCAGCCCTGCGGCCGTGCACGCGGTGATCCCGATCAGCAGGGCAGCCGCGGTGCCCCGTACCGCACCGGCCGCGAAACGCCGGCTGATCCGGCCCGCGCGGTGCGGATGCTGGCCGTCCTGCCGGTGGGTGCCGCTCACCAGCAGCGACGTGCCCGCCGCCATGCAGGTGGTGCCGATCAGCGCGGTCCACGGATCGCGCGAGGAGTCCAGCAGCACCGACCCCGCCGAACCCGCCCCGCCCACCAGCAGCCCCGCCCCCAGCACGCGGGCCACCGCCCGGCCCGCCGCACCGCTCCACGGCAGGCTGAGCGGCACCGGGCGCCGGGGGAGCCCCGCGATGCCGAAGAACAGGGTGAACAGCAGCGAGAACAGGCAGCCGCCCAGCAGGTCCGGCATCCAGCCGTCGGTCAGCGTGCCGTAGCGGAAGCCGAACCGGAGATCGTCGGTGCAGGCGAACGCCGCCCACAACAGGCCGCTCACCAGCGCGGTCAGCAGCGTCTGCCGCAGGATGAACCGTCTGCTCGGCAGCCCCCCGTCACGCGGCAGCAGACAGGCGGCGCCGAACGCGAACCCCAGCGTCTGGCCGAACAGCGTCGCCCCCACCGAGACGACGTCCTCCGTCCGCGCCTGCCCGCTCACCACCCGCGCCACCATCACCGGGAGCACCAGCAGCGCCTGCACCGCCAGCGCCAGCAGCCCCGGCGTGTACACCCGCAGCGCGGCGGGCAGCATCGACTCCAGCTCCCACCACGCCAGCCGCCCCGTGTCGCGGTGCTGCAACGCCCGCGCCAGCACGGTGAGCCTGCGCTCCGCGTCCGCGGTGGCCCGCGGCCCGGAAGCGGCGAACGCGGCCGGGACGAACGCCCCGAGCAGATGCTCCTCGACCGAGGCCACCGTCGGGAAGCGCCCGGTGTCCAGCAGCTCCGAGGGGTCGCCGGAGGTGTCGCCGTAGACGGCACGGGCCAGCGAGACCATCAGGGGAGTGGTGAGCGCCCGCGCCGGAGCCGACCCGGGCCGCTCGGCCAGCTCCCGCAGCACGGGCGTCCATACCGTGGCCCGTTCGCCGTCCGCCGTGGGCCGGGGGCGGGCGGTGCGTTCCAGGTGGGACCCGGCCTGCGCCAGGTCCAGCGGCCGCAGCTCGATCACCTCGGCCGCGGTGAGCACGTCGCCCTCGGCCACCGCCGTCGCCCACGCCTCCTCGCGGCTGGTGAGCAGCAGCGGCAGATCGTCGTCCAGCTCGGCGTTGACCCGGCGTACGGCCTCCGCCCAGCCGGGGCGGGCCAGTTCGTCGAAGCCGTCCAGGACCGGCATGACCAGGCCCGAGTCCAGCAGGGCGCGGGCCAGGGTGCGCTGCCCGTCGGGGGCGGACAGCGGGGGATAGTCGGCGGCCAGCCGCTCGGCTAGCCAGTCGCGCAGCCCCGTACGCCAGGGGTCCCACCCGGCCAGCGGGACGATCACCGGGACCGGCCCGCCCGAGGGGCGGACGGCCAGCCGGCCGAGTACGAATCGCAGGGCCAGCACGCTCTTGCCGGACCCCGGGCCGCCCAGCACCACCAGGCGACGGCCGGACGGCAGCGCGGCGGAGTCCGGTACGTGCTCCACCACCGCGTCACGCGGAGCGGGCAGCGGCTGGGCGCGGCGGATGTTCTCCGGATGGTCCGCCAGCCGCCGGTCGGCCGGTGCCCAGCCCACCTCGATCGGCAACGGGTCCCGCAGCCGCCGGAACCGGGCCTCCGCCGCCCACTGGTCCCGGACGGCCTCGGCCAGCGCGTCCGCGGCCCGGCACCGGTCCTCGGCCGCCGACCGGAGCGGCGGGTCCCCGTCGCCGCGCAGGATGTCGGCCACCAGGGCCACCACCGACACGAACGCGCCGATCGCCGAGATCAGGACGCCCGCGACCGCCGCGTCCAGCCACCAGAACCGCAGGACCGCGGCGAGCGCGGCGAGCGCCGCGCCGCACGCGGCGAAACCGAGACGCCGCCGCGCCCGCGGAGTGTGCCAACCGCCTCGCATATGACCGCTCCCCGCACCTGGGCCTCGCCCCACTCCGCCGTCGCCGGTTCCATCGCTGTCTGAAAGATCCGTTTTAGCCGGAGAGTGGGTGGTAAACGCACGCTTTGAAACACGTTCGAGGGAGCGCGCGGAAGTGTTCGGGGGCGGATGGAAGTGCGCATACGCGTGCGGGGCGGTCCCGTCGATCCGGAACCGCCCCTGAGCACGCCTGCCACTGCCGGTGGCTACTGCCTGTCGCTACCGCTTCTTGTCGAGCACCTCACGCACCTGCGCGCGTATCTCGTCCGTGGCCAGGCCGCGGATGGTGAGTGTGGTGCGGCGGCGCAGTACGTCGTCCGCCGTCTCGGCCCACTCCTGGTCGCGGGCCCAGACGACCTGTGCCCAGATCTCCGGGGCGTCGGGGTGCACCCGCTCGGCCAGCTCGGGGTGCTCGTTGGCCAGCCGGGCGATGTCGAAGGCGAGCGAGCCGTAGTGGGTGGCCAGATGGCGGGCGGTGTCGGCGCCCATGCGCGGGCCGGGCGCCGGATGGTCCACCAGCAGCCGGTGCTCGACCGCGCGCGGGTTGGCGACACCGGGCAGCGGCAGCCGCTTGGGCAGCTCGGAGACCGGCTCGAAGTCGTCGCCGAGCGGCCGTCCCGGCAGCTCCTCCAGCTTCTTCAGCACGGTCCGCCCGATGTGCCGGAACGTCGTCCACTTGCCGCCCGCCACCGACAGCATCCCGCCCGGACCCTCGGTGACCACCGTCTCCCGCTTGGCCTTCGAGGTGTCGCCGGGACCACCCGGCAGCACCCGCAGCCCGGCGAAGGAGTAGGTGATGAGATCCCGCTGGAGCTGCTGGTCCCGGACGGAGAACGCGGCCTCGTCCAGGATCTGGGAGATGTCCGCCTCGGTCACGGACACATCGGCCGGGTCACCCTCGTACACCTCGTCGGTGGTGCCGAGCAGCAGCATGTCCTCCCAGGGCAGGGCGAACGTGATGCGGTACTTGTCGATCGGGGTGGCCAGCGCCGCCTTCCAGGGGGCGGTGCGCTTCAGGACCAGGTGCGCGCCCTTGGACAGCCGGATCGAGGGGGCCGCGTGCGGGTCCTCCATCCGGCGCAGGTGGTCCACCCAGGGACCGGTCGCGTTCAGCACCAGGCGGGCGTTCACGCCGAACTCCTCGCCGGTCAGCCGGTCCTTCAGCTCGGCGCCGGTGACCCGGCCGCGCGTGGTGCGCAGCCCGGTGACCTCGGCGTGGTTGAGGACGACCGCGCCCGCTTCGACGGCAGCGCGGACCGTCATCAGCGCCATGCGGGCGTCGTTCATCTGGTCGTCGCCGTACACGGCCACGGCCTTCAGGTTGTCGGTGCGCAGCTCGGGCACGTCCTGCGCGGCCTTCGACGGCGAGAGCAGATGCCCCACGCCGTCGCCGAACGCGGACAGCGCGGAGTAGGCGAAGACGCCCGCGCCGAGCTTGGCCGCGCCGTGCGGGCCGCCCTTGTACACCGGGAGGTAGAAGGTGAGCGGGTTCGCCAGGTGGGGGGCCACCTGGCGGGAGACCGCACGCCGTTCGAAGTGGTTCTCCGCCACCAGCTTCACCGCGCCGGTCTGCAGGTAGCGCAAGCCGCCGTGGAGCAGCTTGGACGAGGCGGAGGAGGTGGCACCGGCGAAGTCACCGGCGTCGACCAGCGCCACCCTGAGCCCGGACTGCGCGGCGTGCCAGGCGGTGGAGATGCCCAGGATGCCGCCGCCGATGACAAGAAGGTCGTACGACGCCCGGGCGAGCTGCTCCCTGGTCTCGGCCCGGCTCGGGAGGGAGCCGGAGGCCGGGTGCGCGCCGAGGGCAGGTACGGACTGCAGGGTGGTGGGACTGGTCATGTCGGGTACTAACTCCTCGTCGGAGCCGGACCTGGCGGCTGCGCCGGCCCGGTCAGCTCTCGTCCTCGAGCCAGCCCATGGTCCGCTCGACGGCCTTGAGCCAGCTCTTGTACTCACGGTCGCGGGTCTCCGCGTCCATGCGGGGGGTCCACTCGGCGGCCCGGCGCCAGTTGGCGCGCAGCTCGTCGGTGTTGGACCAGAAGCCGACGGCGAGACCGGCGGCGTAGGCGGCACCGAGACAGGTGGTCTCGGCGACCATCGGTCGGACCACGGGGGCGTCCAGCACGTCCGCGAGCTGCTGCATCAGCAGGTTGTTCGCGGTCATGCCGCCGTCCACCTTGAGGGTGGTCAGCTCGACCCCGGAGTCCTTGGTCATGGCGTCCGCGATCTCCCGCGTCTGCCAGGCGGTGGCCTCCAGGACGGCGCGCGCGAGGTGCGCCTTGGTGACGTACCGGGTCAGGCCCGCGATCACACCGCGCGCGTCGGAGCGCCAGTGCGGGGCGAACAGGCCGGAGAAGGCCGGTACGAAGTAGGCGCCGCCGTTGTCCTCGACCGAGAGGGCGAGCGTCTCGATCTCGGCGGCGGTGGAGATCAGGCCCATCTGGTCGCGCATCCACTGCACCAGCGAGCCGGTGACGGCGATCGAGCCCTCCAGGGCGTAGACCGTCGGCTGGTCCCCGATCTTGTAGCCGACCGTGGTCAGCAGACCGGCGTACGAGTTGATGATCTGCTCGCCGGTGTTCATCACCATGAAGGTGCCGGTGCCGTAGGTCGACTTGGTCTCGCCCTCGGAGAAGCAGGTCTGGCCGAACAGGGCCGCCTGCTGGTCGCCGAGCGCGGAGGCGACGGGGATGCCGCCGAGCAGTTCGCCGAGGCTGCCGCCGGTGATGTCGCCGTAGACCTCGGCGGAGGAGCGGATCTCGGGGAGCATCTGCGGGGGCACACCGATGGACTCGCAGATCTTCTTGTCCCACTGCATGGTGTGCAGGTTCATCAGCATGGTGCGCGAGGCGTTGGTGACGTCGGTGACGTGCTTGCCGCCGTCGACACCGCCGGTCAGGTTCCAGATGACCCAGCTGTCCATGGTGCCGAAGAGGATGTCCCCGGCCTCGGCGCGCTCCCGCAGCCCCTCGACGTTGTCCAGCAGCCAGCGGGCCTTGGGTCCGGCGAAGTAGGACGCCAGCGGCAGACCGGTCTCGCGGCGGAAGCGGTCCTGGCCGACGTTGCGGCCCAGCTCGCGGCAGAGGGCGTCGGTACGGGTGTCCTGCCAGACGATGGCGTTGTGGACGGGCTCACCGGTGTTCTTGTCCCACAGCACGGTCGTCTCGCGCTGGTTGGTGATGCCGATGGCCTTGATGTCGTCGCGGGTGATGCCTGCCTTGTCGATGGCGGAGGCGACGACCTCCTGGACGTTCGTCCAGATCTCGTTCGCGTCGTGTTCGACCCAGCCCGGCTTGGGGAAGATCTGCTCGTGCTCCTTCTGGTCGACGGAGACGATGCGGCCGTCCCGGTCGAAGACGATGCAGCGCGAGGAGGTCGTGCCCTGGTCGATCGCGGCGATGAACGGGCCTGCGGTGTGGGCGTCGGTCACTGTGTGCTCCTGGGAGATCCGAGGTGAGGGTGGCGGTGTGTACGGCGCTTACTCGAATGATCGGTGCTTTTGGCGCAAATCGTTACTCATCAAGCAAAAGCGACGTTGTAGATGCCCGCAGCGATCGCGCCGCCGATCAGTGGACCGACGACCGGCACCCATGCGTAGCCCCAGTCGGAGCCGCCCTTGTTGGGCAGCGGCAGCAGGGCGTGCACGATGCGCGGCCCCAGGTCACGGGCCGGGTTGATCGCGTACCCCGTCGGACCGCCGAGCGACAGACCGATCGAGACGACCACCAGGGCCGTGATCAGCGCGCCCACCGGGCCCAGACCGTTGCCCTCGTTGTTCAGGCCCTGCGTGAGGACCGCCAGCACCAGCACGATCGTGCCGATGATCTCGGTGAGAAGGTTCTGCACCGCGTTCCGGATCTCCGGGCCGGTGGAGAAGATGCCCAGCACCGGGCCTGCGGCCGCCTCCTGGGCCTCGACCGCCTTGGCCGTGTCCTGCGCGCCGGGCCCGCCGACGATCTCCCGGTCGGTGAGGTGCGCGTGGAACTGGCCCAGATAGGCCACCCAGACCAGCGTCGCGCCGATCATCGCGCCCAGCAACTGGCCGCCCCAGTAGGCGGGCAGCGTGCTGTAGTCGTGGTCCTTGATCGCCAGCGCGAGGGTCACGGCCGGGTTGAGATGCGCGCCGGAGAGGGGCGCCGAGGTGTAGACGGCCGTCAGAACGGCGAAACCCCACCCGAAGGCGATGGCCAGCCATCCGGCGCCGCGCGCCTTGGACGCCTTCAGCGTCACGGCGGCACACACACCGCCACCGAGCAGGATGAGTACGGCGGTACCTATGGTCTCGCCGATGAAGATGTCGGAGCTGGACACCCGCGACTCCTTTGTCATTGGTCCAGGGAAACCCGGCCCTTGGCGCTGCCCCACCCTAACGCGTAATACCGATAGGTGTTCGACAATGCCGACCGATGGACGGGAGTCTCGCTTTCGGCTCGCGCACGCGTCAAGGGTTCCGAGGGCGAAAAAAAGCACAGAAGGCAGGATCGTTACGGACGGGGGCACAGCAGACCCGCCCGCCGGACAAGGGTGTGCTCAGAAGCGGGCCGCGCCCAGGTCCCGGGACACCGCGCGGGCGCAGTCCCGCACCGCCGCGACCAGCTCCGGACGCGGCTCGCCGTCCCGGCACAGCCGCTCGACCGCGCCCGCGATCCCCACCGCGCCCACCGGCATCCGGCGCCGGTCGTGGATCGGCGCGGCGATCGACGCCACGCCCTCCCAGGTCTCCTCCAGGTCGGCCGCGTAGCCGCGCGCCCGGGTGAGGTCCAGGACCTGTTCGAAGTCCTCCGGCGCGCACACCGTACGGTCGGTGAAGGCCTTGCGGGAGGAGTCCAGCGCCTCGCTGTGCGCCACCGGGTCGTAGGCGGAGAGCACCTTGCCGAGCGCCGTGGAGTGCAGGGGCTGCATCGCCCCGATCTCCAGCACCTGACGGCTGTCGTCCGGGCGGAAGACGTGGTGCACGATCAGCACGCCCTGCTGGTGCAGCACCCCGAGGTACACGCTCTCCCCGCTGGAGCGGGCCAGGTCGTCGGTCCACACCAGCGCCCGCGCGCGCAGCTCGTGCACGTCCAGGTACGTGGTGCCCAGCCGCAGCAGTTCCGCGCCCAGCTGATAGCGGCCCGACGCCTCGTCCTGCTCCACGAAACCCTCGTGCTGCAGGGTGCGCAGGATGCCGTGCGCGGTGCCCTTGGCCAGGCCCAGCGACGAGGCGATGTCGGAGAGGCCGAGCCGCCGTTCGCCGCCCGCGAGCAGACGCAGCATCGCGGCCGCCCGTTCGAGCGACTGGATGTTCCGTGCCATCGACGTCCTGCCTCCGTCCGCATCGGCCACCGCCGAGCCATCCCACGTGCGTTCGGCAATGCCGAACATTACCTGTCCATGCCGATCTCCCGCCAACGAACAGGGCCGCGCCGGAACACCCGTCGGATTCCGGCCACGGCACCCGACCGGCCGGACTCCGCCATCCGCGTCCGTGTCGTGGACGCCTGTGCCCATCCAAGCCCACTGGCGGTTACTCTGGCGCCGTGCCCCACGCCAGGTCCGTCCTGGCCAGGCGCATAGCCGACAGCCGTCGCATCCAAGGGAGCCCCTTCATGGCCTCGTCGCCGACGTCCCCTTCCGCCGACAGCCGGACCCGTGCGTCCGCGCTCCGTCAGGCACTCGCCACCCGTGTGGTGGTCGCCGACGGAGCCATGGGCACCATGCTCCAGGCCCAGGAACCGAGCCTCGACGACTTCCAGCAGCTCGAGGGCTGCAACGAGATCCTCAACCTCACCCGGCCCGACATCGTGCGCTCCGTCCACGAGGCGTACTTCGAGGTCGGCGTCGACTGCGTCGAGACCAACACCTTCGGCGCCAACCACTCCGCGCTCGGCGAGTACGACATCCCCGAGCGCGTCCACGAACTCTCCGAGTCCGGCGCCCGCGTCGCCCGCGAGGCCGCCGACGCCTTCACCGCCCGCGACGGCCGCCCCCGCTGGGTGCTCGGCTCCATGGGCCCCGGCACCAAGCTGCCCACCCTCGGCCACGCCCCGTACACCACCCTGCGCGACGCCTACCAGCGCAACGCCGAGGGACTGGTCGCCGGCGGCGCCGACGCGCTGCTGATCGAGACCACCCAGGACCTGCTGCAGACCAAGGCCGCCGTCCTCGGCGCCCGGCGCGGCCTGGACGCCCTCGGCCTCGACCTGCCCGTCATCGTCTCCGTGACCGTCGAGACCACCGGCACCATGCTGCTCGGCTCCGAGATCGGCGCCGCGCTCACCGCGCTGGAACCCCTCGGCATCGACATGATCGGCCTGAACTGCGCCACCGGCCCCGCCGAGATGAGCGAGCACCTGCGCCACCTCGCCCGCAACGCCCGCATCCCGCTGGCCTGCATGCCCAACGCGGGCCTCCCCGTCCTCGGCAAGAACGGCGCGCACTACCCGCTGACCGCCCCCGAGCTGGCCGACGCCCAGGAGACCTTCGTCCACGAGTACGGCCTCTCCCTGGTCGGCGGCTGCTGCGGCACCACCCCCGAGCATCTGCGCCAGGTCGTCGAGCGCGTCCGCGACCTCACCCCGGCCGAGCGGCAGCCCCGCCCCGAGGCGGGCGCCGCCTCCCTCTACCAGTCCGTCCCGTTCCGCCAGGACACCTCCTACCTCGCCATCGGCGAGCGCACCAACGCCAACGGCTCCAAGAAGTTCCGCGAGGCCATGCTGGAGGCCCGCTGGGACGACTGCGTGGAGCTGGCCCGCGAGCAGATCCGCGAGGGCGCCCACCTGCTCGACCTGTGCGTGGACTACGTCGGCCGCGACGGCGTCAGCGACATGGCCGAACTAGCCGGCCGCCTCGCCACCGCCTCCACCCTGCCGATCGTGCTCGACTCCACCGAGGTCGACGTCATCCAGGCCGGGCTGGAGAAGCTCGGCGGCCGCGCGGTGATCAACTCGGTGAACTACGAGGACGGCGACGGCCCCGACTCCCGCTTCGCCAAGGTCACCCGCCTCGCCCAGGAGCACGGCGCCGCCCTGATCGCGCTCACCATCGACGAGGAGGGCCAGGCCCGCACCCCCGAGAAGAAGGTCGAGATCGCCGAACGGCTCATCGACGACCTCACCGGGAACTGGGGCATCCGCGAGGAGGACATCCTCATCGACACCCTGACCTTCACCATCTGCACCGGTCAGGAGGAGTCCCGCGGGGACGGCGTCGCCACCATCGAGGCCATCCGCGAGCTGAAGCGCCGCCACCCGGACGTCCAGACCACCCTGGGCCTGTCCAACATCTCCTTCGGCCTCAACCCGGCCGCCCGCATCCTGCTGAACTCCGTCTTCCTCGACGAATGCGTCAAGGCCGGCCTGGACTCGGCCATCGTGCACGCCTCCAAGATCCTCCCCATCGCCCGCTTCAGCGAGGAAGAGGTCCAGACCGCCCTGGACCTGATCCACGACCGCCGCGCCGAGGGCTACGACCCGCTGCAGAAGCTGATGGCGCTCTTCGAGGGCGCCACCGCCAAGTCCCTGCGCGCCGGAAAGGCCGAGGAACTCGCCGCGCTGCCCCTGGACGAACGCCTCAAGCGGCGCGTCATCGACGGCGAGCGCAACGGCCTGGAGGCCGACCTGGACGAAGCCCTCCAGGACCGCCCCGCCCTCGACATCGTCAACGAGACCCTCCTCGACGGCATGAAGACCGTCGGTGAGCTCTTCGGCTCCGGCCAGATGCAGCTGCCGTTCGTGCTCCAGTCCGCCGAGGTCATGAAGACGGCCGTCGCGCACCTGGAACCCCACATGGAGAAGTCCGACGCCGAGGGCAAGGGCACCATCGTGCTCGCCACCGTGCGCGGCGACGTCCACGACATCGGCAAGAACCTCGTCGACATCATCCTGTCCAACAACGGCTACAACGTCGTCAACCTCGGCATCAAGCAGCCCGTCTCCGCGATCCTGGACGCCGCCGAGGAACACCGCGCCGACGTCATCGGCATGTCCGGCCTCCTCGTCAAGTCCACCGTGATCATGAAGGAGAACCTGGAGGAGCTGAACCAGCGCGGCCTGGCAGCCGACTACCCGGTCATCCTCGGCGGCGCCGCCCTCACCCGCGCCTACGTCGAACAGGACCTCCACGAGATCTACGACGGCGAGGTCCGCTACGCCCGCGACGCCTTCGAGGGCCTGCGCCTGATGGACGCCCTCATCGGCGTCAAGCGCGGCCGCCCCGGCGTCCAGCTCCCCGAACTCAAGCAGCGCCGCGTCCGCGCCACCCCCGCCGCCGACCTCCCCGAGGAGCCCGTGCAGGAGGGCAGCGTCCGCTCCGACGTGCGCACCGACAACCCGGTGCCCGCCCCGCCCTTCTGGGGCACCCGTGTCGTCAAGGGCATCCAGCTCAAGGAGTACGCCTCCTGGCTGGACGAGGGCGCCCTCTTCAAGGGCCAGTGGGGGCTGAAGCAGGCCCGCACCGGCGACGGCCCCACCTACGAGGAACTCGCCGAGACCGAGGGCCGCCCCCGGCTGCGCGGCCTCCTCGACCGCCTCCAGACCGACAACCTGCTGGAAGCCGCCGTCGTCCACGGCTACTTCCCCTGCGTCTCCAAGGACGACGACCTGATCATCCTGGACGAGGACGGCAACGAACGGACCCGCTTCACCTTCCCCCGCCAGCGCCGCGGCCGCCGCCTCTGCCTCGCCGACTACTTCCGCCCGGAGGAGTCCGGCGAGCGGGACGTGGTCGGCCTCCAGGTCGTCACCGTCGGCTCCCGCATCGGCGAGGAGACCGCCAAGCTCTTCGAGGCCAACGCCTACCGCGACTACCTCGAACTGCACGGCCTCTCCGTCCAGTTGGCCGAAGCCCTCGCCGAGTACTGGCACGCCCGGGTCCGCGCCGAACTCGGCTTCGCCGGGGAGGACCCCGCCGACATCGAGGACATGTTCGCCCTGAAGTACCGGGGTGCCCGCTTCTCCCTCGGCTACGGCGCCTGCCCCAACCTGGAGGACCGCGCCAAGATCGCCGACCTGCTCCAGCCCGAGCGGATCGGCGTCCACCTCTCCGAGGAGTTCCAGCTCCACCCCGAGCAGTCCACCGACGCCATCGTCATCCACCACCCCGAGGCGAAGTACTTCAACGCCCGCTGACCGCGCTGACCAGGCCGATCGGCGGACACGCGCACACGACAGGCGCATCGTGCGCGGGCGACGTATGCTGGTCGGTCCACCGCAGGCCGGTTCCCTCTCCGGGAACCGGCCTGATCGTCCCTCAAGGAGGTGCGCCCGGATGACCAGCACGGTCCCCGCGCTCGGAACCCGAACGGCCGAAGGCTCCGCCCTTCAAGCGGTCCTCCTCGACATGGACGGCACCCTGGTGGACACCGAGGGCTTCTGGTGGGACGTCGAGGTCGAGGTGTTCGCCGCCCTCGGCCACGCCCTCGACGAGTCCTGGCGGCACGTCGTCGTCGGCGGCCCCATGACCCGCAGCGCCGGGTTCCTCATCGAGGCCACCGGCGCCGCCATCACCCTCGCCGAACTCTCCGTCCTCCTCAACGACGGCTTCGAGGCCCGCATCGGCAGCCACCTCCCGCTGATGCCCGGCGCCGCCCGGCTGCTCGCCGAACTCCACGAGCACTCCATCCCCACCGCCCTGGTCTCCGCCTCCCACCGGCGCATCATCGACCGCGTGCTGGCCACCCTCGGCCCGCACCACTTCACCCTCTCCATCGGCGGCGACGAGGTCTCCCGCACCAAGCCGCACCCCGACCCCTACCTCCTCGCCGCCGCCGGACTCGGCGCCGACCCGGCCCGGTGCGCCGTCATCGAGGACACCGCCACCGGAGTCGCCGCCGCCGAGGCCGCGGGCTGCCATGTGGTCGCCGTCCCCTCCATCGCCTCCATCGTCCCCGCCGAACGACGCACCGTCGTACCCTCGCTGGAACAGGTCGACCTGTCTTTTCTGCGCGGTCTGATGACGCTCACGCACTAGCCGTTCACCCAGCGTGCGAAAACAATGGTGACCAGGGGCGCAATTCCTTCCAGCGGCGCCCCCGGAGAGAATTCCGAACCGCCGGACCGGTTGAATTCCGGTATACCGGACCGCAGTTGACACTGTGACGTTCGCCACTCCCGGTGGCCTCGACAAGGCTGCCCCCGTGTGCAGAAATCCCCGTCGGGTGCGGGGCGCGCCAGCCCTTGTGTCCTGATTGATGGACCGTTGTACGAAACCTGCCACTGTCGGTTTTTCGGTGCGTCCACACCCGGTTTCACTGCGTGATGAACCCTCAACTCGGGCGGCCGCGAACCGCCCCGCGGGCGCGGACTAATGTCGACGCGACAACATCGCACCAACCCCCGTGATCCGCCGCGTCACCCCGCCTGCCGGGTTCACGGAATCGAACAGCTCTGGAGAAAGTCCCGCATGAACCGCAAGACTCTGGTGCTGCCGGCAGTGGCCGGCCTCCTCACGCCGGTTCTCGCCGCGTGCGGCGGAACCGACAGTGGGGCCAAGAACGGCGACCCCATCGTCGTCGGCACCACGGACCGGTTCACGGCCACGAGTGACGCCCCCGCGCCCCTCGACCCCGCCTACGCGTACGACGTCGGCACCTGGAACATCCTGCGTCAGACCGTGCAGACGCTGATGACCCAGCCCAAGGGCGAGGGCAACCCCGTCCCGGAGGCCGCCGAGAGCTGCAGCTTCACCGACACCGGCAACGAGCGCTTCGCCTGCAAGCTGCGCAGCGGCCTGAAGTTCGCCTCCGGCGACCCCGTCACCGCCGCCGATGTGAAGTTCTCCATCGACCGCGCCATCAAGCTCCAGGCCGACAGCGGTGTCGCCGCCCTGCTCAACACCGTCGACACCGTCGAGACGCAGGGCGACCGCGAGGTCATCTTCCACCTGAAGACGGCCGACGCCACCTTCCCCTTCAAGCTGTCCACCCCGGTCGCGGGCATCGTCAACCCCAAGGTTTACGCCAAGGGCAAGCTGCGCGACGGCTTCGAGGTCGACGGCTCCGGCCCGTACACCTTCAAGGCACAGGTCAAGGGCGACGCCATGACCAGCGCCACGTTCACCAAGAACCCCTCGTACAAGGGCAGTTCCGAGCTGAACAACGACAAGGTGGAGATCCGCTCCTTCGACGACGCCGACGCGATGGGCACCGCCCTGGACCGCGGCGACATCGACGTCATGAGCCGCACCATGTCGCCGGGTCAGATCCAGAAGCTCGACGGCGGCTCCGACGCGAACGCCGACCTCGTCGACATGCCGGGTCTCGAGATCCGCTACCTCGCCTTCAACACCTCCTCGCCGACCGTCAAGGACAAGGCCGTCCGTCAGGCCATGGCCCAGGTCATCAACCGCGGCGAGCTGGTCTCCAAGGTCTACGGCACCCAGGCCGAGCCGCTCTACTCCCTGGTGCCCGCCACCCTGACCGGCCACTCCAACTCGTTCTTCAACAAGTACGGGGACCCGAGCGCCGCCAAGGCCAAGCTGTTGCTGGCCAAGGCCGGCGTCACCGCCCCGCTCAAGGTGACGCTGCACTACACCACCGACCACTACGGCTCCGCCACCAAGCAGGAGTTCGAGGTCCTCCAGAAGCAGCTCAACGACAGCGGTCTCTTCGACGTCACCATCCAGGGCCACCCCTGGGCCACCTTCCGCCCCGCGGAGCAGAAGGGCCAGTACGACGTCTACGGCATGGGCTGGTTCCCCGACTTCCCCGACGCCGACAACTTCCTGGCGCCGTTCCTCGACAAGGACAACTTCCTCGGTTCGCCGTACCGCAACAGCGACATCGAGCGGACGCTGATCCCCGAGTCCCGCCGTGAGGCGGACCGCCTCGACGCCGCCAAGAGCCTCACCGACATCCAGGACACCGTCGCCGAGGACGTCCCCGTACTGCCGCTGTGGCAGGGCAAGCAGTACGTCGCCGCACGGGACGACATCACGGGCACCTCGTACGCCCTGAACTCCTCCTCGACGCTTCAGCTGTGGGAGCTCGGCCGCGGTGTGAGCGGCTGACGTCTCCCGTACCCGGAGCCGCGCTGGCGGCTCCGGGCCACGAACCGACGACAAGGCACTGCTGTGAACATGCGCAACCAGTGGCCGGTCCTGCCCGTGGTGGCGGGGCTGGCCTGCGGCCTGTTGACCGGCTGCGGCTCCGGCACCGACGATGCCAAGGGCACCGGCCAGGCCATGGTGATGGGGATGTCCGACGACGTCCTGGCCACCGACCCGGCATCCGGCTACGACCCCGGCTCCTGGCTGCTGTTCAACAACGTCTTCCAGTCGCTCCTCAGCTTCCCCAACGGCGGCACCCAGCCGGAACCGGAACTGGCGAAGTCCTGCGCGTTCGGTGACGCGCGGGCCACCGTCTTCAAGTGCGAGCTGAAGCCCGATCTGAAGTTCAGCAACGGCGACTCCCTCACCTCCGAGGACGTCAAGTTCTCCTTCGACCGCCTGCTGAAGATCAACGACGCCGCCGGTCCGGCTGTCATGTTCCCGACGCTGGAGCAGATCGAGACGCCCGACGAGAAGACCGTCGTCTTCCACCTCAACGCCCCCGACGCGACCTTCCCCAGCAAGATCGCCTCCGGTGCGGGCTCCATCGTCGACCACCGCCAGTACGACGCCGGTGCCCTGCGCACCGACCACAAGGCCATCGGCTCCGGCCCCTACACGCTCGACTCCTTCGACAAGGGCCAGGCCGTCTTCTCGGTCAACTCCCACTACCGGGGCACCGCCGACATCAAGAACTCCGGCGTCACCCTCAAGTTCTTCCACGGCGACCAGAAGGCCCTGAAGAAGGCCCTCCTCGGCGGCGACGTCGACATCGCCTACCGCGGCCTGAGCGCCACCGACATCACCGGCATCGACGCCCAGGAAGGCACCAAGGGCATCGACGTCATCGAGGGCAGCAGCGCCGAGGTCCAGCACCTCGTCTTCAACATGAAGGACCCCGTCGCCGGAAAGCTCGGCGTCCGCAAGGCCATCGCCCACCTGCTCGACCGCGACGCCCTCATCCACAACGTCTACCAGGGCACCGCCACCCCGCTGTACTCGATCATCCCGGCCGGCATCATCGGCCACAACACCGCCTTCTTCGACACCTACGGCGCCCGCCCCTCTCGGGCCAAGGCCGCCCAGGCCCTGCGCGCCGACGGCATCACCGGCAAGGTCAAGCTCACCCTCTGGTCCACCCCCGCCCGCTACGGCCCCGCCACCGACGCCGAACTCCGCGCCGTCGCCGCACAGCTCAACGCCAGCGGCCTCTTCGACGCCGACGTCAAGTCCGTCGACTTCGGCCAGTACGAGAAGGACATCGCCGCGGGCAAGTACGGCGTCTACGTCAAGGGCTGGGTGCCCGACTACCCCGACGCCGACAACTTCACCGCCCCCTTCTTCGGCAAGGGCAACGTCCTGTCCAACGGCTACGACAACAGCCGCCTGACCGGCACCCTGCTCCCGGCCACCGCCGCCCAGAGCGACCGCGCCGCCACCGACAAGGACTTCGCCCAGGTCCAGGACATCGTCGCCGACGAACTGCCCATCCTGCCCGTCTGGCAGGCCAAGCAGTACGCCGTCGTCCGGGACGGGGTCTACGGCCTCGAGTACTGCCTCGACGCCTCCACCGTGTTCCGCTTCTGGGAACTCAGCAAGAGCTGACCCCCCCGCGAAAACACCGAGGGCGCCCCTCCCACCAGGAAGGGGCGCCCTCAGTCGTACCGGCTACTGCGCGCCCGGCCGCACCAGACCACTCTCGTACGCGTACACCGCCGCCTGCACCCGGTCCCTCAGGCCCAGCTTCGTCAGCACATGCCCCACATGCGTCTTCACCGTCGTCTCGCTCACGAACAGATCCGCCGCGATCTCCGCGTTCGACAACCCCCGCGCCACCAGCTTCAGCACCTCCACCTCACGGTCCGTCAGCGTGTGCAGCGTGCTCGGCGCGGGCTCCTCACCCGACGGCAGATGCGTCGCGTACTTGTCCAGCAGGCGACGCGTGATGCTCGGCGCCAGCATCGCCTCACCCGCCGCCACCACCCGGATCGCCTGCACCAGCTCGTCCGCCGGAGCGTCCTTCAGCAGAAAACCGCTCGCCCCCGCCCGCAGCGCCTCCACCACGTACTCGTCCAGATCGAACGTCGTCAGCACCAGCACCTTCGCCGGACCGTCCCGCTCCGGACCCGTGATCTGCCGGGTCGCCTCCACCCCGTCCATCCGGGGCATCCGGATGTCCATCAGCACCACATCCGGCTGCAGCGCACGCACCTGATCGAGCGCCTGCAGACCGTCACCGGCCTCACCGACGACCGCGATGCCCGCCTCCGCCTCCAGGATCATCCGGAACCCGGTGCGCAACAGCGGCTGGTCATCGACCAAAAGGACACGGATGGCCACGTGACAACTCCTTCGCTAGACCGGCCCCATTCTGCCCACATCCTCCGCACCGGACTCCGCCGCCCTCACACCGAGCGGATACGGCGGGGGAGTACCCCCGAACTCCGGACACACCGCCTGGTGATCGCACCAGCCGCACAGCTTCGTCGGCCGCGGCCGCCACACCCCCGACTCCGTCGCCTCCCGGATCGCCGCCCACAACGCCAGCAGCTTCCGCTCCACCCGCTCCAGATCCGCGGGCACCGGGTCGTACGTCAGCACATCCCCACTGCCGAGATACACCAGCTGCAACCGCCTCGGCACCACCCGCTTCAGCCGCCACACCACCAGCGCGTAGAACTTCATCTGGAACAGCGCGTCCTCCGCGTACTCCGGCCGCGGCGCCTTGCCCGTCTTGTAGTCGACGATGCGCACCTCACCCGTCGGCGCCACATCCACCCGGTCGATGATCCCGCGCAGCCGCAGCCCCGAATCCAGCTCCGTCTCCACGAACAGCTCACGCTCCGCGGGCTCCAGCCGCGTCGGGTCCTCCAGCGCGAACCAGCGCTCCACCAGCCGCTCCGCCTCACCCAGCCAGCGCGCCAGCCGCTCACCCTCCGGATCACCCTCGAACAGCTCCGAGACCTCCGGACGGCTCTCCCGCAACCGGTCCCACTGCGCCGGGATCAACGACTTCGCCCACGGCGCCGTACGCTCCGCCGCCGGCACGTCGAACAACCGCTCAAGCACCGCGTGCACCAGCGTGCCCCGCGTCGCCGCCTCACTCGGCTTCTCCGGCAGCCGGTCGATCACCCGGAACCGGTACAACAACGGACACCGCATGAAATCACTCGCCCGCGACGGAGACAGCGACGACGGCGCCACGACGACCCGCGCGACACCCTCCGCGCCGCCCTCGCCACCGCAAACGCCCTCAGGGCCCCTGTCCGCACCACTGCTCTCCATGACCCCAGACCATACGGCCCGGCACCGACAGCGACCCAGCCCGCGCACCCCCCGCCCCGGGAACACCAGGGTGCCGGAGCGGACCGCGCCACCCCGGCCGCATACCATCGACCCGAGACCCTTCCGCCCGGCCACGCGCGGAAGACGCTTCGAACGAGGGGACACCGTGGACGTGAGCGGCGGGAACGGGCAGCCGCGGCCGGACGAGAACCACCCGGCCGAGCACCCCCCAGTGCCTCCGACCCCGAACCCGGAACACGACCCCGAACACGACAAGGGCAAGCCCGAACGGCCCGAACCCGGCGACACCGCCGACCACGCCGGGCACGAGCACGAACACCGCTCCCTCGCCCACGCCGGGATCGCCCGCACCGACCCGCCCCCCGAGCGCCCCAAGGAACCCGGCGGCGGCATCCTCATGGGCCGCCCCTTCGGCGTACCCGTCTACGTCGCCCCCAGCTGGTTCCTCGTCGCCGCCCTCATCACCTGGGTCTTCGGCGGCCAGCTCGACCGCGTCCTGCCCGAACTCGGCGCCCTGCGCTACCTCGTCTCCCTCTTCTTCGCGGTCGTCTTCTACGCCTCCGTACTCGTCCACGAACTCGCCCACGTCATCGCCGCGCTCCGCTTCAAACTCCCCGTCCGCCGCATCCAGCTCCAGTTCTTCGGCGGCGTCTCCGAGATCGAGAAGGAAGCCGAGACACCCGGCCGCGAATTCGTCCTCGCCTTCGTCGGCCCCCTGCTCTCCCTCGTCCTCGCCGGACTCTTCTACCTCGCCCTCAAACCCGTCCAGCCCGGCACCGTCCCCGGCGTCCTCCTCGCCGGACTGATGATCTCCAACCTCATCGTCGCCATCTTCAACCTGCTGCCCGGCCTCCCCCTCGACGGCGGCCGCATGCTCCGCGCCGTCGTCTGGAAGATCACCGGCAAACCCATGACCGGCACCGTCGCCGCCGCCTGGGTCGGCCGCGCCCTCGCCGTCTCCGTCCTCATCGGACTGCCCCTGCTCAACCAGTCCGGCACCTTCGGCGGCGACCAGGACCTCAGCGGCATGGACACCGTCACCGACGCCCTGCTCGCCGCCATCCTCGCCGCCATCATCTGGACCGGCGCCGGAAACAGCCTCCGCATGGCCCGCCTGCGCGAACACCTCCCCGACCTCCGCGCCCGCACCCTCACCCGCCGCGCCGTCCCCGTACAGAGCGACACCCCCCTCTCCGAGGGCCTGCGCCGCGCCAACGCCGCCGGAGCCCGCGCCCTCGTCGTCGTCGACACCGACGGCACCCCCCTCTCCCTCGTCCGCGAAGCCGCCATCGTCGGAGTCCCCGAACACCGCCGACCCTGGGTCGCCGTCAGCGAACTCGCCCAGGACCTCACCGACGGCATGCGCGTCTCCGCCGAGCTCTCCGGCGAGGAACTCCTCGACACCCTCCGCGCCACCCCCGCCACCGAGTACCTCGTGATCGAGAACACCGGCGAGATCTACGGCGTCCTCTCCGCCGCCGACGTCGAACGCGCCTTCGTCAAGGCCATGGCCCGCCCCTCCTGACCGCACCCGGACCATGGTCCGCACCCCCCGCGGCTGCCGGTAAGCTGGTCACATGTCCGAACCGACCGGTGCCGCCCGCAGGCGCGGGCCCTTCAAGGTCGGGGACCAGGTTCAGCTGACCGACCCCAAGGGCCGCCACTACACGTTCACGCTCGAAGCCGGGAAGAACTTCCACACCCACAAGGGCTCCTTCCCGCACGACGAACTGATCGGTGCTCCCGAGGGCAGCGTTGTCCGCACCACCGGCAACGTGGCCTACCTCGCGCTGCGCCCCCTGCTCCCCGACTACGTCCTGTCCATGCCCCGCGGCGCCGCCGTGGTCTACCCCAAGGACGCGGGGCAGATCCTGGCCTTCGCCGACATCTTCCCCGGCGCCCGCGTCGTCGAAGCGGGCGTGGGCTCCGGCTCCCTCAGCAGCTTCCTGCTCCGCGCCATCGGCGACCAGGGCATGCTGCACTCCTACGAGCGCCGCGAGGACTTCGCCGAGATCGCCAAGCAGAACGTCGAGCGCTACTTCGGCGGCGAACACCCCGCCTGGCAGCTCACCGTCGGCGACCTCCAGGACAACCTGTCCGACACCGACGTCGACCGCGTCATCCTCGACATGCTCGCCCCCTGGGAATGCCTCGAGGCCGTCTCCAAGGCCCTCGTCCCCGGCGGCATCCTCTGCGCCTACGTCGCCACCACCACCCAGCTCGCCCGGACCGTCGAGTCCATCCGCGAGATCGGCTGCTTCAACGAGCCGACCGCCTGGGAAAGCATGATCCGCAACTGGCACATCGAGGGCCTCGCCGTCCGCCCCGATCACCGCATGATCGGCCACACCGGCTTCCTCCTCACCGCCCGTCGCCTCGCCGACGGCGTCGAACCCCCCATGCGCCGCCGCCGCCCCGCCAAGGGCGCCTACGGCGACGACTACGCCGGACCCAACGCCGACGGCGGCGCGGGCCGCTGACCCGCACCCACCCGGCACAACACGAGGGCGCCGTGCCCCAGTTCCCCACCACTCGCGGGAACTCGGGCACGGCGCCCTCGCATTACCCCCGACCCGGCACCCCCCCCGCCCGCGTCCGATCCGCACCCGCCCCGCCGTTCCCACCCACCGTGACGTGTGACACCATGCTGGCCACCCCTTCACCGGCACAGCCCCACAGGAGACCCTCCTAGTGCAGCAATCCGCCGTCCCGGAGCTCGCCCGCACGGACACCCGGCCCATCCACTGGGTCGCCACGGCCACCGCGGTCGCCGGCGTGATCGCACTGACCTCCCTCGTACAGCCCGGCCCGGCCACCGCGGCCCAGCCGACCACCGCCACCGAGGCCAGGCCCGCCCCCGCGCCCACCGCCACCACCCCGCCCGGCACCACCGGCGTCGCCTTCCCCCTGGACTGCGGCCCCGTCAAAGCCGTCGTCGCCCACCAGGCCACCGGCGACCTCGACGGCGACGGCAGACCCGAAACCGTCGCCGCCGTCCACTGCGACGCCGCCATGGGCACCCCGCCCGACGCCCTCTACGTCCTCACCCGCGACCTCGCCGACGGCAGGCCACGCGTCGTCGCCACCCTCGTCCAGCCCGCCGACCGCCTCACCGTCACCGACCTCCACCTGACCGCCCGGACCGTGACGGCCACTCTGCTCGGCTACTCCACCGACGACGTACCCAGCTGCTGCCCCGACGTCAGGAAACCCGCCGCCTGGCACTGGAACGGCCACGCCTTCCTGCGCTCCACCCCCGGCGACACCCGAGGCGTCTGAACCCCTCGCGCGCCTCCGGGCCGAAACGCACGAGGGCGCCCGCATGCCACCACATGCGCGCGCCCTCGGGAAAACCGTGCCGGGCGGCCCTCAGTCCGCCTCGGGCCCGAACACCTCGACCCTGTCCGAAACGCGGCGTACATGGATGCACGCCCCCGGACACTCCTTCGCCGAGTCCACCACGTCCGCGAGCAGCGGCAACGGCACCGGCGTCGTCGCGCCCACACCCTGGAGCAGCTCGTCGTCCGCGTCCTTCACATAGGCCAGCCCGTCGATGTCCAGCTCGAACACCTCCGGCGCGTACTGGGCGCAGATCCCGTCACCGGTACACAGGTCCTGGTCGATCCAGACCTCCAGCGCCTCGCCGTCCGGGGCCTCCTGCTGCACGCTCATCTCTCCTGACCTGGATTCGCCGGGCGGATGCGCCCGGCGGCTGTCTAACATCACGACCCTACCTCCGCCGCCCGCACTCCCGCCCTGCGCGACCAGGCGGGGAGCCTGCTCCGGAACGACGACATCCGGCCGCCCCGGACATGACACCCAACGGACCGCGTCGTCACTCAGTGTGACAACCCCATGAACCCCCACGACCCCCCTCGACGCGCCCCACCACCCCGCCCAGGACAACTCCGGCCACTCCTGAAGGGTCTTGACAGCGGCCGACCCGGAACAAGCGGCTTCCGCATCACGTTCAGTGGGTATCCCCTCCGTGCGAGAGGGAGCGCACCGGGTGACCGACGACACACCTTGACAGTCTTTTTGATCTAGGGGTTTCAATCGACACCCACCCAGGTAGGGTCTGGAAGCGTCCAGCTCCCCTTGGAGGAGGTGAGGACCGTGGCAGCCCACGACGACGACATCAACCGCGGCATCCGCTCGGGACGAGGGTCCGACGACCCTGCCGGGCAGATCGCCTATCTTGAGCAGGAGATCGCCGTCCTGCGCCGCAAGCTCGCCGACTCTCCGCGGCACACGAGGATTCTCGAGGAGCGGATCGTCGAGCTTCAGACCAACCTGGCCGGCGTCTCCGCACAGAACGAGCGCCTGGCCAACACACTCCGCGAAGCCCGCGACCAGATCGTGGCCCTCAAGGAGGAAGTCGACCGGCTCGCCCAGCCGCCGGCCGGCTTCGGAGCCTTCCTGCAGGCCAACGAGGACGGCACCGCCGACATCTTCACCGGCGGCCGCAAGCTCCGCGTCAACGTCAGCCCGAGCGTCGAACTCGACACCCTCAGGCGCGGCCAGGAAGTCATGCTCAACGAGGCGCTCAACGTGGTCGAGGCCATGGACTACGAGAGCGTCGGCGACATCGTCACCCTCAAGGAGATCCTCGAGGACGGCGAACGAGCCCTAGTACTGGGACACACCGACGAGGAACGCGTGGTCCGGCTCGCCGAACCGCTCCGGGGCGTCACCATCCGCCCCGGCGACGCCCTCCTCCTCGAACCCCGCTCCGGCTACGTCTACGAAGTCGTGCCCAAGAGCGAGGTCGAAGAACTCGTCCTCGAAGAAGTCCCCGACATCGGCTACGAACAGATCGGCGGACTCGGCGGCCAGATCGAGGCCATCCGCGACGCCGTCGAGCTCCCTTACCTCTACCCCGACCTCTTCAAGGAGCACGAGCTGCGCCCGCCCAAGGGCGTCCTCCTCTACGGACCTCCCGGATGCGGTAAGACCCTGATCGCCAAGGCCGTCGCCAACTCGCTCGCCAAGAAGGTCGCCGAAGTGACCGGACAGGCATCGGGCAAGAGCTTCTTCCTCAACATCAAGGGCCCCGAACTGCTCAACAAGTACGTCGGCGAGACCGAGCGGCAGATCCGCCTCGTCTTCCAGCGTGCCCGGGAGAAGGCCAGCGAAGGCACCCCCGTCATCGTCTTCTTCGACGAGATGGAATCCCTCTTCCGCACCCGCGGCTCCGGCGTCAGCTCGGACGTGGAGAACACCATCGTCCCCCAGCTCCTCGCCGAGATCGACGGCGTCGAGGGCCTGCAGAACGTGGTCGTCATCGGCGCCTCCAACCGCGAGGACATGATCGACCCCGCCATCCTGCGGCCCGGCCGACTCGACGTGAAGATCAAGATCGAGCGTCCGGATGCCGAAGCGGCCAAGGACATCTTCGGCAAGTACCTCACCGAGCGCCTCCCGCTGCACTCCGACGACCTCGGCGAGCACGGCGGCGACAAGGAGATCACCGTCCAGAGCATGATCCAGACGGCGGTCGAGCAGATGTACGCCGAATCCGAGGACAACCGCTTCCTGGAAGTCACCTACGCCAACGGCGACAAGGAAGTCCTCTACTTCAAGGACTTCAACTCCGGCGCCATGATCGAGAACATCGTGGGCCGCGCCAAGAAGATGGCGATCAAGGACTTCCTCGACAAGAGCCAGAAGGGCCTCCGCGTCTCCCACCTCCTCCAGGCGTGCGTGGACGAGTTCAAGGAGAACGAGGACCTGCCCAACACCACCAACCCCGACGACTGGGCCCGGATCTCCGGAAAGAAGGGCGAGCGGATCGTCTACATCCGCACCCTCATCACCGGAAAGCAGGGCGCGGACACCGGACGGTCCATCGACACGGTGGCGAACACCGGTCAGTACCTGTAAAAGGCCGAGCGGCTGCGGATGCCCGCCTCGGGCATCCGCAGCCGCTCGCTTTTCAGGCCACGACCGGAGCAGTCAATGACGCAAATGATCTCCCCACCAGTGCAAAGGCGTTCTAGGCTCATTCCTACCGCCGAGTCGCGCAGTGCGGGGACGGGCACCGCACACGCACCGGAGCGCCAGCGGTACGCGAGCGACACCCAAGACAGAGGGTGCCGCCGGGCAAGGAGGGCCGCATGACCGTACGGCGAGTAATGGGCATCGAGACGGAGTACGGCATCTCCGTCCCCGGCCACCCCAACGCCAATGCCATGCTCACCTCGTCCCAGATCGTCAACGCCTACGCGGCGGCGATGCACCGGGCCCGCCGGGCCCGCTGGGACTTCGAGGAGGAGAACCCGCTGCGCGACGCGCGAGGCTTCGACCTCACCCGGGAGGCCGCCGACTCCAGCCAGCTCACCGACGAGGACATCGGCCTCGCCAACGTCATCCTCACCAACGGCGCCCGGCTCTACGTCGACCACGCCCACCCCGAATACAGCGCCCCCGAGGTCACCAACCCGCGCGACGCCGTCCTCTGGGACAAGGCGGGCGAACGCATCATGGCCGAGGCCGCCGAACGCGCCGCCGCGCTGCCCGGCGCCCAGCCCATCCACCTCTACAAGAACAACACCGACAACAAGGGCGCCTCCTACGGCACGCACGAGAACTACCTGATGAAGCGGGAGACCGCCTTCTCGGACATCGTGCGCCACCTGACGCCCTTCTTCGTCTCCCGCCAGGTCTTCGCGGGCGCCGGCCGCGTCGGCATCGGGCAGGACGGCCACGAACACGGCTTCCAGCTCAGCCAGCGCGCCGACTACTTCGAGGTCGAGGTGGGCCTGGAGACCACCCTCAAACGGCCCATCATCAACACCCGCGACGAACCCCACGCGGACGCCGAGAAGTACCGCCGCCTGCACGTGATCATCGGCGACGCCAACCTCTCGGAGATCTCCACCTACCTCAAGCTGGGCACCACCGCACTGGTCCTCTCCATGATCGAGGACAACTTCATCGCGGTGGACCTCGCGGTCGACCAGCCCGTCCGCACCCTCCACCAGGTCTCCCACGACCCCTCCCTCCAGCACCTCGTCACGCTGCGCAGCGGGCGCACGCTCACCGCCGTGCAACTCCAGATGGAGTACTTCGAGCTGGCCCGCAAATACGTCGAGGAGCGCTACGGCGCCGACGCCGACGACCAGACCAAGGACGTCCTCGTCCGCTGGGAGGACACCCTCACCCGGCTGGAGAGCGACCCCATGAGTCTGGCCGCCGAACTCGACTGGGTCGCCAAACGGCAGCTCATGGAGGGCTACCGCCGCCGCGACGACCTCGACTGGGACGCGCCCCGGCTGCACCTGGTCGACCTCCAGTACGCCGACGTACGCCCCGAGAAGGGCCTCTACAACCGCCTGGTCGCCAAGGGCCGCATGAAGCGGCTGCTGGACGAGGCGGAGGTCGAGCGGGCGCGTACCAAGCCGCCGGAGGACACCCGGGCCTACTTCCGCGGCCGGTGCCTGGAGCAGTACGCGGACGACGTGGCCGCGGCCTCCTGGGACTCGGTCATCTTCGACCTCCCCGGCCGCGATTCGCTCCAGCGGGTGCCAACCCTGGAACCGCTTCGCGGAACGCGAAATCACGTCAAGGAGCTGCTGGACCGGTGCCGGACCGCCGACGAGCTGGTCAGGGTGCTCTCCGGCAATTGAAACCCCGGCCCGGGGCATTGATTCGGCTCCCTTCGCAGGGTGGAAATCCCGGCGTCAGGGAATCATCGAGATGGCCCCCGTACGTTCCTGGAACTACGGGGCCGATGTCGGACCCGGCTTGTAGGGTCTGATCATCAGCGAACGGCGAACTGAGCGGGGTGAGGGTTATGGCGACCAAGGACACCGGCGGCGGCCAGCAGAAGGCCACACGCTCCACCGAAGAGGTCGAGGAGCAGACCCAGGAAGCACAGGGCTCCGAAGACCTCAAGGAACGACAGGAAAAACTGACCGACGACGTCGACTCGGTACTGGACGAAATCGATGACGTACTCGAGGAAAACGCCGAGGATTTCGTGCGCTCCTTCGTGCAAAAAGGCGGCGAGTAAAGGCCGGTTGGCGAAGTCGCCTTCGAAGTGAAGGGTGCGGGGGAATCGGGTGGCTGAGGGATCGACCGCGAAACGCTGCGGGAAGTGCGAGCGGGAGCTGGCTCCCGCGGCGTTCGCGCGGGACCGGAACCGAGGCGACGGCCTCCAGCCGTACTGCCGGGAATGCGTGGCGAAATACAGTGCCTCGCATTACCGGCGCCGCCGTGAGGCCATGGGGAAGTCGGTCCGGGAGAGCGTGGACGTGCCGTCCGGGCACAAGCTCTGCCGGGCGTGCGGCGAGGTCAAGCCGCACAGCGAATGGCATCGCAACGCGAGCGCTTCGGACGGCCTGTCCACCCGATGCCGAGCCTGCCGGGCGGCCTACGGTCGGCAGGACCACCTCAAGCGCAATTACGGCCTCAGCGAGTCCGAGCGGGACGCCCTGATCGCCTCGCAGGGCGGTGTCTGCTGCATCTGTCTTTCTGCTCCGCCCGCACATGTGGATCACTGCCATGAGACGGGTAGGGTCCGAGGCGTACTGTGCTTCAGCTGCAATGCCGCGCTGGGGCAGTTGAGGGATCGGCCCGATGCCATAAGGCGGGCTGCTGCATACGTGGAAGGAAACGCGTGGAAGCCAACACTCGTAGCACCGGGCGTCTACCAGCTGCCTTCCTGACGCCTGGGTCGTCCTCCTTCATGGACTTCCTGTCGGACCACCAGCCGGAGCTGCTGCCGGGCAAGCGGACGCTGCCGCCGGTGCAGGGTGTGATCGAGGCCCCGCACGGGACGACGATCGTGGCCGTCACCTTCCCCGGTGGTGTGGTGCTCGCCGGTGACCGCCGCGCCACCATGGGCAACGTCATCGCGCAGCGGGACATCGAGAAGGTGTTCCCGACGGACGAGTACTCCGCGGTCGGCATCGCCGGCACGGCGGGTCTGGCCGTGGAGATGGTGAAGCTCTTCCAGCTGGAGCTGGAGCACTTCGAGAAGGTCGAGGGCGCCCAGCTGTCCCTGGAGGGCAAGGCGAACCGCCTGTCGACGATGATCCGCTCCAACCTCGGCATGGCCATGCAGGGCCTGGCCGTGGTGCCGCTGTTCGCGGGGTACGACCTGGACCGCGAGAAGGGCCGCATCTTCTCGTACGACGTGACGGGCGGCCGTAGCGAGGAGCACAACTTCGCGGCGACCGGCTCGGGCTCGGTGTTCGCGCGCGGTGCGATGAAGAAGCTGTTCCGCGGCGACCTGACCGAGGAGGAGGCCACCACCCTGGTGGTGCAGGCGCTGTACGACGCGGCCGACGACGACTCGGCGACCGGTGGTCCCGACGTCGCCCGCCGGATCTATCCGATCATCACGGTGATCACCGACGAGGGCTTCCGCAGGCTGACCGAGGAGCAGGCGTCCGAGCTGTCGCGCGCGGTGCTGCAGCGGCGGCTGGAGGAGCCGGACGGTCCGCGGGCCGCCCTGCTCTGAGCGGGCGTGCTCGGTCTTCGCAGTGAGGTGATCCCAGTGACCATGACAGAAAGGGACGGATAACCGGTGTCGACGCCGTTCTATGTCTCACCCCAGCAGGCCATGGCGGACCGCGCCGAGTACGCCCGCAAGGGCATCGCGCGCGGTCGCAGCCTGGTGGTCATGCAGTATGCCGACGGCATCGTGTTCGTCGGCGAGAACCCGTCCCGTGCGCTGCACAAGTTCAGCGAGATCTACGACCGGATCGGTTTCGCGGCCGCCGGTAAGTACAACGAGTACGAGAATCTGCGGATCGGTGGTGTGCGGTACGCGGATCTGCGGGGTTACACCTATGACCGTGACGATGTGACCGCGCGCGGCCTGGCGAACGTGTACGCGCAGACGCTGGGCACGATCTTCTCCTCGGCGGCCGAGAAGCCGTACGAGGTGGAGCTGGTGGTGGCGGAGGTCGGCGGGACTCCGGACGGTGACCAGATCTACCGGCTGCCGCACGACGGTTCCATCGTGGACGAGCACGGTTCGGTGGCGGTCGGCGGCAACGCGGAGCAGATCAGCACGTTCCTGGATCAGCGGCACCGGGACGGGATGAGTCTGGCGGAGGCGCTGAAGCTGGCGGTGCAGGCGCTGTCGCGGGACACCAACGGCGGTGAGCGGGAGATTCCGGCGGAGCGTCTCGAGGTGGCGGTGCTGGACCGGACGCGTCCGCAGAAGCGGAAGTTCAAGCGCATCGTGGGCGGTCAGCTGTCGCGGCTGCTGGCGGCGAACGGCGCGGCGACCGAGGCGGAGAGCGCGGACGACCCTGAGGACGCTCCGGGTTCTCCGGGTGCGGCGGGCCCCGAGAAGGGGTGAGGCGCGCTCGCGCGGTGTTTTTCAGGTGCCCTCGGCCGGTTTCCGGTCGGGGGCGCTTTGTGTTGGTGGCGCCCGGTGGGCCCTAGGAGGGCCGTGGCGGGGCCGTGGAGGCGCGGGGGATGAGCTGGACCGGGATGTCCCCGTGGTCGGGCTCGCGGCCGTCCAGGACGGCGAGGAGGGCTCGCATGCCGCGTTCGCCGAAGAGTTCGGCGTCGAGGCGGACGGTGGTGAGTTCGGGGTCGAGGGCGGTGGCGAGGGCGAGGTCGTCGAGGCCGGTGACGGAGATGTCGTCGGGGATGCGCAGGCCGAGGCGGCGCAGGGCCTTGTAGGCGCCCGCGGCGAGTTTGTCGTCGTCGCAGACGATGGCGGTGGGGCGGGGGCCGGGGGTGGCGAGGGCGGCTTCGGTGGCGGCGCGGGCGGCGTCGATGGTGATGGGCGCGTGGGTGGTGGTGAGCCGGGTGCCGGGGGTGGTGGCGAGGCGGGCGGCGAGTTCGCGGGCGCGGATCTCGAAGGTCCAGGAGGGCACGTCGGCGGCGAGGTGGAGCAGGTGGCGGTGGCCGAGGCCGAGGAGGTGGTCGGTGACCTGGCGGACGCCGTCGGTGATGTCGAGGTTGACGGTGGCGGCGCCGAGGCTGCCCGCGGGGTCGCTGTCGAGCATGACGAGGGGGAGCTGGTCGCCGCTGATGGCGGTGAGGGCGTCGGCGGCCATGGAGGAGGCGATGACGCCGTCGAGGGCGGCCTGGGCGGAGGCGAAGGGGTCGCGGGCGGGGCCGACGCCTTCGGGGGAGGGGTAGAGGACGACGCCGAAGCCGTGTTCGGCGGCGACGCGGGCGGCTCCGGTGTAGACGCCCGCGAAGAACTCGGTGGTGAGGGCGGGGACGACGAGGAGCACGGTGCGGGTGTGGCCGAGGCGGAGGTTGCGGGCGGCGAGGTTGGGCCGGTAGCCGAGGTCGGTGGCGGCCTGGCGTACGCGTTCGGCGGTGGTCTCGGCGACGCGGCCGCGCCATTTGTCGCCGAGGACGAGGGAGACGGCGGCCTGGCTGACTCCGGCCGCGCGGGCGACGTCACGGCTGGTCGGGCGCGTGCTGCTGGGTGCCACCGCGGGCGTGCTCCTCTGGTGCTGTGTGGACGGTCGGACAGCGCACATGGTACGTATGAAAGCGCTAGTTATACGTAACACTTCGGGGACATCGCGACGCCGGTCGGGGGTGCCGGAGCGGCCGCTGAAGGGGCGGGACATGGCGACGGGTTATCTGGAGATCCTGCGGGCGCGGCATGCGCTGCGGCTGCTGACGGGGACGCTGGTGGGGCGGCTGCCCAACGCGGTGGCGCCGATCGCCATGGTGCTGTTCGTGCGCGCGGAGGGCGGTACGTACACCCTGGCGGGCGCGCTGGCGGCGGTGTACGGGGTGGCGAACGCGGTGGGGCAGCCGCTGCTGGGCCGGCTGGTGGACCTGTACGGGCAGCCGCGGGTGCAGTTGCCCGCGGCGGTGGGGTCGGCGCTGGCGATGGCGGGGTTCGCGTTCTGCGGGATCGGTCCGCTGGGTCTGGCGTACGCGCTGGTGGCGCTGTCGGGGCTGCTGACGCCGCCGCTGGAGGGCGGGCTGCGGGCGCTGTGGCCGTCGGTGCTGCGCCGGGGGGATCAGGTGCACACGGCGTACGCGCTGGACGCGGTGGCGCAGGAGGTGATGTTCACGGTCGGCCCGCTGCTGGTGACGTTGTGCGTGTCGGCGTGGTCGGAGCGGGCGGCGCTGCTGGTGCTGAACCTGCTGGGGGTGCTGGGGGCGCTGTCGGTGGTGGTGTCGGCGCCGTCGCGGGCGTGGCGCTCGGAGCCGCGGGAGGCGCACTGGCTGGGTGCGCTGCGCTCGCGGGGGCTGCTGGCGTTGCTGGGGGCGTTCCTGTTCGTGGGGATCGCGATGGGGTCGATCACGGTGGCGTCGGTGTCGTACGCGGACGGGCACGGCGGGGACGCGGTGTACGGCTGGATGATGGCGGGGCTGGGTCTGGGCGCGCTGGTCGGCGGGACGGTGTACGGGGTGCGGCACTGGCCGGGGGTTCCGGAGCGGCGGCTCAGGGTGCTGGTGGCGTTGCTGGCGGTGTGTTACCTGCCGTTGCTGCTGATGCCGGGCACGGTGGCGATGGTGTTGTTGTCGGTGGTGTCGGGGGTGTTCCTGGCGCCGTGCATCGCGTGCGCGTTCATCATCGTGGACCGTCATGCTCCGGCGGGGACGGTGACGGAGGCTTTCTCGTGGCTGGTGACGACGTTCATGGTGGGCGCGTCGGTGGGGACGGGGCTCGCGGGGCCGGTGGTCCAGTCGGGTGGTGCGTCGTGGGGGTTCGCGCTGCCGGGGGTGGCGGGGGGTGTGTCGTTGCTGGTCCTGCTGGCCACGGGACGGGTGCTGACGGCTCCCGTCGGGGGCGGTGTGGTTGCGGCTTCATCGGAAAATGATCCAGATCGTGCTGCCGAACCCCGTTTCAGTTCAGGGGATCGGGCGTAATGTTCAGTCATGGACCGCCGCATTTTCGGGCTGGAGAACGAGTACGGCGTCACGTGCACGTTCAGGGGACAGCGGCGTCTGTCTCCTGACGAGGTGGCGCGGTACCTCTTCCGCCGTGTCGTGTCATGGGGCCGCAGCAGCAATGTCTTTCTGCGGAACGGTGCCCGGCTGTATCTCGACGTGGGCTCACATCCGGAATACGCGACACCCGAGTGTGACAATGTGACCGAGTTGGTCACTCACGACAAGGCCGGCGAGCGCATTCTCGAGGGACTCCTGGTGGACGCGGAACGACGCCTGCACGAGGAGGGAATCGCGGGCGACGTCTACCTCTTCAAGAACAACACCGACTCGGCGGGCAACTCCTATGGTTGCCACGAGAACTATCTGGTGGCGCGGCACGGGGAGTTCTCCCGGCTCGCGGACATCCTCATCCCGTTCCTGGTGACCCGGCAGCTGCTGTGCGGCGCGGGCAAGGTGCTGCAGACGCCGCGTGGTGCGGTGTACTGCGTGAGCCAGCGGGCGGAGCACATCTGGGAGGGCGTGTCGTCGGCGACGACGCGTTCGAGGCCCATCATCAACACCCGTGACGAGCCGCACGCGGACGCCGAGCGCTATCGGCGGCTGCATGTCATCGTGGGTGACTCGAACATGTCCGAGACGACGATGCTGCTGAAGGTCGGTGCCACCGATCTGGTGCTGCGCATGATCGAGGCGGGCACGGTGATGCGGGATCTGACGCTGGAGAACCCGATCCGGGCGATCCGTGAGGTCAGTCATGACATCACCGGGCGGCGCAAGGTGCGTCTCGCCAGTGGCCGGGAGGCGTCGGCGCTGGAGGTGCAGCGCGAGTACTTCGACAAGGCGGTGGACTTCTGTGACCGCCGGGGCATCCGTACGGGTACGGTCGCGCAGGTGCTGGAGCTGTGGGGCCGGACGCTGGACGCGATCGAGTCGGAGGACCTGGACCGCATCGGTACCGAGATCGACTGGGTGATGAAGTACAAGCTCATCGAGCGGTACCGCGAGAAGCACAACATGACGATGTCGCATCCGCGGGTCGCGCAGATAGACCTCGCGTATCACGACATCCACCGGCGTCGTGGGCTGTACTACCTGCTGGAGAAGAAGGGTCAGGCGGCGCGGATCTGCAATGACCTGAAGATCTTCGAGGGCAAGTCGGTACCGCCGCAGACGACTCGGGCGCGGCTGCGTGGTGATTTCATCCGGCGGGCGCAGGAACAGCGCCGGGACTTCACGGTCGACTGGGTGCATCTGAAGCTCAACGACCAGGCGCAGCGCACGGTGTTGTGCAAGGACCCGTTCCGTTCGGTGGACGACCGGGTGGAGAAGCTGATCGCCGGAATGTAGGAGCGGCCCCTCCGGTCGCGGCTTTTGGCGCCGTATTGCCTTCGAGCGCCACACGGGCGCCGTACGTTTCCCGTACGGCGCCCTTGTCACGCCGTAGAGTTGCGCGCACCAATCCGCAAGATCGACCGATTACGAGGCATCTCCCGTGCGCCGACGCTCACTCCTCCTGGCCGCCGTTCCCGCTGGACTGGTCACGCTCGCCGGGTGCGGCGACGGCGATTCGAAGTCGAGCAAGTCCAGTGCGTCCCCCTCGCCGTCGGCGTCGTCGCCTCCGCCGCCGAAGATCGTGGAGGGGCCGCTGCCGGCGATCACGGCGGGGACGAACTTCGGGGAGAAGCCGACGGTCGCCAAGGGGTCGGGGGACCCGTCGAAGGACCTGGCGGTCAAGACGGTGATCGCGGGCAACGGCCGCACGGTGGCGGAGAACGACTTCATCCAGGCGAACTACCTGGGCCAGATCTGGAGCTCGGGGAAGGTCTTCGACAACTCCTACGACCGCAATCCGCTGGTGCTGCAGCTGGCGCAGGGCAGCATCATCGACGGCTGGCGGTACGCGCTGACGGGGAAGAAGATCGGCAGCCGGGTGGAGATCGCGGTGCCGCCGACCTGGGGGTACGGGCCGTCGGGCAATGAGCAGGCGGGGATCAAGGGTACGGACACGCTGGTGTTCGTGATCGATCTGCTGGACTCCTTCAACGCCAAGAGTTCGGCGAAGGGCAAGGAGATCCCGCAGACGGACGCGGCGCTGCCGAAGGTGGCCACGAACACGGACGGCAATCTGCCGAAGGTGACGCTGCCGAAGTCGGACCCGCCGAAGAAGCTGGTGTCGAACTACGTCCTGGAGGGTGACGGGGACGAGGTCACCAAGAAGCAGGCGATCCTGTGCCAGTTCCAGGGGTTGGAGTGGCAGGGCGGCCGGACGTTCCAGAAGACGTACGGTTCGGGGCGGCTGAGCCAGTTCTCGGTGGAGCAGATGGAGCAGGTCGTGAAGGGACTTGCGCAGGGGGTCACGGGGAAGAAGGTCGGCAGCCGGGTGCTGATCGTGGTGCCGCCGGACCTGGGCTACGGCGACAATCCGCCGAGCGGGAGCGGTATCAAGAAGGGCGCCACGCTGGTCTTCACGGTGGACATCCTCGCGGCGATGTAGCGTTCCGGGCGCCGGAGCTGCGGGGATGACAGACTGTCCGTGTTTCGTTTCGTACACAAGCAGGAGCTTTTGACGTGAGCATCGACAAGCCCGAGGTCGACTTTCCGGGCGGCGAGCCGCCGGCGGACCTTGAGATCAAGGACATCTGGGAGGGCGACGGCGAGGTCGCCGAGGCGGGCGACTTCGTCAAGGTGCACTACGTGGGCGTCGCGTTCTCCACGGGTGAGGAGTTCGACGCGTCCTGGAACCGCGGCACGCCGCTGGACTTCCAGCTCGGTGCCGGCCAGGTCATCCAGGGCTGGGACAAGGGTGTGCAGGGCATGAAGGTCGGCGGCCGTCGCCAGCTGGTCATCCCGGCGCACCTCGCGTACGGCGACCGGGGTGCCGGTGGCCGGATCGCGCCGGGTGAGACGCTGATCTTCGTCTGCGACCTCGTGGGCGTCGCCAAGCGCTGACCTGAGCCGATCTGATCGGTTCTGATCGAAGTGGGGCCCGTGCCTGGTGCACGGGCCCTTCTTCTTCGACCCTTGTCGTCCGCGTAGGCCCTTCTTCTTTGCTCCGGCTTTTGCCGCGCCACCCCGGAGCGGTACGGTCAACGGTCGGAAGCATCTGAGGGAAGGCGTAGGGCGTCGATGGCCATTGCCAAGGCCGAGCGGCTGATGAACCTCGCGCTGTGCCTGCTCGGCACACGGCGGCCGCTCAGCAAGCGCGAGCTGCGCGGGTCCATCGAGGCGTACCTGGAAGCCGGGTCGGACGACTCCTTCAACCGCATGTTCGAGCGGGACAAGGACGATCTGCGCGAGCTGGGCCTGGTCATCGAGACCGTGGAGAACCTCGAGGGCGACGTCGGCTATCTCGCCCGCCGCGACAGCAACCGGCTGCCCGCGATCACCCTGGACGCCGAGGAGGCCGCGGCCCTGGGCCTGGCCGCCAAGGTCTGGCAGCAGGCCCGGCTGGCCGGTGCGGCCAGCGGCGCCCTGCAGAAGCTGCGCGCGGCCGGGCTGCCCGAGGACGTCGACCCCTATGGCTCGCACGGCGCGCTGGAGCCGCGCATCCCCGTGCACGAGGCCGCCTTCGAACCGCTGATGCTGGCCTGCCGGGACCGCCGTCCGGTCGTCTTCGACTACCGCAAGGCGTCCGCCGCCCGCCCCGAGACCCGGCACGTCGAGCCGTGGGCGCTGGAGTGCTGGCGCGGCCACTGGTACCTGGCGGGTCACGACCGTGAGCGGGGCGCGGAGCGCGTGTTCCGGCTGTCCCGGATCACCGGCAAGGTCCGGGCGCGCGGTACGGGCTTCACCGCGCCGGTGCCGGACGTGGTCACCGTGCGGGAGACCGTCGCCGGGTGGGCGGGGGAGACCGCCGACCGCTCGGCGCTGATCCGGCTGCGCGCGGGTGCCGGTTACCCCTTGCGGGCCAAGGCCGGCAAGGTGCGGGAACTGGGTGACGGCTGGGACGAGTTGGAGATTCCGTACGGGCACGGGCTGGATGCCTGGCTGGTGGAGTTCGGGCCGGACGTGGTGGTGCTGGAACCGGCCGAGCTGCGTGCGGACGTGGTGGACCGGCTGCGTGCCGTGGCCAAGGGCTGAGGGGGAGCGGAACCAAGACCATGGCAGGCAAACCGGCAAGGCCCGTGAACGCCATCGACCAGACCCGGCGGATGCTCTCGCTGGTCACGTATCTGCGTGAGCGCCCCGGCGCCCGGATCGCGGACGTGGCCCGCGCCTTCGGCATCACCGAGGACGAACTCGTCTCCGACCTGGACGTGCTGCCCATGTGCGGCACCAGTTTCCGGGGCGGGGATCTGCTGGACATCGACACCGACGGCGAGCGCATCTGGTGGCACAACCCGGCGGCGCTCGGCGAGGACGCGGCCGAACCACTCCGGCTCGCCGCCGACGAGGCGACCGCGCTGCTGGTGGCCGCCCGCGCGGTGGCCACGCTGCCCGGGCTGCGCGAGAGCGACCGGCAGGCGCTGGTGCGGGCCACCGCCAAGGTGGAGACCGCCGCCGGTGAGGCGGCCGGGGCCAGCTCCCGGCTGTCGGTGACCTTCGAGTCCGAGGGCGGTGTCTTCGCCGACGTGGACCGGGCCATCTCCGAGCGCCGCAGGCTGTGGGTGCGCTACTACTCCCCGGCCCGGGACGAGCTGACCGAGCGGGAGATCGACCCGATCCGCCTGGTCAGCGTGGGGCACACCTACGTCGAGGCGTGGTGCCGCCGCTCGGAGGCGCGCCGTACCTTCCGGCTGGACCGGGTCGCGGAGATCCGCATCCTGGACGAGCCCGCCGCGCCGCCCGAGATAGAACCGCGCGACCTGTCCGAGGGGCTGGTGCAGCCCGCCGCCGAGGACCCGGAGGTCGTGGTCGAGGTCGGCCCCGGCGGTCGCTGGGTCGCCGAGTACTACCCGCACGACAGCGCGGAGGAGCTGCCCGACGGAGGCCTGCGCATCACGCTGCGCACCCCCGACCCGGCCTCCCTGCGGCGCCTCGCCCTGCGGCTCGGCCCGGACGGCCGGATCGCCTCACCGCCCGACCTCGCCGACCGCGCCCGCCGGGCCGCCCGCGAGGCCCTGGCGGCGTACGAGGGGCCGGAGCACACGTCGTGAACGAGACGTCGGCGCCGGTGACGCGCGAGGTGACGGCGGCCGCCGCGTTCGCCGGGATGCGGAGTGTCGTCCCCGTGGTGTTCAAGGCGGCCTGCCCCGGTTGCCGGGGCCGGTTCGAACTCGCCGCGGGCGCGTTGCGGCTGGCCGTCGGCGGCTCCAGCCGGACCACGTTCTACTCCTTCACCTGCCCCGAGTGCGGTACGGCGGTGCGCAAGCCCGCCGGGGAGCGGATCGTGCAGCTGCTCAGCGGGGCCGGGGTGCGGACCCTGCGGCTGCACTCGGCCGTCTGAGACGGTCTAGGCTCGTCCTCATGTTCTGGCCGATGTTCGCGGTAGCCATGGGTTTTCTGGGTCTCGCCGTCCTCGGGGTGTTCGCCGTCCGGGTGTTCCTGGCGGCGCGGCAGCTCGGTGTGCAGGTGGCCGATTCCGGGCGCCGGATCAGCCGGGCCGCCGAGGACCTGGAGCGGGCCGCGGTGAGCACCGCCCGCGCCGCCGACACCTTCTGACCTGCGCGGCGGCCAGGACGCCGGACACGCCACAAGCGGTTTGCGTCACTTCGCCCTGTCATGCGGGACAGGCGTGCGGGTACGCTGCTGATCGCGGTGCGGATAACGAGGCGCGTACCGCCGACCGGGAGTACGCACGGGGATTGCCTCCCGTTTACCCCTGAGCGTTACGATCGCTGCCGGCCCACCTTCTCGGACGCCTGTCCGAGCGGCCGGGCAGCACCCCCACCCCCGCCTCGGTGAGAAGGTACACACTCATGATCGGAAGGCTCGGTCCTACCGAGATCATTCTCATCCTCGTCGTCGTCTTCCTGCTCTTCGGCGCGAAGAAGCTTCCGGACATGGCCCGCTCGCTGGGCAAGTCCGCGCGCATCCTCAAGAGCGAGGCCAAGGCGATGAAGGACGAGAGCAACGCCTCCGGCCCGGCCGCCTCGCCCGCCCCCGGGGAGCAGCCTCCCGTGCAGCGCACCATCCAGTCCGCTCCCGGCGACGTGAACAGCGCCCGCCCGGTCAACGAGCCCTCGGACACCCCCCAGCGCTGACCCGCGGCCGCATTCCCGGCCTGCCGCACGAGATGAGGACGTGGGTTGCTCAAGTCTGCCCGCAAGAAAGAGAAGGACCCCGAGGGGCGGATGCCCCTCGTGGAGCACCTGCGTGAGCTGCGCAACCGGCTCGCGAAGGGCATGTTGGCGATCACGGTGGTCTCCGTGGTGGCCGCCTTCTACAGCCAGAACCTGATGTCCTTCCTCTCGCAGCCGGTCCCGCGCTGCACCCAGGGTCTGGGGGAGTCCACCGGAGGCTCCTGCGCCGTCATCGCCTACACCGACCTGCTGTCGCCCTTCACCACCACGGTGAAGGTCTGCTTCATGGCGGGTGTGGTCATCTCCAGCCCCGTCTGGCTCTACCAGCTGTGGGCGTTCATCGCGCCGGGCCTGCACCGCAACGAGCGCAAATACACCTACGGGTTCGTGGCCGCGGCGGTGCCGCTCTTCATGGCGGGCGCCTGGCTCGCCTACACGATCCTGCCGATCAGCATGCGGGTGCTGCTGGGCATCACCCCCGACGGGTCGGCGAACATCCTGCCGATGGACAAGGTCCTGGACTTCATCGTCCGGATGATCCTCATCTTCGGCGGCGCCTTCGAGCTTCCGCTGTTGCTGGTCATGCTGAACTTCGCCGGTGTGGTGACCGGGCGCCGCATGGCCGGCTGGTGGCGCGGTGTGGTCATGGGCGTCTTCGTCTTCGGCGCCGTCGCCACCCCCACCACCGACCCCTTCGGCATGATCGCGCTGGCCGGACCCATCGTGGTGCTGTACTTCATCGCCGTCGGCATCGCCCTGCTCAACGACCGGCGCCGTGAGCGCGCCGAGGAGTCCGCCGAGCTGGACGACGACGAGGCGTCACCGCTGGACCTCAGGCCGGAGCCGGTCGGTGGGGTGGAGCGGCTGTCCGCCGCGGTGCCCGAGCAGGGCCGCCAGACCGAGGCCCTGCCGCCGGGCCGGTACGACGGCTACGACGACGTCACCTGAGCGGACCAGGACCCGTGGTGAGGGGCCGGACGGATCTTCCGTCCGGCCCCTCATCCATGTGCGCCACCGGCTCGGAGCCGGTCATTCCGTTTCGGTGGGCGTGGGAAGCGATAATGATCGTCCTGTTGTCGGTTCGGCCCGGTACGCTCGAAAGCACGATGACAGAGGACCTCTCACCGGCCGAGCGGTACGCGGCGTCCCGAGTGCGGGCAGCCGAGCAGGCCACCGCGCTCGCGGGCTTCCGCGAGATGTACGACTTCGGTCTCGACGACTTCCAGGTGGAAGCCTGTCAGGCACTCGAGGGCGGCAAGGGCGTGCTGGTGGCCGCCCCCACCGGCTCCGGCAAGACGATCGTGGGCGAGTTCGCCGTCCACCTGGCCCTGGAGCAGGGCAAGAAGTGCTTCTACACGACACCCATCAAGGCGCTGTCGAACCAGAAGTACGCCGACCTGTGCCGCCGCTACGGAGCCGACAAGGTCGGCCTGCTCACCGGCGACAACAGCGTGAACTCCGACGCCCCGATCGTCGTCATGACGACCGAGGTGCTGCGGAACATGCTGTACGCGGGCTCCCAGACCCTGCTGGGCCTCGGCTACGTGGTCATGGACGAGGTGCACTACCTCTCCGACCGTTTCCGGGGCGCCGTCTGGGAAGAGGTGATCATCCACCTGCCCGAGTCGGTGACCCTGGTGTCGCTGTCGGCCACCGTGTCCAACGCGGAGGAGTTCGGCGACTGGCTGGACACCGTGCGCGGCGACACCGAGGTGATCGTCTCCGAGCACCGGCCCGTACCGCTGTTCCAGCACGTGCTGGCCGGGCGGCGGATGTACGACCTGTTCGAGGAGGGCGAGGGCCACAAGAAGGCCGTCAACCCCGACCTCGCCCGGCTCGCCCGGATGGAGGCCACCCGGCCCTCCTACCAGGACCGCAAGCGCGGCCGCGGCATGCGCGAGGCCGACCGGGAGCGGGAGCGCAGGCAGCGCCAGCGCGCCTGGACACCGGGCCGCCCCGAGGTCATCGAGCGCCTGGACTCCGAGGGCCTGCTGCCCGCCATCACCTTCATCTTCAGCCGCGCCGCCTGCGAGGCCGCCGTCCAGCAGTGCCTGTACGCGGGGCTCCGGCTCAACGACGAGGAGGAGCGCGAGCAGGTCCGCGCCCTGGTCGAGGAGCGCACCGCCAACATCCCGCCCGAGGACCTGCACGTCCTCGGCTACTACGAGTGGCTCGAGGGCCTGGAGCGCGGTATCGCCGCCCACCACGCGGGCATGCTGCCGACCTTCAAGGAGGTCGTGGAGGAGCTGTTCGTGCGCGGCCTGGTCAAGGCCGTGTTCGCCACCGAGACCCTCGCGCTCGGCATCAACATGCCCGCCCGTTCGGTGGTGCTGGAGAAGCTCGTCAAGTGGAACGGCGAACAGCACGCCGACATCACCCCCGGCGAGTACACCCAGCTCACCGGCCGGGCTGGGCGGCGCGGTATCGACGTCGAGGGCCACGCGGTGGTGCTGTGGCAGCGGGGGATGAGCCCCGAGCACCTGGCCGGGCTCGCGGGCACGCGCACCTATCCGCTGCGCTCCAGCTTCAAGCCGTCGTACAACATGGCGGTCAACCTGGTCGAGCAGTTCGGGCGGCACCGCTCGCGGGAGCTGCTGGAGACCTCGTTCGCCCAGTTCCAGGCCGACAAGTCGGTCGTCGGGATCTCCCGGCAGGTGCAGCGCAACGAGGAGGGCCTGGAGGGCTACAAGGACTCCATGACCTGCCACCTCGGCGACTTCGACGAGTACGCGCGACTGCGTCGCGAACTGAAGGACCGGGAGACCGAGCTGGCCCGGCAGGGCGCCAGCGAGCGGCGCGCCGAGGCCGCCGTCGCCCTGGAGAAGCTCAAGGCGGGCGACATCATCCATGTGCCCACCGGCAAGTTCGCGGGCCTCGCCCTCGTCCTCGACCCCGGCCTGCCCGCCGGGCGGACCGGTGGCCACCGGGGCTTCGACCACCACGACGGGCCCCGCCCGCTGGTGCTCACCGCCGAACGGCAGGTCAAGCGGCTGGCGTCCATCGACTTCCCCGTCCCGGTGGAGGCGCTGGACCGGATGCGCATCCCGAAGACGTTCAACGCCCGCTCTCCGCAGTCCCGCCGGGACCTCGCCTCCGCGCTGCGGACCAAGGCCGGGCACATCCCGCCGGAGCGCGCCCGGAAGAAGCGCGCACAGGCCGCCGACGACCGGCAGATCGCCCGGCTGCGCACCGAGATCCGCGCGCACCCCTGCCACGGCTGCGACGACCGCGAGGACCACGCCCGCTGGGCCGAGCGCTACCACCGGCTGCAGCGGGACACCTCGCAGCTGGAGCGGCGCATCGAGGGCCGTACCAACACCATCGCGCGGACCTTCGACCGCATCGTGGCCCTGCTGACCGAACTGGACTATCTGCGGGGCGACGAGGTCACCGCCAACGGCAAGCGGCTCGCCCGGCTCTACGGCGAGTTGGACCTGCTGGCCAGTGAATGCCTGCGCGAGGGCGTGTGGGAGGGGCTCGGCCCCGCCGAACTCGCCGCCTGCGTCTCGGCGTTGGTGTACGAGTCGCGGGTCAGCGACGACGCCATGGCGCCCAAGCTGCCCTCCGGCCCGGCCCAGAGCGCGCTCGGCGAGATGGTGCGGATCTGGGGGCGGCTGGACGGCCTGGAGGAGGACTTCGGGATCAGCCAGACCGAGGGTGTCGGGCAGCGGGAGCCGGACCTCGGGTTCGCCTGGGTCGCCCATCAGTGGGCCTCCGGGAAGGGGCTCGACGAGGTGCTCCGCGAGGCGGAGATGCCCGCGGGGGACTTCGTGCGGTGGACCAAGCAGGTGATCGACGTGCTCGGGCAGGTCGCGGCGGCTGCTCCTGCGGAGGGCTCGACGGTCGCCAAGAATGCGCGCAAGGCTGTTGATCAGCTGCTGCGGGGAGTGGTCGCCTACTCGTCCGTGGGGTGAGGTTCTCCGCGCCAAGAAGGGTCGGCTTCGGTCGGCCCTTTTTGCACGCCCGTGTTGCGTTACCAAGCGTGTTCGAATGGGTGCACGCTGTGTAAATAGGGGCGACGGTACTCCTGTTGCTCGGGGGATTTCAGGTGCTTGCCGAATATGACACGGGGGTGTCCCGGTCGGATTAGGCTCGCCCGCGGCGGACCCGGTTGAGATGGATTCGGGCGCCTGTTCCCCTATATACCGTTCTTCCCAGAAGGCATCCATGGTGAGTGTTCAGAAACCTCCCGGTGTCCGTGAACGTCCGTACGCGCAGGCGTTGTTGCCGCCCGCCCTGGTGATGGTCGCGGTGACCGCGGCGGCCGTGTTCCTGGTGCCGCGGTCCGCCCGTCTCGCCGTCGGCTGCTGCGGAGCCGTGGCCACGCTGCTGCTGCTCGCCACCGCGAGCGAGGTGGTGCGTCGCGGGCGTCAACTCCGGTCCGTGCAGGCCGAGAACGCCCGGCACACCGCGTATCTGGAGCATCGCATCGCCGCCCATGACGCGGAGATCGTCCGCCTCGGCTCCGAGGTGCTGCCCCTGGCGCTCGGGCGGCTGCGCCGGGGCGAGCGGCTGCGGGACGTGCTGCGCAACGTCGTCGACGAGGATCCCGAGCTGCGTCATCTTCCGCAGTCCCAGCGTGAGTTGCTGCGCATCGCGCTGCGTGGCGCCGAGCATGAGATCAACATGCGGGACGCCACCCAGCGGGCGTTCGTCACCACCGCCCGGCGCGTGCAGGCCATCGTCCACCAACAGGCCAAGGAACTGCGGGAGATGGAGGAGGACCACGGCCGCAACGCCGAGGTCTTCGACGACCTGCTGCGCGTCGACCACGGCACCGCGCTGATCGGCCGCCTCGCCGACTCCATCTCGGTGCTCGGCGGCGGCCGACCGGGCCGCCAGTGGCCGGTGCCCGTCTCGCTCTACAGCGTGCTGCGCGGTGCGATGTCCCGCATCCTGGAGTTCCCCCGGATCAACCTCGCCTCGATCGTCAACATCAACATCAAGGGCACCTCGGTCGAGCCGATCATCCACGCCGCCGCCGAGCTGTTCGACAACGCCACCCGCTACTCGCCGCCCTCGACCAAGGTGCACGTCACCGCCTTCGAGGTGCAGACCGGCCTCGCCATCGAGATCGAGGACGCCGGGGTCAGCCTCAGCGAGGAGGGGCGGGCCCGCGTCGAGCAGATGATCCTGGACGCCCGCGCCGACGACGACGCGCACAACCTCGGTGACAGCCCCCGGCTCGGCCTCGCCGTGGTCGGCCGGCTCTGCAACGCCTTCAGCATGGACGTCTCGCTGCGCGCCTCCGCGTACGGCGGTGTCCGCGCCATCCTCGTCGTACCGCGCGACATGCTCACCACCGAGCCCGGTGTCGGCGCCGCGCACGGTATCGGGGCCACCGCCGTGCCGATGCCCGAACTCGGCGCGCTGGAAGGGCCGAAGCGTCCGCCCAAGCGCCGCCGCCCCACCGCCCCGCGCGTCCCCGCCCCGGTCTCGATGGAGGACGACGTCCCCGAGGTCACCGAGTGGACGGCGAACGGACTGCCGCAGCGGCGCAGCCGGGTGACGGTGCCGCTCAGCCAGCGGTACGCCGAACAGGCCGCCATCGAGCAGGCCGAACGCGAGGGCCGCCCCACCATCTGGTCCCAGCCCCAGCCGCAGCCCCAGCCGGAGACCGACCCCGAGCGGCAGAAGCTTCTCGACCGCGAACCGGGCATGTGGGTCGACGCCTTCTGGGAGGGCATGAAGAAGGGCAACGAGGGCGCCCACCCGACCGACTTCACCCGGAATCCGACCGCCTACCTGCATCTGATCGACGACTCGGCCGACACCGGGGCCGGGGACGAGGGGGAGCCCAAGTGATCCAGCAGCGCGCCAACTTCGACTGGATGCTCAAGCAACTGCACGACGGCGTACCCGGCATCGAGATGATCGTGGTGCTCTCCTCGGACGGCCTGCGCATCGCCCGCTACGGCGGCGACCCCGACGCCGCCGACCGGGTGGCCGCCGCCTGCGCCGGAGTGCAGAGCCTGGCCGGGGCGGTCGCCCAGGAACTGCCCGGCAGCAGCGGCGAGATGAAGCTCGTCGTCATCGAGATCGACGGCGGCTACTTCTATCTGATGGCTGCCGGTGACAACGCCTACCTCGCCGTCCTCGCCGACGTGGTGTGCGAGCCGGGCCGGATGGGCGGCATGATGCGCGACCTCGTCGTCCGGATCGGCGCCCACCTCACCAGTCCGCCCCGGCGCGGCGGGCAGGCCGTATGACGCCGCGCCGCAAACGGCGTCTGCCGCAGGAGGCGCCCTCCCCGCCGCCCGTCGCCCCGGAGGCGGGCGACGAGGGGGAGAGCGGCAACCCCGAGCGGCTGTACGCCGTCACCGGCCTCCACGAGGGCGGGCGGGCGCAGCTCGACCTGGTCACCCTGATCGTGGCCCGTTCCGCGCCTCCGCCGTCCGGCACCCCCGAACAGGCGGCCGTGCTCCGGCTCTGCTCCGCACCCCTGTCCGTGGCCGAACTCTCGGCCTACCTCGACCTGCCGTTCAGCGCGATGACCGCGCTGCTCTCCGAGCTGATCGGCGCCGACCTCGTGCAGGCGCGCGCCCCGATCGTCCGCCAGGCGCTCCCCGACCGGTCCCTCCTCGAAGCGGTGATGCATGGACTTCAACGCCTCTGACGCCGCCCCCGCGATCCCCGGCCCGCGCACCGAGGAGCGGCTCCCGCAGAGCGCCCAGGCCGCGGTGAAGATCGTGATCGTGGGCGGCTTCGGCGTCGGCAAGACCACCATGGTCGGCTCGGTCAGCGAGATCAGACCGCTGACCACCGAGGAGACCATGACCCAGGCCGGGATCGGCGTGGACGACAACTATGGCTCCGAGACCAAGACGGCCACCACCGTGGCCATGGACTTCGGCCGCATCAGCATCACCGAGAAACTGGTGCTGTACCTGTTCGGCACCCCCGGCCAGGAACGGTTCTGGTTCCTGTGGAACCGCCTCTTCGAGGGCGCGCTCGGCGCGGTCGTCCTGGTAGACACCCGCCGCCTGGACGTCAGCTTCGACGTCATGGGCCGCCTGGAGGAGCGCGGCGTGCCGTTCATCGTCGCCGTCAACTCCTTCCCGGACGCGCCCCGGCACGCGATCGAGGAGCTGCGCGGCGCGCTCGACCTGGCCCCGGAGATCCCGATCGTCGAGTGCGACGTACGCCGCCGCGCCTCCAGCCGGGACACCCTGCTGACGCTGATGCACTTCCTGCACTCCCTCGCCCGGTCCGGCGCCCTGACCTGAGCGGGCGCACAAACCCAGACGTCTTCCTTCGGAGCGATCACTGTGACGCCTGAACCCCAGACCCCGACAGGCATTCCCGACACCGTGCCCGGCCCGCCGCCGGGCTGCCCCGCGCACGGCACCGGCCCCGGCGGCCTGCACCGGCTGTACGGCCCGGACGCGCTCGACCTGGACGGCCTGTACGAGCGGCTGCGCGAGAAGCACGGCCCGGTCGCCCCCGTACTCCTGCACGACGACGTGCCCATGTGGGTGGTCCTCGGGCACGCCGAGAACCTGCACATGGTGCGCAGCCCCTCGCAGTACACCCGCGACAGCCGGGGCTGGACCCCGCTGCTGGAGGGCATGGTCAAGCCCGACCATCCGCTGATGCCGCACATCGCCCGGCAGCCGATCTGCGCGCACGCCGAGGGCGACGAGCACCAGCGGCTGCGCGCGGCCGTCACCGCCGCCATGGCGACCATCGACCACCGGGGCCTGCGCCGCTCCATCAACGGATCCACCCAGGAACTCGTCAACCGCTTCTGCGGGCGTGGCCGGGCCGATCTGGTCTCCCAGTTCGCCGAACATCTGCCGATGGCCGTGATGTGCGAGATCCTCGGCATGCCCGAGGAGTACGACGACCGGATGGTGCAGGCCGCCCGGGACGCGCTCAAGGGCACCGCGACCGCCAACGAGAGCCATGCCCACGTCATGGGCGCGCTCAGCAGGCTCACCACCCGGCGCCGCGCCCGCCCCGAGGACGACGTCACCAGCCACCTGATCACGCACGCGGCGGGGCTGACCGACGACGAGGTCCGCGAGCATCTGCGGCTGCTGCTGTTCGCCGCGTACGAGACCACCGCCAACCTGCTGGCCAACGCGCTGCGCATGGTGCTGACCGAACCGGGCTTCCGGGCCCGGCTCAACGGCGGGCAGATGACGGTGCCGGAGGCGATCGAGCAGTCCCTGTGGGACGAGCCGCCGTTCAGCACCGTCCTCGGCTACTACGCCAAGCAGGACACCGAGCTGGGCGGGCAGCGCATCCGGCGGGGCGACGGGCTGCTGTTCGCGCCCGCGCCGGGCAACCTCGACCCGCGGGTACGCCCCGACCCGACCGCGCACATGATGGGCAACCGGTCCCATCTCGCCTTCGGCGGGGGCCCGCACGAATGCCCCGGTCAGGACATCGGGCGAGCCGTGGCCGACATCGGGGTGGACGCCCTGCTGACCCGGCTGCCGGACATCCGGCTGGAGTGCGCCGAGGAGGATCTGCGCTGGCGGTCCTCGATCGCGTCCCGGCATCTGGTGTCGCTGCCGGTGCTGTTCGAGCCCAAGCCGAAGCAGGACGTCAACCGGGCGCCCAGCATGTCCTCCCTCCACCCGCACCGGATGCCGGAGCCGGTGGCCCCGCCGCGCGAGCGGCAGAAAGAACGGGCGGAGAGGGTGGAGAGGGCGGAGGAACGGGTGGAGCCGACCCCGGCCACCGCCCCACCCGCCGTCCCGCCCGCGCCGGAGAGCGTCCCGCCGAGCCGCTGGCAGCGGATGTGGCGGTGGCTGCTGGGGGAGTAGGCCCGGCCGTCAGGCGTCGGCCCACTCCTCGGGCGACGCCCACGCCTGGAGCGTGCGCCCGCTGATGAAGCTGTGCCGGGCGCCGGTGACCGGATCGGTGAACGCGAGCCCACGGGCGAGGAGTTGGAGGGGTCGGCGGAAGTCGCCGGGCGCCGCCGCGGGGGCGATCTCCGGATACAGGGGGTCGCCGAGGATGGGGACGCCGAGCGCGTTCAGATGCACCCGCAGCTGATGGGTCTGGCCGGTGGCGGGCAGCAGCCGGTACCGGGCCAGCCCGTCGCTCTCGCGGTGTCCGGCCCGCTCCACCCGCGTCACCGCGTTGGGCTCGCCCGGCACCTCCCGCGCGGCCAGCACCCCGCGCTCCTTCAGGATGCGGCTGCGCACGGTCCGGGGCAGCTCCAGCGCCGGATCGTGCCGGGCGACGGCCTCGTACTCCTTGTGCACCCGGCGGTCGCGGAACAGGCCCTGGTAGGAGCCGCGTTCCTCGGGGCGGACGGTGAACAGCACCAGTCCGGCGGTGAGCCGGTCCAGCCGGTGCGCGGCGCCGAGTGCGGGCAGGCCGAGGTCGTGGCGGAGGCGGGCGAGCAGGGTCTCGGAGACATGGGAGCCGCGCGGGGTGCTGGCCAGGAAGTGCGGCTTGTCGGCGACGACGATGTGCTCGTCCCGGTACACCACCTCGACCGGGAACGGCACCGGCACCTCCGGTGGCAGCTCGCGGTGGAACCACACGAACATCCCCGGCCGGTACGGCGCGTCCGACGCCACCGGCAGCCCGTCGGCGCCCACCACCGCCCCGGCGTCGAACATCGCCTCGACCATGCCCGGACCGGCGCCCGTGAGCCGCGCCACGAGGTGTTCGCGCACCGTGGCCCATGCCCCGTTCCCGGGCAGCCGCACCCGCACCGGGTCGACACCCCGGCGCTGGGGGAGCGGGGCGGGCGGGGGCTGCGTACGGCGTCTCATCAGGTGTCCCAGGTTACGGGGGGCGCCCAATTCGGTTGGCCCGCCGCCCGGCGCTTGGCAGGATGCCGGGCATGCCCTATCTGACCAGCCCGGTGCTGCCCGAAGGAACCCTGTCCCGTCGGCCGCAGCCCGAGATCCCGGCCGGTGCCGGGCTGCGCCTGCGCCCCTGGCGGGCCGAGGACGCGTCCGCCGTGCACGCCGCGTTCCAGGACCCGACGCTCAACCAGTGGCACGCCAAGTCCTGCGACTCCCCGGAGGAGGCCGCGGGCTGGATCGAGAACTGGCACGCGGAGTGGGCGCGGGAGAGCGACGCCCAGTGGGCCGTGGTGCGCGCGGACACCGGCGAGCTGCGCGGCCGGGCCGCGCTGCGGGAGATCCGTCTGCGGGACGGTGTGGCCGAGGTGGCGTACTGGACGGTGGCGGCGGCGCGCGGGCAGGGCGTGGCCCGGCATGCCACGGACGCGCTGGTGCGCTGGTCGTTCGACGAGATCGGTTTCAACCGGCTGGAGCTGATGCACGCAGCCGCCAACGAGGCGTCCTGCCGGGTCGCCACCAAGGCCGGGTTCGCCGTGGAGGGCACCCGGCGCCGGGCGCTGCTGCACCCGGACGGCTGGCACGACATGCATCTGCACGCCCGGCTCAGGGGCGACTGAGCGGCCGCCCCGGCCGGTTCACGCGGCCGCGGTCTCCTGCTCGGCCTCGATCCGCGCGTTCCACTCCGGCTTGCTCGCCTGCCAGCCGTCCTCGTTGTGGCCCAGGCGCCAGTAGCCGGAGATGGACAGGTCCTCGCGCGGGATCTGCGCTTCGACCCGCAGCATCCGGCGCAGCTCCTTCACGAAGGCCGCCTCGCCGTGCACGAAGGCGTGCACGCGTCCCTCGGGGAACCGAAGTGCCCGTACGGCCTCCAGCAGGGCCTCGCCGACCGGGCGGTCCCCGCGGTGCAGCCAGACGACCTCCACATCGGAGTCGATCTTCTGCTCCTCCTCGGGGCCGGCCACCTCCACCAGGGCGTGCGCGGGCGTCCCCGGCGGCAGAGACTCCAGGGCGCGGGCGATGGCGGGCAGCGCGCTCTCGTCCCCGACGAGCAGATGCCAGTCGGCCGTCACATCGGGGGCGTAGGCGCCGCCGGGGCCGAAGAAGCGCAGGGTCTCGCCGGGGCGGACCCGGGTGGCCCAGGGCCCGGCGAGACCCTCGTCGCCGTGGATGACGAAGTCGAGGGTCATCTCCCGGTGCTCGGCGTCCCAGGAGCGCACGGTGTACGTACGGGTCACCGGCCACTGTTCGCGGGGGAGTTCGGCCTGGACGCGCTCCAGGTCGAACGGCTCCGGGTAGGTCATGCCGACCACCGGGGCGAAGAGCAGCTTCACATAGTGGTCGGTCCAGGCGTCGGCCGAGAAATCGGCCAGTCCGGCGCCGCCGAGCACGATCCGCTGGACGTGCGGGGTCAGCCGCTCGGTGCGTACCACCTGGGCGGAATGGAGCTTGCGCGGCTTTCGCCCCGGACGCTCTGCCATGACGGCCTCCTGCTGCCTTGGTTAGGTTTACCTAAGCTAGCACCTCGCGCCGGTGTCGCCCTGTTCCCGGGGGTCCCTTCGTCCGAAAATTCCCCTTGTGGAGGGGTCGCGCTCACGCCTCCAGGGTGGTCAGCAGCCGCTGGAGCGAGCTGCCCAGGCCCCAGCGGGCGGCCAGCGCGTCCAGTGCGGCCGGGTCGCGCGGGGTGTGCGGCAGCTCGGTGTCCACGGCGGGCAGCGGGACGTCACCGGCCACCCGGACCACCTTCGGGGCGACCGCGAGATAGGGGGCCGCCTCGGTGAGGCGCTTGCGCTGGGTCGGGGTGAGCTTCGCCTTCGGGTCGTCCACGGCCGCGACGATCCCGGCCAGGTCCCCGAACTCGGCCAGCAGCTTGGCCGCCGTCTTCTCCCCGACACCGGGCACCCCCGGCAGGCCGTCGCTCGGGTCGCCGCGCAGCAGCGCCAGGTCCGCGTAACCCCCGCCGTCCACTCCGTACTTCTCGCGCAGCCACGCCTCGTCGGTGAGCTGGAGGGTGCCGACGCCCTTGAGTGGATACAGGACACGGATCTCGCGGGCGTCGTCCACCAGTTGGTACAGGTCGCGGTCGCCGGTGACGATGTCGACGGGGCCGTCCGCGCGGGCGGTGAACGTGCCGATCACGTCGTCCGCCTCGTATCCGGCCACGCCCACGCGGGCGATGCCGAGCGCGTCCAGCACCTCCTCGATCACCGGGACCTGCGGGGAGAGGGTGTCCGGGACCTCCTCGGCGTCCGGCGCGCCCTCGTGCTCCTCGGCCACCCGGTGCGCCTTGTAGGAGGGGATCAGGTCGACCCGCCACTGGGGGCGCCAGTCGGCGTCCATGCAGGCCACCAGCTGATCCGGGCGGTGGTCCTTGACCAGGCGGTCGATGAAGTCCAGCAGTCCGCGCACCGCGTTCACCGGGGTGCCGTCCGGCGCCCGCACCGAGTCCGGCACGCCGAAGTAGGCGCGGAAGTAGAGCGAGGCGGTGTCGAGAAGCATCAGTCGTCCGGTCACGCTCGCATCATGCCGCACCGCACTGACAGCGGCCTCGCGCACCGGGCCCGCGGGTGTGACCTGGGCCACTTCCGAGTTTGGCTCAAATGCGACCGGGCAGGCGCCGCGCGCCGGAACGGGGCGGTTGCTTATCGGGCGACAACTATCCCTCGTCTCCTGCTCCTTGCCGCCTAGCCGAGGGACATGCATGACCGCGAGAATCGAAGCGGAACATCTCTACAAGGTGTTCGGCAGACGACCGGAGAACGCCGTGGCGCGGCTCGAACAGGGCGCCGACCGCGACGAGCTGCGCGGGGAGGGCAGCACCGCCGCCGTCATCGACGCCTCCTTCACCGTCGCACCCGGTGAGATCTTTGTTGTCATGGGCCTGTCCGGCTCGGGCAAGTCCACCCTGCTGCGCACGCTCAACGGCCTGCTCACGCCCACCGCGGGCCGGGTCCGCTTCGACGGGCAGGACCTCACCGCGCTCGGCGACCGCGAGCTGCGCGAGATCCGCGCCCACAAGATCAGCATGGTGTTCCAGCACTTCGCGCTCTTCCCGCACCGCAGCGTCCGCGACAACGCCGCCTACGGCCTGGCCGTGCAGGGCGTGCCCCGCGCCGAGCGCGAACGCCGCGCCGACGAGGCGCTCGCCCTGTGCGGGCTGGCCGGCTGGGAGGACTCCTGGCCCGACGAACTCTCCGGCGGCATGCAGCAGCGCGTCGGCCTCGCCCGCGCGCTCGCCACCGACGCCGACGTGCTCCTGATGGACGAGTCGTTCAGCGCGCTGGACCCGCTGATCCGCCGCGACATGCAGGACCAGCTCCTCGAACTGCAGAAGACGCTGCGCAAGACCATCGTCTTCATCACCCACGACCTCAACGAGGCCATGCGCCTGGGCGACCGCATCGCCGTCATGCGCGACGGCCGCATCGTCCAGACCGGCACCGCCGAGGACATCCTGCTCCGCCCGGCCGACGACTACGTCGCCTCCTTCATCCAGGACGTCGACCGCTCCCGCGTGCTCACCGCGGCCGCCGTCATGGACACCGACGTCCGCGGCGACGAGGCGAACTGCGCCTGCGAGACCGCCGCGCCCGGCACGCCGTTCACCGAACTGTGCGCGCTCAGCGCCCGGCTGAGCCACCCGGTCGCCGTCGTCGACGCCGACCGCACCCTCGTGGGCGTCGTCCCGGAGCGCCGTCTGGTCGGCTTCCTCGGCGACGAGCAGGGGGACCCGATCGCCTGCGACCACCCCCGCGACGAGAGGAAGGTGACCGCCCGTGCCTAGGCTCCCGCTCGGCGACTGGGTCGACTCCGGGGTCGACTGGCTGGTCGACCACCTCTCCTGGCTCTTCGACGCCATCCGCGCCGTCCTGGAGGGCATGTACGACGGCATCGACGCCGTCCTCACCGCCCCCCACCCCCTGCTGCTCGCCGGTATCCTCGCCGTCCTCGCCTGGTGGCTGCGCGGACTGCTCGGCGGCGTCCTCGCCTTCGCCGGATTCGCGCTCGTGGACTCCCTCGACCTGTGGGAACGGGCCATGTCCACGCTGGCGCTCGTCCTGGTCGCCACCATCATCGCGCTGGTCATCTCGATCCCGCTCGGCATCTGGGCGGCCCGCTCCCGCGCGGTCAGCGCCACCGTGCGCCCCGCACTGGACCTGCTGCAGACCATGCCGTCGATGGTCCTGCTGATCCCGGCCATGCTCTTCTTCGGGCTCGGCACCGCCGCCGGTGTCGTCGCCACCCTGATCTTCGCCCTCGCCCCCGGCGTCCGCATGACCGAGCTGGGCATCCGCCAGGTCGACGCCGAACTCGTCGAGGCCGCCGAGGCGTTCGGCACCACACCCCGCGACACCCTGTGGCGGGTACAGCTCCCGCTCGCCCTGCCGACCATCATGGCGGGCGTCAACCAGGTCATCATGCTCGGCCTGTCCATGGTCGTCATCGCGGGCATGGTCGGCACCGGCGGTCTCGGCGGCGCCGTCAACGAGGCCATCGGCCAGCTCGACATCGGCTACGGCTTCGAGGCGGGCGTCGGCATCGTCGTCCTCGCCATCTACCTGGACCGGGTGACCGGCGCGCTCGGCACCCAGCTCTCCCCGCTCGGCCGCCGTGCCGCCGCCAAGGCCCGGCCCAGCGCCTGGTCGTACCGGCCGCGCCCGGCCGTCGCCGTCGTCGCGGTGGTCGTGCTCGCGCTGGTCGCGGGCGGGCTCGGGGTCTTCGGACCCGGCTCCACCAAGTCCACCGCGTCCGGCACGGACATCGGCAAGGGCAAGGAGATCAAGCTCGGCTACATCCCCTGGGACGAGGGCATCGCCTCCACCTTCCTCTGGAAGGAGCTGCTGGAGCGGCGCGGCTTCAAGGTCACCGTCACCCAGTACGCGGCCGGCCCCCTCTACACCGGCCTCGCCACCGGCCGCCTCGACTTCGAGACGGACTCCTGGCTGCCGACCACGCACGCCGAGTACTGGAAGAAGTACGGCGACCGGATGGAGGACCTAGGCAACTGGTACGGCGCCACCTCCCTGGAGCTGACCGTCCCGTCCTACGTGAAGGACGTGAACACCCTGGCCGACCTGAAGGCCCACGCCGCCGAGTTCGACGGCCGGATCATCGGCATCGAGCCCAGCGCGGGCATGATGGGCCTGCTCAAGGACAAGGTCCTGGACCAGTACGGCCTCAAGGGGAAGTACGAGGTCGTCGACGGCTCCACCCCGGCCATGCTGACCGAGCTGAAGCGTGCCTACGACAGGAAGCAGCCCGTGGTCGTCACCCTGTGGTCCCCGCACTGGGCCTACAGCGACTACCAGCTGAAGAAGCTGAAGGACCCGGCGAACGCCTGGGGCAAGGGCGACAAGGTGCACACCCTCGCCCGCAAGGGGTTCAGCGCCGACAACCCTGAGGTCGCCAAGTGGCTGAAGGACTTCTCGATGACCGAGGAGCAGCTCACCGGCCTGGAGGCCCGCATCCAGAAGGCAGGCAAGGGCAAGGAGCAGGACGCCGTCCGCACCTGGCTCAAGGAGAACCCGAAGCTGGCCGACACCTGGGCACCGGCCGGAAAGGCCCAGCAGGAAGCCGCCGGGTGACCTGACAGGACGAAGGTGACCTTCAGGGGGCGGACGCGGTATTCGTGTCCGCCCCCGCGCCGGTTTCACCACCGTGGAGATCCGGCCAACCACGGAGCGCCATCGACCCCGCCGCGCGGGAACACCTGGGGACGCCCGAGCCTTGAAGCAGGTGAAAGCCGCGGAATGCCGAGGCAGGACGGAGCGTCCGGCGCACCGCGGCACTGGCGCGAACCGTGGGGTACCGGCCCGGCGGCGGCGCGGGATGTGAGAGGCGCGTGAAACGGTTTGCCGAACGTGCGTAGGGTGCAGACAACTCAGGACAGGGACGTCCGGCACCGGGCGTCCGGGCAGCCGCGCCACGCGTGAAGGAGGGAGCCGCAGCGATGGGCGACCACAAAGAGCGACAGCCCGTGCGGGTCGGCGCGGCCGTCCGGCGGCGCCGCCGGACGCTCGAACTCACCCTCGCGGTCGTGGCCGAGCGCAGCGGCCTCTCGGTGCCCTTCCTCAGCCAGGTGGAGAACGACCGGGCCCGCCCGAGCCGCACCTCCCTGGAGAAGCTCGCCGACGCACTGCGCACCACGGCCGTGGAACTCCTCGCCGCCGCCGACCCCGCGTGCAGCGTGGACGTCGTACGCGGTGAGACGGTCGCCGACGGCGACTTCACCGCCCGTACCCGCGCCCTGGTGCGCGGCCACCACCAGCTGCACGCCTCCGAGTTCACCGGCGACCACGACGCGGGCCGCGAGTTCCAGCACCGCAACGACGAGCTGATGTACGTCGCGGACGGCGCCGTCGAGATCGAGGCCGAGGGCCGCGCCTACCGCCTCGGCCGGGGCGACACCATGTACCTGACCGGCGGCGTCCGCCACCGCTGGCGGGCCACCGTGCCGGACACCCGGGTGATCGTGGTGGCCGTCGCTGAACACATCGAGGCGGTCCAGGACCGGTCCCGGTAGTGCGGGTCGTCTCCCTGGTGCCGTCCCTGACCGAGGCGGTCGCCGTGACACTGCCCGGCGTGCTGGTCGGGGCCACCGACTGGTGCGAACACCCGGCGGATCTCGACGTCGAGCGGATCGGCGGTACCAAGAACCCCGACACCGCCCGGATCGCCGCCCTCGAACCCGACCTGGTGATCGCCAACGAGGAGGAGAACCGCGCCCCCGACCTCGACGCCCTGCGCGCGGCGGGCGTCCCGGTGCTGGTCACCGAGGTGCGCACGGTGCCGCAGGCGTTCACCGAGCTGGACCGGGTGCTGTCGGCGTGCGGCGTCACGAGTCGCCCCGGCTGGCTGGACCGCGCAGAGGCCGCCTGGGCCGCGCTCCCGGACTCGCAGCGCCCCGTCAGCGCCGTCGTACCGATCTGGCGTCGCCCCTGGATGGTGCTCGGCCGGGACACCTTCGCGGGCGACGTCCTGGCCCGCCTCGGTGTACGGCACCTGTACGCCGACCACGCCGAGCGCTACCCGCGCGTCCCGCTGGACGAGCTGACCGAGGCGGCCCCCGAGCTGGTCGTGCTGCCCGACGAGCCGTACCGCTTCACCCCCGACGACGGTCCCGAGGCGTTCCCCGGCCTCGCCTGCGCCCTCGTCAGCGGACGGCACCTGACCTGGTACGGACCCTCGCTGCTCGAAGCTCCCCGAGTGCTGGCGGAGGCGCTGGCAGCAGGGCGCCGCTGAGCAGACCGCGCACGGTGCCGGTGGCCGCCGCGCCCCAGGCGAGGAGCAGCAGGGCGTAGAGGCCGACCGCCAGCCCCGCGTACACCGCCAGCCCGGTGTGCCGGGCCAGCGAGGCCGCGCCGGTGACACAGGTGCCCACCGGGAAGGTGAACGCCCACCAGGTCAGCCCGAACCGCATGCCCCGCCGCCGCGCCCGCACCACCTGCGCGGCGGCGAACGCCAGCCACAGCAGCGCGAACCCCATGACCGGCACCCCGTACAGCACCGCGAACACCGCGAGCCCCCGCTCGTACGGCGCCGGTACCACCCCCGGAGCCAGGTCCGCGAAGGCGCCGGTGGCGGTGGTGGACTGGCCCAGCGGGCCCAGGACCAGGAACAGCGCCGGGGTCAGCGCGAGCGGCAGCGGGCCGTGCAGCAGCAGCCGGGCCAGCAGCAGCGGCAGCATCAGCAGCGTGGCCAGCAGGCTCAGCCCGAACAGGGCCAGACAGCCCAGCAGCAGGGTCTCGCGGGGCTGGCCGGGCGGCAGATACGGCACCAAGGCGGGGCCCAGCGCGGCCGACACCATCGGCGCGACCAACGGCAGCAGCCACACCGGGGTGGCGTCGGCGAGGCCGGGCCGGTGCCGGGTCACCATCAGGTACGGCACCGCCACGGCCGACGCGAGCCCCAGTGCCGTACCGGCCGTGAACAGGACGGCGTCCAGGGCCACGGCGGCGGGCGTGCCGATCCAGTACCGGCCCGCCGAGAGCGCGCCGCCGCCCACCGCGAGCAGGGCCATGGCGGCGCAGCCGTGGAACGGGGCCGTCGCCGGGTCGAGGAGGTGGGCGCGGGCCTGGTCGCGGTGGTGGGCCCAGTGCAGGGTCCGGGCGGCGAGCAGGGTGAGCAGCAGGAGCAGGGAGAGCGCCCAGAACGCGGCACAGAGCCACCGGACGTGCGAGGGGAGCGCGGCGCCCGCCGAGCCGACGATCGCCGTGCCCATGACGGCGGCGTACCAGTTCGGGCCGAGGTGGCGGAGGCGGGCTGCGGTGACCATGGGACCAGCATCGCGGCGCGGATCACCGCTGACCAGGGACGTCGTTTCTATGGGGGCATAAGGTGGTCTTATGAGCGAAGAGCGGGCGAGGAGCGGTTCGCTGGCGCACCGGGTGCCCGACCTGGGCGCGCTGGAGCTGCTGCTGGCCGTGGCCCGGCTGGGCAGTCTCGGGTCGGCCGCGCGCGAGCTGGGCATTACCCAGCCCGCCGCCAGCAGTCGGCTGCGCTCCATGGAACGGCAGCTCGGTGTCGCCCTGGTCGACCGCTCGCCACGCGGCTCCCGGCTCACCGACGCGGGCGCCCTGGTCACCGACTGGGCCCGGCAGGTCGTGGCGGCGGCCGAGGTGTTCGACGCGGGCGCGCAGGCGCTCCGGGGCGACGCGAGACTCCCGGCTGCGGGTCGCGGCCAGCATGACCATCGCCGAGTACCTGCTCCCCGGCTGGCTGCTCGCGCTGCGCGCCGGACGGCCGGACACGGCGGTGTCGCTGCTCGCGGGCAACTCGGCGAAGGTTGCCGAACTCCTCCTGGCGGGCGAGGCCGACCTCGGCTTCGTGGAGGGGCTGTCCGTCCCGACCGGCCTGGACTCGGCCGTCATCGCCCACGACCGCCTCACCGTCGTCACGGCCCCCGCCCACCCCTGGGCGCGCCGCCCCGGGCCGCTGAAGACGGCGGAACTGGCCGCCACCCCGCTCATCCTCCGCGAACGCGGCTCCGGCACCCGCCAGGTCCTCGACGCGGCCCTCGGCGCCCCGGCCCGCCCCCTGATCGAGCTCTCCTCCACCACGGCGGTGAAGGCGGCCGTGGTCGGCGGCGCGGGCCCCGCCGTCCTCAGCGAACTGGCGGTGGGGGAGGAACTGGCGACCCGACGCCTGGTCGGCATCCCGGTGGAGGGCGTCTCCCTGCACCGGGACCTGCGGGCCGTCTGGCCCACCGGACACCGGCCGACGGGACCGGCACGGGAGCTGCTGGCGCTGACCCGGAGCTAGGACCCGGTTTCGCTCGCGGCTGCGATCAGCGCGCGCATCACCCGCTCGTCCGTGCCCATCTCCGGGTGCCACTGCACACCCAGCACCCAGCCCTGGGCGGAGGGGAGTTCGACGGCCTCGATCGTGCCGTCGGCCGCGTGGGCCGAGGGGATCAGGCCGGGGGCGAGGCGGTCCACCGCCTGGTGGTGGTAGGTCGGGACGCTGGTGCCGGCCGGCTGGACGGCCGCGTACAAGGTGCCCGGCACCGGATGGACCGGATGCGCGCCGAAGACGCCGACCGCCTCCGCGTGGCCGTCGAGGTGCTGGACGAGGGTGCCGCCCAGGGCGACGTTGAGGAGCTGCATGCCCCGGCAGATGCCGAGCAGCGGGACGCGTGCGGCCAACGCGGCCTCGATCAGGGCGATTTCCCAGGCGTCCCGCTCCGGGGCGGGCGGACCGCAGCGCGGGCCGCGTTCGGCGCCGTAGCGGGCGGGGTCGACGTCGGGGCCGCCCGCGATGACCACGCCGTCCAGGCGGGCCACCACCTGTGGGGCCAACTCCGGTTGGTCCGGCGGGAGCAGGACCGGGAGGCCGCCGGACCGGCTCACCAGGCGGGGGTAGGCGGCGGGGAGGAGCGCGGCCTCCAGCTCCCAGACGCCCCAGCGGGCGCCCGCCTCCAGATACGTGCTCACGCCGATCAGCGGCCGTCCGCCCATGTGCCCTCCAAAGGTGCTCGACCATACCTTTGCAGAGCCGGGGTCAGGCGAGGAAGCCCCGCAGGAGTGCCGCGGTGCCCGCGCAGTGCTCGCGCGCGATCTCCCGCGCCGCCTCCGCGTCCCGGTCGAGCACCGCCTCCACCAGCGCGCTGTGCTGCCGCTGGGAGTGCTCCAGGTTCCGTACCAGCAGCGGGATGCAGTCCAGCAGGTCGTTGACGCCCGCCCGGACCGCCGCGTACTGCCCGGCCAGCGACGGCGAGCCGCACAGCCCGGCCAGCGTCAGATGCAGCAGGGTGTCCCGGCGCCGGTAGTCCGCGAGCGGCGCGTCCCGCGTGTGGTCCAGCGCCCGCCGCAGCCGTACGACGCCCTCCCCGGCCAGCCCGTGCGCCGCGCACAGCCCGGCCGCGCCCACCTCCAGCACCTCTCGGAAGCGCAGCACGTCCTCGATGTCGACCCCGGCCGTCCGGCGCCGCAGCTCGTCCTCGCCGACGCCGTCCGCGCGCCGCAGCACGAACGTGCCGCCGTACCGCCCGCGCCGCGACTCCACCAGCCCCTGGTCGTGCAGCACCCGCAGCACCTCGCGCAGCGTCACCCGGCTGATGCCCAGCCGCTCCGCCAACTCCCGCTCGGCGGGCAGCCGTTCACCGTCCGGTACGAGGCCCAGCCGGACCACCTGGAGGATCTGCTCCAGCGCCTCCTCGAAGCCGTTGCCCGCCCGCACCGGCCGCAGCACCGCCCCGAGGCGGTCGCCCCCCTCGTGCGCGCCCGTCCTTCCCGTCATCCGGTCGCGCCCCCTTCCCAAGCAATGGTCCCCCGCCATACCTTATGGCTCCCGGCCGTACCTTAAGGCTCCGGCCGCACCGCGCGCAGCATGCCCAAGGAGGCCCTCCCGTGGCAGACCGCACACCCCCGCTCAGCGTCGAGGAACTGCGGGCCCTTGTCGCCGGTGGTGACATCGACACCGTCGTGCTCGCCTTCACCGACATGCAGGGGCGGCTCCAGGGCAAGCGGTTCGCCGCCCGCTTCTTCCTCGACGAGGTACTCGACCACGGCACCGAGGGCTGCAACTACCTCCTCGCGGTCGACACCGAGATGAACACCGTCGACGGCTACGAGATGTCCTCCTGGGACCGGGGCTACGGCGACTTCGCCATGCGCCCCGACACCGCCACCCTGCGCCGCCTGCCCTGGCACCCCGGCACCGCCCTGCTCATGGCCGACCTCGCCTGGGAGGACGGCACCCCGGTCACCGCCGCCCCGCGCCAGATCCTGCGCCGCCAGCTGGAGCGGCTCGCCGGGCTGGGATACACCGCCCAGGCCGGTACCGAGCTGGAGTTCATCGTCTTCCGGGACAGCTACGAGCACGCCTGGGACACCGGGTACCGGGGACTGACCCCGGCCAACCAGTACAACATCGACTACTCCATCCTCGGCACCGGCCGTGTCGAGCCGCTGCTGCGGCGGCTGCGCAACGAGATGGCGGGCGCGGGCCTCACCGTCGAGTCCGCCAAGGGGGAGTGCAACCCCGGCCAGCACGAGATCGCCTTCCGCTACACCGACGCCCTGCGCACCTGCGACCAGCACGCGGTGTACAAGACGGGCGCCAAGGAGATCGCCAGCCAGGAGGGGATGGCGCTCACCTTCATGGCGAAGTTCAACGAGAAGGAGGGCAACTCCTGCCACATCCACCTCTCGCTCGCCGACGAGGACGGCCGCAGCGCGATGGCCGACGGCGACGGCATGTCCGAGGTGATGCGGTACTTCCTGGCCGGACAGCTCGCCGCGCTGCGCGACTTCTCGCTGCTGTACGCGCCCAACATCAACTCCTACAAGCGCTTCCAGCCCGGCTCCTTCGCGCCCACCGCCGTCGCCTGGGGCCACGACAACCGCACCTGCGCGTTGCGCGTCGTCGGCCACGGCCCCTCACTGCGCTTCGAGAACCGGCTCCCCGGAGGTGACGTCAACCCGTACCTCGCGGTCGCCGGACTCGTCGCCGCCGGACTGTACGGCGTCGAGCAGCGGCTCGAACTGCCCGATGCCTGCGAGGGGAACGCCTACACCGCCGACTACGAGCACGTGCCGACGACGCTGCGCGAGGCCGCCCAGCTCTGGGAGACCAGCCCCATCGCCAAGGCCGCCTTCGGCGAGGACGTCGTCGCCCACTACGCCAACATGGCGCGCGTCGAACTGGCCGCCTTCGACGCCGCCGTCACCGACTGGGAACTGCGGCGGTCCTTCGAACGCCTGTGAACAGGCCGTCGGCTGTGAACGGCCGTGAACCCGCGAACAGGCCGTCGGCTGTGCACACCCGTGAACCCGCGCACACCTGTGAACGCCCCTGAAAGGTGACACCTCCTTGACGGACCCGCACGAGCTCCAGGTGGTCGACCCGGCCACCGAGGAGACCCTCGCCACCGTCCCCGCCGCGAGCGCCGAAGACGTGGCCGCCGCCGTCGCCCGCGCCGTCCCCGCACAGCGCGCCTGGGCCGCGCTCGCCCCCGCCGACCGCGCCCGCCTGCTGCGCCGCTTCGCCGACACCGTCGACGCCCACATCGAGGAACTGGCCCTGCTGGAGGTCCGGGAGGCGGGCCACACCCTCGGCAACGCCCGCTGGGAGGCAGGCAACGCCCGCGATCTGCTGCTCTACGCGGCGGGCGGTGCCGAGCGCCTCCTCGGCAGTCAGATCCCGGTGCCCGGCGGCTGGAACGTCACCTTCCACGAACCCCTCGGCGTGGTGGGCGTCATCGCCCCCTGGAACTTCCCGATGCCCATCGCCGCCTGGGGCTCCTTCCCGGCGCTCGCCGCGGGCAACGCCGTCGTCCTCAAGCCCGCCGAGACCACCCCGCTCACCGCGCTCCGCCTCGCCGAACTCGCCCTGGAGGCGGGCCTGCCCGAGCATCTCTTCCAGGTGCTGCCGGGGTACGGCCACATCGCCGGACGCGCCCTGGTCGACCACCCGGACATCGCCAAGATCGTGTTCACCGGGTCGACCCGCACCGGACACGAGGTCATGGAGCGCTGTGCCCGGCAGCTCAAGCCGGTCACCCTCGAACTCGGCGGCAAGAGCCCCAACATCGTCTTCGCCGACGCCGATCTCAAGGCCGCCCTCGACCCCTTCTCCTTCCTCGACAACGCCGGCCAGGACTGCTGCGCCCGCACCCGCGTCCTGGTCCAGCGCGAGGTCTACGACGAGGCCCGGGCCTTCCTCGCCGACGCCCTCGCCGCCGTGGTCGTCGGCGACCCGGCCGACGAGAAGACGCAGATGGGCCCACTGATCTCCCGCGCCCAACTGGACCGCGTCCGCTCCCACGTCCCCGACCATGCCCCCGCCCTGCGCGGCACCGCCCCGGACGGACCCGGCTTCTGGTTCCCGCCGACCGTGCTCACCGACGCGGCCCCCGACTCCCCGGCCGCCGTCGAAGAGATCTTCGGGCCCGTCGCCGTCCTGCTGCCCTTCGACGACGAGCGGGACGCGATCCGGCTCGCCAACGACACCCCGTACGGCCTCTCCGGCTCCATCTGGACCCGCGACCTGGGCCGCGCCCTACGCGTCTCCGGGGCCGTCCGCGCGGGCAATCTGTCCGTCAACTCGCACTCCAGCGTCCGCTACTGGACCCCGTTCGGCGGCTTCAAGCAGTCCGGACTCGGCCGCGAACTCGGCCCGGACGCCCTGACCGCCTTCACCGAGACCAAGAACGTCTTCCTCAGCACGGAGGGGCCCGCTTAAGTGACCGAGACCGAAACTCCCGTCTGCCGCCGCCTGGTCGGCCGCACCGCCGTCGTCACCGGAGCCGGCAGCGGCATCGGGCTGGCCACCGTCCGCAGGCTCGCCGCCGAGGGCGCCCGCGTGGTCTGCGCCGACATCGACGAGACCAGCGGCAAGTCCGCCGCCGAGGAGGTTGGCGGACTGTTCGTGAAGACCGACGTCACCGACCCCGAGCAGGTCGAGGCGCTGTTCAAGGCCGCCCACGACACCTACGGCAGCGTCGACATCGCCTTCAACAACGCCGGTATCTCCCCGCCCGACGACGACTCCATCCTGGACACCGGCCTGGAGGCGTGGAAGCGGGTGCAGGAGGTCAACCTGACCTCCGTCTACCTGTGCTGCAAGGCCGCGCTGCCCTACATGCGGCGCCAGGGCCGGGGTTCCATCATCAACACCGCGTCCTTCGTGGCCCGGATGGGCGCGGCCACCTCCCAGATCTCCTACACCGCGTCCAAGGGCGGGGTGCTCGCCATGTCCCGGGAACTCGGGGTGCAGTTCGCCCGCGAGGGCATCCGGGTCAACGCGCTGTGCCCCGGCCCGGTCGACACCCCGTTGCTCCAGGAACTGTTCGCCACCGACCCCGAGCGGGCCGCCCGCCGCCTGGTGCACATCCCGCTGGGCCGGTTCGCGCGGGCCGACGAGATCGCCGCCGCCGTCGCCTTCCTCGCCAGCGACGACGCCTCCTTCGTCAACGCCACCGACTTCCTGGTCGACGGCGGCATCTCCGGCGCCTACGTCACCCCGCTCTAGTCGGCGCGTACCCCGCCCCCCTCCCGACGAAAGGTGTACGGTCCCCGTCCCATGCGACAGCTACTCGCCTGGTCCCTCGCCGCGGCCGCCGCCCTCGCGGCCGCCCCCGCCCTCGCCCCCACCGCGGCGGCATCCGACACCAAGTGCCCCAAGTTGAGCACCCGTTGGTACGGCGACAACCGCGCCCACCTGCAACAGGTCATCGACGCCCGCGGCACCTGTTCCGGACACCGCGGCGCGGTCGCCGCGTTCGACTGGGACAACACGATCACCAAGAACGACGTCACCGACGCCACCCTCTCCTGGGCCCTGCGGCACGACGCGCTGCCCCGGCCCGCCCGCTGGAAGGACACCAGCGCCTGGATGACCGACGCCGGGGACCGGGCGCTCACCGCCGCCTGCGGCACCGGTGCGGGCGGCTCCCTGCGCACCTCGGACCGGCCCGCGTGCACCGACGAGATCGTGGAGATCCGGGAGAAGGGCACCACGATGAGCGGCGCCGCCGCCTTCGCGGGCACCTGGAACCACCGGCGCACCGTCCCGCAGTACGCCTGGGTGCCCCAGCTCTTCGCGGGCCGCACCCCGGCCCAGCTCTCCTCGTACGCGGCCGCCGCCCGCACCGAGGCGCTCGCCGCGCCCGTCGGCGCCACCCGCACCCTGGGCACCCACACCGTCCCCGCCTACGTCCGCTACTACGACCAGCAGCGCGACCTCATCCGCACCCTCCAGCGGGCCGGATTCCGGGTGTACATCGTCTCGGCCGGGTCCGAACCGGTCACCGAGGTCTGGTCGCGCGGGGTCGGCGTCGACGCCGCGCACACCATCGCCATCCGCTCCGTCCTCGACCACCGCGGCCGTATCACCACCCGCAACGAGGGCTGCGGCGGGATCGGGGTGAACAAGGGCGAGGTCATCCCGTACATCGACGGCAAGCGGTGCTGGATCAACCAGGACATCTACGGCATCCACGGCCCCGCCGCCTGGCAGAAGCAGTCGTGGAAGCAGCGGATCGCGGTCGGCGGCGGCGACGCGGACACCGACGTCACCTTCGTCTCCGACGCCACCGGCGCCCACCTGGTCCTCAACCGCAACAAGGCCGAGCTGATGTGCCGGGCCTACGACGACGCGGACGGCCGCTGGGTGATCAACCCGATGTTCATCGAGCCGCTGCCCCGCAAGACCGACCCGTACCCCTGCTCCACCACCGCCTACAACGCCCCGGACGGCGGCCACACCCCGCTGCTCCGCCCGGACGGCTCGGTGGTGCCGGACCAGGCGGACACGGTCTACTGAGGGCCCGTCACAGGAACGTGTGCCCCTCGCCCCGGTAGGTGGGCACGGTCGCCGTGACCGTGTCCCCCTCCACCAGGTGCAGCACGTCGAACCGCTCGCACAGCTCGCCCGCCTTGGCGTGCCGGAACCACACCTTGTCGCCGATCAGCAGATCGTCGGCGGGCGAGCCCAGCAGCGGGGTCTGCACCTCCCCGGCGCCCTCCTGCGGGTCGAACCGCAGCCCCTCCGGGAGGTACGGCACCGGCAGCCGGTCCGGGCCCGCCGCACCCGACGCCGGATAGCCGCCGCCCAGCACCGTCACCGCGCCCACCCCCGGACGCCGGACCACGGGCAGCGCGAACAGGGCGGCCGGACGGCCCGTGAACGACGTGTAGTTGTCGAACAGCCGGGGCACGTACAGCCCCGAACCGGCCGCGATCTCCGTCACCGCGTCCTCGGCCGCCGTGTGCTGCACACTCCCGGTGCCGCCGCCGTTCACGAACTCCAGCTCCGGCGCCACCGCCCGCACCGCCCGTACGGCCGCCCCGCGCCGCTCGGCCAGCTCGCGCCGGGCCGCCGCCTGCATCAGCCGGATCGCACGGGAGCGCACCGGACGCCCGGCCAACGCGTCGCCCACGCCCGCCACATGACCCTCGTACCCCATCAGGCCCACCAGCGTGAAGCCGGGCCGCCGCGCCACCGACCGGGCCAGCTCGGCCAGTTGGGCGGGGGAGTGCAGCGGGGAACGGCGGGCGCCCACGCGGACCCGGCCGCCGAACAGACGCAGCGAGGTGTCCAACTCCAGGCAGACTTGCACCACTTCACGCCCACCCGCACGCGAGGCGTCGATCAGGTCCAGCTGGGCCACGTCGTCCACCATCACCGTGACCGAGGTGGCCAGCTTGGGATCGGCGGCCAGCTCGGCATACCCGGCACGGTCGGCGGACGGGTAGGCCAGCAGCACGTCGTCGAAGCCCGAGCGCGCCAGCCACAGCGACTCGGCCAGCGTGAACGACATGATCCCGGCGAAGCCCTCCCGCGCCAGCACCCGTTCCAGCAGGGCCCGGCAGCGCACGGACTTGGAGGCGACCCGGATCGGCTTGCCGTTCGCCCGGCGCACCAGATCGGCCGCGTTGGCGTCGAAGGCGGCCAGATCCACGAGGGCGAGCGGGGCGTCGTAGGCGGCGGTGGCCCGGTCGTACCGGGCCCGGTCGGCGGCACGCGCAGTCATGACGGCAGCCTGCCAGACGCGATAACCGCGGGGTAGGGGGATGTTCCGGGCAGATGCCCCGACGGCGCGGACCGGGTCCGTCCCGCCCGCCCGAAGCCCGTAAAGTGACGCGCACGTACGGCGGAAAACACCCGGCCGCGGTGCTGAACCGGGATGCCGGTCCAGCCGTACGGGTATGCGTGCCCGGACGGAACTCGTCCGACGGGCCGCGGCCGCCACACCGGACGGCCCGCGTACGAGAAGTCGGCCCGGTCGCCAGGAAACGGGGGGTGCATGAGCACGGAAGCGCGCCGCGCCCCGTTCCCTCCGCGCCCCACCGACGACCCCGCACCCGCCGAGCCGCGACCCCCGGTCGAGGACGAGCCCTCGGTGTTCGCCCCGCGCCGCCCCCTCGAACGGCCCCGGGAGACCCGGCCGCCGGTCCCCGAGGCCCGGATCACCACACCCCCGCCGCCCCCGCCGGCCTCCGCCCGCTTCCCCGACGCCCCGCCGACCCGCACCCCGGCCGAGACGCCGACGGAGACCACCACCCGGCTCCGGCCCGTACCGGCCGACCCCGAACCGCCCGTACCGGTGCCGCCCCCGCCCGCCTGGAGCCCGGTCCCCGCGCCCGACCCCTCCCTCTCCTGGAACGCCCCCTGGCCGGTCGGCGCGTTCGGACAGCCCGAGCCGTACGAGGAACCCGTACGCGGCCTCGGCCCGCTGGCCCGGCTGCGCAGCCGCACCGGTGTCGCCGCCGTCTGCGTCGTCCTCGGCCTCGGCCTCATCGGCGGCGCCCTGGCCGGGAGTTGGCTCACCGGGGAGGACGGCGGACACGGCGCCGACAGCGGGTTCGCCGCCGCCGGGGCGCTCTGGCACAACGTGCCCGTCGACCAGCTCTTCCCGCCCACCGTCCAGGGCACCGGCGCCGGACCCGGCGGAGCCGACCGCAGCTGGAACCGGATCGCGGTGGCCCCCGACACCGGCTGCGCGGGAGCCTTCGACCCGCTGCTGGCGCGCGCCCTCGCCCCCGTGGGCTGCGCCCGCCTACTGCGCGCCACCTACACCGACGCCACCCAGACCCATGTCACCACCGTCGGCCTGCTGTTCACCAAGGCCGACCCCGCCGCCATGGCCGGGCTCGCCGCCCGCTTCCGCACCGAGCGCCTGGACCGCCGCACCGACCTGCTGCCCCTGCCGTACGCCGCCAAGGGCACCCCCGCCGCCGGGTTCGGCGCGAAGCAGCGGGCGAGCTGGACGGTCAACGTCCTCACCGACGCCCCCATCGTCGCCTTCGCCGTCTCCGGCTGGGCCGACGGCCGCACCGTCGACACCCCGCAGCCCGCCCCGGACGCCGTGCGCTCCGGCGCCACCTCCGCACCCGCGCAGGCCGGACTCGGCAACGAGGCCCAGGGACTCGCCGACCGCATCCAGCGCAAGCTCCGCCAGACCGTCAGCCCGGCCACGGAGAAACCCTCATGAGGCGCCGTACCCGCACCGCGTCGAGCCTGCTGCTCGCGGCCGGGCTCGCCCTGCTCCCGGCCACCACCGCCCACGCCGACTCCATCCGTGCCCAGCAGTGGGGGCTGTCCGCGCTCCACCTCGACGAGGCGTGGCGCACCACCCAGGGGCAGGGCGTCACCGTCGCCGTGCTGGACACCGGCGTGGAGGACGACCACCCCGACCTCGCGGGCAACGTCCTGCCGGGCAAGGACATGGTGGGCTTCGGCGCCGGACCCGGTGACCGCGCCTGGGCCCGGCACGGCACCGCCATGGCCGGGATCATCGCCGGTCACGGGCACGGCCCCGGCGACGGCTCCGGGATCATGGGCGTCGCGCCCAAGGCGAAGATCCTCCCCGTCCGGGTCATCCTGGAGGACAAGGACACCGCCCGCGCCAAGGCCCGCGTCACCCGCGGCAACGCCCTCGCCGACGGCATCCGCTGGGCCGCCGACCACGGCGCCGACGTCATCAACCTCTCCCTCGGCGACGACTCCGACTCCGCGCACCCCGAGCCCAGCGAGGACGAGGCCGTGCAGTACGCCCTCGGCAAGGGCGTCGTCGTGGTCGCCTCGGCGGGCAACGGCGGCGACAAGGGCGACCACGTCTCCTACCCGGCCGCCTACCCCGGCGTCATCGCCGTCACTGCGGTCGACCGCTACGGCACCCGCGCCTCCTTCTCCACCCGCCGCTGGTACGCCGCCGTCAGCGCGCCCGGCGTGGACGTCGTCATCGCCGACCCCGACCACCGCTACTACGAGGGCTGGGGCACCTCCGCCGCCTCCGCCTTCGTCTCCGGCGCCGCCGCCCTGCTCAAGGCCGACCGGCCGAAGCTGACCCCGGCGCAGGTCAAGAAGGTGCTGGAGGACACCGCGCGGGACGCCCCCACGGGCGGCCGCGACGACTCCCGCGGCTTCGGCATGATCGACCCGGCCGCCGCCCTCAGGTCCGCGGCCCGGCTGAAGCCCGAGAACCCGCGCCCGGCCGCCTACGGCGAGAAGTACTTCGGCCCCGGCCCCGACAGCCCCGGCTCCGACTCCGGCACCACCGGCTGGGCGGCCTGGCTGGCGGGTGGCACCGGCACCGCCCTGCTCATCGCGGCCGTCGTCGTGGTCTGGCGCGACCGCAGGCCCGGCACGACCGGCTGATCACACCGGGTCGACCTACGCCCGTACCGCCGCCCGGGCCGCCGACTCCACCAGCGCGACCCCCTCCGCGTGGCTCGCCGTGCCCTCGGTGAGGACCGCCAGCAGCCGGTCGCCGTCGGGGCCGGACACCCGGCCGACGCTGTGCACGACCCAGCGGCCGGTCGCGTCGCGCGGGAACCAGCCGTTCTTCAGCGCACAGCCGTCCTTCCGCGCACAGCCGTTCTCCGGCGCACCGGGCCCCGCCGCCGAGATGCCCCACCGTTGCTCCGGCACCACCGAGCCCATCAGCTGGACCAGGTACGCCCGCGAGGCCGCGTCCAGCACGGGGGAGGGCCCGAACACGTGCTGCAGCAGGGTCAGTTGGTCCCGGGCCGTGGTGCGGGTCAGGCCCCAGTAGCCGTGCGCACCGCCCACCGTCGCGGTCAGGCCCAGGCGGTGGTGGGCCGTGTCCAGACCGGAGGCGCCGCCGATCGCGTGCCACAGGGCGGTCGCGGAGCCGTTGTCGCTGCGCCTGATCATGTCCGCGGCCCGCTCCCGCTCCGCCGCCGTCAGCGTCCGGCCCGCGTCCTGGGCCCGGAGCAGCAGCGCGGCCAGGATGCCGACCTTGACGACGCTCGCCGTGTCGTGGACGCCGTCGCCGTACACCGCGCTCCGCCCGGAGCCCGGATCGAGCACCCCCACCGACAGCCGGACGCCCTCCGGCACCGCCATGCTCAGCTCCGCCACCGGTGCCTCCCGTCGGCGTGGGCCCGTACCGGCCCCGATAGGGTCGGGACCGTGGCGAACAAGAACATTCCCGACTCCGGGTTCTCCGACGACGACGGCACCGCCGACCCCCGGCTGACCGCCGCGCTCGCGGCCTGGGCCGAGGACCGGACGGCGCTCGGGCCCGTGCTGGAGGCGCTCAAGGGCGCCCGGCTGCTCGTGCCCGTGGTCGCCGTGCTCGGGGAGGTCGAGGTGGATGAGAACGGCCTGCGCCGGGAGAAGACCAGTGACATGGCCGTTCCCACGCTGAAGGCGGCCGGGCGCACCGCGCTGCCCGCTTTCACCTCCACCGCGTCGCTGGCCCGCTGGGACCCCGCCGCCCGGCCGGTCGCCGTACCGCTGCACCAGGCCCTCCAGGCCGCCGCCCACGAGAAGGCCGACACGGTCGTACTCGACCTCGCCGGGCCCGTGCCGTTCGAGCTGACCGGTGCGGCACTGCTCGCGCTGGCCGAGGGCCGCACCAGCGTCGATCCGCTCACCGACCCGGCCGTGGTGGCCGCCGTCCGCGCGGCCGTCGCCGCCGAGCCCGCCGTGCGCTCCGCGCATCTCGGCCCCGGATCGGCCGACGGCACCCTCGCGCTCGTCCTCGACCCCGCCGCACCGCCCGCCCCGGCCGCCCGCGCCGTCGCCGAGCGGCTGGCCGCCGACGAGACACTGAGGGCCCGCCTGGTGCGCGGCCTCGACCTGGCACTCCTGCCGGCCGGGACCACCCCTCCGGGCGAGCCCCTGTACGTGCGTGACTGACGGCTAGCCGTAGATCGCCCCGGTGTACTTCTCACCGGGGCCGTGGCCCGGCTCGTCCGGGACGAGGGACGCCTCGCGGAAGGCCAGCTGGAGCGACTTCAGGCCGTCGCGCAGCGGAGCCGCGTGGAAGGAGCTGATCTCGGTGGTGCTCGCGTCGAGCAGACCGGCGAGCGCGGTGATCAGCTTGCGGGCCTCGTCCAGGTCCTTGTACTTCTCGCCCTCCTCGCTCAGCCCGAGCTTCACGGCGGCGGCGCTCATCAGGTTGACGGCGACCGTCACGATCACCTCGACGGCGGGGACCTCGGCGATGTCGCGGGTCATGGCGTCGAAGTCGGGCGTCTCAGGGGAGGTCTCACTCATACCCCACACGATAGGCGCCGGTCCCCGGCCGGGCGCCCGGCGGCCCCGGTTAGCCCTTCCTCCCCGGAGCTGCTAACCTTGTGTGACGACCGGCCGGACGAGCACGCCCTGCGGCGAGCGCTCCGGCCCACAAGTGGAGGCTTCGAGCTCCCACCCGACCACCCTCACGGGTGGCGGGTCACCGGTCAGACGGATTTCCGCCGCCCACGGCTGCGGACCCCGTCCGAGAGCGCGCCCCGCGGCCATCGCGGCGGTGTTCCGGTAGTTCGAGGAGCCCCGCATGTGATCGTCCGGGGCATTTTTTGTGCTTCGGCGCGGTTAGGTCTTACTGATACAGACGTTACGCGGCTGTCCGCCAGACCGTCGCGTGGTGCTACCGAGGAGGATCCATCAGCGCCGAGCCCCGCATCAACGACCGGATTCGCGTTCCCGAGGTGCGACTTGTCGGCCCCAGTGGCGAGCAGGTGGGCATCGTCCCCCTGGCCAAGGCACTGGAGCTTGCGCAGGAGTACGACCTGGACCTGGTCGAGGTCGCGGCGACCGCCCGTCCGCCCGTGTGCAAGCTCATGGACTACGGGAAGTTCAAGTACGAGTCGGCCATGAAGGCCCGTGAGGCGCGCAAGAACCAGGCGCACACGGTCATCAAGGAGATGAAGCTCCGGCCGAAGATCGACCCGCACGACTACGACACCAAGAAGGGTCACGTCGTCCGGTTCCTCAAGCAGGGCGACAAGGTCAAGATCACGATCATGTTCCGTGGCCGTGAGCAGTCCCGCCCCGAGCTGGGCTACCGACTGCTTCAGCGCCTCGCGGAGGACGTCCAGGACCTCGGTTTCGTCGAGTCGAACCCGAAGCAGGACGGCCGAAACATGATCATGGTCCTCGGTCCGCACAAGAAGAAGACCGAGGCGATGGCCGAGGCCCGCCAGGCGCAGGAGGCCCGCAAGGCCGACGCGAAGGCCAACCCCGGCCGCTCGCAGAACGCCGCGGACAGCGCCGAGGACCTCGAGGCCGAGGGTGTCGAGGCCCCCGAGGCCGCGAACACCGAGGCCCCTGCCGAGGCTTCCGCCGAGGCGTGATCCCAGGGACGCGAGTCCCGGGGAATTAACCGATAAGAGAGCGACGCTCCACCGTGCCCGGTTTCACGACCGGGCACCGGAGCGCCACCGACGAGGAGATACGGCGCTATGCCGAAGAACAAGTCGCACAGCGGTGCCAGCAAGCGCTTCAAGATCACCGGCTCCGGCAAGGTGCTCCGCGAGCGCGCCGGCAAGCGCCACCTGCTCGAGCACAAGTCGTCCCGCGTGACGCGCCGCCTCACCGGCACCGCCGAGATGGCTCCGGGCGACGCCGCGAAGATCAAGAAGCTTCTCGGCAAGTGACGTGAGCGGCGCTCGCACCGAGCGTCGTACGTCTTCACCGGGACCCCATCATTTCCGGGTCGTGTGAGTCTGAGTCCACTCCGCGGCCCCGCTACAAGGAGTTAAACAAGTGGCACGCGTCAAGCGGGCAGTCAACGCCCACAAGAAGCGCCGGGCGATCCTCGAGCAGGCCTCCGGCTACCGTGGTCAGCGCTCGCGCCTGTACCGCAAGGCCAAGGAGCAGGTCACCCACTCCCTGGTCTACAACTACAACGACCGCAAGAAGCGCAAGGGCGACTTCCGTCAGCTGTGGATCCAGCGCATCAACGCCGCTGCCCGCGCCAACGGCATCACCTACAACCGCTTCATCCAGGGTCTGAAGGCCGCGAACATCGAGGTCGACCGCAAGATCCTGGCCGAGCTGGCCGTCAACGACGCCGGTGCGTTCGCCGCGCTCGTCGAGGTCGCTCAGAAGGCGCTCCCCGCGGACGTCAACGCGCCGAAGGCCGCGTGACGCTGCGCTGGCCTTGAGCCGGTTGACTTCAGGACCCGCAGGCTTTTGGCTTGCGGGTCCTGCTGTTGGGGCTGGCGGTGTGTGGTCGGGTGCGGCTCCGTCGTGGCTGGTCGCGCAGTTCCCCGCGCCCCTGAAAACCCTCGCTTAACGTTGGGATCTCTGTCGAAGTGATGAGGACTATGGGCTCCGGCAACCCTGAGTTGATCTCTCCCCGGTCTGCGCGGGTGAGTGCCGCGCGGCGGCTCGGGAGGCGGAACTTCCGGGGGAAGGAGCGGCTGTTCCTCGCGGAGGGGCCGCAGGCCGTGCGGGAGGCCGCCGGGCACCGGGCCGGGGGAGAGCCGACGCTGGTGGAGCTGTTCGCCACCGTCGAGGCCGCCGAGCGGTACGCCGACATCATCGAGCAGGCCCGCGCCGCGGGCGCCCGCGTGCACCTCGCCGACGAGGACGTCATCGCCGACATCTCCACCACCGTCACCCCGCAGGGTGTCGTCGGGGTCTGCCGGTTCCTGGACACCCCGTTCGAGGACATCCTCGCCGCCCGCCCCAAGCTCGTCGCCGTCCTCGCGCACGTCCGCGACCCCGGCAACGCGGGCACCGTCCTGCGCTGCGCGGATGCCGCCGGTGCCGACGCGGTGATCCTCACCGACGCCTCCGTCGACCTGTACAACCCCAAGGCCGTACGCGCCTCCGTGGGCTCCCTGTTCCATCTGCCCGTCGCCATGGGCGTGCCCGTCGAGCAGGCCGTGCGGGGGCTGAAGGACGCCGGGGTGCGCATCCTCGCCGCCGACGGCGCGGGGGACCGCGACCTCGACGCGGAGCTGGACAAGGGCGCCATGGGCGACCCCACCGCCTGGGTGTTCGGCAACGAGGCATGGGGGCTGCCGGAGGAGACCCGCGCCCTCGCCGACGCCGTCGTCAGCGTCCCCATCCACGGCAAGGCCGAGAGCCTGAACCTCGCCACCGCCGCAGCCGTATGCCTGTACGCGTCGGCCCGCGCCCAGCGCGCCCCCGGAGGCTGCCGTTCCGGCACGCCGAACTAGGTCCTGCCGTCAAATTCCCGGCGTCCGCCCGCGAGGGCGGGCGGGGCGGCGTCAGGTGCGTGCTCCCGGCGTGCCGGGCGTGGGCCGTCGTACTGGACGTACGTGGGTCCGCGCCCGGTGCGGCGGGAGTGCGTGCATGGCGTCGCCCCGCAGGCGGGAATTTGACGGCAGGGCCTAGTAGGGTGACCCACTCGGGGCCCTGCGCAGGCTGAGAGGTGGGGTACGGGGATGAGTGTCGTCGGCACGAGTACGGCGCCGGACGGGCGGGACGTGCGCGCGTTTCCCGCCGACCCGATCGACCCCGACCAGCTGCCCGACGGCCTCGTCGTCGCCGACGAGCACGGGCGGGTCGTCCGGTTCAACGCCGCCGCCGCCCGGATCACCGCCGTCAGCCCCGCCGAGGCCCTCGGCCGGCCGCTGGAGAAGGCGCTGCCGCTGGAGGACCTCGAAGGCCGCCGCTGGTGGCAGCTCACCGACCCCTACGGCGGCCTCGCCATCCGGGTCCGGCAGCCCGAGCGGAACCTGCTGCTGCCCGGCGGCCGGGAGGTCCTGGTCGCCGCCCGCTTCGTACGCGACGAACCCCTCGGTCCGCTGCACCGCCTCGTCGTCACCCTCCGGGACACCGACGCCCGGCGCCGCACCGAGCGCAGCCACGCCGAGCTGATCGCCACCGTCGCGCACGAGCTGCGCTCCCCGCTGACCTCCGTCAAGGGCTTCACCGCCACCCTGCTGGCCAAGTGGGAGCGGTTCACCGACGAGCAGAAGCGGCTGATGCTGGAGACCGTCGACGCCGACGCCGACCGGGTCACCCGGCTCATCGCCGAACTCCTCGACATCTCCCGCATCGACAGCGGCCGCCTGGAGGTGCGCCGTCAGCCCGTCGACACCGCCGCCGCCGTCGGCCGCCACATCCAGGCCCATGTCGCCGCCGGACAGCCCGCCGACCGCTTCCTGCTCCGTGTCGAGCACCCGCTGCCCGCCCTGTGGGCCGACCCCGACAAGGTCGACCAGGTGCTCAGCAACCTGCTGGAAAACGCGGTGCGCCACGGCGCCGGAACTGTCACCATCGACGTCAAGCCCGCCCCGTCCCCGCGCGAGGGCGAGGAGACAGGCACGTCGGTCACCGTGAGCGACGAGGGGCCCGGCATCCCGGAGGAGTCCATGAACCGCGTCTTCACCCGCTTCTGGCGGGGCAGCAAGCGCGGCGGCACCGGCCTCGGGCTCTACATCGTCAAGGGCATCGTCGAGGCCCACGGCGGCACCATCACGGTCGGCCGCGCCCCCGGCGGCGGCGCCCAGTTCCGATTTACGTTGCCCGTGAGCGCCCCGGCCTACCTGGCCTAGGGCTCCCGCGGGCCATTCGCCCAGCCCGTCCCCGTTAGACTCGGCTGCTGGCACCTTTGTGTCCGCACGCGGCCCACCGGGACCCCCTCGGGCGGTGACGGGACCACCAGCCACCCCAATCGGAAGCACGGGAAGAGATGTCGGCACCGAATAAGTCGTACGACCCTGTCGAGGTCGAGGCGTTGAAACCGGAAGAGATCGAGCGGATGCGGGACGAGGCGCTCGCCGCCTTCGGTGCCGCCGATTCCCTCGACGCGCTCCACGAGGCCAAGGTCGCCCACACCGGCCCGGCCTCCCCGCTGTCCCTCGCCAACCGCGAGATCGGCGCCCTGCCCCCGCACGCCAAGGCCGACGCGGGCAAGCGCGTCGGCATGGCCCGCGGCGCGGTCAACAAGGCGCTGGCAGCCCGCCAGGTGGAGCTGGAGGCCGAGCGGGACGCCCGCGTGCTGGTCGAGGAGGACGTCGACGTCACCCTCCCGTACGACCGCGTCCAGGCCGGTGCCCGGCACCCGCTGACCACGCTCTCCGAGCGCATCGAGGACATCTTCGTGGCCATGGGCTACGAGGTCGCCGAGGGCCCCGAGGTCGAGGCGGAGTGGTTCAACTTCGACGCGCTCAACATCGGCCCGGACCACCCGGCGCGCGGTGAGGCCGACACCTTCTTCGTGCGCGACGAGAACGGCGGCACCGACTCCGGCGTCGTCCTGCGCACCCACACCTCCCCGGTGCAGATCCGCTCGCTGCTCGACCGTGAGCCGCCGGTCTACGTGATCTGCCCCGGCCGCGTCTACCGCACCGACGAGCTGGACGCCACGCACACCCCGGTCTTCCGCCAGGTCGAGCTGCTCGCCGTGGACGAGGGCCTGACCATGGCCGACCTCAAGGGCACCCTGGACCACATGGTCCAGTCCCTGTTCGGCGAGGGCGTGAAGACCCGGCTGCGGCCGAACTTCTTCCCGTTCACCGAGCCGTCCGCCGAGATGGACATGGAGTGCTACGTCTGCCGTGGCGCGTCCGTCGGCAACCCCGACCGCCCCTGCCGCACCTGCTCCAGCGAGGGCTGGATCGAGCTGGGCGGCTGCGGCATGGTCAACCCCAAGGTGCTGACCGCCTGTGGCGTCGACCCGGAGAAGTACAGCGGGTTCGCCTTCGGCTTCGGCATCGACCGGATGCTGATGTTCCGCCACAACGTCGAAGACATGCGAGACATGGCCGAGGGTGACGTCCGGTTCACCCGGCCGTTCGGGATGGAGATCTGATGCGTGTCCCGCTTTCCTGGCTGCGGGAGTACGTCGACCTGCCGGAGTCCGAGACCGGCCGTGACGTACAGGCCAAGCTCATCGACTCCGGCCTCGAGGTCGAGACCGTCGAGCAGCTCGGCGCCGGCCTCAAGGGCCCCCTCGTCGTCGGTCAGGTGCTGACCATCGAGGAGCTGGAGGGCTTCAAGAAGCCGATCCGCTTCTGCACGGTCGACGTCGGCACCGCCAACGGCACCGGTGAGCCGCAGGAGATCGTCTGCGGTGCCCGCAACTTCGCGGTCGGCGACAAGGTCGTCGTGGTCCTGCCCGGCGCGGTCCTGCCCGGCGACTTCGCCATCGCCGCCCGCAAGACGTACGGCAAGACCTCGCACGGCATGATCTGCTCCACCGACGAGCTGGGCATGGGCGACGACGGCACGCACGGCATCATCGTGCTGCCGCCGGAGACCGAGACCGGCAAGGACGCCATCGAGCTGCTGGAGCTGGTCGACGAGGTCCTGGACATCGCCGTCACCGCCAACCGCGGCGACTGCCTGTCCATCCGCGGTGTCGCCCGCGAGACCGCCATCGCCTACGGCCTGCCGCTGCGCGACCCGGCGCTCATCGACGTGCCCGCGCCGAACGCCTACGGCTACCCGGTCAAGGTCGCCGACCCGATGGGCTGCGACCGCTTCACCGCCCGCACCGTCACCGGGCTGAGCCCCGAGGCACGGTCCCCGATCTGGCTGCGCCGCCGCCTGCAGAAGGTCGGCATGCGCCCGGTCTCGCTGGCCGTGGACATCACCAACTACGTGATGATGGAGCTGGGCCAGCCCCTGCACGCCTACGACCGCACCTCGGTCCAGGGCGCCATCGGGGTCCGCCGTGCCGAGGAGGGCGAGAAGCTGCGCACCCTCGACGGGGCCGAGCGCACGCTGCACGCCGAGGACCTCGTCATCACCGACGAGCGCGGCCCCATCGGCCTGGCCGGTGTCATGGGAGGCGCCGACACGGAGATCGCCGACCACGACGACACCGAGCGCTCCACCTCCGACGTGGTGGTGGAGGCGGCCCACTTCAACGCCGTCTCCATCGCGCGGACGGCCCGCCGTCACAAGCTGTCCTCCGAGGCGTCCCGCCGCTTCGAGCGGGGCGTCGACCCCGAGGCCGCCGCCGCTGCCGCGCAGCGCACCGTGGACCTGCTGGTCCTGCTCGCGGGCGGCACCGCCGAGGCGGGCGTCACGGAGATCATCGCGCCGTCCGCGCCGCGCACGATCGCCATCCCGGCCGACCACCCGGACAAGGTCGCGGGCGTCACCTACGGCCGCGAGATCGTCGTCCGCCGCCTTCAGGAGATCGGCTGCGACGTGTACGGGCAAGACGAGCTGATCGTCACCGTCCCGTCCTGGCGGCCCGACCTCACCGAGCCGAACGACCTCGCCGAAGAGGTCATCCGGCTGGAGGGCTACGAGAACCTGCCCTCCACGCTGCCCAAGCCCCCCTCCGGCCGCGGCCTGACCCCCCGTCAGCGGCTGCACCGCCGGATCGGCCGGGCCCTGGCCGGGGCGGGCTACGTCGAGGCGCCGAACTACCCGTTCGTCGCCGAGCAGGTCTTCGACCAGCTCGGGCTGGACGCCGACGACCCGGCCCGCCGCGTCGTCACGCTGGCCAACCCGCTCAACGACGAGGAGCCCGCGCTCCGCACCACGCTGCTGCCCGGCCTGCTGGGCGCGCTGCGCCGCAACGGCGGCCGGGGCTCGCACGACCTGGCGCTCTTCGAGACCGGCCTGGTCTTCCACCCGCGGGAGACCGCCGCCGTCGCCGGGCCGGTGCCCGTCGACCGCCGTCCCACCGCCGAGGAGATCGCCCGCCTGGACGCCACGCTGCCCGAGCAGCCGCGCCATGTGGCCGTCGTCCTCGCCGGTGCCCGCGAGCAGTCCGGCTGGTGGGGCGAGGGCCGCCCGGCCGACTGGGCGGACGCCGTCGAGGCCGCCCGGACCGTCGCCCGTGAGGCGGGTGCCGAGCTGATCGTGCGCAAGGCCCAGTACGGCCCGTGGCACCCCGGCCGCTGCGCCGAGCTGGTGGTCGTCGAGGACGGCGCCGAGCGCGTCGTCGGCCACGCGGGCGAACTCCACCCGCGCGTGCTCAAGGCCCTCGGTCTGCCGGAGCGCGGCTGCGCGATGGAGCTGGACCTGGACACCCTGGAGCGGGTCGGCGACGACACCCCGCAGGGCCCCGGGATCTCCACCTTCCCGGTCGCCACGCAGGACGTCGCCCTGGTCGTCGACAAGCCGGTGCCCGCCGCCGAGGTCGAGGCCGCGCTGGCCGAGGGTGCGGGCGAACTGCTGGAGTCCATCCGGCTGTTCGACGTCTACGAGAACCCGGAGCAGCTCGGCGAGGGCCGCAAGTCCCTCGCGTACGCGCTGCGCTTCCGGGCAGCCGACCGCACGCTGACCGTGGACGAGGCGTCCGCCGCGCGGGACGCCGCCATCGCCCTGGCGAACGAGCGTACGGGCGCGGAGCTGCGCGGCTGATCCCCGCGAGAAGCCGAAGGCACCGGCCGGTCACGGACTCGATCCGTGACCGGCCGGCGCCGTTCCCGGCGCCCACCGGGCCGGGTGCCCGGCTGCCGCCGCGCGAACGCGGGCCGGTGGCCTGATGGCCGTACCGGCGACGCGGTACCGGTTCCGCGCGGCGGTGTCATGCGGGGCTCCGCCCGACACCCGGGGGCGCTCGGCCGGACCGCCGCCTTGTGAGGGGGAGCGAGCGGCCCGGCCCGCCTCTCGCGAGGCGGGGCACCAAGTGAAGCCGTCCGACCGGTATGCCCGACAGCGCGCGCGGGACGCGGATGCGCGCACTCCGTTCACACCCCGTGTGAACCCGTTCGCACTACGCTTACGGCACCACGCCACTCGGGGGGCCACTGATGCAGCCCAACACCCTGCTCGACGCGATCCTGGACGAGGCGGGGATCTCGCACGCCGGGCTCGCCGCCCACGTCAACCAGGCGGGCCGCCGCCGGGGTCTCGCGCTCAGATACGAACACACCGCCGTCGCGCGGTGGCTGAAGGGCCAGCGGCCGCGCGGCCAGGTGCCGGATCTGATCTGCGAGGTGCTCGCGGGCCGGTTACGGCGCCCGGTCACGCTGGACGACATCGGCCTCGGCGTGCCGGGCGAACCCGCCACCGCCCACGCGGGCTCGCTCTCCGGCTTCGTGGAGCGGGCCACCGCGCTGTGGCGCTCCGACGAACAGCAGCGTCCGCACGTCCTGGGCGCCCCCGCCGTCACCGGTACGCCCGCGGTGATGCCGGTGTGGGAGTGGGAGAACCCGCCGGAGGACGTGGACGTCTCGCGCGGTGGCCAACTCCGGGTCACCGAGGCCGACATCGGCACCCTGCGGGCGGCCCGCGCGCACTACGAGCAGATGTACCGCAAGGCGGGCGGAGTGGCGACGCGTACCCGCATCGTCGGCTTCCTCAACGCGGAGGCCGCGCCGCTGCTGCGTGGCAGCTACCCCGACCACACCGGCCGTCAACTGCACCGCGCCACGGGTGGGTTGGTGGCCATCGCGGGCATCTGCGCCTACGACTCCGACGCGCACGGGCTGGCGCAGCGCTACTTCCACCAGGCGCTGCGGCTGGCGAAGGCGAGCGGGGACCGGGGGCTGGGGGCGTACGTGATAGCGCTGCTGGTCAACCAGTCGCTGTTCATGCGGGAGTACCGGCAGGCGGTCGCCTTCGCGGAGGCGGCGCTGCGGACGGCCGGCCGTCACATCACCCCGGCGCTCGCCTCCGACCTGTACGCGATGCAGGCCAAGGCGTACGCGCATCTCGGCGACGGAGGCGGCGCGCTGTCCGGCATCCGGCGGGCGGAGACGGCGGCCGGGCAGATCCGGCCGGGCACCGAACCGGACGAGACGGGGTACGTGCAGCCGGGTCTGGTCAACGTCCAGGTGGCCGAGGCGCTGCTGAGCCTCGGGGAGCTGTCGGCCGCACGGGAGCACGCGGCGGCGGCCGTGGACACCCCGGCGCACGACCGGGGCCGGGTGCACCGGCTGGCGATGCTGAGCACGATCGAGCTGCGGCAGGGCAACGCCGACAAGGCGGTGGCGACCGCCGTGCAGATGGCCGAGCAGGCGCGCGGCATGGAGTCCCAGCGGCTGCGCGACCGGCTCCGGGCGGTGCGCGAGTATCTGGTGCGCTGCGGCTCGGCCGGGACCGCGGACGCGGCGGAGATGATCGACGGCGCGCTGCGCGTACCGCTGTAACGGGCGGGGGGCGCGCGTCGCCGAAGCGAGCGCCCTGTAGGCCGGGAATAGTCCCTGCTGCGATATTGCCACTTACTCGGCGGAAGGTGGCAGAACCGTGCAGTGGACGAAACAGAACGAACAAACTGTGTACGCGAACCGCTGGTTCAGCGTCAATCTGGCGGATGTGGAGCTGCCCAACGGCTCACATCTGGACCACTTCCTGATCCGGCTCCGGCCGGTCGCCGTCGCCACGGTGGTCAACGAGGCCAACGAGGTCCTGCTGCTGTGGCGGCACCGCTTCATCACCGACAGCTGGGGCTGGGAACTGGCCGCGGGGGTCGTGGAGGACGGCGAGGACATCATGACCGCGGCCGCGCGGGAACTGGAGGAGGAGACCGGCTGGCGGCCGGGGCCTCTGCACCACCTGATGAGCGTGGAGCCGTCCAACGGCCTCACCGACGCCCGGCACCACGTCTACTGGTCCGAGCAGGGGGAGTACACCGGTCATCCGGTGGACGACTTCGAGTCGGACCGCCGTGAGTGGGTCCCGCTCAAGCTCGTCCCCGACATGATCGCCCGTGGGGAGGTCCCGGCCGCCAACATGGCGGCCGCGTTACTCCTGCTGCACCATCTCCGGCTCGCCGACGGTCAGTGAGCCAGCGCCTGCCAGACGGCGACGGCGAGCGCGCCCAGGGCGGTGAGCGCGGCGATCGAGGTCAGTGGCCAACGGGCGTGTTCGAGGGACTTCACCCGGGAGTTCAGCTCGTCGAGCTCCTTGGCGGTCTCCTCGGTACGGTGACTGAGCAGTGCCAGCCCGCCTTCGACGCGCGCGTAGGCGACGTCGAGGCGGCGGCGTAACTCGGCCAGTTCTCCGTGAACCACGGCCTGCTCCGGTTCGACGGTCACGGGTCCACTCCTCTCCATGGTCGGACGGGACGACTCCGCATCCCCTGCACGCAGAGTCAACCGCCCCGACAGCCCCGGGGGGAGCGTGTGCGAACGGCATATGCGAGCCCGTGACACACACGGAGTGTGAAACACATGGGCCCGGCACCTATGGGTGCCGGGCCCATGTGGTGGGTCCCTGTGTGCTGCGCGCACTCAGTACGAGTAGAACCCCGAGCCCGACTTCCGGCCCAGGCGGCCCGCCTCGACCATGCGCTGGAGCAGCGGGGGAGCCGCGTAGAGGGGCTCCTTGTATTCCATGTACATCGAGTTGGCGATCGAGACGATCGTGTCCAGGCCGATGAGGTCGGAGAGCTTCAGCGGGCCCATCGGGTGGGCGCAGCCCATCTCCATGCCGTTGTCGATGTCCTCGCGGCTGGCGATACCGGACTCGAACATGCGGATCGCGGAGAGGAGGTACGGCACCAGCAGGGCGTTGACGACGAAGCCGGAGCGGTCCTGGGCGCGGATGGCGTGCTTGCCGAGGACCTTCTCCGCGAAGATCTGGGCCCGGCTGAGGGTGCCCTCGGAGGTGGTGAGGGCCGGGATCAGTTCGACCAGGTTCTGCACCGGGGCCGGGTTGAAGAAGTGGATGCCGATCACATGGTCGGGGCGTGAGGTCGCGACCGCCAGCTTCACCAGGGGGATGGAAGAGGTGTTGGAGGCCAGGATCGCGTCGGGACGCGTCATCACCTGGTCGAGCACCTGGAAGATCTCCGTCTTCACCTGCTCGTTCTCCACCACGGCCTCGATCGCCAGATCGCGGTCGGCGAACTCGCCCAGGTCGGTGGTGAAGCTCAGCCGGGAGAGGGCCGAGTCGCGCTCCTCCTCGCTGATCTTGCCGCGCTCCGCGGCCTTGGCCAGCGAGTTGTACAGCCGGGTACGGCCGTACTCCAGGGCGTCGCCCGTGGTCTCGGCGACCATCACGTCCAGTCCCGCGCGTGCGCACACCTCGGCGATGCCCGCGCCCATCTGGCCGCAGCCCACGACTCCGACGCGCGAGATGTCTCCGGCTCGGAAGTCCGTCACATCGTCCCCTTCGCTGGTTCTCCGGCTCGTGCAGGACGTCCGGTTTCGGTGCCTGCTCCGATCGTGCACGTTACCGCCAAGTATCGATGATCGATCGACGGGGTAGGGACAAGCCGCGCCTCCGGGACGATCCGTCACGGGGCGGACTCGGAGCGTGTGGGAGGTACGGATGGCGGCTCGTGCGATGTCCGGTGCGCGTTCTGCGGCGGGGGCCGTCTCGCGGCGTACCGTCGCCCTCGGGGTGCTGGCCGCCCTGACCACGGCGGCCGGGAGCGCCCCGGCGTACGCCTCCGGGCGGCACCGCCGGGAGATGCGCGGGGTCTGGCTCGCCACCGTGGCCAACCGGGACTGGCCCTCGCGGCCGGGGCTGACACCCGAGGAGCAGCGGGCCGAGCTGATCGCCCATCTCGACCGGGCGGTGGCCGCGCGGCTCAACACCGTGATCTTCCAGGTGCGCCCCACCGCCGACGCCCTGTGGCCCTCCCCGTACGAGCCCTGGTCCGAGTACCTCACCGGCACCCAGGGCCGCGACCCCGGCTGGGACCCGCTGGGCACCGCCGTACGCGAGGCCCACGCGCGCGGCCTGGAGCTGCACGCCTGGTTCAACCCGTACCGCATCGCCAACCACACCGACCCCACACGCCTCGTCCCGGAGCATCCGGCGCGGCGGCACCCGGAGTGGGTCGTGCCGTACGGCGGCAAGCTGTACTACAACCCCGGCCTGCCCGAGGTCCGGCGCTTCGTGCGCCGGGCCATGCTGGACGCGGTCGCCCGTTATCCCGTGGACGCCGTCCACTTCGACGACTACTTCTACCCGTATCCCGTCGCCGGGCAGACCTTCGACGACGACGCCGCCTACGACATGTACGGGGGCGGCTTCGGTGACCGGGCCGCCTGGCGGCGCGACAACATCGACCGGCTGGTGCGGGAGGTCGCGGCGGGCATCCGGCGGGTCCGGCCCGGCACCCGCTTCGGGATCAGCCCCTTCGGCGTGTGGCGCAACGCCGCCACCGACCCGCTCGGCTCCGACACCCGGGCGGGCGTGCAGACGTACGACGACCTGTACGCGGACACCCGGAAATGGGTCCGCGCGCACTGGATCGACTACATCGTCCCGCAGATCTACTGGAACATCGGCTTCCCCGCCGCCGACTACGCGAAGCTGGTCGACTGGTGGGCGGCGCAGGCGGCGGACACCCGGACCCGGCTGTACGTGGGGGAGGCGCTGTACAAGGCGGGCGCGGCCGGGCAGCCCCCGGCCTGGCAGGACCCCGCCGAGCTGTCCCGGCATCTCACGCTGGCCGCTGAGTATCCGCAGGTGCGCGGGCATGTCTTCTTCGCCGCCCAGGAGGTCGCCCGCGATCCGCTGGGCGCGATGGCGAGGGTCGTCGCCGACCATTACGGCCGGCCGGCGAGACCCCCGCGCTGACCCCGTTGCCGTCCGTCTCGTACGGCTAGTTCGTCTCGTCCTCGTGGTGGCGGACCTGGCAGTCCGGGCCGGGCGACATGATGGCCTCGTGCCCGTCCTCGAAGCGGACGCGGTAGGGCGGTTCGCCCTCCTCGCCGATCACTTCGACCACTTCGGTGACCTGATCGTGTTGGCCGACCACTCGTCCGTGCTGGACAAGGTGGTCGCCCTTCGACGCGTGCATTGTCAGGCCCTCCTCACGGTCACGACCGTTGGGTGACGGCGATGCACACGAGCACGGCGAGCGCGGTAAGCGGTGCCGCCGCGGGAACGTGCTCGCCCAGTAGCAGTGCCGACCACACCAGTGTGAGCAGCGGCTGAGCCAACTGCAACTGGCTGGCCCGCGGGACGCCGACCGCCGCCATGCCCCGGTACCAGAGCAGCAGCCCGAGGAACTGCGAGCCCACCGCGACCCACAGCACCCCCGCCACCCCGTGCGCGGTGAGCCGTACCGGCTCGTGGCCCAGCGCCAGCGCGGCGCCGAGCGCGCTCAGCGGCAGGCACAGCACCAGCGCCCAGCCGATGACCTGCCAGCCCGGCATCACCCGCGCCAGCCGTCCGCCCTCGGTGTATCCGGCCGCGCACACCAGCAGCGCCGCGAAGAGATAGGCGTCCGCCCGGGTCAGCGCGCCGCCGCTCTGGACGACCGTGAACGCGACCACCGCCGCCGCGCCCGCCAGCGCGGCTGTCCAGAACCGGCGCGAGGGGCGTACGCCGGTGCGCAGCGCGGAGATCGCGGCCGTGGTCAGGGGCAGCAGGCCCACGACGACGGCCGCGTGCGCCGTGGTCGAGGTCTGCAGGGCCAGCGTGGTCAGCAGCGGGAAGCCGAGCACCGTGCCGATCCCGACCATCGCGAGCCCCGGCAGATGGCGGGCCTCGGGCAGCGGCACCCGCAGGAGCAGCAGGCAGGCGCCCGCGACCAGGGCCGCGAGGACACCCCGGACCCCCACGAGTGACCAGGGGCCGAAGCTCTCCAGGCCCCAGGCGGTGGCGGGGAAGGTGAGGGAGAAGGCGACGACGCCCAGCGCGGCCTGCCCGGTGCCCAGGAGCAGGGGCTCGTGGGGCACGGTGACTGCTATCGGGGTCGCATCGGTAGCGCTACTCTGTGCTCTCATGAATGAGCGTAGCAGTGGGCGGGAGCTGGCGGAACAGCTGCGGAGGGAGCTGGACCGCTACTCACCTGGCGGAAAGCTGCCGTCGAGCAGGGCATTGGTCGAACGGTTCCGGGTCAGCCCGGTGACCGTCTCGCGGGCGCTCGCCCAGCTCGCCGCCGAGGGCCTGGTCGTCACCCGGCCCGGTGCGGGCGCCTTCCGGGCCCGGCCGCGCGCCGCCGCTCCGCCCGCCGGGGACACCTCCTGGCAGGAGGTCGCGCTGAGCGCCGACGCCGCCGGTGACGTCGTACCCCGCACCGTGGACGCCTCCGGGGTGATGGTGTCGCTGCCCGCGCCGCCGCCCGGCGTGCTGGAGCTGAGCGGCGGCTACCCGCACCCCGGCCTCCAGCCCGAGCAGGCCATGGCCGCGGCCCTCGCCCGCGCGGGACGGCGGCCCGGCGCCTGGGGGCGGCCGCCGCTGGAGGGGCTGCCCGAGCTGCGGGAGTGGTTCGCGCGCGGCATCGGGGGCTCCGTCACCGCCGCCGAGGTGCTGATCGCGGCGGGCGGACAGGCCGCGCTGGCCACCGCCCTGCGCGCGCTCGCCCCGCCCGGCGCACCGGTCCTGGTCGAGTCGCCCACCTACCCCGGCATGCTGGACCTGGCCCGCGCGGCGGGTCTGCGGCCCGTACCGGTGCCGGTCGACGCCGACGGCGTACGCCCCGACCTGCTGGCCGACGCCTTCCGCGCCACCGGCGCCCGCGTCTTCGTCTGCCAGCCCCTGTTCCAGAACCCGACCGGCGCCGTGCTCGCCCCCGACCGCCGCGCCGAGGTGCTGCGCATCGCCCGCGCCTCGGGCGCCTTCGTCATCGAGGACGACTACGTACGCCGCCTCGCGCACGCCGACGCGCCCCCGCTGCCCCGGCCGCTGGCGGCGGACGACCCGGACGGTGTCGTCGTGCACGTCGGCTCGCTCACCAAGGCGACCTCGCCCAGCTTCCGGGTGGCCGCCCTCGCCGCGCGCGGGCCGGTGCTGGAACGCCTGCGCGCCATCCAGATCGTGGACAGCTTCTTCGTGCCCCGGCCACTCCAGGAGGCGGCGCTGGAACTCGTCGGCTCACCGGCGTGGCCGCGCCATCTCCGCTCGTTGTCGGCCGAGTTGGCCGTACGGCGCGAGGCGATGACCGGGGCGCTCGGCCTGCGCCTGCCCGAACTCGCCCTGCCGCACATTCCGTTGGGCGGATTCCATCTCTGGCTCCGGCTGCCCGAGGGCGTCACCGAGGCGGCCCTGACCGCGGCCGCCCTCCGCGCGGGCATCTCCATCACCCCTGGTCGCGCCTACTTCAGCGCCGAACCCCCGGCGAACCACATCCGGTTGAGCTTCGCCGCGGTCGCGGGTACCGGGGAGATCGCGGAGGGGGTGCGGCGGCTGCGGGCGGCGTGGGACGAAGTGCATTGAAGTCACTCAAGTCGCTGCGGAAATGGGGGCGTTGAGACAGTCGGGGCGATGTTTTCCGGTCACCCTCCGAGTGGCCGGGGCCATGACTCTTGACCGCCCCCCGTCCTGGGATCACCATCACGGCATGCCACTTCGGGTGACGTTCGTGGCCGCAGCGCACGGTTCCCCGTCGCACGCGGAGCGGTTCCAGGACGACCGGCCGCTGGACCAGGCGGGCTGGGACGAGGTGCAGCGCTCGGTGGGGTACCTGCTGCCGCTGGCCGCGGCCGAGTTGCGCTACTGCTCCCCGACCCCGCGCAGCCGCGCCACCGGCGACGCGCTCGGCTACGCCCCCCTCGCCCAACTCGCCCTGCGCGACTGCGACATGGGGCGCTGGCGGGGGCTGACCGTGGCCGAGGCGATGGCCCGCGAGCCGCAGGCGGTGGACGCCTGGCTCGCCGACCCGAGGGCCAGCCCGCACGGCGGCGAGTCGATGCTCGCGTTCATCTCACGGGTGGGCGGCTGGCTCGACACCCGGCCCGGCGACGACCACGCCCGCATCGTCGCCGTGGCCGAACCCTCCGTGATCCGCGCGGCCCTGGTCTACGCCCTCCAGGCGCCGCCGTCCGCCTTCTGGAGCATCGACGTGCGCCCGCTCTCGACGATCACCGTCGCCGGGCGCGCGGGCCGCTGGACCCTGCGGCTGGACGCGGTGTCCCCTCAGCCCTCGCGCACGTAGTCCGTGGTGAGCACGAGGTCCTTCTTCGGCCCGCCGACCCGCCACACCGAACGCCAGTGGTCGGCGTCGGTGACGGTGAACTCGCCCCGGTAGAAGTCGGCCGCGCAAGGGTGCCCGGCGATGTGCCGCCCGCCGCGCAGGTCCAGGTCGTGGAAGGGCCGCCCGTCCGCGAACCGCACCTCCGCCGTACCCGGCACCGACCCCGGCACGAACCGCAGCGTTCGCGTGGCGGGCCGCGTCACCCCCTGCCAGGTGAACTCCCCGGCCTCCTCGTGCAACAGCCCGTCCGGCACCGGCGCGAAGGTCGTGTGCCCCTCGAAGTGCCCCTCGTCCGCGCCCGCGAGATCCCGCACGGTCCGTGTGACCCGCCAGCGCCCGGCGAGGAACCCGAGCACATCGGGAACGGGCAGCCGACCGCCGTCGCTCACCGCGTCCACCGGGACCCTCCGCGCGGCCCGTCGGGCGACCCGACCGGCCGCTTCCGCCGGGCCTGCGCCCTGACCTCGTGATGCGCGACATGACCGGTGGCCCGGAAAGCCTCCTCGTACGCCGCGAGCACCCCGCCTCCGCCCCCGCGCCGCCGCACGAACCGGGCCAGCCAGGTCAGGGCCCCCAGCACCACCGCGAGCCCGCCGAGGAGGATCAGGTAGGGCACCCACGCATTCATACGGCTGAGCTTACGGGCCGCCCTCCGACAGGGTCACTCGACCGCCGCCTCGACCGGCAGCCACAGCTCCGCGTCCGCCTCGCTGCCGTCCCCGTCCCCGGTCGGCCGGACCCGGAGGATCTCCGGGCCGGGTCGGCTCGTGTACGGGTTCGACGGGAACCACTGCGTGAACACGTCCCGCCACAGCGTCTGGACCGCCTGCGGCATGGGCCCGGAGACCGTGAACACCGCCCAGGTGCCGGCCGGGACGGTCAGGGCGCTCGTGCCCTCGGGGGCGGAGGCCGAGGTGATCACACCCTGGTAGTAGTCGAGTTCCGTGCCCTCGGCCCGGCTCGGGTCCAGGTCGTCGCAGACCGCGACGATCCCCTCCGGTTCCTGGTCCGACAGCTTCGCCAGCCGCCGCAGGTCCTCCTGGTCGATCCCCCGGACGAAGTCCATGATTGCCTGGTTCGGTCCGGCGTGCACCAGTGGCACTCGGGCCTTGTACCCGACCACGCCGAACTCCTGCTTGTGCTCGATGCGGTGTCGCATTCCGCTGTTCCCTTCGATGACGAGGCGGAAGGACATCCGGGGCTGTGAGCTGAGCGTGACACCGGCCCGCCGGGCCTCGCTCGGGCCGACGCCGTGCATCGCCCGGAACGCCCGGGCGAACGCCTCGCCCGAGCCGTACCCGTAGCGCACCGCGATGTCGAGCAGCGTCTCCCGCCCCGCGACCACCTCGGCGGCCGCGAGCGTGAGCCGCCTGCGCCGGACGTACTCCGACAGCGGCATCCCGGCGAGCGCGGAGAACAGCCGCCGCAGGTGGTACACCGACGTACCCGCGACCCGCGCCAACTCCTCCGGATCGACATGCTCGTCGAGTCCCAGCTCGATGTGCTCCATGGCCTGGTTGAACCGTTCCAGCACGCCCCGTTCCCTTCCTTCTGACACCGGGAACGCTAGGTGCGAGGGGGAACCCGGCACCCGACAATCCGTGCCCGATTCTGTCGGGTGGGGGGCGGGGCCCGGAAAACAGCCCAGGAAACAACGAAGGCAAGGAGCTCTTGGGTCTCCTTGCCACTTTCAAGATATAGCGCACAGGGGGCCTTGCGGCAAGGCCCCGGTGGTGTCGCAGAATGGGCGGCCGCGGTCGCGAGTGACGGAAATGGCGCGTTAGTGGAATACGCGTAGTTCCTCCGGATCGCGTTCCAATTCTTCGATGGGTGGGTGGATGACTGACGTGATCGTGGTCGGCGGCGGGCCGACCGGGCTGATGCTGGCCGGGGAACTGCGGCTGGCCGGGGTGGAGGTCGTCGTGCTGGAGCGGCTGGCCGAGCCGAGCAGCCAGTCCCGCGGACGCGGCCTGCACGCGCGCAGCGTCGAGGTGATGGACCAGCGGGGTCTGCTGGGGAGGTTCCTCGCGGAGAGCGAGAAGTTCCAGGTCGGCGGGCTGTTCGGCGGCATCATGAAGCCGTGGCCGGACCGGCTGGACACCGCGCACCCGTACGGCCTCGCCACCCCGCAGGCGGTCACCGAGCGGCTGCTGGAGGCGTGGGCCCGTGAACTCGGCGCCGAGATCCGGCGCGGCCAGGAGGTGGTCGCGCTGACCCAGGACGCGGACGGCGTGACCGTGGGACTGGCCGACGGCACCGACCTGCGTGCCCGGTACGCCGTCGGCTGCGACGGCGGCCGCAGCACGGTACGCGGGCTGCTCGACATCGGCTTCCCCGGTGAGCCCGCCACGGTCGAGACCCTGCTAGGCGACATGGAGGCCAGCGAGGACCCGGCGACGATCGCCGCCGTCGTGGAAGAGGTCCGCAAGACGGAGCTGCGCTTCGGGCTCTCGCCCGACGTGGACGGCCAGCAGGGCCTGTACCGCGTCATCGTGCCCGCCGACGGTGTCGCCGAGGACCGGTCAACCCCGCCGACCCTCGAGGAGTTCCGACGGCAGCTGCGGGCGGTCGCCGGGACCGACTTCGGCGTGCACTCACCCCGCTGGCTGTCCCGCTTCGGCAACGCCACCCGGCAGGCCGAGCGGTACCGCGTGGGTCGGGTCCTGCTGGCCGGTGACGCGGCCCACATCCACCCGCCGGCCGGCGGCCAGGGGCTCAACCTCGGGGTGCAGGACGCGTTCAACCTCGGCTGGAAGCTGGCCGCCGAGGTGCACGGCCGGGCACCGGACGGCCTGCTCGACAGCTACCACACCGAACGCCACCCGGTCGGCGCCCGCGTCCTCGCGACCACCCGCGCCGCGATGACCCTCCTCGGCACCGACCCCGGCGCCACCGCGCTGCGCGAACTCTTCTCCCGGCTCATGGACTTCGAGGAGGTCAACCGTCACATCACCGGCATGATCACCGCCGTCGACCTCCGCTACGACCTGGGCGAGGGCCATGAACTCCTCGGCAGGCGGCTACGGGACGTCCAGCTGAAGCAGGGGCGCCTCTACGAGCACCTGCATCACGCCCGCGGTCTCCTCCTCGACCAGACCGGACGCCTCTCGGTCGAGGGCTGGGCCGACCGCGTGGACCACCTTGTCGACGTCAGCGACGAACTCGACGTACCCGCCGTGTTGTTGCGTCCGGACGGTCATGTCGCCTGGGCGGGGGAGAGCCAGGAGGAACTGCTCGCGCACCTGCCCAAGTGGTTCGGCGTCACGGCGCCGGATACTCCGCCGTCAGCGTCTCACTCGCCTTCTCGCTGACCAGGTAGACCGCGGACGCGATGAACAGGCCGGGGATGTCGGGGAACACCGAGGCGTCCACCACCCGCAGTCCCTCCACCCCGCGCACCCGGAAGTCGCCGTCCAGCACCGCCAGTTCATCGTCCTCGGTGCCGATCCTGGCGGTGCCGCACGCGTGATGGCCCCAGGACTGGGTCCGCGCCCACTCCTTGAGCTGGTCGTCGGTCCGGACCTCGGGCCCGGGGACCAGCTCGCCCCGCACGCCCGCGTCGCCGGCGTTGGCGATCACGTCCCGGGCTATCCGCAACCCGTCGACCAGGCCGTCCAGATCCTCCTCCCAGCCCGGTGTGCCCTCGGCGAAGTAGCGGAACCGGATCTCGGGCGGCTCGGTGGGATCGGTCGAGCGCAGGGTCACCGAGCCGCCCCGGTTCTTGGTGTGACCCTTGAGCACGACCACGCCCAGCCGGTCCCGGCCGTGGGTGGCCTCCTCGGCGTAACCGGGGTAGTAACCATGGAAGTCGACCGGCATCGCCAGCAGCATCAGGTCGGAGTCCCCGTCGGACACGCTCGACCTGCCGATGAGCGCGGCCAGTTGGCCATTGGTGCCGTAGGGGCCGCCCCGGTCGGTGTGCCACTCGCTGATCAGCTCGTCCTGTTTCTCGCCCGCGAGCGGGACGTTCAGTGTCGATCCCTCGAACAGTGGGTAGTCCTGGTCGAGTTCGGCCACCACCGACGCCTCGTATCGGTCGTGCAGATTGCGGCCCACGCCGGGTGCGTCCACGCGCACCGGGATGCCGAGCCGCTCCAGTTCCTCGCGCGGCCCGATGCCGGACAGCATCAGGAGCTGCGGGGTGTTGTAGGTGCCCCCGGCCAGGATGACCTCGTTGCGGGCGTACGCCGTCCCCTCGGTCACCTCGTCCTCGTCCCGGTCCGCCGCGTCCGGGCGCAGCCGGCAGGTGCGGTCCGACGAGGCGCCGTACGCGCGCCGCTGCTCGCGGTACGCGACGCCCACCACCCGGTCGCCGTCGAACAGCACCCGGGTTACCAGGGTGTTCGTCCTGATCGTCAGGAGGTCTCCGACCCGGTGGCGGACATCGAGCAGCCGCTCGCGGGTGCCGTTGCGGGCGCCGTCGTCGACCGAGACCGGGATGAAGCCCATGCCCTGGAAGTCCGGCGGGGTGTCGGCCGCGTTCGGGTCGCGGGGGAGGGGCACGTCGTCGGGGATGCCGAAGCGGTCGCGGGCGGTACGCTCCACGGCGCCGATGATGTCGAGGAAGCGGGGCTCGCGGGGCGCCAGGGACGGTGCGGCCCTGGTCGTGCCGAGCCAACCCTCCTTGCCGTGCCGGGACTTGGCGTCCCGCTCGGCGGCTGTGTCGCCGGGGAGCGGCTCGGCGTCCTGGCCCTGCCAGTTCTCCAGGCGCTGGAAGCGCTCACGCATCGCCTCCGCGCTCCACCCCGTGTCACCGGTCAGCTCGACCAGCCGCTGCCACTCCCTGCCCTGCGGGAACAGCATGATCAGCGCGTTGACCGTCGTACTGCCGCCGAGCGAGCTGCCGCGCGGGTACAGCACACCGTCCTCGGCGCCGGTGAACTTGCGGTCCGCACGCCGGGTCGCCGGGTCGTCCCAGTGGCGTACGAAGAAGCTCCACGCCATGTCGGGGTCCTCGCTGGCGAACGCCTGCATGATCGGGATCGAGTAGTACTGGCAGTCGTGTTCGTCGCCCGCCTCCAGCACCAGGACCCGGTGACCGGCCAGGGCGAGATTGGCGGCCAGGGGGCCGCCGCCCGCGCCCGAGCCGACGACGACGAAGTCAAATTCCTGAGCGGTTTCCGGTGGCTGCTGAGGCATCCTCGCTCCTCCACGCGCGCTCCCCCCGGCCACTCTGCACCCCTGGGGCGGCGCCCGCCACATCATGCGGGTGCCCGGTGCGGTGTCTACGTTGGAGGAAAGGAGGTTTCCCCTGCCAGAAGGAGGTTTCCCATGTCCGACGCGACCGACCCGAGCAAGGACCCGGCTCCGGACCCGGCCGAGGACAACGCGTTCTTCCCCTCCCCGTACTCGCTGAGCAAGTACACATCGCCCAAGACCGATTTCGACGGCGTCCAGCACAAGAACGCCTACACCGGCGGGCGGTGGAAGGTGCTGATGATCGGCACGGACGAGCGGTATCTGCTCACCGAGGACGGCAAGTTCTTCTCCACCGGCAACCATCCCGTCGAGATGCTGCTCCCGCTGCACCACATGATGGAGGCGGGCTTCGACGTCGACGTGGCCACCCTCAGCGGCAACCCCGTCAAGCTGGAACTGTGGGCCATGCCGGAAGAGGACAAGGCCGTCATGGAGACCTACGAGGCGATCAAACCGAAGCTGAAGCAGCCGCTGAAACTGTCCGAGGTGGTCGCGGACAAGCTCGGTCCGGAGTCCGACTACATCGCCGTCTTCATCCCCGGCGGACACGGAGCGGTGATCGGGCTCGCGGAGAGCGAGGACGTGACCGAGACCCTGGACTGGGCGCTCGCCAACGACAAGTACGTCATCACCCTCTGCCACGGCCCCGCCGCGCTGCTCGCCGCCGCCCGGGGCAAGGACGAGTCGCCCTTCGACGGCTACTCCCTGTGCGTCTTCCCCGACGCCCTCGACACCGGCGCCAACCTGGAGATGGGCTACCTCCCCGGGCGGCTGCGCTGGCTGGTCGCCGATCTGCTGGAGCGGCAGGGCGTCACCGTCCTGAACTCCGACATCACCGGCCAGACCCACCAGGACCGCAAACTCCTCACCGGCGACAGCCCGCTCGCCTCCAACGCGCTGGGGCTGCTGTCGGCGGACGTACTGGTGGAGGCGGCGAAGGACTGAGCCGTCAGGGCAGCGCCAGCACGCAGAACGCGTTGCCCTCGGGGTCGCTGAGGCACGTCCACGGGACGTCCCCCTGGCCGAGGTCGAGGCCGGTGGCGCCGAGAGCCTTCAGCCGGGCCACCTCCGCCGCCTGGTCGCCGCCGGGGTCGGGGAGGAGGTCGAGATGGACCCGGTCGGGCGCCGTGTGCGCGGTCGGCGACCGGAACAGCTCCAGGTACGGACCCGTGCCGTCGGCCGACCGCAGCAGCATGAGGTCATCGGTCTCCCGCTGCACGGTCCAGCCCATCGCCCCACCCCAGAACCGGGCCATCGCCCGCGGCTCGGCACAGTCCATGACCACCGCCGCGATCGGCCCGGTGTTCCGGTACCGCTCCCGAGGCTCCAGTACGCAGAACTCGTTCCCCTCGGGATCGGCGAGCACCGTCCACGGCACGTCACCCTGCCCGATGTCGAGACGCGTGGCCCCGTGACCCTCCAGCCGCGCGACCAGCTCCGCCTGGTGTGCCAGGGAGGTCGTCGCGAGATCGAGATGCGTACGGTTCTTCGCCGCCGTCCGGCGCCCCGGCACGGGTACGACATCCACCCCGACGACGACCGGGTCCGGCCAGACCAGGCCGCCGGGAGGCCCTACGTAGGTCGTCGCACCGGGCGTGTAGGCGACCCACCCCAACGCCTCCGCCCAGAACCGCCCGACCACCGAGGCGTCAACGGCCTTGATATTGACGTGCACAGGTCGCAGTCCCATGCCGGTGATCCTATGCACGGGTCGCCGAGGGCGACGGCGGGCTGATCGCAGGTAATCGAAGAACCTGGCCCACCAGGTCGCCGCGCCGTCCTGGCTCCGGAGGTCCTTGAGCCAGGGCAGCAGCCCCTCGTAGCGCAGCCGCAGCAGCCGCCAGGGGACGAGTCGGTACCCCAGTTCCGTCAGCGCGCTCTCGACCCGCCGACGATCCGCCCCCGACAGAGCGCCCTTTGCGACGGCGTCGTCCAAGTCGGCGTGGCTGTCGGGTATGGACGTGACCACCGTGGCGAGCCACCCGTAGTTGCTCAGCCGGATGCCGAGACCGACCCCGGCTTCGGTGCGGGCGGCAGGCACGCCCACCGCGAAGTAGCAGCTGGCGTCCTGCATCGACCCGTCGAGAGGACAAGGCCCCCCGAACTCCTCCGACAGCCGCTCGCTCAGCGCGGACGCCCGCGCCGAAAAGCGGCAGCCCCGCCCGGAACCGATCTCTGAGCCGGCCCGGTGCCCCACGGAAAGACCTCCTACGTCTGCCTCTCCTGCCGTGTCTCGTACAAGCAGTGGTACGACAGGGCGAGGCGGACCTGTCCGAGTTGTGCCGGGCCCTTGATCCACGCGGGGTCGGCGTTCGCCGCGCCTCGGCGGCACCTCGGTCGCCACGGCCCTCGGGCAGCGGGATCTGCCGTAGCGGTCAGGCTCGGCGGGTGAAGTCCATGTGCCAGTTGGTGAGCCAGGTCCGGCCCTTGTCGAGGGAGAACGCCTGCTCCCAGTGGGCGTGGTCCGGGGTGATGCCGGACCAGACGAAACGGGCGCGGACCTTGTGGCCGTCGTGCTCGTCGTCGCCGTGGAAGACGCCGGTGCCGTCCGGGCCGAAGCCGCCGGTGACGGGTGGGAAGAGGGTGCCGGTGCGCTTGCTGGCCCAGTACAGGGACCACTGGGCGGTCTCCGGGTCGTACAGCCGCAGCGTCAGGCCGGAGAAGCCCTTGGTCGGGAACTCGATCTCGTCGAAGCTGGCGGCGCCGTCGAAGTGGACGGAGGCGCGGGTGACGCCGGGGAACTCCTCCCAGCGGTCGTCGCCCTCGGTGGGGTCCAGGAAGCCCTTGCGCCAGCGGTTGGCGACGTCGTAGGTGCCGGTGAAGAACGCGAAGTCGTTGTCGGTCATGCGGCAGACGTTAGGACGGGTCTCCTGACACCTGCTGTCAGGAGACCCGCGTAGATTCGCGGCCATGCGCGCCGGTCGACTCCTCTCCCTGCTGCTCCTGCTCCAGAACCGTGGTCGGATGACCGCCGACGAGCTGGCGGCCGAGCTGGAGGTGTCCGTACGCACGGTGTACCGGGACGTGCGGGCGCTGAGCGCGGCGGGCATCCCGCTCTACGGCGAGGCGGGCCACGCGGGCGGCTACGCCCTGCTGGACGGCTACCGCACCCGGCTGACCGGGCTGACACCCGACGAGGCACGGACCCTGTTCCTGGCCGCCCTCCCGGGACCGGCGGCCGAGCTGGGCCTCGGCCCGGTACTGGCGGCCGCCGAACTGAAGCTGGAGGCGGCACTGTCCGTCGGGCCGCGGGAGCAGAGCCGCCGCATCCGCGAGTGCTTCCACCTCGACGCACCCGGCTGGTACCGGGAGGCGGACGAGGTGCCGCACCTGACGGCGGTGGCGGCCGCGGTGTGGGAACGCCGCGCGATCCGGGTCCGCTACCGCCGCTGGAACGCCCCGCGGGAGGTGGACCGGCGGCTGGAGCCGTACGGGATCGTGCTCAAGGCCGGACGCTGGTACACCGTCGCCCGTGCCGACGGCGATCTCCGCACCTACCGGATCGGACAGATTCTCGCCCTGGAGCGACTGGACGAGACGTTCGACCCCCCGGCCGGGTTCGACCTGGCCCGCCACTGGCAGGCCCACTCGGCGGCGCTCCAGGAGCGGCTGTGGCAGGGCGAGGCGGAGATACGCGTCTCTCCGGCCGGTATCGCCCGGCTGCGGGACTTCGCGGCGCGGGCGGTGATCGACGCCGTGGACCGGGGCGAACGCGAACCCGACGGCCGCCACCGCGCCACCATCCCCGTCGAGAACCTCGACCACGCCGAGTCGGAACTGCTGCGCCTGGGCCCGGAGGTGGAGGTCCTCGCGCCACCCGAACTCCGGGACCGCATGACGGCATCGACGCGAGCGATGGCGGCGCTGTACACACCCCGGACGGTCGCCCCGTGACCGTCCATCCCCCTCCACACCCCCGAGCCGCCCTCTCGTACAAGTGATTGCATAAAAGTGCAGCGCTACGTATAGTCATGCCAATGAAGGAGGCTGACATGGTGGTGCGCGCGGCGGTGGCCGGGGCCAGTGGGTATGCGGGTGGGGAGTTGCTGCGACTGCTGCTCGGGCATGCCGGGGTCGAGGTCGGCACGCTGACGGCGCACTCCAGCGCGGGGCGACGGCTGGGGGAGCTGCAGCCGCAGCTCGCGCCGCTCGCCGACCGGGTGCTGGCGGAGACGACCGCCGAGGCGCTCGCCGGGCACGACGTGGTGTTCCTGGCGCTGCCCCACGGACAGTCCGCCGCCGTCGCCGAGCAGCTCGGCCCGGACGTCCTCGTGATCGACCTGGGCGCCGACTTCCGGCTCACGGACCCCGCCGACTGGGAGCGGTTCTACGGCTCCCCGCACGCCGGTACCTGGCCCTACGGCCTGCCCGAACTCCCCGGCGCGCGTGCCGCGTTGGAGGGCACCAAGCGCATCGCCGTACCGGGCTGCTACCCGACCGCCGTCTCCCTCGCCCTCTTCCCCGCCCACGACGCCGGGATCATCGAGCCCGAGGCCGTGATCGTCGCCGCCTCCGGCACCTCCGGGGCCGGTAAGGCACCCAAGGCGCATCTGCTCGGCAGCGAGGTCATGGGCTCCATGACCCCGTACGGCGTCGGCGGCGGGCACCGGCACACCCCCGAGATGATCCAGAACCTCAGCGCGGCGGCCGGGGAGCGGGTGAGCGTCTCCTTCACCCCGACCCTCGCGCCGATGCCCCGCGGCATCCTCGCCACGTGCAGCGCCAAGGCCCGCGCCGGAGTCACCGCGGAGACGGTCCGCGCGGTCTACGAGAAGGCGTACGCCGACGAGCCGTTCGTCCGGCTGCTGCCCGAGGGGCAGTGGCCCGTCACCGGCGCCGTGACCGGCTCCAACGCCGTCCAGGTGCAGACCGCCTTGGACGCGGAGACCGGCCGGGTCATCGTGATCAGCGCCATCGACAACCTGACCAAGGGCACCGCGGGCGGTGCCGTACAGAGCATGAACATCGCCCTCGGACTCGACGAGACCACCGGGCTTTCCACGATCGGAGTCGCGCCTTGAGCGTCACAGCGGCCAAGGGATTCACCGCGGCGGGCATCGCCGCCGGGATCAAGCAGAACGGCAACCCCGACCTGGCCCTCGTGGTCAACACCGGCCCCCGCCGAGCCGCCGCCGGCGTCTTCACCGCCAACCGCGTCAAGGCCGCCCCGGTGCTGTGGTCCGAGCAGGTCCTCAAGAGCGGCCAGGTCAGCGCCGTCGTCCTCAACTCCGGTGGCGCCAACGCCTGCACCGGCCCCCAGGGCTTCCAGGACACCCACGCCACCGCCGAGAAGGTCGGCGAGGTCCTCGGACGCGGCGCCATCGAGGTCGCCGTCTGCTCCACCGGCCTCATCGGCGTGACCCTGCCCATGGACAAGCTGCTGCCCGGCGTCGAGACGGCCGCCGCCTCCTTGAGCGAGCACGGCGGGGAGAAGGCCGCCCTCGCCATCAAGACCACCGACACCCACCACAAGACCGCCGTGGTGAGCAAGGACGGCTGGACGGTCGGCGGCATGGCCAAGGGCGCGGGCATGCTCGCCCCCGGCCTCGCCACCATGCTGGTCGTCCTCACCACCGACGCCGACCTCAGCGACGCCGAGCTGGACAAGGCCCTGCGCGCCGCCACCAAGGTCACCTTCGACCGGGTCGACTCCGACGGCTGCATGTCCACCAACGACACCGTGCTGCTGCTCTCCTCCGGCGCCTCCGGCATCACCCCCGGCTACGACGAGTTCGCCGACGCGGTCCGCGAGGTCTGCGCCGACCTCGGCCGCCAGCTCATCGGCGACGCCGAGGGCGCCAGCAAGGACATCAAGGTCGAGGTGATCAACGCGGCCAGCGAGGAGGACGCCGTCGAGGTCGGCCGCTCCATCGCCCGCAACAACCTCCTCAAGTGCGCCCTCCACGGCGAGGACCCCAACTGGGGCCGCGTGCTCTCCGCCATCGGCACCACCACGGCCGCCTTCGAGCCGGACCGGCTGGGCGTCGCCATCAACGGTGTCCAGGTCTGCCGGAACGGCTCGATCGGCGAGGACCGCGACCTGGTCGACATGCGCTACCGCGAGATCCACATCGTCGCCGACCTCGCCGCGGGCACCGAGACCGCCACCATCTGGACCAACGACCTGACCGCGGACTACGTCCACGAGAACAGCGCGTACAGCTCATGAGCACACCCGCGCGGAAGCACACCGCGCTGCCCAAGGCCCAGACCCTGGTCGAGGCGCTGCCCTGGCTCACCCGCCACCACGGCCGCACCGTCGTCATCAAGTTCGGCGGCAACGCCATGGTCGACGAGAGCCTCAAGGCCGCCTTCGCCCAGGACGTCGTCTTCCTGCGCCACGCCGGGCTGCGGCCCGTCGTCGTGCACGGCGGCGGCCCCCAGATCAGCGCCGCCCTCGACCGGCACGGCATCGTCAGCGAGTTCAAGGCGGGCCTGCGTGTCACCACCGAGGACGCCATGGACGTCGTACGGATGGTGCTCGCCGGGCAGGTGCAGCGCGAGCTGGTCGGCCTGCTCAACCAGCACGGGCCGCTCGCCGTCGGCCTCACCGGCGAGGACGCCCACACCATCACCGCGACCCGGCACCGGCCGAGGGTCGACGGCGAACTCATCGACATCGGACGCGTCGGCCAGATCACCGAGATCGACACCGGCGCCATCGAGACCCTGCTCGCCGACGGCCGCATCCCGGTCGTCTCCTCGATCGCCCGCTCCCAGGACGACGGACATGTCTACAACGTCAATGCTGATACGGCGGCTGCGGCACTCGCTGCTGCGCTGGGCGCCGAAACCCTCATGGTCCTCACCGACGTCGAGGGCCTCTACGAGGACTGGCCGCACTCCGACGAGGTGATCAGCCGCCTCACCGCGACCCAGCTGGAGAAACTGCTGCCCGAACTCTCCTCGGGCATGGTGCCCAAGATGGAGGGCTGCCTGCACGCCGTACGCAACGGCGTGCGCACCGCCCGCGTCATCGACGGCCGCGTCCAGCACTCGATCCTGCTGGAGATCTTCACCGACGAGGGCATCGGCACCATGGTCGTGCCCGACGAGCCGGACACCCCGGGGGAGTCATGAGCAACGAGGAACTGACCGCCCGCTGGCAGGGCGCCCTCATGAACAACTACGGCACCCCGCGGCTTCCCCTCGTCCGAGGCGCGGGCACCGCCGTCTGGGACGCCGACGGCAAGCGCTACCTGGACTTCGTCGGCGGTATCGCGGTCAACGCCCTCGGGCACGCCCACCCGGCGGTCGTCCGCGCGGTGAGCGAGCAGATCGGCACCCTCGGCCATGTCTCCAACCTGTTCGTCGCCGAGCCGCCCGTCGCCCTCGCCGAGCGCCTGCTGCGGCTGTTCGGCCGGGACGGCAAGGTGTTCTTCTGCAACTCCGGCGCCGAGGCCAACGAGGGCGCGCTGAAGATCGGCCGACTGACCGGGCGTACCCACATGGTCGCGACCGACGGCGGCTTCCACGGCCGCACCATGGGCGCCCTCGCCCTCACCGGCCAGCCCGCCAAGCAGGAGCCGTTCCGCCCGCTGCCCGGCGACGTCACACACGTCCCGTACGGCGACCCGCAGGCCCTCGCCGCCGCCGTCACCCCGGACACCGCCATGGTGATCATCGAGCCGATCCAGGGCGAGAACGGGGTCGTGGTGCCCCCGCCCGGCTACCTGAAGGCCGCCCGCGCCATCACGGCCGCGACCGGCGCGCTGCTCGTGCTGGACGAGGTGCAGACCGGCGTCGGCCGCACCGGCGACTGGTTCGCCTACCAGGCCCACGAGGGCGTACTGCCCGACGTCGTCACCCTCGCCAAGGGGCTCGGCGGCGGACTGCCGCTCGGCGCCACCCTCGCCTTCGGCCGCGCCGCCGACCTGCTCCAGCCCGGCCAGCACGGCACCACCTTCGGCGGCAACCCGGTCGCCTGCGCCGCCGGACTCGCCGTCCTCGACACCATCGAGGACGAGGGCCTGCTCGCGAACGCCAAGCGGCAGAGCGAGGCCCTGCGCGCCGGGATCGAGGCACTGGGCCACCCGCTGGTCGACCATGTCCGGGGTGCGGGCCTGCTGCTGGGTATCGTGCTCACCGGGCCGCACGCGGCGCGCGCGCAGGCGGCGGCCCAGGAGGCCGGGTTCCTGGTGAACGCGCCCGCCCCCGACGTCGTACGGCTCATGCCCCCGCTGAACCTCCGCGACGACGAGGTGGACGCCTTCCTCCAGGCGCTGCCCGGCATCCTCGACGCGAGCGCAGACGATGAGGACGGACGACCCCGAGAATGAGACGACGATGAGCCAGGCGCAGGACCACGATCAGGCGGCGGGCGGACCCGCCGTACCGCAGACCCGGACGGCCCGACACCGCCGGATCGTGGACATCCTCAACCGGCAGCCGGTGCGCTCGCAGAGCCAGCTCGCCAAGCTGCTCGCCGACGACGGGCTGAGCGTCACTCAGGCGACGCTCTCCCGCGACCTGGACGAGCTGAACGCGGTCAAGATCCGCAACACCGACGGCGACCTGATCTACGCGGTGCCCAGTGAGGGCGGTTTCCGCACCCCGCGCGCCCCGCTGGGCGGCTCCGCCAAGGAGGAGCGGATGCGGCGCCTGTCCCAGGAGCTGCTGATCTCCGCCGAGGCGTCCGCCAACCTCGTCGTGCTGCGCACCCCGCCCGGTGCCGCCCAGTTCCTCGCCTCGGCCATCGACCAGGCCGAACTCCACGACATCCTCGGCACCATCGCGGGCGACGACACCGTCATGCTGATCAGCCGCGACCCCACGGGCGGCCAGGCCCTGGCCGACCATCTGCTCCGGCTGGCGCAGAACACGCCTTGAGGCTCCGGCGCGGGGTATCCGCGTGAGCGGGACCGGTCACGGCGCGAGAGGGGACCCGGCCATGGCACTGCTCCAGCTGGCGGCCGACGGTGGCAGCGACTTCTGGCCCACCGGGGCGATCATCCTCACCCTGATCATCGTCATCAACGTGTCGATCGGCATGTGGCGCAACACCAGGCTCAAGAGGGGAAAGAAGACCTAGGGGGTGTCTTGCCGATCACGCCGGGCTCGCGGCCTGATCGACAAGACACCCCCTAGCCCCGCGACGGACGGCACCTCGTGGGGCGTCCCGGCCGGGGCGGCATCCTCACCCCAGCCGGGTCGCCAGACCCCCCGTGCAGCGCACCTCGTCGCCCGCCGTGATCAGCAGGCCCTCCACGTCCGGCAGGGACTCCAGCCAGGCCAGGCCCGCGCGGGAGCCCATGGCGAAGGCGGCCGTGGCCCAGCAGTCCGCCCAGGTCAGCCGGGGGGTCACCACCGTCACGGCGACGAGGTCGGTCACCGCGGAGCGGCCGGTGCGGGGGTCCACGATGTGCGCGCCCCGCTCGGCCGTGCCCGAGGTCGCCACCGCCAGCTCGTCCGTACCGGCCGCCGACACCACCGCCGCCAGTCCGCCCGGCCGGAGCGGATCGGCCACGCCCACCCGCCAGGCCCGGTGTGGCTCGGGCGCCCCCAGCATCTGGACGTCACCCCCGCCGTTCACGCTCACCCCGCACACCCCGGTGACGGCGGCCAGCGTGCGCGCGGCCCGCTCGGCGGACCAGCCCTTGACGATGCCGGTCGGGTCCAGCGTCCCCCGGTACCGGGTGCTGAACCAGCCGTCGCTGACCCGCTCCGCCTCGGCCGCCAGCTCCAGCACCTCGCGGACCTCCGGGGCGCACTGGCCCGCCGTCAGCTCCTCGCGGGCCAGCCGGGACACCTCGCTGTCCTCGCGGTACGTGCTGAACACGGCGTCGACCTCGTGCAGCCCGGCGACCGCCGTGTCCAGCGCCGCTCGCACCTCGTCGGGGTCGCCGCCGCGCACGTCGAAGGAGAAGACGGTCCCCATGACCTCCTCCGCGTGCCGCACCACATGCGGTGTCCCCGCCCGCTCGGCCACCGTCCCGGTCACCCGGCCTGGTCCAGCGCGGACTGGAGCGACTTCTTGTACCCGGTGCTGGTGTAGGTCGCCCCGGACACCGAGTCGATGTCCGCGCTCCCCGAGGCGACGGCCGCCCGGTTCAGCCGAGGTACGGCCAGCGCGGTCTTCTCGTCGCTCGTCGGGCCCTTCGGCGCCTGGACCGCCTCCGCCTTGGTGACCTTCTTCCCGCTGAGCGTGACCCGGACCTGCACCGCCCCGTACGGCGTCTGCTCCGCCTTGCCGGTGACGGTACGGGCCTGCGCGGCCCCCGAACTCCCGCCCGTGGAAGGCTTCTTCACCTGGTCCAGCGCCGACTGCAGCGACTTCTTGTACCCGGTGCTGGTGTACGTCGCGCCCGACACCGAGTCGATGTCCGCGCTCTGCGTCGCCAGCGCCGCCTGGTTCAGCCGGGGCACGGCGAGCGCGGTCTTCTCGTCGCTCGTCGGACCCTTCGGCGCCTCGACGGCCTCCGCCTTGGTGATCTTCCCGCCGCTGACCGTCAACCGGACCCGCACGGCACCGTACGGCGTCTGCGCCGCGGCCCCGGTGACCGTGCCGGCCTTGTCCGACGCCTGGGCACCGCCGCCGGACCCGCCCTGCGGCGACTCCTGCGCCCCGGCCGCCGGAGGGGCGGCCGCCGACGCCGCGGCCGGATCGGAGGCGGGCTTCAGCGACAGCAGCAGCACGACACCGGACACGGTGGCCGCGGTGGCCAGCATCACGCGCCGAATGGGGTGGCTCTTCCTCATGGCTTCTGGAGCTCCGCTCACATCTCGAACGACTCGTGATGGATGCGCCGGGCGGGGACCCCCGCGCCGCGCAGTGCCTCGTACACCGACTGCGCGAAGCCGGGCGGCCCGCACATGAAGACGTCGTGGCGGTCGATGTCGGGCATCTTGCGCCGGAGGTTCTCCGCCGAGATGTCCGGCCGCTCACCCTCCGGGCTGTTCACCGCGTACATCAGCCGGGCGCCCCGCTCCTCGGCGATCGCGGCCAGCTCGTCCCACAGCGCCAGGTCCTGCGTGGTGTTGGCCCGGTACAGCAGGGTGATGTCACCCGAGGCGCCCGGCAGCGTCTCGAACAGCGCCCGCATCGGCGTGATCCCGACCCCGCCCGCCACCAGCAGCACCTTGCCCCGGCTGCGGCGCTGCGCGGTGAGCGCCCCGTACGGGCCCTCCGCCCACACCCGCGTGCCCGGCTCCAGCTCGCGCAGCCGCGCGCTGTGGTCGCCGATCGCCTTCACGGTGATCCGCAGCATCCCCGGCCGGGGCGCCGCCGACAGCGAGTACGGGTGCGAGCTGAACCGCATCCCCGGCGCCAGGAACCGCCAGCGGAAGAACTGCCCCGCCTCCGCGCCCATCCGGTGCAGCTTCCGCCCGGAGATCAGCACCGACACGATGCCCGGCGACTCCTCGATCACCGCCTCCACCCGCATCCGGTGCCGCAGGTTCAGCCGGACCGGCACGATCACCCGGTACCAGAGCACCAGCGCGGTCACCGCGCCGTACAGCACGTACCAGAACGTCTTCGCCATCGGCTCGACCGCGAAGTCGTTGCCGGTGGTGATCTGGTGCCAGAAGGTCAGGAACACCGCCGCGTACGTCAGCAGATGCACGTGGTACCAGGTGTCGTACGGCAGCCTGCGCCGGACCACGCCGATGGAGGAGAGCCCGATCACCACGAACAGGCCGGTGCCGATGGCCGCCTTGCCCATGTCGGGCAGCTGGTTCACCGAGTCGATCGTCTGCTGGACGATGTCGCCGAGCGACTTGCCCGCCTGGAGGGCGTACCCCCACATGATCAGGAAGACGTGCGCCAGGACCAGGCTCAGCGTGTAGCGGCCGCTCATCGCGTGCCAGCGGGCCACCCGGTCCGAGCCGACCCGCCGCTCCAGCGCCGGTACGCGCGCCATCTGGAGCACGACCAGCGCCATCAGGTACCCGGCGAGCAGACCGGTGATCCGGCCCGCGTTCAGGACGCGGCCCGCGTTGTCGGCGATCGAGGGGGTGTTGTGCCACCAGAGCCACAACACGGCCGCCGCACCGGCCCACACCGCGAGCAGCAGGGGGACGGCCGGTGAGCGGCGCGGGCGGATGCGGCGCATCGTCTGGCGGCGGGCGGCACGTCCGCCTGCGAGCGTGGTGGTCACGGTTCCTCCGGGGGACTTGACCCTTGGCCCACACATACGTGCGGTACGAGCGGAGTGTTCAGCGTCCCGGCGGGTGACCTGGCGGGTGTCAGTAGCGGGTGATCGAGGTGGCCCCGCCCGTCGTGCCGATGGCGATGTGCGGATGCCGGGCCGGGTCGGTCCAGCGGAGGATCTGGGTCATGGCCTCAGGGGGTACCGAGACACAACCGGCCGTCGCCGCCTTGCCGTTGACGTGCAGGAAGATGCCCGCGCCGCGTCCGCGCACCGGACGGTGGTAGTTGAAGCCGATGACCAGCGCGTGGGCGTACTGGCTGGGGTACGTGACCAGGTGCTCGGACTCCGAGGCACGGCAGTCGGCCGGGAGGGGGTCCGCCCAGCGGTTGTAGGCGTGGGAGTCGTTGTCCTGGCACCACCAGGAACTCTCCGCGACCGGGCGGTACTTGACGCGGGTCCCGGCCGGTGCCGCCTCGATGCCGAAGCCGAACGGCAGGTCGTACAGCCCGGTCGGGGTGGTGTTGGTGCCCTGCTGCCGCTCGTTGCCCGCCACCAGCCCGCCCGACCCGAACCGGGCGGGCGCGGTCCCGGCCGCCGTCCAGTGGCCGTGCCGCCGGTCCCACCAGGTGAGGGTGCCGGTGGTGGAGCCGTTGTCCGGGGCCTCGGCGGTGATGAGCTGGGTACCGCCGCCGGTGTCCGCGAGGCGTGCGGGCAAGGGGGTGTCGGCCGGTGCGAGGCCGAGCGCGCAGAAGGAGGCGGACACGAGGGCGGTGACCAGGCGGCGGCGCATGGCTCAGACCGTAGAGGGCGGCAGCGGCAACGGCAGGCCGGGCAGCCCGTCCATGCTCGTCGCGATGTGCTCCTTCCTGGTGAAGTAGTCGCTCAGCGAGGCGTCGTCCTCGCGGGCGAAGCGCCGCCCGTGCAGATCGCGGTCCTCCTCGTAGACCATGCGGGGCACGGCGTATCCGCAGGAGTCCCGCACCAGCTCGGCGTGCACCACGATGATCGCCCGCAGTCCGTGCGGGGCCGGGTCGATGCCGGGGAAGGCGGCCAGCAGCTCGGGGAAGCGCGGGTCGTCGCGGAAGACCGGCTCGCCCCGGCCGTGCACGCGCACGATGTTCGGCGGGCCCTGGAAGGCGCACCACATCAGGGTGATCCGGCCGTTCTCCCGCAGGTGGGCCACGGTCTCGGCGGTGGAGCCCGCGAAGTCGAGATAGGCCACCGTCAGCTCGTCCAGCACGGCGAAGGAGCCCTTGAGGCCCTTGGGGGAGAGGTTGACCGTGCCGTCGCCGGCCAGGGGCGCGGTCGCCGTGAAGAAGAGGGGCTGCTCCTCGATGAACTTCCGCAGCCTGCCGTCGATCCGCTCATATGTCTTTCCCATGCCCGCTGCCTACCCCACCTCCGCGATTGACGAATCATGCGGAGTTCTGCATACTCATGCATATCAGCGAATGCACGTGAGGAGAGAAACCGTGACCGAGCGCGTCGTACTCGCCTACTCAGGCGGACTGGACACCTCCGTCGCCATCGGCTGGATCGCCGAGGAGACGGGCGCCGAGGTCATCGCCGTTGCGGTGGACGTCGGTCAGGGTGGCGAGGACCTGGACGTCATCCGCAAGCGCGCCCTCGCGTGCGGTGCCGTCGAGGCAGAGGTGGCCGACGCCAAGGACGAGTTCGCCGAGGAGTACTGCCTCCCGGCGATCAAGGCGAACGCCCTGTACATGGACCGCTACCCGCTGGTCTCCGCCCTGTCCCGGCCGACGATCGTCAAGCACCTCGTCGCCGCCGCGCAGAAGCACGGCGCCACCACGGTGGCCCACGGCTGCACCGGCAAGGGCAACGACCAGGTCCGCTTCGAGGCGGGCATCGTCGCCCTCGCCCCCGAGCTGAAGTGCATCGCCCCGGTCCGTGACTACGCGATGACCCGGGACAAGGCGATCGCCTTCTGCGAGGCGAAGAACCTCCCGATCGCGACCACCAAGAAGTCCCCGTACTCCATCGACCAGAACGTCTTCGGACGCGCCGTCGAGACGGGCTTCCTGGAGGACATCTGGAACGCCCCGATCGAGGACATCTACGAGTACACCTCGAACCCGGCCGAGGCCCGCGAGGCCGACGAGGTCGTCATCACCTTCGAGCGCGGCGTACCGGTCGCCCTCGACGGCCGCCCGGTCACCGTCCTCCAGGCCATCCAGCAGCTCAACGAGCGCGCCGGGGCCCAGGGCATCGGCCGGATCGACATGGTCGAGGACCGCCTCGTCGGCATCAAGTCCCGCGAGGTGTACGAGGCGCCGGGCGCCATCGCCCTGATCACCGCCCACCAGGAGCTGGAGAACGTCACCGTCGAGCGTGAACTCGCCCGCTACAAGCGGCAGGTGGAGCAGCGCTGGGGCGAACTGGTCTACGACGGCCAGTGGTTCTCCCCGCTCAAGCGGGCGCTGGACGGCTTCATCGCCGAGGCCAACGAGCACGTCTCCGGCGACGTCCGGATGACCCTGCACGGCGGTCGCGCCGTCGTCACGGGCCGCCGGTCCCAGTCGTCGCTGTACGACTTCAACCTCGCCACCTACGACACCGGCGACAGCTTCGACCAGGCCGCGGCCAAGGGCTTCATCGACATCTACAGCCTGTCGTCGAAGATCGCGGCCAAGCGGGACCTCGCGTAGGCACCGTCGTTAAGCAGTAGGCCACCGCCTCTCCGCCTGCCAGGGTGGGGAGGCGGCGGCACATCCCGAGCTTGAGGAGCAACGCAGTGAGCAGCAACAGCGGTGACGTACGGCTCTGGGGCGGCCGTTTCGCCGACGGTCCCGCCGAGGCCCTGGCGAAGCTGTCCGCGTCCGTCCACTTCGACTGGCGGCTCGCCCCCTACGACATCGCCGGGTCCCGCGCCCACGCGCGCGTTCTGCACACCGCGGGGCTGCTCACCGAGGACGAGCTGACCCGCATGCTCGCCGGGCTCGACCAGCTCGAAGCCGACGTGGCCTCCGGGGAGTTCACCGGCACCATCGCCGACGAGGACGTGCACACCGCCCTGGAGCGCGGTCTGCTGGAGCGGCTCGGCCCCGACCTCGGCGGCAAGCTCCGCGCCGGACGCTCGCGGAACGACCAGGTCGCCACCCTCTTCCGGATGTACCTGCGCGACCACGCCCGGATCATCGGCGGCCTGATCGCCGAGCTCCAGGACGCCCTGGTCGGCCTCGCGGAGGCCCACCCGGACGTGGCCATGCCCGGCCGCACCCATCTCCAGCACGCCCAGCCGGTGCTCTTCGCCCACCATGTGCTGGCCCACGTCCAGTCCCTCGGCCGGGACGCCGAGCGGCTGCGCCAGTGGGACGAGCGCACCGCCGTCTCGCCGTACGGCTCCGGCGCGCTCGCCGGTTCCTCCCTCGGCCTGGACCCCGAGGCGGTCGCCCGCGACCTCGGCTTCGAGCGGGGCAGCGCCGGGAACTCCATCGACGGGACGGCCTCGCGGGACTTCGTCGCGGAGTTCGCGTTCATCACCGCGATGATCGGCGTCGACCTCTCGCGGATCGCGGAGGAGATCATCATCTGGAACACGAAGGAGTTCTCCTTCGTCACCCTGCACGACGCGTTCTCCACCGGCTCCTCGATCATGCCGCAGAAGAAGAACCCGGACATCGCGGAGCTGGCACGCGGCAAGTCCGGTCGGCTGATCGGCAACCTCACGGGCCTGCTGGCCACGCTGAAGGCGCTGCCGCTCGCCTACAACCGGGACCTCCAGGAGGACAAGGAGCCCGTCTTCGACTCCTGCGACCAGCTGGAGGTGCTGCTCCCGGCCTTCACCGGCATGATCGCCACCCTCACCGTCAACCGCGAGCGCATGGAGGAGCTGGCCCCGGCCGGGTTCTCGCTCGCCACCGACATCGCCGAATGGCTGGTCCGCCAGGGCGTGCCGTTCCGCGTCGCGCACGAGGTCGCGGGGGAGTGCGTCAAGGTCGCGGAGGCGGACGGCAAGGAACTGGGCGACCTCACGGACGACCAGTTCGCCAAGATCTCCCCCCACCTCACCCCGGAGGTCCGCACGGTACTGAACGTCAAGGGCGCGCTCGCGTCCCGCGACGGCAGGGGCGGTACGGCGCCGAGCGCGGTGGCGGTGCAGCTCGCGGAGGTCAAGGACGACCTCGCGCGGCAGCATGCCTGGGCGGACGCCAAGAAGCACTGAACGAAGGGCGTCGCGGGTTAGTTTGGGAGCTGATCAGCCGACCGAACGGAGCCCGCGATGCCCTTCGCCCGCCTATCCTCCGCGACCACCCCCACCTGCCACCTGGGTCTCGGTCTGGCCGCGGTCGGCCGCCCCGGCTACATCAACCTGGGCCGGGACCGAGACCTGGGGCAGGACCGCAGCGCCGAAGCGCTGCGCACCCGCACCCACGACCTCCTCGACGCCGCCTACGCCCAAGGCGTCCGCTACTTCGATGCCGCCCGCTCCTACGGCCGCAGCGAGGAGTTCCTCGCGGACTGGCTGACGGCCCGCCCGGAGAACGACGACGTGGTGGTCGGCAGCAAGTGGGGCTACACCTACACCGCCGACTGGTCCACCGAGGCCGACCGGCACGAGGTCAAGGACCACACCCTCGCCACGCACGACCGGCAGCGCGCCGAGACGGCCGAGCTGCTCGGGGACCGGCTGGACCTCTACCAGATCCACTCCCTCACCCCCGACAGCCCCGCCCTCACCGACCGCGCCCTGCACGCCCGCCTCGCCGAAGCGGCCGCGGGCGGCCTCACCATCGGCTTCTCCACCAGCGGCCCCGCCCAGGCAGACACCATCCGGGCCGCGCTGGAGATCACCGTGGACGGCAGGCCGCTCTTCGGCACCGTGCAGTCCACGTACAACGCGCTGGAGACCTCGGCCGGGCCCGCGCTGGCTGAGGCGCACGACGCCGGGCTGGCGGTGATCGTCAAGGAGGGCATGGCCAACGGCAGGCTCGCCCCGGAGCACGCGCCCGAGGCCCTGCGGGACATCGCCGAGGAGACCGGCCTCGGCCCGGACGCCGTCGCCCTGGCCCTCATCCTCAGCCGCCCCTGGGCCGGAGTCGTCCTGTCCGGTGCCGCGACCGTCCCCCAGCTCGGCTCCAACCTCCACGCCGCCGCCGTCGACCTCACCGACGACCAGCGGGCCCGCCTCGACGCCCTCGCGGAGGACCCCCGGGCGTACTGGGAGCGACGCGGCGAGCTGCCCTGGCACTGAGACCCGCCGCGACCAGCCTCGATGAGTCACGCGTGCCCGCAATGAGACATCAATGTCTCAAGCGAGGTACTCTTGTCTCATGGCTCTCGACCGTGACCACGTGCTGCGCTCCGCCGCCGCCCTGTTGACCCGCAAGTCCACGGCGACGATGGACGAGGTCGCCCGGGCCGCCGGGATCAGCCGCGCCACGCTCCACCGCCACTTCGCCGGACGCGACGCGCTGGTCCGCGCGCTGGAGGCGCTCGGTATCGCGGAGTGCGAGGCGGCGCTCGACCGCGCCCGGCTGGACGAGGGCCCCGCCGCCGACGCCGTGCGCCGACTGGTGAGCGAGATCCAGCCCGCCGCCGGACTGCTCGCCTTCCTCTACGGCGAGAACCAGCTCTGGGAGGGCGAGGGGCAGAACGCCCGCTGGCTGGGCCTGGACACCCGGATCAGCGCCCTCTTCCAGCGCGGCCAGCGCGACGGCGACCTCCGTATCGACCTCACCCCCGGCTGGCTCACCGAAGCCTTCTACGGGCTGATCACCTCGTGCGCCTGGGCCGCGCTGGACGGCCGGGTGGCCTCCCGCGACTTCTCCACGATGGTCGCCGAGCTGCTCCTCGGCGGCGCGCTGCGCCGGGATCAGTCATGACCGGCAGAGCAGTCATGACCAGCACCTTGCGACCCGTACGGACCGAGACCGAGCCGCGTCCCGGCCGCTGGCTGGCGCTCGCGGTGCTCGTCCTCGCCGTCCTGCTCGTCGCCGTCGACGCCACCGTCCTCGGTCTCGCCACCCCCTACATCAGCGAGGACCTGCACCCGTCCGGCACCCAGCTGCTGTGGATCGGCGACGTCTACTCCTTCGTCCTCGCCGGACTGCTCGTGTCCATGGGCAGCCTCGGCGATCGCGTCGGCCGCAAGCGCGTCCTGCTGTGCGGCGCGGCCGCGTTCGGCGCGATCTCCGTCCTGAACGCCTACGCCACCAGCCCCGGCCTGATGATCCTCGCGCGGGCCCTGCTCGGCGTCGCGGGCGCCACCCTGATGCCCGCGACCCTCGCCCTGATCCGCAACCTCTTCCACGACCCGCGCGAGCGCAGCCTCGCCATCGGCATCTGGGGCGCCACCGCCTCGGCCGGAACGGCCGTCGGCCCGATCGTGGGCGGCTTCCTGCTGGAGCACTTCTGGTGGGGCTCGGTGTTCCTGATCAACCTGCCGGTGATGGCGGTGCTGGTCCTGGTCGGCGTCCGCACGCTGCCCGAGTCCCGCGACCCGAACCCCGGCCCCTGGGACCTGCTCAGCGTGCTGCTGTCCCTGGTCGGCATGCTCGCCCTGGTCTACGCGGTCAAGGAGGCCGCCACCCACGGCTTCGGCCCGCTCACCCTGGCCACCGGCCTGCTGGGCGCGGCCGCGCTGTACGGCTTCGTCCGCCGCCAGCTCACTTTGCCGACCCCGCTGCTGGACATGCGGCTGTTCCGGCACCGGGGCTTCAGCGGGGCGGTGCTGGCGGACCTGCTGACCGTGCTCGGCATGTCGGGGCTGGTGTTCTTCCTGTCCCAGTTCCTCCAACTGGTCCAGGGCAGGCACCCGTTCGAGGCGGGCCTCGCCGAACTCCCCGCCGCCGTGGGCGCGGTGGTGGCCGGACTGGTCGCGGGCCGCGCGGCGCGCCGCTTCTCGGTACGCGCGGTGGTCTCCGGCGGCCTCGCCGCGATCGGCGTCTCCCTCGCCGTCCTCACCACGCTCGACGCCACCACCGGCTACCCGCTGCTCGGCGCCGCCCTGCTGATCGTCGGCGTCGGCGCGGGCTTCTCCTTCACCGTCACCTCGGACGTGATCCTCTCCAGCGTGGACAGGAACCGCGCGGGCGCCGCCTCGGCTGTCTCGGAGACGGCCTACGAACTGGGCGCGGCCCTGGGCATCGCCCTGCTGGGCTCGATCGTGACGGCCGCCTACCGCGACTTCACGGCGCCACCGGGCACCCCGGAAACGGCCCATGAGTCGCTGGGCGCGGCAGTAGAAGCGTCGACGAGCCTCCCCGCCTCCACGTCCCAGGCACTTCTGGACGCGGCCAGAGAGTCCTTCGTACATGGCCTGCATCTGGCGTCAGGAGCAGGAGCGGCAGTGTTGCTGGCGGCGTCCGCAGCAGCGTGGCTCCTGCTGAAGAACCAACGGCTGGACAAGGATCTTTAGGGGCGCGGGGAACTGCGCGACCAGCCACAACGCACCCGCACCCGAATAACGACCTCAGGCCGCCTTGGCCTTAGTGGCATACATGTCCACGTACTCCTGCCCGGAAAGCCGCATGACCTCGGCCATCACAGAATCCGTCACAGCCCGCAGCACATAACGATCCCGGTCCATCCCCTCGTACCGGGAGAACTCCATCGGCTCGCCGAAGCGGACAGTCACCTTCCCCGGCCGAGGGAACCCCTTCCCTCCCGGCTGAAGCTTGTCCGTGCCGATCATCGCGAACGGCACCACCGGCGCCCCCGTCATCAGGGTCAGCCGAGCGATCCCCGTACGCCCCCGGTACAGCCGTCCGTCGGGGGAGCGGGTCCCCTCGGGGTAGATCCCGAAGACCCGGCCCTCCTCCAGCACCCGGCGCCCGGTCATCAGCGCGGCCACGCCGCCGTTCGCCCCGTCCCGGTCCACCGGGATCATGCCGACGCCGGTGAAGAACCAGGCCATCGCCCGGCCCTTGATCCCCTTGCCGGTGACGTACTCGTCCTTGCCGATGAACTGCACCTGCCGCTTGGAGACCACCGGGAGCACGATCGAGTCGATGAACGTGAGGTGGTTGCCCGCCAGGATCACCGGACCCTCGCCGGGAATGCGCTCGAGGCCCTCCACCTGGGGGCGGAACATCAGGCGCATGGCCGGCGCGAGCACTGCCTTGATGAGCGCGAAGCGGGACAACGGGTCCTCCAGGCCGAGCGGGCGATATGAGTCTGTGCAGGTGAGGACATTACTCGCGGCCACGGGGAAAGCGCACATCGAGCCGCGCGATTCACCGAGGTCTTACGTGTTGTTGACATGGGCTCACCTGCCGACGAGACCCCAGGGGACATCAGGCGTCACCCGCGTGTTCCCGCCGAGGTCTCCCCTCCGTCATGTCCACGCCCCTACGATCGGCGCGCACCCACGAGACACAGCCAGGTCGGAGCGAAGAAGACCTGCGTAACGACAGCGGGAGACGCGTATGGAAAGCGACCGGACCAACCAGCCCTCGCGCGCGACCGGACGGCGCGCGGTCCTCGGTGCGGCGGTGCTCGGCGCGGGCGGGGCGGTCCTCGGACTGCCCTCGGCCGCCCACGCGGCCGGCACCCGGACGGCCCGGTCCGGCGGACGCGGACTGAAGAGCCTGCCGGTGCCGACGATCATCGGCCACCGGGGTGCCAGCGGATACCGCCCCGAGCACACCTTCGGCTCCTACGACCTCGCGCTCGAACTCGGCGCCGACATCGTGGAGGCGGGTGACCTGGTGCCCACCAAGGACGGGCATCTCGTCTGCCGCCACGAACCCGAGATCGGCGGCACCACGGACGTCGCCTCGCACCCCGAGTTCGCCGGCCGGAAGACCACCAAGGTCCTCGACGGGGTCTCCGTCACCGGCTGGTTCACCGAGGACTTCACGCTCGCCGAGCTGAAGACGCTGCGCGCCGTCGAGCGCATCCCGGCCAACCGCCCGCACAACACCCTCTACAACGGCCGCTGGGAGATCCCCACCTTCGAGGAGGTGCTGAAGTGGCAGGACGCCCGCACCCGTGAGCGCGGCCGCCAGGTGTGGATCTACCCCGAGCTGAAGCACCCCACCTACTTCCGCCGCCTCGGCCTGGAGCTGGAGGGACGGGTGGCCAAGGCGCTGCGCAAGCACGGCAAGGACAGCCGGAACGCGCCCGTCATCCTGCAGTCCTTCGAGCCGACCAGCATCCAGCGGCTCAACCGGATCGTCGACAACCCGCTGGTCGTCCTGCTGGACGCCGCGGGCACCCGCCCGTACGACTTCGTCGCCACCGGCGACCCCCGTACGGTGGCCGACCTCGTCACGCCCCAGGGGCTGCGCGAGATCGCGGGCTACGCCCAGGGCATCGGCCCCACCCTGGACCTGGTCATCCCGAAGAAGTCCGACGGCACCCTGGGCGAGCCCACCCGGCTGGTCGCCGACGCGCACAAGGTCGGGCTGATCCTGCACCCGTACACCATGCGCAACGAGAACCCCTTCCTCCCGGCCGAGTACCGCAAGGGCGCCGACCCGGACGGCTACGGCGACGTGTTCGGGGCCTACCGGACCTACTTCGCCACCGGCATCGACGGCGTCTTCACCGACAACGCCGACACCGGCGTGCTGGCCCGCGCCGACTTCCTGGGCCACTGACACCGGCCGGGGCGTCAACACCGGCGCCCCGTTCCCGCTGATCCGGGTGACAGCGCGCCGTCCCGGAAACCCGTCGGCCGGGACGGCGCGTCTCGACGCACATGACCCATGACCTGCTGACCGATCTGCGCCCGCTCCTGACCGCGGAGGCGTCCGCCGAGGCACATGCCTCCGGGAGCGAGCCCGGCGACCTGGAACAGGCCGTCTGGCTCCGGCTGCTGGAACGGCTGGAGAGCCAGGGCCCGCCGCCGGACCCGTCCGGCTGGCTGCGCGACGCCGTCCGCGACGAGGGCAGGCTCAGCCGCCGTACCCACGACGTCGAAGGCCCCTACGACGGCGAACCCGCCGACGACACCCGGCACGGTCCGGAACAGCTCGCCCTCCGCGCGGCCCGGCACCGGGTGGTGCGCGAGGCGGTGCGCGGACTGCCCGGCCGCTGCCCCCGGATCATGGCGGCCCTGCTCTCCCCCCGCGACCTCACCTACCGCGAGATCGCCGGGGAGTTGGGCATCTCACAGGGCAGTCTCGGACCGGAACGTTCCAGATGTCTGGGATGTCTGCGACGAATGCTCGCGGCGGAGGTTGCCGGCACCGGAGCACGGGGATAGAGGTGGGGGACAACAGTGATCAGGTGAGCGGGAGGCATGCGCACATGGGCATGAGCGTGACCATCTCGGCGGCGACCGAGCCGGACGCGGAGCAGATCCTCAAGCTCCAGTACCTCTGCTTCCAGAGCGAGGCCGCGCGCTACGGGAACTACCGCATCGACCCGCTCGTGCAGAGCCTGGACCAGGTCCGCGAGGAGGTCGCCGCCGACTGCGTCTTCGTCGCCCGGCTCGGTGACGAAGTGGTCGGCTCGGTGCGCGGCAGGCTCACCGAGGACGGCGCGGCGGCCATCGGCACGCTCTGCGTCCACCCCCGCCTCCAGGGCCATGGCATCGGCGCCCGTCTCCTCGGCGCGGCGGAGAAGGCCCTCACCGAGCAGCGCGGCGCCACCACGTACCGGCTGCGCACCGGCCACCGCAGCGAGAGCGGCCTGCGGCTGTGCCGCAAACTGGGCTACCGGGCGGTGGGCCGCTCGCGGGGCGCCGACGGCGTCGAGATGATCGTGCTGGAGAAACCGGCCACGGCCTACGCGGCCACGGCCTGACGCGTCCGGGGGCGGGCGGTCTCAGGCCGCCTGCCGCCGCCGCGCCGCGCGCAGCCAGTACAGCGCGGTCACCGGCAGCAGCACCGGGATGAAGACGTACCCCATCCCGTAGTCCGACCACACGGTGGCGTCCGGGAACGCGGACGGCTCGACCAGCGTCCAGGTGCCCACGATCAGCACGCCCGCCAGCTCGGCCGCGCAGCACACCACCGCCGCCCGGCGGGCCGTCTCGCCGCCCCGGACCAGCGTGTACGTGATGAAGCCGTACACCACGCCCGCGAGCGCCGACAGCGAGTACGCGAGCGGTGCCCGGTCGAACTCCGTGGCGATCTGGTAGACCGAGCGCGACACGGCGCCGACCACCATCACGCCGTAGAACCAGACCAGCAGCATGCCCGGCCCGCTGATCAGCCGGGCCGGCTTCTCCTCCAGCGCCGTCATGTCAGCCTCCCCAGATGTCAAAGAGCCGTACTTCGAGGACGGCCAGCACCACGCCGCCCGCCGCGACCGTCACCGAACCCCAGCGGGTGCGCTCGGCCAGCGACATGAAGCCCGCCGCGGGCACGCAGGCCAGCGCGCCCAGCAGATAGGCCACGAAGATCGTCGTGCCCTGGTCCGGCTTCTCGCCCCGCGCCAGCAGCACGATCCCGACGACCAGCTGGATCACGGCCAGCACGGACACCACGGCCATGCCGATGAAGTGCCAGTCCTTGGTCGGCTGGTCCCGGTGTGCGGCCCAGCCGCACCAGGCGGCCAGCAGCAGCGCGGCGATCCCGGTCGCCAGCGTCAGGGCATTGAGCATGCGGAGACCTTATTACGGCCGAATCGGACGCCCGTCGCCGCCCCCGGCGCCCGGACGGCCGTCGTGGCGTTGGCCACAGCGGGCCGTGCCGGGGCGCCGGACCCGGTGCGGCCGAGAGGGGCTCCTGCCCCTTGATGGTGGGGGCGACCGGCGATCGGGCCGTCCCTAGTGTCTCACCGGCACCATCCACGTCTGTCCAGCATGTGGACAGGTCTCTTCGGGGCGCGTGGCCGGTCTGGTTTACTGACCGCATGACCACGACGAGCAGCCGCACCCTTGCGACCGAGGCGACCTACACGCCCGGTGCTCGTTGTATGTGTCGCATGACGTGCCGAATGCGCGCCTTCTAGAGGGCCCCCGCACCACCGACAAGCCTCGCGCCCCGAAGCGAGAGCCATGGCCCGTCCGGGCTCCGGAACACCGCCGTACCGGACCCGTGCCATTCGCGCACACGCCGTTCTCCCCGGTTCACTCGCCACCGCGAGAACCGTGCCGCGTCCCTGAAATGCAACCCCATGCACCTGTGCCTGGCACACCCGCGCCGGGCACTCGACAGTGACGGAAACCCCCCTGTGATCACCACCTCGGGCCTGACCAAGGTCTACCGCTCACGCGGCCGTGAGGTCACCGCCCTCGACGGCGTCGACCTCCACGTCCGCGAAGGAGAGGTCTACGGCGTCATCGGCCAGTCCGGCGCCGGAAAGTCCTCCCTGATCCGCTGCGTCAACCTGCTGGAGCGCCCCACCGCGGGCACCGTGACCGTCGCCGGACAGGACCTCACCGCCCTCGCCGGGCGCGGACCGCGCGCGGGCAAGGAACTGCGCCAGGCCCGCAGCCACATCGGCATGGTCTTCCAGCACTTCAACCTGCTGTCCTCCCGGAGCGTGCAGGACAACATCGAGCTGCCGCTGGAGATCCTCGGCAAGTCCGGCAAGGAGCGCTCCCGCAAGGCGCTGGAACTCCTCGACCTCGTCGGTCTCGCCGACAAGGCGAAGTCCTACCCGGCCCAGCTCTCCGGCGGCCAGAAGCAGCGCGTCGGCATCGCCCGCGCCCTGGCCGGCGACCCGAAGGTGCTGCTCTCCGACGAGGCCACCAGCGCCCTCGACCCGGAGACCACCCGCTCCATCCTCCAGCTGCTGCGCGACCTGAACCAGCAGCTCGGCCTGACCGTCCTGCTGATCACGCACGAGATGGACGTGGTGAAGTCGATCTGCGACTCCGCCGCGCTCATGGAGAAGGGACGCATCGTGGAATCCGGCACCGTCAGCGAACTGCTGGCGACCCCCGGCTCGCAGCTGGCCTCCGCCCTGTTCCCGGTCGGCGGCGAGGCCACCGGCGACGACCGCACCGTCCTCGACATCACCTTCCACGGCGAGGCGGCCACCCAGCCGGTCGTCTCCCAGCTGGCGCGCACCTACAACATCGAGATCTCGATCCTCGGCGCGGCCATCGACACCGTCGCCGGTCTCCAGATCGGCCGGATGCGTATCGAACTGCCCGGCCGCTACGAGGACAACGTGGTGCCGGTCGGCTTCCTGCGCGAGCAGGGCCTGCAGGTCGACGTGGTCGGCGCCGAGGGTGAGTCCGTACTGGTGAAGGAGGGTGCGAAGTGACCTGGTCCGAGATACAGCCGCTGCTGTCCCAGGCGTGTTCCGAGACGTTCTCGATGGTGCTCTGGTCCACCCTGATCGCCATCGCCCTCGGCCTGCCGCTGGGCATCCTCCTCGTCCTCACCGAACGCGGCGGACTGCTGCAGAACGTCGTCGCCAACAAGGTGATCGGCCAGATCGTGAACGTCGGCCGCTCCATGCCGTTCATCATCCTGATGGTCGCGCTGATGGGCTTCACCCGCTCGGTGACCGGCACCACCATCGGCACCACCGCCGCGATCGTGCCGCTCGCCATCGGCGGCATCCCGTTCTTCGCCCGGCTGGTCGAGACGGCCGTCCGCGAGGTGGACGGCGGACTCGTCGAGGCCGTGCAGTCCATGGGCGGCAGCAGCTGGACCATCGTCCGCAAGGTCCTCGTCCCCGAGGCGCTGCCCTCGCTGATCGCCAGCACCACCACCACGATCATCGCGCTCATCGGCTACTCGGCCATGGCGGGCACGGTCGGCGGCGGCGGACTCGGCGACCTCGCCGTCCGCTACGGCTACCAGCGCTTCGAGACCGGACTGATGTGGATCACCGTCGGCATCCTCGCCGTGGTCATCTCCCTCATCCAGTTCGCCGGTGACTTCGCCGCCCGCTCCCTGCACGGCCGCGGCGGCTCCGGCCCGGTGCCGAAGCTGCGCCTGCTCAAGGCCAAGGAGCCGGCCGCCGCCGACATCACCAAGGTCGCCTGAGCGCGCCCGTCCCCCCTTCAGGACTCCCCGGCCACCCAAGCCCGGGGTCGCACCACCTTCAGGAAAGGCACTTTTCGTGCGTAACACCGCCAAGCTCACCACTGCCGTCCTCGCCGCCGGAGCCCTCACCTTCGGGCTCTCCGCCTGCGGCTCCGGAAAGGACTCCGGCTCCGCCGACGCCAACGGCCCGCTGATCGTCGCCGCGAGCCCGACCCCGCACGCCGAGATCCTCGACTTCGTCCAGAAGAACCTGGCCAAGAAGGCCGGACTCGACCTGCAGGTCAAGGAGTTCACGGACTACATCACGCCGAACACGGCCACCGAGGACGGCTCGGTCGGCGCCAACTACTTCCAGAACCAGCCGTACCTCGACGACTTCAACAAGAAGCGCGGCACCCACATCGTGCCCGTCGTCACGGTCCACCTGGAACCGCTCGGCCTCTACTCCCACAAGGTCAAGAAGGCCGACGACCTCAAGAGCGGTGCGACCGTCGCCGTCCCCAACGACGCCGTCAACGAGGCCCGCGCGCTCAAGCTGCTCGCCGCCAACAAGCTGATCACGCTCAAGGACGGCGTCGGCTCCGAGGCCACCCCCGCCGACATCACCAAGAACCCCAAGAACCTGAAGTTCAAGGAGGTCGAGGCGGCCCAGACCCCGCGCTCCCTGGACGACGTGGACGCGGCGGTCGTGAACGGCAACTACGCCATATCCTCCGGCCTCAAGCCCGCCAAGGAGGCCATCGCCCTGGAGTCCGCGGAGAACAGCCCCTACGGCAACTTCCTCGCGGTGAAGAAGGGCGACGAGAACGACCCGCGGGTCAAGAAGCTCGCGAAGCTGCTGACCTCGCCCGAGGTGAAGAAGTTCATCGAGGACAAGTACCAGGGTTCCGTCATCCCCTCGTTCTGACCGCGCCCGGCAGCCAGACCCCGACCGCTCTCAAGGGGATCGACACATGCGCAAGACCGTATGGCTCGCGGCGGCCACCGCCGCGGCCCTCTCGCTCGGCCTGACCGGCTGCGGCTCAGGCTCGGCCACCGGCAAGGGAGGTGACACCGACGGCCCGCTCGTCGTGGGTGTCACCCCCGTCCCCGCCGGTGAGGTGCTCCACCACATCGACGAGCATCTCGCCGCCAAGGCCGGACTCAAGCTGGAGATCAAGGAGTTCACGGACTACGTCCTGCCGAACACCGCGCTCCAGGAGGGCACGCTCGACGCGAACCTCTACCAGAACCAGCCGTTCCTCGACGACTTCAACAAGTCCAAGGGCACCGACCTGGTCTCGGTGGTGAAGGCGTACCTGCCGCCCATGGGGGTCTACTCCCACAAGGTCAAGGACGTCCGCAAGCTCCGTGACGGCGCCACCGTCGGCGTGCCCAACGACCTCACCAACGAGGCCCGCGCGCTGAAGCTGCTCGCCGCCGCCGGTGTCATCGAGCTGAAGCCCGGCGCGGGCGCCGACGCCTCCCCGGCCGATGTCACCAAGAACCCCGGGCACCTGAAGTTCCGCGAGATGGAGGCCGCCCAGCTGCCCCGCTCCCTGGACGACATGGACGCCGCCGTCATCAACAACAACTTCGCCCAGGACGCCGGCCTCAGCCCCACCAAGGAGGCCATCTACCTGGAGTCCGCGAAGAACAACCCCTACGCCAACCTGCTCGCGGTGAAGAAGGGCAGCGAGGACGACCCGCGGGTGAAGAAGCTGGCGAAGCTGCTGACCTCGCCCGAGGTGAAGAAGTTCATCGAGGACAAGTACAAGGGGTCGGTCCTGCCCGTCAGCGGCGACTGACCTTCACGCACGGGCCCGCCCCCGCCTCCCGCGACAGGCGGCAGGGGGCGGGCCCGTACGTGCACATGGGTGCTGTCATGCTGCATGCTGGGCAGTTCAGCGGGCCCTGACGGACCCTCACGAATCATCGAAGGTTACGGAGCGGCGCATGACTAGCACCTTCCCCAACGTCTCCATCTCCACGGAGCGGTTGGGCCTGCGTCCCCTCGACGAGGACGACCTGCCCGCCCTGGCCGAGATGATGAACGACGAACAGGTCGCCGCCTGGACCGACGTCCCCCAGCCCTTCACCGAGGACGGCGCCCGGCGCTGGATCACCCGGTACGCGCCCGCCGAACGCGCCGCCGGACGCGGCATCGACCTCGCCGTCACCGAGTTCCTCACCCAGCGCCTGGTCGGCGTCGTCCAGCTCGGCAAGACCAACTGGCGCATCCGGTCCACCGAGCTGTCGTACATCATCGCCCCCTGGGCACGCGGCGAGGGCTACGCCTCCGAGGCCGCGCTCGCCACCGCCAAGTGGCTCTTCGGCGACCAGCGCTTCGAGCGCATCGAACTGCGCACCGCCGCCGACAACACCGCCTCCCAGCAGGTCGCCCAGAAGATCGGCTGCATCAGCGAGGGCGTGCTCCGCAACGCCTGCATAGTCCACGTGCGCACCGAGGACGGCAGCTGGACCGACATGCGCACCGACTTCATCATCTGGAGCCTGCTGCCCGAGGACCTCGAGGGCAGCGACGAACAGCTCGCCGACAGCCGGGGCTTCGGCTCCTACGCCCAGTGGAACTGACCCCGCCCCGCCGCCCCGTCCCGCCGCGCCACCAGGTAACCTCACGAAGCCCGTATCCGGGCCCCCTCTGAACGACACGCGAAGACCTGGAGACGACGACGATGGCCGACCGGGTCACGGTGATCGGCTGGGACGGCTCGCCGCTTACCGACGCGGCACGCGGCGCCCTCGGCGCCGCCACGCTCGTCGCGGGCGCCCCCCACCACCTCGCGCTCCCCGAGATCCCGGAGACCGCCGAACGCGTCCGCCTCGGCAGCGTCACCCTGGCCGCCCGCCGGGTCGCCGCCCACCGCGGCACCGCCGTCGTGCTCGCCGACGGCGACCCCGGCTTCTTCGGCGTCGTCCGCTCCCTGCGCGACCCCGAGTTCGGCCTGGAGGTCGAGGTCATCCCCGGCGTCTCCTCCGTGGCCGCCGCCTTCGCCCGCGCGGGCATGCCCTGGGACGACGCACATGTGGTCGTCGCACACCCCCGCACGCTGCGCCGCGCCGTGAACGTATGCCGCGCCCACACCAAGGTCGCCGTCCTCACCTCACCCGGTGCCGGACCCGCCGAGCTCGGCCTGCTCCTCGACGAGGTGCACCGCACCTTCGTCGTCTGCGAGGAACTCGGCACCGAGAACGAGCGCGTCAGCGTCCTCACCTCCGACAAGGCCCCCGACCACACCTGGCGCGACCCCAACGTGGTCATCGTCATCGGGGCCCCCGCGGCCGCCGTCGAGGGCGGCGGCTGGATCGCCGGCCGCGACCCGAGCGCCGGCCCGCGCGGCTGGACCCAGCCCGACGAGGTGTACGGCGGCGTCCTCGGCGAGGGCGAGAACGAACTGCTCCGCGCCGCCCAGCTCGCCCGGCTCGGCCCGCGCACCGGCGACCTGGTCTGGGACATCGGCTGCGGCTCCGGCGCCTTCGCCGTGGAGGCCGCCCGCGCCGGTGCCGCCGTACTCGCCGTCGACCTCGACCCCGAGTCCTGCGCCCGCACCGACGCCGTCGCCCGCGAGTTCGGGGTCCACCTCCAGATCGTGCGGGGCGAGGCACCGCACATCCTGGAGAACCTGCCCGAGCCGGACGTCGTACGCGTCGGCGGCGGGGGAGCGGCCGTCGTCGCGGCCGTGGCCGACCGGCGCCCGCAGCGCATCGTCGCCCACGCGGCCACCCGCGACGCCGCCGAACTCATCGGCAGGGACCTCACTGAGCACGGCTACCGGGTCGAGTGCGCCCTGCTCCAGGCCGTCGGACTCGACACCAAGTCCTGGACGGAGAACGAGCGGAGCGTCGTCTTCCTGCTCAGCGGCGAGCTGCCGCCGCGCGAGACCCCGCGCTGAACCAGCGCCGTACCATCGCGCCCGATTCGCCCCGTGATCCGGTTGTCGTACCGCGCGCGGTAGGCTGGCCGATCGTTGTACCGCACCCGCGATCCGGAAGTTCGTTCGTCAATGTCCGGAAAGCTCGCCCGGTTTGGGGCGGTGGGTGAGGTACGGCAAAACCGGAGGACGCGCAACGTGGCGCAGTCCACAACGGGCTGTCACGTGATCTCGCTGTCACGACGGCACAACGGCCGCGAGAATGCCACCGAATGGCTTTGTCGCCATTTCTGGCGGGTCGTTCGTGCCGATGCGCACGGACGCTCGTTCTCACTACGGGGCGGTCGGTGCGCCGTTCCACGTGAGCTGGTCGTAGGAGCACTAAACCGATGGGCGAGGGGTACGCATGACCGACACCGGCCAGGTCCCGGCCGAGGGACAGCCGGAGAGCGCAGGCATGGTGGAGCAGCCGGGCGCCCTCGGGCACGGCGCGTACACCTACCTCGCCGAGGCGCCCGCCGAGGACGAGGACCTGCTGCTGCCGGGCGCTCAGGGCGCGTGGGGCAACGAGATGCCGCCGCCCGCCCCGGAACCGATCTTCGAGGCCGTCCACCAGCCGGACGCCCATGAGACGGCGGGCCGGGACACCGGCTCCGTCGACCTCGGCGGCGTACGGCTGCCCGAGCAGGGCCCCGGCTCGCTGCCGTCGGCCGCGCACGAGGCGCCGACGGCCGTACAGCCGCCGCGCCGTCCGCTGCACCTCGGCCCGCCCCTCCCGGACGCCTCCGCGAGCCCGGTCCGCTCCCTCGCCGACCGTGGCCCCGCCGGAGCGCCGCCGCGGCCCATGGCCGGGCCCGAGTACCTCGACGTGCAGGCGCTGCCCGACCCGGCCCCGCAGACCGCGGCGCCCTGGGGCACCGCCCCGGCGGAGGCCGTCGCACCGGCGGCCGAAACGGTTGTCCCGGACGTGGCCGTGCCGGAGACGGCTCTTCCGGAGACGGTTCTTCCTGAGACGGCCCCCGCTGACGCGGCTCTGCCCGACGCGGGTCTGCCCGAAGAGGTTCTGCCCGACGCGCAGGGCGCGCCCGTCGAGCAGGGGGAGGCCGCGCAGGCCGCCGTCGACCGGCTGACCGCGCAGGCGGAGGCCGCCGTGGAGGAGGCGCCGGAGACCCCCTTCGTGGCCGAGGTACCGGAGGCGGAGGTGCCCGAGCAGGCCGTGGAGGCCGTCCCCGAGGCCGCTCCGGGGTACGAGGCAGAGGCCGCCATCGAGGAGGCCCTCGTGGAGGCCGTCGAGGCGGAGGTCTCGGCCGAGGCCGCCGAGGTGACGCCCGAGCCCGTCGTGGTCCCGGAGGCTGTCGCTCCCGTGGCCGTCGCGCCGGAAGCCGCCGCCCCGGAGGCCGAGGAGGAGGCTCCGCAGGCTCCCCAGGGCGTGGCCGAGGAAGTGGCCCCCGTCGAGGAGGCCCCGCAGGCCGTCGAACCCGTCGCGGTCCCCGTCACCCCGGCCGCCCCGGTCGAGGAGGTCGCGGCGGAAGCCGTACCGGAGGCCGAGGCCGTCGCCGAGGCTCCCGTGGCGGAAGCCCCGCTCCCGGCCGAGGACTTCCCGCTCCCCGAGCCCGAGCTCCCCGCCGACCCCGAGGACATCCCGGTGGCCGCCCCGCAGCCCTTGGTCTTCGAGGCCACCGAGCAGCCCGCGTCCCCGGCCCCCGAAGAGGCACCCGCCCACGAAGCGCCCGCGGGCCCCCAGCTCCAGGCCCCCGAGGAGGCCCCCGCCTTCGCGGAGCCGCTGCCCTCCGGCCTGCTGGCCGCACCGCACCCGGCGCAGCCGCTCGGGCAGTTCGTGGCCGTCGACGGCCAGGTGCCGACCACCCCGCACCTGGCCCCCACCCCGCCGCAGCCGCTGATCCTGCCCGACCTGGACGCGTTCGCCCCGCAGGGCCCCGTGGCCGCCGTGCCCACGCCCCGCGCGGCCGAGGAGCCCGAGCCGGACTTCGTCCAGCACGCCGAGGACCTGGTCACGACCGACGCCGACCAGCCCGAGGAGCCCGAGCCCGCCGAGGCGGAGCCCGCGCCGCCCCTCGGACCGGCCGCGCCCGCGTACAACGACGCCGAGCGCGAGGCCGTGCTGAAGGTGATCCGCGAACGCCGCGACATCCGTAACGGCTTCCGCGGCGACCCGATCCCGCACGACGTGCTGCTCCGCGTCCTGGAGGCGGCCCACACCGCCCCCTCGGTCGGCCACTCGCAGCCCTGGGACTTCGTCGTCATCCGCTCCGCCGACACCCGGCGCGCGATGCACGACCTGGCCATGAGCCAGCGTGAGGCGTACGCCAAGTCGCTGCCCAAGGGCCGGGCGAAGCAGTTCAAGGAAATGAAGATCGAGGCCATCCTCGACACCCCGGTGAACATCGTCGTCACCGCCGATCCCACCCGTGGCGGCCGCCACACCCTCGGCCGCCACACCCAGCCGCAGATGGCCCCCTACTCCTCCGCGCTCGCGGTGGAGAACCTCTGGCTCGCCGCGCGCGCCGAGGGCCTCGGGGTCGGCTGGGTCAGCTTCTTCGACGAGCGGGAGATGGTCCGCGCGCTCGGCCTGCCCGAGCACCTGGAGGTCGTCGCCTACCTGTGCGTCGGGTACGTCGACGAGTTCCCGGACGAACCCGAGCTGATGCAGGCGGGCTGGTCCAAGCGCCGCCCGCTGTCCTGGGTGGTGCACGAGGAGACGTACGGCCGCCGCGCCCTGCCCGGAGAGGAACCCCACGACCTGCTTGCCGAGACCGTCGCGCAGATCCGCCCGCTCGACGCCAAGGCGCTCGGCGAGGCGTGGGAGCGCCAGAAGCGTATGACCAAGCCGGCCGGCGCGCTGGGCATGCTGGAGATCATCTCCGCGCAGCTCTCGGGCCTGTCCCGCCAGTGCCCGCCGCCCATCCCGGAGCCCGCGGCCGTGGCCGTGTTCGCCGGTGACCACGGAGTGCACGCCCAGGGCGTCACCCCGTGGCCGCAGGAGGTCACCGGCCAGATGGTCGCCAACTTCCTGGGCGGCGGCGCGGTCTGCAACGCCTTCGCCAACCAGGTCGGCGCCGAGGTGTGCGTCGTGGACGTCGGCGTCGTCGCCGACCTGCCCGCCACCCCCGGTCTGCTGCCCCGCAAGATCCGCGGCGGCACCTCCGACATGACCACCGGGCCCGCGATGACCCGTGAGGAGGCCAGAGCCGCCATCGAGGTCGGCATCGAGACCGCCCGCGACCTGGTCGCCGCCGGGAACAAGGCGCTGCTCACCGGCGAGATGGGCATCGGCAACACCACCGCCTCCGCCGCGCTGATCTCCGTCTTCACCGGCGCCGACCCGGCCGAGGTCACCGGCCGGGGCACCGGCATCAACGACGAGACCCTGGCCCGCAAGACCGACGTCGTCCGCCGTGCGCTGGAACTCCACCAGCCGGACCCGGCCGACCCGATCGGGGTCCTCGCGGCCCTCGGCGGCTTCGAGCACGCGGCCATGGTCGGCCTGCTGCTGGGTGGCGCCTCGCTGCGCACACCGGTGATCCTGGACGGGGTGAGCGCCGGTGCCGCCGCGCTCGTCGCCCGGGCCATCGCCCCCGAGGTGCTGGCGGCCTGCATCGCCGGTCACCGCAGCGCCGAGCCCGGCCATGTGGCCGCGCTCAACAAGCTGGGCCTGCGCCCGCTGGTCGACCTCGACCTGCGCCTGGGCGAGGGCACCGGCGCGCTGCTGGCACTGCCGCTGGTGCAGAGCACGGCCCGCGCGATGCACGAGGTGGCGACGTTCGACTCGGCGGGCGTCACCGAGAAGTAGGCCGTCACAGAGGGCCGGACCACCCCTAGGTGGTCCGGCCCTCGCGCGAGAGGGGCGGTCCGGTGTTCACCCACCGGACCGCCCGTGCCGCCGCCCGCCCCGGCGCCGTAAAATCCGCACGTCAGGGCCGCTCCGCCGCCGTAGCGCGCCTACCGCAGAGCAGGACGAGGAGCCGCACCTCATGGCCGAACACCCCGCCTACCCCGTAGGTCTCCGCCTGGCCGGCCGTCGCGTGGTCGTCCTCGGCGGCGGCCAGGTCGCCCAGCGCCGCCTCCCGGCGCTGATCGCGGCGGGCGCGGACGTCCTGCTGGTCTCGCCCGAGGCCACGCCCTCCGTGGAGGCGATGGCCGACGCGGGCGAGATCACCTGGGAGCGGCGGCCGTACGCCGAGGGTGATCTGAACGGCGCCTGGTACGCCCTGATCGCCACCAGCGACCCCGTCGCCAACGCCACCGCCTCCGCCGAGGCCGAACGCGAGCGCGTGTGGTGCGTCCGCTCCGACGACGCCGACCAGGCCACCGCGTGGACGCCCGCCACCGGCACCAGCGAGGGCGTGACCGTCGCCGTCCTCACGACCAGCACGCGCGGCCGCGACCCCCGGCACACCGCCGCCATCCGCGACGCGGTCGTGGCGGGCCTCAGCGACGGCACCCTGGTCGCCCCCCACCACCGCACCCGCACACCGGGTGTCGCCCTGGTCGGCGGCGGCCCCGGCGACCCCGACCTGATCACCGTCCGCGGGCGCAGGCTGCTCGCCGAGGCCGACGTCGTCATCGCCGACCGGCTCGGCCCGCGCGACCTGCTCGCCGAACTCCCGCCGCACGTCGAGGTCATCGACGCGGCGAAGATCCCCTACGGGCGGTACATGGCCCAGGAGGCCATCAACAACGCCCTGATCGAGCATGCCAAGCAAGGCAAGTCTGTGGTCCGGCTCAAGGGCGGCGACCCGTTCGTCTTCGGCCGGGGCATGGAGGAGATGCAGGCGCTCGGCGAGGCGGGCATCCCCTGCACCGTCGTCCCCGGCATCTCCAGCTCGATATCGGTACCGGCCGCGGCCGGGATACCCGTCACCCATCGCGGTGTCGCCCATGAATTCACCGTGGTCAGCGGCCATGTCGCTCCCGACGACGCGCGCTCCCTGGTCGACTGGCCCGCGATGGCCCGCCTCACCGGCACCCTCGTCGTCCTCATGGGCGTCGACAAGATCGGCCAGATCGCCGAGACCCTGATCGCCCACGGCAAGGACCCCATGACCCCCGTGGCCCTCGTCCAGGAGGGCACCACGGCCGCCCAGCGCCGGGTGGACGCGACGCTGGCCACCGTGGCGGAGACGGTACGCGCCGAGGCCGTGAAGCCCCCCGCGGTCATCGTCATCGGCGCCGTGGTGGACGCCGCCGCGCCCGCCGACCGGCCCTGACCCGCTCCCTCCCGCAGCACCCCTACGCAGCACCCCTACAGAAGCCCCCCTACAGAAGAACAAGGCAGCAGCACCCCGTGGCCCAGCTCATCACCGTCGACGACCCCGCCGACCCGCGCCTGCACGACTACACGAACCTCACCGACGTGGCCCTGCGCCGCCGACGCGAGCCCGCCGAGGGACTGTTCATCGCCGAGGGCGAGAAGGTCATCCGCCGCGCGGGCAACGCCGGTCACGGCATGCGCTCGATGATGCTCACGCCCAAGTGGGTCGACACGATGGCCGACCTGATCGAGGAACTGACCTGCCCGGTCTACGTGGTGACCCCCGAGCTGGCCGAGCAGGTCACCGGCTACCACGTCCACCGGGGCGCCCTCGCCTCCATGGCCCGCAATCCGCTGCCCACGCCCGCCGAACTGCTGGAGTCCGCCGGACCCGAGGGCACCCCGCGCCGGGTCGCCCTCTTCGAGGACATGGTCGACCACGCCAACCTGGGCGCCGCCTTCCGCAACGCCGCCGCCCTCGGCGTGGACGCCGTCCTCCTCACCCCGCGCTGCGCCGACCCGCTCTACCGGCGCTCGGTGAAGGTGTCCATGGGCACGGTCTTCGCGGTGCCGTACGCCCGCCTGGACTCCTGGCCGCACGACGCGGACACGCTCCGCGCGCACGGCTTCGAGCTGGCCGCGCTGTGCCTCTCGGCCGACTCCATCACCCTGGACGAACTCGCCGCCCGCCGCCCGGAGAAGCTCGCCCTGATGCTGGGCACCGAGGGCGAGGGGCTGTCACCGGCGGCCCTCGCGGCGGCCGACGTCCATGTGCGCATCCCGATGGAGGCGGGCGTCGACTCCCTGAACGTGGCGGCGGCCTCGGCGGTCGCCTTCTACGTGACCCGCCCCTGACCGACCCCCGGCCCAGCGACCTGCCGCACCCCGGTACGGTGCTCGCCGCCGTCCCCGCCCAGACCGCGCGCCGGACCCGTACAGCCCTGGGCCACCGCGATGCCCAGGGCGACCAGCAGCGTCACCACCACGAACACGGTCAGCCGCTGCCGCAGCAGCCGGGGGTTGGCCGGACGGAGCTTGGTCCCCGTGGTGCGCGGAGCGGGGCGGCCCGCACCACTGCGCGGGGCCGGGCGGTTGCCGGTGCCACGCTGCGCCGGGCCGGGCCGGGTACCGGGACGGGACGCGACACCGCCACGCGAAGGTGCCCCACCACGGGAGGGCGCGGCGCCGCGCGGCGGCGGGGTGCCGGGGGCGGCCCTGCGCTGTGTGGTGCGCTGCTGGTCGGGCGAGGTGTCCGCGAGCCGCCCCGAGGGCCGCTCCGCCATCGGCGTACGCGGTCCCGGCGGCCGTACACCCAGGCCCTGTGCCTCGCGGGCCGCGATCTCCTTGAGCCGCAGCGACAGTTGGAGCGTGCTCGGCCGGTCCGCGGGGTCCTTCGCCAGGCAGGCCCGCACCAGCGGCGCCAGCGCGTCCGGCACCCCGTGCAGCTGCGGCTCCTCGTGCACCACCCGGTACAGCATGACCTCGGAACTGCCGTGCCCGAAGGGCGAGTCACCGGTCGAGGCGTACGCCAGGGTCGCGCCCAGCGAGAACACGTCCGTGGCCGGGGTGACCGTCGCGCCGCGCACCTGCTCCGGCGCCAGGAAGCCGGGGGAGCCCACCGCCGTACCGACATGCGTGAGCGTGGAGGCGCCGGTGGCCCAGGCGATGCCGAAGTCGATGATCCGCGGGCCCTTGGGCGACAGCAGGATGTTGGACGGCTTCAGGTCCCGGTGCACCACACCGGCCTCGTGCACCGCCACCAGCCCCTCGGACAGGGCCGCGCCGATCGCCGCGGCGTCCGCCGCGTACAGCGCGCCCTCCTCGGCGACCTTGTCGTGCAGGGACGGGCCGGGCACGTACTGCGTGGCGAACCAGGGCCGCTCGGCCTCCAGGTCCGCCGCCACCAGCCGTGCCGTACAGCCGCCCCGGATACGCCGGGCCGCCGACACCTCGCGTGCGAACCGTGACCGGAACTCCTGGTCCTCCGCGAGATCGGGCCGGATCACCTTCAGCGCGACCCGCTGGCCCTTCTTGTCGGAGCCGAGGTAGACCACGCCCATCCCGCCCGCGCCGAGCCGTCGGTGAAGCCTGAACGAGCCGACGACGCGCGGGTCCTCGCGCCTCAGGCGCATCATCGCCATGTTCATCCCCGCTGCCCGGTCCCTGTGACGTGCCCAGCTTACGTTTCCACGGCCGCCCGCGCGCAGAGGCCGCGCCCTCTCGGGCCGATGGATTGCGCCTACCCCATGCCGCAGGTGAAACGCGGTCAGCGACACGGATCTTGCTGTGTGGTTGATGTAAGAACGCCACCAACCCTCTGACCTGGTACCTACGTTGACTTTAAGTCAACTGGCGGCAGGGGACAGCGTCCCGGAACGCGGGGGAGGAGCGGGCGGCCACCGCTCCGACGGCCCACGGCGCCGCACCGCCTCCCGTTCCCGCCCACGGACGGCCAAAGTGACTGAAGTCACGCCAATCCACCCCTGGGAGGAGACACGGGGGCGGGCGGCCGCGACCCTTCCGGGAAGACCCTGAGACTCCTCCCCGCGTCTCCACCCAGGGGAGTAGTTCGGGAGAGGAGGCTCATCCTCCGGGAGGCCCGCCATTCGGTACGAGGGCATGACGCCCGCCCGGCGCCGCGAACCTAGATTTGAGGTCAAGCGGCGGGTGCGGCGCTCGCCCCCCGAGGCTGGACGCCCGCCGCTGTCGACAACCGAATCGGCCGGGAGAAGGAACCATGGCCCCCACGGCACCGAGGCACGACGCGTTCGCTCGACGCCGCGCGGGCCGCCGCCACCCCCTGGTGGCGACACTCATGGCCCTTCCCCTGGCGGCCCTGCTCCTCCTCGTCTTCGACGGCTGGGAGACGGTGGCCACACAGGCGTCGTCCGTGGGTGCGTTGCTGGGTCGCTGAGAAGCGGACCAGGCCCGGAAGAGCGGTCCGGGCGGGATCTCCCTCCCATCCAGGAAACCCCGTGGGGACGGGGGTGCGACGGACGGCACGCAATGCCGGCGCAGCTGGGGAGCTGCGCCGGCTTTGCGTTTTCCGCACCCCCAGTACGCTCACCTCCCGTGACCCCAGAAGCAGCCCCGGCCCTGACGGCCCGCCTCAGGACGGCCGTACATCCTGGCGCCGGTCCGTGCGCCTGCGTCTGCGGCCCGCTGGCCGACCGCCCGGACGCCACCGTCGTCCGGCACGGCGCGACGGTCGCGAAGGCCCACGCCCCGGACACCGACCCGCGCGAGCTGGCCCTCCGCCTGGCCGTGGCCGCCCGCCTCCCCGGCGTCCTGCTGCCCCCGCTCACCCCCGCCCCGGACCGCCTGGACGGCCGCCTCATCACCCACTGGCCCTACGGCACCCCGGTCGACCGCGACGACCCCGACGCCGCCCCCTGGGAGGCCACGGCCACCCTCCTCGCCCGCCTCCACCGCGTCCCGGCGCCCCCGGGCCTGCCCCCGATGCGCGGCCCGGCCAAAGCGGCCCGCGCGATATCGAGGCTGCGCGACACCCTCCGGGACCACCCCACCCCCGCCGCCACGCCCGTCCTGGAAGCCTGGGCCGCCCTCCCGTCCTGGGCCCGCGCCGAAGTCCCCGCCCCCGGCGCCCCGTTCCTCTGCCACGGCGACCTGCACCTCGGCCAACTCGTCCGCCACCCCGCCCCCGACGGCCCCTGGCACCTGATCGACGTCGACGACCTCGGCCTCGGCACCCCCGCCTGGGACCTCGCCCGCCCCGCAGCCTGGTACGCCTGCGGCCTCCTCCCGCCCGACGAATGGCTCCGCTTCCTCACCGCCTACCAGGCGGCGGGCGGCCCCGCCGTCCCGGCACACGGCGACCCCTGGCCCGTACTGGACGTCCCCGCCCGCGCGCTCACCGTGCAGAGCGCCGCGCTCGCCCTCACCAAGGCGCTCACCGCGGACCGGCCGCTGGACGAGGTGGAACAGGCCCTCGTGGACGCCTGTGCCCGAATGACGGCCACCCCCGCCCAGTTGACCCGCGATTTCCCGGAATAGGCTGCAACCGACCGGGGCAGGACGGAGTCTGTCCTGAGAAACGGTCTGTCCTGGGGAAACACCAAGCAGTACCCGACGGCGAGGAGTTGAGCCGAACCATGCAGTGTCCGAAATGCCATGCGCCGATGCACACCTACAACCGCAACGGCGTCCAGATAGAGCAGTGCAACGGCTGCCGCGGCATCTTCCTCGACTACGGCGAGCTGGAGGCGCTGACCCGCATGGAGTCGCAGTGGACCCAGCCCGGCCCGCCGCCGCCCGCCCCGCAGGGTTACCCCGCCGCCCCGCCCGCGCCCGCCTGGGGCGCCCCGCACGGCGGTCACCACGGCGGCGGCCACTACGGCGGCCACCACCGCCACAAGAGCTTCGGCCACATGCTGTTCTCCAGCTGAGAAGTGCACGAAGAAGCCCCCGGTCGCGCAAGGCGGCCGGGGGCTTCTTCGATGTGTGGACGATACTGGGATTGAACCAGTGACCTCTTCCGTGTCAGGGAAGCGCTCTCCCGCTGAGCTAATCGTCCTCGGGACCACGATCGACCGAGCTGACTCGATGTCACTCCATGGAGCGGATCATGGGCACTGCGTGCGCGATACTGGGATTGAACCAGTGACCTCTTCCGTGTCAGGGAAGCGCTCTCCCGCTGAGCTAATCGCGCGGGATGGGACCTTGGATAAGATCCAGTGGACGATACTGGGATTGAACCAGTGACCTCTTCCGTGTCAGGGAAGCGCTCTCCCGCTGAGCTAATCGTCCTTGGAGGTGGAGACGGGATTTGAACCCGTGTAGACGGCTTTGCAGGCCGTTGCCTCGCCTCTCGGCCACTCCACCAGGAGTGTAGGGGATCGGGAAGCCCCCTGTTTCCTGCGAGCGGACGACGAGGCTCGAACTCGCGACCTCAACCTTGGCAAGGTTGCGCTCTACCAACTGAGCTACGTCCGCCTGTCGTTTCGGTCCGCTTGCGCGTCCCGGCGACGTGTTGAACTCTAGCGGATTCCTGAGCCAGCACAAAAACGCGTTTGCGCAGCGTGCTGCGGTGCACCCGGCGGACACCATGGTCGGGGCTCATCACGAGCCTCCGTCCGGCTCGGCTTTCGAGCACCCGGCCTAGACTCGGCCACGTGCTCCACCTCCCGCCCGCCGCCCCCTTCCCGGCTCCTCTGGCCCGCTTCGGCGACCGCGTCGCCACCGGCCTCCTCGACGTCACCAGTGACCCCGCCGCCCTCGACTCCACCGGCTTCTGGACCGTCGTCGCGGACTTCGAGGGGAAGCTGACCTGCGCACGCTTCGCCGACGTACGGCACGCGCCCGTGCCCGCCCCGGTGCCGGGCGCCTGGCGCGGCCCCGCCCCCGAGGAGTGGACGACCTCCCTGGACCGTGCCGCCTATGTACGTGGCGTGCACCGCGTCCGGGAGCACATCGCGGCCGGGGAGGTCTACCAGGCCAACCTCTGCCGGGTGCTGAGCGCACCGGTCGCCCCCGACGCCGACGTCGACGCCCTGACCGCCCTGCTGGCCCGCGGCAACCCGGCCCCCTACGCGGGCACCGTGCGGCTGCCGGAGCACGGGGTGGAGATCGCCACCGCCTCGCCGGAGCTGTACCTGCGCCGGTCCGGGCGCACCGTGGAGTCCGGCCCCATCAAGGGCACCGGCCGTACCGAGGCCGACCTGCTGGAGAAGGACCACGCCGAGAACGTGATGATCGTGGATCTGGTCCGCAACGACCTCGGCCGCGTCTGCGCCACCGGCAGTGTCACCGTCCCCGACCTCTGCGTCACCGAGATGCACCCCGGACTCGTCCACCTCGTCTCCACCGTGCGCGGCGAACCGCGCGCCGGGACCGGCTGGCCCGAGCTGCTCGCGGCCACCTTCCCGCCCGGCTCGGTCACCGGCGCGCCCAAGGCCAGCGCCCTCGGGATTATCGCCGCCCTGGAGACCGCGCCACGCGGCCCCTACTGCGGCGGCATCGGCTGGGTGGACGCCGACCGGGGCACCGCCGAGCTGGCCGTCGGCATCCGTACCTTCTGGATCGACCGGGCCGCCGGGGCCCTCCGCTTCGGCACCGGCGCCGGGATCACCTGGGGCTCCGACGCGGAAGCGGAGTGGCGCGAGACCGAACTGAAGGCGTCCCGGCTGCTCGCGGTAGCGTCGGGGCAGTACCTGGAGAACGGAAAGGCCCGCACATGAGCATCTGGCTGGACGGCGCCCTGCGGGACGCCACGACCGCGAGCGTCTCCGTCTTCGACCACGGGCTGACCGTGGGCGACGGCGTCTTCGAGACGCTGAAGGCGGTCGACGGAAAGCCGTTCGCGCTCACCCGGCACCTCGACCGGCTGACGCGCTCCGCCCGCGGCCTCGGCCTGCCCGACCCCGACCACGACGAGGTCGCCCGCGCCTGCGCGGCCGTACTGGCGGCCAACCCCATGCCGCTCGGGCGCCTTCGGGTCACCTACACCGGCGGTCAGGCCCCCCTCGGCTCCGAGCGCGGCGCCCACGGCCCGACCCTGGTCGTCGCCGTGAGCGAGACCACCCGCCGCCCCGACTCCACGGCGGTCGTGACCGTCCCCTGGGTCCGCAACGAACGCGGCGCCCTCACCGGCCTGAAGACCACCTCGTACGCCGAGAACGTCGTCGCGCTGGCCCGCGCGCGCGAACAGGGCGCGTCCGAGGCGCTGTTCGCCAACTCCGTGGGACAGCTCTGCGAGGGCACCGGCTCCAACGTGTTCGTCGTCCTCGACGGCGAGATCCACACCCCGCCGGTCCCCTCCGGCTGCCTGGCCGGCATCACGCGCGCGCTGACCGTCCAGTGGACGGGCGCCAAGGAGACCGACCTGCCGCTGGACGTGCTGGAGCGCGCCGACGAGATCTTCCTGACCTCCTCGCTGCGCGACGTACAGGCCGTGCACCGGGTCGACGGCCGTGAACTGCCGGGCGCGCCCGGCCCGGTGACCGCCAAGGCGATGCGGATCTTCGAGGAGCGGTCGGCCGCCGACGCCAACCCGTGAGACCGCGCGGGCAATCGGGCTGAACCGGCGCCGTCGAACGGGTACAACTCCCGTGATGACGACGACACTGCGGCCGACCGAGCCGCTTCAGCAGCACGCGGACGGCACCCGTTCACGCCGCTTCCAGGTGTGCGTGAACAGCCGTCCGGTCGGCGCGGTCCACCTGGACACCTCGCCCTTCCTCGGCCCCTCGGTGGCCCGCGTCACCGAACTGCGGATCGACGAACCCGACCGGCGGCGCGGCCGGGGCACGGTGGCCATGCTCGCCGCCGAGGAGGTGGCGCGCGGCTGGGGCTGCCGCCAGATCGAGCTGACCCTCCCGGCCGGTGACGAGGCCGCGTCCCGGCTCACCGACGCCCTCGGCTACGTCCCGCGCAACCGCGGCATGCGCAAGCGACTCGGCGACGAGCCCCCGACGTTCCCCCCGGGCAACACCGGCCGCCCGATGACCGAGGCGGAGTTCACGGCCTGGCAGGCGGCGGAACGGGTGCGGTACGCGGGGGAGTGGATCGAGCGCGGCGTCCCCGAGGCCGACGCCCACGCCAAGGCCCGGCGCGACCACGCCACCGTCCTCCCGGACGGCCTCGCCACCGAAGGCGTCTGGTTCGGCGTCCTGGAGCACGAGGGAACCCCGGTGGGCCACGTCTGGCTGGGCCACCGCGAGGGCGAGCGCTGGATCTACGACGTGCAGACCGACGAGGCCCGGCGCGGCCGGGGGCACGGCCGCGCCCTCATGCTCCTCGCGGAGGCCCGCACGATCTCCGAGGGCGGCCCCACCCTCGGCCTCAATGTCTTCGTGGGCAACACCCCGGCCGAGCGGCTGTACGAGTCGCTCGGCTACGAGACGACGTACCGCACGCTGAGCAAGCCGCTGCTGTAGCGGCTCAGGCCCCCGTGTCGGCCAGCAGGCGGTCGGCGATGCCCTCGATCCGCTCGCGCAGCCCTTCCTGGCTCTTGCCGCCGTCCAGGCGCTCGCCGCCGATCACATAGGTCGGGGTGCCGGTGACGCCGATCGCCTTGCCCTCGGCCTGGTCGGCGTCGACGATCAGGATGTGCCGCCCGTCGATCAGGGCGACGTCGAACTCCTCGGCGTCCAGGCCGAGTTCACGGGCCACGTCGACGAGCGCGGCCTCGCCCCGCCGGTCCAGCTCCTCGGCCCGCGCCAGCACCGCCTCGATGTACGGCCAGCCCTGCCCCTGCTCCATCGCCTCCTCAGCGGCCTGGGCGGCGGCGAAGGAGTGCTTGTGCTTCTCCAGCGGGAAGTGCCGCAGCCGGATCTCCAGCCGGTCGCCGTAGCGGGCACGCAGGGCGCGTACGTCGTCCAGGGCGCCGCGGCAGTCGGTGCACTGGAGTTCGCACCAGATGTCGAGCACGACGGGCTCGGGGTGTGCGGGGGAGGTGTCGCTCATGCGGCCCAGTCTTCCAGGCGGGCGCGGCCGGGCCCAATCCCGGCGGCGGGCGGCCTCCCCGGTGGGGACCCGGAGCGGAGCCGGGGACATCCCTGAGAAGTCCCTGATCTCCGGGCCGGACCATGGCCCCGCCGGGGTCGGGCGGTGCAGGATGGAAGGGACGAAGCGCACCGCCGGTGCTCTCGCCGCCCCGGCCCGGAGCACCGGACCGGAGGACCGACCGACCCCGCCAGGAGGACCGGATGCTCGCCGAGACCGTCTGCTCCGCCGTGTCCGCGGCGGGCCTGGGCATCGCCGCGGTCACCGCCTACCGCAAGCGCTTCCTGACCGCCGTGCGCATAGCGGCCTACTCACTGATCCCGGTCGGCCTGGTGATGACGGGCGCCGTCGGCTGGCTCGCCCGCACCGCCTTCAGCCCGCTGGCCTGGGCCGGCTTCGGGGTGCTCGGCGCGTCCTGGGCGCTGTTCGCCCTCACCCGCGCCGTGGAGCGCCGCCGGGGCACCCGCGCCGAGCGGGCGGCCACGGGAGACGGCAGAGCCACCCCGGTGAGCCCCGCCGCCTCGGCGCCCGCCCTGGGCCGGAACGCGGACCGTGGTTCCGGGCCCGCCGCCGCGCCCTCCGCTCCCGCCAAGTCCTCCTCGGACGACTTCAGCGACATCGAGGCGATCCTCAAGAAGCACGGAATATGAGCCACTGGCATATGCCAGCACCGATGATCTGCACATGACGGACCGGTCACCACATACCGTCACGTCACGTACGAAACCGTTCACCGCGCGGAGCGACGCGAAAGCTACGGTACGAATTCGGCGCAGTCCCGCACTTTCCGTGAGTGTTGATCGCGAGCGGGGCCTGACCTGGGCCATCATCACCGCGAGATGGTCGACACGACACAGAGCGAGGCCGCGCCGCAGAAGGACGAGCCGCGCGGGTGCCTCTTCGCCCTTTCCCAGCCACCGCTGATGATCTTCCTTGCGGTGATCGGGTGTCTGATCCTCATGGCTGCGCTGCACGATCTGCTGTTGCTGTGAGCCGTACGCGTCTGTCCCGGCGTCACCCGCCGGGACCGGCGTCGAACCGCCCCGCACCCGGTGAGTCCCTGGCTCAGCCAGCCGCCTCCTTGCGGCGCGCCCGGTAGGCGGCCACATGCAGCCGGTTCCCGCAGGTCCGGCTGTCGCAGTAACGGCGTGAGCGATTGCGGGAGAGGTCCACGAAGGCGCGCCGGCAGTCCGGTGCCTCGCAGCGCCGCAGCCGCTCCTGCTCCCCGGCCACCACGAAGAAGGCCAGCGCCATCCCGCAGTCCGCCGCGAGATGGTCGGCCAGCGAGGCGCCGGGGGCGAAGTAGTGCACATGCCAGTCGTAGCCGTCGTGGTTGGTCAGGCGCGGGGTGGTGCCCGCGGCCGCGACCAGCTCATTGATCATCTCGGCCGCCGCACGGGCGTCCGGCGCGGCGAAGATCCCGGCGAACCGGCCGCGGACCTCGCGCACGGCGGAGAGGTCGGACTCGGACAGCGTGCCGATGTCGCTGACGGAGTGGCCGTGCGTGAAATCCGCCAGCGCCGCCACGTCCGGCAGCCCGTCCGCCGCCGTGTCGTCCTCCGGCGCGGTGTTCACCAGATCCACCACGGTGTCGAGCGCGCACCGGGTGTCGTGGGTGATCAGCACGTTTCGCTCCCTGGCCTGAGGGTCGGGCGGGCGCCCGCCGATGGGGGCAGATGGTAGCGACAACCGCGCCCGCCCCACCGGCCGCCGCCTCGCGGCGACCCCTGTCCGTGCAACGCCCGCCCGGCCGCCCGGGTTCCCCGGACCCCCGCGAGGGCCCCTCAGGGGCACGCACGCGCGGCGGCGCCGCCTCCGTGATGCGCTCACGGAGGCGACGCCGCCAGGTGCCCTATGCGGTTGTCTCGGCCCGCGCCGTCTCCCCGAGTGGACGGCGCCGGGCGGCTCGGTGGGGTGTCGTGGCCTAGTTCTCCGCCAGGATGTGCGACAGCTCCTGGTCGAGATCGAAGTGCCGGTGTTCCGTGCCGGGCGGCACGGCGGCGTCGGTTCGCTTCAGGAAGGACTCCAGGGCCCGTGCGGGGGCCTCCAGCAGAGCTTCGCCCTCCGGAGAGCTGAGGGCGATGCAGACGACGCCCTGACCATGGCTGCGCGATGGCCAGACGCGGACGTCGCCGGTGCCCGTGGGGCGGTGCAGCCCCTCGGCGAGGAGGTCGCGGGCGAACACCCACTCGACGGTCTCCTCGGCTCCGGTGTGGAAGGTGGCGTGCACGGCGTAGGGGTCGGCCGTGTCGTACCGCAGGCCTGCGGGGACAGGCAGGGAGGACTCGCTCGACACAACGAGGCGCAGGTGCAGCTCGCAGCTGACCGTGGTGTTCATAAGCGCCAGGGCCTTTCGCTCAGTGTGCGCTCGGGGATTCGCACGTCGGCGAAATCGACATGCCACCTACGGTGCCGTTGTAAACCCCTTCGAGGGTTTTGCGTGGCTTTAGGTACCTCTTACGGCCGAGAAGTGATACGAGATCTGCCACCATTCCAGTGACTCATTCGCTCCGGTAGGGTTTGACCGTATGAATACGGGGAGTGACGAGCCGGGTGAGGTCGCCGTGGTGCCCAACGAGGCGGAGACGGACGAGGGGTCGGCCGACGACGGCCTGGGCTCGCGGGCGCCGGAGTTCGTCAAGCAACGCAGGGCCCTGCACCTGAGCTGGCAGGTCGGTGTCTTCGTGATCGGGCTGGCCGTGGTCGTGGCGGGCATCATCATGCTCCCGCTGCCCGGACCCGGCTGGGTGGTGATCTTCGGCGGCATGGCGATCTGGGCGACCGAGTTCGTCTGGGCCCAGCTCGTGCTGCGCTGGACCAAGCGCAAGGTGACCGAGGCGGCACAGAAAGCCCTGGACCCGAGGGTGCGCCGCCGCAACATCACCCTCACCGCGATCGGGTTGGTGATCATCGGCGTGCTCGTCGGGATCTACCTCTGGAAGTTCGGCGTCGTGATGCCCTGGAAGATCAAGGACCAGTGAGCCGGGGTCGCGGGTGGTCACAGGCACCCTCTGACATGGGGTAATGTTCTTCCTGCGCCCAGGGCGATTAGCTCAGTGGGAGAGCGCTTCGTTCACACCGAAGAGGTCACTGGTTCGAACCCAGTATCGCCCACCCTGGTCCGAAGGCCCGTCTGCGAACAGCAGGCGGGCCTTCGGCGTGTGCATGTAAAAAGCGGCGGACACCGTCAAGACCCCCTTCCGGGCGAACCAGACCCCGCCCGCGAGCGACTGATTCCGGCCGACGGTTCCGGCCGACGGCGGAAATGCAGACGATATTCCGACGGAAAGCGTCCGGATTTCCCGCAAGTGCGACAACATGTGAATTCCCCGTGCTAGCAAGTCCCCTTTGCGGGAGTCCTTCTGATTGCCGGTCACTTCCGTCCCCCACCGCACGCACGGCACTCGGCGTCCCCGGCCGGGCGGCGGCGGTTTGGACTCGTCCCGCCCGGACCTGTATGGTTCAGTGCGTTGCCGGGCGATTAGCTCAGTGGGAGAGCGCTTCGTTCACACCGAAGAGGTCACTGGTTCGAACCCAGTATCGCCCACCGGCACGAGAGCCGGTCCGCACACAGCGGGCCGGCTCTTCCGCTGTCCGGAGCCATACGCACCGCCCCGGTCACGCCGCCGCCGACAACTCCTGCCGCAACGGCCACTCCGTACTCACCAGCTCCGGTGATCCGCTGCGCGCGAACCACGCCTGCAACCCCCGCGCCTGCGCCGCGTGCCAGCCCACCTGCAACGCGTGCAGCTCCGCCGGGGACAGCCGCTCCAGCCGCGCCGCGAACCGGCGCCCCACCGCCCGCACCACATCCAGCGCCGCCATCGCGTCCGCCGCCGCGTCATGCGCCTCCCGCAGCGCCACCCCGTACTGCTCGCACAGATCGCCCAGCGTGCGACGGCCCTTGCGGTAACGGTCCAACTGCTTGTCCATCACCCTCGGGTCCAGCACCCGCAGCGGCGCCGACTCGAACCAGCGGTCCAGCGACGACGCCCGGTGCCGACGCAACTCCCGGTCCAGCAGCGTCAGATCGAAGGGCGCGTTCATCACCACCAACGGCCGCCCCATCGCCGTGTGCTCCGCGAGCTGCTGGGCTATCTCGTACACCACCGGCGCCGGCCAGCGGCCGTTGTGCTGGAGATGCTCCTCCGTCAGCCCGTGCACCGCCGTCGCCCCCTCGGGCACCGGCACACCCGGATTGACCAGCCAGCGGCTCACCCTCGGCCGCGTCCCCGGTGCGTCCTGGACCACTATGGCGGCCGACACGATCCGGTCGGTCTCGACGTCCACACCTGTCGTCTCCGTGTCGAAGGCGGCCAGCGCCCCTTCGTACCAGCACGTCATCCCAACCCAACTCCTCGCCCGCACATGGCGGCTGACGTTCCGTCTTCTGCCCGTTTGGTGATACCCGGCCCGTTTGCGCCGTACGCCGGGAGGAGACAACAGGAGTACGGGTCTTTGCAGTTCAGCGGCCCGCAGTGGGGAAACCCCTGGTTCGGAAGGCTGTTGTTCATGGCCATGGCGCAGCCCGAGCGGGGCGGGCTGCTGCCCGCCGGTACGGGCCACCTTCGCGGCACCCTCGCCACCACCGCCTGCATGGAGACCCTGCAGGTCGGCTATCTGCACGCGGTCGCCGCCGCGGCCGGCTGCTCGCTGTCCCAGCCGTTCCCCGACAACGGCATCGACTGGCATGTCAGCCACAGCGCCCCCGGCCACACCGTGGACGACGAGGTCACCATCAAGGTGCAGCTCAAATGCACCTACCAGCTCGCCGCCCGGCCCCCGGGCCCCCACTTCTCCTTCACCCTCGACAACGACCACCTGCGCAAACTCGCCCGCACCCCCGTCTCGGTGCACAAGATCCTCGTCGTCATGATCGTCCCGCGCTCCCAGGACGACTGGCTGCGCGCCGGACACGACCGGCTCGACCTCAGACACTGCTGCTACTGGGTCAACCTCGCCGGACACCCCGTCACCGGACGCACCCGCACCACCGTCCGCGTCCCCACCGCGCGCATCTTCGACGACCGCGCCCTCTGCGAGATCATGACGCGCGTCGGCACCGGAGGCAGGCCATGACAAGCCCCGAAGAACCCCTGCGCATGCTCCGCCCCCACCCCGACGACTCCGCCTGGCACCGGCCCCCCGACCCGGCCCGCGTCGACCCCGCCGACCTCACCACCCTGCTGCGCCGCCACGGCTGGCAAAGACGCGGTGGAGTCCCCGGCCGCTACGGCCGCTGGACCCCGCCCGCCCCCGCCGACGGCCCCACCAGCCTCCTCGTCCCCGAGAGCCGCGCCTTCCCCGACGCCGACGACCTCCTCGGCGAAGCCCTCCAGGCCCTCCACCGCGCCGCCGCCCCGTCCGCCCGCGAGATCCTCATCGCCCTAGCCGTCCCCAGCGACGAGATCCGCTGGCACCGCGACACCCCCGCCGGACCCGTCGACGGCGCCACCCCCTGGACCGTCGACGAACGCCTGCGCACCGCCGCCCGCCAGACCCTCCTTGCCGCCGCCCTCGCCACCCGCGCCCGCACCGGCTACCACGGCGCCCGGCACCGAGGCCCCGCCACCGCGCTGACCGGCGACGTCCTCCTCGGCCCCGCCACCGAAGGCCGCACCCTCACCGCCTTCGCCCCCGCCCCCACCGGCCGCCCCCTCACCGTCCGCCTCCACCACGCCCTGCACGCCACCCGCGAGGCCATCGACTACCAGCGGGCCACCGGAAACATGGACGCCTTCGACGGCGCGGTCGAGGCGGGCGTCAGCCGCGAACTCACCGAAGCGCTCACCGCGCTCGTCCGCGGCACCGAGGGCGCCCGCGTCGCCATCGCCTGGGCACCCGCCGCCGGAGTCCCCGAAGGCTGCGCCGCCTCGGCCGGACCCGTCGAGTTCTCACCCGGCGACCTCCCCGCCCTGCGCGCGGCCGGGGCCCGCTACCTCCACGCCGAACCCTCCGTCGCCGTCAGCGTCACCGGCGTCGTCGTCCGGCTGCGCCGCTCCGGGCCGCGCGGCGCGGGCACCGTACGGCTGCGGGTCCTCGCGGGCGCCGAGGTCCCGCATCTGCGGCTCACCCTCGGCGAGGAGGACTACCGGATAGCGGGCCACGCCCACCTCGTCGGCCTCCCCGTACGCGTGCGCGGCCGCCTGGAGCGCCGGGGCGGCTTCCGCAGGCTCACCGGCGCCACCGGCGTCGTCCCCGTACGGGTCGACGAGACCGAGCGCGACCGGCTGATGAAGTCCCTCCAGGAGAACCTGGACTTCTTCGAGGAGGCATGCGGAGAGGCGTACGGGGACGGCGACGGAGAGTAACCGTTTCGCGGTCGACGGGGGCGGGTCGGTACGATCCCTTGTGCGCGCGCTCCTGGTACGGCGCCGCACTCGAGCCTTCAGTCAGGAGAGACCGGTGTCAGACGTCCGTGTGATCATCCAGCGCGATTCCGAGCGGGAAGAACGCGTGGTGACGACGGGCACTACCGCCGCCGACCTCTTCGCGGGCGAACGCTCCATCATCGCCGCGCGCGTGGCGGGCGAGCTCAAGGACCTCACCTACGCGCTGTCCGACGGCGACGAGGTCGAGGGCGTCGAGATCTCCTCCGAGGACGGCCTCAACATCCTGCGCCACTCCACCGCGCACGTCATGGCCCAGGCCGTGCAGGAGCTGTTCCCCGAGGCCAAGCTGGGCATCGGCCCGCCGGTCAAGGACGGCTTCTACTACGACTTCGACGTGGAGAAGCCCTTCCACCCCGATGACCTCAAGGCCATCGAGAAGAAGATGCAGGAGATCCAGAAGCGGGGCCAGAAGTTCTCCCGCCGTGTGGTCTCCGACGAGGACGCCCGCGCCGAGCTGGCCGACGAGCCGTACAAGCTGGAGCTGATCGGCCTCAAGGGCTCGGCCTCCTCCGACGACGGCGCGGACGTCGAGGTGGGCGCGGGCGAGCTGACCATCTACGACAACCTGGACGCCAAGACCGGCGAGCTGTGCTGGAAGGACCTCTGCCGAGGCCCCCACCTGCCCACCACCCGGAACATCCCGGCGTTCAAGCTGATGCGCAACGCGGCCGCCTACTGGCGCGGCAGCGAGAAGAACCCGATGCTCCAGCGCATCTACGGCACCGCCTGGCCGTCCAAGGACGAGCTGAAGGCGCACCTGGAGTTCCTCGCCGAGGCCGAGAAGCGCGACCACCGCAAGCTCGGCAACGAGCTGGACCTCTTCTCCATCCCGGAGCAGATCGGCTCCGGCCTCGCCGTCTTCCACCCCAAGGGCGGCATCATCCGCCGGGTCATGGAGGACTACTCGCGGCGCCGCCACGAGGAGGAGGGCTACGAGTTCGTCTACACCCCGCACGCGACCAAGGGGAAGCTCTTCGAGACCTCGGGTCACCTGGACTGGTACGCCGACGGCATGTACCCGCCCATGCAGCTCGACGAGGGCGTGGACTACTACCTCAAGCCCATGAACTGCCCGATGCACAACCTGATCTTTGACGCGCGCGGCCGCTCGTACCGTGAACTGCCGCTGCGGCTGTTCGAGTTCGGGACCGTGTACCGGTACGAGAAGTCGGGCGTCGTGCACGGCCTCACCCGGGCCCGCGGCTTCACCCAGGACGACGCGCACATCTACTGCACCCGTGAGCAGATGGCGGAGGAGCTCGACAAGACGCTCACCTTCGTCCTCGGTCTGCTGCGCGACTACGGTCTGACCGACTTCTACCTGGAGCTGTCCACCAAGGACGAGACCAAGTTCGTCGGCACGGACGACGCCTGGGAAGAGGCCACCGAGACGCTGCGCCAGGTCGCCGAGAAGCAGGGTCTGCCGCTCGTGCCCGACCCCGGTGGCGCCGCGTTCTACGGTCCGAAGATCTCCGTCCAGGCCAAGGACGCGATCGGCCGCACCTGGCAGATGTCGACCATCCAGCTCGACTTCAACCTGCCCGAGCGGTTCGACCTGGAGTACACCGGCCCCGACGGCTCCAAGCAGCGCCCGGTGATGATCCACCGCGCTCTGTTCGGAAGCATCGAGCGGTTCTTCGCCGTGCTCCTGGAGCACTACGCGGGTGCCTTCCCGGCATGGCTGGCTCCGGTGCAGGCGGTGGGCATCCCGATCGGGGACGCGCACGTCGAGTACCTGGAGAAGTTCGCGGTCGAGGCCAAGCGGAAGGGCCTGCGGGTCGAGGTGGACTCCTCCTCCGACCGGATGCAGAAGAAGATCCGGAACGCCCAGCGCCAGAAGGTGCCGTTCATGATCATCGTCGGTGACGAGGACATGAACGCGGACACCGTCTCCTTCCGCTACCGCGACGGCTCGCAGGAGAACGGCATCCCGTTCGAGGACGCCATCGCCAAGATCGAGAAGGTCGTGGCGGAGCGGGTCCAGGTCTGACCCGACAGATCTCCCCGAACCCCCGAGGCGTCACCGCCGCCTCGGGGGTTCGTCGTCCTCCTCCCGCGCGAACACCTGCAGCAGCCACGAGGAGAACGAGCCCGTCACCGCGCCCAGCAGGGCCAGGCCGCCCGCCATCATCGCGGCCGCGATGATCCGGCCGCCCGGGGTGACCGGGACGATGTCGCCGTAGCCTACGGTGGACAGCGTGGAGCAGGCCCACCACACGGCGTCGCCGAAGGTGCGCATGTTCGACGCGGGTGCGTCCCGTTCCTGCTGGTAGACGGCGAGCGCGCCGGTGAAGCCCATCAGCAGGGCGGTGAGCCCGGAGTAGGCGATCACCCGCGCGTACAGGGGGAGCCGGGGCAGACCGCGCCGGTGCTCCATGGACTCGTAGACCCGGACGACCCGCAGCGGGCGCAGCAGGGGCAGCAGCAGGACGAGCGTGTCCAGCCAGTGGGTGCGTACGAAGCGCGGGCCCTCGCCGCTCAGTCTCCAGCGCATCGTGTAGTCCACGGCGAACAGCGCCCAGCAGGCCAGCAGCAGGGCGATCCAGAGGTCGTCCCATGCCGTGCCGGGGCGTGGGGCGAGGACGAGGGCCGCGTACGAACCGAGGAACGTCAGGGACGCCAAGGTGAGCGGCATCTCCATGCGGCGCTCCCAGCGGGTCGTGGTTCTGTCGTGCTGCACCGGCCCAGCTTGGCCGCAGGCACCCTTCCCGTCGCCCCGGCGACACGCCGCGAACGGGCGAAGCCATATGCTGCCTTGCATGACGAGTGAGCCGGAGCAGCAGATCGGAGTGGGGACGCAGGACGCGTTCCAGCGCCTGTGGACGCCCCACCGGATGGCCTACATCCAGGGCGAGAACAAGCCGAGCGGTCCCGGGGCGGACGACGGCTGCCCGTTCTGCTCCATCCCGGCCAAATCGGACGAGGACGGGCTGATCGTGCGCCGGGGTGAGCATGTGTACGCGGTGCTCAACCTCTACCCGTACAACGGTGGGCATCTGATGACGGTGCCCTACCGGCATGTGGCCGACTACACCGATCTGACCGTGCCGGAGACCGCCGAGCTGGCGGAGCTGACCAAGCAGGCGATGACGGCGCTGCGTACGGCGTCCGGGGCGCACGGCTTCAACATCGGCATGAACCAGGGCTCGGTGGCCGGTGCGGGCATCGCGGCCCACCTCCACCAGCACATCGTGCCGCGCTGGGGTGGCGACACGAACTTCATGCCGGTGGTCGGCCAGACCAAGGTGCTGCCCCAACTCCTGGGCGACACCCGCAAGATGCTCGCGGAGGCGTGGCCGGAAGGCTGAACGGCCCTCACGCGTCGTAGAGGTCGGCCTTCCGGGGGGCCGGGTCCTGGACCATGCCGCTGAGGAAGGCGGAGCGGGCGCCGAACTTCTCGGTGTCCACGCCGTTCTCCTTCAGGACCTTGATCGCGGCGGCGTGCACCACCCGGAGGACCGGGGTGGCGGCGCGCAGGGCGTCGTCGGCCATGAAGCGGTGCCGCCAGGGCTGGTCGGCCCAGGCGTGCCGCAGGCCGAAGGGCTCGGGGAGGCCGATGGAGCCGCCGAGCCAGTTCAGGGTGGGCGTGAACCAGGTGAAGGGGGCGCGGACGGCGAGCCGTACGACCTCGTCGGTGGGGACGATGGGGATCTTGACGGTGCGGTTCTCCCACGGCTTGAGGGACTTGGCGACCTCCTTGGTGAGGGCGGCCGGCTTGGCGTGGAAGAGCGGGTTGACCGGGCCGAGGGCGTGGCCGGTGACCTCGATGCGCAGGGTCTCGTGGAGGACGGTCACCGTGATCATCATGGTGAGGACGAGCTGGCCGTCCCACAGGGTCCACTGGACGCCCAGGTAGTGCCGGTCGCCGCTGCCGAACTGCTGCTTGTTGCAGATCTCCTGTATGGCGTGCTGCTTGACCTGGAACGCCTCGACGTCGGTGCCGTCGGGCCGGGAGACCGCGTCGGCCTTCTCGCCGATCGGGGTGACGATCCAGTGCCGTACCGACGGGCGGGGGAAGCCGCCGGTGTTGAGGGGGCCGCGCTCCAGCAGGCTGAGCTGGTCGTGGATGGCGCGTATGACGTCCCAGCTGCGGAAGGGGTGGATCTCGCGCGGGGGGTCGGCGGAGACGAGGTCCTCGGCGAGCTGCCAGGAGCCCCAGCGGGTGCCCATGCCGAGGATGCCCTTGGGTCCGGCGTAGAAGACGGAGTTGGAGCGCTGTTCGGCGCCGAGGCGGGCCAGGGACTGGCGGAGCTGTTCGGCGGCGGTCTCGCCGGGGCTGCGGGGCACGGCCTCGGGGACCTTGGCGCCGACGCTGCTGCCGGAGAGCAGGCCCGCCCAGCGTTCGCGCAGGTCGGCGGCAGTGCGCTCGCAGACGCGGCGGGCCCAGAACCAGCCGAGGACGGGGGCGACGACGGCGGCGCGGGTGTACCAGCCCCAGAAGCCGTGGAAGGGCAGCTTGAGCAGGAAGAGCACGGCGAGGACGCCGACTCCGGCGAGCAGCGCGGTACCGAGTGCTCCGGCCCGTCCCTCACGCTTGGCGAGGAAGGAACGGAGCAGGAAGACCAGGAGCCAGGCGATCAGGCCGGGCAGGAAGATCAGGCCGCAGACGACCATCACCAGGGTCAGCTTGTTGTCGCGTTCGCGGCGGATGTTGTTGGCGGCCAGGCAGTGTTCGACGACGACCTGGGGGTCGGCGCCGAAGGACTGGATCAGGGGCTTGCGGCCCGGTGCGAGCATGCGGTCGGCCACGGCGCGGGAGAAGGCTTCGCCCAGGTTGGGGCGGAACAGCGGGATGCGGCCGGGCTTGACGGTGGACTCGTGCCACTCGTTGTCGGCCTTCTTGATCTCCGCGATCATGTTGTCCCGGTAGGCCGCCGAGGCCAGCGCGAGGGTCGCCGCCTGGCCTTCGTCGCCGGAGACGGGCACCTGAGGCCCGTCCCACTCCGTCCCAACCGACATTCCCGCCCCCATCGCCGCCGTGTCGCTCCTGCGGCCTTCCCGGCTTCCCCGCCGCGCACACCTGTCGAACCGGACATCGTCGCGATGTCCCGTGGCCACGGCGCCGGTTCGGCCGGGCCGTGCCCCCGTGGCCAGGGTATCGGCAGCCGTCCCCCGTGCGTCGGTGGACGGCCGAAGCCGCCCGCCGGCGCCGGGAGTTACGGGGTGTCCCCGTCCTGTTCCCGCAGTCGTTCGGCGACTTGGGGCGGCATCGGTTCGTGGCGGGCGTAGGCGCGGCTGAAGGTGGCCGTGCCGTGCGAGAGGGAGCGCAGGTCGATGGCGTAGCGGCCGATCTCGAACTCGGGTACCTCGGCGCGGATCAGGGTGCGTCCGGCGCCGGTCTGTTCGGTGCCGAGGACGCGGCCGCGTCTGCTGGAGAGGTCGCTCATGACGGCGCCGACGTAGTCGTCGGGGATCAGGACGCTGACCTCGGCGACGGGTTCCAGCAGGTGGATGCGGGTCTCGGCGGCGGCCTCGCGCAGGGCGAGGGCGCCCGCGGTCTGGAAGGCGGCGTCGGAGGAGTCCACGGAGTGCGACTTGCCGTCGAGCAGGGTGACGCGAACGTCGACCAGGGGGTGCCCGGCGGCGATGCCCTTGGCGGCCTGGGCGCGGACGCCCTTCTCGACGGAGGGGATGAACTGGCGGGGTACGGCGCCGCCGACGACCTTGTCGACGAACTCGATGCCGGAGCCGCCGGGCAGCGGTTCGACCTCGATCTCGCAGATGGCGTACTGGCCGTGGCCGCCGGACTGCTTGACGTGCCGCCCGCGTCCGGCCGCCCTGCCCGCGAAGGTCTCGCGGAGCGGCACCTTGTGCGGGACGACGTCGACCTGGACGCCGTAGCGGCTGCGGAGGCGTTCCAGGGCGACGTCGGCGTGGGCCTCGCCGAGGCACCACAGGACGACCTGGTGGGTGTCCTGGTTCTGTTCGAGCCGCATGGTCGGGTCCTCGGCGACGAGCCGGGACAGGCCGAGGGAGAGTTTGTCCTCGTCGGGCTTGCTGTGGGCCTGGATGGCGAGGGGGAGCAGCGGGTCGGGCATCCGCCAGGGCTCCATGAGCAGCGGGTCGTCCTTGGCGGAGAGGGTGTCGCCGGTCTCGGCGCGGCCGAGCTTGGCGACGCAGACCAGGTCGCCCGCGACGGCCTGCTCGACGGGGCGCTGCTGTTTGCCGAAGGCCATGGAGAGGGCGCCGGCCTTCTCGTCGACGTCGTGGTCCTCGTGGCCCCGGTCGGCGAGGCCGTGTCCGGAGACGTGGACGGTGTCGTCGGGGCGCAGGGTGCCGGAGAAGACGCGGACCAGGGAGATCCGGCCGACGTAGGGGTCGGAGGACGTCTTGACGACCTCGGCGACGAGGGGGCCCTCGGGGTCGCAGGGGGTGAGGGGGCGGGGGGTGCCGTCCAGGTCGGTGACGTCGGGCATGGGGTGCTCGAAGGGGGTGGGGAACCCGCGGGTGATCAGTTCCAGGAGTTCCACGGTGCCGAGGCCCTGGCGGGCGTCCTCGGTGGCGGGCGCGGCGGCGAGGACGGGGTGGAAGGTGCCGCGGGCGACGGCGCGTTCGAGGTCCTCGATGAGGGTCTTGACGTCGACCTGTTCGCCGCCGAGGTAGCGGTCCATGAGGGTCTCGTCCTCGCTCTCGGCGATGATCCCCTCGATCAGCCGGTTACGGGCCTCCTCCAGGCCGGGGAGCTGGTCCTCGCCGGGTTCGGACTCCTTGCGCTCGCCGGGGGAGTAGTCGAAGAGCTTCTGCGAGAGCAGGCCGACCAGGCCGGTCACCGGGGCGTGGCCGTCGGGTCCGGCGGGGCCGCGCAGCGGGAGGTAGAGGGGGAGCACGGCGTCGGGGTCGTCGGCGCCGAACGCCTCGGCGCAGGCCCGGGTCATCTCCTCGAAGTCGGCGCGCGCCGATTCCAGGTGGGTGACCACGAGGGCGCGGGGCATGCCGACGGCCTGGCACTCCTCCCAGACCATCCGGGTCGCGCCGTCGACGCCGTCGGAGGCGGAGACGACGAAGAGGGCCGCGTCCGCCGCGCGCAGACCGGCCCTCAGCTCACCGACGAAGTCGGCGTATCCGGGGGTGTCGAGGAGGTTGATCTTGATGCCGTCCCATTCGACGGGGACCAGCGAGAGCTGTACGGAGCGGTGCTGGCGGTGCTCGATGTCGTCGTGGTCGGAGACCGTGCCGCCGTCCTCGACGCGGCCCGCCCGGTTCACCGCCCCCGCGGTCAGCGCGAGGGCCTCGACCAGGGTGGTCTTGCCCGATCCGGAGGGGCCGACCAGCACCACGTTCCGTACGGACGCGGGGTGGTCGGCCGTCATTGCCCTGCCGGCGGCTCCGGGGTGTGTGTGAGTCTTGTCGCCCATGATCCTGCCTCCCGTGCACGGTGAGGTCATCGGGGACGCGAACGCGGCGGCGGCCCGCACGGTTGCGGCGGCTCCGGCGGCGCCCGCGGTCCTTCGAGCTTTCCACTCCCGTCATGCCGCGTCCATACGACGGACCCCGGCGGGCCCTCGGAGGTCACGGATCGTGCCGTCGCCGAGGGTGCGCGCCCCCGTGCGCGGGCGCGCGTGGCTACGATGGGCCAGCCGACGGCCACCACGGGCCACGGCGACACCGACCGTCGGGAAGGCCATGCTGAACAAGTACGCGCGTGCATTCTTCACGCGTGTCCTCACGCCGTTCGCCGCGTTTCTCATCCGGCGGGGGGTGAGCCCCGACGCGGTGACGCTCATCGGCACCGCCGGTGTGGTCGCGGGTGCGCTGGTCTTCTACCCCCGGGGAGAGTTCTTCTGGGGCACGATCGTGATCACGCTGTTCGTCTTCTCCGACCTGGTCGACGGGAACATGGCCCGGCAGCTGGGCCGCTCCAGCCGCTGGGGCGCCTTCCTGGACTCGACCCTGGACCGGGTCGCGGACAGCGCGATCTTCGGCGGCTTCGCCCTCTGGTACGCGGGCGGCGGCAACGACAACGTGCTGTGCGCGGTCTCCATCTTCTGTCTGGCCAGCGGCCAGGTGGTGTCGTACACCAAGGCGCGCGGCGAGTCGATCGGGCTGCCAGTGGCGGTCAACGGGCTGGTGGAGCGGGCCGAGCGGCTGGTGATCTCGCTGGTCGCGGCCGGTTTCGCGGGTCTGCACAAGTTCGGTGTGCCGGGCATCCAGTACCTGCTGCCCATCGCCCTGTGGATCGTCGCCGTCGGCAGCCTCGTCACGCTGGTGCAGCGGGTCGTCACCGTGCGCCGGGAGTCCGCCGAGGCGGAGGAGGCGGCCCGGCTCGGCGCCGGGAGCGAGGCGGCCCAGTGAGCGCCGCCGAACGCCTCACCGACGGGCTGTACGGGCTCGGCTGGAGCACCGTCAAGAAGCTCCCCGAACCGGCCGCCGCCAAGCTGGGCCGGACCGTCGCCGACATCGCCTGGAAGCGGCGCGGCAAGGGGGTCCAGCGGCTGGAGGCCAACTACGCGCGCGTGGTGCCGGACGCCTCCCCGGAGCGGCTCGCCGAGCTGTCCCGCGCGGGCATGCGCTCCTACCTGCGGTACTGGATGGAGTCGTTCCGGCTGCCCGCCTGGAGCGCGGAGCGGGTACGTACCGGCTTCGACCCCAAGGGCGCCCACTACCTGACGGACGGCCTGGCCAAGGGCAAGGGCGTGATACTTGCGCTGCCGCACCTGGCCAACTGGGACCTGGCCGGCGCCTGGGTCACCACCAGCCTCGGCATCCCCTTCACCACCGTCGCCGAGCGCCTGAAGCCCGAGACGCTGTACGACCGCTTCGTCGCCTACCGCGAGGGCCTCGGCATGGAGGTGCTGGCGCACAGCGGGGGTTCCGCGTTCGGCACCCTGGCCCGGCGGCTGCGGGACGGCGGCCTGGTCTGCCTGGTCGCGGACCGGGACCTGTCGGCCAGCGGCGTCGAGGTCGACTTCTTCGGCGAGCGCGCCCGGATGCCCGCGGGCCCGGCCCTCCTCGCCCAGCAGACCGGCGCCCAGCTGCTCCCGGTCACCCTCTGGTACGACGAGTCGCCGGTGATGCAGGGCCGGGTGCACCCCCCGGTCGAGGTGCCCGGGACGGGTACGCGGACCGAGAAGACGGCCGTGATGACCCAGGCGCTGGCCGACGCCTTCGCCACCGGGATCGCCGAGCACCCGGAGGACTGGCACATGCTCCAGCGGCTGTGGCTCGCCGACCTCGACCCGGCGAAGGGACCCGCGTGAGAATCGGGATCGTCTGCCCGTACTCCTGGGACGTGCCCGGTGGCGTCCAGTTCCACATCCGGGACCTCGCCGAGTACTTCATCCGCCTCGGCCACGAGGTCTCCGTGCTCGCCCCGGCCGACGACGACACCCCGCTGCCGCCCTACGTGGTCTCGGCGGGGCGCGCGGTGCCGGTGCCGTACAACGGGTCGGTGGCCCGGCTGAACTTCGGGTTCCTGTCGGCGGCGCGGGTGCGGCGGTGGCTGCACGACGGCGCGTTCGACGTGGTGCACATCCACGAACCGACCTCGCCCTCGCTCGGCCTGCTCACCTGCTGGGCGGCGCAGGGACCCATCGTGGCCACCTTCCACACCTCCAACCCGCGCTCCCGCGCGATGATCGCCGCCTACTCGATCCTCCAGGCCGCGCTGGAGAAGATCAGCGCCCGGATCGCGGTCAGCGAGTACGCCCGCCGCACCCTGGTCGAGCACCTGGGCGGGGACGCGGTGGTGATCCCCAACGGGGTCGACGTGGACTTCTTCGCCGGTGCCGAGCCCAAGGCGGAGTGGCAGGGCGGCACCATCGGCTTCATAGGGCGCATCGACGAGCCCCGCAAGGGCCTGCCGGTGCTGATGCGCGCCCTGCCGAAGATCGTCGCCGCCCACCCGGAGACCCGGCTGCTGATCGCGGGCCGGGGCGACGAGGAGGCGGCCGTCGCGGAACTGCCCGAGGAACTGCGCTCCCACGTGGAGTTCCTCGGCATGATCAGCGACGAGGACAAGGCCCGCTTCCTGCGCAGCGTCGACCTGTACGTGGCGCCCAACACCGGCGGCGAGAGCTTCGGCATCATCCTGGTCGAGGCCATGTCGGCGGGCGCCCCCGTCCTCGCATCCGACCTGGACGCCTTCGTCCAGGTCCTGGACCAGGGGCAGGCGGGCGAGGTCTTCGCGGGCGAGGACGCCGACGCGCTCGCCGGGAAGGCCGTGGCCCTGCTCGCGGACCCCGCGCGCCGGGCGGAGCTGCGCGAGCGCGGCAGCGCCCATGTGCGCCGCTTCGACTGGTCCACGGTCGGCGCGGACATCCTCTCGGTGTACGAGACGGTCACCACCGGCACCGCCGCGGTCGCCACCGACGAGCGGCCGGGCCTGTGGTCCAGGTTCGGCCTGGCCCGTGAGCGGGACGCGGAGGCGAGTGCCCCGCCCTCCAGCGATAACCTTCGCGCGTGATCCCCACCCTCATCTGGATTCTCGTCGCGCTGCTGGCGATCGGCGTCTACCTGAGCTGGACCGCCGGACGGCTGGACCGGCTGCACGTCCGCATGGACGCCGCCCGCGCCGCCCTGGACGCGCAGTTGCTGCGCCGGGCGTCCGTCGCGCAGGAACTCGCCACCGCCGGCGTCCTGGACCCGGCCGCCTCGATCGTGCTCTACGAGGCCGCGCACGCCGCCCGGCAGGCCGAGGAGGAGCAGCGCGAGGTCGCGGAGAGCGAGCTGAGCCAGGCGCTACGGGCCGTGTTCGAGGACGCCCGGCAGGTGGAGGGCGTACGGGCCGCGCCCGGTGGTGAGGACGCGGCGCACGAACTGGCCGAGGCGGTGCGCCGGGTGCCGATGGCCCGCCGCTTCCACAACGACGCCGTCGGCGCGGCCCGCAGGCTGCGCGAGCACCGCAAGGTCCGCTGGTTCCGGCTGGCCGGGCACGCGCCGTTCCCGCTGGCCTTCGAGATGGACGACGAACCGCCCGCCGCGCTGGTCGAGCGGGTCGCCTGAGCGGAGTCCCACGGGGGTCCCACGGGGGCACGCCGGGACAAAATGATCCACCGGCTTCCCATTGGCCCTTGATGTGGCCTGGTCCGGTCGCGTTTCCTCGGCGGTGCAGAAACCGTCTTTACCCACCAGTGAGGTCACGCGTGTCCATCATCGACAACCAGGGTCCCGAGACCGGCACCGCCCGTGTGAAGCGCGGCATGGCCGAGCAGCTCAAGGGCGGCGTCATCATGGACGTGGTCAACGCCGAGCAGGCGAAGATCGCCGAGGACGCCGGTGCCGTGGCCGTCATGGCCCTGGAGCGGGTCCCGGCCGACATCCGCAAGGACGGCGGCGTGGCCCGGATGTCCGACCCGGACATGATCGAGGGCATCATCGAGGCCGTCTCGATCCCGGTCATGGCCAAGTCCCGCATCGGCCACTTCGTCGAGGCCCAGGTCCTCCAGTCCCTCGGCGTCGACTACATCGACGAGTCCGAGGTGCTCACCCCGGCCGACGAGGTCAACCACTCCGACAAGTGGGCGTTCACCACCCCCTTCGTCTGCGGTGCCACCAACCTGGGCGAGGCCCTGCGCCGCATCGCCGAGGGCGCCGCGATGATCCGCTCCAAGGGCGAGGCGGGCACCGGCAACGTCGTCGAGGCCGTGCGCCACCTGCGCCAGATCAAGGGCGAGATCGCCAAGCTGCGCGGCTGCGACCACAACGAGCTGTTCGCCGCCGCCAAGGAGCTGCGCGCCCCGTACGAGCTGGTCAAGGAGGTCGCCGAGCTGGGCAAGCTCCCCGTCGTCCTGTTCTCCGCCGGCGGCGTCGCCACCCCGGCCGACGCCGCCCTGATGCGCCAGCTCGGCGCCGAGGGCGTCTTCGTCGGCTCCGGCATCTTCAAGTCCGGCGACCCGGCCAAGCGCGCCGCCGCCATCGTGAAGGCCACCACCTTCTACGACGACCCGAAGATCGTCGCCGACGCCTCCCGCAACCTGGGCGAGGCCATGGTCGGCATCAACTGCGACACCCTCCCCGAGACCGAGCGCTACGCCAACCGCGGCTGGTAGGACCTCCACACCATGAGCACCCCCGTCATCGGCGTCCTGGCCCTCCAGGGCGACGTACGGGAGCATCTGATCGCCCTGGCCGCGGCCGACGCCGTGGCCAGGCCGGTCAGGCGCCCCGAAGAACTCGCCGAGGTCGACGCCCTCGTCCTCCCCGGCGGCGAATCCACCACCATCTCCAAACTGGCCGTCCTCTTCGGCCTGATGGAGCCCCTGCGCGCCCGCGTGCGCGAAGGGATGCCCGTCTACGGCACCTGCGCCGGGCTGATCCTGCTCGCCGACAAGATCCTCGACCCGCGCTCGGGCCAGGAGACCATCGGCGGCATCGACATGATCGTCCGCCGCAACGCCTTCGGCCGCCAGAACGAGTCCTTCGAGGCGGCGGTCGACGTCAAGGGCGTCGAGGGCGCTCCCGTGGAGGGCGTCTTCATCCGGGCCCCCTGGGTCGAGTCCGTGGGCGCGGCCGCCGAGGTGCTCGCCGAGCACGACGGCCACATCGTCGCGGTCCGCCAGGGCGCCGTGCTCGCCACCTCGTTCCACCCGGAGCTGACCGGCGACCACCGGATGCACGGGCTCTTCGTCGACATGGTCCGCGCGAACCGGACGCCGTAGTCCTTGTAGGATCTGCGGCGGTACCCCTCAGGCTCTCCCAGCGCCCGGGGAGTCCGTATCGGATCGGGTTACGCGAAGGAGACAGGCAGATGTCCGGCCACTCTAAATGGGCTACGACGAAGCACAAGAAGGCCGTGATCGACGCCAAGCGCGGCAAGCTCTTCGCGAAGCTCATCAAGAACATCGAGGTCGCGGCCCGCATGGGCGGCGTCGACATCGAGGGCAACCCGACGCTGTACGACGCCATCCAGAAGGCGAAGAAGCAGTCGGTCCCCAACAAGAACATCGACTCCGCGGTCAAGCGCGGCGGCGGCCTGGAGGCCGGCGGCGCCGACTACGAGACGATCATGTACGAGGGTTACGGCCCCAACGGTGTCGCGGTGCTCATCGAGTGCCTCACCGACAACCGCAACCGCGCCGCCTCCGACGTCCGCGTCGCCATGACCCGCAACGGCGGCAACATGGCCGACCCCGGCTCGGTGTCGTACCTGTTCCACCGCAAGGGCGTCATCATCGTCCCCAAGGGCGAGCTGACCGAGGACGACGTGCTCGGCGCCGTCCTGGACGCCGGTGCCGAGGAGGTCAACGACCTCGGTGAGTCCTTCGAGGTGCTCAGCGAGGCCACCGACCTGGTCGCGGTCCGCACCGCCCTCCAGGACGCGGGCATCGACTACGACTCCGCCGACTCCAACTTCGTCCCGACCATGCAGGTCGAGCTGGACGAGGACGGCGCCAAGAAGATCTTCAAGCTGATCGACGCCCTCGAGGACAGCGACGACGTCCAGAACGTCTTCGCCAACTTCGACGTCAGCGACGAGGTCATGGAGAAGGTGGACGCGTAACGCCGCCGCGGGCTTCGCCGTGCGTACGGGCCGACGGGTTCTCCCGTCGGCCCGTCGCGTTGCCGGGGCCCGGTTGCGGGGCGTTGTCGGTGGCACCCGATAGCCTGCACAAACAAATGATCGAGCCCAGGGGGCGACAGGTGCGGGTACTCGGGGTGGACCCCGGACTGACGCGGTGCGGGGTCGGGGTGGTCGACGGGGTCGCGGGGCGGCCGCTCACCATGGTCGGCGTCGGGGTGGTCCGTACGCCTGCCGACGCCGAGCTGAGCCACCGGCTGCTCGCCGTGGAGCAGGGCCTCGAACAGTGGCTGGACGAGCACAAGCCCGAGTTCGTCGCCGTGGAGCGGGTCTTCAGCCAGCACAACGTCAGCACCGTCATGGGAACCGCCCAGGCCAGCGCCGTCGCCATGCTGTGCGCCGCCCGGCGCGGCATCCCGGTCGCCCTGCACACGCCCAGCGAGGTCAAGGCCGCCGTCACCGGCACCGGCCGCGCCGACAAGGCCCAGGTCGGCGCCATGGTCACCCGGCTGCTCCGGCTCAGCGCGCCCCCCAAGCCCGCCGACGCCGCCGACGCCCTCGCCCTCGCCATCTGCCACATCTGGCGCGCCCCCGCGCAGAACCGGCTCCAGCAGGCGGTCGCCCAGCACACAGCCGCGCGCACACCTCGAGCAACGAAAGGCCGAACGGCATGATCGCCTTCGTCAGCGGCACCGTCGCCGCCCTCGCCCCCGACTCGGCGGTCGTCGCGGTCGGCGGGGTCGGCATGTCCGTCCAGTGCACGCCCGACACCCTGGCGAAGCTCCGCGTCGGCCAGGACGCCCGGCTGCACACCTCCCTCGTCGTCCGTGAGGACTCCCTCACCCTGTACGGCTTCGCCGACGACGACGAGCGCCAGGTCTTCGAGCTGCTCCAGACCGCCAGCGGCGTCGGCCCCCGCCTCGCCCAGGCCATGCTGGCCACCCACCGCCCGGACACGCTGCGCCGCGCCGTCGCCACCGCCGACGAGAAGGCCCTCACCGCCGTGCCCGGCATCGGCAAGAAGGGCGCGCAGAAGCTGCTGCTGGAACTGAAGGACCGGCTCGGCGCCCCCATCGGCGCCCCGGCTGTCGGCGCCCCGGTGAGCCAGGGCTGGCGCGACCAGCTGCACGCGGCCCTCATCGGCCTGGGCTACGCCACCCGCGAGGCCGACGAGGCCGTGTCCGCGGTGGCCCCCCAGGCGGAGGCGGCGGGCGGCACCCCCCAGGTCGGCCAGCTGCTCAAGGCCGCCCTCCAGACCCTGAACCGCGCCCGCTGACCGCGCGCCACCGCTAGGAGCACCTGAAGTGAACTGGGACGACACGACGGACGGCGCCGCCGCGGACCGGCTGGTGGACACCGCCGCCGACCGGGAGGACCAGGCCGTCGAAGCCGCCCTGCGCCCCAAGGACCTCGGCGAGTTCATCGGCCAGGAGAAGGTCCGCGAACAGCTCGACCTCGTGCTGCGCGCCGCCCGCGCGCGCGGCGCCACCGCCGACCACGTGCTGCTCTCCGGCGCGCCCGGCCTCGGCAAGACCACCCTGTCGATGATCATCGCGGCCGAGATGGGCGCCCCCATCCGCATCACCTCCGGCCCCGCCATCCAGCACGCCGGTGACCTCGCCGCGATCCTCTCCTCCCTCCAGGAGGGCGAGGTCCTCTTCCTGGACGAGATCCACCGCATGTCCCGGCCCGCCGAGGAGATGCTGTACATGGCGATGGAGGACTTCCGGGTCGACGTCATCGTCGGCAAGGGCCCCGGCGCCACCGCCATCCCGCTGGAGCTGCCCCCGTTCACCCTGGTCGGCGCCACCACCCGCGCGGGCCTGCTGCCGCCCCCGCTGCGCGACCGCTTCGGCTTCACCGCGCACATGGAGTTCTACGAGCCGCGCGAGCTGCAGCGCGTCGTGCACCGCTCGGCCGCCCTGCTGGACGTGGAGATCGACCCGTCCGGCGCCGCCGAGATCGCCGGCCGCTCCCGCGGCACGCCCCGGATCGCCAACCGGCTGCTGCGCCGGGTGCGGGACTACGCCCAGGTCAAGGCGGACGGCCTGATCACCGAGGACATCGCGGCCGCCGCCCTCGCCATCTACGAGGTGGACGCGCGCGGCCTCGACCGGCTCGACCGGGGCGTGCTGGAGGCGCTGCTGAAACTGTTCGGCGGCGGCCCGGTCGGCCTGTCGACACTGGCCGTCGCGGTGGGGGAGGAGCGTGAGACGGTGGAGGAGGTCGCCGAACCGTTCCTGGTGCGCGAGGGCCTGCTCGCCCGAACCCCGCGCGGGCGCGTCGCCACCCCGGCGGCCTGGGCGCACCTGGGCCTCACCCCGCCGCAGGCGCGGGCCACGGGAAACGGACAACAGGACCTGTTCGGGGCGTGAGACCGGCGCATTGGCCCCAGGAGGAACCCTGGTGCCATGCTGAGCGTTGTTCCATGCACGCGGACTCGCTTAGACTCCGCCGATGCCGCCCTTGCGGGCGACGGCGACCAGCCCCCTCCAACAGGCCGCTCACCGCGCGGTCACGCGAAGGAAATTCCGTCTCGTGAATGTCTATACTCTTCTCCCCTTCATCGTGCTCATCGGGCTCATGTTCGTGATGACGCGCTCGGCCAAGAAGAAGCAGCAGCAGGCCGCCAACATGCGGAACGAGATGCAGCCCGGTTCGGGCGTCCGCACGATCGGGGGAATGTACGCGACGGTCAAGGAGGTCACGGAGGACACCGTCCTCCTGGACGCCGGGCCGGGCGTCGAGCTGATCTTCGCGAAGAACGCGATCGGCGCCGTCCTCTCCGACGAGGAGTACAACCGCATCATCCACGGCGTCGAGCACGACCTGAAGTCGGACTCCGAGATCGTCCCGGACGACGCCTCCTCCCTCGCCGACACCGACGCCGAGCACAAGGCCGTCGACTTCGGCAAGAAGGACGCGGACGTCGCCCCGGCCGAGGACAAGACCCTCGCCGAGAAGGCCGAGACCGTCGAGCCCGTCACCAAGGACGACACCGTCGTGAACAAGGCGGACGCGGCCGAGCAGGCCGAGACGCCGAAGAAGACCGACGGCGACACCGACGCGAAGTAGTCACGTCTCCGGGGCGTCCCGGCGCCCCTCACCGGGCGCACGGCACGCCCCGGACGGCTCTGTTTCCCGCACGGTTCCCCGCACGGGAACCCGACACCATGTCATGGCCACCGGCGCCCACGGCGCACCGGGCGGCCCGAGAGGGAGTACGAGAAGGTGGCAGCACCTAAGAAGGGCCGGGGCGCGAGTGCCCAGAGCAAGCCAGTGCGCTCGCTGGTCCTCATCCTGATCGCCATCGTGGCGATGACCGGCGGCATGTTCGCCGCCGGGCACACCACCCCGCGTCTCGGCATCGACCTTGCCGGCGGTACGAGCATCACGCTCAAGGCGAAGGCCGACCAGGGGTCGGCGATCAACAAGGCCAACATGGACACCGCGGTCGACATCATGAACCGCCGTGTCAACGGCCTTGGTGTCTCCGAGGCCGAGGTGCAGACCCAGGGCGACGACCACATCATCGTCAACATCCCCAAGGGCACCAACTCCAAGGAGGCCCAGCAGCAGGTCGGCACCACCGCCAAGCTGTACTTCCGCCCGGTCCTGGCCAGCGAGCCCAGCGGCGGCGCGACCCCCAAGCCGTCGCCGAGCACCTCCTCCGGCGCCAGCGGCTCCCCGAGCCCGGCCGCCAGCCCCTCCGGCGACCAGAAGGCGACCTCGCCCTCCGGCGCGGCCTCGCCGAACGCCTCGGCCACCTCGCAGGGCCGCGCCGTCAGCGACGCGCTGAAGGCCGACGCCACCCCGTCGCCCACCGGCTCCCCGAGCGCCAAGTCCTCCGGCGCCCCGACCAGCCCGTCCCCGGCGCCCAGCGCCGACGCGGCCACCGCGAAGCTCCAGGCCCAGTACGCGGCCCTGGACTGCGCCAAGCCCGCCGAACGCGCCAAGGTCGGCCAGGCCGGCAAGCCCGGTGAGCCCACCGTGGCCTGCGGCGAGATCGACAAGGTCTGGTACAAGTACGTCCTCGGCCCCGCCGCCGTGGACGGCACCGAGGTGAAGAAGGCCCAGGCGGTCTTCGACACCCAGGGCGCCTCCGGCTGGCAGGTGCAGATGAACTTCACCTCCTCCGGCGCCAAGAAGTTCGCCGACATCACCGGCGAGCTGGCCAAGAACCAGCAGCCGCAGAACGAGTTCGGCATCGTCCTCGACGGCGAGGTCGTCTCCAGCCCGTACGTGCAGCAGGCCATCACCGGCGGCCAGGCCGAGATCTCCGGCCGGTTCACGCAGGAGGAGGCCCAGAGCCTCTCCAACATGCTGTCCTACGGCGCGCTCCCGCTGTCCTTCCAGCAGGAGACCGTCACCACCGTCACCGCCGCGCTCGGCGGCGAGCAGCTCAAGGCCGGTCTCCTCGCGGGCGCCATCGGCCTCGTCCTGGTCGCGATCTACCTGATCGCCTACTACCGCGGTCTGTCGCTCGTGGCCATGGCCTCCCTGCTGGTCTCCGCGATCCTCACCTACGTGATCATGTCGCTGCTCGGCCCGGCCATCGGCTTCGCGCTGAACCTGCCCGCCGTCTGCGGTGCCATCGTCGCCATCGGTATCACCGCGGACTCGTTCATCGTGTACTTCGAACGCATCCGGGACGAGATCCGCGAGGGCCGTTCGCTGCGCCCCGCCGTCGAGCGGGCCTGGCCGCGCGCCCGGCGCACCATCCTGGTCTCCGACTTCGTCTCGCTCCTGTCCGCCGTGGTGCTCTTCATCGTCACCGTCGGCAAGGTCCAGGGCTTCGCGTTCACGCTCGGCCTGACCACCGTCCTCGACGTCGTGGTGGTCTTCTTCTTCACCAAGCCGCTCATGACCCTGCTCGCCCGCCGCAAGTTCTTCGCGGACGGCCACAAGTGGTCCGGGCTCGACCCGCAGAGCCTGGGTGCCAAGCCGCCGCTGCGCCGCACCCGCCGTCCCTCCGGTCCCTCCGCGGGCCCCGTCGACCCCAAGGGGGCGTGAGCGATGTCGAAACTCGGTAACCTCGGCGCGCGGCTGCACCGCGGTGAGGTCAGCTACGACTTCATCGGCAAGCGCAAGATCTGGTACGGCGTCTCCATCCTGATCACCATCACGGCCATCCTCGGCCTGGCGGTGCGCGGCCTGAACATGGGCATCGACTTCCAGGGCGGCGCGGTCTTCACCACCCCGACCAAGATGAGCGCCTCGGTCGCCCAGGTCGAGGAGTACGCCCACGACGCCTCCGGCCACGAGGCCGTGGTGCAGAAGCTCGGCAACGGCAGCCTGCGCATCCAGATCGCCGGTATCGACACCGGTAAGTCGGACCAGATCAAGGAGACCCTCGCCAAGGACCTCAAGATCGACCCCGAGCGCCTCAACGCCGACCTGGTCGGCCCGAGCTGGGGCGAGCAGATCGCCAACAAGGCGTGGCAGGGCCTGGCGATCTTCATGGTGCTCGTGGTGATCTACCTGGCGATCGCCTTCGAATGGCGCATGGCCATCGCGGCCCTCGTCGCCCTGATCCACGACATCACCATCACCGTCGGCATCTACGCCCTCGTCGGCTTCGAGGTCACGCCCGGCACGGTGATCGGTCTGCTGACCATCCTCGGTTACTCGCTCTACGACACGGTCGTCGTCTTCGACAGCCTCAAGGAGCAGACCAAGGGCATCACCAAGCAGACCCGCTTCACCTACAGCGACATCGCCAACCACTCGATCAACAGCACCCTGGTGCGCTCCATCAACACCACGGTGGTCGCACTGCTCCCGGTGGCGGGCCTGCTGTTCATCGGCGGCGGTTTCCTCGGAGCGGGCACCCTCAACGACATCTCCCTGTCGCTGTTCGTCGGCCTCGCGGCCGGCGCGTACTCCTCGATCTTCATCGCCACGCCGCTCGTCGCCGACCTCAAGGAGCGCGAGCCCGCGATGAAGGCCCTCCGGAAGCGGGTCCTGGCCAAGCGTGCCCAGGCCGCGGCCGGAGAGGCACAGGGGGAGTCCCGGTCCGCCGCCGGAGAACCGTCCGACGACGCGTCGCCCGCCGTGGTGGGCCCGCGCGACCAGTCCGCGACCCGCAACCGGGGCCGCGGCCGACCCTCTGGAAAGCGCCGATGACCTCCATCCAGGAGCTGCTGCTCAGCCGTATCCGCGACGTGGCCGACCACCCGGAGCCGGGCGTGATGTTCAAGGACATCACCCCGCTCCTGGCCGACCCCGCCGCGTTCACGGCCCTCACCGACACCCTGGCCGAGCTGGCCACGAGCACCGGGGCGACCAAGATCGTCGGCCTGGAGGCGCGGGGCTTCATCCTGGGCGCGCCGGTCGCCGTCCGCGCGGGCCTCGGCTTCATCCCCGTCCGCAAGGCGGGCAAGCTCCCCGGAGCGACCCTGCGCCAGGCGTACGACCTGGAGTACGGCTCGGCCGAGATCGAGGTGCACGCCGAGGACCTGTCCGACGGTGACCGCGTCTTCATCGTCGACGACGTGCTCGCCACCGGCGGCACCGCCGAGGCCGCGATCAAGCTGATCGAGCGCGCGGGCGCGCGGGTCTGCGGCGTCGCCGTCCTCATGGAGCTGGGCTTCCTCGAAGGCCGCGCCCGCCTGGAGCCCGCCCTGAACGGCGCGCCCCTGGAGGCGCTGCTCCAGGTCTGACCCAGTTCCGACCGTCCGAGCGGACCGTGAGCGGCCGCGAGCGCACCCACCGGGTCTACCCCGGCCCGCGCTCGCGGCCGCTCCGCGTTCCGGGGCCGGGCCCCGAGGAATCCCCCACCCGCCCCACGTGTTCCACTGGTGGACCGCTCTTCCGTCAGGCTGAAGGCGATGGTGAGGCGCGGGATCGCTACCATGGGGTTTCCGGAGCCTGACCGGGGGACCCGGACCGCGCACTAGGAGTCCTCTTGCCAGACGAGGCCCAGCCACTGACCGCCGCCAAGCCGGAGCCCGCTCCGGCGCCCGCGGTGAAGCCCGCGTCGCACGCGTCCGACGCGAAGAACGACGCGCGCGGCTCGGTCGAGCACGCCCAGTCCGCGCCGGTGGAGAAGAGCGCCGACACCGTGCGCCCCAAGCCCGCCCCCGTGCGCCCGGCGGCAGGTCAGACCGCGCCCCGCTCCGGCTCCTCCAACCGCGTCCGCGCCCGTCTGGCCCGGCTCGGCGTGCAGCGCGCCAACCCGTACAACCCGGTGCTGGAGCCGCTGCTGCGGATAGTGCGCAGCAACGACCCCAAGATCGAGAACGCGACGCTCCGCCAGATCGAGAGCGCCTACCAGGTCGCCGAGCGCTGGCACCGCGGCCAGAAGCGCAAGAGCGGCGACCCGTACATCACGCACCCGCTCGCCGTCACCACCATCCTCGCCGAGCTGGGCATGGACCCGGCGACCCTGATGGCCGGGCTGCTGCACGACACCGTCGAGGACACCGAGTACGGCCTGGACGACCTGCGCCGGGACTTCGGCGACGTGGTCGCGCTGCTCGTGGACGGCGTCACCAAGCTGGACAAGGTCAAGTTCGGCGAGGCCGCGCAGGCCGAGACCGTGCGCAAGATGGTCGTCGCCATGGCCAAGGACCCCCGCGTCCTGGTCATCAAGCTCGCCGACCGCCTGCACAACATGCGCACCATGCGCTACCTCAAGCGCGAGAAGCAGGAGAAGAAGGCGCGCGAGACCCTGGAGATCTACGCGCCGCTCGCCCACCGCCTGGGCATGAACACCATCAAGTGGGAACTGGAGGACCTGGCCTTCGCCATCCTCTACCCCAAGATGTACGACGAGATCGTGCGGCTGGTGGCCGAGCGCGCCCCCAAGCGTGACGAGTACCTGGCCATAGTCACCGACGAGGTCCAGGCCGACCTGCGCGCCGCCCGCATCAAGGCGACCGTCACCGGCCGCCCCAAGCACTACTACAGCGTCTACCAGAAGATGATCGTCCGCGGCCGTGACTTCGCGGAGATCTACGACCTGGTCGGCATCCGCGTCCTGGTGGAGACCGTCCGGGACTGCTACGCGGCCCTCGGCACGATCCACGCGCGATGGAACCCGGTCCCCGGCCGGTTCAAGGACTACATCGCGATGCCGAAGTTCAACATGTACCAGTCGCTGCACACGACGGTCATCGGACCCAACGGCAAGCCGGTCGAGCTGCAGATCCGCACCTTCGACATGCACCGCCGCGCCGAGTACGGCATCGCCGCGCACTGGAAGTACAAGCAGGAGGCCGTCGCCGGTGCCTCCAAGGTGCGCACCGACGCGCCGAAGTCGTCCGGCAAGGGCAAGGACGACCACCTCAACGACATGGCGTGGCTGCGCCAGCTGCTGGACTGGCAGAAGGAGACCGAGGACCCCGGCGAGTTCCTGGAGTCCCTGCGCTTCGACCTGTCCCGCAACGAGGTCTTCGTCTTCACGCCCAAGGGCGACGTGATAGCGCTCCCGGCCGGGGCCACCCCGGTCGACTTCGCCTACGCGGTGCACACCGAGGTCGGCCACCGGACCATAGGGGCACGCGTCAACGGACGCCTGGTCCCGCTGGAGTCCACCCTGGACAACGGCGACCTGGTGGAGGTCTTCACCTCCAAGGCGCCCGGCGCCGGGCCGTCCCGCGACTGGCTGGGCTTCGTCAAGTCGCCCCGCGCCCGCAACAAGATCCGCGCCTGGTTCTCCAAGGAGCGCCGCGACGAGGCGATCGAACAGGGCAAGGACGCGATCGTCCGGGCGATGCGCAAGCAGAACCTGCCGATCCAGCGCATCCTGACCGGCGACTCCCTGGTCACCCTCGCGCACGAGATGCGCTACTCCGACATCTCCGCGCTGTACGCGGCGATCGGCGAGGGCCATGTCTCCGCGCAGAACATCGTGCAGAAGCTGGTCCAGGCACTCGGCGGCGAGGAGGCGGCCACCGAGGAGATCGAGGAGCCGGTCCCGCCGACCCGCCGCAGCCGCAAGCGCCGCTCCAGCTCCGACCCCGGTGTCGTGGTCAAGGGCGTCGACGACGTGTGGGTGAAGCTGGCCCGCTGCTGCACCCCGGTACCCGGCGACCCGATCATCGGCTTCGTCACCCGGGGCAGCGGCGTCTCGGTGCACCGCAGCGACTGCGTCAACGTGGAGTCCCTGTCGCGGGAGCCCGAGCGCATCCTCGACGTCGAGTGGGCACCCACCCAGTCCTCGGTCTTCCTGGTCGCCATCCAGGTCGAGGCGCTGGACCGCTCCCGGCTGCTCTCGGACGTCACCCGCGTCCTGTCCGACCAGCACGTCAACATCCTGTCCGCGGCCGTGCAGACCTCCCGCGACCGGGTCGCCACCTCCCGCTTCACCTTCGAGATGGGCGACCCCAAGCACCTCGGCCACGTCCTGAAGGCCGTACGCGGCGTGGAGGGCGTCTACGACGTCTACCGCGTCACCTCGGCCCGCAACCGCGGCTAGCGACGCATACGCCGAGGGCCCCGTACGCGGTGTACGGGGCCCTCGGCGTATGCGGTGGGGGAAGTTCAGCCCCCGAACTCCTCCAGGCCCTTCAGCGCCTGGTCCAGCAGCGCCTGGCGGCCCTCCAGCTCACGCTCCAGCTTGTCGGCGCGGGAGTTGTTGCCCTGGGCGCGCGCCTGCTCGACCTGGCCGCGGAGCTTGTCCACGGCGGCCTGCAGCTGACCGGTCAGCCCCGCGGCACGCGCACGCGCCTCCGGGTTGGTCCGGCGCCACTCGGTCTCCTCGGCCTCCTGGATCGCCCGCTCGACGGCGTGCATCCGGCCCTCGACCTTGCCCCGCGCGTCCCGCGGCACATGACCGACGGCCTCCCACCGCTCGTTGACCGAACGGAAGGCGGCACGCGCGGACTTGAGGTCCCGGACCGGAAGGATCTGCTCGGCCTCGTCGGCCAGCGCCTCCTTCAGCTTCAGGTTCTCGCCCTGCTCCGCGTCCCGCTCGGCGAACACCGAGCTGCGCGCGGCGAAGAACACGTCCTGCGCGCCCCGGAAGCGGTTCCACAGGTCGTCCTCGTTCTCACGCTGGGCGCGGCCCGCGGCCTTCCAGTCCGCCATCAGCTCGCGGTACCGGGCCGCCGTGGTGCCCCAGTCCGTCGAACCGGACAGCGCCTCCGCCTCCGCGACCAGCCGCTCCTTGACGCGCCGGGCGTCCTCGCGCTGCGAGTCCAGCTGCGCGAAGTGCGCCTTGCGGCGCTTGGAGAACGCCGACCGGGCGTGCGAGAAGCGGTGCCACAGCTCGTCGTCGGACTTGCGGTCCAGCCGGGGCAGCCCCTTCCAGATGTCCACCAGGGCCCGCAGCCGCTCACCGGCCACCCGCCACTGGTCGGACGCCGCCAGCTGCTCCGCCTCCGCGACCAGCTCCTCCTTGGCCTTGCGGGCCTCGTCGGACTGCTTGGCGCGCTGCGCCTTGCGCTCCTCGCGGCGCGACTCGACCTTCTGGACGAGCTTGTCCAGGCGGGTCCGCAGCGCCTCCAGGTCGCCCACCGCGTGGTGCGCGTCGACCTGTTCGCGGATGTGACCGATCGCGGTCTGGGCGTCCTTCGCGGACAGATCGGTGGTCTGTACACGCTTTTCGAGGAGGCCGATCTCGACCACCAGGCCCTCGTACTTGCGCTCGAAGTAGGCAAGCGCCTCCTCGGGGGAGCCTGCCGCCCACGATCCGACGACCTGCTCGCCCTCGGCCGTACGCACGTACACGGTCCCCGTCTCGTCGACGCGGCCCCACGGGTCGCTGCTCACAGCGCCTCCTCCACATGATGCCTGCGGGAAGCCTCCCGGCCCCCTGGCATCGTCCACAGTTTCGTCATCGCCAACATAGGCGACCGGCAAGGTGCCTGTCCGCATCCGGCGGCAGCCAATTCCGCAGGCGACCGGCCCGCGAGCACGGACCGGAACGCCGCGGTGGCGTCAGGACTTGGTGACCGTCGCCTTGTCGATCACGACGGTCGCGTTCGGGGCGCCGTCGCCCTGGCCGGTGTTCTCGCCCGCCTTGGCGATCTTGTCCAGCACCTTCAGCCCGGCCTTGTCGATCGTGCCGAAGGGCGAGTACTGGGGCGGCAGCGGGCTGTCCTTGAAGACCAGGAAGAACTGGCTGCCCCCGGTGTGCGGCTGCCCGGTGTTGGCCATCGCCACCGTGCCCGCCGGGTACGTGTTCTTCGCGAGGCTCTTGTCCTTCAGATTCTCGTCCGGGATGGTGTAGCCCGGCCCGCCGGTGCCGGTACCCGTCGGGTCGCCGCACTGCAGGACGTAGATCCCCTTCGTGGTCAGCCGGTGGCACTTGGTGTGGTCGAAGAAGCCCTTGTCCGCGAGGTAGGAGAAGGAGTTCACCGTGTGCGGGGCCGCCGACGCCTTCAGCGCGATCCCGATGTCACCGCAGGTGGTGGCCAGCTTCATCGTGTAGTCGGCCGACGTGTCGATCGACATCGCCGGCTCCTTCTTCCAGGACTGCTTCTTCACCGAGCCCTTGGCCGGCTTCTCGCACGGGTCCGGCACCTTGCTGGGGCTCGCGGCCGCGCTCGGCGAGGACCCGGCGGCGTCCACCTTCTTGTCGCCGTCGTCCTTCATCACGCCCGTCGTGTACAGCGCCACGCTGCCGATCACGATCACGCCGAGCACCGACGCGATCACCGAGTTGCGCATGCGCGCCTTGCGTCGCGAGTCCGTGCGCCGCTGCTGCTGCCGCAAGAACTTCTCCCGTGCGAGCTGACGCCGTCGCTGCTCCTGGCTGACCACCGGGTTCTCTCCTCATGCGTGTCGTATACCGACCGGTACGCGTGCGTCCTGTGATCCGACAGGCGCGTGTAGCCCCGTACCGTATATGGGTTCGCTGAGGAAACGGCAGCGCCGGTAGGCTCTAGGGGCTTTTCCCACCACGGGCCGCCCGCGCGCGAGCCCTCCCGTACCGACACAACGAAGGACGATCGTGCTCATTGCCGGGTTCCCCGCCGGGGCCTGGGGGACGAACTGTTATCTCGTCGCCCCCGCCGCCGGTGAGGAGTGCGTGATCATCGACCCCGGCCATCAGGCCGCCCCCGGCGTCGAGGAAGCGCTGAAGAAGCATCGCCTCAAGCCCACCGCCGTCGTCCTCACCCACGGCCACATCGACCATGTCGCCTCCGTCGTCCCCGTGTGCGGCGCGCACGACGTGCCCGCGTGGATTCATCCCGACGACCGCTACATGCTCAGTGACCCCGAGAAGGCGCTCGGCCGGTCCATCGGCATGCCGCTCATGGGCGAACTGACCGTGGGGGAGCCGGACGACGTCCGGGAGCTGACCGACGGGGCGAAGCTCCGGCTCGCCGGGATGGACTTCTCCGTCGCGCACGCGCCGGGCCATACCAAGGGGTCGGTGACCTTCCGGATGCCCGAGAGCGCCGACATCCCGTCGGTCTTCTTCTCCGGGGATCTGCTGTTCGCCGGCTCCGTGGGACGCACCGACCTGCCGGGCGGATCGGCGGACGACATGCTCGCGTCGCTGGCCCGCGTGTGCCTGCCGCTCGACGACTCCACCGTGGTGCTGTCCGGCCACGGCCCCCAGACCACCATCGGCCAGGAGCGCGCCACCAACCCCTATCTGCGGCAGGTGGCGGCCGGCCAGGGAACCGACCCGGCTCCCCGACGAGGAATGTGACGAGAGAACTTCCGTGAGCACCTTCAAGGCCCCCAAGGGCACGTACGACCTGATCCCGCCGCAGTCCGCCCAGTACCTCGCGGTGCGCGAGGCCATCGCCGCCCCCCTGCGCGACTCCGGGTACGGCTACATCGAGACCCCCGGCTTCGAGAACGTCGAGCTGTTCGCGCGCGGGGTCGGCGAGTCCACCGACATCGTCACCAAGGAGATGTACGCCTTCGAGACCAAGGGCGGCGACCGGCTCGCCCTGCGCCCCGAAGGCACCGCCTCCGTGCTCCGCGCCGCCCTGGAGGCCAACCTGCACAAGGCGGGCAACCTCCCGGTCAAGCTCTGGTACTCCGGCTCCTACTACCGCTACGAGCGCCCGCAGAAGGGCCGTTACCGCCACTTCTCCCAGGTCGGCGCCGAGGCGATCGGTGCCGAGGACCCCGCCCTGGACGCCGAGCTGATCATCCTGGCCGACCAGGCGTACCGCTCGCTGGGCCTGCGCGAGTTCCGCATCCTGCTCAACAGCCTGGGCGACAAGGAGTGCCGTCCGGTGTACCGGGCCGCGCTCCAGGACTTCCTGCGCGGACTCGACCTCGACGAGGACACCCTGCGCCGCGCCGAGATCAACCCGCTGCGCGTCCTGGACGACAAGCGCGAGGCGGTGCAGAAGCAGCTCACCGGCGCCCCCCTGCTGCGCGACTACCTGTGCGACGCCTGCAAGGCGTACCACGAGGAGGTCCGCGAGCTGATCACCGCGGCCGGTGTCGTCTTCGAGGACGACCCGCGGCTGGTGCGCGGTCTGGACTACTACACCCGCACCACCTTCGAGTTCGTCCACGACGGCCTCGGCTCCCAGTCCGCCGTCGGCGGCGGCGGACGCTACGACGGCCTCTCCGAGATGATCGGCGGCCCCGCGCTGCCCTCCGTCGGCTGGGCGCTCGGCGTCGACCGCACCGTCCTCGCCCTGGAGGCCGAGGGTGTGGAGCTGGACCTGCCGTCCGCCACCAGCGTCTTCGCCGTACCGCTCGGCGAGGAGGCCCGGCGGGTGCTGTTCGCCAAGGTCACCGAGTTGCGCAAGGTCGGCATCGCCGCCGACTTCGCCTTCGGCGGCAAGGGCCTGAAGGCCGCGATGAAGGCCGCCAACCGCTCCGGCGCCCGCTACACGCTGGTGCTCGGCGAGCGCGACATCGCCGAGGGCCTCGTCCAGGTCAAGGACATGGAGTCCGGCGAGCAGACCGCGGTCGGCATCAACGAGGTCGTCGCGGAGCTGGAGTCCCGGCTCTGAGTCTCTGAGTCACTGAGAACGGTGACGGGCCGGACGGACAGCCGTCCGGCCCGTCACCGTTCGATCGCCTGTGCTGCCGTCCCGGCCGAACCGGCCGAAAATGGAGGGAGCGTGCCCCGCCCGCTTCGAACTTATGCACAGCGAACGGTGCGCGGGGGCGCCGGTGCGGCACAATGACCGATGCCCGAAGCAGGTCCGATCTAGCGAGTGACGGAATCGGCGTGATGAGCAAGACGACAGTGACCGACGTCTCCACCCAGTCCGGGTCCGAGCGTGCTCACGGCACGGCCCGCGCCGAGGGCGGCAGCCGCGCCTTCGCCCTGATGCTGGTGATCACCGGCGCGGCCGGACTGCTCGCCGCCTGGGTCATCACGATCGACAAGTTCAAGCTGCTCGAGGCCAAGGCCGCGGGCAAGACCTTCGTCCCCGGCTGCAGCCTCAACCCGGTCGTCTCCTGCGGCAGCGTCATGGAGAGCAAGCAGGCCGCCGCCTTCGGCTTCCCCAACCCCATGCTGGGCCTGGTCGCCTACGGCATCGTGATCTGCGTCGGGGTGAGCCTGCTCGCCCGCGCCCGCTACCCCCGCTGGTACTGGCTGACCTTCAACGCGGGCACCCTCTTCGGGGTCGCCTTCTGCACCTGGCTCCAGTTCCAGTCCCTGTACCGGATCAATGCCCTGTGCCTGTGGTGCTCGCTGGCCTGGGTCGCCACGATCATCATGTTCTGGTACGTGACCTCCTTCAACGTGCGCCAGGGCTTCCTGCCCGCCCCGCGCCCGCTGCGCTCCTTCTTCGGCGAGTTCACCTGGGTGCTGCCCGTGCTGCACATCGGGATCATCGGCATGCTGATCCTGACCCGCTGGTGGACCTTCTGGACCAGCTGACGGCCAGGCCCGTTGTCAGTGGCGTGATTTAGGGTTTTCGGTGTGGAAGCCGACCTGTTCACCGCCGCAGCCGAAGAACGCCAGGAGAAGGAGCCCGCCGGGAGCCCCCTGGCGGCGCGCATGCGCCCGCGCACCCTCGACGAGGTCGTGGGCCAGCGCCATCTGCTCAAGCCCGGCTCACCGCTGCGCAGACTGGTCGGCGAGGGCGGCCGCGGTCCCGCCGGACCCTCCTCGGTGATCCTCTGGGGCCCGCCCGGCACCGGCAAGACCACCCTCGCCCATGTCGTCTCCCGCGCCACCGACCAGCGCTTCGTGGAGCTGAGCGCGATCAGCGCCGGCGTCAAGGAGGTCCGCGCGGTCATCGACGGCGCCCGCCGCGCCACCGGCGGCTTCGGCAAGGAGACCGTCCTCTTCCTCGACGAGATCCACCGCTTCAGCAAGGCCCAGCAGGACTCCCTGCTCCCGGCCGTGGAGAACCGCTGGGTCACCCTGATCGCGGCCACCACCGAGAACCCGTACTTCTCGGTCATCTCCCCGCTGCTCTCCCGCTCCCTGCTCCTCACCCTCGAACCCCTCACCGACGACGACGTCCGCGACCTGGTGCGCCGCAGCCTTGCCGACGAGCGGGGCCTCGGCGGCGCGCTCACCCTCCCCGAGGACGCCGAGGAGCACATCCTGCGGGTGGCGGGCGGAGACGCCCGCCGCGCCCTCACCGTGCTGGAGGCCGCCGCCGGTGCCTCCCTGGACAAGGGCGACGCCGAGATCGCGCTGACCACGCTGGAGGAGACCGTCGACCGCGCGGCGGTGAAGTACGACCGTGACGGCGACCAGCACTACGACGTGGCCAGCGCCCTGATCAAGTCCATCCGGGGCTCGGACGTGGACGCGGCCCTGCACTACCTGGCCCGGATGATCGAGGCCGGTGAGGACCCGCGCTTCATCGCCCGGCGCCTGATGATCTCCGCCAGCGAGGACATCGGCGTCGCCGACCCCAACGCGCTGCCCATAGCCGTGGCCGCGGCCCAGGCCGTCGCCATGATCGGCTTCCCCGAGGCGTCCCTCACCCTCAGCCACGCCACCATCGCGCTCGCGCTCGCCCCCAAGTCCAACTCCGCGACCACCGCGATCGCCGAGGCCATGGCCGACGTTCGCAAGGGCCACGCGGGCCCGGTCCCGGCCCACCTGCGGGACGGGCACTACCAGGGCGCCAAGAAGCTCGGCCACGCCAAGGGCTACGTCTACCCGCACAACCAGGCCGACGGCATCGCCGCCCAGCAGTACGCCCCGGACGCCCTCAAGGACCGCGAGTACTACACCCCGACCCGGCACGGCGCCGAGGCGCGGTACGCGGACGCGGTCGAATGGACCAGGAAGCACCTCGGTCGAAAGCGGTCCTGAGCGCCCTGTAGACTGCGTCGAAGTGCTGAGTCCCGTGTCCGGGCCCTCGATCACGGGGGAACGGCTCACCAGAGCGGGACATCCAGCCGGAGAGTCCGGCCCTCGGGCGGGGTTCTCCAGGAGCGTCGCGCACCGTCGAAGGTGTCGCGGGCAGCCCACCACCCTCCGGCAGCAGCCGGACCGGGCCGGTGGGCCACTCGCGTGCTGCACGTATGTGCCCAGTTCGGGGAACGGCTGCCCGGCCCGTCCGTTGCGGACAGGCAGGGTCTCCCCGGCTGCGGATGCGACCTCCCCTAACCCTGGTGAAGCCGTATTCGCACAGATAAAACGAGGTGTTTGGTTCATGGCGAACCAGTCCCGCCCCAAGGTCAAGAAGTCGCGTGCCCTCGGCATCGCGCTGACCCCGAAGGCCGTCAAGTACTTCGAGGCCCGCCCCTACCCGCCGGGCGAGCACGGCCGCGGCCGCAAGCAGAACTCGGACTACAAGGTCCGTCTGCTCGAGAAGCAGCGTCTGCGCGCGCAGTACGACGTGTCCGAGCGTCAGCTCGTCCGCGCCTACGAGCGTGCCGCCAAGGTTCAGGGCAAGACCGGTGAGGCCCTGATCATCGAGCTCGAGCGCCGCCTCGACGCGCTGGTCCTGCGTTCGGGCATCGCCCGCACGATCTACCAGGCCCGCCAGATGGTCGTCCACGGCCACATCCAGGTCAACGGCCAGAAGGTCGACAAGCCGTCCTTCCGTGTCCGTCCGGACGACGTCGTGCAGGTCCGCGACCGCTCCAAGGACAAGACGCTGTTCCAGGTCTCCCGCGAGGGTGGCTTCGCCGCCGACGGCGAGACCCCGCGCTACCTGCAGGTGAACCTCAAGGCCCTGGCGTTCCGCCTGGACCGTGAGCCGAACCGCAAGGAGATCCCGGTGATCTGCGACGAGCAGCTCGTCGTCGAGTACTACGCCCGCTGATCCCAGCCCCGGCGCAGCACCACGGCCCGTCGTCCCCCCGCCCTCCGGCGGGCGGGCCGGCGGGCTCGCGCGTTCCCGGACGCCCGCGGCTCCCCGCCGGGGCCCGGTAATCCGGTACGGAGCCCCGCCGACGGCGCGATAGGCTCGGTGCACGACTTTTCCGATGCTCAAGCACGTTTCAGGGAGCAGGTGCGCACAGTGTCCGGTGGAGAGGTTGCCGGGATCCTGGTGGCCGTCTTCTGGGCGATCCTGGTCTCCTTCCTCGCCGTAGCGCTGGCGAGGCTGGCCCAGACGCTCAAGGCGACCACCAAGCTGGTGGCGGACGTGACCGACCAGGCCGTCCCGCTGCTGGCCGACGCGTCCACGGCGGTGCGTTCGGCGCAGACCCAGATCGAGCGGGTCGACGCCATCGCCTCCGACGTGCAGGAGGTGACGTCGAACGCCTCCGCGCTCTCCTCCACCGTCGCCTCCACCTTCGGCGGCCCCCTGGTCAAGGTCGCCGCCTTCGGCTACGGCGTCCGCCGCGCGCTCGGCGGCCGCGACGAGGGCAAGCCCGCGAAGACGCCGCGCCGCACGGTCATCGTGGGCCGGACGGTCCCGGCCGCACGGCGGGGCAAGCGAAAGAAGGACTGAGAACCGCGATGTTCCGCCGTACGTTCTGGTTCAGCACGGGCGTCGCCGCCGGTGTGTGGGCCACCACCAAGGTCAACCGCAAGCTGAAGCAGCTCACTCCCGAGAGCCTCGCCGCCACCGCGGCCAACAAGGCACTGGAGACCGGGCACCGGCTCAAGGACGCGGCGGTCGGCTTCGCGCTCGACGTCCGCGACAACATGGTCCAGCGGGAAGAGGAGCTCCAGGAGGCGCTCGGCATCCACGAGAGCCCCGCCCTGCCGGAGCCCCGGCGGATCACCGCCATCGAGAACAACAGCAGCACAGTGAAGTACATCGAGAACACGACGTACACGTACAACCGGAATGAGGACCACTGATGGAGTCGGCCGAGATTCGCCGCCGCTGGCTGAGCTTCTTCGAGGAGCGCGGGCACACCGTCGTCCCTTCGGCGTCGCTCATCGCGGACGACCCGACTCTGCTCCTCGTCCCGGCCGGCATGGTGCCCTTCAAGCCCTACTTCCTGGGTGAGGTCAAGCCCCCCTTCGCGCGCGCCACCAGCGTGCAGAAGTGCGTACGCACGCCCGACATCGAAGAGGTCGGCAAGACCACCCGCCACGGCACGTTCTTCCAGATGTGCGGCAACTTCTCCTTCGGCGACTACTTCAAGGAAGGCGCCATCAAGTTCGCCTGGGAGCTGCTCACCAGCCCCCAGGACAAGGGCGGTTACGGCCTCGACCCCGAGCGCCTGTGGATCACCGTCTACAAGGACGACGACGAGGCCGAGCGCATCTGGCACGACATCGTCGGCGTGCCCAAGGAGCGCATCCAGCGCCTGGGCATGAAGGACAACTACTGGTCCATGGGCGTCCCCGGTCCCTGCGGCCCCTGCTCCGAGATCAACTACGACCGCGGCCCCGAGTTCGGCGTCGAGGGCGGCCCCGCCGTCAACGACGAGCGGTACGTCGAGATCTGGAACCTCGTCTTCATGCAGTACGAGCGGGGCGAGGGCATCGGCAAGGACGACTTCGAGATCCTCGGGGACCTGCCGAGCCAGAACATCGACACGGGCCTCGGCCTGGAACGCCTCGCCATGATTCTGCAGGGCGTGCAGAACATGTACGAGATCGACACCTCCATGGCCGTCATCGAGAAGGCCACCGAGCTGACCGGCGTGGCCTACGGCGACGCCCAGGCGTCCGACGTCTCGCTGCGCGTGGTCACCGACCACATGCGCACCGCCGTCATGCTGATCGGCGACGGCGTCACCCCCGGCAACGAGGGCCGCGGCTATGTGCTGCGCCGCATCATGCGCCGCGCCATCCGCAACATGCGCCTGCTGGGCGCCACCGGCCCGGTCGCCAAGGACCTGGTCGACGTCGTGATCGCCATGATGGGCCAGCAGTACCCGGAGCTGATCACCGACCGCGAGCGCATCGAGAAGGTGGCCGTCGCCGAGGAGAACGCCTTCCTCAAGACGCTCAAGTCGGGCACCAACATCCTCGACACCGCCGTCACCGAGACCAAGCAGTCCGGCGGCAGCGTCCTCTCCGGCGACAAGGCGTTCCTGCTCCACGACACCTGGGGCTTCCCGATCGACCTCACCCTGGAGATGGCCGCCGAGCAGGGCCTCGCCGTGGACGAGGCCGGTTTCCGCCGCCTGATGAAGGAGCAGCGGGAGCGCGCCAAGGCCGACGCCCGCGCCAAGAAGACCGGCCACGCCGACCTCGGCGCCTACCGGGAGATCGCGGACGCCTCCGGCGCCACCGACTTCGTCGGCTACAGCGACACCCAGAGCGAGACCACCATCGTCGGCATCCTCGTCGACGGTGTCTCCTCCCCGGCCGCCACCGAGGGCGACGAGGTCGAGATCGTCCTCGACCGCACCCCGTTCTACGCCGAGGGCGGCGGCCAGATCGGTGACACCGGCCGCATCAAGGTCGACACCGGTGCCGTCATCGAGATCCGCGACACCCAGAAGCCGGTGCCCGGCGTCTACGTCCACAAGGGCGTCGTCCAGGTCGGCGAGGTCACGGTCGGTGCCAAGGCCCAGGCGTCCATCGACGCCCGCCGCCGCAAGGCCATCGCCCGCGCCCACTCGGCCACCCACCTCACCCACCAGGCGCTGCGCGACGCCCTCGGCCCGACGGCCGCCCAGGCCGGTTCGGAGAACCAGCCCGGCCGCTTCCGCTTCGACTTCGGCTCCCCGTCCGCCGTTCCCACGGCCGTGATGACCGACGTCGAGCAGAAGATCAACGAGGTGCTCTCCCACGACCTGGACGTGCACGCCGAGGTCATGGGCATCGACGAGGCCAAGAAGCAGGGCGCCATCGCCGAGTTCGGTGAGAAGTACGGCGAGCGGGTCCGCGTCGTCACCATCGGCGACTTCTCCAAGGAGCTGTGCGGCGGCACGCACGTCCACAACACCGCCCAGCTGGGCCTGGTGAAGCTGCTCGGCGAGTCCTCCATCGGCTCCGGTGTACGCCGGATCGAGGCGCTGGTCGGCATGGACGCCTACAACTTCCTGGCCCGGGAGCACACGGTCGTCAACCAGCTCAGCGAGCTGATCAAGGGACGCTCGGAGGAGCTGCCGGAGAAGGTCTCCGCGATGCTCGGCAAGCTGAAGGACGCCGAGAAGGAGATCGAGAAGTTCCGCGCGGAGAAGGTGCTCCAGGCCGCCGCCGGTCTCGCCGAGTCCGCCAAGGACGTGCGCGGGGTGGCCCTGGTCACCGGTCAGGTCCCGGACGGCACCGCCCCGGACGACCTGCGCAAGCTGGTCCTCGACGTGCGCGGGCGCATCCAGGGCGGCCGGGCCGCCGTGGTCGCCCTGTTCACGGTGAACAACGGCAAGCCGCTCACCGTCATCGCCACCAACGAGGCGGCCCGCGAGCGCGGCCTGAAGGCCGGTGAGCTGGTCCGTACCGCCGCCAAGACCCTCGGCGGCGGCGGTGGAGGCAAGCCGGACGTCGCCCAGGGCGGCGGCCAGAACCCGGCCGCCGTCGGCGAGGCCGCCGACGCCGTCGAGCGCCTCGTCGCCGACACCGCGAAGTAGGCCCGGCACCATGCGCAGAGGACGCCGACTCGCCATCGACGTCGGGGACGCCCGGATCGGGGTCGCCTCGTGCGACCCCGACGGGATCCTCGCCACCCCGGTGGAGACGGTTCCCGGACGTGACATCCCGGCCGCGCACCGCCGACTGCGGCAGCTGGTCGAGGAGTACGAGCCGATCGAGGTCGTCGTCGGCCTCCCTCGCTCCCTCAAGGGGGGCGAGGGCCCGGCGGCGGTCAAGGTGCGCGCGTTCACCCAGGAGCTGGCACGGGGCATCAAGCCGGTGCCGGTCAGGCTGGTGGACGAGCGGATGACCACGGTGACGGCCAGCCAGGGACTGCGCGCCTCGGGCGTGAAGTCCAAGAAGGGCCGCTCCGTGATCGACCAGGCAGCTGCGGTGATCATTCTCCAGCAGGCCCTGGAATCCGAACGGGTGTCAGGTGCACCACCCGGTGAGGGCGTCGAAGTGGTCATCTGATCGCGGTGCGGTAACGTTCCGCGCGATGCGGCGGTGTTCGAACAGCCGCCGCACAGCAAGAGGCGGAACGGAAGCCGGTCCTGGAGCCGCGCGACCTTCGACCTCGCGGCTCGTAGGGGATCGATGACTGAGTATGGCCGGGGCCCAGGCACCGAACCGTGGCATCCGGAGGACCCGTTGTACGGGGACGGCGGATGGGGAGCGCAAGCGGCGCACCCGGGCGAGCAGCACCCGTACGGCGGCCAGCCGCAGCATCCGCAGCACCAGCAGTACGACGGCTGGTCCCAGGACCAGCAGGGCTACGGCGGCCAGCAGTACCCGCAGTACGACGGTCATGGCCAGCAGCACGGCCAGCAGCACTTCGATCCCCAGCAGACCGGTCAGCACCCGCATCCCCAGCAGCACCAGGGCGGCTGGGACGCGACGGGCACGCACGGCCATGTGCCCTACGCCGCCGATCCGGGCGACCCCTACGGGCAGCACCCCGCGGCCTACGGCGCCGAGCAGCCCGACCACTACGTCACCGATGACGCCTACCCGCCGCCCCAGCCCCCCGGCCACCGGCAGCACCCCGAGCCGGACCACGAGGGCGGCTGGGACCCCCAGGCGGCCCCCGACGAGCACCCCCTGCCCCCCGGTGACGACGACGCCGACCCCGAGGCGGACGGCCGGGAGGCGCGCACCGAGCGGCGCGGCAAGGGCCGCAAGCCCGTCAAGAGCAAGAAGGGGCGCACCGGTTGCGCCCTGATGGTGGTCGTCCTGGTCTTCGGCGGCGGCCTCGGCGGTGTCGCGTACTTCGGCTACCAGTTCTACAAAAATCGTTTCGCCCCAGCCCCCGACTACGCGGGCAGCGGCAACGGCGAAGCGGTGACGGTCGACATTCCCAAGGGGGCCGGCGGCTATGCGATCGGCGCCAAGCTGAAGGAGGCGGGGGTCGTCGAGAGCGTGGACGCCTTTGTCTCCGCGCAGGCGGCGAACCCCAAGGCGAAGTCCCTCCAGGACGGCATCTACACCCTCCAGAAGCACATGTCCGCCGCTAGCGCCGTGGACCTGATGCTCAGCCCGAAGAGCCGCGACAACCTCGTCATCCCCGAGGGCAAGCGCAATATCTGGGTGTACCAGGCGATCGACACCCGACTGAAGCTCGCCAAGGGCACGACGGCGAAGGTCGCCAAGAGCGACTGGAAGAGCCTCGGCCTGCCCTCCTGGGCGAACAGCGACAAGGACGTCAAGGACCCCCTGGAGGGCTTCCTCTACCCGTCCAGCTACGCGGTCGCCAAGGGCATGAAGCCCAAGGACGTCCTGAAGGACATGGTCGAGCGCTCGAACGAGCAGTACAAGCAGTACGACCTCGCGGGCAAGGCGCAGGACCTGGGCCTGGACAGCCCGCTCCAGGTGCTCACCGTGGCGAGCCTCGTGCAGGTCGAGGGCAAGTACAAGCACGACTTCGGCAAGGTCGCCCGCGTCGTGTACAACCGTCTCAAGCCGGACAACGTCGAGACCGCCGGCCGCCTGGAGTTCGACTCCACGGTCAACTACCTGAAGGGCCAGAGCACCCTGGACGTCGGCTCGGTCGCCGACCTGCGGAAGATCGCCGACCCGTACAACACGTACGACATCAAGGGACTTCCGCCGGGCCCCATCAGCAACCCCGGTAGCGAGGCGATCGAGTCCGCGCTGAACCCCACGCCGGGTCCCTGGTACTACTTCGTCTCGATCAACGAGAACGAGACGGTGTTCGCCGTCACCAACGAGGAGCACAACCGGAACGTGCAGAAGTACCAGGAGGCACGGAAGCAGGCGGGCAACTGATGAGTCCAGGGGCCACCGCACCCCGCCGGGCCGCCGTGCTCGGCAAGCCCATCGCGCACTCGCTCTCCCCGGTGCTGCACCGGGCGGCCTACGCCGAACTCGGCCTCCACGACTGGTCGTACGACCGGTTCGAGGTCGACGAGGCCGGGCTGCCCGGGTTCCTGGACGGGCTGGGCCCCGAGTGGGCGGGGCTGTCGCTGACCATGCCGCTGAAGCGGGCGGTGATGCCGCTGCTGGACGAGGTGAGCGAGACGGCCGCCTCCGTCGACGCGGTCAACACGGTCGTGTTCACCGAGGACGGGCGCAAGGTCGGCGACAACACCGACATCCCCGGCATGGTGGCGGCCCTGCGCGAGCACGGCATCGAGGAGGTGGAGTCCGCCGCGATCCTCGGCGCCGGTGCCACCGCCTCCTCCGCGCTCGCCGCGCTGTCCCGGGTCTGCGCCGGTGAGGTCGTGGTGTACGTCCGCAGCGCCGCCCGCGCCGCCGAGATGCGGGAGTGGGGCGAACGGCTCGACGTGCGGGTCCGCACCGCCGACTGGGCGGACGCGGCCGAGGCCCTGCGGGCGCCCCTGGTGGTCGCCACCACGCCCGCCGGGACCGCGGACGCCCTCGCCACCGCCGTCCCCGAGCGCCCGGCCACCCTCTTCGACGTGCTGTACGACCCCTGGCCCACCGAGCTGGCCGCCCGCTGGTCCATGTTCGGCGGCGCCGTGGTCGGCGGCCTCGACCTGCTCGTCCACCAGGCCGTGCTCCAGGTGGAGCGGATGACCGGCCACGCCCCCGCCCCGCTGGAGGCCATGCGGCACGCGGGCGAGAAGGCCCTCGCCGCCCGCTGAGCACCCGCCGCCCGGCCCCGCACCAGGGTCCCGGTATCCGGACCGAGGCCCGGATACCGGGCACGGCATGGGAGGATCGGAGGTGGCGGGCCGGGATCGCGCACCCGGCCGGGCCGCCACCGCGGGCGCGAAAGACGCGTGCGCGGGGCAGTAGTGGGCGCGAAATCTGAGGAGCACCGTTGAGCAGGCTGCGTTGGCTGACCGCGGGGGAGTCCCACGGTCCCGCACTCGTCGCGACGCTGGAGGGACTTCCCGCCGGCGTGCCGATCACCACGGAGATGGTGGCGGATCATCTCGCGCGGCGGCGGCTCGGCTATGGGCGCGGCGCGCGGATGAAGTTCGAGCGTGACGAGGTCACGTTCCTCGGCGGTGTGCGGCACGGGCTCACGATGGGCTCCCCGGTCGCGGTCATGGTGGGCAACACCGAGTGGCCGAAGTGGGAGCAGGTCATGTCGGCCGACCCGGTGGACGAGGAGGTGCTGGCCGGCCTCGCGCGCAACGCCCCGCTGACCCGCCCGCGCCCCGGCCACGCGGACCTCGCCGGCATGCAGAAGTACGGGTTCGACGAGGCCCGGCCGATCCTGGAGCGGGCCTCCGCGCGGGAGACCGCGGCGCGGGTCGCGCTCGGCGCGGTGGCGCGGTCGTACCTGAAGGAGACCACCGGGATCGAGATCGTCAGCCACGTCGTGGAGCTGGCCGCCGCGAAGGCGCCGTACGGCGTGTACCCCACCCCGGCGGACGTCGAGCGGCTCGACGAGGACCCGGTGCGCTGCCTGGACGCGGACGCGTCGAAGGCGATGGTCGCGGAGATCGACCAGGCCCACAAGGACGGCGACACCCTCGGGGGCGTGGTCGAGGTGCTGGCGTACGGCGTCCCGGTCGGCCTCGGCTCGCACGTGCACTGGGACCGCAGGCTGGACGCCCGGCTCGCGGCCGCCCTCATGGGCATCCAGGCGATCAAGGGCGTCGAGGTCGGCGACGGCTTCGACCTGGCCCGCGTGCCCGGCTCGAAGGCGCACGACGAGATCCTCACCACCCCCGAGGGCATCAGGCGCGCCACCGGCCGCTCCGGCGGCACCGAGGGTGGCCTGACCACCGGTGAGCTGCTGCGGGTGCGCGCGGCCATGAAGCCGATCGCTACCGTGCCGCGCGCGCTGGCCACGGTCGACGTCGCCACCGGCGAGGCCGCGCAGGCCCACCACCAGCGCTCCGACGTGTGCGCCGTCCCGGCCGCGGGCATCGTGGCCGAGGCGATGGTGGCCCTGGTCCTCGCGGACGCGGTCGCGGAGAAGTTCGGCGGCGACAGCGTCGCCGAGACCCGCCGCAACGTCCGCTCCTACCTCGAGAACCTGGCGATCGGATGAGCGCCGTGCCCGTGGTGGTCCTGGTGGGGCCGATGGGCGTGGGCAAGTCCACCGTGGGGCGGCTGCTCGCCGACCGGCTGGGCGCCGTCTTCCGGGACACCGACGACGACATCGTGGCCGCCGAGGGCCGCACCATCGCCGAGATCTTCGTGGACGACGGCGAGGACGCCTTCCGCGCGCTGGAGAAGCGCGCGGTGGCCGAGGCGGTCGCCGGGCACCCGGGTGTGCTCGCGCTGGGCGGCGGCGCCGTCCTCGACGCGGACACCCGCGCGCTGCTGACCGCGCAGCGGGTGGTCTACCTCTCGATGGACGTCGAGGAGGCCGTGCGCCGCACCGGGCTGAACGCCGCCCGGCCGCTGCTCGCGGTCAACCCGCGCCAGCAGTGGCGCACCCTGATGGAGGCCCGCCGCCATCTGTACGAGGAGGTCGCCACCGTCGTCGTGACGACCGACGGACGCGGTCCCGAGGACGTCGCCCGAGCCGTCCTGGACGCACTGGAGTTGAAGGAAGCATGAGCGAGGCAGTCACCCGCATCCAGATCGCCGGGACGGAAGGCACCGACCCGTACGAGGTCCTGGTGGGCCGCCAGTTGCTGGGCGAGCTGGCCGCGTTGATCGGTCCGAAGGCCAAGCGGGTAGCCGTCATCCACCCCGAGGCGCTCGCCGAGACCGGTGACGCGCTCCGCGCCGACCTGGCGGAGCAGGGGTACGAGGCGGTCGCCATCCAGGTGCCCAACGCCGAGGAGGCGAAGACCGCCGAGGTCGCCGCCTACTGCTGGAAGGCGCTCGGCCAGTCCGGCTTCACCCGCACCGACGTGGTCGTGGGCGTCGGCGGCGGCGCCAGCACCGACCTCGCCGGGTTCGTCGCCGCCACCTGGCTGCGCGGGGTGCGCTGGATCGCCGTCCCGACCACCGTGCTGGCCATGGTGGACGCGGCGGTCGGCGGCAAGACCGGCATCAACACCGCCGAGGGCAAGAACCTCGTCGGCGCCTTCCACCCCCCGGCCGGCGTCCTGTGCGACCTGGCCGCGCTGGACTCCCTGCCGGTGCACGACTACGTCTCCGGGCTCGCGGAGGTCATCAAGGCCGGCTTCATCGCCGACCCGGTGATCCTCGACCTGATCGAGTCCGACCCGGAGGCCGCCCGCACCCCGGCCGGCCCGCACACCGCCGAGCTGATCGAGCGCTCGATCCGGGTCAAGGCGGACGTGGTCTCCTCCGACCTCAAGGAGTCCGGCCGCCGGGAGATCCTCAACTACGGCCACACCCTCGGCCACGCCATCGAGAAGAACGAGCGGTACAAGTGGCGGCACGGCGCCGCCGTCGCCGTCGGCATGCACTTCGCCGCCGAACTCGGCCGCCTGGCAGGCCGGTTGGACGACGCCACGGCCGACCGGCACCGCGCGATCCTCGAATCGGTCGGCCTGCCCCTGCACTACCGCTACGACCAGTGGCCCAAGCTGGTGGAGGCGATGAAGGTCGACAAGAAGTCCCGCGGCGACCTGCTGCGCTTCATCGTCCTGGACGGCCTCGCCCGCCCGACCGTGCTGGAAGGCCCCGACCCGGCCGTCCTCCTCGCCGCCTACGGCGAGGTCGGCCAGTAGGTCCCGTACCGCCCGGTGTGCCCGATTCCCCACCCGGAGCGGGCACTTCGCACCGCCCCCGGCCGTTTCACCGAATGACGGCCGGGGGCGGTACCGTTCGGTAGGGTGCGGGCTCCGTACCCGCCTTCCGGCGCCGAGTGTGTGTACGAGATGGAGTGGCAACGGATGCAGCACGCAGTGGGATCTCCGCTGCCGCCGCCCCACCAGCCGGGGCACGGGCCGCACACCGGCTGGGCACCGGCCGCGGGGGCGCCGCAGGGTCCGGGCGTCCCGCCACCGGGGTTCTCCGGCGCGGCCCCCGTACCACCGGCGCCGCCCACCCCGCCCGCCCCGCCCGCGCAGGTTCCGGCCCCGCAGCACCCACCGGCGCCGCAGCATCCACTGGTCCCGCCCTCCGCGCCCGATGCCTCCGGGCATGTGCCGCTGCCGCCCGGCGGTCCCGTCGGTGTCCCCGCGCCGCCGCCCGCGGCGACCGCCCCCGACCCGTCGGCCACCACGCTCGCCGTGCTGCTGATCGGTCCGGCGGGCGCGGGCAAGACCAGCGTGGCCAAGTACTGGGCCGACCACCGCCGGGCCGCCACCGCCCACATCAGCCTGGACGACGTCCGCGAGTGGGTCCGCTCCGGCTTCGCCGACCCGCAGACCGGGTGGAACGACCACTCCGAGGCCCAGTACCGCCTGGCCCGCCGCACCTGCGGCTTCGCCGCCCGCAACTTCCTGGCCAACGGGATCTCCTGCATCCTGGACGACGCCGTCTTCCCGGACCGCCCGGTCGTGGGCCTCGGCGGCTGGAAGCGCCACGTGGGCCCCGGCCTGCTCCCGGTGGTCCTGCTGCCGGGCCTGGACATCGTCCTGGAGCGCAACGCCGAGCGCTCCGGCAACCGCCGCCTCACCGACGAGGAGGTGGCCCGCATCCACGGCCGCATGGCCGGCTGGTACGGCTCCGGGCTGCCCATCATCGACAACTCCCAGCTGGACGTCCCCGGCACCGCACGGGTGCTGGACGAGGTGCTGGCCCGCGCGATCGCCAGCCCGCCGAGCTGGTAGGGACACCGGCCGCACCCCACTCGGCCCCCGCCAACCGGCACAAACCGGGCACAACTTCTACGCTCGTCTCATGTCAGAGGTGTACGCGACCCGTCGATCCCGGCTGAGGGAACGCTGCAACGCGGCCGGTACCGCGGCAGCGCTCATCTCCCGCCCCGCCAATGTGCGCTACCTGGCGGGCGCCGCGCCCCAGGGCGCCGTCCTGCTGCTCGGCAGGCACCAGGACCAGCTGGTGTGCCCCGTCCCGCCGGAGGACCGGCCGGTGGACGGGCGCCCCGACGAGTCCCTGGTCCTGCACGTGCTGTCCACACCCGGCCACGATCCGGCCGTGGCCGCCGCCGACCTCGCCGGGAGCCAGGGCAGCGACGCCCTCGCGGTGGAGGAGCACCACCTCACCGTCGCCCGCTACCGCGCCCTCGACGCGGTCGCGCCCGGACTGCGCCTCGCCGGGCTCGGCACGGCCGTGGAGCAGCTGCGGCTGGTCAAGGACGAGGAGGAGATCTCCTGTCTGCGGATCGGCGCCGAGATCGCCGACCAGGCCCTCGGCGAGCTGCTGGAGTCCATCCTGGTCGGCCGGACCGAACGGCATCTCGCGCTGGAGCTGGAGCGCCGCCTGGTCGACCACGGCGCCGAGGGCCCCGCCTTCCCGACCTCGGTCGCCACCGGCCCCAACTCCGGCCGCTGCGGCCACCGTCCCACCGACCGCCGGGTGGAGGAGGGCGACTTCCTCTCCGTCTGCCTCGGTGCCACCTACCGGGGCTACCGCTGCGAGATCGGCCGGACCTTCGTCATCGGCACCTCGCCCGCCGACTGGCAGATCGAGCTGTACGACCTGGTCTTCGCCGCCCAACGGGCCGGTCGCGAGGCCCTCGTGCCGGGCGCCGCCTGCCGTGACGTGGACCGTGCCGCGCGCCAGGTGCTGGACTCCGCCGGATACGGCGCCGCCCTCCAGCCGGTCACCGGACACGGTGTCGGACTCGAAATAGACGAGGACCCGCAGCTCGCCCCCGCGGCCATGGGTAAACTTGACGCTTGCGTGCCGGTCACCGTCGAGCCGGGGGTCCACCTTCCGGGCCGGGGCGGAGTCCGGATCGATGACACGCTCGTCGTCCGCCCCGAGGCGGACGGCGGACCCGAGCTACTCACCATCACGACCAAGGAACTGCTCGCCCTGTAGCCAGGTGCGAGCGCCGGGGTCGTACGTCAGTCCAGGAGATTCCGCAACCGTGGCTTCCACGAACGACCTCAAGAACGGCATGGTGCTCAAGCTCGACGGGGGCCAGCTGTGGTCCGTCGTCGAGTTCCAGCACGTCAAGCCCGGTAAGGGCCCGGCCTTCGTGCGCACCAAGCTCAAGAACGTCCTCTCCGGCAAGGTGGTCGACAAGACCTTCAACGCCGGTGTCAAGGTCGAGACGGCCACCGTCGACAAGCGCGACATGCAGTACTCGTACAAGGACGGCGAGTACTTCGTCTTCATGGACATGGAGACGTACGACCAGCTGCACATCGACCCGAAGGCCGTCGGCGACGCCGCGAACTTCCTGATCGAGGGCTTCACCGCCGTCGTCGCCCAGCACGAGGGCGAGGTGCTCTTCGTCGAGCTGCCGGCCGCCGTCGAGCTGGTCATCCAGGAGACCGAGCCGGGCGTCCAGGGCGACCGCTCCACCGGTGGCACCAAGCCCGCCACGCTGGAGACCGGCCACCAGATCCAGGTCCCGCTCTTCATCACCACCGGCGAGAAGATCAAGGTCGACACTCGCACCAGCGACTACCTCGGCCGGGTGAACAGCTAACCGTGGCCGCCCGCAACACGGCCCGCAAGCGCGCCTTCCAGATCCTCTTCGAGGGTGACCAGCGCGGCACCGACGTCATCACGGTTCTCGCCGACTGGGTCCGGCTCTCCCGGAGCGACACCCGGCAGCCGCCCGTGAGCGAGTACACGATGCAGCTCGTCGAGGGGTACGCCGAGCGCGCCCGCCGTATCGACGACCTGATCGCCCAGTACGCGGTGGGGTGGACGCTCGACCGGATGCCGGTCGTCGACCGCAACCTGCTGCGTCTCGGCGCGTACGAGCTGATCTGGGAGGACGAGACCCCGGACGCGGTCGTCCTCGACGAGATGGTGCAGCTCGCCAAGGAGTTCTCCACGGACGAGTCGCCCGCCTTCGTGAACGGCCTCCTGGGCCGCTTCAAGGAGCTCAAGCCGTCTCTGCGCCGCGACGAGGCGTAAACGGTACGACAAGACGCCGGAGGGCCCGCAGCACGCCTGCTGCGGGCCCTCCGGCGTCCTGCGTGGCACACGAGAAACCGCCGGGGTGGCCGGAACCGATGAGTTCCGGCCACCCCGGCGGCACGTTTCTGCTGCTGAACCCCGCGGAGCGGTCAGCTGTCCTCGTGGGCCACCGCGCGACGCGCGTCCGCGTCCAGGACGCCCCAGCTGATCAGCTGCTCGGTGAGGACCGAGGGGGACTGGTCGTAGATGACGGCGAGGGTGCGCAGGTCGTCCTGGCGGATCGACAGCACCTTGCCGTTGTAGTCACCGCGCTGGGACTGGATGGTCGCCGCGTACCGCTGGAGGGGGCCCGCCTTCTCGGCCGGCACCGTGGACAGCCGCTCCAGGTCCAGGACGAGCTTCGGCGGCGGCTCGGCGGCCCCGCCCGGCGTGGTGCCCGGCAGCAGCTCCTGCACCGGAACGCCGTAGAAATCGGCCAGCTCGGCCAGGCGCTGCACGGTCACGGCACGGTCGCCGCGCTCGTAGGAACCGACCACCACGGCCTTCCAGCGCCCCTGGGACTTCTCCTCGACACCGTGGAGGGAAAGGCCCTGCTGGGTGCGGATGGCCCGGAGCTTGGCCCCGAGCTGTTTGGCGTATTCGCTGGACATATAGCTCCCCGGACACTGTGTAGACGCGGGCGGCAGGTGATCCCACCGCGCGGCTGGTAACTCACTGTGAGGTTACGCAGCGTGATTCTCCTGCGTCAAGCCGAATGGTCCACACCGACTCTTCCGTGGTAGTGGCCGCCCACTGCGCCAAGCGGGTGAAGAAGCCCCTCCGATGACCTGCTAGGGTGGTTGGCGCAAATCCGACGTCCTTTAAAGTCCGTCCCGTGAGGCGGAGAAGGAGGTCCGTTTCACATGGACTCGCACGCCAATCCCCTGACGTCCGATGCCCGGCCCGTGCTCGAAGGCCCTGACATCGCCCGCGTCCTCACCCGCATCGCCCACGAGATCGTCGAACGCGCCAAGGGCGCCGACGACGTGGTGCTCCTCGGCATCCCCACGCGAGGCGTCTTCCTCGCCCAGCGGCTCGCCGTCAAGCTGGAGCAGGTCACCGACCGCAAGATTCCGGTCGGCTCGCTCGACATCACCATGTACCGCGACGACCTGCGCATGCACCCCCCGCGCGCCCTCGCCCGCACCGAGATCCCCGGTGACGGCGTGGACGGCCGCCTGGTGGTGCTCGTGGACGACGTGCTCTTCTCCGGCCGCACCATCCGGGCCGCCCTCGACGCCCTGAACGACATCGGGCGCCCCCGCGCGGTCCAGCTCGCCGTCCTCGTCGACCGCGGCCACCGGGAACTGCCGATCCGCGCCGACTACGTCGGCAAGAACCTCCCCACGTCGCTGCGGGAGACGGTCAAGGTCCAGCTCGCCGAGGAGGACGGCCGGGACACCGTGCTGCTCGGTGCCAAGTCTGCCGACCAGTAGCGCTTCCGGGCGTCCGGCCGCTTCGGCGTGCCTCGACGCACCCCGGTCCGCCCGAAACCTCCCGTATTAACTGCCTTACGGAGCCTGACAGATGCAGCGTCATCTCATCTCGGCCGCCGACCTCACCCGCGACGACGCCGTCCTGATCCTCGACACCGCCGAGGAGATGGCCAGGGTCGCGGACCGGCCGATCAAGAAACTGCCGACCCTGCGCGGCCGCACGGTCTGCAACCTCTTCTTCGAGGACTCGACCCGCACCCGGATCTCGTTCGAGGCCGCCGAGAAGCGCCTCTCCGCCGACGTCATCAACTTCGCGGCCAAGGGCTCCAGCGTCTCCAAGGGCGAGTCCCTGAAGGACACCGCCCAGACGCTGGAGGCGATGGGCGTGGACGCCGTCGTCATCCGGCACAGCGCCTCCGGCGCCCCCTACCGCCTCGCCAACTCCGGCTGGATCGACGCCCCGGTCATCAACGCCGGCGACGGCACCCACCAGCACCCCACCCAGGCCCTGCTGGACGCCTTCACCATGCGCCGCCGCCTGATCGGCCCCGACGCCGGGCTCGGCCAGGACCTCGCGGGCAAGCGCGTCACCCTCGTCGGCGACGTCCTGCACAGCCGGGTCGCCCGCTCCAACGTGGACCTGCTGCACACCCTCGGCGCCGATGTCACCCTGGTCGCCCCGCCCACCCTGCTCCCCGTGGGCGTGGAGACCTGGCCCTGCGAGGTGTCCTACGACCTCGACTCCACGCTGCCCAAGTCCGACGCGGTGATGATGCTCCGCGTCCAGCGAGAGCGGATGAACGCCGCGTTCTTCCCCACCGAGCGCGAGTACTCCCGCCGCTACGGCCTCGACGGGGACCGCATGGCCCGGCTGCCGGAGCACGCCATCGTCATGCACCCCGGCCCGATGGTCCGGGGCATGGAGATCACCGCCGAGGTCGCCGACTCCGACCGCTGCACGGTCGTGGAGCAGGTCGCCAACGGCGTCTCCATCCGCATGGCCGTCCTCTACCTGCTGCTCGGCGGCTACGAGCCCGCCAGCACCCAGCCCGCCACCGCCCACCTTCGTACCGAGGAGAAGTAAGACCCATGAGCAAGATCCTGATCCGTGGTGCGAAGGTGCTCGGGGGCGAGCCGCAGGACGTACTGATCGACGGCGAGCTGATCGCGGCGGTCGGCACCGGCCTCGCCGCCGAGGGCGCCGAGGTCGTCGAGGCCGACGGCAAGGTGCTGCTGCCGGGCCTGGTCGACCTGCACACCCATCTGCGCGAGCCGGGCCGCGAGGACTCCGAGACCGTGCTCACCGGCACCCGCGCCGCCGCCTCCGGCGGCTTCACCGCCGTCTTCGCCATGGCCAACACCTTCCCCGTCGCCGACACCGCGGGCGTGGTCGAGCAGGTCTGGCGGCTCGGCAAGGAGTCCGGCTACTGCGACGTCCGCCCCATCGGCGCCGTCACCGTGGGCCTGGAGGGCAAGAAGCTCGCCGAGCTGGGCGCCATGCACGACTCCGCCGCCGAGGTCAGCGTCTTCTCCGACGACGGCAAGTGCGTGGACGACGCGGTGATCATGCGCCGCGCCCTGGAGTACGTGAAGGCGTTCGGCGGGGTCGTCGCCCAGCACGCCCAGGAGCCCCGGCTCACCGAGGGCGCCCAGATGAACGAGGGCGTCGTCTCCGCCGAGCTGGGCCTCGGCGGCTGGCCCGCCGTCGCCGAGGAGTCGATCATCGCGCGGGACGTGCTGCTCGCCGAGCACGTCGGCTCCCGCCTGCACATCTGCCACCTCTCCACGGCCGGCTCGGTGGAGATCATCCGCTGGGCCAAGTCCCGTGGCATCGACGTCACCGCCGAGGTGTGCCCGCACCACCTGCTCCTGACCGAGGAGATGGTGCGCACCTACAACCCGGCCTACAAGGTCAACCCGCCGCTGCGCACCGAGCGCGATGTCCGCGCCCTGCGCGAGGCGCTGGCCGACGGCACGATCGACATCGTCGCCACCGACCACGCCCCGCACCCGCACGAGGACAAGGACTGCGAGTGGGCCGCGGCCGCCATGGGCATGGTCGGCCTGGAGACCGCGCTGTCCGTGGTGCAGGAGACCATGGTCGAGACCGGCCTGCTGGACTGGGCCGCGGTCGCCGACCGGATGTCCTTCACCCCGGCCCGCATCGGCGGCGCCACCGGCCACGGGCGCCCCGTCGCCGCGGGCGAGCCCGCCAACCTCACCCTCGTGGACACGGCCTACCGTGGACAGGTGGACCCCGCGCGCTTCGCCTCGCGCAGCCGCAACACCCCGTACGAGGGCCGCGAGCTGCCGGGCCGTGTCACCCACACCTGGCTGCGGGGCAAGGCCACGCTCATGGACGGGAAGCTCACGTGACACCTGCAACTCAGCTCGCCGCATCGCTCGCCACGACCCTGGCGGACGAGAAGAAGTCGGCCGCGGTGACCGACTGGGCCGCCCGCCTGGGCTGGCTCGTCGGCCTGGCCCTCTTCGTCGCCCTCGTCTACTGGCTGATGCGCGAGGGCTGGAAGTGGCGCGGCACCCTCCAGAGCGACCTGCCCGCACTGCCCGAGGTGCCGGACGACCTCGGCCCCGAGAAACTCTCCATGAGCGGCCGCTACCACGGCTCCACCACCGCCGGGCAGTGGCTGGACCGGATCGTGGCCCACGGCCTGGGCTCCCGCAGCCGGGCCGAGCTGACCCTCACCGACGAAGGGCTGGCCGTCGAGCGCCCCGGCGCCACCGACTTCCTCATCCCCGCCGACGCGCTGCGCGGCGCCCGGCTCGACAAGGGCATCGCGGGCAAGGTCCTCACCGAGGGCGGACTGCTCGTGGTGACCTGGGCGCACGGCGAGAAGCTGATCGACTCCGGCTTCCGCTCCGACCACGCCGCCGAACACACCACCTGGGTCGAGACCCTGAACCAGATGACCAACCACACGGAAGGCGCACGATGACGACCTCCACCAGGGGAGCCGCCAAGACTCCCGCCGTTCTCGTCCTGGAGGACGGCCGCACCTTCCGCGGCCGCGCCTACGGGGCCGTGGGGGAGACCTTCGGCGAGGCCGTGTTCTCCACCGGCATGACCGGCTACCAGGAGACCCTGACCGACCCCTCCTACGACCGCCAGATCGTCGTCGCCACCGCCCCCCAGATCGGCAACACCGGCTGGAACGACGAGGACGACGAGTCGGGCCGCATCTGGGTCTCCGGCTACGTCGTGCGCGACCCCGCGCGTGTGCCGTCCAACTGGCGCTCCCGGCGCTCCCTGGACGACGAGCTGACCGCCCAGGGCGTCGTCGGCATCAGCGGCATCGACACCCGCGCCCTCACCCGCCACCTGCGCGAGCGCGGCTCCATGCGCGCCGGGATCTTCTCCGGCGAGACGCTGGCCCCCGACGCCGAACTGGTGGAGCGGGTCCAGGCCCAGCCGCACATGAAGGGCGCGAGCCTCTACGAGGAGGTCGCCACCAAGGAGGCGTACGTCGTCCCCGCGGTCGGTGAGAAGAAGTTCACCGTCGCCGCGATCGACCTCGGCATCAAGGGCATGACCCCGCAGCGGATGGCCGAGCGCGGCATAGAGGTGCACGTGCTCCCGGCGACCGCCACGGCCGAGGACGTCTACGCCGTCGCCCCCGACGGTGTGTTCTTCTCCAATGGCCCCGGCGACCCGGCCACGGCCGACGGCCCGGTGGCCCTCATGACCGCCGTGCTGGAGCGGAAGACCCCGCTGTTCGGCATCTGCTTCGGCAACCAGATCCTCGGCCGCGCCCTCGGCTTCGGCACCTACAAGCTGAAGTACGGCCACCGCGGCATCAACCAGCCGGTCCAGGACCGCACCACCGGCAAGGTGGAGGTCACCGCGCACAACCACGGCTTCGCCGTCGACGCGCCGCTGGACAAGGTCAGCGACACGAAGTTCGGCCGCGCCGAGGTCTCCCACGTCTGCCTGAACGACGACGTGGTGGAGGGCCTCCAGCTGCTCGACCAGCCGGCCTTCTCCGTCCAGTACCACCCCGAAGCGGCAGCGGGACCCCACGACGCCGCCTACCTGTTCGACCGCTTCGTCTCCCTGTTGGAGGGCCAGCGTGCCTAAGCGCTCCGATATCCAGTCCGTCCTGGTCATCGGCTCCGGCCCGATCGTCATCGGTCAGGCCGCCGAGTTCGACTACTCCGGCACCCAGGCGTGCCGCGTGCTCAAGGCCGAGGGCCTGCGCGTGGTCCTCGTCAACTCCAACCCCGCGACGATCATGACCGACCCGGAGATCGCCGACGCCACGTACGTCGAGCCGATCACTCCTGAGTTCGTCGAGAAGATCATCGCCAAGGAGCGCCCCGACGCCCTCCTGCCCACCCTGGGCGGCCAGACCGCCCTGAACACCGCCATCTCCCTGCACGACAGCGGTGTGCTGGAGAAGTACGGCGTCGAGCTGATCGGCGCCAAGCCCGAGGCGATCCACAAGGGCGAGGACCGCGACCTCTTCAAGGGCGTCGTGGAGGAGGTCCGCAAGAAGACCGGCCACGGCGAGTCCGCCCGCTCGGTCATCTGCCACACCATGGACGACGTCCTCAAGGGCGTTGACACGCTCGGCGGCTACCCCGTCGTCGTCCGCCCCTCCTTCACCATGGGCGGCGCCGGTTCCGGCTTCGCCCACGACGAGGACGAGCTGCGCCGCATCGCCGGCCAGGGCCTCACGCTCTCCCCGACCACCGAGGTGCTCCTGGAGGAGTCCATCCTCGGCTGGAAGGAGTACGAGCTGGAGCTGATGCGCGACAAGAACGACAACGTCGTGGTCGTCTGCTCCATCGAGAACTTCGACCCGATGGGCGTGCACACCGGTGACTCCATCACCGTCGCGCCCTCGATGACGCTCACCGACCGCGAGTACCAGCTCCTGCGCGACGTCGGCATCGCGATCATCCGCGAGGTCGGCGTGGACACCGGCGGCTGCAACATCCAGTTCGCGGTGAACCCCGAGGACGGCCGGGTCATCGTCATCGAGATGAACCCGCGCGTCTCCCGGTCCTCCGCGCTCGCCTCCAAGGCCACCGGCTTCCCGATCGCCAAGATCGCCGCCAAGCTGGCCGTGGGCTACACCCTGGACGAGATCCCCAACGACATCACCCAGGAGACCCCGGCCTCCTTCGAGCCCACGCTCGACTACGTCGTCGTCAAGGCCCCCCGGTTCGCCTTCGAGAAGTTCCCGCAGGCCGACTCCACGCTGACCACCACCATGAAGTCGGTCGGCGAGGCCATGGCCATCGGCCGCAACTTCACCGAGGCGTTCCAGAAGGCGCTGCGCTCGCTGGAGAAGAAGGGCAGCCAGTTCACCTTCACCGGTGAACCCGGCGAGAAGACCGCCCTCCTCGAAGAGGCGGTCCGCCCCACCGACGGCCGGATCAACACCGTCATGCAGGCGATCCGCGCGGGCGCCACGCCCGAGGAGATCTTCGACTACACGAAGATCGACCCCTGGTTCGTGGACCAGCTCTTCCTGATCAAGGAGACCGCCGACGAGCTGGCCGAGGCCCCCGAGCTGACCGCCGAACTGCTCACCGAGGCCAAGCGGCACGGCTTCTCCGACCTCCAGATCGCCGAGATCCGGGGCCTGCGCGAGGACGTCGTCCGCGAGGTCCGGCACGTCCTGGGCATCCGCCCGGTCTACAAGACGGTCGACACCTGCGCCGCCGAGTTCGCCGCGAAGACGCCGTACTTCTACTCCTCCTACGACGAGGAGAGCGAGGTCGCGCCGCGCGAGAAGCCCGCCGTGATCATCCTGGGCTCCGGTCCCAACCGCATCGGCCAAGGCATCGAGTTCGACTACTCCTGCGTCCACGCCTCCTTCGCGCTCTCCGACGCCGGGTACGAGACCGTGATGGTCAACTGCAACCCGGAGACCGTCTCCACCGACTACGACACCTCCGACCGGCTCTACTTCGAGCCGCTCACCCTGGAGGACGTGCTGGAGATCGTGCACGCGGAGTCCCTCGCGGGCCCGATCGCCGGTGTGGTCGTGCAGCTCGGCGGGCAGACCCCGCTGGGCCTCGCACAGGCCCTGAAGGACAACGGCGTGCCGGTCGTCGGCACCCCGCCGGAGGCCATCCACGCCGCCGAGGACCGCGGCGCCTTCGGCCGCGTCCTCGCCGAGGCCGGACTGCCCGCGCCCAAGCACGGCACCGCCACCACCTTCGCCGAGGCCAAGGCCATCGCGGACGAGATCGGCTACCCGGTCCTGGTCCGCCCCTCCTACGTCCTCGGCGGACGCGGCATGGAGATCGTGTACGAGGAGGAGCGCCTCTCCGCGTACATCGAGGAGTCCACCGAGATCAGCCCCTCCCGGCCGGTCCTCGTGGACCGCTTCCTGGACGACGCCATCGAGATCGACGTCGACGCCCTCTACGACGGCGAGGAGCTCTACCTCGGCGGCGTCATGGAGCACATCGAGGAGGCCGGCATCCACTCCGGCGACTCGGCGTGCGCCCTGCCCCCGATCACCCTCGGCGGCTTCGACATCAAGCGGCTGCGCGCCTCCACCGAGGCCATCGCCAAGGGCGTCGGCGTGCGCGGACTGATCAACATCCAGTTCGCCATGTCCGGCGACATCCTCTACGTCCTGGAGGCCAACCCCCGCGCCTCCCGCACGGTCCCCTTCACCTCCAAGGCGACCGCCGTCCCGCTCGCCAAGGCCGCCGCCCGCATCTCGCTCGGCGCGACCATCGCCGAGCTGCGCGCCGAGGGCCTGCTGCCCGCCACCGGCGACGGCGGCGAACTCCCGCTGGACGCGCCGATCTCCGTCAAGGAGGCCGTGATGCCCTGGTCCCGCTTCCGGGACATCCAGGGCCGCGGCGTGGACACCGTGCTCGGCCCGGAGATGCGCTCCACCGGCGAGGTCATGGGCATCGACTCCGTCTTCGGCACGGCGTACGCCAAGTCGCAGGCGGGCGCGTACGGACCGCTGCCCACCAAGGGCCGCGCGTTCATCTCGGTCGCCAACCGCGACAAGCGCTCGATGATCTTCCCGGCCCGTGAGCTGGTCGCCCACGGCTTCGAGCTGCTGGCCACCTCCGGCACCGCCGAGGTCCTCAAGCGCAACGGCATCAACGCCACCGTGGTGCGCAAGCAGTCCGAGGGCGCCGGCCCGAACGGTGAGCGGACCATCGTCCAGCTCATCCACGACGGCGAGGTCGACCTCATCGTCAACACGCCCTACGGCACCGGCGGCCGCCTCGACGGCTACGACATCCGTACGGCGGCCGTGGCCCGCTCGGTGCCCTGCCTGACCACCGTCCAGGCGCTCGCCGCGGCCGTCCAGGGCATCGACGCCCTCGGCCGCGGGGACGTGGGCGTCCGGTCGCTGCAGGAACACGCGGAACACCTGAACGCCGCCCGCGACTAGCCACCGACGAGGGGGACACCGGAAACGGTGTCCCCCTCTTCATGAGCACCGCCATGTCATGAGGACACCCATGTACAAGTTCTTCTTCCACCTCGTCTTCAAGCGGATGGACCCGGAACAGGCGCACCACCTCGCCTTCCGCTGGATCAGGCTGCTCGCCCGCGTCCCCGTCCTGCGCACCTTCGTCGCCGCCGTGCTCGCCCCCCGGCACCCGGAACTGCGCACCGAGGCCCTCGGCCTGCGCATGCACGGCCCCTTCGGACTCGCCGCGGGCTTCGACAAGAACGCCGTCGGCATCGACGGGCTCTCCATGCTCGGCTTCGACCACGTCGAGATCGGCACCGTCACCGGCGAGGCCCAGCCCGGCAACCCCAAGCAGCGGCTGTTCCGGCTGGTCGCCGACCGGGCCCTGATCAACCGCATGGGCTTCAACAACGAGGGCTCCCTCGCCGTCGCTGCCCGCCTCGCCGCCCGGCGCCCGGTGTTCCGTACGGTCGTCGGCGTCAACATCGGCAAGACCAAGGCCGTCGCCGAGGCGGACGCCGTCGCCGACTACGTGAAGTCCGCCGAGCGGCTCGCCCCGCACGCCGACTACCTCGTGGTCAACGTCTCCTCCCCGAACACCCCGGGCCTCAGGAACCTCCAGGCCACCGAGGCGCTGCGCCCGCTGCTGAGCGCCGTGCGCGAGGCCGCCGACCGCGCCACCGGTGACCGCCGTGTCCCGCTCCTGGTGAAGATCGCCCCCGACCTCGCGGACGAGGACGTCGACGCCGTGGCCGACCTCGCCGTGGAACTCGGTCTCGACGGCATCATCGCCACCAACACCACCATCGCCCGCGAGGGCCTCGGCCTGCGCTCCGCGCCCTCGCTGGTGAAGGAGGCGGGCGGCCTGTCCGGCGCCCCGCTGAAGACCCGCTCCCTCCAGGTGCTGCGCCGCCTGTACGCGCGCGTGGGCGACCGCATCACCCTGGTGGGCGTCGGCGGCGTGGAGACCGCCGAGGACGCCTGGCAGCGCATCCTGGCGGGCGCCACCCTGGTCCAGGGCTACAGCGCCTTCGTCTACGAGGGCCCCTTCTGGACCCGCGCCGTCCACCAGGGCCTCGCCGCCCGGCTGAAGGCCAGCCCCTACGCCACCCTCGCCGACGCGGTCGGCGCCGACGTGAGGAACCCCGCATGAGCGAGCCCTTCGGCACCCGGCTGCGCCGCGCCATGGACGAGCGCGGCCCGCTGTGCGTCGGCATCGACCCGCACGCCTCGCTGCTCGCCGACTGGGGCCTGAACGACGACGTGGACGGCCTGGAGCGGTTCAGCCGCACCGTCGTGGAGGCGATCGCCGACCGGGTCGCCGTCATCAAGCCGCAGAGCGCGTTCTTCGAGCGGTTCGGCTCGCGCGGTGTCGCGGTCCTGGAGCGCACGGTGGCCGAGGCCCGCGCGGCGGGCGCCCTGGTCGTGATGGACGCCAAGCGCGGCGACATCGGCTCCACCATGGCCGGGTACGCGGAGGCGTTCCTGCACAAGGACGCCCCGCTGTTCTCGGACGCGCTCACCGTCTCGCCCTACCTCGGCTTCGGCTCGCTCGCCCCGGCGTTCGAGCTGGCCCGCGAGAACGGCACCGGACTGTTCGTGCTCGCGCTGACCTCCAACCCGGAGGGCCCCGAGGTGCAGCACGCGGTCCGCGCGGACGGCCGTACGGTCGCCGCGACCGTGCTGGGCCACCTCGCCGCCGAGAACGCGGGTGCCGAGCCGCTGGGCTCCTTCGGCGCGGTCGTCGGCGCCACGGTAGGCGACCTGTCCTCCTACGACCTCGCCATCGACGGCCCGCTGCTCGCCCCCGGCGTCGGCGCGCAGGGTGCGACCCCGGCCGACCTTCCGGCGGTTTTCGGGAGCGCCGTGGGCAATGTGGTGCCGAACGTCAGCCGGGGCGTGCTGCGGCACGGTCCCGGCGTCGATGCGCTGCGGGCGGCGACCGCGGCCTTCGCGGACGAGATCCGGGCCGCCGTCGCGGGTGTCTGAGCACGCCGGACGGCCTCGGCCGGGGGTCCGGGAGGCGAATACATCCCCGAATCATGGGCAGTATGCCGGAAAAGTCCGGCCTCACGGAGGCTGACCAGGACTTTTCCGCTGTTCTCGCTGACTCCGGCGAACTTGCCCGCTAGTCTCCGAGCAGTGAGAGCGGGCGAGCGTGTTGCTCGTCCCTCCCCAGGTGTGGGGCGACTAGGTTCCTCACCGGTCCGTATCCGACAGTTCGACATCCGAGGTGACGTAGGCGTGGCTCTTCCGCCCCTTACCCCTGAACAGCGCGCAGCCGCGCTCGAAAAGGCCGCCGCGGCTCGCCGGGAGCGGGCCGAGGTCAAGAATCGACTCAAGCACTCCGGCGCCTCGCTGCACGAGGTCATCAAGCAGGGCCAGGAGAACGAGGTCATCGGCAAGATGAAGGTCTCGGCCCTGCTGGAGTCCCTGCCGGGCGTGGGCAAGGTCCGCGCCAAGCAGATCATGGAGCGTCTGGGCATCTCCGAGAGCCGCCGTGTCCGCGGCCTCGGTTCCAACCAGATTGCTTCCCTGGAGCGTGAGTTCGGCAGCACCGGCTCCTGAGTCCGGGCGCTGCCCGGACCGGAGTCCCGGGCACTCCGGGATTGCTGGAATAATCGCTGCATGGCTGGAACATTCCGGGGGACGTCCCCCGTACCCCCGGACGCACGTCCGCGGCTGACCGTGCTCTCCGGCCCCTCCGGGGTCGGCAAGAGCACGGTCGTCGCCCATATGCGCAAGGCACACCCCGACGTATGGCTGTCGGTGTCCGCGACCACCCGCAAGCCGCGCCCCGGCGAGCAGCACGGTGTCCACTACTTCTTCGTCAGTGACGAGGAGATGGACAAGCTGATCGCCAACGGCGAGCTGCTGGAGTGGGCCGAGTTCGCCGGCAACCGCTACGGCACGCCCCGCGCGGCCGTGCTGGAGCGGCTGGAGAAGGGCGAGCCGGTGCTGCTGGAGATCGACCTCCAGGGCGCCCGGCAGGTCCGCGAGTCGATGGCCGACGCCCAATTGGTGTTCCTGGCCCCGCCCTCCTGGGAGGAGCTGGTGCGCAGGCTCACCGGTCGCGGCACCGAGTCGCCCGAGGTCATCGAACGCCGGCTGGAGGCGGCCAGGACGGAACTGGCGGCCGAGCCCGAGTTCGACGTGACCCTGGTCAACACCTCCGTCGAGGACGTGGCCGGGGAGCTGCTAGCCTTGATGGACGTTGTGTGATCGTGACCGCCGTCCATCAATCGGACGCATCGGTCACGGCGGTTCGTCCCGAGTCGCACACCGACTGAATCTTTCCCACCCATCGGAAGGCAGAGCGTGTCCTCTTCCATCACCGCGCCCGAGGGCATCATCAACCCTCCGATCGACGAGCTCCTCGAGGCCACCGACTCGAAGTACAGCCTGGTGATCTACGCGGCCAAGCGCGCCCGTCAGATCAACGCGTACTACTCGCAGCTCGGTGAGGGTCTCCTCGAGTACGTCGGTCCGCTCGTCGACACCCACGTCCACGAGAAGCCGCTGTCGATCTCCCTGCGGGAGATCAACGCCGGTCTGCTGACCTCCGAGGCCATCGAGGGCCCGGTCCAGTAGTTCCTTCCGGTCGCGGTCGTACTTTCAGATCGCGGCTGACTTATCCACAGGCCCGGCAGTCATGCTGCCGGGCCTGTGGTGTGTCATGGGTGTCAGAGGTTCCCGAAAGTCCGAGGGGAGCCGGGGAGAGACGGTGGAGACGGTGGACAAGCCGAAGGTCGTGCTGGGCGTCAGCGGTGGCATCGCCGCGTACAAGTCCTGTGAGCTGCTCAGACGGTTCACCGAGTCGGGCCATGACGTGCGCGTGGTGCCGACCGCCTCCGCGCTGCACTTCGTCGGCGCCCCCACCTGGTCCGCGCTGTCCGGCAACCCGGTCTCCACCGAGGTCTGGGACGACGTGCACGAGGTCCCGCACGTCCGGATCGGGCAGCACGCCGACCTCGTGGTCGTCGCGCCCGCCACCGCCGACCTGCTCGCCAAGGCCGCGCACGGCCTCGCCGACGACCTGCTCACCAACACGCTGCTCACCGCGCGCTGTCCGGTGGTCTTCGCCCCGGCGATGCACACCGAGATGTGGGAGCACCCCGCCACCCAGGAGAACGTGGCCACCCTGCGCCGCCGGGGCGCGGTCGTCGTCGAGCCCGCCGTCGGCCGCCTCACCGGTGTCGACACCGGCAAGGGGCGGCTGCCCGACCCGGCCGAGATCTTCGAGGTGTGCCGCCGGGTGCTGGCGCGGGGCGTGGCCGAACCCGATCTCGCGGGCCGCCATGTGGTGGTCTCGGCGGGCGGCACCCGTGAGCCGCTCGACCCGGTGCGCTTCCTCGGCAACCGTTCCTCCGGCAAGCAGGGTTACGCCCTCGCCCGGACCGCCGCCGCGCGCGGGGCCCGCGTGACATTGGTCTCGGCCAACGCCGAGCTGCCCGACCCGGCGGGGGTGGACATCGTGCGCGTCGGCACCGCCGTCCAGCTGCGCGAGGCGGTGCTCAAGGCCGCGGCCGACGCCGACGCCGTGGTCATGGCCGCCGCCGTCGCCGACTTCCGCCCGGCCGTCTACGCGAGCGGGAAGATCAAGAAGAAGGACGGCCAGGAGCCCGAACCGGTCGCCCTGGTCCGCAACCCGGACGTGCTCGCGGAGGTCGCCGCCGAGCGCGCCCGTCCCGGCCAGGTCGTCGTCGGCTTCGCCGCCGAGACCGACGACGTGCTCGCCAACGGCCGCGCCAAGCTGGCCCGCAAGGGCTGCGATCTGCTCGTGGTGAACGAGGTGGGGGAGCGCAGGACCTTCGGCTCGGCGGACAACGAGGCGGTGGTCCTCGGCGCCGACGGCACCGAGACGGCCGTCCCGCACGGACCGAAGGAGGCCCTGGCCGACACCGTCTGGGACCTGGTGGCGGCCCGGCTCGGCTGAACCGGCTGGGCCGTACGGGACGGTCGTTTTCGGCCACCCGGAGTCTTTTTTTCACACCGCGATGGCGCGTGGCGGCTCTGGCCAACGCCGCGCGCCTGCGGGCAGAATGCCTGTGCCGCAGGTCACAGCGTTCTCGCTGGTCGAGAACAGGTGGCCTTGTGGGCAGGTGTGACCGATAAACTGTTCACGGACGACGTTGGGCGCAGCTCCCGACGTGGTCCTTCAATGATCAGACAGCAGCCGCTGCAACCCCAGGGAGCGTTGTGTCCCGTCGCCTGTTCACCTCGGAGTCCGTGACCGAAGGTCACCCCGACAAGATCGCTGACCAGATCAGCGACACCATTCTCGACGCGCTGCTCCGCGAGGACCCCTCGTCCCGCGTCGCCGTCGAGACGCTGATCACCACCGGCCTGGTCCACGTGGCCGGCGAGGTCACCACCAAGGCCTACGCGCCCATCGCCCAGCTGGTGCGCGAGAAGATCCTGGAGATCGGCTACGACTCCTCGAAGAAGGGCTTCGACGGCGCCTCCTGCGGCGTCTCGGTGTCCATCGGCGCGCAGTCCCCGGACATCGCGCAGGGCGTCGACACGGCCTACGAGTCGCGGGTCGAGGGCGATGAGGACGAGCTGGACAAGCAGGGCGCGGGCGACCAGGGTCTGATGTTCGGCTACGCCTCGGACGAGACGCCGACGCTGATGCCGCTGCCGATCTTCCTGGCGCACCGCCTGTCCAAGCGGCTCTCCGAGGTCCGCAAGAACGGCACCATCCCCTACCTGCGCCCCGACGGCAAGACGCAGGTCACCATCGAGTACGACGGCGACAAGGCCGTCCGTCTCGACACCGTCGTGGTCTCCAGCCAGCACGCCTCGGACATCGACCTGGAGTCGCTGCTGGCGCCGGACATCCGCGAGTTCGTGGTGGAGCCCGAGCTGAAGGCGCTGCTGGACGAGGGCATCAAGATCGACACCGAGGGCTACCGCCTGCTGGTGAACCCGACGGGCCGGTTCGAGATCGGCGGTCCGATGGGTGACGCGGGTCTGACCGGCCGCAAGATCATCATCGACACGTACGGCGGCATGGCCCGTCATGGTGGCGGTGCCTTCTCGGGCAAGGACCCGTCGAAGGTGGACCGTTCGGCCGCGTACGCGATGCGCTGGGTCGCCAAGAACGTGGTGGCGGCGGGTCTGGCCTCGCGCTGCGAGGTCCAGGTCGCGTACGCGATCGGCAAGGCCGAGCCGGTCGGTCTGTTCGTGGAGACCTTCGGCACCGCCAAGATCGAGCCGGAGAAGATCGAGAAGGCCATCGACGAGGTCTTCGACCTCCGCCCGGCCGCGATCATCCGCGACCTCGACCTGCTGCGTCCGATCTACGCCCAGACGGCGGCCTACGGCCACTTCGGCCGGGAGATCCCCGACTTCACCTGGGAGCGCACCGACCGCGTCGACGCCCTGCGCAAGGCCGCCGGCGTCTGACCCGCACCGCGTGAACCGAGGCCCGGCCTCCCTTCGGGGGCGCCGGGCCTCGGCGTGTTCCGGGTAGCTCGCGGACGGTGCTGTCAGTGGTCTTTGGAAGAATGCAAGCGTGAGCAGCGAGAACGGGCCGGGGGGCGGCGGGGCCGAGGGGCCGCCGCCGGAGCAGCTCGCGCTCATCCGGGAGAGCGTGCGCGGCGCCGACGTACCGCGCGCCAAGCCGCGCACCTGGCGGGGGGCGGCGCTCGCCAAGGACCGGCCGGTCGCCCGGGTGCTCGTCGACAAGGGCGTGCTCCACCTCGACCGCTACTTCGACTACGCCGTGCCCGAGGAACTCGACGCCGACGCGCAGCCCGGTGTGCGGGTCCGGGTGCGGTTCGGCGCCGGGCGGCACCGGGTGCGGGACGGGCGCCGTGAGGGCGGAGGCCTGATCGACGGCTACCTGATCGAGCGACGTGACGACTCCGACTACGCGGGCCCGCTCGCCGCCCTCGCCCAGGTCGTCTCCCCGGAACCGGTGCTCGGCGAGGAACTCCTCGGACTCGCCCGCGCCGTCGCCGACCGGTACGCGGGCAGCCTCGCCGACGTGCTGCAACTGGCCGTGCCGCCGCGCAGCGCCCGCGCGGAGAAGCGTGCCTCCCCCGAGCCCCTCCCGGCGCCCCCGGCCCCGGACGCGGGCACCTGGGCCCGCTACGAGCACGGTCCTGCCTTCCTCGACGCCCTGGCCTCCGGCGGTTCGCCCCGCGCGGTGTGGAACGCGCTGCCGGGACCCGAGTGGAGCGAGGAGATCGCCCGCGCCGTCGCCGCCACCCTCGCCTCGGGACGCGGCGCGCTGGTCGTCGTCCCCGACGGCCGCACCGCCGCACGGGTCGACGCCGCGCTGACCGACCTACTCGGCAAGGGCCGCCACGCGCTGCTCACCGCCGACGCCGGACCCGAGAAGCGGTACGCGCAGTGGCTCGCGGTACGGCGCGGCTCCGTACGGGCCGTCGTCGGCACCCGCGCCGCCATGTTCGCGCCCGTCCAGGACCTCGGTCTCGTGGCCATCTGGGACGACGGCGACGACAGCCACAGCGAACAGCACGCCCCTCAGCCACACGCCCGCGACGTCCTGCTGCTGCGCGCCTCCCTCGACAAGTGCGCCTTCCTGGTGGGCAGTTGGAGCTGCACGGTGGAGGCCGCCCAGCTCGTCGAGAGCGGCTGGGCGCGCCCCCTGACCGCCGGGCGCGACCAGGTCCGCCGCACCGCGCCGCTGGTACGCACCGTCGGGGACACCGACCTCGCCCGCGACGAGGCCGCCCGCGCCGCCCGCCTGCCCAGCCTCGCCTGGCAGGCCGTCCGGGAGGGGCTGAAGACCGGCCCGGTGCTGGTGCAGGTGCCCCGGCGCGGATACGTGCCCCGCCTGGCCTGCGCCCAGTGCCGGGCGCCCGCGCGGTGCGCGCACTGCGCCGGGCCGCTCCAGGCGCAGGACGCCGGGGCGCTGCGCTGCGAGTGGTGCGGGCGCGAGGAGCACTCCTGGCACTGTCCCGAGTGCGGCGGCTTCCGGCTGCGCGCCCAGGTCGTCGGCGCGCGCCGCACCGCCGAGGAACTGGGGCGCGCCTTCCCCGCCGTCCCCGTACGCACCTCCGGCCGTGAGCATGTCCTCGACACCGTGCCGGACGCGCCCGCCCTGGTCGTGAGTACACCGGGCGCCGAGCCGGTCGCCGAGGGCGGTTACGCGGCGGCGCTGCTGCTCGACGGCTGGGCCATGCTCGGCCGTCCCGACCTGCGCTCCGGCGAGGACGCGCTGCGCCGGTGGATCGGGGCGGCGGCACTGGTCCGGCCGCAGGGGGAGCGGGGGACCGTCGTGGTCGTGGCCGAGCCGACCCTGCGGCCGGTGCAGGCGCTGGTGCGGTGGGACCCGGTCGGGTTCGCGGTGCGCGAGCTGGCCGAGCGGGCCGAGCTGGGCTTCCCCCCGGTGTCGCGGATGGCGGCCGTGTCCGGGACGCCCCAGGCGGTCGCCGAGTTCCTCGCCGCCGTCGAGTCGCCCCCGGACGCCGAGGTGCTGGGTCCGGTACCGCTGCCCCCGACGCTGCCCGGCCGCCCGCGCAGGCCCGGCGCGCCACCGCCGGGGGAGAGCTGGGAACGGGCGCTGATCCGGGTACCGCCCGGCAGCGGCGCCGCACTGGCCGCCGCCCTCAAGACGGCCCAGGCTGCCCGGATGGCCCGCGGGAGCGCGGAGCCGGTGCGGGTGCGGGTCGACCCGCCGGACATCGGCTGAGGCCCTGGCGGGCAGGGCATCGTCGCGTGTCCGGGCGTGCGAACGCCCTCCCGGGCGGTGCCGGGAGGGCGCGGGGTGAGCCGGGTCAGCCGCTGCTGCGCGGGCCGGGGAAGGCGGGCGGCCGTGGGTCGTCGCGGAGGGTGGAGCTGCCCGCGGTCGGCTGGGTCGGCATGGAGCGGGCCGCCGGGACGGTCGGCATGCCGGTGTTGATGGTGCGGGTGCCCGAGGGCTCGGTGGCCCGCTCGGCATCGGCCGCGGCCTGGGCGGCGGCCCGGCGGGCGCCGTAACGGCGGTGCACGGCCTGCTTGGTGACGCCGAGCGCGGAACCCACCGCGTCCCAGGAGAAGCCGAGCGAGCGGTCGAAGTCCACAGCCGCCGTCACCAGGGTCTCGACGCTGTCCCGGAGTTCCTGGGCGAGGCGGACCGTCGGCGCGGGGGCGCGTCCGTAGACGACGAAGCCGGTCGACGGGCCGGAGCGGCGGGGGCGGTAGACGTTGCCGAGCTGGGCGGTGAGGGTGCGCAGTGCGTCCACCTGCCGGCGGACCCGCTCGATGTCCCGCACCAGCAAGTGCAGGCTGGCACGGGCCTGGGCGTCGTGGGTTGCGTGGTCGGCCATGGACAAGCCTCTCGAACCGGCGTTGAAAGGAAGTGGGCGGCTGAAGCGGGGGCTTGAGCGGCCCGAAGTGGTCAACTCTCTCTTGACCAACGCGTGGACGCTCCGCTGGTCACGGGGTGGGGGCGTGCGGAGTGTGTTTGTACGCCGGGGTCTCCCACCCGCGCACCACCCGTTCACTGTCGGCCGGGAGGCTGGACGACATGTGGGGGCCTGTCGCCGTCGGCGGCCTCGGGCGGGTGGGCGGCGGGGAACGGCGCCTGCGGCGATCTGACATTCGCCCGCCGTCATAGACTGGTCCGCTGCCCGTCCGCCGTCGATCGAGAGGCTCGATCCCGCCCATGAAGCTCGTCTTCGCCGGTACCCCCGAGGTCGCCGTTCCCGCCCTGGACGCCCTGATCGCCTCCGGGCGGCACGAGGTCGCCGCCGTCGTCACGCGGCCCGACGCGCCCGCCGGGCGGGGCCGCAGGCTGGTCGCCTCGCCCGTGGCCGAGCGGGCCGAGGAGGCCGGGATCGAGGTGCTGAAGCCGGTCAGCCCCCGCGACCCGGCGTTCCTGGAGCGCCTGAGGGAGATCGGCCCGGACTGCTGCCCGGTCGTCGCCTACGGCGCCCTGCTGCCCCGCGTCGCCCTCGACATCCCCGCCCACGGCTGGGTCAACCTGCACTTCTCGCTGCTGCCCGCCTGGCGCGGAGCCGCGCCCGTGCAGCACTCGATCATGTCGGGCGACGAGATCACCGGCGCCGCCACCTTCCTCATCGAGGAGGGCCTGGACTCCGGCCCGGTCTACGGCACCGTCACCGAGGAGATCCGCCCCACCGACACCAGCGGCGACCTGCTCACCCGGCTCGCCTTCGCCGGGTCCGGGCTGCTCGCGGCCACCATGGACGGCATCGCGGACGGCACCCTGAAGGCCGTACCGCAGCCCGCCGAGGGCATCACCCTCGCGCCGAAGATCACGGTCGAGGACGCCAAGGTCGACTGGGCGGCGCCCGCGCTGCGCGTCGACCGGGTGGTGCGCGGCTGCACGCCCGCCCCCGGCGCGTGGACGGTGTTGCGGGGCGAGCGGCTCAAGCTGGTCCAGGTCACGCCCGTGCCCGAGCGGACCGACCTCGCGCCGGGTCAGCTCGCCGTCGGAAAGAACAGCGTGCACGTGGGCACCGGCTCGTACGCCGTCGAACTGCTGTGGGTGCAGGCCCAGGGCAAGAAGCCGATGCGGGCCGCCGACTGGGCGCGCGGGGCGCGGATCGGCGAGGGCGAGACGCTCGGCGGCTGACACCCCGCGAGTGGGGGGTGACGGTCCGCCGACGTACGCTGGTGATCGCACCCCCCTGAAGCACATCCGGAGCACCTTTCGTGAGCGAGCAGTCCCGTCGGCCGCAGCGGCCCGCCAAGCCCTACCGGCGCCCCCAGAAGGACCCCGTCCGCGTCCTCGCCTTCGACGCGCTGCGCGCGGTGGACGAACGGGACGCCTACGCCAACCTCGTGCTGCCCCCGCTGCTGCGCAAGGCGCGGGAGAACGGCGACTTCGACGCGCGGGACGCCGCCCTCGCCACCGAGCTGGTCTACGGCACGTTGCGCCGTCAGGGCACGTACGACGCGATCATCGCCCGGTGTGTCGACCGGCCGCTGCGCGAGGTGGACCCGCCGGTGCTCGACGTGCTGAGCCTGGGTGCCCACCAGCTGCTCGGGACGCGCATCCCCACCCATGCCGCCGTGTCGGCCTCGGTCGAGCTGGCCCGCGTGGTGCTCGGCGACGGGCGGGCCAAGTTCGTCAACGCCGTGCTGCGCAAGATCGCCCAGCACGACCTGGACGGCTGGCTGGAACTGGTCGCGCCGCCCTACGACGAGGACCCCGAGGACCATCTCGCCGTCGTCCACTCCCACCCCCGCTGGGTCGTCTCCGCACTCTGGGACTCCCTCGGCGGCGGCCGCGCGGGCATCGAGGAGCTGCTCGCGGCGGACAACGAGCGGCCCGAGGTCACCCTCGTCGCGCGGCCCGGCCGGGCCACCGCCGAGGAACTGCTGACCGAGGACGCCGCCGTGGCCGGTGACTGGTCGCCGTACGCGGTACGGCTCACCGAGGGCGGCGAGCCGGGCGCGGTGACGGCCGTGCGCGAGGGGCGGGCCGGTGTGCAGGACGAGGGCAGCCAGCTGGTCGCCCTCGCCCTCGCCAACGCGCCCCTGGACGGCCCCGACGAGAAGTGGCTCGACGGCTGTGCCGGTCCCGGCGGCAAGGCCGCGCTGCTGGCCGCCCTCGCCGCCGAACGCGGCGCCACCCTCCTCGCCGCCGAGAAGCAGCCGCACCGCGCGGGCCTGGTCGCCAAGGCGCTGGCGGGCAACCCCGGCCCCTACCAGGTGATCACCGCGGACGGCACCCGTCCGCCGTGGCGCTCCGGCACCTTCGACCGCGTCCTGATGGACGTCCCCTGCACCGGCCTGGGCGCCCTCCGCCGCCGCCCGGAAGCCCGCTGGCGCCGCCGCCCCGAGGACCTCGACAACTTCGCCCCGCTCCAGCGCGCCCTCCTCCGCACCGCCCTGGACTCCGTCCGCGTCGGCGGCGTGGTCGGCTACGCCACCTGCTCCCCGCACCTGGCCGAAACCCGCGCGGTGGTCGCCGACCTCCTCAAGCAGCACCCCGACGCCGAACTCATCGACGCCCGCCCCCTCCTCCCCGGCGTCCCCGACCTCGGCGAAGGCCCCGACATCCAACTCTGGCCCCACAAACACGGCACGGACGCCATGTACCTGGCCCTGATCCGCCGCACGGCGTGAAGCACTTGGGACACGTCTGAAACCCCGCTGAGGGCAGCCGACCCAGGGGCGCGGGGAACTGCGCGAACAACCCCCACCGGGCCGGCACCCGAAGAACGACCGCACCTCCACCGGGCCGACGCCGCACCCCCCGGAGGGGCATGGCAGGCTTGGCCCATGGCCGCGCAGATCAACCCCAGCATCCTGTCCGCAGACTTCGCCCGCCTCGCCGACGAGGCGAAGGCGGTCGAGGGCGCCGACTATCTCCATGTCGACGTCATGGACAACCACTTCGTCCCGAACCTCACGCTCGGCACCCCGGTCGTGGAGTCCCTGGCCCGCGCCACGGACATCCCGCTGGACTGCCACCTGATGATCGAGGACCCCGACCGCTGGGCCCCGCAGTACGTGGAGGCGGGCGCCTCCTCGGTGACCTTCCACGTGGAGGCGGCGCACGCCCCCATCCGGCTCGCCCGTGAGATCCGCGCCAAGGGTGCCCGCGCCGCCATGGCGCTGAAGCCCGCGACGCCGATCGAGTCGTACGAGGACATGCTCCCCGAGCTGGACATGCTGCTGATCATGACGGTCGAGCCGGGCTTCGGCGGGCAGGCGTTCCTCGACATCACGCTGCCCAAGATCCGCCGCACCCGCGACCTGATCGCCAAGCACGGCCTGCAGATGTGGCTGCAGGTCGACGGCGGTGTCTCGGCCGAGACGATCGAGCGCTGCGCCGAGGCCGGAGCGGACGTCTTCGTCGCCGGATCGGCCGTGTACGGCGCCCAGGACCCGGCCGAGGCGGTCCGGGTGCTGCGCGCGCAGGCGGACCGCGCGATCGCCGATTCGTCCTGGGCGTGCGGCCACTGAGCCACGCCGAGGTGAACGGTTGAGAGAAGGCCACCCATCAGGGCGGAAGCGCGGCGCCGGATCTGCGAGGATGAACGGCGAATCCAGAGTGTGAACAGCAGTGAGGAGAGCGCCGTGTCGGGTATGTCGGCGGGCCGGTCAGCCATGCGGATGGGACCCGCTGAGCTGGTGCAGGCGGCGGCCATGGCCCGCCGCTTCTACCTGGAGGGAAAGTCCAAGATCCAGATCGCGGAGGAGTTCGGCGTCAGCCGCTTCAAGGTGGCCCGGGTCCTGGAGACCGCCCTCGAACGGGATCTCGTCCGCATCGAGATCCGCGTCCCGGCCGAACTGGACGCCGAGCGCTCGGACGCGCTCCGCGCCCGGTACGGCCTCAGACACGCCGTCGTGGTCGAGTCCCCGGCCGACGCCGAGGAGACCCCCGACCCGGAGAACCTGGGCGAGGTCGCCGCCGAACTGCTCGGTGAACTCGTCGACGAGGGCGCTGTCCTCGGCCTCGCCTGGGGCCGCTCCACCATCCACATGGCGGCCGCGCTCGACCGGCTGCCGCCGTGCACGGTGGTACAGCTGACGGGCGTGTACGACGCCGGGACCGCCGAGCGCGGCTCCGTCGAGGCCGTCCGCCGCGCCGCCCAGGTGTCCGGCGGCGACGCCCACCCCATCTACGCGCCGATGCTGCTGCCGGACGAGGCCACCGCCGCCGCCCTGCGCAACCAGACCGGGATCGCCCGCGCCTTCGAGTACTTCGACAAGGTCACGGTCGCCTGCGTCTCCATCGGCTCCTGGGAACCGGGCATCTCCACGGTGCACGACATGCTCAGCGACGAGGAGCGCGCGCACTACGCCTCGCTCGGTGTCGCCGCCGAGATGTCCGCGCACCTCTTCGACGCCGACGGCCGCCGCATCGGACGCGACCTGGGGGAGCGGTGCATCACGGTCAAGACCGACCAGCTGCGCCGTATCCCGGAGGTCGTGGCCATCGCGGGCGGCCAGCGCAAGGGCCCGGCGATCGACGCGGTGCTGCGCTCCGGGCTGGTCACCAGCCTGGTGACGGACACCTCGGCCGCGGACTACCTGCTCACCGCGGGCCCCACGCCGAAGGCCGCGCTCAGCCGCGCCGACCCCGACGGGGTCTGAGGACCGGCCGCCCGAAATCCGGCGGAACGCTGCCACGGCGGGCGCGCCGTGGCAGCATCTGCGGCATGCTGTCGCGGTTCGTCCCCCAGATCCTCAAGAGGAACAGCGGCCGGGCACGCCTGTTCGCCGGTGTGCTCGCCGTCCTCGGTGTCCTGCTGGCCGGCTGCGCCGGCATGGACACGGCCCCCGAGCCTCCGGCCGCCTCGCAGCAGACCGGCTCGGTCCCGGCGTGGGCCGAGGGCATGGCCACCGTCCCGGAGTCCCGGCTGCCCGCCGAGGCCCGGCGGACCCTCGCCCTCATCGACAAGGGCGGCCCCTATCCGTACGCACGGGACGGGATCGTCTTCGGGAACTTCGAGGGCCATCTGCCGAAGCACCAGCGTGGCTACTACCACGAGTACACCGTGCCCACCCCGGGCGTCGGGAGCCGGGGTGCCCGGCGCATGATCACCGGGGACGGCGGGGAGTTCTACTACACCGATGATCATTACAACTCGTTCCGGGCGGTGCTGAGATGAGTGAAGACCTTGTCGACCGGGTCGCGGTCACCCTCGACCTCAAGGGGGTCCGCGACAAGGCCGGACTGATGGACCAGGTCGTGACCGCGCTGAACCTGCCCGACTGGTTCGGCCGCAACTGGGACGCCCTGCTGGACTCCCTCTCCGACAACACCGTCTGGCCCCCGGCCGCGATCGAGCGCGGGCTGCTGGTCGTCGTGCGGAACTGGGAGCCGTTCGCCGAGCTGAACGGGCAGGAGTGGCGCATCGCGCGGGACGTGTTCTCCGAGGCGGTCGACCGCACCTCGTTCCTCGACGTGATGCTTGCCCTTGGAGGAACCTCCGAGCTGTGACCCGGTGTCCCTGGAGGTTCAGCGGGGGCATGATCAGGCCCCTGGCATGGGACAATGAGGTACGTGCTCTTTCCCCCTGGCGCACCCGTCAGGGGGTCACCTCTGATCGACCGGGATGTGCGGCACGTGCGTTTCCTCAATGACATCCAGCCCGCCTACGACCTGACGTACGACGACGTCTTCATGGTGCCGAGCCGTTCCGCGGTCGGCTCGCGGCAGGCGGTGGACCTCGGCTCTCCCGACGGCACCGGCACCACCATTCCGCTGGTCGTCGCCAACATGACCGCCATCGCGGGCCGCCGGATGGCGGAGACCATGGCCCGGCGCGGTGGCCTGGTGGTCATCCCGCAGGACATTCCCATCGACGTCGTCACCGAGGTCGTCACCTGGGTCAAGAGCCGTCACCTCGTGCTGGACACCCCGATCGTGCTGTCCCCGCACCAGACGGTGGCCGACGCGCTGGCCCTGCTGCCCAAGCGGTCGCACAACGCCGGGGTCGTCGTGGACGGCGACCACCGTCCGGTCGGCGTCGTCACCGACCAGGACCTCAGCGGGGTCGACCGCTTCACCCAGCTCGAAGTGGTCATGTCCCGCGACCTGTTGCTGCTCGACGCCGACATCGACCCGCGCGAGGCCTTCAACACCCTGGACGCGGCCAACCGCCGCTACGCCCCGGCCGTCGACGCCGAGGGCCGCCTCGCGGGCATCCTCACCCGCAAGGGCGCCCTGCGCGCCACCCTCTACACCCCGGCCGTGGACGCCGACGGCAAGCTGCGCGTCGCGGCGGCCGTGGGCATCAACGGCGACGTGGCGGGCAAGGCCAAGCAGCTGCTCGACGCGGGCGTGGACACCCTCGTCATCGACACCGCGCACGGCCACCAGGAGTCGATGATCAGCGCGGTCCGCACCGTGCGCGCGCTCGACCCGCGGGTGCCGATCGTCGCGGGCAACATCGTCTCCGCCGAGGGCGTCCGCGATCTGATCGAGGCGGGCGCCGACATCGTCAAGGTCGGTGTCGGACCGGGCGCGATGTGCACCACCCGGATGATGACCGGCGTGGGCCGCCCGCAGTTCTCCGCCGTGCTGGAGTGCGCGGCCGAGGCGCGGAAGTACGGCAAGCACGTGTGGGCCGACGGCGGCGTCCGCCACCCGCGCGACGTGGCCATGGCCCTCGCGGCCGGTGCCTCCAACGTCATGGTCGGCTCCTGGTTCGCGGGCACCTACGAGTCGCCCGGCGACCTCCAGCAGGACGCCAACGGCCGCCTGTACAAGGAGTCGTTCGGCATGGCGTCGGCCCGCGCGGTGCGCAACCGCACCTCGGAGGAGTCGTCGTACGACCGCGCCCGCAAGGGGCTCTTCGAGGAGGGCATCTCCACCTCGCGGATGTTCCTCGACCCGGCCCGGCCGGGCGTGGAGGACCTGGTGGACTCGATCATCGCGGGCGTCCGCTCCTCCTGCACCTACGCGGGTGCCGGTTCGCTGGAGGAGTTCGCCGAGAAGGCCATCGTCGGCATCCAGAGCGCGGCCGGGTACGCCGAGGGCATGCCCCTGCACGCCAGCTGGAGCTGACCCCGCACACGCCCGCGACCTGCGCGCTCCTGGTGCGGGGACGGGCGGGGCTCGTGTTCTACTTCGTAGGAGAAGTGACCGTACCGACGAAGTGAACCACCCCCTGTGCTGAACGATCTCGACGAACGCATCGTGCACGCCCTCGCCGAGGACGCCCGCCGCTCCTACGCGGACATCGGGCAACTGGTCGGCCTGTCCGCACCCGCCGTGAAGCGGCGGGTGGACCGGCTGCGGGCCACCGGAGCCATCACCGGGTTCACCGTCCGGGTGGACCCGGCGGCCCTCGGCTGGGAGACCGAGGGGTACATCGAGATCTACTGCCGCAGCAACACCTCGCCGGAGACCATCCTGCGCGGTCTGGAGCGGTACCAGGAGGTGGTGGCCGCCTCCACGGTCACCGGGGACGCGGACGCCATCGCCCAGGTCTTCGCCTCCGACATGCGGCACTTCGAACGGGTCCTGGAGCGGATCGCCGGGGAGCCCTTCGTGGAGCGGACCAAGTCGGTGCTGGTGCTCTCGCCGCTGCTGCGGCGCTTCTCGTCGGGCGCGCCGGGCTGATCGCGGGGGCCGGGCTACCTACGGTAACCATTGCGCTCCCTGGAGCGATCCCGTAGGTTGACCGGCACTTTCTACCGACTGGTAACCGGCAGGTGATGCATGCGTCGGCCCGTCTGGCGTCCCCGTACCATCCGCGCCCGCATCATCGCCCTCGCCCTGGCCCCGGCCCTCGCCCTGACCGTGCTCTGGAGCTTCGCGATGGTCTCCGTCACCGGCGAGTTACGGGCCCTGATCCGGCTCCAGGGGGTCTACGAGGACTACGGCACCCCCGTGGACACCGCGATCGGGCAGATCCAGATCGAGCGCCGGATGTCCGCCGCCCACCTCGGCGACCCCCGCGCGACCGAACCGGCGGCAGCCCTCCTCGCCCAGCAGCGCCGCACCGACCGCGCGGTCACCGCCATGCGCCGGGCCCTCGCGAGCGGCGACCGGGACCGGCTCACCGCCCGCCAGCGCCGGGCCCTGGACGCCATGGCCACCGCCACCACGAAGCTGGAGGCGCTGCGCCGTGACGTCCTGTCCCGGCGGATCGGCTGGGACCAGGCCGTCACCCGGTACAACGCCCTGGTCGAACCCGGCTTCGCCGTCGAGTCCGCGCTCACCGCCCTCCAGGCCGGACAGCTCGCCCGCGAGTCCCAGACCGTCATCGAGCTGGTCCGGGTCCGGGAGTTCGTGTCCCGGGAGGACGCCCTGGTCGCCGGGGCACGGGCCGCGGGCACCCTGACCGCACCGCAGTACGCCCTGCTCACCGCCGCCATCGAGGACCGCCGCCTCTTCGAGCGGACCTACGCGCCCGAGCTGCCCGCCGACTCCTACGCCCGGTACGAGGAGTTCCGCGACGGCGACCTGCACCGGGCACTGGAACGCGCCGAGGACGCCCTGCTCACCGCCGGGGTCGGCGGCGCGGACCAGGCCGTCGCCGCGGGCACCTGGCGCTCGGTCGCGGACCGGGCCGTGCACAGCTACATGCGGCTGTGCTCCAGCGCCGCCGAGCACTCCGCCGCGCGCGGACGGGCCTTCGCCTACCGGGAGTTGACCAAGGCCGCCGTCGTCGGCGCGGTCGGGCTGGTCGCCGCCGCCCTCTCCCTGTGGCTCGCGGTACGCGGTGCCCGGCGCGTCTCCCGGAGGCTGGAGAACCTGCGCGACGCGGCCGACCTGCTCAGCACCCGACAACTCCCCGACGTCATGCGCCGGTTGAGCGCCGGTGAGCGGGTCGACGCGGTTGCCGAGGCCCCGCCGCTGGCCGCCGGCGAGGTGTACGACGACGAGATCGGCCAGGTCGGCCGCTCCTTCAACACCGCCCGGCTCGCCGCCGTCGAGGCCGCCGTCCACCAGGCCGCCCTGCGCCGGGGCCTGTCCGCGGTGCTGCTCAACATCGCCCGCCGCAACCAGGCGCTCGTACACCGGCAGTTGAAGCTCGTCGACACCCTGGAGCGGCGCACCGACGACCCGGACGTGCTGCGCGAGCTGTTCCGGATCGACCACCTCACCACCCGGATGCGGCGCCACGCGGAGAGCCTGATCATCCTCTCCGGTGCCGCACCCGGCCGCCGCTGGCGCGGACCCGTACCCGTCGCGGACGTGGTCGCCTCGGCGGTCGGCGAGATCGAGGCATACGCCCGGGTGGTCGTGCCGCCGATGCCGGGGGCCGGGATCGCGGCCGACGCCGTCGCCGACGTGGCGCACCTGCTGGCCGAACTGCTGGAGAACGCCACCCTGTTCTCGCCCCCGCACACCGAGGTCACCCTGCGCACCGAGCACGAGGACGGCCGCCTCGTACTGCGCGTCGACGACCGGGGCCTCGGCCTCGACGCCGGACAGCGCGAAGAGGCGACCCGCACCCTGCGGGACCCCGACGCCTTCGACCCGACCCGGCACGACCGGCTCGGCCTGTACGTGGTCGGCCGCCTCGCCGCCCGGCACGGCATCGAGGTGAGCCTCGGGGAATCCCCCTACGGGGGCACGACCGCCACGGTGCTGCTCCCGGCCGGGGTGCTGGCGACCGTCGAACCCGCTCGGGGCCGCCCGGCCCCCACGCCCCCGAGCCCCCGCAGACCGGTGCGCACCCCGATATCGGCGTCGCCCGGCACCGCCGCGCTGCCCACCCGCACCCGGCAGGCGTCCCTCGCCCCGGAACTCCGCGCCGACCCGCCGCCCGCCGACGACACCCCGCTCGGCGCGGCCGACCCCGAGGAGATGCGGGCGCTGTTCGCCGCGTTCCAGCGGGGGCTGCACAACGGCCGCAACGGCCTGCCCGCCGACGTCAACGCCGACGAAGGGACGGACACCGACGATGTACGGTGACGATCTGAACCCGGAGAACCCGGCCGTGCCCCAGGGCGCGCCCGGCACCGACCTGGGCTGGCTGCTCGACGATCTCGTGTCGCGCACCGAACACGTACGCCAGGCCGTGCTCCTCACCGCCGACGGGCTGCCGCTCAGCAGCTCCGACGGCATGCGCCGCCGCGACATCGAGCATCTGTCCGCCGTCTGCTCGGGCCTCCAGGGGCTCGCCGACTCGGCGGGGGACCGGTTCGCCGCCGGGGAGGTCCGGCAGACCATGGTCATGCTGGAGGACGCCTACCTCTTCATCACCCCCGCCGGACACGGCAGCAGGCTCGCCGTGCTCTGCGAGGCCCGCACCGACGTGGGGCAGCTCGCCCACGAGATGGCCCTCCTCGTCCGCCGCCTCGGCCGCCATCTGGACGCCGCGGCCCGCTCGGCGCCGTGACCGGCGGTGGACGAGGAGTACTGGTACGAGGAGGACACCGGGGCGATGGTCCGCCCCTACACCGTCACCGGAGGCCGCACCCGGCCCTCGGAGCGGCACGCCATCGACCTGATGTCCCGGGTCACGGCCCTGGAGCCCGGCCCGGACGGCCCCGGCGTCGACCACCCCCGCGCGGAGCTGCTCGGCCATGTCCGGCGCGGCCCGCGCCCGGTGGTCGAGCTGGCCGCCGACGCCGATCTGCCGCTCACCGTGGTCCGCGTCCTCCTCGGTGACCTCGCCGAACAGGGCCTGATCCGCATCGACGCGCCCCGCCGCCTCCCGGTGCACGACGCCGCCGACCCCGAACTGCTGCGGGAGATCGTGGCGCGACTCCGCGAGCTGTAGCCGAGTTCTACGCGCGTGCATCCGTGGCACGCGCAATGAATCGCCGTTCGGGTGCCCGGCGACGCAACGAACCGCGCACCGGCGCGCAACGGGTGCTTCTTGTCCGGGTGAGCGCGCCGACCGTACCGTCTAACTGGCTTCCCGATGCCCCCCGAACCCCCATTTTTCCGGTGAGGATCACGCATGCGCACCGCCCTGCTCCAGAGCTCCGGCCGCCCCGGCTCCGTCGCCGAGAACCTCAAGGTCCTCGACGAGGCCGCGGGCCGTGCCGCCGAGGCGGGCGCCGGGCTGCTGGCCGCACCGGAGATGTTCCTGACCGGGTACGCGATCGGCGGCGAGATCCCGCACCTCGCCGAGCCCGCCGACGGCGACTCGGCCGACGCGGTCGCCGACATCGCCACCCGGCACGGCCTGGCCGTCGCCTACGGCTACCCCGAGCGCGACGGCGACACGGTGTACAACTCCGCGCAGATCATCTCCGCCGAGGGCGCCCGGCTGGCCAACTACCGCAAGACCCACCTCTTCGGCTGCTTCGAGCGCGACCACTTCACGCCGGGCGAGCGGCAGGTCGTGCAGACCGAGCTGAACGGCCTCACCGTGGGCCTGCTGATCTGCTATGACGTCGAGTTCCCGGAGAACGTCCGCGCCCACGCGCTGGCCGGTACCGACCTGCTGATCGTGCCGACCGCGCAGATGCACCCGTACCAGTTCGTGCCGGAGTCGATGATCCCGGTGCGGGCCTTCGAGAACCAGATGTACGTGGCCTACGTCAACCGGGTCGGCCAGGAAGGGGAGTTCGAGTTCGTCGGGCTCACCACGCTGGCCGGGCCCGACGGGGTGGCCCGCGTCCGCGCCGGGCGCGCCTCGGCCGAGCTGGTGTTCGCCGACGCCGACCCCGCCTTCCTGGCCGCCTCCCGTGAGGCCAACCCGTACCTGAAGGACCGCCGACCCGGTCTGTACGGCTCGCTCACCGTCTGAACCTCCCTCCCCACAGTTCCTCGCAGTACTTCCGCGCAAGGAGTCCGTACCCCATGACGTCCACGGTGCCCAACGCCGTCGAGCACGCCGACGAGCAGCAGCCGCCGATCACCATGTTCGGCCCGGACTTCCCCTACGCCTACGACGACTTCCTCGCCCACCCGGCGGGCATCGGCCAGATACCGGCGACCGAGCACGGCACCGAGGTCGCCGTCATCGGCGGCGGTCTGTCCGGCATCGTGGCCGCGTACGAGCTGATGAAGATGGGCCTCAAGCCCGTCGTCTACGAGGCCGACCAGCTCGGCGGACGGCTGCGCACGGTCGGGTTCGAGGGCTGCGACGAGTCGCTGACCGCCGAGATGGGCGCGATGCGCTTCCCGCCGTCCTCCACGGCCCTGCAGCACTACATCGACCTCGTCGGGCTGCACACCCGCCCCTTCCCCAACCCGCTGGCCGAGGGCACCCCGTCGACCGTGGTGGACCTCAAGGGCGAGTCGCACTACGCGGAGACCGTCGCCGACCTGCCGCAGGTCTACCGGGACGTCGCCGCCGCGTGGAACAAGTGCCTGGAGGAGGGCGCCGACTTCTCCGACATGAACCGCGCCATGCGCGAGCGTGACGTGCCGCGGATCCGCGAGATCTGGGCGAACCTGGTCGAGAAGCTCGACAACCAGACCTTCTACGGCTTCCTCTGCGACTCCGAGGCGTTCAAGTCCTTCCGGCATCGCGAGATCTTCGGCCAGGTCGGCTTCGGCACCGGCGGCTGGGACACCGACTTCCCCAACTCCATCCTGGAGATCCTGCGCGTCGTCTACACCGAGGCCGACGACCACCACCGGGGCATCGTCGGCGGCTCCCAGCAGCTCCCGCTGCGCATGTGGGAGCGCGAGCCGGAGAAGATCGTCCACTGGCCCTACGGCACCTCGCTGGCGTCGCTGCACGTGAACGGCGAGCCCCGCCCGGCCGTGACCCGGCTGAACCGCACCTCCGGCAACCGGATCACGGTCACCGACGCGAACGGCGACATCCGTACCTACCAGGCGGCGATCTTCACCGCCCAGTCCTGGATGCTGCTCTCCAAGATCGCCTGTGACGACTCGCTCTTCCCGATCGACCACTGGACCGCGATCGAGCGCACCCACTACATGGAGTCCAGCAAGCTCTTCGTGCCCGTGGACCGCCCCTTCTGGCTGGACAAGGACGAGGAGACGGGCCGGGACGTCATGTCGATGACGCTCACCGACCGCATGACGCGCGGTACTTACCTGCTGGACGAGGGTCCGGACAAGCCCGCCGTCATCTGCCTCTCCTACACCTGGTGCGACGACAGCCTGAAGTGGCTGCCGCTGTCCGCGAACGAGCGGATGGAGGTCATGCTGAAGTCGCTCGGCGAGATCTACCCGAAGGTCGACATCCGGAAGCACATCATCGGCAACCCGGTGACCGTCTCCTGGGAGAACGAGCCCTACTTCATGGGCGCGTTCAAGGCCAACCTGCCCGGCCACTACCGCTACCAGCGCCGCCTGTTCACGCACTTCATGCAGGACCGGCTGCCCGAGGACAAGCGGGGCGTCTTCCTCGCCGGTGACGACATCTCCTGGACGGCAGGCTGGGCCGAGGGCGCGGTCCAGACCGCGCTGAACGCGGTCTGGGGCGTCATGCGGCACTTCGGCGGCGAGACCGACCCGACCAACCCGGGCCCCGGCGACGTCTACGACGAGATCGCGCCGGTCGAGCTGCCCGAGGACTGAGCCGGAGCACGTCAACGGCCAAGGGGCGGCGGCCGGGGCTCAGATCCCGGCCGCCCGCGCCTTCTCGTACAGCTCCGCCGCGGTGTCCTTCAGCTGGGCCGCGTCCCGCGACTCGCTTTGGACGTCGAGGAGTATCTCCGCGTCCGGGACGATGCCGGTGTGCGCCGCGATGTCGGCCACGATCTGGTCGATGGTGCCCTCGAACAGCGGGCCCTCGGCGCCGGTGCGGGGCCCGGGGGTCACGCGCGCGTTCACCCGGATGACCGTACGGACGGGCTCGGTGCGGCCGGTTTCCTCAGCCAGCTCGCTCAGGTCGCGCCACTGGGCGGCGAGCTGCTCCGGACCATAGGCGCCCGGCAGCCAGCCGTCGGCCCGCTCCACCAGCCGCCGCATCGCCCGCCGGTTCGTCGCCGCCAGCAGGACCGGGACCGGCCGCACCGGCTTCGGACCCACGATCGCGGAGTCGATGTCGGTGGTCTTGCCGTGGTGGATGACCGGGTCGGGGCCCCACACCGCCCGGCACACCGCGATCACCTCGTCCAGGGCGGTGCCGCGCTCCTCGAAGGGGAGCACCCCCGAGGCCGCGTACTCGTCCAGGGACCAGCCCGTGCCGAAGCCCGCGATGACGCGGCCGCCGCTCACCACGTCCAGCGTGGCCAGCGACTTGGCGAGCTGGAACGGCAGGTGCAGCGGGGCCACCAGCACACTGGAGCCCAGCTCGGCCCGCGAGGTCGCGGTGGCGGCCAGGGTGAGGGTGACCAGCGGGTCGGCCACGCCCCGGTAGTAGTCCGGCCAGGGCATGCCCGGTATGCCGTACAGCCCCTGGGTGGCGGGCTCCGGGACCAGGGCCCGCTCGAAGACCCACAGGCTGTCGTAACCGATCTCCTCGGCGGCGCGCGCCACGTCGGGCACGTCCTTGGCGAGGTCGTACTGGCGCATCTGGGGAAGGCCGAGGCCGAGCCTGGTCGTCATGCCGGTGCTCCTTCGCGTCGGGATGCCTCTCCAACGCGCGGTCCTCGCCCGGCTGTTCCCCAAGTCACCCGATGGGGTGACTTCAGGCCACCTCAATCACCCAGGGGGGTGAGCAGCATCCGCCCCGCGAAGCCGACCGCCGCGTCCAGCCGGGTCGTGAACTCCTCGGCCACGTCACCGCAGCGGCGCAGCGCCCACAGCACCCGGGCCGCCGACCAGGTGGCGTCGCGGGCCCGCTCCAGGCTCCACGCGCCCAGCAGATGCGTGATCGGGTCGGCGATCTGGAGCAGGTCGGGACCCGGCATCAGATCCTCGCGGATGCGCTCCTCCAGCGCGGCCAGCACCTCGCCGACCCGGTCGAACTCGTCCTCCAGCTCGGCCGGGGCGCACCCCAGCGCCTGGCAGGTGTCGACCACCGCGAGCGCCAGGTCGTGCCCGATGTGCGCGTTGATACCGGCCAGCGCGAACTGCAGGGGCCGGACGCCGGGATGGCGGCGGAGCTGGAACAGCGGGCGCCAGCAGGCGGGCGGACGGCGGTCCTCGGCGACCGCGTCCACGGCCGCGAGGTACCGCTCCGCGAACCGGACGTCCAGCGCGGCCGCCGCGCACGGGTCCGGGAACTCCCCGCCGTCCAGCCGCCGGTCCACCTCCTCGGTGACGGTGAGGTAGACCCGGTTGAACACGGCGACCCCGTCCCGCTCGGGCAGCTCCGAGCCGAGCGCGCGCATCCGGGCCAGGACGGCGTCGACAGGGGTGGTGGTGTATCGCGGCAGCGCCATGGGGGAAGGGTGGCAGCCGCGCACCGGCCGGTGGGCCGACCGGCCCGGTGCTTCGCCGGAACGAGCGAACGCCGGGCCGGTACGGCCGCCGCTACGGCTTGCCGGACCCGTCGGCGGGACGGTCGGAGGAGCCGTCGGCCGACTTGTCGTACGACGACGTGCCCTCGTCCAGCAGCGGCTGCTGCGTCTTCAGGTGGGCCGGGGCGAAGGCGCGCAGGGCGTGGTAGCCGGTGATGACGACCAGGGTGCCCAGCGCGATGCCGCTCAGCGAGAAGGTGTCGGTGAACTTCATGGTGACGTTGCCGACGCCGATGATGATGCCCGCGGCCGCCGGGACCAGGTTCAGCGGATTGCGCAGGTCCACCTTGCCGTGCAGCCAGATCTGCGCGCCGAGCAGGCCGATCATGCCGTACAGGATGACGGTGATGCCGCCGAGGACACCGCCGGGGATCGCGGCCACCACCGCGCCGAACTTGGGGCAGACGCCGAAGAGCAGGGCGAAGCAGGCGGCGGCCCAGTAGGCGGCCGTGGAGTAGACGCGGGTCGCGGCCATCACGCCGATGTTCTCGGAGTAGGTGGTGTTCGGCGGGCCGCCGACCGCGGTGGACAGCACCGAGGCGACGCCGTCCGCCGAGATCGCGGTGCCGAGCTTGTCGTCCAGCGAGTCGCCGGTCATCTCGCCGACCGCCTTGACGTGGCCCGCGTTCTCCGCGACCAGGGCGATCACCACGGGCAGCGCGACCAGGATCGCGGACCACTGGAAGGACGGCCCGTGGAAGGTGGGCAGCCCGATCCAGTCCGCCTTGGAGACGCCGGACAGGTCCAGGCGCCAGTGGTCGGTGATCTTGCCGCTGGCGTCCGCCGAGTGGATCTTGCCGAGGGTCAGGTCGAAGATCCAGGAGATCAGGTAGCCGAAGACCAGGCCCAGGAAGATCGCGATGCGCGACCAGAAGCCCCGCAGGCAGACCACGGCCAGCCCGGTGAACAGCATCACCAGCAGCGCCGTCCACTGGTCCTGCGGCCAGTACGTCGTCGCGGTCACCGGCGCCAGGTTGAAGCCGATCAGCATGACCACGGCACCCGTGACGATCGGCGGCATCGCGGCGTGGATGATCCGCGCGCCGAACTTCTGCACCGCCAGACCCACCAGGAACAGCACCACGCCGACGACGAGGATCGCGCCGGTCACGGTCGCGCTGCTGCCGCCGTCCGCGCGGATCACCGCGGCGACGCCGACGAAGGACAGCGAGCAGCCCAGGTAGCTGGGGACCCGGCCGCGGGTGGCGAGCAGGAAGATCACCGTCGCCACACCCGACATCATGATCGCCAGGTTGGGGTCCAGGCCCATGAGCACGGGGGCGACGAAGGAGGCGCCGAACATCGCCACGACGTGCTGGGCGCCCAGGCCCACCGTGCGCGGCCAGGTCAGCCGTTCGTCGGGGCGTACCACCGCTCCGGGTGCGGGTGACTTTCCATCACCGTGCATTCGCCAACGCACGCCGAGGTCCATGGTGGGGTTTCGCTTTCTCTGTACTGAAGACGGTCCGCACCATTGTCAGGGGTACCGAGGTGCGCTTCGCGCCCGCGGTGTCCCTCGCGCGCCGGGAACGGGTGTCCGGGGACCCCGGTCTGACCAGGGGAGTTGCCTCCGAGGGGGCCTGAGCGGTCGCTTAGTATGACGGTGTCCGGGGGCGCGTGCCGCCCCGCCCGCCACGCCCGGGAGCCCCACCCGTGACCGCCGAAGCCCCGACCACCCCCACCGTCTCCTACGGCCAACTCGTCCCCGTCGCCGTGCACTTCGACGACCTGGACGCACTCGGACTCCTGCACAACGCCCGGTATCCGCTGCTGGTCGAGCGCGCCTGGACCGAGCTGTGGAACGCCCGCGGGGTCCGCTTCGACGGTGACTGGGCGGCGGCGGGCGACGCCTGCAACGCGGTCCGGGAACTCGTCATCGGCTATGAGGCGCCCGTCACCCGACCCGGCACCTACGCCGTCCACCTCTGGCTGGAGCGGCTCGGCACCACGGGCCTGACCTACGGCTTCCGGCTCTGCTCGGCCGACGGCGCCACGACCTACGCGCGCGGCACCCGCGTCCTGGTCCGGCTGGACGCGGCCACGCTGCGGCCCGCGCCCTGGAGCGAGGGGTTCAGGCAGGCGGGCCGGGAACTGCTGCGGCCTGCCGACTGACCTCGCCGCCACCGCGCTCGGCGGTGCGCAGCACGCCCGCGAACCCGGCCAGCGCACAGGCCAGCACGGTCACCACGATGAACGACACGGTCAGGCTGGTCACCTGCGCCACCCCGCCGATCAGACTCGGCGCGATCAGCCCCGAGGTATAGGTGATGGTGGCCACGCCCGCGATGGCCTGGCTCGGGTTGGGCCCGGAGTGCCCGGCCGCCGCGAAGCAGAGCGGGACGACCACCGCGATGCCGAGGCCCATCAGCGCGAACCCGGCCATGGCCAGCGGCGGTCGGTCCGCGAGGACCACCAGCAGCCCGCCCACCCCGGCGAGCAGGCCGCCCGTCCGGACCGTGCGCACCGCGCCGAAGCGGTTCACCACCGCGTCCCCGGCGATCCGGGCGACGGCCATGGTCAGCATGAACCCGGTCGTCGTGGCGGCCGCCAGGCCCGGTGAGCCGTCCAGCCGGTCCCGCAGGAACACCGCCGACCAGTCCAGGCTGGCCCCCTCTGCGAACACCGCGCAGAAGCCGACCGCGCCGATCAGCAGGGCCGAGCGGGGCGGCAGCGCGAACCTCGGCGGCGGCTCCTCGTCCTCGGCGGGCTGCACGTCCAGCACCCAGACGCACGCCACTTGGCCCAGCACGGTGAGCACGGCGGCGGCGAGCACATGGTGCAGCCGCGCGTCCGCGCCCAGGTGGGCGGCGAGGGTGCCCGCCGCCGAGCCGATCAGGGCGCCCGTGCTCCACATGCCGTGCAGCCCCGACATGATCGACTTGCCGAGCAGCCGCTCGATCTCCACCCCGAGCGCGTTCATCGCCACGTCCGCCATGCCCGCGGCGGCGCCGTACGCGAACATGCCCAGGCACAGCGTGAGCAGGTTCGGCGCCAGCGAGGGCAGCACCAGGGAGAGCGTCCACAGCGCGAGCAGTCCGCGCAGGGCCGTACGGGTACCGAAGCGGTGACTGATCCAGCCCGCCAGCGGCATCGCGACGGACGCACCGAGCGCCGTGAAGGCGAGCGCGAAACCGAGCTGGCCCGCGCTCAGCCCCGCGTGCTCCTGAATCCAGGGCACCCGAGTGGCGAACGAACCCGTCACCGCGCCGTGCACCGCGAACACGGCGGCCACGGCGTACCGGGCCCGCCTGACCTCCCCGGCCGGCCGGCTCATCTCACCCATGTTCACGTCCCTCCCCAGCAAGTCGCCCGCCGTACCGTCCTCGGCACGTCCTCGGCATCCGCGCAAACTATCAGGGACCCTGCCTGATAGATAGAGTGCGTCCGGCAGCCCGCCTCTGGAATCTCTGGGAGGATTCCCGTCATGCCCGCATCACCGAGCACCGCACGGGCCATCAACGACCGGCTCGCCCTGCGGCTGTTGCAGCAGGAGGGCCCGCTGACGGCGGGACAGCTCAAGCAGCTGACCGGACTCTCCCGGCCGACCGTGAGCGACCTCGTCGAGCGCCTCACCGTCTCCGGTCTGATCCGGGTGGTGGGGGAGTCGGGCGAACAGCGCCGGGGACCCAACGCCCGGCTCTACGGCATCGCCGCCGACCGCGCCCACCTGGCCGCCCTCGACGTGCGCACCGGTGGGGTCCTGGTGCTGGTCTCCGACCTGGTCGGGCGGGTGCTCGCGGAGGTGGCCGTGCCCATCGACGCCGGGAGCGGCACCGGCCCCGCCGTGGAGCGGGCGGTCGCCGCGGTGGAGGAGGCGGCGCGGAAGGCGGGCCCGGACGTCTGGGCCGGGCTGCACACCGTCGGCATCGGCGCGCCCGGCCTGGTCGACCCCGCCACCGGCGACCTGCGCGACTCCAGCGGGCTGCCCGCCTGGCACCGCAGCCTGGTCGCGGCGCTCCAGTGGCGGCTGCCGGAGGCGCGGGTCACCGTCGAGAACGAGACCAACCTCGCGGCCCTCGCCGAGCAGCGCGAGGGCGCCGCCCGCGACCGGGACACCTTCGTCCTGCTCTGGCTCGGGCACGGGGTCGGCGCCGCCGTCGTCCTCGACGGGCGCCTGCGCCGGGGAGCCTCCGGCGGTACGGGCGAGATCGGCTTCCTGCCCGTCCCCGGCACCGGGTCGCTGCCCTCCGCGACCGACTGTGACGGCGGCTTCCACGCCCTGGCGGGCGCCGCCGCGATCGGCGCCCTCGCCCGCGAGCACGGGCTGCCGGTCGAGGGCCCGCCGGACGGGCCGGTCGCCGCGCGCCTGGTCGCGCGGGCGGTCGCCGACGGCACCGCGCCCGCCGCCCGCTTCCTCGACGCCCTCGCCGACCGCCTCGCCATCGGCGCCGCCGCCGTGACCGCGATCCTCGACCCCGGCTGCGTGGTCCTCGGCGGCGAGGTCGGCCAGGCCGGGGGAGAGGCGCTCGCGGCGCGGGTCGGCGCCCGCCTGAAGCGCATGTCGCCCCTGTCCACCGAGGTCCGCCCCGGCACCCTCGGCGGCACGGCGGTCCTGCGCGGCGCCCTCCTGACGGCCCGCGACCGCGCCCAGGACGAGCTGTTCGCCCCGTAGAGCGGTCCCGAGACCCTCCGCTCAGCCGAACCGGCGCGCCAGGTACTCCTCGAACGTCCCCCTGCCCACCGCCCGTTCCGGTGCCAGATGGCCGCCCGCGCGGAACGCCCCGTACGTCCGCCCGAACAGGGGCACCTCCAGCAGGCGGCGGCGCCTGCCCGTGGCGTCCAGGTGGGCGCGGGCCAGGGAGGTCACCGAGCGGACCTCGGGGCCGCCGATGTCGGGCACGCGTCCCGCAGGTGCGGTGAGCGCCAACTCGGCCAGGCGGGCGGCCACTTCGGCCACCTCCACCGGCTGGTCCGACAGGGCGGCCGGGAGGAGGGCCAGCGGGGGTGCGGTCAGCTTGCTCAGGAAGGTGACCATCAGGTCGTGGAACTGGGTCGTGCGCAGCACCGTCCAGCCGAGCCCCGACTCCTCGATCCGCCGCTCCACCGCGAGCTTGGCCCGGTAGTAGGGCAGCGGCACCCGGTCCACGCCGACGATGGAGATGTACACCAGGTGCGCCACCCCGGCCCGCCGCGCGGCTTGGATCAGGTGGCCCGCGGCCTTCTCGTCGCCGCCGTTCGGCGAGCTGGCGCAGTGCACCACGGTGTCCACACCCGCCAGCGCCGCGTCCAGCGCGGGGCCGCCCTTGCGCAGATCGACCGCGTACGGCTCGCTGTGCCTGCTGAGCACCCGCACCTCGTGGCCGTCCGCCCGGAGCTTCTCCGTCACCAGCCGGCCGAGGGTGCCGGTGCCGCCCGTCACCAGGATCGTGGTCATGCCGCTCGCCTTCCCTGAGGGTCGGGGGCGGCCCGTTCGGCGCGCCCCATGACCCAGGACGGCGCCACCGCCGGGAATGTGACATCCGGCTGGGGTGACCCGGCGGCGGGCAAGGGCCTTCGTCACCGCCGCCGGGTCCGGTCGCACCATAAAAGGACTAGACCACTCCGGTCAATAGGTCCGGACCAAGCTCAATTGCCTTGTGATGCGGGGATGTTGACTTGGGAGTTCACTCGAACGGCTTGGCTGTGAGGCAGCCCACACCGGTCACCTGTATGGCCGACGGGCGGGCGTGGCAGACTTGCCGTGTACCAGAAGCAGCGCACTCCGGGGTCGGTGAAAGTCCGAACCGGCGGTTACAGTCCGCGACCCGGTCGCTTCCAGCGGCCGGTTGACCAGGTGAAATTCCTGGACCGACGGTTAAAGTCCGGATGGGAGGCAGTGCGCGGCGGGCGAGCAGCATCCTGCGCGCCGCCGTATTTCCGGTCTCGTCCGTGTCCGGACGGGTCCGTCTCGGCGTCGTGACCTCGGTGCGTTCCGCCCGTCCATGCCGTCGTTCATCGACCGGCCCCCGGAGTCCGTGCCCGAAGAGGCAGGAGGACCGGGGACGTGTTCACCGGAATCGTGGAAGAGCTGGGCGAGGTCACCGCCGTCGAGAACCTCGGCGACGCCTCCCGTTTCCGGCTCCGTGGCCCCGTCGTCACCGAAGGCGCCCGCCACGGGGACTCCATCGCCGTCAACGGTGTCTGTCTCACCGTGGTCGACCACGAAGGCGACGAGTTCACCGCCGACGTGATGGCCGAGACCCTCAAGCGCTCCAGCCTCGGCGCGCTCGCCGTCGGCTCCCGCGTCAACCTGGAGCGCCCCACCGCCGTCGGCGCCCGCCTCGGCGGCCACATCGTGCAGGGCCATGTCGACGGCACCGGCGAGGTGCTGGCCCGTACCCCGTCCGAGCACTGGGAGATCGTCAGGATCTCGCTGCCCGCCCACCTCTCCCGCTACGTCGTGGAGAAGGGCTCCATCACCATCGACGGCATCAGCCTCACCGTGGTCGAAGCGGGCCCCGACTTCCTCACCGTCAGCCTCATCCCCACCACCCTCGCCCTGACCACGCTCGGCCACAAGCAGCCCGGCGACCCGGTCAACCTCGAGGTCGACGTCATCGCCAAGTACGTGGAGCGGCTGCTCGCGGCCGGGCAGGAGGCAGGCGCGTGAACTCGCTGAACACCGAGGCGTTCACCCTGTTCGGCCAGCACATCCTCTGGTCGGACATGATCGGCAACCTCTTCGGCCTGGCCGCCCTCGCGCTCGGCTGGCGCCGCTCCCTGATGACCTGGCCGGTCCAGTTCGTCTCCGGCCTGATCCTCTTCGCCGCGTTCTACGGTCACCTCGCGGGCAGCGCGGGCAAGCAGGTCGTCGTCATGGCCGTCGCCGTCTACGGCTTCTGGCAGTGGAGCCGCAGCCGCGGCAAGGCCGCCGACGGCCACATCGCCCCCCGCTTCGCCACCTGGCGCGAGCGCGCCGCCATGATCGCGGCGGCCGCGGCCGGCACCGTCGCCGTCGCGCTGCTCTTCACCGCGTACCCGTCGCTGTCCTGGGACCCCTGGCCGGACGCCTACATCTTCGTCGGCACCATCGTCGCCATGTACGCCCAGGCCAAGGGCATGGTCGAGTTCTGGATCGCCTGGCTGCTGGTCGACCTCGTCGGTGTCCCGCTCAACTTCGCCAACGGCTACGCCTTCTCCGGCTTCGTCTACGTGATCTACGGCGCGCTCGTCCTGTGGGGCATGCGCGACTGGTGGCTGCGCTCCCGCAAGGACACGCGGCCCGTCCTGGAAGGAACGCCCGCATGACCTCGGCACCCACGCTGCACCCCGGTGACAGCATCGAAGAGTTCCGCCTCGACCCCGTCGAGCAGGCCGTCGCCGACATCGCCGCGGGCCGCCCCGTCGTGGTCGTGGACGACGAGGACCGCGAGAACGAGGGCGACCTCGTCATCGCCGCCGAGAAGGTCACCCCCGAGATCGTCGCCTTCATGATGAGCGAGTGCCGGGGCCTGATCTGCGCCCCCATGGAGGGCGCCGAACTCGACCGGCTGAAGCTGCCGCAGATGGTCGCGGACAACACCGAGTCGATGAAGACGGCCTTCACCGTCTCCGTGGACGCCTCGCCCCTGCACGGCGTGACCACCGGCATCTCCGCCGCCGACCGCGCCACCACCCTGAAGCTGCTGGCGACCGGCACCGCCCAGCCCACCGACCTGGTCCGCCCCGGCCACATCTTCCCGCTGCGCGCCCGTGAGGGCGGCGTCCTCGTCCGCGACGGCCACACCGAGGCCGCCGTCGACCTCGCCCGCCTCGCCGGACTCCGCCCCGCCGGGGCCATCGTGGAGATCGCCGGGGAGGACGGCCGCATGCTGCGGCTGCCCGAGCTGATCCCGTTCGCCCGCAAGCACGGACTGACGATCATCTCCATCGCCGACCTCGTCACCCACCTCCGCGCCCCCGAGGCCGCCGAACGCGAGCAGACCGTGGCCGCCGCGCCCACCGTGCGCCGCGAGGCCGAGACCAGCCTGCCCACCCGCCACGGCACCTTCACCGCCTACGGCTACCGGGCCCCCGACGGCGTCGAACACGTCGCCCTCGTCCACGGCGACCTCGGCGACGGCACCGGCGTCCTCGCCCGCGTCCACTCCGAGTGCCTCACCGGCGACGTCTTCGCCTCCCTGCGCTGCGACTGCGGCCCCCAGCTCGACGCCGCCCTCGCCCGCATCCACGCCGAGGGGAGGGGCGTCGTCGTCTACCTGCGCGGCCACGAGGGACGCGGCATCGGCCTGCTGTCCAAGCTGCGCGCCTACGAACTCCAGGAACGCGGCCGGGACACCCTCGACGCCAACCTGGAACTCGGCCTGCCCGCCGACGCCCGCGACTACGCGGCAGGCGCCCAGATCCTCGCCGACCTCGGCGTGCGGGACGTCCGCCTGATGACCAACAACCCCGACAAGACCGACGCGCTCACCCGGCACGGCATCCAGGTCACCGGCCGCGAGCCGATGCCGGTCCACGCCGACGAGCACAACGTCCGGTACCTGCGCACCAAGCGCGACCGGATGGGCCATGACCTGCCCTGGCTGGACACCCCCGCGGTGTCCACCTGCGGCAACCAGTAAGCGAACAGAGCGAACAGCACGAAGGAGCAACGTGAGCGGCAAGGGTGCACCGGAGATCTCCGTACGCAGCAACGTCAGCGACCTCCGGGTCGCCGTCATCGCGGCACAGTGGCACGACAAGGTGATGGACGGTCTGGTGAACGGCGCCCTGCGCGCCCTGCACGACCTCGGGATCGACGAGCCGACCCTGATCAAGGTCCCCGGCAGCTTCGAACTCCCGGTCGCCGCCAAGGTGATGGCCGACCGCGGCTACCACGCGGTCGTCGCCCTCGGTGTCGTCATCCGCGGCGGCACCCCGCACTTCGAGTATGTGTGCCAGGGCGTCACCCAGGGCCTCACCCAGGTCTCGGTGCAGACCGGCGTCCCCGTCGGCTTCGGCGTCCTCACCTGCGACACCGAGGAGCAGGCCCTGGACCGGGCGGGCATCGAGGGCTCCAGCGAGGACAAGGGCCACGAGGCGGTCACCGCGGCGGTCGCCACGGCGGCCACCCTCCGCTCGGTGTCCGAACCCTGGCACTGAGACACCGCCCGGACCGCGTAGGGTGAGGACCACCATGTCCAATAAGACGTTCGAGGAGCTCTTCACCGAGCTCCAGCACAAGGCAGCCACCGGCGACCCCGCCACCTCCCGCACCGCCGAACTGGTCGGCAAGGGCGTCCATGCCATCGGCAAGAAGGTCGTCGAGGAGGCCGCCGAGGTCTGGATGGCCGCCGAGTACGAGGGCAAGGAAGCGGCCGCCGAGGAGATCTCGCAGCTGCTCTACCACGTCCAGGTGATGATGGTCGCCCGTGGCATCTCGCTGGACGACGTCTACGCCCACCTGTGATCCCTCGCCCCACCCGCCCCACCCACCGCACCACCCCGTCACACGAAGGAAGCCGTCCTCATGCTGCGCATCGCCGTCCCCAACAAGGGTTCCCTGTCCGGACCTGCGGGGGACATGCTGCATGAGGCCGGCTACCGGCAGCGCCGGGAGTCCAAGGAACTGCGGACCGTGGACCCGGTCAACGAGGTCGAGTTCTTCTACCTCCGCCCCCGGGACATCGCGATCTACGTCTCCTCCGGGCAGCTCGACATCGGCATCACCGGCCGCGACCTGCTGATCGACTCCGGCGCCGAAGCCGAGGAGATCCTCCCCCTCGGCTTCGCCCGCTCCACCTTCCACTTCGCCGCCAAGCCCGGCACCGCCGCCAGTGCGGCCGACCTGAAGGGCCGCACGGTCGCCACCTCCTACGAGGGCATCGTCGCCCGCCACCTCGCCGACAATGCCATCGACGCCTCCGTGGTCCACCTCGACGGCGCGGTGGAGACCGCGATCGAGCTGGGCGTGGCGGAGATCATCGCGGACGTGGTGGAGACCGGCACCTCGCTGCGCAACGCGGGCCTGGAGGTCTTCGGCGAGCCCATCATGAAGTCCGAGGCCGTCGTCATCCGCCGCACCGGCGCGGACGCCGAGGAGCCGAAGGTCCAGCAGTTCCTGCGCCGCCTCCAGGGCGTCCTGGTCGCGCGGACCTACGTGATGATGGACTACGACTGCCGGGTCGAGCAGCTGGAGAAGGCCGTCGCGCTCACGCCCGGCCTGGAGTCCCCGACCGTCTCCCCGCTGCACAACGAGGGCTGGGTCGCCGTGCGCGCCATGGTCCCCACCAAGGACGCCCAGCGGATCATGGACGACCTGTACGCCATCGGCGCCCGGGCCATCCTGACCACGGCCATCCACGCCTGCCGTCTCTGAGGAACCCGAACCAGATGTCCGAGCTTCCCCAGCCCCCCGCCCAGCCCGCCCTCCCGGTCACCTTCCGGCCGGAACGCACGCGGGTGATCCTGCTCACCGCCGGCTTGGCGATCTTCGTGGTCGTCACCGCCGTCGCCCTGCTGCTGGAGATGGGTCCGGGGGAGCGCCTCAGCTTCATCGTCACCGGGGCCCTGATGGCCTGGGTGCTGGCCCGGCTGGGCCGGGTGAAGGTCGTCGCCGAGCAGTCCGGCGTCACGGTCGTCAACATCGCGGGCAGCCGCAAGCTGGCCTGGGCCGAGATCGTCGGGGTCAACCTGCGTCCGGGCGACCCCTGGGTGTTCCTCGACCTCAGCGACGGCACCAGCCTGGCCGCGCTCGGCATCCAGCCCGGCGTCGCCAAGCAGCGCGCCATCGCCGACGCGCGGACCCTGCGCACTCTGGTGGAGCAGCAGGCGCCGCGCGATCCGGAGCTGCCCCGCGCCTGAGCCCCGGACGGGCTCAGGGGCCCCTCGGGGTCCCACTCGGGGGCCAATCAGGGGCGGCCACCCTTGCCGCACCTGCCCCGGTCTTGACTAATCTGTTGGCGGAGGCGTTTTCCACTCGCCTCCGCCTCCGTCGTGCCACGCCCGGCGCGCGGAGGTTTTCCCTGCTATCCGAGGAGTGACCCTCTCCGGCGATGGACGGATCGTCCTGTAGTACCTGCGCCGCCCCCAGCCGACATACCGCGGACCACCCGGCCCGCGGGCACGCGGAGGCGGCGGCATCATGAGCACCCCCCTGCTGCTCCTCGGAGCGGCCTTCCTGCTGATCCTCGCCAACGGCTTCTTCGTGGCCGCCGAGTTCGGCCTCGTCACCGTCGAGCGCCAGGACGCCGAGCGGGCCGCGGCCGAGGGCGACACACGCGCCCGTACGGTCGTGGAGTCGCTGAAGGAACTCTCCTTCCAGCTCTCCGGCACCCAGCTCGGCATCACCATCACCTCGCTGGTCGTCGGCATGCTCGCCGAACCGGCCCTCGCGGACCTGCTCGGCGGCCCCCTCGGCGCGCTCGGCATCCCCGAGGGCGTGGCCTCCGGCGTCGCGGTGGTTGTCGGCATGCTGCTGGCCTCCGCGATCCAGATGGTCGTCGGTGAGCTGGTCCCCAAGAACTGGGCGGTCTCCAAGCCGCTCCAGGTCGCGCGGTTCGTGGCGGGCCCGCAGCACCTGTTCTCGCGGCTGTTCCGGCCGGTGATCTCCGTGCTCAACACGGTCGCCAACCGGCTGGTGCGCGCCCTCGGCGTCGAGCCCGCCGACGAGCTGGCCTCCGCCCGTACCCCCGGCGAACTGGTCTCCCTGGCCCGGCACTCCGCCCAGGCCGGAGCCCTGGAGCAGGACACGGCCGACCTGTTCGTCCGCACCCTGTCCCTCGGCGACCTGACCGCCCAGCACGTCATGACCCCGCGGGTGCGGGTCAGCGCGCTCCAGGACTCGGCCACCGCCGAGGACGTCGTCAACCTCACCCGCGCCACCGGCCTGTCCCGCTTCCCCGTCTACCGGGAGAAGATCGACGAGATCGTCGGCATGGTCCACCTCAAGGACGCCCTGGCGGTCCCGGCGCACGAGCGACTGCGTACGCCGGTCGCCCGGATCGCCGGAAAGGCGCTGCTGGTCCCGGAGACCCTGCCGGTGCGCCCCCTGCTGACCCGGCTGCGCAGCGAGCAGCCCATCGCGGTCGTCGTCGACGAGTACGGCGGCACCGCGGGCGTGGTCACGCTGGAGGACATCGTCGAGGAACTGGTCGGCGAGGTCCGCGACGAGCACGACCGCCAGGTCGTGCCCGAGGTCGCCCCCGCCCCGCCCGAGGACGGACGGCCCGCCTGGGACGTGGACGGCGGCTGCCGCGTCGACGTCCTCACCCGCATAGGTCTCGACGCCCCCGAGGGGCCCTACGAGACCGTCGCCGGGCTCATGGCCGATCTGCTCGGCCGTATCCCGGCCCCCGGCGACCGGGCCGAACTGCCCGGCTGGCGGCTGTCCGTGCGCCAGGTCAGCCACTACCGCGCCGAGCGGGTCCGCCTGGTCCGCACGGCCCCCATCGCCCAGCCGACGGAGGCCGCCCGATGAGCGTCGTCCAACTCCTCTTCGCCGCGCTGCTCGTCCTCGCCAACGGATTCTTCGTCGGCGCCGAGTTCGCGCTCGTCTCCGTCCGCCGCAGCCAGATCGAGCCGGTCGGCACCGCGCGTGCCCGCCAGGTGCTGCACGGTCTGGAGCGGCTGCCGCAGATGATGGCGGCCGCCCAGTTCGGCATCACCGTCTGCTCGCTGACCCTCGGCGCGGTGGCCGAGCCGACCGTGGCCCAGCTGCTGGAGCCGGTGTTCGAGGCGGTCCATGTCCCCGAGGGTGCGATCCACCCGCTGGGCTATGTGATCGCGCTGGCCGCGGTGGTCTTCTTCCACCTGGTCATCGGTGAGATGGTGCCGAAGAACCTGGCCATGGCCGCGCCGGAGAAGGCCGCGCTGTGGCTCGGCCCCGGCCTGGTGTACTTCGCCCGGATCTGCAAGCCGGTCACCGTGGCGCTCGGCGCCTGCGCGCAGGGCATCCTGCGGCTGTTCCGCGTCGAGCCCAAGGACGAGGTCGAGGCCGTCGTCACCAGCGAGCAGCTCAACCGCCTGCTGGAGGACTCCGGCCAGGCCGGGCTGCTCGACCCGGAGGCGCAGGAGCGGCTCGAGGACGCGCTGGAACTGGGCTCCCGCCCGGTGACCGACGTCCTGCTCAAGCGCGAGACCCTCGTCACGGTGCCGCCCTCGGTGACGCCGGGGGAGATCGTGGAGCTGACCGCGCGCACCGGCTACTCCCGCTTCCCGGTGGCCGCGGGCGCGGGCGCCTTCATGGGGTACGTGCATGTGAAGGACGTCCTCGACCTGGAGGACTCCGACCGCGCCGTGCCGCAGCACGTGTGGCGTCCGATGGCCACGATGCGGGCGGAACTCCCGCTGGACGACGCGCTGACCGTGATGCGCCGGGCCGCCACCCATCTGGCCCAGGTGGCGGACGCCTCCGGCCGGGTGCTGGGCCTGGTCGCGCTGGAGGACGCGCTGGAGCTGCTGGTGGGCGAGGTCCACGACCCGGCCCACCCGGACACCCCGGAGCCCGCGCCGAGGACGGAACCGGTGCCCCTGCGCCCGGCCCCGGCCCGCCAGCGCAAGAGCGGCGACCCGGAACAGGCACTGGCCACCTAGGGCGCACCGGCCGCGGGACCCGTCGTCACATCGCCGACGGGTCCTGCGGTGCCCGGCCCGACAGCACCTCGCCGTACGCCTGCATCAGGTCCGGCAGCCGCAGCGTGGCCAGGTCCTCGCGGGACAGCACGCCCGGACAGGTGGACAGCCGCAGGTCCCGGTACGCGCAGCTCTTCTCGTACATCGTGCGCAGGAACCGGCCGTTGCCCAGCTCGTCGATCCAGCCCTGGTCGACCACGTGCCCGGCGATGGAGCGCAGCTCCTCCACCGCCTCCTCGTCCCACTCGTCGCCGTTCTCCGCCGCGAGCACCCGGCCGATCTCGGTGAGTTCGGCGGGCCGGTAGGAGGGGAAGTCCACGCGGGTCGTGAAGCGGGACGACAGGCCGGGGTTGGCCGCCAGCAGCCGGTCCATGCCCTCGGGGTACCCGGCGAGGATCACCACCAGGTGGTCCCGGTTGTCCTCGGCCCGCTTCAGCAGCACCTGGAGCGCCTCGTCGCCGTACGCGTCGCCCTTGCCGTACCCGGAGTTGGACAGCGCGTACGCCTCGTCCACGAAGAGCACCCCGCCGATGGCCGAGTCGATCAGCTCGTTGGCCTTCACCGCGGTCTGGCCCAGGTACTCGCCGACCAGATCGGCCCGCTGCGCCTCCACCAGGTGATCGCCGCCGAGCAGCCCCAGCGCGTAGAAGACCCGGCCGAGGATGCGGGCCACCGTGGTCTTGCCGGTGCCGGAGGGGCCGGAGAAGACGAAGTGCCGTTTCGGCGGCTGCACCGGCAGCCCCTGCCCGGCGCGCAGCCGGGCCATGTTCAGCTGCGCGGAGAGCGCCTTCACCTGGCGCTTGACGGGTTCCAGACCCACCATGCGTTCCAGCTCCGCGAGCGCCTCCTCCAGTAAGGCCGGATCGGTCGGCCCGGCCGGCAGGTGCGGGGAGGTGACACCGCTCTTCACCCGGACCGCGCGGTCCGGCACCGAGGGGAGCGGCCCGGTCGGCAGCTCGGGCTCGGACAGCCGGAGATCACGGCCCTCGGTGCCGAACAGCGGGTCGAAGGTGTCGGGGCCGTCCATCGTGTCCTGCCCGGCGCCGGACAGGGTGATCGCCGCGAAGTCGGCCGGGTCGTCGTACCCGTCGCCCTCGGCGATGGCGGCGAGCCGGGCGGAAGTGTCCATGAAGGCCGGGTCGACCCGGTGCACGGCCCGGTACAGCGGCAGCGCGGCGGCGCTGCGGCCGGTGCCCTCGTGGGCGCGGGCCAGCCAGTACCGCAGTTCCTTGCGCTGCGGCTGCTCGCTGCGGCAGCGCATCAGGGCCGCCGCGAGCAGCGGCTCGGCCTGCCCGAACGTCTCCAGCCGGACCCGGGCCATGCCGCCGAACAGGCCCGCCTCTATCCCCAGCAGGGGATCGTCCCGCAGCGGGTCGGTGTGCCGGACCAGCTGGTCCCAGTCCTTGACGAGATAGGCGCGGCAGGCGTGCAGGAACCGTACCTGCGGGTCGGTGTCCATGGGGGGCAGCCCGGCCAGCGCCCGGTCCAGCTCCGGCACATGGCGGCCGTCCAGCCAGTGCGAGGCGTGCGCCAGCAGCAGATCGCGGGGGCTCTCCAGCACCGGCTGCACCCACCAGCCCAGCCAGTACCAGGAGTTGAGGGCGCGGCGGTGCCGGGCGCGCTGCTCGCCGAAGCGGTCGCGGTGCCGGAACATCCTGAGCAGCGCGGTGGTCGTGTCGACCCGGAGCGCGTGCAGTCCGAGCCAGGCGTCGGCCATCCCCGGGTCCATCCGCGCCGCGGCGCGGAACTCCTCCTCGGCCTGCGGATAGGCGCCCATCGTGTAGGCGTCCACGCCTCGCAGCCAGGCGAGGTCGGCGGGGGCCTCGGGGCCCTGCGTGCCGAAGTCCATCACGTCCCCCACGAACCGTGCCCCCCGTTGGTTGCCCGCCGGGCAGGCGCTCGGCGGTCTCCGCGGTCGAACCGCTGTACCGCGAACCGGAGTTGCAGGTGCGCGAGGCAGCCGCTCGAAGGTCGCACCGAGGGCATCGTACCCGTGGGAAGACCGGCTGCCGAAGGGTGCCGCAGACGGCATTTGACGAGGTGGGAGCATGCGGGGCGCACGGGGCGCGGTCACCGAGGGTGATCAGATCGGTGCGTCCGGCTCCCCCGAGACCGGCTCGGGGCAGTACGAAACCCCCGATCACGGGGGAACGATCGGGGGCTTCGTGTCTTCGGGCGGTCCGTGAAGGACCGTGTGTAGAGAACGTAAGACCTGGATGGGCGCCGGGTCAAGCCGAGTTGGGGCCCTGAACGAACTTCCGATGCGACCGCCTTCACAAGTTCAGCACACAGCCGATGGGTCATCACCGTGAGTGATAATTCGGGTGGGGCCGGCCCGGTCGGAGTCCGGTCAGAGGGGGCTCGCGGGTCCGGGCAGCACCTCGTACCCCTCCGGTGTCGCGGACACCAGGAGGTGTGCGTGGGGGCGCGAGGGGTCGAAGGCGAAGTGCGCGCGCTCCGCCGCGGTCCAGCCGTCCCAGAACTCCCGCTGCGCGGCGCCGTCCCGGCGGCGGCCGCGCGCCCAGGACTCCCGCTCGGGCAGCTCCATCCACAGCAGCGCCGCGAGATGCGGGCGCAGCTCCCGGCGTCCCGCGCCCACGCCCTCGACCAGGACCACCGGGGCGGGCAGCAGGGTGCGGGGCGGGCCGAAGGCGCGCAGGTTCCAGTCGTAGGGGGCGTACCGCGCGCTCTCGCCCTGGCCCAGTGGCTCGATCACCTGGGTGGTGAACCGGCCGGTCCAGGCGAAGAGTTCGGCGTGGCTGGCGATGTCGTCCAGGTGCAGCACCGGCGCCCCGCCGAGCGCGGCGGCCAGCCGTCCGGCGAAGGTCGACTTCCCGGAGCCCGCGTGCCCGTCGACGCCGACCAGCCGGACCGGCCCCAGCGACGGGGGGAGGCCGCGCAGGCGCCCCGCGAGGTCGTGAATGGCGATTCCTTAAGGTGTGGTGCGGTGTGGGGGAGTTCTGCCGGAAACAGTCTAGTAGGGGCCGATGGGAGGCGTACTCGACGGCCGGAAAAACGCGACTTCCCGAACCGCCCGCTGACCGAAGGTCAATCGGTGGAGATTTTCACTCGGAATCCGCCGACCGATATGTGAAATTAGGCGTTCCAGGTGCGTCGGCCGGTGAGTAAGGTGCGTCCTGCACAACTGCGACGCGTCGTATCGGGACGGACAGGGGAGCATGGCCGCGGAGTTATTCGAGGGGCAGTACGTCTGGCACCCGGCGGCCGACGACCGCGTCCTGGCGAGCGTCTGCGTCGACGTGCGCGCCGGACGTCACCGCTACGCCTACGAGGCCCTCGCCGAGACCCGGTCCGATTTCGCGCTGCGCGCCCACCGCTCGCTGGTGCTGGCCTCGGAGGCGTCCGGCACCGACCTCGTGGAGCGCTGGCTCGCCGAGGAGCCGTCGCCCGAGGCCGCGCTGATGTGGGCCCGGGTGGCCGTGCAGCGCGCCATGCGGGCCGCCGACGCGCGCGACGAGCGCGCCGAGGCGCTGGAGCGGATCGCGCTGACCGCCTGCGAACGCGCCGCCGCCCTCGCCCCCGGCGACCCCACGCCCTGGGTCGCCAAGCTGGCCATGGCCCGGCTGCACCAGCTGCGCGAACCGGCACCGCAGGGCCTGCTCACCGCGCCGCCCGGACCCTGGCGGCTGTTCGCCCACATCCTGTCCCTGGACCCCTGGCACCGCGAGGGCCACCACCGCTTCCTCTCCTTCTTCTTCACCCGGCACGGCGGCTCGGTCAACGCCGCCTGGGACGTGGCCGCCTTCCTCAGTCAGCGCGCGCCCGCCGAATCCGCGCTCCGGCTGCTGCCGCTGGTCGCGCTGGTGGAGAGCTACAACCCCACCCAGCTCCTCGCCGACCGGGTCTGGGAGCAGCCGCAGTGGCGCTCCACCGCGCTGGCCGCCTACCGCAACTGGTTGCCCACGGTGGCCCGTTCCCGCTTCACCCCGGTGCTCGACCTGGCCTACCTCGCGCACGCGCTGGTCATGGGCCAGAGCGAGTTCGAGGCCCGCGCGGTCTTCGCGGCGATGGGCCCGTACGCCTCGCGCATGCCCTGGAGCGCCTTCGGCGACCCCGCCGAACAGCTCTCCCGCGCCCGGCGCGCCTGCGGTCTGCCCGTCCCCGGGCCCGCCTGAGCCCCCCACCTACCGCGTCCACCCCCCAACAGAAAGGCAGATCAGTGTCGGAACGGATATCGCCGCCAGGGGCCGAGGCTCCGGCGGCCGAAACCCCGGTCGTGCTCGACGACGACGCGACCCTGCACGCTATGGGTTATCCGCGTAAACTCACGCGTCGTTTCAAGGCATTCGACAATTTCGCGATCTCCTTCACCATCATCAATATCCTCTCGGGTATTTTCTCGTCCTTCGGATTCGGCCTGAACGCGGGTGGCCCCCGTATTCTCGTGTTCGGCTGGATCGGGGTCTCCGTGATGGTGCTGTTCATCGGTGCCGCCATGGCGGAGGTCGCCTCCGCCTATCCGACGAGCGGGGCGCTGTATTTCTCCGCCGGTAAGCTCGCCAAGCGGCACAAGGGCGCCTGGTCCTGGTTCACCGGCTGGCTGAACTTCGTCGGGCAGATCGGCGGCACCGCCGCCACGGGTTACGCCGCCGCCACCTTCATCCAGGCGTTCGTCGCCCTGCAGTGGCCGTCGTACGAGCCCACCGCCCACCAGACGGTGCTGATCACCGCGCTGATCATCGTGCTCCAGGGCCTCGCCAACACCTACACCGTCCAGCTCGTCGCGGTGCTGAACCGGATTTCCGTGTGGTGGCTGCTGATCGGACTCGTGGTGATCGTGGGCGCACTCATCGTGATTCCCGATCATCACCAGTCGGCGTCCTTCGTCACGCATTTCGAGAACAACACCGGCTTCACCAACGGCCTTTACGGCGGCATGCTGGGCCTGCTGGTCACCAGCTGGACGTTCACCGGCTTCGACGGCAGCTTCCACATGTCGGAGGAAACGGTCCAGGCGACGGTCAACGCGCCGAAGGGGATCACCCGCGCCATCGGCTATTCGGCGATCACCGGTCTGATCCTGATGCTCGCGCTGGTGTACAGCATTAGCGACTACACCAAGGTGGCCGGTTCGGACGCCCCGCCCGTCCAGATTCTCATCGACGGGCTCGGCCTCGGCACCGCCAAGGCCATGCTGCTCATCGTCATCGGCGCCATGCTCTTCTGCGGCCTCGCCAACCTCACCAGCAACACCCGGCAGATCTTCGCCTTCTCGCGGGACGGCGCCATGCCCGGCTCGCGCTGGTGGCACTCGGTCTCCACGCGCACCCGTACGCCCGTCAAGGCGGTGTGGCTCGCCGTCGCCTGCTCGCTCGCCCTGGTGGTGCCCGGCTGGTGGTCGCACACGGCGTTCACGGCGATCGTCAGCGTCAACGTGGTGGGGCTGTTCCTCGCCTACGCGGTGCCGATCTTCCTGCGGCTGCGCCTCGGTGACGAGTTCCAGCCGGGCCCCTGGCACCTGGGCCGCTGGGGCCGGCCGATCGGTTGGGCCGCGGTGATCTGGATCCTGCTCAGCAGCGTCCTGTTCATGCTCCCGCAGGCGTCCCCGATCACCGTGGACTCCTTCAACTACGCGCCGATCGCGCTGGCGGCCGTCCTGCTCATCGCCACGGTGTGGTGGTTCACCACGGCCCGCCGCCGCTTCCAGGGCCCGGTCAGCTATGGCCGCCCCGACGAGGTCGCGGCGATGGACCTGGTCTGAGTCCTGCCCTGTCGGCACTGGATGACATGGGCCTGCCATGGTGGGCCCATGTCATCAATGGTGGAGACCAATATTCATGGGCGCGGCATGGGTCGAAGTGCTGGCAGGGGCATGTCCGCTGCTCCATAGTTGGCGCACAACCGTGCACCCGAGTTGGCGCACGCCCGTGCACCTGAACCGTCCCGACCCGGACACCTGGGGGTAGTCGCGCCCATGAGCAGAGCCCAGCAGCCGTCCCGCCGTACCGTTCTGGCTGCCGCCTTCGCTGTCGCGGCGGTCGCCGGAACGGTACCCGCGGCCGCCGCCACCGCACCGGCGGCCGCCGACGCCGACGACGCGGGCCGCGCGCCCGCCCGTCCCGTCGACAACCGCGCCTGGACCACGTACCTCGACTGGCGCGGCGGCACCGGACAGGGCGTCCGGACCGTCCCCGGCCGGCGCCCCGGCATCGCCATCGGCGCGCCCCGGGGCAGCGCGGACTACACCGACCCGCACACCGGCACCACCGCCACCTGGGAGTACGCGACCTGGACCTCCCCGCTCCACCGGCTCCGGGTGCCCGCCACCGAGCTGATCGCCTCCTGGAACGCGGACACCCCCGCGGGCACCTGGCTGCAGATCGAGCTCCAGGCGACATACTCCGACGGCACCGCCGCCCCCTGGTACGTGATGGGCCGCTGGGCCGCGGGCGACGAGGACATCAAGCGGACCTCGGTGGACGACCAGAGCGACGGCAAGAGCTCGGTGTGGACCGACACCTTCGCCATCGACGACGCGAGCACCGGCCTGCGCGCGACGGCGTACCGGCTGCGGCTCACCCTGTACCGGACGCCGGGCACCCGCCGCACCCCGACCGTGTGGCGGGTCGGCGCGATGGGCTCCGACGTCCCCGACCGCTTCACCGTCCCGGCGTCCACCCCCGGTCTCGCCCGCGAACTCGTCGTCCCGCGCTACTCGCAGGAGATCCACAAGGGCCAGTACCCCGAGTACGACAACGGCGGCGAGGCGTGGTGCAGCCCGACCTCCTCGCAGATGATCGTCGAGTACTGGGGCGGCCGCCTCACCCCGGAGCAGCTCGCCTGGGTCGACCCCTCCTACGCGGACCCGCAGGTCGACCACGCGGCCCGGTACACCTACGACTACCAGTACACCGGCTGCGGCAACTGGCCGTTCAACGCGGCCTACGCGGCCACCTTCCCCGGCATCCAGGGCGTGGTGACCCGGCTGGGCTCGCTCACCGACCTGGAGACCCTGATCGCGGCGGGCATCCCGGCCATCACCTCCCAGTCGTTCCTCAAGACCGAGCTGACCGGCGCCGGTTACGGCACCTCCGGCCACCTGATGACGGTCATCGGCTTCACCGCCGCCGGCGACGTCATCGCCAACGACCCGGCCTCACCCGGCGACCCCGAGGTGCGCCGGGTCTACGCCCGCCGGGAATACGAAAACATTTGGCTGCGCACCAAGCGCTATGACGCGAACGGCCAGGTCAGGAGCGGTACGGGCGGCGTCTGCTACCTGTACTTCCCGGCCCGCCCGACCCCGCGCCAGCTCCGCGCGCTCGCGGCGGTGGGCGTGCGCTGACCCGGTACGGGGGGGGGGGGGGGGGGGGGCCCCCCCCCCCCCCCCCTCTGCCATACTGCGCGGGTCCCGCCGAACGCCGAGACCAGGGCAGACTGTGAGCGTGCGTCAGCAACAAGCGGCCGTCCCCGTCCGGGCGCGCGGCACCGACCGCTCCGCGGCCCGCCGTGCCGAACTCCTCGCCATCGGGCGCGCGCTGTTCGCGGACACCTCCTACGACGCGCTGTCCATGGACGACATCGCCCGCCAGGCCCATGTCGCCAAAGGCCTGATCTACTACTACTTCCGCTCCAAGCGCGGCTACTACCTGGCGATCGTCCAGGACTCCGTCGCCGAGCTGGTCGCCTTCGCCGCCAGCGGCGCCGAACTGCCCCAGGTGGACCGCCTCCAGCGCACCATCGACGGCTACCTCCGCTTCGCCGAGCACCACCAGGCCGCGTACCGCACCATCGTCAGCGGCGGCGTCGGCTTCGACGCCGAGGTGCACGCCATCCGGGACGGGGTGCGCGCGGCCATCGTCGCCACCATCGCCGACGGCGCGTACGGCAGGACCGACATCGGCCCGCTGGCCCGCACCGGACTGTTCTCCTGGGTGTGCAGCGTCGAGGGGACCACGCTCGACTGGATCGGCCGCCCCGAGCTGACCCGCGCCGCCCTCGGCGAGCTGCTGGTGAAGACGCTCGGCGGCACCCTGCGCGCGATCGAGGAGCTGGACCCCTCCTGTCCGGCCCCGCCACCGGCCCGCCGCGACGGCTGACGAAAGCCCCCGGAACGGCCCCGGCTGGATTCTTGAAGTAAGCGGTCGTTAACTGGTGACGGGAGGTCCCCGATCGGGCATACTCACGGCACAAGCCGCTGGTCAGCCGCTTCCGAGACCCGGAGGCGCACCCTCGGCGAAACCGGAGCGATCGCGCGGAGCCGCCCCACCCAAGGCGCACATCCGCCGATGTGCCCGCACAGGGAGGAGTCCGACGCCATGTCCGACCGCGAAACGCAGCCGGTGGAGCGTCAACTGCCCACGGACGAGGCGAGGGATCTGCTCGCCCTGGTCCGGGACATCGCACAGCGCGAGATCGCGCCGAAGGCGGCCGAGGAGGAGGACGCCGGACGCTTCCCCCGCGAGGTCTTCACCCTGCTCTCGGAGGCGGGGCTGCTGGGCCTGCCCTACGACCCCGAGCACGGCGGCGGCGAGCAGCCCTACGAGGTCTACCTCCAGGTGCTGGAGGAGCTGTCCACGGCCCGTCTCACCGTCGGCCTCGGCGTCAGCGTGCACACCCTCGCCTCGTACGCGCTCGCCACCCACGGCACCAAGCAGCAGCAGGTCGAGCACCTGCCCGCCATGCTCGGCGGCGGCCTGCTCGGCGCCTACTGCCTCTCCGAGGCGTCCTCCGGCTCCGACGCCGCCTCCCTGCGCACCAGGGCCGTCCGGGACGGCGACGACTGGGTGCTCAGCGGCACCAAGGCGTGGATCACCCACGGCGGCATCGCCGACTTCTACACCGTGATGGCCCGCACCGGCGAGGACGGCCCGCGCGGCATCACCGCCTTCCTGGTGCCCGGCGACGCCGAGGGCCTCAGTGCGGCCGCGCCCGAGAAGAAGATGGGCCTCAAGGGCAGCCCCACCGCCCAGATTCACCTGGACGGCGTACGCGTCCCGGACGAGCGCCGCATCGGCGAGGAGGGCCAGGGCTTCGGCATCGCCCTGTCCGCCCTCGACTCGGGGCGGCTCGGCATAGCGGCCTGCGCCATCGGTGTCGCCCAGTCGGCCCTGGACCAGGCGGTGTCCTACGCGGCCGAGCGCCGCCAGTTCGGCCACCCCATCGCGGACTTCCAGGGACTGCGCTTCATGCTGGCCGACATGGCCACCCAGATCGAGGCCGGCCGGGCGCTGTACCTGGCGGCGGCCCGGCTGAAGGACGCGGGCAGGCCGTTCGCCAAGCAGGCCGCCATGGCCAAGCTGCACTGCACCGACACCGCCATGCGGGTCACCATCGACGCCGTGCAGATCCTCGGCGGGTACGGCTACACCGCCGACTTCCCCGCCGAGCGGCTCATGCGCGAGGCCAAGGTGCTCCAGATCGTCGAGGGCACCAACCAGATCCAGCGGATGGTCATCGCTCGTCACCTGGCGGGGCCGGAGAGTCGCTGAACTGCCCCCTGCGCACGATCGGGGCCGCCAGCGCGGTCCACTCCGGGTCCTGGCGCCCCGGCAGTGTGCGGCCCAGGTCGGCCCAGATCCGCATCAGCTCGGTGTAGATGGGCGGGTCCGGGTGCTGCGGCGACGAAGCCGAATCCGCGGGCCGGGGCAGGTAGACGCGGCGCTGACGCCCGGTGGCCGTCTGAGTGGGAGTCATGCCTGGCCAACGCGAGCGCGCGGGGACGGGTCACCGGCGCGGGGAATCGAGCGTCAGTTCAGCGCCGTCCTCATCCCGAACGGAACGCGGTGACCCCGCGGCACTCGCCGCGGGGTCACCGGTACGTTCGCTGTCCTGACGGGCTCAGGCGGCGGCCTGGCCGCGCATGAACGGCAACCGCAGCGGGCGCGAACCCGGACCGCCCACGTGCGAGAACGGCTGTGTACGCCAGTCCAGGCCCTGGGGGAGCGTGAGCAGCAGGGCGGTGTCCTGCTCCTGCGGCTCGAAGGACTCGTCGGCGGGGCGGGCGTCCGCCGCCGCGCGGCCCGTACCGGCACAGGCCGTCAGGCCGAACGGGTTCCACGGCGAGGCGCACAGCGCGTGCTCCGGCAGGGACTCCTCGTCCGCCAACAGCGCGATGGCCTGCGCGCAGTCCGGGCAGATCACCCGGTACATCTCGAAGGTGTCGTAGTCGGCGTCGAGGTCGTAGGCGTCACCGGAACCCGGTTCGACGCCCTCCGGCTCGGGCTCGACGACCGACTGCTGCCGCTTGGCGGCGGAACGCACGGGGCGCTTGACACTCTGCATGGGATTCTCCCCCTAAGGCTGGGCCGTGAAGGCACTGCGGCCTCGACCACAGCAAGCACTTCCCGCAGGTTCTCGGCGGTAATCGTGAGAACCTCACGCAGCGCGTTCATGTGGTGTGGCGTTCGTCACAGGCTAACGGTGGATATCCGCCCAGATGCCGCGAGCCGCGCCATCAAAGATCCCCGAAGCCCGCCCGCGCGCACGCGCGCGGGACGGCACGGTAGGTTTTGGCGGCATGGAGGAGCTGGATCGTCAGATCGTGCAGCTGCTCGTCAAGGACGGGCGGATGAGCTACACGGACCTGGGCAAGGCCACGGGCCTGTCCACGTCGGCCGTGCACCAGCGGGTGCGGCGGCTCGAACAGCGGGGTGTCATCCGCGGCTACGCCGCCGTCGTCGACCCCGAGGCCGTCGGGCTGCCGATGACCGCGTTCATCTCCGTCAAGCCCTTCGACCCCAGCGCCCCCGACGACATCGCCGAACGGCTCGCGGGCGTCCCCGAGATCGAGGCGTGCCACAGCGTCGCCGGGGACGAGAACTACATCCTCAAGGTGCGGGTGGCCACCCCGCACGAACTGGAGGAGCTGCTCGCCCGGCTCCGCTCCCTGGCCGGGGTCTCCACCCGGACCACGGTCGTGCTGTCCACGCCCTACGAGGCACGCCCGCCGAAGATCTCCTGAGCCGCCCGACACGCGCCCCGGTTCCGGGCGCCGCGCGGACACGGGAGAGACTGGTGGGCATGAGTGAGCAGCCCGCCGCCCCCCGGACCGTCCTCCTGCGCCGAGGAGAGGTCCACAGCCCCGCCGACCCCTTCGCCACCGCGATGGTGGTGGAGCGCGGCCAGGTCGCCTGGGTGGGCTCCGAGGGCGCCGCCGACGCCTTCGCCGACGGGGTGGACGAGGTGATCGACCTCGACGGCGCCCTGGTCACCCCCGCCTTCACCGACGCCCACGTCCACACCACCGCCACCGGACTCGCCCTGACCGGCCTCGACCTCTCCGGCGCGCCGACGCTGGAGGCGGCCCTCGCCCTGGTCCGGGACTTCGCCGCCGCCCGCCCCGCCGACCGGGTCCTGCTGGGCCACGGCTGGGACGCCGCCCGCTGGCCCGGCGGCCGTCCGCCGACGCGCGCGGAGCTGGACGCCGCCACCGGGGGCCGCCCGCTCTACCTCTCCCGCGCCGACGTCCACTCGGCCGTCGTCAGCACCGCCCTGCTGGACCTCGTCCCGGCCGGGGTGAGCCGCGCCGACGCCCCGCTCACCGCCGACGACCACCATGCCGTCCGCGAGGCCGCCCTGGGCGCGCTCGCCCCGGCCCAGCGGGACGAGGCCCAGCGCACCGCGCTCGCGCACGCGGCCTCCCTCGGCATCGGCTCGGTGCACGAGTGCGGCGGCCCGCAGATCTCCTCCGAGGACGACTTCACCGGCCTGCTGAGGCTCGCCGCCGAGCTGTCCGGCCCCCGCGTCGTCGGCTACTGGGCCGACCGGGACGTCGACAGGGCCCGCGAACTGGGCGCGGTCGGCGCGGCCGGTGACCTCTTCGTGGACGGGGCGCTCGGCTCCCACACCGCCTGCCTGCACCAGCCGTACACCGACGCCCCGCACACCGGAACCGCCTACCTGGACGCCGACGCGGTCGCCGAACACGTCGTCGCCTGCACCGAGGCCGGGCTCCAGGCGGGCTTCCACGCCATCGGCGACGCCGCCGTCACCGCCGTCGTCGAGGGCGTCCGCGCCGCCGCCGAGAAGGTCGGCCTCGCCCGTGTCCGGGCCGCCCGGCACCGGGTCGAGCACGCCGAGATGCTCACCCCGGACACCGTCGCCGCCTTCGCCGAGCTGGGCCTGATCGCCTCCGTCCAGCCCGCCTTCGACGCCGTCTGGGGCGGCGACGACGGCATGTACGCCGACCGGCTGGGCGTCGAGCGGGCCCGCACCCTCAACCCGTACGCGGCCCTGCTGCGCGCCGGGGTGCCGCTGGCCTTCGGGTCCGACAGCCCGGTCACCCCGCTCGACCCCTGGGGCACCGTCCGCGCCGCCGCCTTCCACCGCACGCCGGAGCACCGGGTGTCGGTGCGGGCCGCGTTCACCGCGCACACGCGCGGCGGCTGGCGCGCCATCGGCCGGGACGACGCGGGCGTCCTGGTGCCGGGCGCGCCCGCCGACTACGCGGTCTGGCACACCGGCGACCTGATCGTGCAGGCCCCCGACGACCGGGTGGCCCGCTGGTCCACCGATCCGCGTTCCGGCACCCCCGGCCTGCCCGACCTCACCCCCGGCACCGGACTCCCGGTCTGTCTGCGGACGGTGGTCGGGGGACGGACGGTGTTCGTACGGCCGGGCGAGTGATCTCGCGCCCCGCCGTCCCGCCGAACGGGTGGCCCCGCCCGGGCGTCCGACCTGCGCATCCCCGCCGTTTCCGTGCCCCCGCCGGTGTACGCCCAGGCCAGGGGGCTGTTGACAGCCGACGGCGGCCGCCCGGTAGGTTCGGCCGAGTCCACCAACGGACGTTCGACCGGGGAGTGTTCGCGCACTCGTCGCAGCGCCACTGGGTCAGGACGGTGTGCCGTACCGGGGCACCGTCGACGGCAGCCAGGCGCAGTGCTCGCGCCGACGAGGGAGCGCTCCGGCCGGTCGGCAAGGTGTGACCCGGATGGGGCCCGCGCGCTCAGTAGACAACGGCTCTCGGTCGACCCGCAGCCAGCGGGTCCCAGGCCGGCCCGAAGGGCGGCGCGGGCCCCCATCCGTCGCCGGAGAGCACGCTTCTGCCCAGGTCGTCGAGTCCCGAAACCACCCGCGGCCCGTGCCGCGGCGTCAACACAGGCCGTGACCACTATGGTGGACGCCTGCGCACGACATGAAGGGGCAGCAGTGAACGACGGCGACGGGACCCTCTCCGCCAAGGCCAGAGGGCGGCAGTTCGGTCCGCTCGGCACGGCCTTGGTGATCATTCCGACCTACAACGAGGCGGAGAACATCAAGGCCATCGTGGGCCGGGTACGCAAGGCGGTCCCCGAGGCGCACGTCCTCGTGGCGGACGACAACAGCCCGGACGGCACCGGCAAGCTGGCCGACGAGCTGGCCGTCGCGGACGACCACGTCCAGGTGCTGCACCGCAAGGGCAAGGAGGGCCTGGGCGCCGCCTACCTCGCGGGCTTCCGCTGGGGCATGGAGCACGACTACGGCGTGCTGGTCGAGATGGACGCCGACGGCTCCCACCAGCCCGAGGAACTGCCCCGGCTGCTGACCGCCCTCAAGGGCGCCGACCTGGTGCTCGGCTCGCGCTGGGTGCCCGGCGGCCGGGTGGTGAACTGGCCCAGGTCCCGCGAGGTCATCTCCCGCGGCGGCAGCCTCTACTCCCGTATCGCGCTCGACCTGCCGCTGCGCGACATCACCGGCGGCTACCGCGCCTTCCGCGCCGAGACGCTCCAGGGGCTCGGACTGGAGGAGGTCGCCTCGCAGGGCTACTGCTTCCAGGTCGACCTCGCCCGCCGCGCGGTCAAGGCCGGGTATCACGTGGTGGAGGTCCCCATCACGTTCGTGGAGCGCGAGTTCGGCGACTCCAAGATGAGCAAGGACATCCTCGTGGAGGCCCTGTGGCGGGTCACCGCGTGGGGCGTGGGCGACCGCGTCGGCAAGATCAAGGCCAGGGGCAGGTAGCACCCGTACGGGCCCGGCGGGCGGGATGATCCACCCCTTATGCGGCACTGAGCCGGGCCCAGGCACACTGGAAGCATGACGACTGGCGCATCCACTCCTCCGCAGACCGGGCAGACCGGGCGGCCCAGGCGTTCGGCGCCGCGCAGGTATCTGCCGCTGGGCATCGCCGCGTGGCTGGTGCTGGAGATCTGGCTGCTCGTCCTGGTCGCGGACGCGGCCGGCGGGCTCGCCGTGTTCCTGATCCTGGCCGCGGGCTTCGTCGCGGGCGCGGTCGTGGTGAAGCGGGCGGGCCGCCGCGCCTTCCGCAACCTGGACGAGGCCCTGCGCCGCGGCACCGCGCCCTCCTCCGGCGGCGGCAGCAACGGCCTGCTGATGCTCGCCGGACTCCTGCTGATGCTCCCCGGCATGCTCTCCGACGTGGCCGGACTGCTCCTGCTGCTGCCCCCGGTGCAGAACGTCGTCCGCCGCCGCACCGAGCATCTGGTGAACCGCAAGCTGGGCGGGGCCGGGCGGGGTTCCCTCGGTGACGCCTTCCAGCAGGTCCGCATCCACCATCCGGACGGCAAGGTGGTGCAGGGCGAGGTCATCCACGAGCGCCGCGACGACCCCACCGACGAGCCCCGGCCGCCGCTGAACCGCTGAGCCGCTCAACCGCTGAGCCGGGCGGGCCGCCCGCCTCGCCGGGGTCCGGACAGCACAGAACCGCGGGCGCCGCACATCCCTGAAGATGTGCGGCGCCCGCGGTTGTTCGCTGTGCGCTCGATCCGGCGCAGCCCCTGGGGGCTACGCGGACTTGCGGCTGTCGCGCGGGTGTACCGCGATGTTCATCGCGCCCGAACGCAGCACCGCCAGACGCTCCTCGAGGACCTCTTCGAGTTCCTCGCGGGTGCGCCGTTCCATCAGCATGTCCCAGTGGGTACGCGCGGGCTTGGCCTTCTTCTCCTCAGGGCCGTTGCCGTCGACCAGGAGTGCCTGGGCCCCGCAGACCTTGCACTCCCACTCCGGCGGAATCTCCGCCTCGACCGAGAAGGGCATCTCGAAACGATGCCCCTTCTCGCATGCGTACTCCACGGCCTGGCGCGGGGCCAGGTCGATACCGCGGTCCGTCTCGTAGCTGGTCACCACGAGGCGCGTACCGCGAAGAGCTCGCTCACTCATGAATCGTGCCTCCCGGGCTTGTCGCCCACAGGACAGGTGTCGCTGTCGTCGTCATCCGGTCAACGTCCGGTCGGCGGTAAAGATTCCCGTCCGGAGTCCCGTTCCGGGCCGCGCGTCGCCGTCGTAGCCGCCCCTTGTTCTACCCACAGGCGTCCGGTTTGTCACATCTGCGCGCAGATATGACCCAGCGTTTCACTGTCTTTGACGCGCAGTAACGGTACGCCTGGCAGGCCAAACGCGTACACTACCGCCCTTTCGTGTTGAACACTAAATTCTCTCCGGGACCGGATTCCCCGCCTCGCCGATCGCACGCCGCACCGGCACCCGCGCCAGCAGGACGAAACCGATCACGAAGAAGGCCACCAGCGAGACGATCGCGGAGCGGTAGCTCCCGGTGAGCTGGTAGGTCACCCCGAACAGCAGCGGGCCGAGCCAGCTCATGCCCCGGTCGCTCAGCTCGTACGCGGAGAAGTACTCCGCCTCCTTGCCCGGCGGCACCAGATGCGAGAACAGCGAGCGGGACAGCGCCTGGCTGCCGCCGAGCACCAGCCCGATCGCGGCGGCCAGGACGTAGAAGAACACCGGCGCCCCGGCGGGCAGGAAGTACCCGGCGGTCAGGGTGAGCGTCCAGGCCACCAGGGAGCCGAGGATCGTGCGCCGGGCGCCGTGGGTCCGCGCCAGCCTGCCCATCGCCAGCGCGCCCGCCACCGCCAGCACCTGCACCAGCAGCACCGCGCCGATCAGCGTGGACTGCCCGAGCCCCAGCTCCTCCGAGCCGTACACCGACGCCTGGGTGATCACCGTCTGGATGCCGTCGTTGTAGACGAGGTACGCCAGCAGGAAGGCGAGGGTGTGGGGGTGGCGGCGCATGTCCCGCACCGTCGCCGCGAGCTGGCGCAGCCCGGTCGGGGCGGCGCCCGCCACGCGCGCGTGCCGGTCGCGCAGTCGGCGCAGCGGGATCAGCGCGAAGGCGCCCCACCACAGCCCGGCCGAGGCGAGACAGATCCGCACGGCGGCCGTCTCGGAGAGCCCGAAGGAGTCGTGGGCCGTGTACAGCACCAGGTCGACGACCAGCATCAGGGAGCCCGCCGCGTAGCCGAAGGCCCAGCCGCGCGAGGAGACCCGGTCGCGGTCGGCGGGCGGGGCGATCTGCGGCAGATAGGAGTTGTAGAGCATCATCCCGACCGACTGCGCCGCGTTGGCCACCACCAGCAGCAGCCCGCCCAGCAGATAGCGGTCGCCGTCCAGGAAGAACATGCCCGTGGTCGCGGCCGCCCCGGTGTACGCGGCCGCCGCCAGCAGCGGCTTCTTACGCCCCGTACGGTCGGCCAGGCTCCCCACCAGGGGCATCACCAGCACCGCGACGATCACCGACAGGGACACGGTGTACGCGAAGAACGAGCCCGCCCGCACCGGTATCCCGAGCGGGTGCACATAGCCCTCGGCGTCGGCCGCGTGCCGGGCCACGGCGGTGAGGTACGGGCCGAGGAACACGGTCAGGACGCTCGTGGAGTAGACCGAGCACGCCCAGTCGTACCAGTACCAGCCGCGCTGCTCGCGCCGTAGCCCCGCCGCCTCGTCGGACGCCCCCGCCCGCACGGTGTCGATCCCCACCCCGCGCCCTCGCTTCCCCGCCGCAGTGCCGTGCCAAGGCGGGGGAGGTGGTACGGGACCGGGTCAGACCCAGACGCCGCGGTCCTCCATGACCTCGCGCAACGTGTCGATGTGATCGGTCATGATGCCATCGACTCCCAGATCCAGGAGCCGGTGCATCCGCTCGGGTTCGTTGACCGTCCACACGTGCACCTGGAGCCCCAGCGCGTGCGCCGCCCGCACGAAGCGCCGGTCGGCCACCGGGACGCCCGACTGGGCCTCCGGCACCTGCGCCGCCACGGCCGAGCCGCGCACCGGGGCGGGCAATCCCCACGAGCGCAGCCGCAGCCCCAGTACGCCGAGGGTGCCGAACGAGGTGGCCAGCCTCGGCCCCGCCAGCCGCTGCGCGCGCCGTACCCGCGCCTCCGAGAAGGAGCCCAGGCAGACGCGGTCCCAGGCGTCCGCGCGGCCGACCAGCTCCAGGAAGGGCAGCAGCGCCGCCTCCGCCTTCACGTCCACGTTCCAGCGGACCTCGGGGAACGTCTCCAGCAGCTCCGCGAAGAGCGGTACGGGCTCCTTGCCGCCCACCCGCGCGTGCCGGACCTCCGCCCACGGCAGGTCGGCGATGCGGCCGGTGCCGTCGGTGACCCGGTCCAGGGAGTCGTCGTGGAAGGCGACCAGCGTGCCGTCCGCGGTGAGGTGGACGTCGGTCTCGATGTAGCGGTAGCCCAGCTCCACCGCCCGGCGGAACTGCGCCACGGTGTTCTCGGTCTTCTCCGGTCCCTCGGCCGCCCCGCCCCGGTGGGCGAAGGCGATGGGGCCGGGATGGTCCAGGTACGGATGGCGTATCGGCTCGGTCACCGGCGCAGTATCGCGCGCTCCGGCGCACCGGAGGCAACCACCCTGGTCGTCGCGGGCGCCGGGCGCAGCGCGAAGAGGCGCAGGAAGAACTGGGCGAGCGGGCCGATCGCCAGCGCGTACAGCACGGTGCCGACGCCGACCGTGCCGCCGAGGGCGAAGCCGGTCGCCACCACCGTGACCTCCACGCAGGTGCGGATCAGCCGGATCGAGCGGCCGGTGCGGCGGTGCAGGCCGGTCATCAGACCGTCGCGCGGGCCGGGACCGAAGTCCGCCGCGATGTACAGGCCGGTCGCCGCGCCGTTCAGCACGATCCCGGAGACCAGCAGCGCGATCCGCGCCGCCATGCCGTGCGCGCCGGGCAGCACGGACAGGGTGGCGTCCATGGCGAAACCGATCACCAGCACGTTGGAGACCGTGCCCAGGCCGGGGCGCTGGCGCAGCGGTATCCACAGCAGCAGGATCGCGGCGCCGAGCAGGGTCAGCACCACGCCCATGCTGAGTCCGGTGCGGGCGGCGAGCCCCTGGTGCAGCACGTTCCACGGCTCCAGGCCGAGGCCCGACCGGACGAGCAGCGCGGAACTCGCCCCGTACAGCGCGAGTCCGGCGTACAGCTGGAACAACCGGCGGGTGAGACGGTCCGGAGTGGCCATGGGATACCCCCCTGGGTGGTGACGGTGGCCTGACCCGTGCCACTCTGTGGCTTGAGGCGGAGGGCCATCCATGGCCAATCCGGGGAAGGTGGACTGATCTTCATGGCACATTGGACCTCTGCGGTGGGTGCCGCGCAGCTCGCCCGGCTCCTCGGCTCCCAGCAGGACCGCCCCGGCGGCCCCGGCACGCGCCGCCCGCCCGCCTACCGCGCCCTGGCCGACGGCATCCGGCTGCTCGTGCTGGAGGGCCGCGTCCCCGTGGCCGCCCGGCTGCCCGCCGAACGCGAACTGGCCCTCGCCCTCTCCGTCAGCCGCACCACCGTCGCCGCCGCCTACGAGACCCTGCGCACCGAGGGCTTCCTGGAGTCCCGGCGCGGGGCGGGCAGTTGGACGGCCGTCCCGGCGGGCAACCCGCTGCCCGCGCGCGGACTGGAGCCCCTGCCGCCCGAGACGCTCGGCTCCCTGATCGACCTGGGCTGCGCGGCCCTCCCGGCGCCCGAGCCGTGGCTCACCCGCGCGGTCACCGGCGCGCTGGAGGACCTGCCGCCCTACGCCCACACCCACGGCGACTACCCGGCCGGGCTGCCCGCGCTGCGCGCCATGATCGCCGAGCGGTACACCGCGCGCGGCATCCCGACCATGCCCGAGCAGATCATGGTGACCACCGGTGCGATGGGCGCCATCGACGCGATCTGCCATCTCTTCGCGGGCCGGGGCGAGCGGATCGCCGTGGAGTCGCCGTCCTACGCCAACATCCTCCAGCTCATGCGGGAGGCGGGCGCCCGGCTGGTGCCCGTCGCCATGGCCGAGGGGCTCAGCGGCTGGGACCTCGACCGCTGGCGCCAGGTGCTGCGCGAGGCCGCGCCCCGGCTCGCCTACGTCGTCGCCGACTTCCACAACCCGACGGGCGCGCTGGCCGACGAGGACCAGCGGCGCCGTCTCGTCGACGCGGCCCGCGCGGCCGGGACCGTGCTGGTGGCCGACGAGACGATGAGCGAGCTGTGGTTCGACGAGGAGCTGGGCCGGACCATGCCGCGCCCGATGTGCGGCTTCGACCCGGCCGGTTCCACCGTCATCACGGTCGGCTCGGCCAGCAAGGCGTTCTGGGCCGGGATGCGCATCGGCTGGGTGCGCGCCGCCCCGGACGTCATCCGCAGCCTGGTCTCCGCGCGCGCCTACGCCGACATGGGCACCCCTGTCCTCGAACAGCTCGCCGTGCACTGGCTGTTCAGCAGCGGCGGCTGGGAGCAGGCGGTGGCGCTCCGCCGCGCCCAGGCCCGCGAGAACCGGGACGCCCTCATCACCGCGCTGCGCCGCGAGCTGCCCGACTGGGAGTACGAGGTGCCGTCCGGCGGTCTGACCCTCTGGGTCCGGGCCGGTGGCCTCTCCGGTTCCCGCCTCGCCGAGGTGGGCGAGCGCGTCGGCGTCCGGGTCCCCTCCGGCCCCCGCTTCGGCGTGGACGGCGCCTTCGAGGGGTATCTGCGGCTGCCGTTCACGGTGGGGGGCGCGGTGGCGGACGAGGCGGCCGCCCGGCTGGCGTCGGCGGCCCGGCTGGTGGAGTCGGGGGCCAGCGGGGGCGGCGAGGCGCCGGGGTCCTTCGTGGCGTAGAAGCCCGGCCGTTCGGGGGGGGGGGGGGGGGGGGGGGGGGGGGGGGGGGGGGGCGGGGGCGGGGGGGGGGGGGGGGGGGGGGGCCGCGCGGGGGGGGGGGCGG
>NZ_JBIVDK010000007.1:0-46500 GCF_044747085.1 Streptomyces sp. NPDC090119 | reverse complement strand
ACTATGCCGCCGCCGTTTCCCGGGGGCGGGGGTTCTTCATCCCCCCGTTGCCCGTTTTTTTTTTTTTTTTGGGGGGGGGGGGGGGGGGGGGGGCGGGCGGGGGCGCCGCGGGGGCCCCCCCCCCCCCCCCCCCCCCCCGTACGGGGTCAGGCGCGGTCCGCCGGGATCGCCTCGGCCGGTTCGGCGGGGGCGACCACCTCCGCCGAGCGGGCCGGTTCCCCGTCGGCGGGCGTGGTGCGGGCGGGCAGCAGGGACAGCACCGCCTGGCGCTCCGGTTCCGGGGTCGCCTCGTCGTAGGGGTCCGGGGTGGCCGGGACCTGGAGGCGGTGGACCGGGCCGGAGCCCAGGCGGGCGTAGCCGCGGCCGGGGGGGATCTGGTCCGGCGGGGTGGTGTGCGGGGGCGCGCCCAGGAACGCGGCGACCTGCTGGGGGGACGACGGGCCGAGGACCACCCGCGCGCGGGTGTGCTGGCCGATCGCCTCGCTCAGGTTGTCCGCGCTGTCGAACTGCTCGGCCACCACCACCGTCACCCCCGCCGCCCGCCCGTGCCGCAGCGGGACCTGCAGCAGGGCCTGCGGGTCGGTGCGGTGCTCCGCCTCCGCGAGGTGGGTGAAGACGGTCGGGCGGTCCAGGAGGACCCACAGGGGACGTGTGGTGTCCTCCGGCGGCGGACTGCCCGCCTGCCGGGCCTGGTTGACCGCGACGAGCCGCCGCTCGGTCTCCTGCGCGGCCCACTCCAGGCCGGTCACCGCCCCCGCTGGGGCGCATTCCACGGCCAGCACGCCCGCCCGGCCGATCAGGCAGGAGTACTCCCCGGTGCCCCCACCGTCGACGATCATGACGTCGCCGTGCCGCAGCGCCTGGAGGGCGATGGAGCGCACCAGCGTGGACGTGCCGCTGCCCGGCTGCCCCATGATCAGCAGATGCGGCTCCGGCGACCGGCTGCCGGTGCGCCAGACCACCGGAGGTACGTCGCGCTCCTCCTCGCCGTAGGAGAGCGGGAGGGTGCGCTGCACCTCGTCGGGGTCGGTGAAGCCGAGCACCGTCTCGCCCGGCGCGGTGACGAAGCGCTGGGCGGTGATGCCGGTGGGCAGGGCGGTGAGGACGCTCAGCGTGAGCCGGTTGCCCTCCTCCTCCCACCCGAAGCGGTACTCCCGGCCCCGGCCCGCCTTCGCCGTCAGCAGCCGCTCGACCCGCGCGCGGGACTCCGGGTCGCCGTCCGGGAAGTACGCCGGGTAGCGGATGACGACGCGCTCCAGCCGACCGCCGTCGTCGAACTCGTGCTCCGTGAACACCGCCCCCCATTCCCCGCCGTGGGCATACAGCGGGGCCGGGTCGTCGGCCATGGAGAAGCACGGCACCAGGGCCTCGTACAGCGACTGGAGCCGCTCCAGCTGGGCGTCGTCGGGACCCTCGGGGGCGGCCGGGGCGTGGTCGCGTCCGTACCAGGCCGCCGCGACCATCAGGGACACGGCGGCCAGCAGCGGGCCGTACGGCATCAGCGCCACGGCCATGATCACGGCGGCGGCCAGGAACAGCAGCGGGCCCCGCTTGTCCTTCGGGGTGGCCGTGAACCTGTCCCGGCCGACCAGGGCCAGCCGGCGCAGGCCGCGCGAGATGGTGATCAGGGGATGCAGGACGTCCGTGGCGCTGTCGGCCGCCGTCCGGGCCAGCTCCCGGCTCCGGGCGAGCTGGGTGCGGGCGAGCTGCGCGCGGTCCTTGCTCAGAATGCGGGGGAGTGGGCGCCGGGCCACTGCTGTCTCCTGTTGGTGCGTACGGGCGTGGGGAGACTCCCCCTCGGACGGGACCCGCCGGTCCGCGTGGCCTCGGGGGAGGGCGGGGTCAGAACTTGATGCCGCCGAGGAGGCTCGCCAGGCTCTCGCCGCCCGCCTTGATGCTGGGCGCGATGGCCGTGCTCGCCAGGTAGAAGCCGAACAGGGCGGAGACGACGGCGTGCGAACCCTTGAGCCCGTCCTTGCGGAAGAACAGGAAGACGATGATGCCGAGCAGGACCACGCCGGACATGGAGAGGATCATTTGGGACCTCCTGGTGTCGAAGGGGGGACAGTCACCATGAGTACTTCCAGGATCACAGAATGTATCCATACGATAAAAGGTGCAAGTGGGTGAAATTCGGTGTTTTTCCCACGAGTGGTGGAGCCGCCGGTCACCCGGCCGGGCAGAGCGCCCGCGCCGGTGCGCGAGCCAGTACGCTGGCGATTCACCCGAACGGAAGTCATGAGAGGCGGTCCGGCCGATGAGCGAAGCCCCCGACCCGGAGGTCGTGGAGCTGGCGACCAAGATCTTCGATCTCGCCCGGCAGGGGCGGACCGAGGAACTGGTGGCGTACGTCGACGCCGGTGTCCCGGTCGGCCTCACCAACGACCGCGGTGACTGCCTGGTCATGCTCGCCGCGTACCACGGGCACGCCGACGCGGTCCGCGCGCTGCTCCAGCGCGGCGCCGACGCCGACCGGATCAACGACCGGGGGCAGACCCCGCTCGCCGGAGCCGTCTTCAAGGGCGAGACCGCGGTCATCCAGGCCCTGCTCGACAGCGGTGCCGACCCGGCCGCGGGCACCCCCTCGGCGATCGACACCGCCCGCATGTTCGGCAAGATCGAACTACTGGAACTGTTCGGCGCGCGCTGACACTTGGACGACCGGCCCCGCGAGGGGCCGGAGATCAACGGGGGGAGGCGGAGGGGGACCGCCGTAAATACGGTCGCGGCGGCACAAACCGCGGGTCATCATGACGACGTGATTCACGGTCGTGGTGGCTGGGCAGGAGATGCCGCACCACGCGGGCCGTGAAGCGGCCCGCAAGGGGCCCCGACGAGAGGCAGAGAAATGGGTAGCAGCAAGCAAGAGACGGCGGGCGCTCCGACGTTGTGTCACGCGGCCAGGTGATGAGTGATCCCCGGTTGCGTCGACGCTTGATGTGAGGCTGTTTCCCATGTTCGATCCGGTCATAGCGCCCAGCGGCACCCTGCTCGGCCTGCTCCAGCGGGGCCGGGGCGACGGCACCCTGCACGCGCTCACCGCCCCCCGCGCGGAAGCGCTCCAGGCCCTCGACCACTGTGTGCTCCACGATCCCCGCCACGACTGGCAGGTGGAGAACCGCTCCCTGTACTACGCGCGCCTCTACCTCGACCTGAACGGCGAGCTGGACGCCATCGAGGCCCACCTCCTCGACCCCGAGGACGCCCTGCACACCGACGAGTCCCGCACCGGGCTCGCCCTCGCCGTCCTCGGCCACCTCGCCTCCTACGGCAGGCTCGACGCGCTCGCCCTGCTGCGCCGGTACGCCGCCCACGGCGCCAACTGGGCCTGGGCGCTGGACGAGCTGGCCCTGCGCGACGACGACGCGGGCCTGCGCGCCCTCGCCGTCCCGGTACTGGCCCGCTTCGGCACCGACCCGGCCGGGGAGGCCGAGCTCGCCGCCGCCGTCCGCGACGCCTTCGAACCGAGGCCCTGGCGCCTGTGGGCCGACGACCCGCGCGCCGCCGTCTCCACCCGGGTGCGGGCCGCCCGCGAGGCCGGCAGCTTCGACCGCTGGCAGCAGCAGATGCGGCCCTCCGGGCCCCGCCCCGGCTGGAGCGTGGACGCCGTCTTCGCCTGGGCCCAGCAGGGCATCGAGCGCGGCGCCGCCCTCCATGTCCCCGCCGCCCGCTGTCTGGTCGCCGTCGCGGCGCCCGAGGACCGGCCGGAGATCCTCGCCGCCGCCCGCGCGGGCACCGACGGAGCCCGCTGCACCGCCCTGCGCTATCTCGCCGACAGCGAGGCGCCCGAGACGCTCGACCTGGTCGAAGCCGCCGTCGCGGACGGCTCCCGGCTCGTCGTGGACGCCGCTCTCGACGCCTTCGAGCGGATGCGGACCCCGGCCGCCGTGGACCGCGCCCGACGCTGGGCCCAGCGGCCCGACGCGCTGGGCGCCGCCGCCGGACGCGTCCTCGCCTGCCGGGGCGGCGCCCAGGACAGCGAGCTCGTCCTCGGCGCCCTGCGCGAGGCCGTACGGGGCGAGGGCCCCGACGCGCCGACCCTGTGGACCCTGGTCGACGGCGCCGGACGCCTGGGCATCGCCTGCGCGGCGCCCGTACTGCGCCACATCTACCGGGAGACGGCCTCCTCCCATCTGCGCGGCCGCGCGGCCCGTGCCCTCGCGGCCACCGACCCCTCCTTCGCCGCCGGGTTCGCCGTCGAGTGCCTCTGGGACTGCGAGGAGACCACCCGCGAACTGGCCGCCCGGCACGCCGAGACCGGCGACGCCCGCGTCGTCGAACGCCTCCGCCGCCTGGCCGCCGACCCCGCCGAGGAGGACGAGGTCCAGACGGCGGTCCGCAGCCGCTTCGAACAGGACCCGCAGACCCTGTGAGGACGGGCCCGCCGGATCACCGGCGGGCCCCCTTCAGCGGCGTACGCGCACGAAGCGCAGCGGGGTGCCCGGCCTCGCCTGGGCCGCACCCGGCAGGTCCGCCGGGTGGACCACCGCCGGGACCGGGTAGCCGCCGGTCGTCGGATGGTCGGCCAGGAAGATCAGGGGCAGGCCGTCCGGCGGGACCTGGATCGCCCCCCACACCATTCCCTCGCTGGGGAGTTCACCCGAGCGGGCCCGTTCCAGCGTGTGCCCCTCCGTGCGCAGCCCGATGCGGTTGCTGGCCGGGGAGACGCGGTACGTGCCGCCCGTCAGGGTGTCTAGTGCCTGCGCGGTGAACCAGTCCTCGCGGGGGCCCGGCGTCACCCGGAGCACCAGCTCGGCCGGGGGCGCGGGCTGCGGGGCGGTGTCCAGGCGGGCCGGAGAGCCCGCCGGCGGGCCCAGCGGCAGCACCACGTCGTCCACGAGGGGCGGCGGACCCAGGCCCGAGAGCAGGTCCGTGGCGCGGCTGCCGAGCACCGGCTCCACCGCGACCCCGCCCGACACCGCGACGTAGGTCCGCACCCCCGCCACCGCCGCCCCCACCTCCAGCACCTCGCCCGCCGCCACCCGGACCGGCGCGCCCCACGGGGCCGGGCGGCCGCCCACCCTCACCGGGCAGGGCGCGCCGCCCACCGCGACGGTCACCGCCGAACGAGCCCGTACGGCACAGCCGTCGAGCATCGTCTCCAGCACGGCCGCGTCCGGGGAGTTGCCGACCAGCCGGTTGACGAGCGCCGCGGCGGGCGGGTCGAGGGCGCCGGAGCGGGGCACGCCCAGGTGGGCGTGGCCGGGCCGCCCCCGGTCCTGCACGGTCGTCAGCGCCCCCGCCCGCACCACCACCAGCGCACGGTCCGTCATGCGACCTCCACCGGTACGAACCGCACCCGCGTGCCCGGCGCCAGCAGGGCGGCCGGTTCCCGCGCGGTGTCCCACAGCACGACGTCCGTACGGCCGATCAACCGCCAGCCGCCCGGCGACGCACGCGGATACACCCCGGTGTACGGCCCGGCCAGCGCGACCGACCCCGGCGGGACCGCCGTACGCGGAGTGGACCGGCGGGGTATGTGCCGGTGCTCGGGGAGGCCGGTGAGGTAGCCGAAACCGGGGGCGAAGCCGCAGAAGGCCACCGTGAAGTCGGTGCCCGCGTGGATCTCGGCCACCTCGCGCGGCGTCACCCCCCAGTGCGCGGCGACCTCCGCGAGGTCCGGTCCGTCGTAGCGCACCGGGAGTTCGACCGGGGCGGACGTGGCCTCAGGCGCGGGCGGCACTTCGGCGGCGGCCAGTTCGGCGGCCCGGCGTACCGGGTCGTCCACGCCGTCGAGCAGGACCGTGCGGGCCGCCGGGACGATCTCGCGGGCGGACAGCGAGCCCTCCGCGCGCCGCCGTAGCAACTCCGCGTGCAGGGCGCGCGCCTGCTCGGCGGAGGCGACCTCCAGCAGCAGCGCGTCCCGGCCCACCGGCAGCGCCCTCACGCGAACGCCTCGACCGGCACGCCCGCCGAGGCCAGCCGGGTCCGCACCCGCCGGGCCAGCTCGACCGCGCCGGGGGTGTCGCCGTGCAGGCACAGGGAACGGGCCCGTACCCGGACGCGGGCTCCCGAGAGCGCGGTCACCTCGCCGGAGCGGGCGAGGTCCAGTGAGCGCGCCACCACCGTCTCCGGGTCGCTGACCACCGCGCCCTCCCGGTCGCGCGGCACGAGCGTGCCCTCGTCGGTGTAGGCGCGGTCCGCGAACGCCTCCGGCACCGCGCGGAGGCCGGCCTTCGCGGCCACCTCCAGCAGCCGCGAGCCGGGCAGCCCCAGCACCGGCAGCCGGGCGTCCGCGAGGAGCACCCCCTCGACCACCGCTCGCGCCTGCTCCTCGTCGCGCACCACCCGGTTGTAGAGCGCGCCGTGCGGCTTGACGTACGCCACGCAGGCGCCCGCCGCCCGCGCGAACACCTCCAACGCGCCTATCTGATAGGCGACTTCGGCCGCGAGCTCGGCGGACGGCACCTCCATCGCGCGCCGCCCGAAACCGGCGAGGTCCCGGTAGGACACCTGGGCGCCGATCACCACCCCGCGCGCCGCCGCCAGGTCGCACACCCGGCGCATGGTGGCCGCGTCCCCGGCGTGGAAGCCGCAGGCCACATTGGCGCTGGTGACGACGGACAGCAACCCCTCGTCGTCGGTCAGCCGCCAGCGGCCGAAGCCCTCGCCCAGGTCGGCGTTGAGATCGACCGGTTCGGTCATGGTCATCGGGTACGGACCTCCTCGGGTGACGCGGATCAGCTGACACCGACCACGCGGTACTGCTCGTCGCGCGCGTCGGTCAGGAACATCTGCCCCGGCGCGTGGGTGAGGGCGAACGGCGGCCGGGACGCCGTCACCGCCGCCTGCGGAGTCACCCCGCACGCCCAGAACACCGGGATGTCGTCCGGCGCCATCTCCACCGGATCGCCGAAGTCGGGCCGGGCCAGGTCGGCTATGCCGAGGGCGGCCGGGTCGCCGCAGTGCACCGGCCCGCCGTGCACGGCGGGCAGCAGCCCGCTCTCCCGGATCGCCGCCCGCAGATGCTCCGGCGGCACCGGCCGCATCGACACCACCATCGGCCCGCGCAGCCGCCCCGCCGGACGGCACTCCCGGTCGGTCACGTACATCGGCACGTTGCGGCCCTGCTCGACATGGCGGATCGGCACACCCGCCCCGGCGAGCGCCCACTCGAAGGTGAAGCTGCACCCCAGCAGGAACGAAACCAGGTCGTCCCGCCAGTGCTCCCGCGCGTCGGTCGGCTCGGCCACCAGCTCGCCGTCCCGCCACACCCGGTAGCGCGGCAGATCGGTACGCAGGTCCGCGCCGGGCGCCAGGACGGTCGTGACCGCGCCCGCGTCCGTCACGTCCAGGACCGGGCACGGGCGGGGGTTGCGCCGGCAGAACAGCAGCATGTCGTAGGCCCAGTCGGCGGGCACCGCGATCAGGTTGGCCTGGGTGTGGCCCGCGGCGACACCCGCCGTGGGGCCCGCCAGGCCCGCCCGGAAGCGGGCCCGCGCCGTCGCCGGGCTCCAGTCCCGCGCGCCCGGCTCGGCCAGGAGTACCGGACGGTCGCCGGTGTCGGGCGGGGCTACCAGACGGTCGCCGGTGTCGGCCAGGCCCACCGGACCGTCGCCGGTCAGGTCCGGGCCGGTCACGCCAGCTCCCGTCCGCGCGTCTCCGGCAGCCCGAACAGCGCCAGCGCGGCCAGCCCGTAGCCCGCCGCGCCGAACGCCAGCGCGCCGCCGAGGCCCCAGCCGTCGGCCAGGAAGCCGACCAGCGTCGGGAAGACCGCGCCCACCGCGCGCCCGGTGTTGTACGTGAAGCCCTGCCCCGTACCGCGCACCGGTGCCGGGTACAGCTCGCTCAGGTAGGAGCCGAAGCCGCTGAAGATGGCCGACATGCAGAAGCCGAGCGGGAAACCCAGCACCAGCAGCAGGGTGCCCGCGCCGGACGGGATGTTCGCGTACGCCAGCACACAGACCGCCGACAGCAGCGCGAACAGCCAGATGGTGCGGCGTCGGCCCAGCCGGTCGGTGAGGTGGCCGCCCGTCAGATAGCCGAGGAAGGCCCCGGAGATCAGCAGCGCCAGATAGCCGCCGGTGCCGACGACCGACAGCCCGCGCTCGGTCTTCAGATACGTCGGCACCCAGGTCGCCAGCGTGTAGTAGCCGCCCTGCACCCCGGTCGACAGCAGACTGGCGAAGAGGGTGACGCGCAGCAGGCCCGGCTCCTCGGCGGTGCCCGGCCGGAAGATCGCCCAGAACGAACCGCGCTCCGGGCTGCGTTCACGGGCCGCCGCGGCCTCGGGCGCGTCCTTCACCTTGCGCCGCAGCCACACCACGAGCAGCGCGGGCAGCGCACCGGTCCAGAACAGCACCCGCCAGGCGAGGTCCTCGCCGACGAAGGAGAACACCAGCGTGTAGACGATCACGGCCAGACCCCAGCCGACCGCCCAGGAACTCTGCACCACACCGAGGGTGCGCCCCCGGTGCCGCGCGCTCGCGTACTCGGCCACCAGGATCGCGCCGACCGCCCACTCGCCGCCGAAACCGAGCCCCTGAAGGGCGCGGAAGAGCAGCAGCGTCTCGTAGGTGGGGGCGAAGCCGCAGGCCACGGTGAACACCGCGTACGTGACGACGGTGATCATCAGTGCCCGGACCCGGCCGATCCGGTCCGCGACCATGCCCGCGAGCGCGCCGCCCACGGCGGACACCACCAGCGTGACCGTGGTGAACAGCCCGGTCTGGCCGCTGTCCAGATCGAAGTAGGCGGCCAGCGCCACCATGGTCAGCGGCAGGGTGAAGTAGTCGTAGGAGTCGAGGGCGTAGCCGCCGAAGGCTCCGGCGAAGGCGCGGCGGCCGCGCGGGCCGAGGGCGCGGAACCAGCCCGACGGGCCTTCTTCGTCGGCGGCTCGATCCGGGACGGCGGTCAGCTTGGGCGGGGGAGTCGTGCTCATGGGCGGCACCTCGCAGAAGCGTTGAGGGGGGTGCGGGTCGGTGAGCAGTGCGGGGTCGTGCGGGGAACGGGCCTCGTGGGGGAGGGCCGTGTCGAGCACCGTAGAGGATTGTTCAACGATCCTTCAATGGGTGCGTTGTCCCGGCCCGTGCCGTGCGGTTGAATTCCGGGCATGGCAGAGCAGTTGAGTCAACTCGCCGACGATCGCGCCCTCCTGGGCCGAACCAGCACCGCCGAACGCGTCTCCGACATCCTCCGGAGCCGCATCGCGGAGGGCTATTTCCCGCCAGGCACCCGGCTGTCGGAGGACAGCATCGGGGGCGCCCTAGGGGTGTCCCGCAACACCCTGCGCGAGGCGTTCCGGCTGCTCACCCATGAACGGCTGCTCGTCCACGAACTCAACCGGGGCGTCTTCGTCCGGGTGCTGAGCGTCGCGGACGTGGAGGACATCTACCGCACCCGCGCGCTGGTCGAGTGCGCCGTCGTACGCGGTCTCGGCGCACCCCCGTACGCCTTGGACGGGCTCGTCGGCGCGGTCGCCGAGGGGGAGTCCGCCGCGCGGGAAAGTGACTGGAAATCGCTGGGGACGGCCAACTTCCACTTCCACCGGGAACTGGTCGCGCTGGCCCGCAGCGCACGCACCGACGAGCTGATGCGCAGCGTGTTCGCCGAACTCCGGCTCGCCTTCCACCACGTGGACCACCCGCGCCGCCTCCACGAGCCCTACCTCGCCCGCAACCGTCAGATCCTCGACGCCCTGCGCGCCGGGGACCGGGGCGCGGCGGAAGAGCTGCTGGCGACCTACCTCGCCGACTCCCTCGAACGCGTGCTGGAGGTCTACCGGCGCCGGGTCGACGAGGAGTGAGACACCCCGCGGCGAAGGGCCTCACGCGCCGCCGTGACGGCCGTCGCTTCCACACCGTTTGGGTGGTTGTCGGACCGAGGACCTAATCTGTGCACCGTGACTTCGCCTGCACCGACGGACCGCGTTCCGCCCCAGCTCAGCGCGGCGCCGCGCCCCGCGCCGGGCCCGGCCGCCGACGAGGGGCTGGCGCGGCGGCTGCGCGCGCTCGCCTGCACGGCCCCGCTGCACGACCTGGACGCCCGCAAGGCCAACCTGGCCGGTGAGTACTCGACGTACGGCATGGCCGAGGTGGCGCTCGCCGCCATCGACCTCGTCACGCTCAACATGGACTTCGACACCGGCGCCGACCACGAGCAGATCGTCGCCCGGCTCGTCCCCCGCATCGCGGCCCAGGCCCCCCACCGCACCGCCGCCGAGCACGAGCGCGTGGCCCGCTGGGTGCTGGAGAACCTGATCAACGTCGGCAGCGCCGACCGCGGCTTCCGCGCGGTGTACGGCACCTTCGCCTCCGACGGCACCTATGTCCGCCGCGACTACGACTTCAAGCTCATCGAGGAAGTCCCCGGCCCCGGCGGCACGGTCTACCTGCGCACCACCGACGAAGCCGTCAACGTCCTCGTCGGCGCCCTCGACACCGACGTCACCAGCGCCCAGATCGCCGCCGAGGTCAAGCTGGAGGTGCTGATCAACCGGGGCAGGCTGGCCGACGCCCAGCTCGCCGCCGAGCAGGCCCGCTACCGCACCGTGCAGTACTCCGAGACCCTGCGCCGCGCCCTGGACGCCACCCGGCGCAACGTCCGCGCGGTCGACTGGCTCAACTCCGTGCCCGACATGATCGCCGAGGCGCTGGACCACGTGGCCGACCGCTACCGCCACGAGAACGCCATCCTCACCAACATCCGCAAGGCCCGCGACGAGACGGAGGAGCCCGAGCACAAGCGGCGCGCCGCCGAACTCGTCGACATCGTCAAGGACTGCATCCGGCGCCACACCCAGCTCCAGTCCCGGCTGCTGGAGGCGGGCCCGCTGTTCCGCGCCGAGCAGGACCGGCAGGCGTTCGCCACCCCCACGGGGACCTCCGGGCTCGACCTGTACGGACATCTGGTCGCGCCCACGCTGCCGTTGCCGCTCCAGCAGGCGATCCGGGTCACCGACGCGTTCTTCGCCAGCGGGGTGGGACTGCGTACGCCGGTGGCGGTGCGGGTGGGGGACCTGGTCGACATCCTGCTCACCCCGCCGGTCGAGCGGGAGCATCTCGGGGCGGAGATGCCCGAGCCGGAGCTCATCGCGACGCCGGACGACAGCCGGTTCTCGGAGCAGCAGGTCGCTGCCGCGAAGGCTCTGCTGGATCTCCCGGCCGACGCTCCCCGGAGGTTGTCGGGGCTGCTGGCCGAGGCTCGGGCCGCCGAGGGGTTCGAGCTGGCGTATCTCGTGGCGTTGATGGCCATTCACGCGGCCAGTCCTGCTGTCGGTACCGCTTATCGGCAGGGGGAGGCGAAGCTGTTGTTCGCCGTGGATGACGGTACGGAGTTGGACGATCCTGACTTCGGTGGGGCGGATCTGATCGTGGGGACCGCCTTGTTGGACGCGGTGGGGATGGCCAGCGATCGGGCGGTCGCGGGATGACATCAAGTTTCGAGTTCAAGGAGTTTGCGTCGTGACCGAGCACGTCGAGTGGAGTGACGTCGAAGCCCCGGCGGCGCCGTCGGCCGTCACCCCCGCCGACGCCGCCGACGCGGCCCGGCTCGTGGCGTTCGGGTTGCAGCCGAAGCTGCAGCCCGCGCGGGACCAGGAGTACACCGAGCTGCTGCGGCGGTACCGGGAGGACGGGGCGTTCGCGCGGCTCGCCGACGCGGTGGCGACCGGGCTCGGGCTCGTCGTGCTGGAGGTGTCGCCGCGCGCCGGGATGGCCGTGACGGCCGCCGAGGACTCGGTGTTCGCGGTGCGGATGGGGGACTACGCCCGCCGTACCACCGCCGACTCCGCCGACCGCTTCCTGCACGGCCTCGCCCATCTGTCCGTCGCCGCGCTGGCGTTCCCGCGCCCCGAGGACCTGGCCGACGACTCCTACATCGGGCGCGTCACGGTCAACGGCGTGGACGCCTTCGTACGGCAGGCGTGCCGCAGGCTGGAGGAGCGGGCCGAGGAGTCCGGGGAGAACACCGACCCGGTGACCGACGCCCCCGGCCTCGAGTCCGCCTGGCGGATCTGGGCCCGGCGCAGCGCCACCGGCGCCACCAAGGACGCCCGCCGCCCGGCCGCCTCCACCACCGGCATCGTCGCCAAGGCGCTCGGCTTCCTCACCGAGTCCGGATTCCTCCAGCGCACCGGCGACGACCACGGCGGCACCTACCGCACCACCGCCCGCTACCAGCTCCAGGTGCGCGACATGGCGGGCGGCGCCGCACTCGCCGAACTGCTGGAACTGGGCGTCGTCACCGAGACCGGCGGCACCGCAAGCCTGCTGCCCGCCGAGGACACCGACGACCTGGACCTGGTGGCCGACGCCGGACTGCCCTTCCACTCCTGACCCGCTCCCCGAACCCCCGCACCTTTTCGAAGACTTACGACGAGAGTCCGCCATGTACGAGCTGTCCCGCGTCCGCCTCTACTCCATCGGGCCCGCCGGCGCGCGCTACGCCGACACCGTGCTCGACATGCGCGGCGTGGGCGCCCCCGTGCCCGACCCGGCGCCCACCCAGGCGGAGTTCTTCGAGGAGGAGCCGGTCGGCCCGCCCCGCCGACCCGCGCCCGCCGGTGTGCTGTTCCTGGAGAACGGCGGCGGCAAGTCCGTCCTGCTCAAGCTGATCTTCTCGGTGATGCTCCCCGGCCACCGCAACACGCTCGGCGGCGCCAGCTCCGGCGTGCTGCGCAAGTTCCTGCTCGCCGACGACTGCGGACACGTCGCGCTGGAGTGGCAGCACGTACAGACCGGCGAGTGCGTGGTCGTCGGCAAGGTCAGCGAGTGGCGCGGCCGCCAGGTCTCCAACGACCCGCGCAAGTTCGCCGAAGCCTGGTACTCCTTCCGGCCCGGCCCCGGTCTGAGCCTGGACAACCTCCCGGTCGCGGAGTCCACCGCCGTACGGCCGCTGGTGGAGGGCGCCTCCGGGGCGCAGGGCCGCCGCCGCACCATGAAGGGCTTCCGCGACGCCCTCACCGAGGCGGGCAAGAACTACCCGCACCTGGAGGCGCACTGGGAGGAGACCCACGAGCGCTGGACCGAGCACCTCGGCGACCTGGGCCTGGACCCTGAACTCTTCCGCTACCAGCGGGAGATGAACGCAGACGAGGGCGAGGCCGCCGGTCTCTTCGCGGTCAAGAAGGACTCCGACTTCACCGACCTGCTGCTGCGCGCCGTCACCGACACCCGCGACACCGACGGACTCGCCGACCTGGTCAGCGGGTTCGGCAACAAGCTGGGCCGCCGCGCCGAACTCATCGCGGAACGGGACTTCACGGCGGGCTCGGTCGACCTGCTCGGCCGGATCGTCGACGCGGCCGACGCCCGCACCCGCGCCCGGGACGTGCACACCGGTGCCGAGCGCCGCACCCGCACCCTGGCCCGGCGGCTGTCCGCGCGGGGCGTGCGCGAGCGGGTCCGCGCCTCCGACCTCGCCCAGCGGGTCACCGCCGCCGCCCACGCCGTCACCCACTCCGAGGGCGCCCGCGAGCGCAGCGCGCTGGTCGCGGCCGAACTCGCCTATCGACACGCCTCGTTGGCGCTCGCCGCCGCCGAGAAGGCCGCCGCCGCGCAGAAGCGCGAGCTGGCCGACGCCCGCACCCTGTACTCCGCCTGGCAGGCCGCCGAGGCCGTACTGCGGCACCGCGCAGCCGCCGACCGGGTCGCCAGGGTCTCCGCCGCCATCCAGGAGGCCGAGCGGGACGCCGCTCCCGCGCTCGCCGCCCGCGCGAAGGCCGCCGTCGACCTCGTACGCGCCCTGCACGCCGCTGCCGGGAACGCCGAGGCGCTCGCCAACGAGGAGGAGGAGCGCTCCGCCGCTCTCCAGGAGGTCAGCGACGCCGCGTACCGCGACTCCACCTCGGCCGCCACCGACGCCCAGCGGGCCCGGAGCGAGATCGGGCACCTGCGCCAGCGCCTCACCGAGGTCGAGCAGGAGACGGCCGAGGCCGTCCGCGCGGGCTGGCTGGACGACAGCGCCCCCGACGCCGACCCCGCGCGGGCCGCGCTCGCCGCCAGCGACGCCGAGAAGACCGCCGTCGCCGCCTGGGACACCGCCCGCGAGGCGGCCCGCGCGGCCGTCGAGCACGCCCGCGAGACGGCCGCCGCCGAGTCCCGCGCCGAACTCACCGCCGCCCGCGCGGCCGACGCCGCCACCGCCGCCGAACGCGCCCACGAGGCCGAACGCCGTCTCGCGGAGGCGCTGGCCGCCGAGGAGCGGCTCGCGGAGCTGCTCAGCCTGCCCGCCGCCGGTTCCGCCCGCTCGGCCATCCCGGCCCCGCGCGACGGCTCCGACCCCGGTGAGCCCGCACGCGACAGCGCCACCGAGGGCCCCCTCACCGCCGAGGAACTCGACCGCTTCGCCGACGAGTTGCGTGCCCTGCTCGACGACGCCGTGTCCGCCGCCGAGCGCACCCTGTTCGACCTGCGCACCGCCGCCGCCGACGACACCCGCATCCTCTCCGCGCTCGGCGACGGCGGCCTGCTGCCGCCCGGCCCCGACGTGCTGGCCACCGTGGAGTACCTGGGCGAGCACGGCATCCCCGCGCTGCCCGGCTGGCGCTACCTCGCCCAGGCCGTCGACCCCGCCGACCACGCGCGCGTGCTCGCCACCCGCCCCGAACTGGTCGACGGTGTGATCATCACCGACCCGGACACCCACGCCCGCGCCCGCGAGGCCCTGGGTGAGGCGGCCCTGCTGCCCCGCTCCGCCGTCGCCGTCGGCACCGCCGCCGCCCTGCTCGCCCCGGCCCCCGCCGCCGAGGCACAGCCCACCGACGTCTTCCTCGTGCCGCCGAACCCGGCCATGCACGACGAACACGCCGCCGACGAGGAACGCCAGGCCCTGCGCGCGCGGGCCACCGAACGCGACGACGAGATCCGGACGCTCGCCGCCCGCCTCGGCAAGGACCGCGAACTCGCCGCCCGCCTCGCCTCCTGGCGCACCGGCTGCCCCGCCGGACGGATCGTCGAACTCGCCGCCGGAGCCGAGGAGGCCCGCGCCTTCGCGGAGGAGACCGAGGCCGAACTCACCGAGATCCGCACCGCCCGCGCGGAGGCCGAGGAGACCGCCGCCGAGGCCACCGGAGTGCGCGACGAGCGCCAGGAGGCCGCCCAGCGCGCCAGCCGGGTCGCCGACGCCCTCGTCGGACTCGCGCACCGGCTGCGCGAACGCGCCACCTGGCAGGTCAAGCTGCGCGAACTCGCCGACGACGCCGCCGAGTCCGAGGCCCGTACCCAGTCCTGCCTGGAACGCGCCCGCGCCGCCGACGAGGACCGGCGCGCCACCCAGCGCGCCGCCGACGACGCCCGCCGCACCGCCCGCGCGCTGCGCGCCGAGCGCGCCGAGATCGCGGGCGCCCCGGACGACGTGCCGGAATCGGAGGACGGCGCACCGAAGTCGTCCCTGCCCGCGCTCCGCGAGGCGTACCGGGCCGCGTCACAGGTGTACGAGAAGGTCGGCGTCGGCGCCGACCTGCGCGCCGAACAGGCCCGCGCGGAGAGCGACGAGAGCGCCGCCCGCACCGACCTGGACCGGCTCAGCAACAAGGTTCGCGTCCGCGCCGAACAGCTCCTCGAATCGCCCGACGGCTCCGACGGCCCCTCCCGCCAGTCGGCCGCCGCCCGCGCCGAGGAACTCGTGCAGCTGCTGGAGACCCGCATGTCGACCGCGAGCGAACAGCTCGGCCGACTGCGCGGCGAGGCCGAGCGGCACGCCCCCGAGGACGGCGACGCCCACACCGAACTGCCCGCGGAGCTCCAGCCGCGCGACGCCGAGCACGCCCAGACCCTGCTGCGCACCGCCACCGCCGAACTCGCCACCCGCACGGAGGCGTTGACCGAGGCCCGCGACGCCCACACCGAACTCCAGCAGGCCCACCGCACCGCCGAGGACGGCGCCGGAGGCTTCGACGAGATCGCGGCGATGCTCCGCGACCAGCTGCGCGAACCGGCCGCCCAGGACGAGGGGGAGGAGCGGGAGGACGGCGAGCCGTACTCCGGCAACCTGGAGGAGGCCCGGCAGTCGGCCGCCGAGGCCCGCCGCTCGCTGCGCGGCTGCGCCGCCGACCTCTCCACCGCCGACACCGCCGTCCGCGAGGCGAGCGACATCCTGGTCCGGCACGCCAACTCCACCCGCTACGAGCAGGTCCGCACCCCGGCCCGCCAGCAGATCCGCGAACTGCCCGCCGCCGCGCTCCCGGAGCACGCCCAGAAGTGGGCCGACGCCTTCGCGCCCCGGCTGCGCGTCCTCACCGACGAGCTGGCCCAGCTGGAGCGCAACCGCGACTCGATCGTGGACCGGCTCCGCGGCCTGGTCGAGTCCTCCCTCGCCACCCTCCGCTCCGCCCAGCGGCTCTCCCGGCTCCCCGAGGGGCTCGGCGAGTGGTCCGGACAGGAGTTCCTCCGCATCCGCTTCGAGGAGCCCGACCAGGCCACCCTCACCGAGCGGCTCGGCGAGGTCATCGACGAGGCCACCCGCGCCGCCGTCAAGAAGAACTCCGACCTGCGCCGGGACGGCATGTCCCTGCTGCTGCGCGGCGTCGCGGCCGCGCTCCAGCCCAAGGGCATCGCGGTGGAGATCCTCAAGCCGGACGCGGTGCTGCGCGCCGAGCGGGTGCCCGTCGGCCAGATGGGCGACGTGTTCTCCGGCGGCCAGCTGCTCACCGCCGCCATCGCGCTGTACTGCACGATGGCCGCCCTGCGCTCCAACGACCGGGGCCGCGACAAGCACCGGCACGCGGGCACGCTGTTCCTGGACAACCCGATCGGCCGCGCCAACGCGACCTATCTGCTGGAGCTCCAGCGCGCCGTGTCCGACGCGCTCGGCGTCCAACTGCTGTACACCACCGGCCTGTTCGACACCACCGCGCTGGCCGAGTTCCCGCTCGTCATCCGGCTGCGCAACGACGCCGACCTCCGGGCCGGGCTGAAGTACATCAGCGTGGAGGAGCACCTCCGGCCCGGCCTGCCACAGCAGCGGCAGGCCGGGGACACGGTGCGCAGCGAGATCACCGCGACCCGGATGTACAAGCGGCCGTCGGCGGGCGTGTCCTCGGTCTGACGTGTCCTCAGTCCGACGTGGGCGTCGGCTCGGAGGTCTCCGCCGGGACCTCCAGCCGGTGCTCCGCCAGCACCCCCGTCCGGTGCCGCTGGACGAACCAGTAGTACGCGAAGCCGCCGCCCGCGATCACCGCGACGAACAGCACCGCGCCCCACCGCAGATACCAGTGGTAGGGCGCGCTCGCGTTGTACACCGCCGGGCGCGGCCAGATCAGGTTGACCGTCATCCCCGCGCCCCACACCACCGCGACCACGTTGACGACGAGCCCCCAGCGGCCCAGCGAGAACCGCCCCTCACCGGCCGGGGTCCACCGGCCCCGCAGCCGCGCCACCAGCATCGGCGCGGTCACCCCGAGGTAGGCCAGGTAGATCATGATGATGCCGATGCTGGTGACCACGGTGAAGATCTGCGGCTGCCGGATGTTGACCACCAGGATCGCCAGCGCCAGCACCCCGATCACCACCGCAGGCACCACCGGGGTCCGGAACCGCGGACTCACCCGGGCCAGCACCGAGGAGGCGGGCAGGTTGTTGTCCCGCGCCATGGCGAACGCCAGCCGGATCGCCGCCGTGTGCACGGCCAGCGCGCACACCGTGACCGCGATCAGCACGCACCACAGCATCCCCTTGCCCGCCGTCGGACCGAGCACGTCCAGCACCACGTACTGGAGCCCGTCCGTGGACAGCTTGTCGCCCTTCAGGCTGGAGACGCTCATCAGCGCCAGCAGCAGCACCAGACCGCCCAGCACGAAGGAGGCGATGATGGCCCGCAGGATGGCGCGGGGCGCGTTCCGGGACGGGTTCAGCGACTCCTCGCCGAGCGAGGCGGCCGTGTCGAAGCCGTACATCACGTATGCCGACGCCAGCGACGCCACCAGGAACGCGCCGAGGTAACCGGCGCCGTGGCCGGTGCCGGTGCCGTTGGTCTCCAGCACGACCTGCGGGCCACGGGTGACATGGACGGCCAGCATGACGATCAGCACCACACTGGCGACCAGCTCGATGAACACCCCCGCGGTGTTGATCCGGGCCATCAGCTTCACCCCGAAGGCGTTGACCAGCGTGGTGAACAGGATCAACACCGTCGCCAGCACCACCGCGTTGGTCGCCACGTCGTAGGTGCCGGTGCCGTCGCCGACGAACTGGAAGGCGGACGAGATCTGCGGCAGCGTGAGCTGGTAGGCGAGCGCCACCGCCGCGATCGACACGATGGACGCGACCAGCATCATCCACCCGGCCAGCCAGCCGAGGTGCGGATTGCCTATCCGCTTCGACCAGTTGTAGACCGAGCCCGCCACCGGATGCCGGGCCGCCAGCTCCGCGAAGCACAGGGCCACCGCGAACTGGCCGACGAACACCATCGGCCACGACCACCAGTAGGCGGGGCCGCCGCTGCCGTAGCCGAAGTAGAACAGCTGGAAGGTGCCGGTCAGGATCGAGATGTAGCTGATCCCGGCCGCGAAGGTGTGGAAGTTGCCCAGTGTGCGCTTGAGTTCGGGCCGGTACCCGAACTCCGCGAGTTCGCTGTCGTCGTGCCCGTGCGTACCTGACGGTGGTGCTGCCTTGGTCATCGGTGTGACTCCTGGGGGCAGAGGGAAACGGGAGCGGCCGTGTCCTACCCCGCTTCGGCCCTCACGGAGCCTGTTCGCCCAGCTTCTCCAGCAGCCAGCCGTGGAACGCGCCGATGTGGTGCTCGGTCGGCACCAGCACCCCGCCCCCGCGATAGGCGCGCGAGGACATCGCGGGCTGGGTGCGCTCGCACGCCTCGAAGTCCTGCACGTTGACCCGGTGGAACAGCTCCGCCGACTTCGACACGTCGGCGCCGGACGCCACCACCTCGGGCGCGTACAGCCAGTCGCACTCCACCACCGTGCGGTCCTCGGCCAGCGGGAACATGCGGTGCAGGATGACGTGGTCGGGGACGAGGTTGACGAAGACGTTGGGCCGGACCGTGATCGCGTAGTAGCGCCGGTCCTGCTCGGCGGCCACCTCCGGGAGCCGGCCGAAGCCCGCGCTGCCGTCCACCGTGAACCCCTCGACACCCGCGCCGAACTCCGCACCGTGGCCCACGTAGTACTGCGCCGCGTAGCCGTCCGCGAACTCCGGGAGCACCTCGGTGAGTTCGGGGTGGATGGTGGCGCAGTGGTAGCACTCCATGAAGTTCTCGACGATCAGCTTCCAGTTGGCCCGCACGTCATAGGTGACCCGCTTGCCGAGGGCCAGGTGCTCGGTGCCGTAGTGCTCGATGGCCGCCGGGTCGCCCAGCCGTTCCACGGCCGCGTGCTGGACGGTCTCCTCGAAGGACGGCGGCTCGTCGGCCAGGCACACCCAGGCGTAGCCCAGCCATTCGCGCAGGGCGACCTTGATCAGCCCGTACCGGTCGCGGTCCACGTCCGGCATGCTCGTCAGGTTGGGCGCGGCGACCAGCTTGCCGTCGAGCCCGTACGTCCAGGCGTGGTAGGGGCATTGCAGGCTGCGGCGGACCTCGCCGGACTCCTCGGTGCACAGCCGGGCGCCCCGGTGGCGGCACACGTTGAGGAAGGCCCGCAGTGCGCCGGTGCGGTCGCGGGTGACGAGCACGCTCTCCCGGCCGACCTGGACCGTGCGGAACGCGCCGGGCCGGTCCAGGTCGGCGCCGCGCACCGCGCAGAACCACATCGACTCCAGCAGCGCCTCCTGCTCGCGCCGGAACACGTCGGGGTCGGTGTAGTAGCGGCCGGGGAGGGTGGCGATCAGGCTGGGGGAGACCGGGTTCGTCGTCATGGCTGGGCTCCTCGGGCGGCCGGGGCGGTGAGACGGGCGGGGTCGAACAGGCCGGTCGGGTGCGCGGTCGCGCCGGTCAGCGCGAGGTCGGCCAGGATCTCGCCGACGACGGGCACGAACTTGAAACCGTGCCCGGAGAAACCGCAGGCCACCGTCACCGACTCCGGGTGCGCGGGGTGCCGGGCGATCACGAAGTGCTCGTCCGGGGTGTTGGAGTACATGCAGGTGGCAGCCTTCAGGAAGGTGCCGGGCAGGTCCGGGATCAGGCCGGCCATGTGGTCAGCCATGGCCCGGACCTCGTGCTCGTGCACGGTCCGGTCGATGGTCTCCGGCGTGGTGACCTGTCCCTTGCGGAAGAAGGCGACCTTGGCGCCCTTCTCGGGGCCGTCGATGGCGGGGAAGCCGTACACCTGGACGCCGTCCGCGTCCTCCCAGATGTAGACGGGGTGCCGCTCCGGCACGAACGGCCCGGTGCCGCCCGTCGGCTGGAACCAGTACATGACCTGCCGCTCCACGGTGATCGGCACCCCGATGTCCACGAGCAGCCGGGGCGCCCAGGCGCCGGGGCAGATCACCAGCTGCCCGGCGGTGTACGTGTTCTCGCCGGTGTGCACGCGCACCCCGTCCCGGTACGGCTCCCAGCGCACCACCGGTTCCTCGAAGCGCAGCTCCGCGCCCTGCCGGGTGGCGAGCTGGAGATGGGCGGCGACCATGTTCTCCGGGCGCAGCAGGCCCGCCTTCGCCTCGAACAGGGCGACCTCGTCGTCGGCCGGGGTGAGGGTGGGGAAGCGGCGGCGGATCTCCTTGGCGTCCAGCATCTCGTGGGGCAGGTCCCACTCGGTGGCCGAGCGCAGCGAGCCGGAGACGGTACGGGAGTCCGGCGGGCCGACCATCGCGCCGCCGCACAGGATGGCGACGTCCCGGCCGGTGGCCCGCTCCAGCTCCTCGTACAGCTCGTAGGCCCTCAGCAGCAGGGGTACGTACGCCGGGTCCTCGAAGTAGGACTGCCGGGTGATGCGGGAACCGCCGTGGCTGGAGCCCCGGTCGTGCACCGGGCCGAACTTCTCCAGCCCGAGCACCCGGGCCCCGCGCGCGGAGAGATGGTGGGCGGCGGCGCTGCCCATGCCGCCCAGTCCGATCACGATCACGTCGTAGGTGGGGGACACTTCTGCGGACCTCCTGGGGTGGGAGTCGTCAGCGGCGGATGCGGGTCATCTCCGGGTCGAACAGCGGCTCCTCGGCGACCGTCGCCGGAACCTTCTCGCCGAAGTACTCGATGTGCACGCCGGTGCCGGGGGCGAGGCCCGCCGGGAGCCACGCGTAGGCGACGCACCGGCCCAGCGTGTAGCCGTAGGCCGCGCTGGTCACGTAGCCCGCCGTCGTGCCGTCCACCGAAACCGGTTCGCTGCCGAGTACCACGGCGGCCGGGTCGTCCAGCAGCAGCGGGGTCAGGCGGCGGGTCGGCTCGGGGCGGTCGCGCAGGGCGTCCCGGCCGACGAAGTCGCCCTTGTCCATCCGGACGGCGAAGCCGACCCCCGCCTCGGCCGGGGTGTGCTCGGCGGTCATGTCGGTGCCCCAGGCGCGGTAGCCCTTCTCCAGCCGGAGCGAGTTGAACGCCGACCGCCCGGCCGCGATCACCCCCAGCTCCCGGCCCGCCTCCCACAGCGTGTCCCAGAGACGGAGGCCCAGGTCGGCGGTGGTGTACAGCTCCCAGCCCAGTTCGCCGACGTAGCTCAGCCGCATGGCCGTGACGGGGACATGCCCGAGGTGGGTCCGCTTGGCCCGGAAGTAGCCGAAGCCCTCGTGGGAGAAGTCCTCGGCGGTGAGCGGCTGGACCAGTGCGCGGGCCAGCGGGCCCCAGACGCCGACGCAGCAGGTGCCGGAGGTGATGTCCCGGATGTGTACTCCCGCTGGGGCGTGCCGGAGGAGGTGGTCGAGGTCGGCGGGGGAGTTGGCGCCCACCTGGAAGTGGTCTTCGGCCAGCCGGGCCACGGTGAGGTCGGAGCGGATGCCGCCGGACTCGTCCAGCAGCAGGGTGTACGTGACCGCGCCTGGCTTCTTGCGGAGCTTGTTGGTGGTCATGCGGTCGAGGAAGTCCAGGGCGCCGGGGCCGGTCACCTCCAGGCGGCGCAGCGGGGTCATGTCGTACAGGGCGACGCCCTCGCGGGTGGCGCGGGCCTCGGCGGCGGCGACGGGGGACCAGTGGCGGGCCGACCAGGGGTCGCGTTCGGGCAGCTCCGCGCCGAGGGAGGCCACCAGCGGGGCGTTCGCCTCGTACCAGTGCGGGCGCTCCCAGCCACCGCCCTCCAGGAAGTGGGCGCCGAGCCGCTCTTGCCGGGCGTGGAAGGGGCTGACGCGCAGCGGGCGTGGCTGCTCGATCGGCTGGTGCGGGTGGACGACGTCGTACACCTCGACGAACTGCTGCGACCCGCGTTCACGGACGTACGCGGGTGAACGCTGCGCTTCCTCGAATCGGGTGACATCGCAGTCGTGCACGTCGATCGACGGACGGCCGTCGACCATCCATTCGGCCACCGCCCTGGCCACACCCGCGGAGTGCGTGACCCACACCGCCTCGGCCAGCCAGAAACCGCGCAGTTCACGGGTCTCCCCGAGCAGCGGCATGCCGTCCGGGGTGAAGGAGAAGACCCCGTTGAACCCGCTCTCCACCTCCGCCGCGCGCAACGCGGGCAGCAGCCGCCGCGCGTCGGCCCAACTCGGCGCCCAGTCCTCCTCGGTGAAGGGATACGAGGACGGCATCTCCATGTCCCGCGCCCGCGCCTCGTCGTACGAGGGCACACCGAACGGGTCCACGGGCAGCGGCCGGTGCGCGTAGGAGCCGATGCCGATGCGGTCGTGGTGCTCCCGGAAGTACAGGTCGGCGTCCTGGAAGCGGAGGATGGGCCAGGTCGCCTCGCGGGACGCCCCGCTCAGCGCGGGCAGCGGCCGGGTCCGCGCGTACTGGTGCGCCAGCGGCTGCAACGGCACGTCGATCCCCGCCATCCGGCCGATCACCGGCCCCCAGAAGCCCGCCGCCGAGACGACATGGTCGGCGGGGAAGACGCCCCGGTCGGTGACGACACCGGTGACCCGGCCGTCCGCCCGCTCGACGCCGGTGACAGTGTGCCGGTCGAGGAACCGGGCACCCCGTGCGGTGGCCCGGTCGAGCTGGGCCCGGCAGGCGGGCAGGGCGCGGGCCAGCCCGTCGTCGGGAGTGTGGAAGCCGCCCAGCACCATCGACTCGTCCAGCAGGGGCCAGAGTTCCTTGCAGCGGGCGGCGCTCACCACCTCGCCGTCCACGCCCCGGGCGGCGGCGAGTCCGGCCCTGCGGTGCAGGTCGGCGAGGCGTTCGGGGGTGGTGGCCAGCTCCAGGCCGCCGACGGGGTCGAAGCAGGGGACGCCGTCGTGGCGGAGCGAGCCGAACTTCTCGACGGTGTACCGGGCGAACTCCGTCAGCGTCTTCGAGGGGCTGGTGCGGAAGACGAGCCCCGGCGCGTGGGAGGTGGAGCCGCCGGGGGCGGGCAGCGGGCCCTGTTCGAGGACGGTGACGTCCGTCCAGCCGCGGGCGGTCAGCTCGTCGGCGAGGGAACAGCCGACGATTCCGGCGCCGACGATGACGACGCGCGGGGAGATCTCGGGGGACGGGTGCGTGCGTTCTTCGGGCGTGGCGGACATGCCCCTCCTTGTACGGGCGGGGACGGGGGACCGAGGACCGAGCGTCCCGGGCTGCCGTTGCGCAGTGCACGATGTGTTGCGTGGTGAGGAACATACTGAGAACGCGGTGAACGCACCGTCAAGAGGTGCGCGTCAACCCTTGGTAAACGAATCCGGGCCGCCGAAACCGCCCCGACACACGCCCGCCCGAACCCCCTGCACACGCCTGCCCGAACCCCCTGGACATGTCCGCCCGGCCCTCCGTCAGAAGCCGTAACCCATCCGTCGGGACAGCTCCTCGCCCGCCGCCGCCATCCGCTTCGCCACCACCGACAGCCGCTCCGGGCCCAGCCGGTACACCGGGCCGGACACGCTGATCGCCGCGATCACGTTGCCGTCGTGGGCCCGGATCGGCGCGGCGGCGGCCGCGAGGCCCAGCTCCAACTCGTCGGTGGTCACGGCGTATCCCCGCTCCAGCACGGTCTCCAGCTCGGTCCGCAGCAGCGCGGCCCCGGTGACCGTGCGCTCGGTGAGCCGGGGCAGCGGCCGGGCGAGGAAGCCCTCGCGCAGGGTGAGCGGCATGTGCGCGAGCAGCACCTTGCCGCTGGAGGTGGCGTGCAGCGGGGTGCGCCTGCCGAGCCAGTTCTGCGCGGTGACGGAGGCGGTGCCGCGGGCCTGCATGACGTTGACGGCGGCGTCGTCGTCGAGCACCGCGATGTTCACGGTCTCGCCGAGTTCGTCGGCGGCCTCCCGGCAGACGGGGACGCCCTCCTGGGAGATGTCCAGCCGTCCCGCCGCCGCGCCCGCCAGGCGCAGCACACCGGCCCCCAGGTAGTACTTGCCGCGATCGCCGGTCTGGGTCACCAGGCCCCGGTTCTCCAGGACGCCCAACAGCCGGAACGCCGTGGACTTGTGCACGTCCAGCTCGTCGGCGATCTCGGTGACGCCCGCCTCGCCGTGCCGGGCGAGGATCTCCAGCACGCTCACCGCGCGGTCCACCGACTGCACGGAACCAGCCGCGCCACGACCTCTGCCGCGCTCCGTGGAATCGTCGTTCGCGCTGGTCTCCGCGCCGCGGTCGGCCCGTTTCCGCGTGCTGCTCATGGCTCGACTCTCCCCATCTGGCGGCCCGGTTCGGGCCGCATCCGCGGGAAGCCCTTGACGCGACGGTCGTCCCGCGCGGATTCTGTTGCGCACAGCGCCAGTTGGTGCGCCATGCGGAACATCATGTTACCGAACAGTCCGTGTCCCGTAAGGGGTGCGGATCTCCTGGACCTGCCCGGTCCACCCCGTGCCACACCCCGATCGTCACCCTCGTATCCCTGCCGTCTGCGCCTATCCGGTCCGGACCGAGCGTCCCGGACCGAGAGGGGGGACCCGTGATTCCCGTCTGCCGTCTCGAAGACCTTCCCGAGGGCGAGTCCGTCCGGCTCGACACCGCCCCGCCGATCGCCGTGTTCCGCACCGACGACGGCTCGCTGTACGCCGTCGACGACACCTGCACCCACCAGGACGCCTCGCTCTCCGAGGGCTGGCTGGAGGGCTGCCTGATCGAATGCCCGCTGCACGCCGCCGCGTTCGACCTGCGCACCGGCACCCCGACCTGTCTCCCGGCCCGGCACGCCCTGCGCACCCACCTCGTCACCGTGGACGACGGCGTGATCCACGTCCAGGTCACGGTGCGCGAGGGAAGCGAAGGAACGGCCGCCTGAACGCGCCCGCGCGGACAAGGAGTCACCGCACATGAGGACCGTGACCATCGTCGGCGCCTCCCTCGCCGGGCTCTACGCGGCCCGCGAGCTGCGCGCCCAGGGATTCGACGGCCGGCTGGTCGTCGTCGGCGACGAACCGCACCCGCCCTACGACCGCCCGCCGCTCTCCAAAGACTTCCTCACCGGCCGCACGGACGAGGACCGACTCGCCCTGACCGACGCCGAGGAGAGCGCCGAACTCGACGCCGAATGGCTGCTCGGCGTCCGCGCGCGGGGACTCGACACCCGGGCCCGCACCGTCCTGCTGGCGGACGGCCGTACCCTCACCACGGACGGGCTCGTCATCGCCACCGGCGCCACGGCCCGTCGCCTGCCCGGAGCCCCCGCCGACGTCCACACCCTGCGCACCCTGGAGGACGCCCGCGCCCTGCGCGCCCGGCTCACCGAGGGCGCGCGACGGGTCGTCGTGATCGGCGGAGGCTTCATCGGCGCCGAGACCGCCGCGGCCTGCGCCGCCCTCGGCCATGACGTCACCGTGCTCGAAGCCGCCCCGCTGCCGCTGCTGCCCCAACTCGGCCCGGAGATGGCCGCCGCGTGCGCCACGCTGCACCACCGGGGAGGCGTACGCCTGCGCACCGACACCGGGGTGACGAGCCTGCGGCGCACCGGGTCGGCCACGGCCGTGGAGCTGGCGGACGGCCACACCCTCACCGCCGACATCGTGATCACCGGCATCGGCGCCGTCCCGAACACCGCCTGGCTGGCGGGCTCGACGCTCGCCCTGGGCGACGGCGTGCTCTGCGACGACGGCTGCGCGACGGCGCTGCCCCAGGTGGTCGCGGTCGGCGATGTCGCCCGCGCCGGGGGCACCCGTGCCGAGCACTGGACCTCGGCCACCGAGCAGCCCCGCGTCGCCGTGACCAACCTGCTCGCCGGACGCACCCTCGCCACCCGGCGGCCGGTGCCCTACTTCTGGTCCGACCAGTACGGCTCCCGCATCCAGTTCGCGGGCCGGTACCGGACCGGGGACACCGTCCGCGTCACCGAGGGCGAACTCCTCGACGAGAGCCCGGGCGAGGCGGGGTTCCTGGCCCGCTACGAACGCGACGGCGAGACGGTCGCCGTCCTCGCGGTGGACCGGCCCCGCCCCTTCACCCGCGCCCGGCGCGAACTCGGCAGAACCACGGCGACCGCCACGAGGTGAACACCCGGACCCGAGCGGGCTCATGGCCCGCCCCGGACCGAGCGGGCCACCGGGACCTCAGGGGTGGGACAGCCGCTTCGCGCCGCCCCGCCTGGCTATCCGCGCCTGGGCCCGCCGCTCGGTCCGCTCCCGCCGCCGCGCCGCCCGGCGCTCCCGGCGCAGCTGCCGGGCCGTGCTGCTGGGCTCGGAGACCACGCCGTACCGCTGGTTCCACACCTGGCGGGTCACCCATACGTCGACCACCGCCCAGGTCGCCACCACCGTGCTCGCCACGCTGCTGATCACCATGGGGAACGCCAGCCAGGACCCGGCCAGCGTGCACAGGAACGCCACCATCGCCTGGATCAGCGTCACCGCGATGATCAGGACCGCCCGCACCGCGGCCGTACGCACCGGGTCCGCCATCCGGCGCTGCCGCGCGGGCTCCTCCACCCACAGCGGCCGGTACGCCGACTGCCGGTCGGCTCTCACGCCCTCCGGCGTGCGCGCCGGTATCCCGCGCTCCGGACCCACCTGGTCCGGAATCCGCGCCGGGCGCTCCGCCACGCTCACCTCGGGCGCATCGCGCCGCTCCGCCGTGCCCATCACCGTGTCACTCCCCACCGCCGGCACACCGCTCGCCCCGCGACCCGAAGGCCCCGGCTCCCCAGTGGCTGCCCGGCTTGCGCTGTTTTACGCGGCCGGGGTGAAGGATGCGGCTCCAATGGCCGATTCCGTCCCCGTCTCCCCATGTGAACGACGCACGAGACGCCTCGAAGATTCCCGACTTGTGAAAATTTCCGGCCAACCGGTGTCCGTACTGTTTCGGCCCGCTTCCCCTGGACCCCTCCCGTCACGGCCGCAATCTCCCCCAATGCCCTGACAACTCGCCATCTCTCGTCCCTCATAAGGGAGTTCACGCATCAGACGCGCCTTCGAGTCACCTGCGAGGCGGTAGTAGGCTCGCGCCGTTCCGAGTCGGACACACGTGCCCCGACCGACGGGGTCCAGCAGGGGGAGGCCATGCGGTTTCGCGGGAAGTCGATCCGCCGGAAGATCGTGGCGCTGCTTCTCGTGCCGCTGGTGTCCCTGATCGCGGTCTGGGGCTTCGCCACCGTGCTCACCGGCAGCGAGCTCGCCCAACTGCTGCGCGTCTCACGCGCCGTGAAGGACATCGGACACCCCACCGAGGACACCGTCCGCGATCTCCAGCGCGAGCGCCGCCAGAGCCTCGTCTACCTCGCCGACCCGCGCGCCGCCGACGCCCTCGCCACGCTGCACCGTTCCCGCACCGCCACCGATCAGGCCGTCGCCGCCCTCCGCGCCAACGCCCGCGACCCGAAGACACGGGACGCGATCCGCGGTGAGGACGGCGAACGCCTCACCACCGCGCTCGACGCCCTCGGCGGCCTCGAAGCCCTGCGCCGCAGCGTCGAGGAACGCACCATCACCCGCGCCGGGGCCCTCGACCTCTACAACCGCCTGGTCGACCCCTGCTACGCCCTGATCGCCGCGGTCGACGGCGTCGACGACGTGGAGATGGACAAGCAGGCCGGAGCCCTCGTCAACACCGGCCGCGCCCGCGAACTCCTCTCCCGCGAGGACGCCATCCTCGGCTCCGCGCTGGTGGTCGGCAGCCTCTCCCGCGAGGAGGCCCGCGAGATCTCCGACCTCGTCGCCCAGCGCACCCTGCTCTACGACGTCAGCCTCCCCCTGCTGCCCGCCCCGGAACGCGACCGGTACGCCGGCTACTGGCGCAACGCCGCCACCGCGCCCCTGCGGACGGCGGAGCGTGACGTCATCGACACCGGCGCGGGCATCCCGCGCGGTGTCACCACCGCCAGCTGGCACGCCGTCGCCGGGGGCGTCCTCGAGGACCTCGGCACCATGGACGACCAGGCCGGTGCCCGCTTCCGCGACCGGGTACGGCCCGTCACCTACGGCGTCATCGCCCAGGCCGCCGTCGCGGGCATACTCGGTCTCGCGGCCATCCTCGTCTCCCTCGTGCTGTCCGTACGCGTCGGCCGCCGCCTCATCCGCGACCTGAAGCGGCTGCGGACCGAGGCGCACGAGGCGTCCGCGGTGCGGCTGCCCCACGTGATGCGCCGCCTCTCCGCGGGCGAACCGGTCGACGTGGAGAGCGAGGTGCCCCACCCCGAGTACGACCAGAACGAGATCGGCGAGGTCGGCCGCGCCCTCAACACCCTCCAGCGGGCCGCCGTCGAGGCCGCGGTGAAGCAGTCCGAGCTGCGCGCCGGGGTCTCCGAGGTGTTCGTCAACCTCGCCCGCCGCAGCCAGGTGCTCCTGCACAAGCAGCTCACCCTGCTGGACACCATGGAACGCCGCACCGAGGACACCGACGAACTCGCCGACCTCTTCCGTCTCGACCACCTCACCACCCGGATGCGGCGCCACGCCGAGGGCCTGGTCATCCTCTCCGGCGCCGCACCCTCCCGGCAGTGGCGCCGCCCGGTACGGCTCATGGACGTCGTCCGTGCCTCCGTCGCCGAGGTGGAGGACTACGAGCGGGTCGAGGTACGGCGGCTGCCCCGCGAGGCCGTCATCGGCCCCGCCGTCTCCGACCTCACCCACCTCGTGGCCGAACTGCTGGAGAACGCCACCCTGTTCTCGCCGCCGCACACCCACGTCCATGTGGTGGGCGAGCGGGTCGCCAACGGATTCGCCCTGGAGATCCACGACCGCGGCCTCGGCATGACCGCCGAAGCGCTGCTCGACGCCAACCTCCGGCTCGCCGAGACCCCCGAGTTCGAGCTGTCCGACACCGACCGGCTCGGCCTGTTCGTGGTCAGCCGTCTCGCCCGCCGGCAGCACGTACGCGTCTCCCTCCAGCCCTCCCCGTACGGCGGCACCACCGCCGTCGTCCTCATCCCCGACGCGCTGCTCACCGACGACGCCCCCGACACCAACGGCATCGGCATCCGGCTCGGCGACCTGTCCAAGGAGACCCAGCGGTCCCGGGAACGCGGCACCGCCCGGCCCGTGGAACGCGACGCCCCGACCGAGCTGGACGCCACCCTGGACCGCCCCGCCCTCGACGCCTCCGCCGACGAGTTCCCCGGTGCGCTCGCGGACGACGACAGCGAACTCGGCGGCATCTTCCGCGCCCGCAGCCTCGCCCCCGCCGACTTCCACGACCCGGCCGCACTCATCCCGCCGCCCCGGCGCGAGCCGCCGAAACTGGTCAGCTCGCACGGCGAACCCGTCGCCTCGCGCGCCGAACCCTTCGCCGCCGAACCCGACGGGCCGCCCCCGCTGCCCACCCGCCGCCGCGGCGACTCCGGCAGGCGCCCCACGCCCCGGACCGCCCGCACCGCCACCGCCGAGCGGCCCGAGACCCCGCCCGTCGGCACCGACGCGCCGCCCCCGGAGCTGCCCCGCCGGACCCGGACCGGCCCCGACACCCCCGACCCGATCAGCGCGGCGGCCGCCCACCCGGCCACCCCCGCCGACCCGGCGCCCGACGACACCGCTCCGCTGCCCAGGCGCGTGCGCCAGGCCAACCTGGCCCCGCAGCTGCGGCGCGACCCCGACCGGCGTCCCGAGAACACCTTCGAGCCCGCCGTACGCGACGCCGACGAGGTCCGCTCCCGGATGGCCTCGCTCCAGCGCGGCTGGGAGCGCGGCCGCGAGGAGAACGCTGAGGGCGACCGAGCCCACAGCGGCACAGCACAAGGAACGACTGAGGGAGACGGTCGATGACCGCATCGAACGCGACCGGCCACACGGACACCAGGAAGAAGGAGCTGAACTGGCTGCTCGACGACCTCGTCGACCGGGTGGCCAGCATCCGCAAGGCCGTCGTCCTGTCCGGCGACGGCCTGGCCATGGGCGTGTCCACCGACCTGACCAGGGAGGACAGCGAACACCTGGCCGCCGTGGCGTCCGGCTTCCACAGCCTCGCCAAGGGCGTGGGCCGCCACTTCGAGGCGGGCAGCGTCCGCCAGACCGTCGTCGAGCTGGACGACGCCTTCCTCTTCGTGACCGCGGCCGGTGACGGCAGCTGCCTCGCCGTGTTCTCCGACGCCGACTCCGACGTCGGCCAGGTCGCCTACGAGATGACGCTCCTGGTCAAGCGGGTCGGCGTCCATCTGGGCAGCGCTCCGCGCAGCGACTCGCCCACGGGCGGGTAGTCGTCAAGACATGAGCGGAGAGGGTCAGAGAAGCGGCCACTGGTTCGACGACGAGGCGGGCCCCGTCGTCCGCCCGTACGCCATGACACGTGGCCGCACCACCGGCCCCGGACAGCACGTCCTCGACCTGATCGCGGTCGTCGTCACCGAACCGGACGCCGGCGACCCCGAGGAGGACCCGACGCTGGGCCCGGAGCATGTGGAGATCGTCGGGCTCTGCCGCGACGAACCGCAGTCCGTCGCCGAACTCGCCGCCGGACTCGACCTGCCCGTGGGCGTCGTACGCGTCCTGATCGGCGACCTCGTGGACGCCGAACTCGTCCATGTGACACGTCCGGTGCCCCCGGCCGAGCTGCCGGACGAGAGTATTCTGCGCGACGTGATCGACGGCCTCCGGGCGCTGTGACCAGCGCGGAAGCGGGGTGGTGAGGTGACAGGCTGGGAGTTCTGGGTCGACCGGGGCGGCACCTTCACCGACATCGTCGCGCGCCGCCCCGACGGCGCCCTGCTCACCCGCAAGCTGCTCTCCGACAACCCCGCCCGGTACGCCGACGCGGCCGTGGCGGGCGTCCGCGAACTGCTGGGAGGCTCCCCGGAGCCCGTCGACGCGGTACGGATGGGCACCACCGTCGCCACCAACGCGCTGCTGGAGCGCACGGGCGAGCGCACCCTGCTGGTGATCACCCGCGGCTTCCGCGACGCCCTCAAGATCGCCTACCAGAACCGCCCGCACATCTTCGCCCGCCACATCGAACTGCCCGAGCAGCTCTACGAGCGGGTGGTGGAGGTCGACGAGCGCCTCGCCGCCGACGGCACCGAGCTGCGCGCCCCCGACCTCGGCGCGCTGGAGGGCGAGCTGCGCCGGGCGTACGACGACGGCATCCGCGCGGTCGCCGTCGTCTGCCTCCACAGCCACCAGCACCCGGACCACGAGCGGGCCGTCGGGGAGCTGGCCGAGCGGGTCGGCTTCCCCCAGATCTCGCTGTCCAGCGAGGCCAGCCCGCTGATGAAGCTGATCCCGCGCGGCGACACCGCCGTGGTCGACGCCTACCTCTCGCCCGTGCTCCACCGCTACATCCGGCACGTCGCCGACGAACTGCGGGACGTACGGCTGATGTTCATGCAGTCCAACGGCGGGCTCACCGAGGCCGGGCAGTTCCGCGGCAAGGACGCCGTGCTCTCCGGGCCCGCCGGGGGCATCGTCGGCATGGCCCGCATGTCGGAACTGGCCGGGCACCACCGGGTCATCGGCTTCGACATGGGCGGCACCTCCACCGACGTCTCACACTTCGCGGGGGAGTACGAGCGCGTCTTCACCAACCGGATCGCGGGCGTCCGGCTGCGCGCCCCCATGCTGGACATCCACACCGTCGCCGCCGGCGGTGGCTCCGTGCTCCACTTCGACGGCTCCCGCTACCGGGTCGGCCCCGACTCGGCCGGAGCCGACCCCGGCCCCGCCTGCTACCGCGCGGGCGGCCCCCTCACCGTCACCGACGCCAACGTCATGCTCGGCCGCGTCCAGCCCGCCCGCTTCCCGGCCGTGTTCGGGCCCGAGGGCGACCAGCCGCTGGACGCCTCCGCCGTACGCGACGGCTTCGCCACGCTGGCCCGCGAGATCCACGAGGCCACCGGCGACGACCGCACCCCGGAGCAGGTGGCCGAGGGATACCTGCGCATCGCGGTCGCCAACATCGCGGGCGCGGTCAAGCGGATCTCCGTCCAGCAGGGCCACGACGTCACCCGCTACGCCCTCACCACCTTCGGCGGCGCCGGTGGCCAGCACGCCTGCCGGGTCGCGGACGCCCTCGGCATCCGCACCGTGCTGGTGCCGCCCATGGCCGGAGTCCTCTCCGCGCTCGGCATCGGCCTGGCCGACACCACGGCGATGCGCGAGCAGTCCGTCGAGGCACCCCTGACCGAGGCCGCCATGCCCGGCGTCCACGAGACCGCCGACGAACTGGAGGCGGCCGCCCGCGCCGAACTCCGCGCCGAGAACGTGCCGGAGGACCGCGTCCGCACCGTCCGCCGCGCCCAGCTCCGCTACGACGGCACCGACACCACGCTCACCGTCGAACTCACCGACCCCGGCGCCATGAAGCGCGCCTTCGAAGAACGCCACCGCGCCACCTACTCCTTCACCCTGGACCGCCGAATCGTCGTCGAAGCCCTCTCCGTCGAGGCCACCGGCATCACCCCACCCCCCGATCTCTCCGCCCTCGCCCCCTACGCAGACACCCCCGCCGCCCCCGACACCGTCCGCCTGCACACCGGCGGCGCCTGGCGCGACGTACCTCTCCACCGCCGGGAGTCCCTGCCGCCCGGCGACACCGTCACCGGCCCCGCGATCATCACCGAGTCCGGCACCACGACCGTCGTCGACGAGGGCTGGCGGGCGACCGCGAACGACGACGGACAACTGGTGATGGAACGGACGGCCGTCACGGAGAGTTCCCGAACCGGCACGGACGTCGACCCGGTCCTGCTGGAGGTCTTCAACAACCTCTTCATGTCCATCGCCGAACAGATGGGCGCCCGGCTGGAGTCCACCGCCCAGTCCGTCAACATCAAGGAACGCCTGGACTTCTCCTGCGCCCTCTTCGACCCCGACGGCAACCTGGTGGCCAACGCCCCGCACATCCCCGTCCACCTGGGCTCGATGGGCACCAGCGTCAAGGAGGTCGTCCGGCGCGGGGGCGCGCGGATGCGGCCGGGCGACAGCTACGCCGTCAACGACCCGTACCACGGAGGCACCCACCTGCCCGACGTCACCGTGATCACCCCGGTGTTCGGCACCGGACCCGGTGGCCCCGAGATCCTCTTCCACGTCGCCTCCCGCGGCCACCACGCCGAGATCGGCGGCATCGCCCCCGGCTCCATGCCCGCCGACAGCCGCACCATCGAGGAGGAGGGCGTCCTCTTCGACAACTGGCTGCTCACCGAGGACGGCCGCCTCCGCGAGGAGGAGACCCGCCGCCTGCTCACCGACGCCCCGTACCCCTCCCGCAACGCCGCCACCAACCTCGCCGACCTGCGCGCCCAGATCGCCGCCAACCAGAAGGGCGCCGACGAACTGGGACGCATGATCGAGGAGTTCGGCCTCGACGTCGTCCAGGCGTACATGCGGCACGTCCAGGACAACGCCGAGGAATCCGTCCGCCGCGTCATCGACGCCCTGGACGACGGGGAGTACACCTACGAGACCGACTCGGGCGCCGTCATCCGCGTCCAGGTACGCGTCGACCGGGCCGCGCGCCGGGCCACCATCGACTTCACCGGCACCTCCGCCCAGCTCGGCACCAACTTCAACGCCCCCACCGCCGTCGTCCACGCGGCCGTGCTGTACGTCTTCCGCACGCTCGTCGCCGACGACATCCCGCTCAACGACGGCTGCCTGCGCCCCCTCGACATCGTCGTACCGCCCGGCTCCATGCTCGCCCCCGAGCCGCCCGCCGCCATCGTCGCGGGCAACGTGGAGACTTCCCAGGCCCTCACCGGCGCCCTCTACGCCGCGCTCGGCGTGCAGGCCGAGGGCTCCGGCACGATGAACAACGTCACCTTCGGCAACGACGACCACCAATACTACGAGACGATCGCCTCTGGTTCGGGTGCGGGCGACACCTTCCCCGGCGCCGATGTGGTGCAGACTCATATGACCAACTCGCGGCTCACCGACCCCGAGGTGCTCGAGTGGCGACTCCCCGTCCGCCTCGACGAGTTCGCGGTACGGCGGGGGAGCGGCGGCGCCGGGCGGCAGCGCGGCGGGGACGGCGCGGTACGCCGCATCCGCTTCCTCGCACCCATGACGGTCTCCGCCCTCTCCCAACACCGCCGCGTCCCGCCGTACGGTATGGCGGGCGGCTCACCCGGCGCCCTCGGCGCCAACCGGGTCGAGCACGCCGACGGCACGGTCACCGACCTGGGCGCCAGCGGCTCGGCCGACGTCGCACCCGGCGACGTACTCGTCGTCGAGACCCCGGGTGGCGGCGGCTACGGCACCCCACCGCCCGACCCGTCCCACACGGACAACCACCCGACAGATCCCCACCGAGCAGGAGAAGCGAGCGATGGTCTTCGAGCGACGAGCTGACCGCGGCAAGCCACCCGTCGAGCCCGTCACGCTCAAGATCCTGGTGGCCGGCGGTTTCGGCGTGGGCAAGACCACCATGGTCGGCGCGGTCAGCGAGATCCGGCCGCTGCGCACCGAGGAGGTGCTGACCGAGGCCGGGCGGCCCGTCGACGACACCGACGGCGTCGAGGGCAAGCGCACCACCACCGTGGCCATGGACTTCGGCCGCATCACCCTCCGCGCCGACCTCGTGCTCTATCTCTTCGGCACCCCCGGCCAGCAGCGCTTCTGGTTCATGTGGGACGAACTCTCCGAGGGCGCGCTCGGCGCCGTCGTCCTCGCCGACACCCGGCGCCTGGAGGACTGCTTCGCCGCCGTCGACTACTTCGAGCGCCGGTCGATCCCGTTCGTCGTCGGCGTCAACTGCTTCGAAGGGGCCGCCCGTTACCCGGTGGAGTCCGTCCGCAAGGCGCTCGACCTCGACCCGGACGTGCCCGTGCTGCTGACCGACGCCCGCGACCGGGAATCGGTCAAGACCGTGCTGATCGGGGTCGTCCAGCACGCCATGGAGCTGGCCGCCGAACGCCGCCGCGCCCTCGCCACCTGACCCGGACACCGGCCCGTCCCACCCGCACCACGCGACACACCCGCCCCGATCGGATACAGTCCGCGCGTGTCCGAGAATCAGCAGCCGACCGCCAACTCCGGCCCCGGCTCCCACTGTTCGAGCTGCGGAGCCTCCTACGGGGACGGCGTCTCCGGCTGGCCACGCACCTGCCCCGCCTGCGGCACCACCGCCTACCGCAACCCGCTGCCGGTGGCCGTCGTGCTCCAGCCCGTGTACGACACCCACGGCGCCGCCCTCGTCGTCATCACCCGGACCGTCGCCCCGCAGCTCGGCGGCGTCGCCCTGCCGGGCGGCTTCATCGACGACCGCGAGGACTGGAAGCACGCCGCCGTCCGCGAACTGCGCGAGGAGACCGGCATCGAGGCCGAGGTCCGCGACCTGCGCCTGGCGGACGCCATGAGCTCACCCGACGGCCACCTGCTGCTCTTCGGGCTCCTCCCGGAACGCCCGGCCGACGACCTCCCGGCCTCCGTCGCCACCGACGAGACCGAGGGCTGGCACCTGCTGCGCGGCCCCGAGGAACTCGCCTTCCCGCTGCACACCCTGGCCGTCCGCGCCTGGTTCGAGGGCCGCTACTGAAAGGGCGGCTACTGACCGGAGGCGGCCCCGCCGAGCCCCCGCACCCGCACCGGCCGGGACGGCTCGGCGGCGCCGCCGTCCCACTCCCTGGTCACGACCACACGTGTGCCGTCCCAGCGGGTGACGTACCGCTCGACCTCCGGCACCGCCCAGCCGTCGCCCGCGTCCGGCACCACCACCCCGCCCCCCGTCCGCCCCGGCGCGGGCGCCCACACCTCCAACTCCAGGGCGCCGTCCGCACCCCGCACCGGAACGACGGCACCCGCCCGCGCGAGCACCGGAATCCGCGCCCGTGGAGCGTCCACCAGCACCAGCCCCGGCCCCTCGTACGCCCGCTCCGTCACCGTGTCGTACCAGCGCCCCCGCGGCAGCCGCACCGCCCGCCGCTCGGTGCCGGGGTCCAGCACGGGCGCCACCAGCAGGCTGTCACCCAGCAGGAACGCGTCCTCGCAGTCCCGCAGCGCCCGGTCCTCCGGCGCCCCCCACCACAGCGGCCGCACCCACGGCGCCCCCGTCCAGCGGCCCAGGTGCGCCAGCGTCACGAAATACGGCAGCAGCCGACGCCGTTCCAGCAGCGCGACGCGCGCGTGCTCCAGCACCCCCGACCCGAACTCCCACGGCTCCCGCCGCCCCGCACGCGCGCCCGTGCGCGTACGGAACAGCGGCAGATACGCGCCCAGCTGGAACCACCGCAGATACAGCTCCGGCGACGGATCACCGCCGAGCCCGCCCACATCCGTCCCCGAGTACGGCACCCCGCACAGCCCCAGCCCGAGCACCCGCGACAGCGAAGCCCGCAGCCCCGGCCAGCCCGCCCCCGCCTCCTGAGACCACACACCCCCGTACCGCTGCGACCCGGCCCAGCCGGACCGGGAGAGCACGAACGGCCGCTCCTCGGGGATGAGTTCACGCAGCCCCTCGTACGCCGCCCGCGCCATGCACAGCGCGTCCACGTTGTGCCCCTCCCGGTGGTCGCCGCCCCGCCCCTCCAGGGCGTGCCGGGCCGAGCGCGGCAGCGACGGCTCCCCGAACCCGTCCCACGCCGACGGCTCATGGACGTCGTGCCAGAACCCGGCGAACCCCTGCTCCAGCCGTTCCTCGTAGAGCCCGCCCCACCACGCGCGCGCCCGCGCGTGCGTGAAGTCCGGGAACACCGACTCCCCGGCCCGCCCCTCACCCCGTACCGTCCGCCCCGACGCGTCCCGCACGAACGCGTCCACGGCCGCACCGCCCTCGTACACCACGTCCCCCGGCACCACCCGCACCGCCGCGTCGACGGCCGACACCAGCCGCACCCCGTCCCGGCGCAGCTCCTCCGCGAGCCCCCGCAGCTTGGGGAAACGGTCCTGGTCGACGCTGAACGCCCGCCCCTCGTCGTGATGCCCGGTGTCCAAGTGCACGGCGGCCAGCGGCAGATCGCGCTCCCGGTACCCCGCGACGACCTCGCGCACCTCCTGCTCGTCCGTGAAGTCCCGCGCGTGCTGATGCCCCAGCGCCCGCGCGGGCGGCAGCGCGGGCGCGCCGGTCAGCGCCACCCAGGCGTTGAGCACGCGCGCGGGAGTGCCCACGACCACCCAGCAGCGCAGCGGACCCCCGTCCATCCGCACCTCGCAGCGCCCGGCCCGGTCATGCCCGGAACCGGCACCCTCCTCGCCCTCCCGCAGGACCACCGTCCCGTCCCACGAGGTGTCGTGGAACACCAGATGCGCCGAGGCGTCCGCCACCACCAGCTGCACCGGCACGGCCACCGGCACCGCCCCGTTCCACAGCCGGTACGCGCCGTCCCGCAGCCGGGGCCCCGACGTCCGCCCGCCCAGCCCGAAGAACCGCGCGTCAGCGGCCACCTCGGCCCGCTGCGTCCAACGCGCCGCACCCCCGCCCACCGGCTCCCACCAGCGCGGGGGTAGCTCCCGGCGCAGCACCAGACCGCCGGGCGTGCACACCTCCACCGCCCCGTGCCGGGACACCACCACCGTCAGCCGCTCGGCCACCACCCGCCAGCCGCCGTCCTTGTCCGGCTCCAGCACCGCCCGCGGATCGACCTCGGGCGGACCACCGGCCAGCGCGTACGACGGCTCGGGCACCGCCCCGTCCCAGCCGAGGAACACGGCCCCGCCGACCGCCACCACGATCCGCAGCTCCGAGCGCGCGAACCGGATCACCCCACCACCGGGCTCCGGCTCCGCGCCCCGCACCTGACCGGGCACCCGCGCCCGCTCCGCGCCCCTCGGCGGCAGCCCCACGGCGTCACTGCGCCTGCGGTGCCAGGCGGCCCGCGCCACCCGTATTCCTCGCGCGGCGCGCCCCGCGCCGACCCCGCCCCACGAACGCACCAGGTCACGACCGTTCATGCTGCTCACCCTGTCACCGTGCGCGCCACGCGCGTGTGTCGTTCAACTGCCGTTCACCGTGGTGGGACCACATCGTTGACACGCGCACCATGTGGGGGCGTGCCCTGGTGCCGAAGTCGATCACATGGCATCGTCCGTGTCAGCCCTGTCCCGCGCACCCACCAGGCCGTGCGCGCACGACGCAACGACGCGTACAGTCCGGGAGCCGCATCATGTCCACCGCGCATCCGCAGCCGCTCTGGCAGCCCACCGACGAGCGGATCGCCCGTGCCCGCATCACCCGGTTCCAGACCTGGGCTGCCGAGCACCACGGCGCCCCCGCCGAGGGCGGCTACCCGGCCCTGCACCAGTGGTCCGTCGCCGAACCGGAGGACTTCTGGACGGCCGTGACCCGGTGGTTCGACGTCCGTTTCTCGACGCCCCCCGCGCGCGTGCTCGGCGACCGCGCCATGCCCGGCGCCGAATGGTTCCCCGGCGCCACCCTCAACTACGCCGAGCACGCCCTGCGCGCCGCCGACGACCGCGCCGACGAACCCGCCCTGCTGTACGTCGACGAGACCCACGAGCCCCGCCCGGTGACCTGGGCCGAACTGCGCCGCCAGGTCGGCGCGCTGGCCGCCCGCCTGCGCGACCTGGGCGTCCGCCCAGGCGACCGGGTCAGCGGCTACCTGCCCAACATCCCCGAAGCCGTCGTCGCCCTGCTCGCCACCGCGGCCGTCGGCGCCGTCTGGACCTCCTGCGCCCCCGACTTCGGCGCCCGCAGCGTCCTGGACCGCTTCCAGCAGGTCGAGCCGGTCGTCCTGTTCACCGTCGACGGCTACCGCTACGGAGGCAAGGAGCACGACCGCCGTGACACCGTCGCCGAACTCCGCCGCGAACTGCCCACCCTGCGCGCGGTCGTGCACATCCCACTGCTCGGCACCGAGGCCCCCGAGGGCGCCCTGGACTGGGCGGAGCTGACGGCCGACGACGCCGAGCCGGTCTTCGAACAGGTCCCGTTCGACCACCCGCTGTGGGTGCTCTACTCCTCCGGCACGACCGGCCTGCCCAAGGCCATCGTCCAGTCCCAGGGCGGCATCCTGGTCGAGCACCTCAAGCAGCTCGGCCTGCACTGCGACCTCGGTCCGGAGGACCGTTTCTTCTGGTACACCTCGACCGGCTGGATGATGTGGAACTTCCTCGTCTCGGGCCTGCTCACCGGCACCACGATCGTCCTGTACGACGGCAGCCCCGGCTACCCCGACACCGGCGCCCAGTGGCGCGTCGCCGAACGCACCGGCACCACCCTGTACGGCACCTCGGCCGCCTATGTCATGGCCTGCCGCAAGGCGGGCGTCCACCCGGCCCGCGACTTCGACCTCTCAGCCGTCCAGTGCGTCGCCACCACCGGCTCCCCGCTGCCCCCGGACGGCTTCCGCTGGCTGCACGACGAGGTCCGCGACGACCTGTGGATCGCCTCCGTCAGCGGCGGCACCGACGTCTGCTCCTGCTTCGCCGGAGCCGTGCCCACCCTGCCCGTGTACACCGGTGAACTCCAGGCCCCCGGCCTCGGCACCGACCTCCAGTCCTGGGACCCGAACGGCGAGCCGCTGGTGGACGAGGTGGGCGAGCTGGTCGTCACCAACCCCATGCCCTCCATGCCGATCCGCTTCTGGAACGACCCCGACGGCAGCCGCTACCGCGAGAGCTACTTCGACACCTACCCCGGCGTCTGGCGGCACGGCGACTGGATCACCGTCACCTCCCGCGGCTCGGTGATCATCCACGGCCGCTCCGACTCCACCCTCAACCGCCAGGGCGTCCGCATGGGCTCCGCCGACATCTACGAGGTCGTCGAGCGCCTCCCGGAGATCAAGGAATCCCTGGTCATCGGCATCGAACAGCCCGACGGCGGCTACTGGATGCCCCTCTTCGTCCACCTCGCCCCCGGCGCGGTCCTGGACGACTCCCTCCGGGACCGCGTCAAGAAGTCCATCCGCGAGCAGCTCTCGCCCCGGCACATCCCGGACGAGATCATCGAGGTCCCCGGCGTCCCGCACACCCTCACCGGCAAGCGCATCGAGGTCCCGGTCAAACGCCTCCTCCAGGGCACCCCGCTGGAGAAGGCGGTCAACCCCGGCTCCATCGACGACCTGACCCTGCTCGACTTCTACGAGCGACTCGCGCGCGAACGCGCCTGATCCCGCCTCAGCCCCCGTAGGTGGCCTCGGACTCGCCCAGCACGGCCGCGAAGTCCGAGGCCAGCCGCACCGCCTCCGGCGCTTCGAGATCCGCCGTCGTGATCCGTACGCCCGGTGCCGAGGCCAGCCGGAAGCGGGCCCCGGCCGCCACCCACCAGCCGCGCGACCGCAGCCCGTTCACCACGGCCGACTCGTCGCGCACCGGCACCCAGAGGTTCATCCCGCTCTCACCGTGGGCGCGGACGCCCCGCTCGGCCAGGGCCTTTGCGAGCGCTGCCCTGCGTTCGGCATACGTGGTACGCGCGTGTGCCACCAGTTCTCGCGTGCTCCCGTCCGTCAGCAGGCCGTGCACCGTCTCCTGGAGCAGATGACTGACCCAGCCCGAGGTCAGCAGCAGCCGCCCGTCGTGCCGGGCCAGCGTCACCGGGTCGCACGCGGCCGCCGCCCACCGCAGGTCGGTGCCGAGGAACTTGCTCACCGTCCGGACATGCGCCCAGCGGGCCAGGCCCGACCCGGCCAGCGAGCGCAGGGGAGCGTCGGAGACGTCGGAGGCGTGGTCGTTCTCCAGCACCAGCAGCTCCGGCGCCTCCCGCAGCACGTCGGCCAGCGCGTCCCGGCGCGCCGCCGAGAAGGCTCCGCCGAAGGGATTCTGCGCCCGTGGACTGAGCACCACCGCGCGCACCCCGGTCCGCAGCGCGGCCCGCAGTTCCTCGGGGCGCATGCCCTCGCCGTCCACCGCGACCGGCACCGCGCGCAGCCCCAACACCGCGACCAGGTCCAGCAGATGGTGATATCCGGGGTCCTCCATCGCCACCGCGTCACCCGGCCGCAGCTCGACCGAGAGCACCCGGCCGACGAAGTCCAGCGCCCCGTGCGCGAACGTCACGTGCTCCACCGGCACCCCGTCCGCCCCGATCCACTCCCGTACCGCGTCCTCCAGCCGCGCGAGCCGGGGACTGGAGCGGTGCGAGCGGACACCGGGGGAGAGGCGCGAGGGGGGTACCAGGGCGGGCAGCAGTGCCGGATCGGGGTGCCCGCCGGCCAGGTCCCGCAGGCCCTCGGGCACCTTGGGCGGGCGCCGGGACGCCACCGAGGGCGCCTCCGCCACGACCGTCCCGCCCCGGCCGAGGGTCACCACGATCCCGCGCCGCCGCAGCTCCTTGTACGCGGTGGCCACGGTGCCCGGACTCACCCCCAGCTCCTCAGCGAGCCGCCGCACCGGAGGCAGCGCGGCCCCCGGTGCCAACGCGCCCTCGGACACGCCCTGTTCGACGGAACGCGTAATCCCCTTGGCGGTCGTACCGCCGATCTCATATTGTGTTGCCACGTAGCTGATTATGTATCAGTACATACATCGAGGCAAGGGGGAACCGTGGCCGCGAAGCCCGGCGCAGCCAACCACCGAGCACGTATACCGGGAGGCCGCGACGGACGCCGGATGCTCGCCGTCACCCTCCTCGACCGCATCGGAAGCGGCCTGTGGGCCTCCGTCTCGGTGCTGTACTTCACCTACGTCTCCCACCTCTCCGCCGCCCAGGTCGGCACCCTCGCCGCGGCGGCCGGCGCCCTCGGCATCGCGGGCGCACCCCTCGGCGGCCGCCTCGCCGACCGCTTCCGGCTCACCCACGTCCTCATCGCGCTCCAACTCCTGCGCGCCGTAGCCTCGTTCGCCCTGCTCACCACCGACCACTACGGCCTGCTGGTCACCTACTCCGCGCTCGGCGCCCTCGGCGACCGCGCCGCCAGCATCCTCACCAAGCTCTATGCCACCCGCGTCGCCGGCCCCGACCGCGTCCGCTACCAGGCCATCAACCGCACCGCGTCCAACGCCGGCTGGGCCCTCGGCGGCCTCGCCGCGGCCGCCGCCCTCACCCTCGGCACCACCACCGCCTACCGCTGGCTCCTCACCGGCGACGCGCTCTCCTTCGTCCTCGTCGCCCTGCTCACCCTCACCTGCGCCGAACCCCCTTCGACGAGCCGCGTGGCCGCCACCACGAAGGACACGCCCCGGTCCCGCCCCCGCACCCCCTGGCGCGACCGCACCTACCTCGCCTACGTCGGCACCGAGACCGTCCTCTCCCTCGACGACACCTACTTCAAGATCGGCCTGCCGCTCTGGATCGCCCACACCGAGGGCGTCCCACACGGCCTCGCACCCCTGCTGCTCGTGCTCAACAGCGCGCTCGTCGTCGCCTTCCAGGTACCGCTCGCCCGCTTCGGCGCCACCACCGAGGCGTCCCGGCGCCTCCTCCTCCCGCTCTCCGCCCTCTTCGCACTGGGCGGCCTCGCCATGACCCTCTCCGCCACCGGCGACCCGGTCCGCGCGACCTGCCTGCTCACCGCCTCGGCCGTCCTGTTCACCCTCGCCGAGATGCTGCACGCCACCGTCTCCTGGGAACTCTCCGTCGCCCTCGCCCCCGACGACGCCCAAGGCAGCTACCTCGGCGTCCACGGACTCGCCCAGGCCACCCAGCGCTCCCTCGGCCCCCTCGCCGTCACCGCCGCCCTCACCCTCGGCCCCCTCTGCTGGACCGCGCTCGGCACCACCATCGCCCTGACCTGCGGAATCCAGCACCGCCTGGTCCGCGACCGGCTCCGCCCGACCCCGTTGTCAGTGCCCCCGGTTACGGTGAGTGAGCACTGATCGACAGCGCACACACACGGGGGAACACCATGGCGCACACCGACCACCAGACCATGCGACGCGTCCTGCGCCGCGAGATCGCCGGCACCGTCGGCCTGCTCACCGACGAACACGACTTCCACGCCATGCGGCGCTACCGCAGCTTCACCTTCGACGACCACACCACCTACCTGCGCCAGATGGAAGCCGTCCTCAAAACCCGCGTGGCCCAGGGCAGCCACACCGCCCTCGCCCTCTTCGACCCCGACGAGTACGAGGAGTTCTGCACCGCCACCGGCATCGACCCCGAAGCCCCGGCCAGCCGCAGCCGCTTCACCGCCGAACTCGCGGTCCTCGGCCCCACCATCCCCTACGAGGGCGAACCCCTCACCACACTCCTGCCCGCCCTCGTCGGCGAAGCCGTCCGCCAGGCCACCTGGGAGTACGCCACCACCCTCCTGACCCGCCTCGGACCCTGCGCCACCTGCGGCGAGGACATCGGCCGCGCCGCCTTCATCCGAGCCTCCGCCCTCCTCGCCCGCGTCCTGGAAACCGCGCCACCCGGCGCCCAGCACCTCGTCTGCAGCATCGCCGGACCACCCGACACCCTCGTCGCCGTCCTCCACGCCGACGCCGACACCCACGGCACCGCCGAACCGGACCAGGCCGAAGCACTCGAGTTCACCAGCGTCCTCGCCCTCGGCCTCGCCACCCACAGCCCCGGCGGCCTCGTCATCCGCGTCACCGCACCGGACCACCCCGACCGCGTCCACGGCTGGCGCCTGCGCGCCGGACACCTCCAGCCGCTCACCGCGGCCGAGGTCTTCGACGCCTACTGCACCGACATCGACACCGGCGACCTCATCGCCCCCGAATCAGGCGTCGACTACCGCGCGGCCCCCGACCTCACGGACGACACCACGGACCGGGGCCACCACCACTGAAAACGCGCCAGGGGCGCCCCACCCGAAGGATGGAACGCCCCTGACCAGCACGCACACCTATGTCCGCGCGACACCGGCTACTCGCCGGACAGCACCGCCTGAGCCGCCGCCCGCGCCTCGTCGGCACTGTCCGCCCCACGCGCCGCCGCCGCGGCCCGCTCGCACTGCGCCAGCGTGTGCTTCGCCAGCGTCGCCCGCACATACGGGATCGACGCCGCACCCATCGACAAGGAGGTGACACCCAGACCCGTCAGCACACACGCCAGCACCGGGTCGGACGCGGCCTCACCGCACACCCCGCAGCTCTTGCCCTCGGCCTTCGCCGCCTCGGCGGACAGCGCGACCAGGTCGAGCAGCGCGGGCTGCCACGGGTCCTGGAGCCGCGACACCGCACCCACCTGGCGGTCCGCCGCGAACGTGTACTGCGCGAGGTCATTGGTGCCCAGCGACAGGAACTCGACCTCCCGCAGGATCGACCGCGCCCGCAGCGCCGCCGACGGGATCTCCACCATCGCGCCGTACTTGGCGTGCAGCCCCGCCTCCCGGCAGGCGTCCGCGAACGCCTTGGCGTCGGCGCGGTCCGCCACCATGGGCGCCATGACCTCCAGGTGGACCGGCAGCCCCTCGGCCGCCTTCGCCAGCGCGGTCAGCTGCGTGCGCAGCACCTCCGGGTGGTCGAGCAGCGTCCGCAGACCCCGCACGCCGAGCGCCGGGTTCGGCTCGTCGGCGGGCGTCAGGAAGTCCAGCGGTTTATCCGCACCCGCGTCCAGCACCCGCACGACGACCCGGCCCTCGGGGAACGCCTCCAGCACCTGCCGGTAGGCCGTCACCTGCTTCTCCTCGGACGGCGCGTTCTTGCTGTCGTCCAGGAACAGGAACTCGGTACGGAACAGCCCCACACCCTCGGCCCCGACCTCCAGCGCGGCCGGCACGTCCGCCGGACCACCGATGTTGGCCAGCAGCGGCACCTTGTGCCCGTCCGCCGTCACACCGGGACCACTCGACGCGGCCAGCGCGGCCTTCCGCTCGGCGGCGGCCGACTCCAGCCGGGCCGTCGTCTCCTCGGTCGGGTTCACGAAGATGTCGCCCGAGCTGCCGTCGACCGCGATCACCGTGCCCTCGGCCAGCTCACCCGCGCCCGGCAGCGCGACCACGGCCGGCACCCCGAGCGCCCGCGCCAGGATGGCGCTGTGACTGGTCGGCCCGCCCTCCTCGGTCACGAAGCCGAGCACCAGAGTCGGGTCGAGCAGCGCGGTGTCGGCGGGAGCCAGATCCCGGGCCACCAGTACATAAGGGTGGTCGCTGTCCGGCACACCCGGCATCGGCACACCGAGCAGCCGCGCCACGATGCGGTTCCGCACGTCGTCGAGGTCGGCCACCCGCCCCGCCAGGTACTCACCGGCGTTGGCCAACAGCTCCCGGTAGGCCGCGAACGCGTCGTACACCGCGCGCTCCGCGGTGCTGCCCACGGTGATCCGCCGCTCCACGTCGGCCATCAGCTCGGGGTCCTGCGCCATCAGGGCCTGGGCCTCCAGCACGGCCTGCGCCTCGCCCCCGGCCAGGTTGCCGCGTGCCGTCAGGTCGGCGGCCACGGCGTCCACGGCCTGCCGGGCGCGACCCTGCTCGCGCTCCGCGTCCTGCGCCGGGATCTGCTTGGCCGGCGGTTCGAGCACCGCCGTACCCATGTGCCTGACCTCGCCGATCGCCACACCGTGGCTCACACCGACGCCTCGCAGCGTTGTCTCCATCTCACCGTCTCCGCTAATGCGGCGGCCCCCGCCGCCGCGTTGGTTGTCGAACATGCCGTCGGACGGCCGTGCCGTCAGGACAAGGAGATCAGGACCAGGAGAAGAGGGTGTCGCCGGTCTTCACGTCACCGCTCTCGCGCAGCTCGCCGAGGGACTCGGCCGTGGCCTCGAGCGCGACGACGGGACAGATGGGGGACTTGCCGGCGGTCTCGACGGCCGCGGGGTCCCAGCGCACGACGGCCTGTCCGCGCGCCACGGTGTCCCCCTTGTTCACGAGCAGCTCGAAGCCCTCGCCGTTGAGCTGGACCGTGTCGATGCCCAGGTGGACCAGCACGCCGTGTCCGCTCTCGTCGACCACCACGAAGGCGTGCGGGTGAAGGGAGACGACGACGCCGTCCACGGGGGACACGACCTCGGAGGGCTCACGCACGGGGTCGATCGCGGTACCGGGGCCGACCATGGCCCCGGAGAAGACCGGATCGGGCACGTTGGCCAGTCCGACGGTGTGTCCGGCGAGCGGGGACGTCACGGTGGTCATGGGAAGCCTCCCAGAGAGTGGGGTGGTGGCGGTTCCTCAGAGAAGTTAGCAGCTAGTGGTCTAGACCACCAACCTCGGGGGTTTGCGTCATCGCCAGAACTTGTGTACAGTCATCGTCCTGCCTGAGACCGGGCGGCGCGACAGCGCGCTCAACCTTGGCAGCACCCAAACTCGTCAGATCCTATCTCGGGATCAGTTCTCGCATGCTTGCGATCGACTGGTCAGGGACACGGAAAAACCCTGATAGAGTTTGGATCGCCGGAAAGGGAAACGCCGAAGCGGAAACGCGGAAGCGAGAACCTGGAAAGCACCGAGGAAATCGGAACGGAAACGGTCTGATAGAGTCGGAAACACCGAAGGGAAGCCCGGAGGAAAGCCCGAGAGGGTGAGTACAA
>NZ_JBIVDK010000006.1:0-544514 GCF_044747085.1 Streptomyces sp. NPDC090119 | reverse complement strand
CCGACTCTATCAGACCGTTTCCGTTCCGATTTCCTCGGTGCTTTCCAGTTCTTCGCTTTCGCGTTTCCCTTTCCGGCGGTTCCGACTCTATCAGAAGTTTTCGGCCGGTTTTACCGGCGCTTATTTCTGATTAATCAGAGAGTGCTTCTCGGAAGTCGCATTCAGCGATTCCCTTGCGAAGCCAGATAAAGCTTAATGGTTAGCCGTGAGCTTGTCCAGCTCCAGGCAACTGTTCGACTCTACCTCCCCGCTCCACCCGTGTCAACAGGTTTTGTGGGGCGATGAGGAGACTAGCAGTTCTGCGGGCCTCTACGCACATCAGGCGGCTGTGGGGACGGACGAGCTGCGTTCGGCCTCCTGAAGATCGCCGGTCTCCCCCTCGCGGACCGCGCGGCCGCCGAGGACGTAGACATAGGCGAGGAAGGCCAGCTCGGCCAGGACGCCGATGGTGATGCGGGCCCAGGTGGGCAGGCCGGACGGGGTCACGAAGCCCTCGATGGCCCCGGACACGAACAGCACCAGAGCCAGTCCGATGGCCATGCCCAGCGCGGCCCGGCCTTCCTCCGCGAGCGCGGTGCGGCGGGTGCGCGGACCGGGGTCGATGACCGTCCAGCCGAGCCGCAGACCCGTGCCGGCGGCCACGAAGACCGCGGTGAGTTCGAGCAGGCCGTGCGGCAGCACCAGGCCGAGGAAGGTGTCGAGGCGGCCCGCGGAGGACATCAGGCCGAGGCCGACGCCCAGGTTCAGCATGTTCTCGAAGAGGATCCAGAGGACCGGGAGGCCCAGGAAGACGCCCAGGACCAGACAGAGTGCGGCCGCGTTGGCGTTGTTCGTCCATACCTGTGCCGCGAAGGAAGTGGCGGGGTGGCTGGAGTAGTAGGTCTCGTACTCGCCGCCGGGGCGGGTCAGCTCGCGGAGGTGGCCGGGGGCGGCGATCGACGCCTGTACCTCGGGATGGGTGCCGATCCACCAGCCCAGGAGGATCGCCACGGCCGTGGAGACGAGCGCGGTGGGCACCCACCAGTGGCGGGCGCGGTAGACCGCGGCGGGGAAGCTCCGGCCCAGGAAGCGGGTCACGTCGCGCCAGGAGGCGCGGCGGGTTCCGGTGACGGCACTGCGGGCACGGGCCACGAGCTGGCTGAGCCGGCCCGTGAGCTGGGGGTCCGGAGCGCTGGAGCGGATGAGGGAGAGATGGGTGGCGGTGCGCTGGTAGAGGGTGACGAGTTCGTCGGCCTCCGCGCCCGTGAGGCGGCGCCGACGGCGGATCAGGGCGTCGAGGCGGTCCCACTCGGCCCGGTGCGTGGCGACGAAGACGTCCAGGTCCATCGGGTCTGCCTGCTCCTCGGCTCGTCGTGGCCCGCCGCCGCGAGACAACGGGACGCGGGACACCGGACGCTGTCAGCTTGTCGTACCGCGATGCGATGCGCCCTCAGCTTGGCAGACTTGCGTCATCACGGGTGGGCGAGGGGAAGGACGGCGGGCGTGAGTGAGCTGGTGACCGGTGAGGCGGTGGCGCTGGAGCTGCGGCCCGCGAAGCTGCCGAGCAGGGCGTTGGCCGTGCTGATCGATCTGATCGTGGCCGTGCTGGTCTATGTCGCGGTGGTGCTGGGGCTCGTGGCGGCCACCTCGTCGCTGGACGATGCCGCGCAGGCAGCGTTGTCGGTGGCGGCCTTCCTGCTGGTGCTGGTCGGGGGGCCGATCGCGGTGGAGACGCTGAGCCAGGGGCGGTCGCTGGGGAAGCTGGCGTTCGGGCTGCGGGTGGTGCGCGACGACGGCGGTCCGGTGCGGTTCCGGCACGCGCTGGTGCGCGGCGGGGTCGGGATGGTCGAGATCCTGATGACGTTCGGGGTGGTGGCGTGCATCGCCTCGCTGGTCTCGGCGCGGGGGCGGCGGCTCGGCGACGTGTTCGCGGGGACGCTGGTGGTGCGGGAGCGGATTCCGGTGGGGCGGGCTGGGGTGGCGCCGCCCTTGCCGCCGGAGCTGGCGGGGCGGTTCGGGGAGCTGGATCTGTCGGCGGTGCCGGACGGGCTCTGGCTCGCGGTGCGGCAGTACCTGTCGCGGATGCACCAGTTGCAGCCGCAGATCTCCTGGTCCATGGCCTCGCGGCTGGCGGCCGACGTCACCGCTCGGACGGGGGCCGTCGTGCCGCCGGATCTCCAGGCGCGGCCCGATGTATTTCTGGCGGCCGTGGTGCATGAGCGGCAGGCCCGGCAGACGCAGCAGCAGGGGCCTCGGTACGGGATGGGTGGTGCGGGTCCGGTCGCGGCCGCTCCCGTGACGGCCCCGGAGGTCGCGCCGGTGGAGGCGCCGGGGCGTGCGGAGGGTGGGTCCGGCTCGCGGCCGACGGGCTTCGCGCCGCCCGCCTAGCCGGGCGGCCGGTCGAACGCCGACGGCGGGCTCTGGAGTTCCTCCAGCTCGATCCCGGGGGCCGAGAGCACCACGTCCCCGGCGATGTGCACGGTGTGCCTTTCCCCCGTGTCCAGGGCTGTGACCTGGTATTCGTCCACGAGCAGGGGGCCGTTGTCAGTGGCGTGTGTTTCTCTGTCGATCAGCGCCCAGGACTGGTCCACGGTGCGGGGGGCGAGGACCGGGTCGGTGAGGGCGACGAGGCGTACGCGGGTCGCGGCGGAGGAAGGGGTGAGGCGCAGGAGACGTGCGGTGGCGACGAGAAACGCCGGGGACAGGCCGGTGAAGGCGTGGGCGGGCACATTGCCTTCCGTGGCCTCGGTCCCGGTGGGGTCGGTACGGACCCAGGTGACGCCGTCGAGGGCGGCGCCGCGTACCTGCCAGCCGCCCGCGTGGAGTTCGAGGCGGAGGGGGCGGCCGAGGTCGTCCAGGGCGAGGTCGACGGAGCCCCGGTGGGCTCCCTCGGGGGTGGTCAGCTGGGAGACGTAGCGCCAGCCGGAAGGGCCGGGGGCGCACTGGAAGTGTTCTTCTGCGAGGGGGGTGTGATCGTGCGGATCGTGGAGCGAATATCGGCCGCGCGGCATGGGGGGTCCTGGGTTCTGGCGGAGTGACGGCCCGGTCCTGGGCCGCTGGTCCGGCGGAAAAGGGGCAGGCCCCCGGCACGGGGGTGCGGGGGCCTGCCTCGGGTGGTGCGGGGATCAGCGGATCAGTAGCGGTAGTGGTCCGACTTGTAGGGGCCCTCGACCTCGACGCCGATGTACGCGGCCTGCTCCGGGCGGAGCTGGGTGAGCTTGACGCCCAGCGAGTCCAGGTGGAGGCGGGCGACCTTCTCGTCCAGGTGCTTGGGGAGCACGTAGACACCGGTCGGGTACTCGTCGGGCTTGGTGAACAGCTCGATCTGGGCCAGGGTCTGGTCCGCGAAGGAGTTGGACATCACGAACGACGGGTGGCCGGTGGCGTTGCCCAGGTTCAGCAGGCGGCCCTCGGACAGGACGATGATCACCTTGCCGTCGGGGAAGGTCCAGGTGTGGACCTGCGGCTTGACCTCGTCCTTGACGATGCCGGGGATCTGCGCGAGGCCGGCCATGTCGATCTCGTTGTCGAAGTGGCCGATGTTGCCGACGATGGCCTGGTGCTTCATCTTGGCCATGTCGGTGGCCATGATGATGTCCTTGTTGCCGGTCGTGGTGACGAAGATGTCGGCCTTGTCGACGACCTCGTCCAGCGTCGTGACCTGGTAGCCGTCCATGGCCGCCTGGAGCGCGCAGATCGGGTCGACCTCGGTGACGATCACGCGGGCGCCCTGGCCGCGCAGGGACTCGGCGCAGCCCTTGCCGACGTCGCCGTAGCCGCAGACGACGGCGGTCTTGCCGCCGATGAGGACGTCGGTGGCGCGGTTGATGCCGTCGATCAGGGAGTGGCGGCAGCCGTACTTGTTGTCGAACTTCGACTTGGTGACGGCGTCGTTCACATTGATCGCCGGGAAGAGCAGGACGCCGTCGCGCTGCATCTCGTACAGGCGGTGGACGCCGGTGGTGGTCTCCTCGGTGACACCGCGGATCTCGGAGGCCAGCTGGGTCCACTTCTGGGAGCCGTCGCTGATGGTGCGGTTGAGCAGTTCGAGGATGACGCGGTGCTCGTCGTTCTCGGCGGTGTCGGGCGAGGGGACCTTGCCGTCCTTCTCGTACTCGACGCCCTTGTGGACGAGGAGGGTGGCGTCGCCGCCGTCGTCCAGGATCATGTTCGGGCCGCCGGTGGGGCTGTTCGGCCAGGTCAGGGCCTGCTCGGTGCACCACCAGTACTCGTCCAGGGTCTCGCCCTTCCAGGCGAAGACGGGGACGCCCTGCGGGTTGTCCGGGGTGCCGTTCGGGCCGACGGCGATGGCGGCGGCCGCGTGGTCCTGGGTGGAGAAGATGTTGCAGGAGGCCCAGCGGACGTCGGCGCCGAGGGCGACGAGGGTCTCGATGAGCACGGCGGTCTGCACGGTCATGTGCAGGGAGCCGGTGACGCGGGCGCCGGCCAGGGGCTGCGCCTCGGCGTACTCCTTGCGGATCGACATCAGGCCGGGCATCTCGTGCTCGGCGAGGGTGATCTCCTTGCGGCCGAACTCGGCCAGGGAGAGGTCGGCGACCTTGAAGTCCTGTCGGTTGTCGACAGTGGTCATGGCGGGCTGCTCCTCGAAGTCGGGGCGAGGTGGGTACGGCTGGTCTGCACGGCGACGGACACAGGGGTGCCCCGAGAAGAGGACACAGGCATGCCCGCGTGCGCGCAGCGCAGTCCGTCGGAGGCCCTCTCTCCCTCGGCCGGTCCGCTCAGGGACCGCCCGACCGCCATCAGCAGCGACGTCTGGCTCCGTCCCAAGCTACACCGGAGGAAGGGGGCTGCCCCAGTCCGCGTCCGGACACCGCGTGCCGTCCAGGTGACGGATGTGGCGCGAACGGGTGGGTGCGGGGCGAGGTGGCCGGGTGTGCCGAGGCCCCCGGCGCGGCCGGTGGGGACCGGTATGCGGCGGGGGCCTCGGTGCGGGCGCGGGGACTCAGTGGTCGGTCGCGTGCGGGTTGGGGCCGCCCGGGGTGGCCAGCGGGTCGGGGCCCTTGGCGGCCTCGGCGGCGCTGTAGATGTCCGGCTCCAGGTAGATCACGCGGGCGATCGGGACGGCCTCGCGGATGCGGGCCTCGGCGGCGTTGATCGCGTGGGCGACCTCGGCGGCCGTGTCGTCGTGCTGGACGGCGATCTTGGCGGCGACGAGGAGTTCCTCGGGGCCGAGGTGGAGGGTGCGCATGTGGATGACGCCGGTCACGGTGTCGCCGTCGACGATGGCGGCCTCGATCTTCTTGACGTCCTCCAGGCCCGCGGACTCGCCGAGCAGCAGGGACTTGGTCTCGGAGGCGAGGACGAGGGCGATCAGCACGAGCAGGACACCGATGCAGACGGTGCCGATGCCGTCCCAGACGCCGTTGCCGGTGAGCAGGGCGATGCCGACGCCGCCGAGCGCGAGGACCAGACCGATGAGGGCGCCGAAGTCCTCCAGCAGGACGACCGGCAGCTCGGGCGCCTTGGCGCGGCGGATGAACTGGGCCCAGGAGAGCTTGCCGCGCAGCTCGTTGGACTCCTTGATGGCCGTACGGAAGGAGAAGCCCTCGGCGATGATGGCGAAGACGAGGACGCCGACCGGCCAGTACCAGTGCTCCACCGGGTGGGGGTGGCTGATCTTCTCGTAGCCCTCGTAGATGGCGAACATGCCGCCGATGGAGAAGAGGACGATGGAGACGAGGAAGGCGTAGATGTACCGCTCGCGGCCGTAGCCGAAGGGGTGCTGGGGGGTGGCCTCGCGCTGGGCCTTCTTGCCGCCGATGAGCAGCAGGAACTGGTTGCCGGAGTCGGCGACCGAGTGCACGCCCTCGGCGAGCATCGACGAGGAGCCGCTGAACGCGAACGCCACGAACTTCGATGCCGCGATCGCCAGATTGGCGCCGAGTGCCGCCACGATCGCCTTGTTACCGCCTGACGCGCTCATGAGTTCGCGTTTCCCTTCGCCCTTGTCTCGCCCTTGTCGCCTTCTCGGCACCCCCGCACGGCTCTTGTGCCCCCAGGGTCGCTTCTTTGCACGCGCTTTGCCGGTGGGTCATTGTTGCAGTCCCACCGGCGTGCGGCGCGTCAGGTGTCCACAGGGGCGGTCATACGATCACAGTGGCGCGGAACAGGGTGCCGTCGCCGGACCCTTCGGTCTTCTCCCCCGCCGGGACGAAGACGGACCGGCCGGGGAGAAGTTCGTGCTCGCCGACGCGGACGGAACCGGCCGTGCACAGCAGGATCTGCGGGGTCTCCAGGCTCAGGTCGCGGGCCGTGCCGCCGGGCAGGACGTACCGGGAGAGGCGGAACTCATCGATGGGGGTCTCGTAGACCTCCTCGCCGTCCGGGGACGCCTCGGGGCGCAGCACGCCGGGGTCGCTCGCCTCGAAGCGGACCACGCGCAGGAGTTCGGGGACGTCGACGTGCTTGGGGGTCAGTCCGCATCGCAGGACGTTGTCCGAGTTGGCCATGATCTCGACGCCGAGGCCGGTGAGGTAGGCGTGCGGGATGCCCGCGCCGAGGAACAGGGCCTCGCCGGGCTGGAGCCGGACGTGGTTGAGCAGCATGGCCGCGATCACGCCGGGGTCGCCCGGGTAGTGGTGGGCCATGTCGGCGTAGGGGGCGTACGGGCCGCCGAGGCGGGCGCACGCGGCGGTGGCCTCGGAGACGGTGTCGGCCATGGCGGCGGCGTCCGCGGTGAGGATCGCGGTGAGGACCTCGCGCAGGGCGGCGTCCTCGGGGTGGGCGCGCAGCAGGTCGACGTAGGGCTTGAGGGAGTCGACGGCGAGGCCGTCGAGCAGGTCCGCCGCCTCGGCGGGGGCGCGGAAGCCGCACAGGCCGTCGAACTCGGTGAGGGCGCAGATGAGTTCGGGCTTGTGGTTGGCGTCCTTGTAGTTGCGGTCGGGGGCGTCCACGGGGACGCCTCGGCGCTCCTCCTCGGCGTAGCCCTCCCGGGCCTGGGCCAGGTCGGGGTGGACCTGGAGGGAGAGGGGGGCGCCCGCGGCGAGGATCTTGAGCAGGAAGGGCAGCCGGGGGCCGAACTTCGCCACCGCTTCGGTGCCGAGTTCGCGCTCCGGGTCGGCGGCGATGACCTCGACGAGCGTGCCGCGCGGGGTGTGCGAGGGGGCTCCGGGGTGGGCGCCCATCCACATCTCGGCCTGCGGTTCGCCGGTGGGCTCGGTGCCGAGCAGCTCCGGGATGGCGGTGCGCGAACCCCAGGCGTAGGGGCGGACGGTGTTGTCGAGGCGGTCCATGTGTCTTCTCTGCCTTCAGTACGTGTGCTGCCGAAGTACGTGTGCTGCCGGGCGGGTGCCTGGGGTCAGCTCAGGCTCCGGCGGCGAGCGCCAGGTAAACGGCGGCGAAATCGGTGACGGCGATCAGGTCGGCGAGGGTCTCCAGTTCGCCGCCCTCCTCGGGTTCGAGTTCGCTGATCGGGGTGTCGTGGCCGAGGGCCAGGTCCCGGGCGGCCGGGGCGGCGCTGAGGCCGCCGAGGGGGCGGTCCCGGAGCAGCACCACGCGCGCGTGCATCGCGGGCGCCTCGTCGACGCGGTCGCGGAAGAAGTCGTCCGGGTCGGCGCGAGCGGCCAGCGGGCCGGAGAGGAGCGCCTCGTGCGCGGCGAGCGCCTCGGGGAGTTCGGCCACCAGGGCGGGGCGGCCCGCGAGTTCGGCGAGCGCGGCGGCGAAGCGGCGGCCCGCGGGGCCCGCGGAGGTGCCCTCCGTCCAGACGACGGGGAGGCCGTCGGCGAGTTCGGCGGCGAGGGTCTTGGCCGCGTTGCCGTACGTGGCGATGGCGGGGCCGCAGCGCTCGGCGACGTGGTCGAGGCGGTCGGCGACCTTCTCCAGCGCGTCGGGGCCCGCGCTGAGCAGGCCGACGCGGTCCAGGAGGGCCAGCAGCGGGGTGAGCAGGGCCCAGAAGACGCCGGAGGAGGACGCGGCGAGCGGCTCGTCCTGATCGTACGGGGCGGTCGCCATCGGGATGAACAGACCGTGCGCGCCCGCGACCGCCTCGGCGAGCGGGGTGCCCGCGGGGGCGACGGCCACCACGGAGCAGCCCCGCCGGTACGCCTGTTCGGCGAGCAGGCCGAGGCTCGGTTCGGTGCCGTCGGGGGTGGCGATCAGCAGCAGGTCCACGGAGCCCGCCCAGCCGGGCAGTTCCCAGCGCAGGGCGCCCGGCGCGGGGGCGACTCCGGCCGCTTCGAGGCGGATCACCGGGCTGCCGGGGCCGGCCAGGGTGCCGAGGAGGTCGGCGGTGTGGGTGGCGGCGGCGCCGGGGCCCGCGATCAGTACGGCGCGGGGGCGGCCGTCGGGCTGGAGCGCGCCGATTCCGGCCTCCACGGCGTGCCGAGCCGCGGTACGGACCCTCGCGCCCGCCTCGGCCGCGCCGCGCAGCAGACCTTTGCGGTCGGCCTCGGCGAGGCCCTCCGGGGTGTCCAGGAGCGATTCGTCGAGCATGGGCGGGGTGCCTCCGATCGCCGGGGTCCTACTGCGCGATGTCTGTCGGCGGTGCCTTACGCGGGGCGGCGGGCCTCGTCGACCAGGAGGACCGGGATGCCGTCACGGACGGGGTACGCCAGGCCGCAGTCCTGGCCGGTGCAGATCAGCTCCGCGTCCTGCTCCTTGAGGGGGGAGTGGCAGGCCGGGCAGGCCAGGATCTCCAGGAGACCGGCTTCGAGCGGCATGGGGTGTCCCTTCGGGCGTGAACAGGGTCTACGGATGTGCTGGTCAGCGTACCTTGGCGCGCCGCGGGTCCGGCGGGGTGATTCCGGGGTGAGTGCGGGCGCCGACCGCCTACGCGCGGATGATCGCCAGGACCTCGTCCCTGATCCTCGTCATCGTCGTCTCGTCCTTCGCCTCCGTGTTCAAGCGGAGCAGCGGCTCCGTGTTGGAGGGGCGGACGTTGAACCACCAGGTGGGGGTGGAGACGGTGAGGCCGTCCAGGGTGTCCACGGTGGCGTCCGGGAGGGCCTCGTAGACCGTGCGGAGGGCTGCCAGTCGGGCCTGCTGGTCGGTGACCGTGGAGTTGATCTCGCCGGAGCCCGCGTAGCGGTCGTACTCGGCGAACAGGGTGGAGAGCGGGGCGGCCTGGGTGCCCAGGGCGGCCAGGACGTGGAGGGCGGCCAGCATGCCGGTGTCCGCGTTCCAGAAGTCCTTGAAGTAGTAGTGCGCGGAGTGCTCGCCGCCGAAGATCGCGCCGGAGCGGGCCATCTCGGCCTTGATGAAGGAGTGGCCGACGCGGGTGCGGACCGGGGTGCCGCCGTGCTCGCGGACCACCTCGGCGACCGTGCGGGAGGTGATCAGGTTGTGGATGACCGTGCCCGTACCGCCGTTGCGCGCGAGTTCGCGGGCGGCGACCAGGGCGGTGACGGCGGACGGCGAGACCGGGTCGCCGTTCTCGTCCACGACGAAGCAGCGGTCGGCGTCGCCGTCGAAGGCGAGGCCGAGGTCGGCGCCCTCCTGCACGACCCGCTTGCGCAGGTCCACGATGTTGGCCGGGTCCAGCGGGTTGGCCTCGTGGTTGGGGAAGGTGCCGTCCAGCTCGAAGTACATCGGGACGACGGTCAGCGGCAGCCCGCCGAGGACGGTCGGGACGGTGTGGCCGCCCATGCCGTTGCCCGCGTCGACGACGACCTTCAGCGGGCGGATCGCGGTCAGGTCGACCAGGGAGCGCAGGTACCCGGCGTAGTCCTGGAGGGTGTCGCGCGCGGTGAGGGTGCCCGGTGCGGCGGCGGGGGCCGGGGCGCCCGACTCGAGCCACCGTTCGGCCAGGGCGCGGATGTCGGCGAGCCCGGTGTCCTGGCCGACCGGGGCGGCGCCCGCGCGGCACATCTTGATGCCGTTGTACTGGGCCGGGTTGTGCGAGGCGGTGAACATCGCGCCGGGCAGGTCCAGCGCGCCCGAGGCGTAATACAGCTGGTCCGTGGAGCACAGGCCGATCTCGGTGACGTCCACGCCCCGGTTCAGCGCGCCGCGGGCGAAGGCGCGGGACAGGGCGGGCGAGGAGGGGCGCATGTCGTGGCCGACGACGATCGCGGTCGCGTCCGTCACCTCGGCGAAGGCGGCGCCGAAGAGTTCGGCCAGGGCCTCGTCCCACTGGTCGGGAACTACTCCGCGCACGTCGTACGCCTTCACGAGCTGCGACAGATCAGCCACGGCCGGCCTTCCTGAAAGTCCATTGGGGGGCCCAAAAATACCCGCCCGGGTCATCAGGTGCGGGGAGGGTGGCTCAGTTGTCGGGCGAGCGCAGGACGCGCAGGTGGCCGCGGCGGGCGACTTCCATGGGGTCGGCGGTGCGTGCGCCGCCGCTCGCTCCCGCCGCGCGCTCCTGCGGACGGGCCGCCTCACGGACCGCGTTGGCCAGCGCTTCCAGGTCGTCGCCGCTGGGGCGGGCCGGGGCGGAGCCGTCGAGCAGCCGGACGACTTCCCAGCCGCGCGGGGCGGTGAGGCGCTCGGAGTGCTCGGCGCACAGGTCGTAGCAGTGGGGTTCGGCGTAGGTGGCGAGGGGGCCGAGGACCGCGGTCGAGTCGGCGTAGACGTACGTCAGCGTCGCGACGGCGGGTCGGCCGCAGGCGGTGCGCGAACAGCGACGTACAAGGCTCACGATGTTGGACGGTACCGCACTCTTGAGCGGGCCGCGACGACTCTCCACCAGGTCACGTTCCCGTGTCGTGCCGTTCGGCGGCCCGGCGGGCCCGTCGTGGGAGCCCTCCGCCGGGGTGCATCAGGTGATGATCCGGTACAAAGCTCTTCCCTCGGGCCCGGTCGGGCGTGCCCGCGCGGGCCGGGCGGTGGCCGGATCGGTCGTGCGGTGGCGAGAAGACGACTGCGCGAACACCGGGAGAAAAGTGCGCGAAGAGTCCGGGGAGGGGGTGCGGAGGGACGGGCACACGGGCCGGACCGGGACGGCCGCCGCGTGGAACCGGGCGCGCGGGACGGGCGGGGACTACGCTTCTGCGGTGATGGAGAACCCTGTACCGCCCCGTGCCGCAGGTCCCCGACCCCGACGCCGTGATCGTCACGGACGGGGCATGCGGGGCCCCATCGCACCGCCCCAGGTGCCGCTGGCCGCCAGTCGTGCCGAGGTGTTCGCGGATCTGGTGCGCGACTCCGTGGAGCGGCTGGAGCGGCGCTGGGAGCAGCTGGCCGAGGTGGAGTTCGTGGTGCTGGAGGTGCCCCGGCTGGAGGGCACCGGCGAGGAGCCGTGGGGCGACGAGGGCGTGCCGCTGGGCGGGATCATCCCCGCGCGGGACGGGCGGCGGGCGCGGGTCGTGGTGTACCGGCGGCCGATCGAGATCCGCACCAAGGGCCGCGACGAGCGCGCGGAGCTGGTGCACGAGGTGGTCGTGGAGCAGGTCGCCGAGCTGCTGGGGCTGACCCCGGAGACGGTGGACCCCCGCTACGACGAGGAGTGACGGGCGGCCGCCCCCCGAGGCGGCCGCCCGGTGCCCGTCCTACCGCTGGAGCACCGACAGGTCCTGTTCCGCCCGGGGCACCGCGACCAGGCCGCGGTCGTTCGGGAGGGTCTGGATCGTGAAGCCGGAGACACCGTCGGCGGCGCCGGTGAGGGTGCGGGCGGCGTAGACCGGGCCGCCGGAGACGGGTTCCACGGTCAGCGCGTACGTGCCCTTGCCGCCCGTGGGGGCGCTGATGTCCTGGCTGGTGCCGGACTTGATCGTGTACGTCCTCGTGGCGGGGGTCCCGCCGCCGCTGCCCGCCGAGGCGGTGACCTTGACGGTGGCGGTGGCGGTGGGGGCGGTCAGGGACAGGGTGGTGCCCTTGGCGCTGTTGTCGGCGGCGGTGGCGCGGCGGCCGACGGGGGCGGTGGCGGGGATGTACGCCGTCTCCTGCCGGGCTCCCTTGCCGCGCACCACGCGGAGGGCCGCGACCACCGGGGCCGCCTTGTCGGTGGGGGTGAGGAGCAGCGAGCCCGGCTCGCCCCGGGTGACGGGGCCGAGGTCGACGGCGGTGGTCATGCCAGCCTTGACGTGCACGGTCTCGTTTCCGGCCGGAGTGATGGAGCCGTCCGGGGAGGCCAGGCGGACCTTGAGGTCGGCGTCGTCGTCGCCGGGGGTGAAGGCGACCAGGCGGACGTCGGTGGCGTCCTTGGGGATGCCGGGCAGCACCAAGCTGCCCGCCGGGTCGGCCGACGCGGGCAGCCAGTCGCCGCCGCCCGCGTCGTCCTGGGCCTGCACGGTGGCGCCGACCCGGCCGCCACGTACGCCGACATGCACGGTCACGTCGGTCTGGGCGTCGTCGGTGAGCGTGGAGAGCAGCACCGGCTCGCTGGTGTGCGGGGGCACGGTGATGCCGTCGGCCACCGCGGACTTCAGGGCGCCGCCCTTGCCGTAGAGCTGGATGTCGACGACCGCGGCCTCGTCGTCCGGGTTGGTGAGGTGGACGTAGTCGGTGCGGCCCTCGGCGGTGCTGGCGCCGGGGAACCAGAAGTCGGTGTCGGCGGGGGTGCAGGTGACGCCCTGGAGGCCGCGTCCGGTGCCCGCGGCGATCCGGGTGGTCTCCTGGACGGTCCAGCCGGGCGCGTACTTGCCGTCGGCGGTGCCGATCAGGGCGGGCGTGTCGCTGCCGGAGGTGTCGCCGGTGGCCGGGGTGCCCGGCGGCTTCGGGGTGAGCACCGGCTTGTCGTTCTTGCCGCCCTTCCCGCCGCCCTTGGCGCCCTTGCCGCCCGCCGCCTGCTCGGCGGCCGATTCCAGCGCGGCCTGACCGCCGTCGCCCGCGCCCTGGGTGACGGGGGTGAACGAGGTGTACGCGGTGTCGGCGATGTCGGAGAAGCTCGGCGCCGGGCACAGCAGGCCGCTGCGCTCCACGGGCCGTTCGGTGGCGCCGCCGGCCGTGCCCGCGCCGGTGGCGGCGGGCGGGTCGAACGCGGCGAACCCGGTGACGGCGGCCAGGGCGACGGTGCAGGCGATCAGGGACAGGGTCGTGCGGTTCACTGCTGGCTCCCGTCGTGGCGCTCACTGCCGTCGCCGTAGGGCGGCTGCTGGGCGGGGTCGTAGCCCTGCGGGTGGGCCGCCGGGTCGTACGGCTGCTGCTCCTGCTGTGCCCCGTAGCCGTAGGGGTCGTAGGGCTGTTGGCCGTAGGGGTCGGGGTGGTACGCGCCCTGGTCGTACCCGGTGTTCTGGTACGTGCCCTGGTAGGGGTCGGCGGGGTAGGCCGCGTACTCGGGGTCGGCGTAGGTGGAGCCGGTGTCCCAGTCGGCGTAGGGCTGCTGGTGCGGGATGACCGGCTGCTCCTGCTGTCCGTACGGCGGGACTTCCGGGTCCTCGATGACCTCCATGGCCTCCGCGGCCTCTTCGGTCTCCTCGGCCTCGGCCTGGGCGCGCAGGCGGCGGGCGCGGCGGCCGTCGCCCTCCATGTCCTGGGCCGGGATCGGCTGTTCCTCGGGGAGGTCGTCGTCGATGTCGCGGCGGCGGCCGGGCAGGGCGAGGACGACGAGGAGGACGGCGAGCGCGCCCTGGGCCCACAGCCAGACGGTGTGGGTGAACGGGGCGTCGTAGGTGACGTCCAGCTTGCCGCCGCCCGCGGGGAGTTCGAAGCCCTGGGCCCAGCCGTCGACGGTCTTGGGGGTGAGGGGCTTGCCGTCCAGGGTGGCGGTCCAGCCGTCGGAGACGGCGTCGGCCAGGCGCAGCACGCGGCCGCCCGCGCCGGTGGGCACGGTGGTGTGGATCTCCACCGGGCCCGCGGCGACGGCCTGCGGGGTGCCGGAGCCGCCCGCGCCGATCAGGGTGGCGCGGGCGACCTGCTGGTCGACGCGCCACAGGGCGTTGCCGTTCTGCTGGCTGAGCCGGTTCAGGCCGGGCGTGGCGTCCAGGACGCGGGTGATCTGGCGGGGGGTGCCCTGGTGGACGAGGACGTAGCGGACGGCGAAGCCGCCGAGCTGGCCGGTCTGGTCGGCACCGGAGCCCGCGACCAGGTTGGCGACGACCTTGTCCAGGCCGGTGTTGGACCCGTCGGCCGCGGCGATCTCGCCGTCGCCCATGCGGGCACCGGCGCCCCGGACCAGGGTGTAGCGCACCCGCGCGGTGGAGTCGCTGTCGAGGACCAGGGTGCGGGCCTGGTCGCGGGTACCGGCGTCCTCGGCGACGAAGGCGGGTACCTGGGCGGGGTCGCGGCGCTCCAGGGGGCCGTCGGCGCCCCGGATCATCCAGCCGACGGCGGCGACCAGGGGGCCGACGGCGCAGGCCAACGCGATCAGGGCGGCGACCGGCTGGCGCCAGCCGAAGCTCTGTTCGGCGACCCGCGCGCGTGCCCCGTCCGCGCCGAGCGCGGCGGCACCCAGCAGGGCGATGCCGTAGACCAGGGTGGCCGGTCCGGCCCAGACGGAACGGTTGGCCAGCACCGCGAGGAGGAGTCCGGTCAGCGCGACGGCCCAGGCGGTGCGGATGCCCAACTGGCGCTCGGAGCGCAGCAGTGCGGCCAGCGCGGCCAGCACGATGCCGATGAGCAGCAGGCCGGACAGGGTGCCGGGGCCGCCGGGGCTGGTGCCGAGCAGGTCGGAGGCGGAGGCGGCCGAGGCGCCGTAGTCCAGTCCGGCCTCGGTGAAGAAGCCGGTCGGCAGCAGGGTCAGCGACCAGGGCGCGAGGACCAGCAGCGGGGTGCCGAGCTGGGCGACGAAGCGCAGGAGATGCGCGACCGGGTCGGCGCGGCGCAGGACGAGCACGCCGATGCCGAGGACCAGCGCGGCGGGCCACACGACGGGCGTGAACGCGGTGGTGATGGTCAGCAGCAGCGCGTACGCCCAGGTGGCGCGCCAGCTGCCGCGCCCGCCGGAGCGGCCCGCGAGTCCGGCGGCGGCGATGCCCGCGCGGGCGATGAGCGGCAGCAGCACGGCGAGTACGGCGGTGCCGATGCGGCCCTGGGCCAGCGCGCCGGTGGTGGCGGGCAGGAAGGCGTAGGCGATGGCCGTCCAGGCGCGCAGCAGCCGGGAGCTGACGAGGGGTCGGGAGGCGAAGTAGGCGGTGAAGCCCGCGAGCGGCACCGAGCAGACCAGCAGCACGGTGACGGCGAGTCCGGTGGAGCCGAGGAAGAGCGAGGCGAGCGTCGCCACCAGGGCGAGGTAGGGCGGCGCGGAGGTGGTGCTGCCGGCGCCGACGGGCTGCCAGGCGTCGGCGAAGCGGGCCCACAGGTCGGTGGCGCCGGGCGGGACGGGCAGCAGCGCACCGCCCGCGAGGGCGCCGCCGCCGAGCAGGGCGCGGCAGGCGACCAGGGAGATCAGCAGCAGGGCGAGGAAGAGCACCGGGCCGGGTTTGCGGGCGATGCGCTTGAGCCGGGCGAACTGCTCGATCTCCAGGAAGTCGGCGTCGTCGCCGCCGGGTCCGGACTCGACGGCGCTGCCGTGGCGTCCGGCGGAGGTGTCGATGTCGGAGCTGGTGGAGAAGTTGGCGGCGATCTGCTCGGCGGTGGCGCGGATGGTGGCGCCGGGCGGCGGGAACAGCTGCCGCAGTTCGTCCTTGTCGAGCTGGGAGGGTCCCCTGCTGCGGCGGGCGGCGAGGACGCGCTCGGGGCGCAGCAGGACGCCGAGCAGGCCGCGGATCTCGTCGAGGGCCTGGCCGGGCACCTTGCCGACGAGGTAGGCGAGGGTGCGCAGGAGGGTGCCGAGGACCAGCCGGAGCAGCACCCAGGGCAGCGCGGCCGTGCGGGTGTTGGCGAGCAGGGTGTGGACGGCGCCCGCCTTGTCGACCTTGTGCGGGGAGGCGGTGGTGCGGCCCGCGCAGTCGACGGTGCGGCGCTCGCGGGAGGCTGCCTCCGCGTGCCGGACGACGGCGTCGGGGGCGATGAGGACGCGGTAGCCCTCGCTGTGGGCGCGCCAGCACAGGTCGACGTCGTCGCGCATCAGGGGCAGTCGGCGGTCGAATCCGCCGAGCCGCTCGAAGACGTCGCGGCGGACCAGCATGCCCGCGGTGGAGACGGAGAGCACGGTGCGGACGTGGTCGTGCTGACCCTGGTCCTGCTCGCGGCGGTCCAGACCGGTCCAGCGGCGGCCGGAGTTGGCGATGGAGACGCCGACCTCCAGCAGTTGCCTGCGGTCGTACCAGCCGCGGAGCTTGGGGCCGACCACGGCCACGTCGTCCCGGCCGAGTTCGATCTCGGTCTCGACGACCCTCAGCAGCTGGGCGAGGGCGTCGGGTTCGGGGGCGCAGTCGTCGTGCAGCAGCCAGAGCCACTGGACCGGTTCGCCGTACGGCAGTTCGGGCAGGTCGTAGGCGTCGTCGCGCCAGGTGCGGGTGGCGGGGTCCCAGCTGTTCGGGCGCCTGAGGTAGGGCAGGTCGTCCGGGGTGAGGACGGGGGCGAGGCGGGTGGCCTCGTCGACGGCCTGGCCGAAGCCGGTGCGCCGGGCCAGGTGGACGACGGCCTCGTCCCCCAGGGTCTCGGTGACCAGTTGGGCGGAGTCGTCCGCGCTGCCGGTGTCGGCGGCCACCGCGTACTGCACGGGGCGCTCCTGACTCAGCAGCCCGGCGAGCGCGTCGGGCAGCCAGCGGGCGCCGTCATGGGTGACGAGGACGGCCGTCACCACATGGCGCGGGAACTCAGGGGTGGCAGCGTCGTGTTGGGCTGCCGTATGGCTGTGCACGGACATCGAGGTACGGGCCCCGGTTCGATGGACTGCGGTGGACGCCTCGGCCCGTCAAGGACAGCGGGGCGTCTCGGACGAGCGCCCACACTATCGGTCGGTCATGACGACGGCCCGCCGCCTGTGGACAACCCACGTGCGACGGGCCGTTCGCACCGTATGTGCGGATGCCCGGGGGCCGTTCGCCGGCCCGGTGGCCGGTGAGCGGCGCGGCGGCCGGTCAGACCGCGGCCTTCTTCAGGCGGCGGCGCTCCCGCTCGGACAGGCCGCCCCAGATGCCGAAGCGCTCGTCGTTGGCGAGGGCGTACTCGAGGCACTCGGAGCGGACCTCGCACGCGAGGCAGACCTTCTTCGCCTCTCTCGTGGAGCCGCCCTTCTCGGGGAAGAAGGACTCGGGGTCGGTCTGGGCGCACAGCGCGCGCTCCTGCCAGCCGAGTTCCTCGTCCGCGTCGTCGACCAGCAGTTGCTCCACGAGCTCGGTCATGTGCGCCCCTCGTCCGTCTTTCGCGTCCCCGTGCCTGGCCGACCCGGCCGAACGACACGAGTGAAATTACAAGTGTGCGGCTCCGAGCGAGTCAAGCCGAGATCTGCTATTGGGCCCGTTATTCACTCTGCGGAACCAAGGGCCTGCGTTTAGTGTTCAAATCGGGATAAACCTAGACGCACGGCTGAGCGCACCGAGGAGCACCACCCGGATGTGCGCCATGTGTCCCCGGTACCGGGTGCACAAACCTTTCGCCTCGCAGATGCACCGGATGAGGTGAAGCACGTCGCTCGATCCGGGCCCCGAGTTGACACCGCAGGTGTGAACCGCTGTCCTAGGGGGCATGCTCGCCGACTTCGCACCCATGACGACCCGCATCGCCGGGTCCCTCGGTGCTGTCGGCACGCGTTTCAGCTGTTGTTGCTGTACCTGCTGTTGAGCCGACCGCGCTCCAGCCGACCCCGGGCCCACTCCGGCCCGCGTGTCCCGCCGTTCCCGCACCCGCTCGGGGACACCCGCCCGTAGGCCCGTGATCCGGGCCGGGGCCCAGCGACACCCAGCCACCGCCTCTGAGCCGAGGAAACCCCACACCCCCATGAACAGCGACAACGACCTCCAGATCGCCGGTGACCTCCTCGAAGTCCCCCACCTGCTGCAGCCGCCCCGCGAGCACCCGGTGACCGTCGCCGAGTTCGCCGGACTGGCCCGCGCGGTCGCCGCCGACCGCGACGCGTGGGCCCACCTGGTCCGCTACGACGCCACCACCCGCTGGTACCACCGGCTGCGCACCGGCCCCGGCTACGAGGTGTGGCTGCTGTCCTGGGTGCCCGGCCAGGGCAGCGGACCGCACGACCACGGCCCCTCCTCCGGCATCCTCACCGTGCTGGAGGGCACCCTGACCGAGCGCACCGACCGGGGCACCCGCACCCTCACCGCCGGTGCCCAGCGGGTCTTCGCGCCCGGCTATGTGCACGACGTGGTCAACGACGCGCTGGAGCCCGCGATCAGCCTGCACGTCTACTACCCGGGCCTCACCGAGATGCCGATGCACACTTCCCCCAACTGCGAAGCCCGTACCGAGCCGAGCCCGGCCGGGGTGTGATCACCGGCCGCACGGGCTGTCGGCGGCTGCTGACACACTGATCCCATGCGCATTGTGGTTCTGGCAGGCGGCATCGGCGGTGCCCGTTTCCTGCGCGGTCTGAAGCAGGCCGCCCCGGACGCGGACATCACGGTCATCGGCAACACCGGCGACGACATCCATCTCTTCGGGCTGAAGGTCTGTCCGGACCTCGACACCGTGATGTACACGCTCGGCGGCGGCATCAACGAGGAGCAGGGCTGGGGCCGGGAGGGCGAGACCTTCCACCTCAAGGAGGAGCTCGCGGCCTACGGCGCCGGACCGGGCTGGTTCGGGCTCGGCGACCGGGACTTCGCCACCCACATCGTGCGGACCCAGATGCTGGGCGCCGGGTATCCGCTGAGCGCGGTCACCGAGGCACTCTGCGACCGCTGGAAGCCGGGCGTGAAGCTGATCCCGATGACCGACGACCGGGTGGAGACCCACGTCGCCGTCGACCTGGACGGTGAGCGCAAGGCCGTCCACTTCCAGGAGTACTGGGTGCGGCTGCGCGCCTCCGTGCCCGCCGAGGCGGTCGTGCCGGTCGGCGCCGAGCAGGCCAAGCCCGCGCCCGGTGTGCTGGAGGCCATCGCGGCGGCCGACGTCATCCTCTTCCCGCCGTCCAACCCGGTGGTGTCCGTGGGCACCATCCTCGCGGTGCCCGGCATCCGGGAGGCCATCGCCGACGCGGGCGTCCCGGTCGTCGGCCTCTCCCCCATCGTCGGCGACGCGCCGGTGCGCGGGATGGCCGACAAGGTGCTCGCCGCCATGGGCGTGGAGTCCACCGCCGCCGCGGTCGCCGCGCACTACGGCTCGGGGCTGCTGGACGGCTGGCTCGTCGACACCGTGGACGCCGGTTCCGTCGGGACGGTGGAGGCGGCCGGCATCCGCTGCCGCGCCGTCCCGCTGATGATGAGCGACCTGGACGCGACCGCCGCCATGGCACGGGAGGCGCTGGAGCTGGCCCAAGAGGTGGGGACCGCGTGAGCGGCTACCGGGTCTGGGCGCCTGCCGGTCTGCCCGAGGTGGCACCGGGCGACGACCTGGCCAAGCTGATCGCCTCGGCCGAGCCGGGCCTCACCGACGGGGACGTGCTGCTCGTCACCTCCAAGATCGTGTCCAAGGCCGAGGGACGGATCGTCCGGGCCGCCGACCGGGAGGCCGCGATCGACGCCGAGACGGTGCGCGTGGTGGCCCGGCGCGGACCCTTGCGCATCGTGGAGAACCGGCAGGGCCTGGTCATGGCCGCCGCCGGGGTCGACGCGTCCAACACCGCCGTGGGCACCGTACTGCTGCTGCCCGAGGACCCGGACGCCTCCGCGCGAGGCATTCGCGAGGGGCTGCGGGAGGCGCTCGGCGTCACCGTGGGCGTGATCGTCACCGACACCTTCGGCCGCCCCTGGCGCGCCGGGCTCACCGACGTGGCCATCGGCGCGGCCGGGGTCGACGTCCTGGACGACCTGCGCGGCGGCACCGACGCGCACGGCAACCCGCTCTCCGCCACCGTCGTCGCCACCGCCGACGAACTCGCCTCGGCGGGCGACCTGGTCAAGGGCAAGGCGGCCGGGCTGCCGGTGGCGGTCGTCCGCGGCCTGCCCCACGTGGTCACCGAGGCGGCCGAGCAGGGCGAGGGCGCGCGGGCGCTGGTGCGCTCCGCGCGGGACGACATGTTCCGGCTCGGCACCTCCGAGGCGGTACGGGAGGCGCTGAGCCTGCGCCGTACCGTGCGGGCCTTCACCGACGAGCCGGTCGACCCCGGCTCGGTGCGCCGCGCGGTGGCCGCCGCCGTGACCGCGCCCGCCCCGCACCACACCACGCCGTGGCGGTTCGTGCTGCTGGAGTCGGCCGAGTCCCGGCTCAGGCTCCTCGACGGGATGCGGAACGCCTGGATCGCCGACCTGCGCCGGGACGGCAAGAGCGAGGAGTCCATCGCCAAGCGGGTCCGGCGCGGTGACGTCCTGCGCAACGCGCCGTACCTCGCGGTGCCCTGCCTCGTCATGGACGGCTCGCACACCTACGGCGACGTGCGGCGGGACGCGGCCGAGCGGGAGATGTTCGTGGTGGCCACGGGCGCGGGCGTGCAGAACTTCCTGGTCGCGCTGGCCGGGGAGCGGCTGGGCTCGGCCTGGGTGTCGTCCACGATGTTCTGCCGTGACGTGGTCCGCGAGGTGCTGGACCTGCCCGACGGCTGGGACCCGATGGGCGCGGTGGCGATCGGCCACGCGGCCCAGGAACCCCCGGCCCGCCCGGCGCGGGAGGCGGGGGCGTTCATCGAGGTGCGCTGAAGGACCGGGACGAAGGCCCTAGTCTCGTAGGGCACCCCCGACCCCATCCGCACCCCTAGGACCCCTCCCCGTGGCAGGACGTTTCGCCCCCCGGCCCCCGTCGCACGCGACCGTGCGCGACGGCGGGGTTCCGGCGCCCGTGGTGCCCCGGCAGGCGGCCGGGCCCCGGACGCGGACCTGGGTGCCGGAGGGGCCGTACGACGTCGGGCTGGTGCTGGGGCCGCTGCGGCGCGGCGGCGGTGACCCGACGTTCCGCGCGACCCGGGACGGCTCGGTGTGGCGGGCCACCCGCACGCCCGCCGGACCCGGCACGCTGCGCGTGTACGCGTGCGGCGGCGAGGTCCGCGGCGAGGCGTGGGGGCCCGGCGCCGACTGGCTGCTGGAGGGGCTGCCCGAGCTGCTGGGCGCCGCCGACGACCCCGACGTCTTCGAGCCCCGGCACCGGCTGGTCGCCCTCGCCCGGCACCGGCGTCCCGGACTACGGCTGACCCGGACCGGGCTGGTGCTGGAGTCGCTGATCCCGTCGGTGCTGGAGCAGAAGGTCACCGCCGACGAGGCGTACCGGGCGTGGCGGCGGCTGGTGAGCTGGTTCGGGGAGCCCGCACCGGGCCCGGCCGGTACGGGTGAGCGCCCGATGTGGGTGATGCCCGCGCCCCGGACCTGGGCGCTGATCCCGTCCTGGGAGTGGCACCGGGCGGGCGTGGACGACAAGCGGGCCTCCACCATCCTGCGGGCCGTCCGGCTGGCCGCGCGGCTGGAGCAGACGGTGGGGATGCCCCCGGCCGAGGCGCGAGCCCGGCTTGAGGTCGTCCCCGGCGTCGGCCCGTGGACCTCGGCCGAGGTGGTGCAGCGCAGCCATGGCGCGCCGGACGCGGTGACCACGGGCGATCTGCACCTGCCCCGCATCATCGGCTGGGCGCTGGCCGGGAACCGGGACGCGGACGACGCGGAGATGCTGCGCCTGCTGGAGCCGTACGCCCCCGAAGGCCAGCGGCACCGGGCCGCCCGCTACGTCCTGCTCAGCGGCAACACCCCGGCCCGCAGGCACCCGAAGATGCGGAAGACGGACATCGGCCGGTGGTGAGCGGGACTACTGGTCGGAGGAGAACCTGACCGCCCCGGCCGGGATACGCGCGTCGCACCACACCCGGACCCCGTCCCGCAGCTCGTTGTCGGCGCCGACCACCGCGCCGTCGCCGATGACCGCGCCGGTGAGGACGGACCGTTCGCCGACGCGGGCCCGGCTGCCGATGAGGGAGTCGGTGACGACGGCGCCGGGCTCGATGACCGCGCCCGGCAGGATCGTGGACCCGCACACCCGCGCCCCCTCGGCGACGAACGCGCCCTCGCCCACCACCGTGCCCCCGGTCAGCTTCGCGTCCGGCGCGACCCTGGCCGTGGGCAGGATCAGCCGGTCCCCGCGCCGGCCGGGCACGGCGGGTGAGGGCGCGCGGCCCATGACGAGGTCGGCCGAGCCCCGCACGAAGGCGGCCGGGGTGCCGAGGTCGAGCCAGTAGGTGGAGTCGACCATGCCCTGGAGGTGCGCCCCGGCGGCCAGCAGGCCGGGGAAGGTCTCGCGCTCCACGGATACCGGGCGCCCGGCGGGGATGGTGTCGATGACGGAGCGGCGGAACACGTAGGCGCCCGCGTTGATCTGGTCGGTGACGATCTCCTCGGGCGTCTGCGGCTTCTCCAGGAAGGCCAGCACGCGCCCGGTGTCGTCGGTGGGGACCAGCCCGTACGCGCGGGGGTCGGCCACCTTGGTCAGGTGCAGGGAGACATCGGCGCCGGTGGACTCGTGGGTGTCGACCAGGGCCCGGATGTCGAGGCCGGTGAGGATGTCGCCGTTGAAGACCAGGACGGGCTCGTCCGGGCCGGAGCGCAGCCGTGCGGCCACGTTGCGGAGGGCGCCGCCGGTGCCCAGCGGCTCCGTCTCGGTGACGTACTCCAGGTGCAGGCCGAGGGCGGAGCCGTCGCCGAAGTGGGGTTCGAAGACCTCGGCGAGATAGCTGGTGGCGAGGACGACGTGGTCGACGCCCGCCGCTCTCGCTCTCGCCAGCTGGTGCGTGAGGAACGGCACCCCGGCCGCCGGGACCATGGGCTTGGGCGTGTGCACGGTGAGCGGCCGCAGCCGCGTGCCCTTGCCGCCGACCAGGAGGATCGCTTCTGTCACCTGTCGTCTCCGCTTCCTGCCGGGACCGGCGGAACGTGTCGTTTCGGCCGGTCAGTGTATGCGTGCGGTGCGACGGCGACCCCCATGGCCGCGCGATGTCCTGGAGATCGGCGTACGTCGTCCCCCGGCCGTACGCGTCCGCGCGGGCGGCGCCGCCCGCCAGGAGGCTGCCACCGCCGGACCCCGCTCATGTACGGGCCGGGGCAGCCGTTCTGAGCGGCCGTCGGGCGCGGCTTCGCCCCGTACCCTTGCGCGGGTGAACGCCACCGATCGCACCCCAGCCGACCTGCTGCGTTCCGCGCTCGCCGCGGACGCCGGACGCCCCCTGGTGACCTTCTACGACGACGCCACGGGCGAACGCGTCGAGTTGTCCGTCGCCACCTTCGCCAACTGGGTGGCCAAGACCGCCAATCTGCTCCAGGGCGAACTGTCCGTGGCCCCCGGCGACCGGGTCGCGCTGCTGCTGCCCGCGCACTGGCAGACGGCCGTGTGGCTGCTGGCGTGCGCGTCGGTGGGTGCGGTCGCCGACGTGTCCGGGAACCCGGCCGCCGCGGACGTGGTGGTGAGCGGGCCGGACACCCTTCAGGAGGCGCGGGCCTGCCGGGGCGAGCGGGTCGCGCTGGCGCTGCGCCCGCTGGGCGGCCGGTTCCCGCAGGTGCCGGAGGGCTTCATGGACTACGCCGCCGAGGTGCCGGGCCAGGGCGACCAGTTCGCCCCCTTCGCACCGGTGGACCCGGAGGAGCCCGCGCTGATCGTGGCCGGGGCCGAGTTCAGCGCGGCCGAGGTGGTGGAGCGGGCGCTCGCCGACGCGCCCGGCCTCGACCTGACCGGGCCGGGCTCCCGGCTGCTGTCGGGGCTGCCGTACGACACCTGGGCCGGGCTGAGCGCGGGGCTGTACGCGCCGCTGGCCGCCGGGGGCTCCGTGGTGCTGTGCCGCAACCTCGACAAGCTGTCCCCCGACGCGCTGGCGCAGCGCATCGACACCGAGCGGGTGACCGCCTCCCGGCACTGAGGCCACCCGTTAGGCCCAGCAAAGGGCGGCCTCGGGCCGTCCGCGCCGCCATGGTCGTAGGAGAGCAGGACGTGACGTCCGGACGACCGCGAGGGGTGGTGCCGCCGTGCCCGAGAGCGCGGACGACTCCGCCGTGCCCGGCGCCTCGGCCACCGGGGACGGCCTCGCACGGCGGCGCCGGAGGCGGTGGCTGACGGGCGGCGCGCTCGGCGCGGCCGTGCTGCTCCTGGCGGCGGGCGGAGTGGGCTGGGCGCTGTACGCCCGGCTCAGCGACAACATCACCCCCGACGAGGCGGCCGCGCGCGAGCTGGCCCGCTACGACGAGGAGCGGCCCACCGCGCTGGTGTCGGGCGCCCAGAACATCCTGCTGATCGGCACCGACAGCCGGGCCGGGAGCGGCAACGGGAAGTACGGGCGGGACTCGGGCACGGAGCGCTCGGACACCACGATCCTGCTCCATCTGGCGGCCGACCGGCGCAGCGCCACCGCCGTCTCGCTCCCCCGCGACCTGATGGTGCGCGTCCCGGCCTGCCCGCGCACCGGCGGCGGGCAGGCCGCGCCGTCGTTCGCCATGTTCAACACCGCCTTCCAGGTGGGCGGTTCGGCCTGCACGATCCGTACCGTCGAGGAGCTGACCGGCATCCGGGTCGACCATCACATGGTCGTCGACTTCAGCGGGTTCAAGCAGCTGGTGGACGCCGTCGACGGGGTGCGGGTGTGCCTGCGCGAGCCGATCGACGACAAGGCGGCCAAGCTGAGGCTGCCCGCCGGCCGGGTCACGCTCAACGGCGAGCAGGCGCTCGGCTACGTACGCGCCCGCAAGACGCTCGGGGACGGCAGCGACACCGAACGGATGGACCGCCAGCAGCGGTTCCTCGGCGCGCTGGTCGAGAAGGTGCGCAGCGACGACGTGCTGCTGAACCCGGTGAAGCTGTACCCGGTGCTGGACGCGGCGACCTCCGCCCTCACCACCGACCCCGAACTGGCGAGTCTGCGCGGCTTGTACCGGTTGGTCCGGGGGCTGCGCGACATCCCCACCGAACATGTGCAGTTCCTCACGGCACCTCGCGAGGCGTACGTCTACGACTCCGACCGTGACCAACTGGTGCAGCCGGAGGCCGGGGAGCTGTTCGCCCGGCTGCGCGCGGACCGGCCCGTCGAGGTGGCGGACACTTCGCCGGAAAACGGTGGCAAATCCCCTGACGACAACGCGGGAAAGCTCCCCTCGGCGACCCCCACGTACCGGGGCAGTACCGCCGCCGTGCACGCGTGTGAGTAATCCCCACACCAAATCGACGAACTTTTGTTCAGAGGAATGAGCGGGATTGCCCAGTTCTAGGAACGTGGAATTCATCACGGGCGTCGCTCGACCCTGAACAGGGCGGATAGTGTGAGCGATCCGGTGCACCCGGCCCGCCAGGCTCGCCCTGCGGCCGCGCACCGTTTCACCGAGACCCGAGCGCCTACGAGGGGGAAGGCGCCGCGTGGCCCCGACGGAGGATTCGGACAACCGTGGACGCGCAAAGCCGTGGGCGGGCGGAGAACATCGACCCCGCAGACCAGTGGGTACTCAATCCGAACACCGGCGAATACGAACTGCGACTGAGTAATTCCGCTCCGCAGTCGCCGGTTCCCGGACCGCGGGCTTCCCGGCGGGGTCGCCCCGCCGGTCCCGAGGCCGAGCACGGCCGCGGCGGCGCTCCCGTGCGCGAGGCGCCGGAACGCGACGCCGAGGTGCCGCAGCCGCGCCGCCGCAGGGGGGCCGAGCCGGAACCGCCGCCGGGACGGCGCAACCGGCGCCCGGTGAAGAAGAAGTCGAAGGCCAAGAAGATCGTGGCGTGGACCGGCGGCGGCATGGCGCTGGTGCTGGTCGCCGCGGGCTCGGCGGGCTACCTCTATCTCAAGCACCTGGAAGGCAACGTCTCCGCGACCGATGTCGGCAGCGCGGCGAAGCAGGGCTTCAGCAAGGACGACGCCTTCAACATCCTGATCATCGGCACGGACCGCCGCACCGGCAAGGGCAACGACCACTACGGCGACAAGAACAGCGTCGGCCACGCGGACACCAACATCCTGCTGCACGTCGCCAAGGACCGCACCAACGCGACGGCGCTGAGCATCCCCCGTGACCTGGTCGGGGACGTGCCGGACTGCGAGACCAACCAGCCCGACGGCAGCAAGAAGGTCATCCCCGGCTCCAGCCAGGTCCGCTTCAACGAGAGCCTCGGCCAGGAAGGCCGGGACGCGGGCTGCACGATGCGCACGGTGAAGGCGGTCACGGGCATCACGCCGGACCACTTCATGATGGTCGACTTCAACGCGGTCAAGACGCTGACCACGGCGGTCGGCGGCGTGCAGGTGTGCCTGAAGCACGCGGTGCAGGACAAGGACTCCCACCTGGACCTGCCCGCGGGCCCGTCCAAGATCGAGGGCGAGCAGGCGCTGGCGTTCGTCCGTACCCGGCACGCCTGGGGCAACGCGGGCGACCTGGACCGGATCAAGGTGCAGCAGCAGTTCATGGGCTCGCTGATGCGGGACATGTCCTCCAGCGACACCCTCACCAACCCCACCAAGCTGCTGGACCTCGCCGAGGCGGCGACCAAGGCGCTCACCGTCGACCAGGGCATCAAGACCGTGAGCACGCTCAAGGACATAGCCCTCGAGCTGAAGAAGGTCCCGCCGAAGAACATCACCTTCATGACGGTGCCGGTGAAGGACAACCCGGCGGACGGTGCCATCCACAAGACGGTCATCCTCAATCCGGACCTGGCACCGGCCATCTTCGACGCCATCAACGGCGACGTCTCCTTCACCGACGTCAAGAAGAAGGAGAAGGCGGCCAAGGACGCCCTGGCCGCCCGGTTGAAGGGCACCAGGTCGGCGCCGTCCGACGTGCGGGTGCGCATCATGAACGGCGGCGCGGTGGGCGGCAGCGCTCAGGCGGCCCTGATCTGGATGCAGACCGAGAAGGGCATCCTCAAGTCGGAGAACGCGGGCAACGCCCCGGCCGAGGTGAGCAGGACGACGCTGGAGTACGCGCCGGACCAGGCGCCGCAGGCGCGCGAGCTGGCCGCCCTGATGGGTCTGCCCGGCGCGGCGCTGAAGCCGGGCAAGAGTGTCACCAACGCCCAGGGGCTGCCGACGATGTCGCTGACTCTGGGCAAGGACTTCAAGGGGGCGGGCGTCTCGCTCACCGCTCCGGCCAAGGCGCCGGAAGTGACCGACAAGTCCACGGCCGACAAGGTCGAGTGCGCCTCGTAAGTAACCCATCGGGCCCGTCCTGCGTCTAACCCGGCGCGGGACGGGCCCGTTTGCTGCGTGTGTGGTGGAAGGACGGGGAGTTGTCGCAAAGTCGGGTACGGGGGAGGGGTTCGGTGGCGCAGGGCACCAGAGAACGCGCACCGAGGGCCGACGGCCCGCGCGACGGAGGCCCGGGGCGGGGCGGTCGGCGGCGTGACGGAAAACAGGCGGGACGGCCGGGCGGGCGGCGCGCGCTGCGCTGGTCGGCGAGTGTGCTGGCGCTGCTGATACTCGGCACGGCCGGCGCCGGTTACCTGTACTACGAGCATCTCAACGGCAACATTCAGGCGGGGGCGCGCAGTGGCAGCGACGACTCCCGGGCGCACCGTGCCCGGCCCAACGCGGACGGCCAGACCCCGCTGAACATCCTGCTGATCGGCTCCGACAGCCGGGCCTCCGCGGCCAACGTCAAGCTGGGCGGCAGCAAGGACAACCGCAACAACCCGCCCCTCGGTGACGTGCAGATGCTGATCCACGTCTCCGCGGACCGGCAGAGCGCCGCCATGGTGAGCATCCCCCGCGACACCCGCGTGGACATCCCCCAGTGCAAGGACGCCAAGTCCGGGAAGGTCTACCCGGCGACCAACGACATCATCAACACCACGCTGGCCCGCGGCGGCGCGGGCTGCACCCTGGCGACCTGGGAGAACCTCACCGGGGTCTACATCGACCACTGGATGACGATCGACTTCGCCGGAGTGGTGCGGATGGCCGACGCCATCGGCGGGGTCGGGGTCTGCGTCAATCAGAACGTCTGGGACCGCTCCACGGCCGCCCAGCGCGGCGGCTCCGGCCTGAAACTGACCGCGGGCACGCACAAGGTCCAGGGCGAGCAGGCCCTCCAGTGGCTGCGCACCCGGCACGCCTGGGGCAGTGACGTGATGCGCGCCCGCGCCCAGCACATGTACCTGAACTCGATGATCCGCACGCTCAAGGGCCAGAACGTCTTCACCGACAGCGGTCGGCTGATGGACCTGGCGGAGGCGGCCACCAAGTCCCTGACGGTGTCCGACGAGATCGGCAGCGTCAAGAAGCTCTACGACCTCGGCATGGAGCTGAAGGCGGTGCCGACCAACCGCATCACCTCGGTGACCATGCCCAACATCGAGGACCCGCGGAACAACTCGCACGTGCTGCCCGCGCAGGGCGGCGCCGACAAGCTGTGGCAGATGCTCCGCGAGGACGTGCCGCTGGACAAGAACGGCAAGGCGGAGAAGAAGACCGTCGCCGACGCCGAGCCCGTCAAGGCGGCGTCGGCCGCCCCCGACCGGCTCGGGGTGCAGGTGCAGAACGGCACCCGGAGCAGCACGCTGGCCCCGGTCAGCGGCCGCGCCCGCGCGGTGGCGAGCGCCCTGGGGGCCAAGGGGTACGCCCAGGCCCAGGCGGACACCTCGGCGGCGCCGTCCGCCGACGAGACGGTGGTGCGCTACCCGAGTGCCGACATGGAGGGCGACGCCCAGGCCGTGGCCAAGGCGCTGGGCGTCCCCGCGAAGCAGGTGGAGCGGTCCACCGACGTCTCCGGCGTGACCGTCGTGGTCGGCACGGACTGGCGGACCGGCGACACCTACCCGAAGAAGGCCGCCCCGAAGGCCGGTGACCTGCCCGGCGGTACGGACGCCATCAACGGCTCGGACCAGACGTCCTGCATGGACGTGTACAAGCCGTACCGGTGGTAGGCAGCACCGGCAGGTGGTAAGGGAAGGGCCTCTCCCGGCTGCGGGAGGGGCCCTTCCCCTGTCGTCGCCGAGTGCGGGGCGCTCGCGTTACCGCGAACGGGGGACACCGGTGCGCGCCGTCGCGGCCGCGACGTGGGCTGGAGATCGTATCGACCTACGGTGATCACATTCCCACGTACGGCCGCAGCCCGGAGGTGTCCCTTGCCCAGACCGCCCCGGCCCCCCTCCCCCTCCGCCCGAGGCGCGGGAGGTGCGGGTGGTGCCCCCAGGCCGCCGCGTCGGCCGCGGCCGCCCGGCCGGGTGCGACGGCGTCCCCTCGCCCGGAAGCGGCGGCCGCGCTGGGCGGTGCGGGCGGTGACCGCGCTGTCGGTGGTGGTGCTCGCCTCCGCCGGGATCGGGCACGCGGTCGTCACCGGCCTGGACTCGGGGATCGCCCGGGTCGACGCCTTCAAGGACATGAAGAACCGGCCCCGCGCGGGCCACGGCATGAACGTGCTGCTGGTCGGCACCGACGGCCGGGACAAGATCACCGAGGCGGAGCGGCGCGCGTACCGGCTGGGCGGCGCGCCCTGTCACTGCACGGACACGGTGATGATCGTGCACATCTCGGAGGACCGGGAGCGGGCCAGTGTGGTGAGTCTGCCGCGCGACTCGTACACCGAGGTGCCCGAGCACGTCGACCAGACCACCGGTGAGCGGCACCACGCGCACCCGATGAAGCTGAACGCGGCGTACGCCGAGGGCGGGGCGCAGCTCACGGTGCGCACGGTGGAGGCGATGACCCATGTGAAGGTCGACCACTATCTGGAGGTCGACTTCACCAGCTTCATGAAGACGGTGGACGTCCTCGGCGGGGTGAAGATCTGCACCCCAAGTCCGCTGAAGGACTCCTACACCGGACTGGACCTCGCGCCCGGCCCGCACACCCTGGCCGGCGGCCAGGCGCTCCAGTACGTCCGTGCCCGGCATGTCGACGGGGCGAGCGACCTGGGCCGGATGCAGCGTCAGCAGCGTTTCATGGCCGCGCTGATCGAGCGGGCCACGTCCTCGGGGGTGCTGTTCAACCCGATGCGGTTCCGGGACGTGACGCGGGCGGTGCTCGGCTCGGTGCGGGCGGACAACGGCTTCGGCACCGACGAGCTGCTCGACCTCGGCCGGGCCATGCGGAACTTCTCGCCCTCGTCCTCGGAGTTCACCACCGTGCCCATCGGGCAGATGGGGTTCGCCGTGAAGGGCATCGGCTCGACGCTGAAGTGGGACCCGGTCAGGTCCGAGCAGCTCTTCAAGAACCTGCGCGACGACAAGCCGCTCGCCACGCACCCGGTGCGCAAGGCCCCGGCGGCGACGACCGTCGAGGTCGACCCGCACTCGGTCCGGGTGCGGGTGGAGAACGCCACCGGCACGGCGGGACTCGGCCGGAAGGTGGACGCGGCACTCGCCGCGACCGGCTTCGCCACCACCCACCGGCCGGTGACCGTCGGGCACCCGGTCGCCCGCACGGTGATCTCCTACGACCCCCGCTGGGACCGCTCCGCCCGCTCCCTGGCCACGGCCCTCCCCGGCAGCGAACTCCGCCCGGTCCCCCGCCTCGGCCCGGTCCTCCGCGTCACGGCGGGCACCGACTGGAAGTCCGTCCACCCGGTCAGGGCTCCGCAGATCGCCACCCCGGACGCGCCGGTGGTCCGGGGCGACGAGGTGGTGTGCTCGGGCGAGGCGTAGCGCTGCGCGGCTTGGGCGGGGTGGGGGCGGCGGCCGGTACGGCTCTCCCCCACCAACGGGTCCTGGGCTCGGCGCGGGTCCGGGTGAGGCCGCCGTCAGGTGCGGCTGCCTCGCCCGGAGTCGGACTCGCCCCGGTCCGCCCGGTGCCGGTCGGCCGGGGCCGAGGTGGTGGTTCGGTGTCGGCGGCGGGCTGAAGCGGAGATCCACCGGGGCTCGATCACCGTATCGATCCGTCCCGCGCGGAGAGCACCCGCGGCGCGTGCCGTGTTCCGTCGACGCTCGGCGCGGGCGTTCAGTCGGTGATGCCCTCCGCCGCGCGGCGTTCGCGGAGTTCGCGGATGGCGCGCCTGCGGGCGAGGCGGTGGGTGCGGCGGATCTGGGCCTCCTGGTGGCGGCGGCGGTCGCGTTCGGTCTCCGGGATCACCGGGGGTACCTGGCGCGGCTTGCCGTCGGCGTCGACGCCGGTGAAGACGAGGTAGGCGGAGCCGACCTGGGTGGCGGGCGCGGACTCGTTCCAGCGCTCGGCCAGGACCCGCACGCCGATCTCCATGGAGGTGCGGCCGGTCCAGTTCACCTGGGCCTTGACGTGGACCAGGTCGCCCACGCGCACCGGCTCCAGGAAGACCATCTCGTCCATGGACGCCGTGACGGCGGGGCCCCCGGAGTGGCGGCCCGCCACGGCGCCCGCGGCGTCGTCGACGAGCTTCATGATCACACCACCGTGCACCGACCCCAGAAGGTTGGTGTCGTTGTGGGTCATGATGTGGCTGAGGGTGGTGCGGGAAGCGGAAGTGGGCTTGCCCGGAATCTCCGGAGAAGCGGCCGGCGCCTGGTCTGTCATGTCCCCCACCTTATGCCGAAGCCGCTTTCGCGGAATTTATGTCGGGTTCGCAACAGAGGCGCTCCGATTTTCCGACAACCCTTGTAAGGCATCGGTCGGCACCCTGCACACTGGGTCGCATGAATGACTGGCCCGAGGGATGGTCCGACGACGAGCGCGCCCCCCGCTACGGACGCGGCAGCGCCGGTGCGCAGCCGGAAGCCCCGCGCGTGATGCGGCAGGTACGCCGCCCGGCCGCGCCTCCCGGCCCCGGTGCGCCGCAGTACGGCGGCGGGGTGCCGAGGCAGCCGTCGTACGTCGACGGCCAGGGCCATGACGGCTACGACAGCGGGTACAACACCGGCCAGGTCTACGGCGGTGGCGGTCCGGGCGGCCCCGGCACCCCGGCCGGTACTCGCGGCCCCCGCCCGGCGCCCAACTGGGGCCGCCGGATCAAGGTGGGCACGATCACCCTGGCCGCTGTGCTGCTCGTCACCTCGGTGGCCACCTACTTCTGGGCCGACTCCAGGCTGAACCGGGACGTCGACCTGTCCCAGGTGATCGACCGCCCCTCGGAGGGCGAGGGCACCAACTACCTGATCGTCGGCTCCGACAGCCGCAAGGGCATGTCGAGCGAGGACAAGAAGAGACTCCACACGGGGTCGGCCGAGGGCCAGCGCACGGACTCGGTGATGATCCTGCACGTCGGCTCCAACGGCGACACCCTGATATCGCTGCCCCGCGACTCCGACGTGGTCGTCCCCTCCTACAAGGGCTCCACCTCGGGCAAGGTCTACCCCGCGAGCGGACGGCACGCGAAGCTGAACGCGACGTACGCCGAGGACGGCCCGACCCTGCTGACCCGGACCGTGGAGTACAACACCGGGCTGCGCATCGACCACTACGTGGAGATCGGCTTCGCCGGTTTCGCCAACATCGTGGACGCGGTCGGCGGCGTCGACATCAAGATCGACAAGGGCTTCAAGGACAAGTACTCCGGCGCCGACTTCCAGGCGGGCGAGCAGACCCTCAACGGCGAGCAGGCCCTCGCCTTCGTCCGCACCCGGCACGCCTTCGCCGCCTCCGACCTGGAGCGGACCAAGAACCAGCAGAAGTTCCTCGCGGCGCTGGCCCACCAGGTGGCGACCCCGTCGACCGTGCTGAACCCCTTCAAGTTCTACCCGACGATGGGCGCGGGCCTGGACTCCCTCAGCGTCGACAAGGACATGGGCCTGTTCGACCTGGCCTCGATGTTCTGGGCGATGAAGGGCGTCAGCGGCGGCGAGGGCAAGTCGATGAACATGCCCGTCTCCGGCTCCGTCGGCGGCAACCTCGTCTGGGACAAAGCGAAGGTGAAGACCCTGGTCGACCAGCTGAAGAACGACGAGACGGTCACGGTCTCGGGCAACTGAGCCCGTACACGCCGAAGGCGCCTCCCCCGTCGAGCAGGGGAGGCGCCTTCGGCGTACCGGCTGCTACTTCGGCAGGTTGCGGGCCATCACGACGCGCTGGACCTGGTTGGTGCCCTCGTAGATCTGGGTGATCTTGGCGTCGCGCATCATGCGCTCGACCGGGTAGTCACGGGTGTAGCCGTAGCCGCCGAGCAGCTGGACGGCGTCCGTGGTGACCTCCATCGCCACGTCCGAGGCGAAGCACTTGGCGGCCGCGCCCTGGAAGGTGAGGTCGGCGTCGCCGCGCTCGGAGGCGGCCGCGGCCTGGTAGGTCAGGGCGCGGGCGGCGGCGATCTTCATCGCCATGTCGGCCAGCATGAACTGGATGCCCTGGAAGTCGGCGATCGGCTTGCCGAACTGCTTGCGCTCCTGGACGTAGCCCTTGGCGTAGTCCAGGGCGCCCTGCGCGACACCGAGGGCCTGGGCGGCGATGGTGATGCGGGTGTGGTCCAGCGTCTTCATCGCGGTGGCGAAGCCGGTGCCCTCCTCGCCGATCATGCGGTCGGCGGGGATGCGGACGTTGTCGAGGTAGACCTCGCGGGTCGGGGAGCCCTTGATGCCGAGCTTCTTCTCCGGGGCGCCGAAGGAGACACCCTCGTCCGACTTCTCGACCACGAAGGCGGAAATGCCCTTCGAGCGCTTCGTCGGGTCGGTGACCGCCATCACCGTGTAGTACTCGGAGACGCCCGCGTTGGTGATCCAGCGCTTCACGCCGTTGAGCACCCAGAAGTCGCCGTCGCGGACCGCCTTGGTCTTCATGCCCGCCGCGTCCGAACCGGCGTCCGGCTCGGAGAGGCAGTACGAGAACATCGCGTCGCCCTTGGCGAGCGGGCCCAGGTACTTCTTCTTCAGCTCCTCGGAGCCGGAGAGGATCACCGGGAGGGAGCCGAGCTTGTTCACGGCCGGGATCAGCGAGGAGGACACGCAGGCGCGGGCCACCTCCTCGATCACGATGACCGTGGCGAGCGCGTCGGCACCGGCGCCGCCGAACGCCTCCGGGACGTGGACCGCGTGCAGGTCGCCCGCGACCAGGGCGTCCAGCGCCTCCTGCGGGAAGCGGGCCTCCTCGTCCACGGCGGCGGCGAACGGCGCGATCTTCGCCTCGACCAGCGAGCGGACGCTGTCGCGGAGCATGTCGTGCTCCTCGGACGGGCGGTACAGGTCGAAGTCAGCCGATCCGGCCACGGTCTCTCACGCTCCAAAGACACAGTGAAACTGACGCTAATTACCGTTAAGTAACTGAAGTTTAATCGGCCGCTCCCGGCCCGCATAGGTGAGCTTGACGACAGCGGGAGATTTCCCCCGCGCGCCGCACGACTATGCTCGGGGGCCGCATCATCGACGTACCCCGGCTGGAGCACCCATGAGCCTCAAGATCACCGTGATCGGCACCGGCTATCTCGGCGCCACACACGCCGCGGCCATGGCCGAACTCGGCTTCGAGGTGCTGGGGCTCGACGTGGTCCCCGAGAAGATCGCGATGCTGGAGCGGGGCGAGACCCCGATGTACGAGCCCGGCCTCGACGAGCTGCTGCGCGCGCATGTCGCGGGCATCGAGGGCTCGACCGGACGGCTCCGCTTCACCACCGACTTCGCCGAGGTGGCGGAGTTCGGCGACGTGCACTTCGTCTGCGTGAACACCCCGCAGAAGCACGGCGAGTACGCCTGTGACATGAGCTACGTGAACTCCGCGATCGCCTCCCTCGCCCCGCATCTGCGGCGCCCGGCGCTGGTCGTCGGCAAGTCGACGGTGCCGGTCGGGTCGGCGGACCGGCTCGCCGCCTACCTCGCCGAGCACGCGCCCGCCGGGGCCGACGCCGAGCTGGCGTGGAACCCGGAGTTCCTGCGTGAGGGCTTCGCCGTCCAGGACACCCTGCACCCGGACCGGATCGTGGTCGGCGTACGCGGCGAGCGGGCGGAGAAGCTGCTGCGCGAGGTGTACGCGACCCCGCTCGGCGAGGGCACCCCCTTCGTGGTGACCGACTTCCCGACCGCCGAGCTGGTGAAGACGGCCGCGAACTCCTTCCTCGCCACCAAGATCTCCTTCATCAACGCGATGGCCGAGGTGTGCGAGGCCGCCGACGGCGACGTGGTGAAGCTGGCGGAGGCCATCGGGCACGACGAACGGATCGGGAAGAAGTTCCTGCGCGCCGGGATCGGCTTCGGCGGCGGCTGCCTGCCCAAGGACATCCGGGCGTTCATGGCGCGCGCCGGTGAGCTGGGTGCGGACCAGGCGCTCACCTTCCTGCGCGAGATCGACTCCATCAACATGCGCCGTCGCGGGCAGATGGTGGAGATGGCGCGGGAGGCGCTCGGTGGTGGCTCGTTCCTCGGCAAGCGGGTCGCGGTGCTCGGCGCCACCTTCAAGCCCGACTCCGACGACGTCCGGGACTCCCCCGCGCTGAACGTGGCCGGTCAGATACACCTCCAGGGCGGCCAGGTCACGGTGTACGACCCGAAGGGCATGGCGAACGCCCGCAAGCTGTTCCCGACGCTGGGCTACGCCGACTCGGCACGGGAGGCGGTCCAGGGTGCGGACGTGGTGCTGCACCTGACCGAGTGGCGGGAGTTCCGCGAGCTGGACCCGGCGGAGCTGGGCGAGGTCGCGGCGGCCCGACTGGTGCTGGACGGGCGTAACGCGCTGGACCCGGAGCCGTGGCGCAAGGCCGGCTGGACGTACCGGGCGATGGGCCGCCCGACCGCGTAACCCGCTGTTCCACGACGCCGGTTCGGCCGAGGCTCAGTCGGCCGAACCGGCGTCTGTGCGCATTGTGCACCACTTGGCCGGGCGGCGGCCGGTCAACCCCCCGGCTCTTACCTGTCCTTGGCCCGGTAGCGGCGCATCTTCGCGCGTGCCCCGCACACCTGCATCGAGCACCAGCGGCCCCGTCCGGCGGGGCTGCGGTCGTAGTACGCCCAGTGGCAGGTCGGCGCCTCGCACGCCTTGAGCCGCTGCCAGGTGCCCTCGACCAGCGCCCCGGCGACGGCTGCCGCGACCCGCGAGAGCAGTGGGCCGGTGTCGGCGGGGGTGAGTGCGGCGGAGCCGTCGGTGTCGTCGACGGCGACCAACAGCGGGGCGTGGGCCAGCAGTTCGCCGAGCGGGGGGACCGTGGCGTGCGGCGGGTGTCCGGCGTGCGCGAGGAGGGCGGCGCGCAGCGACTCGCGCAGCGCGCGGGCGGTGTCCAGCTCGTCGTCGCCGATCCCGAGGCCCGCGCGGCCCTCCTCGGTGTCGAGCGCGTCCCGGCCGCTCTCGATGTCCAGGGTGTTCACCAGGGACTCCACCAGGGCGAGGCTGCCCGGCGCGGCCGATCTCTCACTCATGCTTGCGACGTTACCTCTCATGCGGGACCATGAGGTAACCGTTACCGGTAACCAGGCTTTACTAGTAACCGAGGAGGAAGTCATGGCTCTCGCCGAGCTGGGCGCGGTCGTCCTGGACTGTCCCGACCCCGAGGCACTGGCCGGTTTCTACGCCGAGATCCTGGACGGCACGGTGGAGGGGGACGCCGACTGGGTGGACCTGCGCACCCCGACCGGCCAGACCGTCGCCTTCCAGCGCGCCCCCGGCCACGTCCCCCCGGCCTGGCCCTCCCCCGACGGCTCCCAGCAGTTCCACCTCGACCTCACGGTCCCCGACCTGAACGAGGCCGAGAAGCAGATCCTCACCCTGGGCGCCAAGCCCCTGGACACGGACGCCCCCACCCGCACCTGGCGCGTCTACGCCGACCCGGCGGGCCACCCCTTCTGCCTCTGCGCCTGCTGACACCCCGGAGGGTCACTCGCCTCCCGCCGCCTCGATGACCTCGTCCAGGGTGTCCCTGGTGCGGTGGAGGTCGGTGATGAGGCGGTCGATGCGGACGCGTTCCTCGGTGAGGTCGGCCAGGAGTTTGGGGGTGGCCCGCTCCGAGGGGCCGCCGTCCTGGTCGCGCATGCAGGGGAGCAGGTGGCGGATGCGGTCGCTGTGCAGGCCCGCCGCGTACAGCTCCTGGATGCGGACGACACGGTCGACGGCGGCCTCCGGGAACTCCCGCTGGCCGCCCGCCGTGCGCGCGGCCGCGAGCAGGCCCCGGCTCTCGTAGTACCGCAGCGACCGCTCGCTCACTCCGGTACGCCGGGCCAGTTCACCGATCCGCACATCCGCCTCCGGGCTTGAACCTGACACTGATGTCAGCTTCTACGGTACGGCCATGACGGACTTCCTGGCCCCGGCCCGGCTCGGCCAACTCACCCTCCCCCACCACCTGTTGATGGCGCCGCTCACCCGCAACCGCGCGGCGGCGGACGGCACCCCGACCCCGCTCATGGCCGACTACTACGCCCAGCGCGCCTCCGCCGGGCTCATCATCGGCGAGGCCGCGACCCCGAACGCGGTCGGCCAGACCTACCCCGACATCGCCGCGCTGCACACCGACCGGCACACCAAAGGCTGGCGCGAGGTCACCGAGGCGGTCCGGGCGGGCGGCGGGCACATGTTCCTCCAGCTCCAGCACGGCGGCCGGGTCAGCCACCCGGTGACGACGGGGCTGACCCCCGTGGCGCCCTCCGCCGTACCGCTGCCGGAGACGATCTTCACGCGGCAGGGGCAGCTGCCCGCCCCCGTGCCCCGCGCGATGACGCCCGCCGACATCGGCGCCACCGTCGCCGACTTCGCCGCCGCCGCCCGGCGGGCGATCGAGGCGGGATTCGAGGGCGTGGAGGTGCACTCCGCCAACGGGCATCTGCTGCACCAGTTCCTCGCCGGGAACACCAACCGCCGCACCGACGCCTACGGCGGCCCGCCCGAGCACCGGGTGCGCTTCACCGCGGAGGTGACCGAGGCGGTGGCGGACGCGATCGGCGCCGAGCGGGTGGGCGTACGGATCTCGCCGGGCGGCACGGTCAACGGCATCGAGGAGGACGACACCCACGCCCTGTACCCGGCCCTCGTACACCGCCTGCGCGACATGGGCCTCGCCTATCTGCACCTGGTCCGCGCCGACCCCGGCGACGGGCTGTACCGGCGGCTGCGTGCCGACTGGCCCGGCACGCTGATCGGCAATCCGGTGCTGACCGACCTGACCACCGGGGCGGTGGCGCGGGCGGCGCGGGAGATGCTGGCCTCCGGCGCGGACCTGGTCGCCCTCGGCCGCCCCTACATCGCCAACCCGGACCTGATCGCCCGGCTGCGGAAGGGCGCGCCCCTCAACCCGCTCCGCGAGCGGTACCTGATGTACGTGGGCGGGGCCGACGGTTACACCGACTACCCCGCCCTCGCGGACCGCTAGCCGTCCAGCGACCCGATCGTCGCGGTGGAGGCCGGACGGGCGGCGCGCTGTTCGCGGGCGACGTCCTCCGCCGCGCCCAGCACGCGGACCGCGTTCTGCCAGGTCAGCTTGGCGAGGTCCGGCTCGGACCAGCCGCGGTCGAGGAGCTCCGCGATCAGGTTCGGGTAGCCGGAGACGTCGTTCAGGCCGTCCGGGGTGAACGCGGTGCCGTCGTAGTCGCCGCCGATGCCGAGGTGGTCGATCCCGGCGACCGCGCGCATGTGGTCGAGGTGGTCGGCGACCGTGGAGACGGTGGCGACGGGACGCGGGTGGCGCTCCTCGAACTCCCGGTGGACCTTCATGCCCGCCTCGCTGGTGTCGAGGTGGTGCAGACCGTGCGCGCGCATGTTGTCGTCGGCGGCGGCCGTCCAGTCCACGGCGGCCTGGAGGACGAACTTCGGCACGAAGGTCACCATCGCCATGCCGCCGTTGCCGGGCAGCCGCTCCAGCACGTCGTCCGGGATGTTGCGCGGGTGGTCGCAGACGGCACGCGCGGAGGAGTGCGAGAAGATCACCGGCGCCGAGGTGGCGTCCAGCGCGTCCCGCATCGTCGTCGCCGCGACGTGGGAGAGGTCGACCAGCATGCCGAGCCGGTTCATCTCGCGGACGACCTCACGGCCGAACGCGGTCAGCCCCCCGGCCTTCGGCTCGTCGGTCGCCGAGTCCGCCCAGTCCACGTTGTCGTTGTGGGTGAGCGTCATGTAGCGGACGCCCAGCGCGTACAACCCCCGCAGCGTGCCGAGGGAGTTGGCGATGGAGTGACCGCCCTCCGCGCCCATCAGGGAGGCGATACGGCCCGAGGCACGGGCCGCCTCCATGTCGGCGGCCGTGAGCGCGGGCGCCAGCTCGGCCGGGTACCGCTCGATCAGCCGCGTCACACAGTCGATCTGCTCCAGCGTGGCGGGCACCGCGTCGGGCAGGTCGGAGCGCACGTACACCGACCAGTACTGCGCCCCGACGCCGCCCTCGCGCAGGCGGGGCAGGTCGGTGTGCAGGTGCGCGCCCTGGTCACCGGCGATGTCCCGCGCGGCGAGGTCGTAGGCGACCTGCTCGCGCAGCGCCCACGGCAGGTCGTTGTGCCCGTCGACGACGGGGAACTCGCGCAGCAGCGCGCGGGCCTGGTCCAGAGAGTCCGGAGAGGTCATCGGCGTCTACTTCCCGAATCCGAAACCGGCCGAGCCCTCGACCTTGGCACGGAGACGCTTGCCCTTCTCCGTGGCCTGGTCGTTCAGCTCCTGCTGGAAGTCGCGCATCCGCTGCAGGAGGTCCTCGTCGTGCGCGGCGAGCATGCGGGCGGCCAGCAGACCGGCGTTGCGGGCGCCGCCGACGGAGACCGTGGCGACGGGCACACCGGCGGGCATCTGGACGATGGAGAGCAGCGAGTCCATGCCGTCCAGGTACTTCAGCGGCACCGGCACACCGATGACCGGCAGCGGCGTCACCGAGGCGAGCATGCCGGGCAGGTGGGCGGCGCCGCCCGCGCCCGCGATGATGGCCTTCAGCCCGCGGTCGGCGGCCTGCTCCCCGTACGCGACCATCTCGCGCGGCATCCGGTGCGCGGAGACGACGTCCACCTCGTACGGGATCTCGAACTCGTCGAGGGTCTTGGCGGCGGCCTCCATGACGGGCCAGTCGGAGTCCGACCCCATGACGATGCCAACAACGGGGCTCATTCGGTGATCGTGCCCTTCAGATAGCCGGCTGCGTGACGGGCGCGCTCCAGCACGTCGTCCAGGTCGTCGCCGTAGGTGTTGACGTGACCCACCTTGCGGCCGGGCTTTACGTCCTTGCCATACATGTGGATCTTGAGCTGGGGGTCGCGGGCCATGCAGTGCAGGTACGCGGAGTACATGTCCGGGTAGTCGCCGCCGAGCACGTTGACCATGACCGTCCAGGGCGCGCGCGGGCGCGGGTCGCCGAGGGGGAGGTCGAGGACCGCGCGGACGTGGTTGGCGAACTGCGAGGTGATCGCGCCGTCCATCGACCAGTGGCCGGAGTTGTGCGGGCGCATCGCCAGCTCGTTGACGAGGACACGGCCGTCGCGGGTCTCGAACAGCTCCACCGCGAGGTGTCCGACGACACCCAGCTCCTTGGCGATGTTCAGCGCCATCTGCTCGGCCCGCAGCGCGAGACCCTCGTCCAGGTCGGGCGCGGGCGCGATCACGGTGTCGCAGACCCCGGCGACCTGCCGGGACTCCACCACCGGGTAGGCGACGGCCTGGCCGTGCGGGGAGCGCACGACGTTGGCGGCCAGCTCGCGGACGTAGTCGACCTTCTCCTCGGCCAGCACCGGCACGCCCGCCCGGAAGGGCTCGGCGGCCTCGGCCTCGGAGTCGACGACCCACACGCCCTTGCCGTCGTAGCCGCCGCGCACCGTCTTCAGGACGACGGGGAAGCCCTCGCCCTCCGCGGCGAACGCGGCCACGTCGGCCACGTCGGCCACGATGCGGTGGCGCGGGCAGGGCACGCCGATCTCCGTGAGCTTCGCGCGCATCACGCCCTTGTCCTGGGCGTGCACGAGCGCGTCGGGCCCCGGCCGGACGGGGATGCCGTCCGCCTCCAGAGCCTTGAGGTGCTCGGTCGGCACGTGCTCGTGATCGAAGGTGATCACGTCACAGCCGCGCGCGAACTCACGCAGCGTGTCGAGGTCGCGATAGTCGCCGATGACGACTTCGCTCACGACCTGCGCCGCGGAATCCTGGGGAGTGTCACTGAGGAGCTTGAACCTGATGCCCAACGGGATGCCCGCCTCGTGCGTCATACGCGCGAGCTGCCCCCCGCCGACCATGCCGACTACCGGGAACGTCACCCCTCTAGCGTATCGGCCGTCGGGACCGCTCCGGACGGCCGGCGTCCCGGCACCCCGGGCGCGCATCTCTTACCCGGCCCTTGCCCGCCTCTTGCCGACCCGTTTCCCCGTCGGGGCCGGGTGCGGCGGGCACGGGAGGGATCGCGTGGATAGCATGGCGGGGCCGAGAAGAACCTATGGACGGGAGCTGCACAGCCATGGAACGTCGTTCCTCGGGGCTGCAACGGCTCGCCCGTGAGGTGGCCAAGTTCGGCGCGGTCGGAGGAGCCGGGGTCCTGGTCAACCTCGGTGTGTTCAACCTGGTCCGGCACGTGTCCGACCTGCCCGTGGTCCGGGCCAGCATCATCGCCACCATCGTGGCCATCGTCTTCAACTACCTGGGCTTCCGGTACTGGACGTACCGGGACCGCGACCGGGGCGGGCGCCCGCGTGAGCTGATGCTGTTCCTGGTGTTCAGCGCGATCGGCCTGGTGATCGAGAACGGGGTGCTGTACCTCGCCACCTACGGGTTCGGCTGGGACAGCCCGGTGCAGAGCAACGTCTTCAAGTTCGTCGGCATCGGCGTCGCCACGCTGTTCCGCTTCTGGTCGTACCGCACCTGGGTGTTCCGCGCGCTGCCCGGCGAGGGCGGCAAGGAGCCGGTGGCCCGGCACGAGCCGGAGAACCCGGAGAAGTCGGCGCGGGTCCGCTGACGCCCGGTTCAGCGGACCGTGGGCTCCTGCCCGTCGCCCTTGTCCTTGTGGGCGGGGGCGGTGCGGGAGAGGAACAGACCGAAGACCGGCGGGTGCGTCTGGAGCAGCTCCAGCCGTCCGCCGTCCGCCTCGGCGAGGTCGCGGGCCACGGCGAGGCCGATGCCGGTGGAGTTGCGGCCGCTGATGGTCCGCTCGAAGATCCGCGCGCCGAGGTCGGCGGGGACGCCGAGGCCCTCGTCGGTCACCTCGATCACGGCCTGGTTGCCGGTGACCCGGGTGCGCAGGGCGACCGTGCCGCCGCCGTGCATCAGCGAGTTCTCGATCAGCGCGGCCAGCACCTGCGCGACGGCGCCGGGGGTGCCGACCGCCGTCAGGTGCCGCTTGCCGGAGCTGACGATGGCCCGGCCCGCGCTGCGGTAGGCGGGGCGCCACTCGGCGAGCTGCTGCTGGATGACCTCGTCCAGGTCGAAGGTGACGGCGGAGCCGGTCCGCGGGTCGCGTGAGTTGGTCAGCAGCCGTTCCACCACGTCGGTCAGCCGCTCCACCTGCGCCAGCGCGATGGTGGCCTCCTCCTTCACCGTCTCCGGCTCGTCGGTGAGGGTGATCTCCTCCAGCCGCATGGAGAGCGCCGTGAGGGGCGTACGCAGCTGGTGGGAGGCGTCGGCCGCGAGGCGCCGTTCGGCGGTCAGCATGCGTCCGATGCGCTCGGCGGAGGAGTCCAGCACGTCGGCGACCCGGTCCAGCTCGGGGACGCCGTAGCGCTTGTGGCGGGGGCGGGGGTCGCCGGAGCCGAGGCGTTCGGCGGTCTCGGCGAGGTCGGTGAGCGGAGAGGCGAGCCGGTTGGCCTGGCGTACGGCGAGCAGGACGGCGGCGATCACGGCGAGCAGGGCGACCAGGCCGATGATCAGCAGGGTGCGGCCGACCTCGCGGGTCACCGCGGAGCGGGGCTCCTGCACGGTGACCGTCTCGCCCTCCTCGCCGTGCTGCGTGGAGTGGATGACGTCGCCCTCGGGCTTGCTGCCGATCTCGATCGGGGCCCGGCCGGGCATCTTGATCACCGCGTACTGGGTCTTGCTGACCGGGTTGCGCAGCACGTCGGCGTTGACGTTCTCGGCGGCGAGGATGCGGCTGTCCACGATGCTGGCCAGCCGGACCGCCTCGGACTCGACCCGTTCCTGGGCGCTGTTGCTGATCGTCCGGGTCTCCACGATCACCAGCGAGACCCCGAACACGGCGATCACGACCAGCACGACGGCGAGCGTGGACTGAATGAGACGACGGCGCACAGGGTCCCTCCGGGAGTACTGAGAACCCCCAGTGTCCCTTGCCTTTCAGCGGGTGGGACTCAGCTCTTCTCGAACCGGAAGCCCACACCCCGCACCGTGGCGATGTACCGGGGGTTCGCCGCGTCGTCGCCGAGCTTCTTGCGCAGCCACGAGATGTGCATGTCCAGCGTCTTGGTGGAGGACCACCACGTCGTGTCCCACACCTCCCGCATGAGCTGGTCCCTCGTGACCACGCGGCCGGCGTCCCGCACCAGCACCCGGAGCAGGTCGAACTCCTTGGCCGTGAGCTGGAGCTCCTCCTCGCCCATCCAGGCGCGGTGCGACTCGACGTCGATCCGCACCCCGTGCGTGGCCGTCGGCTGCTGCGGCTCCGCCGAGCCGCGCCGCAGCAGGGCCCGGACCCGGGCCAGCAGCTCGGCGAGGCGGAAGGGCTTGGTGACGTAGTCGTCGGCGCCCGCGTCGAGGCCCACGACGGTGTCCACCTCGTCGGCCCGCGCGGTCAGGATGAGGATCGGCACGGTGTGACCGTCGGCACGCAGCCGGCGGGCGACCTCCAGGCCGTCCATGCCGGGCAGGCCCAGGTCCAGCACGACGAGGTCGACACCGCCCTGGAGTCCGGCGTCGAGCGCGCTGGGGCCGTCCTCGCGCACCTCGACCTCGTAACCTTCGCGGCGCAGAGCGCGGGCCAGCGGCTCCGAGATGGACGCGTCGTCCTCGGCGAGCAGTACACGGGTCATGAGCTGATGGTAGACCGCCCGCGCGGGGGACCGGGGCGTGGTCGGCAGCACCGCTCTTACCTTTGTACCCTGCATGTACAAACCAGTGCCGCTGGGATGCGATCGTGGAAGAGACCTTGGAAACAGGTCGCACGGTTCCCCCGAGACCTGTGATCCGTGTCTCAAGCCCTTCCATTTCCGGCAGTGTCCTACCGTATGGTGACCTGAACGCCTGTAGCACACCGGGGGCCTTTGGCGGGTACATGACGCCATGGGTCCTTTTTCTGTGCGGGCTGACGAAGATCAGCCTTGAAAGGAATGACCTCTGGCCGGGCTCTCGACGCAGTGACGCGTCGGAGCGTGGATCCCGGTGGTCGCCGTCCTCCGCTCTCGATGCGTATCGACGCGGGAACCCCCAGGGCGTGGGGGTGGACGCCCGACCCTGCCGGTGCCGGCCGCACCCCCACCGGGCGCGCAGCGCTCCATCGCGCGTCCCGACCAGCAAGGAACGACCATGGCGTCCAGCCTGACGAAGGACTCGGTCCGCCCGGAGACCCCGGGTACCGAGAAGACCTTCTTCGGCCACCCCCGAGGCTTGGCCACTCTCTTCATGACCGAGATGTGGGAGCGGTTCTCCTACTACGGCATGAGGGCCCTGCTCCCGCTGTACCTGGTCGCTCCGGGCGGCCTGCATCTGAGCGCGGGCACCGCGACGGCGATCTACTCGGTGTACCTGTCGCTCGTGTACCTGCTCTCCCTGCCCGGTGGCTGGGTCGCCGACCGCCTGCTCGGTCCCCGCAAGACGGTGGCCGTCTCCGGTCTCATCATCATGCTCGGCCACCTGTGCCTGGCGCTGCCCGCCGCCGCGAGCTTCTACGTCGGCCTGGTGCTCGTCGCCATCGGCTCGGGTCTGCTGAAGGCCAACATCTCGACGATGGTCGGCCACCTGTACAAGGGCGTGGACGACCCGCGCCGCGACGGTGGCTTCACCCTCTTCTACATCGGCATCAACCTGGGCGCCTTCATCGCCCCGCTGGCCATCGGCACGGTGGGCGAGAACGTCAACTGGCACCTCGGCTTCGCGCTGGCCGCGCTCGGCATGGCGCTGGGCCTGGTCCAGTACCTGCTGGGCAGCCGTCACCTCTCCGCGCAGTCCAGCGAGGTCCCGACCCCGCTGACCGCCGAGGAGAAGAAGTCCACGCTGCGCAAGGGCCTGATCTGGCTCGCCGTCGCCGCGGTCTTCTACGCCCTCGTGGGCGGCACCGGCCACTTCACGCTGAACTGGGCGCTGATCCCGCTGACGATCATCGGCCTGGTCGTGCCGATCCTGGTGATCGCCCGGATCTACCGCGACAAGGACCTGGAGCCGGCCGAGCGCTCGAAGGTCTCCGCGTACATCTGGTTCTTCGCCGCCGCCGCCGTCTTCTGGATGATCTACGACCAGGGTGGTTCCACCCTGTCGCTGTTCGCCGACAGCTCGGCCAAGAACACGATCGCCGGCTGGGGCTTCCCGGTCTCCTGGTACCAGTCGGTCAACCCGATCATGATCATGGCGCTGGCCCCGGTGTTCGCCTGGATGTGGCTGTGGCTGAACCGCCGCGGCAAGGAGCCCAGCACCGCCGTGAAGTTCTCGGTCGGTCTGATCCTGATCGGCGCGTCCTTCTTCCTCTTCCTCGCCCCGCTGTCGATCGCCGAGGGCGGTCACAAGGCCGCGGCGATGTGGCTGGTGGCGATCTACTTCGTGCAGACCGTCGGTGAGCTGGCGCTGTCGCCGGTGGGCCTGTCGGTCACCACGAAGATGGCGCCGAAGAAGTACGCCTCGCAGATGATGGGCGTCTGGTTCCTCGCGGTCACCGCGGGCGACTCGATCACCGCTCTGCTGTCGAACCCGGCCGTCGGCGGGGTGAACCTCGACAAGATGGGCTTCGTCGCCCTGGAGGGCTTCCTGGCCGTGCTGGCGGGCTTCGCGATCTGGATGTACCGCAAGAAGGTCAAGGCCCTGATGGGCGACGTCAACTGACCTGATCCCGCTCCGCTGGACGCACGAAGGGCCCCGCATCGGTGATGCGGGGCCCTTCGCCGTTGTCCGAGGACGCCGGTCTCAGGCCGGGGCGGCCAGTTCCGCCCAGACCGTCTTGCCGGGCTGGTCGGGGGTGCGTACGACGCCCCAGTCCAGGCAGAGACGCTGGACGATGAACATGCCGTGACCGCCGGGGCGGCCCGCCTGGTGCGGGGTACGGGGTGCGGGCTGGCCGGCGCCCCGGTCGGACACCTCCAGCCGGATCGCCTTCTTGTCGCAGGACAGGAACAGCTGGTCCGGTCCATCGGCGTGCAGACAGGCGTTGGTGACCAGCTCCGAGACGACGAGGAGCACGTCCTCGGCGGCCGCCCGCTGCTCGGCGCCGTCGGCGGGCAGCCAGCCCCACGCGTACAGCGCCTGCCGGGTGAAGTCCCGGGCGAGCGGGACCACCCCGCTCTCGCCGTCCAGGCTCAGTCTGCGGACCTGCCGTCCCCACGCCTCCGGCGCGCCGTCGGACGGCTCGGCGGGCGCGACGGCGCTCACGGCCGTCACGTCGTCCGTCGCCTCGTCCGCTGCGGGCATGCCGGAAGCGCCGCTCGGCTCCGGGCCACCGTCGCCCGGCGAGTAGGGCCGGGTGGTGCTCATCAGCGCTTCACCTCACCGATCCACCAGTACACGATTCCAAAAGTCCGACTCCGTTTCGGTGCCGGACGGCCGGTTCACCGTCCGTCCGGTGTCCGCGTGCTGCCTCCGTCACCTTTCGGCGGTCCGCACTCGCCTCATACGTCGCGCCGGACCCCATCCCCGGTTCCCGGCACGAGTCCGGCGGCGGGGCTGCCAAAAGGTTTCAGAGTGTCTCCTGCCCGACTGATCCCCCGGAACACCCCCGCTTTCGCCGGTGCTCGTGGAGCACCGGTGGAGAGAGGGTGTGCGGGAGGAGTCAGCCGGTCTCGCCCGACAGGGCGGCTTCCACGGAGTCGTGGACGGTGAAGACCGCCTCGGCTCCCGTGATCTCGAACACGCGCGCGACTACGGGCAGCATGCCCGCGAGGTGCACGCCGCCACCGGCGGCGTCCGCCTTGAGCCGCGCCCCGAGCAGGACGTTCAGCCCTGTCGAGTCGCAGAACTCCAGTCGCGAGCAGTCCACGACAAGTCGCGCGAAGCCCTTCTCGAGGAGGTCGTCGAGCGGCTCGCGCAGTAGATCGGCGGTGTGGTGATCGAGCTCACCGGCCGGCGTCACTACGGCGCTGGAGCCCTCTTCCCGCACCTCCACCAGAAGTCGGCCCGACTGTGCGCTGCCGACCGTCCCGTGGTCCATGCCGTCTCTCTCCCGAGGTCTTGGCTGCTGATGCCCTCGAACATTACGCCTTCCAGCCACACTTCGACACCCGAACAACCCCACAGAAACGGGCATATCGCCGCAAACGACACTTGCGACCAGCTCACCGAAGCAGGTAGGGCTAGTACACACACATCCCTACACGCCGGCTTCGGAGGCGCCGCACACCGCAGTGCACGTATCGGCTTCGGCAGCCATATGCCGAGAACGATGGAGGACACCCATGTCACCCCGGCTCGACGGATCGCCTACCCACAAAGCGACGTCGACACCCCCACCGGACCAGCTGGACCACACCATCGACCCTCTCGACCCCTTCGACCCCCTGGCGGGGCTCCCCGAGATCCCGCCGTTCGACGAGGTCGGTCCGGTGGACGCGCGAGCCCTGTCCAAGACGCTCTTCGAGCGCCTGGAGTCCCTGGAGGAGGGCACGTACGAGTACTCGTACGTCCGCAACACCCTGGTCGAACTGAATCTGGCGCTCGTCAAGTTCGCCGCCTCGCGCTTCCGCTCCCGCAGCGAGCCGATGGAGGACATCGTCCAGGTCGGCACGGTCGGTCTGATCAAGGCGATCGACCGCTTCGAGATGTCGCGCGGCGTCGAGTTCCCGACCTTCGCCATGCCGACCATCATCGGCGAGATCAAGCGCTTCTTCCGCGACACCTCGTGGTCCGTACGCGTCCCGCGCCGCCTCCAGGAACTGCGGCTCGACCTGGCGAAGGCCGGGGACGAGCTGGCCCAGCGGCTGGACCGCACCCCCACCGTCGCGGAGCTGGCCGAGCGGCTCGGGCTCTCCCACGAGGAGGTCGTCGAGGGCATGGCGGCCTCGAACGCCTACACCGCCTCCTCGCTGGACGCCCAGCCCGCCGAGGACGACACCGAGGGCGCGCTCGCGGACCGCATCGGCTACGAGGACCACGGGCTCGAAGGCATCGAGTACATCGAGTCGTTGAAGCCGCTGATCGCCGAACTGGCGCCCCGCGACCGGAAGATCCTCTCCCTGCGCTTCGTGGCGGGCCTGACCCAGTCGGAGATCGGCGAGGAGCTGGGCATCTCCCAGATGCACGTCTCCCGGCTGCTGTCGCGGACGTTGACGCGGCTGCGCAAGGGACTGACGCTGGACGAGTGACGGTGGGCGCCGCCCGAGGGCGGTCCTTCCCCGCACGCGTGAGGCGGCCCGGCTGACGATGCCGGGCCGCCTCTTTTTCGTGTCTCAGACCAGCCGGGTACCGGCCCGCCAGACCCCTTCGACCAGCGGGACACCGGGGCGGTACGCCAGGTGGACATGGCTGGGGGCGTCCAGCAGCACCAGGTCGGCCCGGCTGCCGGGGGTGAGGCGCCCCACGTCGGTACGGCGCAGCGCGGCCGCCCCGCCCGCCGTGGCGGCCCACACGGCCTCGTCCGGGGTCATCCCCATGTCCCGCACCGCCAGCGCCACGCAGAACGGCACGGACGAGGTGTACGACGAGCCGGGGTTGCAGTCCGTGGACAGCGCGACCGTGGCCCCCGCGTCCAGCAGGCGGCGCGCGTCCGGCCATTCGGCGCGGGTGGAGAACTCGGCGCCGGGCAGCAGCGTGGCCACCGTGTTGCCGCTGGCCAGCGCGTCCACGTCGGCGTCCGTGAGGTGGGTGCAGTGGTCGGCGCTGGCCGCGTCCAGCTCCACGGCGAGCTGGACGCCGGGGCCGTACGAGAGCTGGTTGGCGTGAACGCGGGGGTGCAGGCCCTTGGCGCGGCCCGCGGTGAGGATCGCGCGGGCCTGGTCGCCGTCGAAGGCGCCCTTCTCGCAGAACACGTCGATCCAACGGGCGTGCGGGGCGCAGGCGTCCAGCATCTCGCCGGTCACCAGGGCCACGTACGCGGCCGGGTCCTCGGCGAGTTCGGGGGCGACGATGTGGGCGCCGAGGTAGGTCACCTCGTCGGTGTGGGCGGCCGCGAGGCGCAGGGCGCGGGACTCGTCCTCGACGGTGAGTCCGTAGCCGGACTTGGTCTCCATCGTGGTGGTGCCCTGGCGGAGCGCCTCGGCCAGGTGGCGGGCGAGGTTGGTCTCCAGTTCCGCGTCGGAGGCGGCGCGGGTCGCGGCGACCGTGGTGCGGATGCCGCCCGCGCTGTAGGCGCGGCCGGACATGCGGGCGTTGAACTCGGCCGTGCGGTCACCGGCGAAGACCAGATGGGAGTGGGAGTCCACGAAGCCCGGCAGGACGGCCTTCCCACCGGCGTCGAGGCGATTGTCAGTGGCGGGTGCTTTCCTTGACTCACCGGCCCAGACGACGCGTTCGCCGTCGATGACCAGGGCCGCGTCCTGGATGAGTCCGAGAGGGGAACCGTCACCGAGGGAGGGGTCGTTGGTGACCAGCGTGGCGATGTTGGTGAGGGCGGTGCTGCTGCTCATGGTGTCCTCGGTGTCCTCGGGGATGCCGGTAGGGGGGCCGGTGGGGAGGCCGGCGGGGGTCAGTCGCGCAGGGCGCCGATCGCGTCGGCGAGAGCCGATGGCACGTCGGGCACGAGCGCGTGTGCCCCGTCCCGGACGACCTGGCGGCCGCCCACGACCGTGTGCCGGACGTCCGCCGCGCTCGCCGCGAATACGGCCGTCTCGGCGCCCAGCCGGGGCGGCGGTCCGGCCGTCCTGACCGAGTCCAGCGCGATGGTGGTGAAGTCGGCCAGCCGTCCGGGCTCGATGGCGCCCGCCTCCTGCCAGCCCAGCGCGGCGTGACCGTCCTCGGTGGCGGCACGCAGCAGCGCGGCGGCGGTCCAGTGCCCCCGCGTGCGGGTGCGCAGCCGCTCGTCCAGCTCCATGGCGCGCGCCTCTTCGAGCAGGTCGATGACGGCGTGGCTGTCGGAGCCGAGGGACAGCGGGGAGCCCGCGCTCTGCAGGGCGACGGCGGGTCCGATGCCGTCGGCCAGGTCGCGTTCGGTGGTGGGACACATGCAGGTGCCGGTGCCCGAGCCGCCGAGCAGGGCGATGTCCTCGCCGGTCAGGTGGGTGTTGTGCACGCCGGTGGTGCGCGGTCCGAGCACGCCGTGGTCGGCGAGCAGCCGGGCCGGGGTGACGCCGTGCGCGGCCAGGCAGGCGTCGTTCTCGGCGGTCTGCTCGGAGAGGTGGACGTGCAGCGGGGCCCGCCGCTCCTCGGCCCAGCCCGCGACGGTCGCCAACTGGGCGGCGGGGACGGCCCGTACGGAGTGGACGGCCGCGCCGATCCGCGCGTGATCCTGTTCCTTGAGAACTGAACAGCGTTCGGCCCAGGCGTCCGCGGTGCCGTCGGAGAAGCGGAGCTGAGGGTGGCCGGGGGGCTCGCCGAAGCCCGCCGAGAGGTAGGCGGTGTCGAGGAGGGTGATGCGGATTCCGGCCTCGGCGGCGGCCGCGATCAGGGCCTCGCCCATGGCGTTGGGATCGGCGTAGGGGGTGCCGCCGGGGGCGTGGTGGAGGTAGTGGAACTCCCCCACGCAGGTGATCCCGGCCAGCGCCATCTCGGCGTACACCGCGCGGGCGAGGGCGTGGTAGGTCTCCGGGGTGAGCCGGTCGGCCACGGAGTACATCACCTCGCGCCAGGTCCAGAAGGTCCCGGAGCCGACCTGGACCGTGCCGCGCAGGGCCCGGTGGAAGGCGTGCGAGTGGGCGTTGGCCAGGCCCGGCAGCGTCAGGCCGCGCAGGATCTCGGCGCCGGGCGGCGGGGCGGGCGTGCCGGTGCGGACGGCGGTGATCCGGCCGTCCGCGACCTCGACGAGCACCCCCGGCTCGGCGTTCGTGCCGAGCCAGGCGTGCTCCAACCAGTAGGTTCCCTGGGTCACCTGCGGGCCAGTCCTTCCAGTACGTCGGCGAGGGCACGCACCCCGGCCACGCAGTCGTCCTCGGTCGCGGACTCGGCCGGGGAGTGCGAGACACCGGTGGGGTTGCGCACGAACAGCATGGCGGTCGGGACGGTCCCGGAGAGAATCCCGGCGTCGTGCCCGGCACCGGTGCCCAGCACGGGCACCGTCAGCCCGGTGTCCCGGCCCAGCAGGCGGCCGAGTTCGTCGCGCAGGGCGTGGTCGAACTCCACGACCGGGGTGTAGGACTCCCGGGTCACGTCCAGGTCGATGCCGTGGGCGTCCGCGTACTCCCGCGCGGCCCGCGTGATGCCGTCCAGGACCGTGTCCAGCGCCTCCTGGCCGGGGGCGCGGGAGTCCAGCCAGCCGCGCACCAGGGAGGGGATGGCGTTGACCCCGTTGGGCTCCACGGAGATCTTGCCGAACGTGGCGACGGCTCCGGCGAGTTCGGCCTCCCGGCGGGCGGCGAGCACCGTCTCGGCGTACGTCGGCATCGGGTCGCGCCGGTCCGCGAGGCGGGTGGTGCCCGCGTGGTTGGCCTCGCCCCGGAAGTCGAACCGCCAGCGGCCGTGCGGCCAGATGGAGCTGGCGATGCCGACCTGGTCGCCGGAGAGGTCCAGCGCGCGGCCCTGTTCGACATGCAGCTCCACGAACGCGCCGATGCGGGCGAGGCGTTCGGGGTCGGCGCCGATGGCGTCGGGGTCGTGGCCCGCGGCCGCCATGGCTTTGGGCAGGGTGATCCCGTCGCCGTCGGTGAGGAGGTGGGCCTGCTCGACGGTCAGCTGCCCGGCGGCGAGGCGGGAGCCCACACAGGCGAGCCCGAAGCGGGCGCCTTCCTCGTCCCCGAAGTTGACGATGCCGAGGGGGCGGTCCAACGGGACCTGCCGGGAACGGAGTTCATCCAGCGCCGCGAAGGCGGAGACGACTCCCAGGGGCCCGTCGAAGGCGCCGCCGTCCGGCACGGAGTCCAGGTGCGACCCGGTGACGACGGCGTCCCCGTCGGCGGGGTCCCCGAGCCAGGCCCACTGGTTCCCGTTCCGGTCGACCTCGTAGGTGAGCCCGCGCCCCTCGGCCTGGTCCTTGAACCAGGCCCGGCACTCGGCGTCGGCGGGGGTCCAGGCGTGGCGCCGGTAGCCACCGGAGTCCGGGTGCCGCCCGATGGGCAGCAGCTCGGCCCACATCTCCTGGAAGGAGGAGGTCACGCGTCCCCACCCTCACGCATGGGCACCCGCACGTCCCGCTCCTCGGCGACCGACTCCGCGATGTCGTACCCCGCGTCGACGTGCCGAATGACGCCCATGCCGGGGTCGTTGGTCAGTACGCGCCGGATCTTCTCGCCCGCCAGCTTCGTACCGTCGGCCACGCTCACCTGACCCGCGTGGATCGAGCGGCCCATGCCCACTCCGCCGCCGTGGTGGATGGAGACCCAGGAGGCTCCGGAGGCCACGTTGACCATGGCGTTCAGCAGCGGCCAGTCGGCGATCGCGTCGGAGCCGTCCAGCATCGCCTCGGTCTCCCGGTAGGGCGAGGCGACGGACCCGCAGTCGAGGTGGTCCCGCCCGATGGCGAGCGGAGCGGCGAGCTCACCGCTCGCGACCATGTCGTTGAACCGCTCCCCCGCCTTGTCCCGCTCCCCGTATCCGAGCCAGCAGATCCGGGCCGGGAGTCCCTGGAAGTGCACCCGCTCACCGGCCATCTTGATCCAGCGGGCGAGGGACTCGTTCTCCGGGAACAGCTCCAGCAGGGCGCGGTCGGTCTTGGCGATGTCGGCCGGGTCGCCGGAGAGCGCGGCCCAGCGGAAGGGGCCCTTGCCCTCGCAGAAGAGGGGCCGGATGTAGGCGGGGACGAAGCCGGGGAAGGCGAACGCGCGGTCGTAGCCCGCGAGCTGGGCCTCGCCGCGGATGGAGTTGCCGTAGTCGAAGACCTCGGCGCCCGCGTCCATGAAGCCGACCATCGCCTCGACGTGCCGGGCCATGGACTCGCGGGCGCGGGTGGTGAACCCGGCCGGGTCCTTCGCGGCGGCGTCGGCCATGTCCTCGAAGTCGACGCCGACCGGGAGGTAGGCCAGCGGGTCGTGCGCGGAGGTCTGGTCGGTGACGATGTCGATGGGGGCGCTCATGGCGAGGAGCTGCGGGACCAGTTCCGCCGCGTTGCCGAGGACGCCGATGGAGAGCGGGCGGCGGGCGTCGCGGGCCTCGGTGGCGAGCTGGAGGGCGTGCTCGAGGCTGTCGGCCTTCACATCAAGGTACTTGTGCTCGATGCGGCGCTCGATGGCACGCGGGTCGACGTCGATGCAGATGGCCACGCCGTCGTTCATCGTCACAGCGAGGGGCTGGGCGCCGCCCATGCCGCCGAGGCCCGCGGTCAGGGTGATGGTGCCCGCCAGGGTGCCGCCGAACTTCTTCGCGGCGACGGCGGCGAACGTCTCGTAGGTGCCCTGGAGGATGCCCTGGGTGCCGATGTAGATCCAGGAACCGGCGGTCATCTGGCCGTACATGGTGAGGCCGAGGGCCTCCAGGCGGCGGAACTCCTCCCAGTTGGCCCAGTCGCCGACCAGGTTGGAGTTGGCGATGAGGACGCGCGGCGCCCACTCGTGGGTCTGCATGACGCCGACCGGGCGGCCGGACTGGACGAGCATCGTCTCGTCCTGCTTCAGCGTCCGCAGCGTGCGCACCATGGCGTCGAAGGAGCGCCAGTCGCGGGCGGCCTTGCCGGTGCCGCCGTAGACAACGAGCTTGTCGGGGTGCTCGGCGACCTCGGGGTCGAGGTTGTTCTGGAGCATCCGGAGGGCGGCTTCCTGCTGCCAGCCCAGGGCGCTCAGTTCCGTGCCGCGCGGTGCTCGTACGGGGCGGGGTCCCGACATCGTGTGCTCCTCCTGTTGCTGTCGCTATTCACATAGTCCAGTCGTGAATAGAGCTAGTCAATAGGTTCCAGGTGCCATCGCCCGCGCGTCGGGAATGTTTGGCTGGAACCAGTGAACGGGGGCGAGCGAGCGGAACGAGGGCACACCGTGGCACAGCAGACCGTGGAGCACGACGGCACCGACGGGCGGGAGCGGGAGGCCGCCGCGCGTGTCGCCCGGCGGGACGCCGCCGTGCGGGGCGCGGTGACCGGCGGGCTGCTCGGCCCGGACGCGCCGCTGGTCGCGCTGCTGGACGTCGCGGGCATCCAGGAGTCGGCGGCGGCCCTGCGCGCCGCGTTCGACGCGGTGGTGACGCCGGGCACCCCGGTGCTGCACGCGTTCGCGGTGAAGGCCGCCCCGCTGGTGCCCGTGCTGAGCCTGCTGCACGCGGCCGGTCTGGGCGCCGAGGCGGCGAGCCCCGGCGAGCTGGCCCTCGCGCGCGCCGCCGGGGTGCCCGCCACCCGGACCGTGCTCGACTCTCCCGCCAAGACGCCCGGCGAGCTGCGTGAGGCGCTGGCGCTGGGGGTCGCCGTCAACGCGGACAATCCGCAGGAGCTGGCCCGTATCGACGCCCTGGTGGCGGCCGGGCCCACTCGTTCCCCGCTCGGCATCCGGGTGAACCCGCAGGTCGGCGGTGGAACGATCGGGGCCACGTCCACGGCGACGCCGACCTCGAAGTTCGGGGTGGCGCTGCTGGACGAGGGGGCCAGGGAGTGGGTGGTGCGGGCGTATCTGGACCGGCCGTGGCTGACCCGGCTGCACGCGCACACCGGCTCGCAGGGCATCCCGCTGCCGCTGATGGCGCGGGGCGTGGCGGAGGCGTACGCGCTGGCGGAGGAGGTCAACGAGCGGGCCGGGCGGCGCCAGATCGACACCCTGGACATCGGCGGCGGCCTGCCGGTCGACTTCACGGCCGAGGCGACCGCGCCGACGTACGCGGAGTACGCCCGGCTGCTGGCCGCCGAGGTGCCGGGGCTGTTCGACGGGCGGTACGGGCTGGTGACCGAGTTCGGCCGGTCGCTGCTGGCCAAGCACGGCACGGTGCTGGCGCGGGTGGAGTACGCCAAGAGCGCGGGCGGCCGGCGGATCGCGGTGACGCACGCGGGCGTGCAGGTGGCCGCGCGGACGGTGTACGCCCCCGCGCAGTGGCCGCTCCGGGTCGCCGCGTACGACGCCGAAGGCAAGCCCAAGTCCGGGCCGGAGGAGGTGCAGGACGTGGCGGGTCCGGCCTGCTTCTCCGGGGACCTGCTCGCCGAGGGCCGTTCACTGCCGGTGCTGGAGCAGGGCGACCTGGCGGCGGTGCTGGACACCGGCGCCTACTACTTCGCCCACCATTACTCCTACAACTCCCTTGCCCGGCCCGGTGTTTACGGGTTCGTCCCGGACGGTGCCGGGGGCGTGGAGTTCGCCGTCGTGCGCGAGCCGCAGACGGTGGCGGAGATCGTGGCCGAGTCCGGCGGGGCGCACGCGGACGCGCTCACCACCCTGGGCGCGCCCGGGAGCCGTTGACGCGGGAGCGCGCCCGGAGGACAAAGACCCTGGGGACAAAGGGACCGACTTCCGTGCAACGCACGCCAATCGGCCCACACTAGTACGCCGGACGCACGTTCCAACGGAAAATGCCAAAGCCCCCACCCGCCCCGCACACGTTGCGTAGTGTCAGTGTCACTGAGCCGGAGTCCCAGGCGGGGAGGGAGCCCACGGTGCCCGGAATCGACGAATGCTTACTGGAAGCCATGCGGTTGCCCGGCGCCCGAGGGGCCGCGCTGGTCGACTGGACGAGCGGACTGGCCCTCGGCACGGTCGGCGAGGCACCCGGCGGTGACCACGAGACCACGGCCGCCGAGGCCGCCGAACTGGCCCGGCTGGCCGCCGAACACGGCGCCTTCTCGGCCGGGGAGAGCGAGGACGGGCGACCACCCGTCGAGGACGTGATCGTCAGCAACCACGACAGCTATCACCTGCTGCGGTTCGTGGACACGTCCTTCGACAGCAGCGTCTTCCTCCATCTGTGGGTGGGCCGCGCGGAGGGCAATCTCGCCCTCGCCCGGATCAGGCTCGGCGAGATGGCCGACCGGCTGGTGCTGGGATGACCGTGGTGGACATACCCCCGCCGCTGCCCGTGCGGGACCGGAGCGACCAGCGCGACGTGGCCTCGGGCGCCCTGTCCCCGATGCTCAGACGGCTCGCCGAGGAAGAGGCCACCGGTGTCCTCGTCCGCGAACACGGCACCCTCTACCTCGCCCAGGGCAGAGTGGTGCACGCCGAGAGTCCGCTCGCCCCCGGCCTCGGCGTGCTCCTCACCGCCCATGGCACCCTCGCGGCGACCGCCTGGCAGCGCGCCACCGAGCGCTCCGAGAACCCGTCGGACGCCGCCCGGCTGCTGCTCGACGCCGGGCTGCTGCCGGAGGGCGCGCTGGAACTGTGCCACCTGGACGCGCTGTACGACGCCGGGTACTTCGCCCTCGCGCCGAGCAGCACCCCGGGCCGCTTCCGCTACGACGGCACGCCTCAGTCGGGCGCGCTGCCCTCGGTGCCGGTCGTCGCGCTGGAGCGGGAGACGCTGCGCCGCCGCCTGCTGCTGCACCGGCTCTGGCCCGACCCGGCCGCCGACAGCGCCCCGCTGATCCGGGCCGACCCGGCCGACGCGGCCCCGGTCCCGGCCCGCCGCCGGGCGGTGCTGGAGCGGGTGGACGGCGTCCGCACCGCGTCACGCATCGCCCACGACCTGGGGCGCCAGGCGTTCCACACCCTGGTGGACGTACGGCGGCTCACGGCGGACGGCCTGCTGTCCCCGGTGCCGACCGCGCCGGACCCGCCGCCCGCGGCGTTCCGGCCGCCCGCCCCGCTCACGGTCACCGACCCCGACATCGCGCTGCTGAAGAGGCTCAGGAATGCGCTGGAGGCGCTTTGAACGGCAACCGCCCGCCGAGAGGAGAGAGCTGATGCTGCCCGAATCGGATCTGGCCGTCGTCCTGGACGAGCTGCGGCGGCTGCGCACCCGGGTGCCCCAGCTCACCGGCGCCCTGGCGGCGGGCGTGGACGGACTCGTCGTCGCCCATGACACCCCCGGCGTCGACCCCGACGGGCTCGCGGCGCTCACCGCGGCCTCGCTGGGCGTCGCCGTCCGGCTCGCCGACGCCACCGGAAACGGCGGCTTCCGGGAACTGCTGGTGCGCGGCGAACGCGGCTATGTCGCCACCTACGCGGCCGGACGCACCGCCGTACTGACGCTGCTCGCACAGGACCGGGTCAACGTCGGGCGGCTGCACCTGGAGGGCCGCCGGGCGGGCGCCCGTGTCGGGGAACTGCTCGACGCCGCCGAGGCCGAGGCCCGGCGCCGCCCGCCGGAGCGGCCCGCCCGGCCCGCTCCCGCCCGTACCCGCGCCGCCGCCCGCACCGCGCGGGCCACGGCCACCGAAACACCGACCGCAACCGAGAGTTGAACCTCCGAAAGGACAGCAGAACCATGGCGAACACCGAAACGGCGCTCAAAGAGGCGCTCACCTCCATCGAGGGTGCCACCGGCGTCGCGCTCGTCGACTACACCAGCGGCATGGCGCTGGGCACGCTGGGCGGCAGCAAGACCTTCGACCTGAACGTCGCCGCCGCGGGCAACACCGACGTGATCCGCGCCAAGATGCGCACCATGGAACACCTGGGGCTCAACGCCGAGATCGAGGACATCCTGATCACGCTGAGCGACCAGTACCACCTGATCCGGCTGCTGAAGGGCCGCGGCGGCAACGGGCTGTTCCTCTACCTGGTGCTGGACGGCCGGGCGAACCTGGCGATGGCCCGGCACCAGCTGAAGCGGATCGAGGCGGAACTGGAGGTCTGAGCCGGCCCTCCCGAGCTGCACCGACGCCGTGGCACGGCGGCGGGCCCCACCAGGGGTCGCGTCGCCCGGCTCACTCCGCGAAGAGCCCCCGGGCCGCCGCCCGTGCGTCGAACTCCTCCAGCCGGGCCTGGGCGTCGGGCAGCCCGTCGCACAGCGCCTCCAGCAGCACCCGGCCCAGCAGCATCGGCGCGCACGCGGTGTCGAAGGCGAGCCCGGTGCCGACGGCGGCGGGCAGCAGCAGGTCGGAGTACTTGGCGACCGGCGCGAACGCGGAATCGGCCACCGTGACGATCGTCAGCCCCGCCTCCCTGGCGTACGCGAGGGTGTCCAGCACCTCGCGCGGGTGCCGGGGCAGCGCGAAGCAGAGCAGCGCGGAGGCACCGGCCCGGACGGCGGTGTCGATACGGTCCTGCACCATCGAGCCGCCCTCGTCGAGCAGCCGGACGTCGGGGTGGACCTTGGCGGCGAAGTAGGCGAAGCCGAACGCCTGCGGTGCGGCGGCGCGCAGACCCAGCACCGGCAGCGGGCGGGAGGCGGCCAGGACACGCCCCGCGCGCTGGACGGGGGCGGGGTCGGCGAGGAGTTCGGCGAGGTGCCGCAGATTCTCGATCTCGGCCTCGACGGCCTGCTGGTACTCGTTGAACGCCCCGTTGTCGGCGGCCGGTTCGGTGGGGACGACCTCGCGCAGATGGCGGCGGAGCGCCGGGTAGCCGTCGAAGCCGAGGGCGACGGCGAACCGGGTGACGGAGGGCTGGCTGACCCCGGCCAGCTCGGCCAGTTCCACGCTGGACAGGAACGGCACGTCGGCGGCGCGGCGCACCATGCTGTGCGCGATGCGGCGCTGGGTGGGCGTGAGCCGGTGCCCCTCGAAGAGCGCCTGCAACCGGTTCGCAGGGCTGTCGCTCGCGCTCATGCCGCGCTCCCCTCCAGATGTCGTCGGGTCCTGACGCCCCCGCGCGGAAAGTACGGAGGTTACAGCGCCGGGGCGGGGTCGGGCACCGCCACCTATTCAGATGACTGAGGCCCTGCATACCTTTATACAGCGCGGCGGGCGACGGTCTACCCTCTGCGCCCGGCGACGACGTGCGCGACGGCGGTGAACACGGCGAGGATCACCACGGAGATCGCCAGCATGACGGCGGCGGGGGCGAGCAGCCTCGACGCCTCGGGGGTCGTGGACATCAGGGTGAACAGACGGTTGACCGGGGACAGGCCCTTGACGAAGAGGGCCCCCATCACCAGCGCGAGAGCCGCGACCAGTGCGTACCCCTGCCGCCGGAAGACCAGGCGCGAGCACAGTACGCCGATGGCGATGCCCACCAGGGCGCAGGTGAGCTGCGCCTGCAGGCCGAGCAGGAGGTCGGTCGTGGTGACCGCGTAGTCACCCATCCACAACGGGAAGAGCAGCCCGAAGACCATCAGGGCGAGACAGCTCAGCAGGGCCGTGCCGATCGCCGCGAGCAGGACCGTGAGCGACCGGCCGCCCGCGGAGACGATGACGATCGCCCGCTGCGGCGGGTCGTCCAGGCTCATCAGCGCGACGGTCAGCCAGGTCGAGCAGATGAACAGCGCACCGGCGGACGAGGCGTAGGCGGCCGGCAGCGGGCCGCTGCCGTTGACGGTCAGCACGCTCATGAGGCCCATGAACAGGAGCAGCGGAGCGAGGTAGCGCTGCGTGTGCAGCACGGTGGCGAAGGTGTAGCGGATCAACGCGATCACCACATGCCTCCGTACGTCGCGGCGTCCGCCGTCCGATGGTGGTCCGTGGCCGTTCCCGTAACGCGCTCGACGGACCAGCCGTGCTGTAGCGCGGTGAGCAGCAGAGCGTCGGTGGAGTCGCGATCCACCCGCATCCGGACGCCCGTCACATCCCGGCTCACCGTCAACACGCCGTCCAGCCGCTCCCAGGCGAGGTCTCGCTGCACGCTTCCGTCGCGGCTCGCGGTCAGTACGACGTCGGACGTCCCGGTACCCCCCGCCTCCGGCCCCCGCAACGACACGCGGCCCCCGTCGACCGTGTAGGTCCGGGTGGCGTGGGCTCGGGTGACCGACTCGCGGTGATCGGTGAACACGACGGTGCCGCCGACGGCCGCGACCTCGGCCATGATCTCGGCGAGCACCGCGTGGGCGTCGGCGTCCAGCCCGGACCACGGCTCGTCCAGCACGAGCAGCCCGGGTTCCACCAGGAGGGCCTGGGCCAGTGCGACCTTCTGCGCGTTGCCCTTCGACAGGCTCCGCAGAGGAGCGTGCGCGCCGCCCACCAGGGTGAGCCGGTCCAGCAGCCGGCCCGCCCGCGCCGAGGCGACGGAGGTGGTCAGCCCGCGGACGCGGCCCATGTGCGTCAGATAGGCCACGGCCGACATGCGTTCGGCGGGGGAGAACCGGTCCGGAACGTACCCGACCACGGGCGGCCGGGCGGCCACCGCGCCGCGGGTCGGCCGGGTCAGGCCCACCGCGATCCGCAGCAGGGTCGACTTCCCGGAGCCGTTACCGCCCGCGAATGCCACGACCTCACCGGCCGGGGCTTCCACGTCCACGTCTCTCAGAACCCAGTCGCCACGGCCGTAGCGCTTGCTGACTGACTGAAGACGTAACACCTGATCTCCTCCGCCCGGCGCGACACCTTCGCATGCTCGCAGACCGGTCGCTCCTCGCCTCGACAGCGGCTCCCGCCATCTCGGGCTGGGCTCTCGGCTCCGGGGCAGCCTCCCGCACCAGGCATGGCATGAGCGGAGCCGCTTCGGGCGGCGTTCGCTCCGGTGGGGACCGGAGCGGGGTCTCGCCTGCCTCGAGGAATCCAGGGGGGATTCGCTGTGGACTACCAGAAGACGTTGCCGATGACGGGGCCTGCCATCGTCGTGGGCGGCCTCCAGATCGAGCAGGGCTGGCTCCTGCTGGCGGCCCTGCTGCTCGTGGGCATGGGTGCCGTGATGGTCCGTGTCGGCTTCCGGCGCGGCAAGGGAGCGACGGAGCGGTGAGGCTGCCCACGGCGCACCTCGCCTCGAAGACGTATCTGGTGCTGGCACTCATCCTGTTGGGAGGCGGCATCGCGTGGACGGCCCGCCATGTGGCCAACCTCGTGGCCTACTCCGAGGGCAGGACCAGCACACAGAGCTTCACCCTGCTGTGGGCGGTCGTCTTCGGATCGCTCGTATGGCATCTCGGGCTGGCGTGGACCGAGCGACCGTACCGGACGACGTCACGTCAGCAGGCCCAGCTCGACAAGCTGTTCGTCACGGTGAACGTGCCCGTGCACAAGGAGGACGAGGAGGCGTTACGGCGCGTCCTGGAGGCGATCCTGCGGCAGACCCGGATGCCGCAGCGCGTGCAGATCGTCACCAACGGACTCGGCAACCCCGACTACGGCGCGATCCGGGACGAGTGGCTGACGCGGGCGGGTGAACTGTTCCCGGCGATGATCGTGGAGTGGGTCCACCAGGACGTGCCCGGCAAGCGTGACGCGCAGATCCGCACCTTCAAGGACAACGGCGAGGCGGACATCTTCGCCACGATGGACTCCGACACGGTCATGGACCCGAAGTGCATCGAAGAGGGACTGAAGCCCTTCGCGGACCCCCGGGTCACGAGCGTGGCCTCCGTCATCCTCGCCTTCAACTCCCGGCATCCGCTGGTCCGGATCACGGACCCGTGGTTGCTCGCCTTCCAACTCGCGGTGCGCAGCGCGATGAGCAAGCTGGGCTGTGTCCTGGTGAACTCCGGCAACTTCTCCATGTACCGGGCCCAGGTCGTCCGGGACGCTCTCCCGTCGTACGAGCGGGAGTTCTTCCTCGGCCATCAGGTGCAGTTCTCGGACGACTCGCTCCTGACGCTCTTCGCGCATCTGCGGGGACGGACGGTCCAGCAGCCGTCGAGCTTCGCCTTCACGGTCCTGCCGGAGAAGCTCGGCCACCACTGGCGGCAGCAGCTTCGCTGGATGCGGGGCAGCACCATCAGGTCCATCTGGCGCTTCCGCTACCTGCCCCTGAAGGGGTTCGCGTACTGGGAGCACTTCGCGGCCTGGCTGAACTTCGTCCTGGTCTCGTTCGCCTTCCTCGTCCTGTTCGTGCTGGCGCCGATCTTCAATCACGAGGTGATGCCGTTCCTGTTCCTCTTCTCGGTGCTGGTGGCCTACGCGACGGGACTGAAGTACCTGACGATCCGGCGCAGCGACCAGGGTTTCGGCAGTCAGTTGGTGACCTTCGCCCTCACACCGATCATGCTGGTGTGGACGGCCCTGGTACTGCGGCCACTGCGCGTCTACGCGATGGCGACCTGCTGGAAGACGGGCTGGGGCACGCGCGGGAGCGTGGAGGTGCGGACGGCGGCATCCGAGGGGCGCGATGTGATTCCCGCCTGAGGCGCGGTGGGCGGGGCGTCAGTCGGCCAGCAGATCCTCCGGCGCTGACCGGGCGATGCCCGCCAGGGTGTCCAGGGCGGTGCCGAGTGCGTCGGCGGGTGGGGAGGCGAGGGCGAGACGGATCGCGTGCGGGGCGCTGTCGCGGCGGACGGCGAAGGCGGCTGCCGGGGCGACCGCGATGCCGTGCCGCGCGGCGGCGGAGACGAAGGTGTCCGCGCGCCAGCCCTCCGGCAACCGCCACCAGCAGTGGTAGGCACGGGCGTCCCCGCGCACGTCGAACCCGTCGAGGCGCCGGGCCGCCAGCGCCTGCCGGGCGGCCGCGTCCCGGCGCTTGTCCCGTGCGAGCGTCCCGGCGGTGCCGTCGTGCTGCCAGCGCCGCATGACCTCCAGGGGGAAGCGCATGGGGGTCCAGCCGCCGGAGCGCAGCGAGGTGGCGACGCGGTCGGTGCGGGCGGGGGGTGCGACGAGGAAGCCGAGGGTGAGGCCGGGGGCGACGCGCTTGGAGAGGCTGTCGACGAGCACGGTCCGCTCGGGCAACAGGGCGGCCAGCGGCGGGAGTTCGTCGCACAGGAACCCCCACACCGCGTCCTCGACCACGGGGAGGTCCAGCCGGGTCAGCACCTCGGCCAGCGCGGCCAGCCGGGCGGGCGGGGCGGTGAGCGAGAGCGGGTTCTGCAGGGTCGGCTGCGTGTAGACGGCGTGCAGCGGGGCGCGGCGGTGGGCCTGCTCGACGGCGCCGGGGACGAGCCCCTCGTCGTCCATGGCGAGCGGTACGAGCGTGACGCCGAGCCGGGCCGCGGCGGTCCGGATGACGGGGTACGTCAGCTCCTCCACCCCGAGCCGCCCGCCGGGCGGGACCAGGGCGGCGACGGCGGCCGAGATGGCCTGGCGGCCGTTCCCGGCGAACAGCACCTGGCCGGGGTCGGGGCGCCAGCCGCCTCGGGCCAGCAGACCGGCGGCGGCTTCGCGGGCGGCCGGGGTGCCCGCGGCGCCGACCGGGCGGAGTGCGTCGCCGAGGATGTCGGGCCGGGTCAGCGGGGCCAGGCCCTCGGCGAGGAGGTCGGCATGGCCGGGCAGGGTGGAGTGGTTCAGCTCCAGGTCGACGGGGGCTGCGGCCGGTTCGGTGAGGGCGGGGGCGGCGGCCCCGGCTCCGGCGCGGACGTAGGTGCCCCGGCCGACCTCGCCGACGGTGAGCCCTCTGCGGGCGAGTTCGCGGTAGACGCGGGTGGCGGTGGAGTCGGCGATTCCGTGCCGCCGGGCGAACGTCCGCTGCGGGGGCAGCCGGTCGCCGGGGCGGAGGGCTCCCCTGCGGATCTCCTCGGCCACCGCGTCGGCCACGCTCCGGTAGTCGCTCACTCCGCGCCCCCTCCCACGACATTGCCCCGAGAACAATAGCGGCTATTGCACCGAGATTTGAGGGTCCATAGCCTCAAGGCAATACCGCTCACGCGCCCAACAGGGGGACCTTCCATGCTCATCGAGCCCAGCGCGGCCCTGGGGGTGACGGTGGTGGCCCTCGGGATGGTGCTCACCCCGGGCCCGAACATGATCTACCTGGTCTCCCGCAGCATCACCCAGGGCAGACGCGCCGGGCTGATCTCCCTCGGCGGGGTGGCACTCGGCTTCCTCGCCTACCTGCTGGCGGCCAACCTGGGCCTCTCGGTGCTCTTCCTCGCGGTCCCGGAGCTGTACGTCGCGGTGAAGCTGGCCGGTGCGGGATACCTCGCGTATCTGGCCTGGTCGGCGCTGCGGCCGGGCGGCGTCTCGGTGTTCGCCCCGCGCGAGGTGCCGCCCGACCCACCGCGCAGGCTCTTCACGATGGGCCTGATGACGAACCTGCTCAACCCGAAGATCGCCATCATGTACGTGTCCCTGATCCCGCAGTTCGTCGACCTGGACCGGGGCCACGTCCTCACCCAGGGCCTGCTGCTGGGCGCGTGCCAGATCGCGGTGAGCGTCGCGGTGAACCTCGCCATCGTCCTCGCCGCCGGAACCATCGCCACGTTCCTGGCCCGGCGGCCGTCCTGGCTGAAGATCCAGCGGTACGCGATGGGGACGGTGCTGGGGGCGCTGGCCGTGACCCTGGCGGTGGACACCTCGGGACCCGGCGCCACGAGCTGAGAGCCCCGTACAAGGAAAGCCCCGTAAAAGACTGTCGCGGGGACCGCCGCACCCCCGGTGAAGGGGGGCGGGACGACGGCGGTCCCCGCGAAGGACGCGGGTCGGGTCAGGCCCGTGCGCGTCCGGGGCGCCTTGGAGGTCCGGGAGCCGCTCCGAAGTCTCCTGGGCGCCGTTCGGCGTCGGCCGGGGGCGGGGGAGCCTCCCCCAGTGCTCAATGCCTGGGAGGTACCCCCATCGCCCTTGCCGACGCCCACTACTGTGCCGGGCCCGTGTTAAGCGGGTGCTGCGCGCACGTGACACGCTCGTGCCGCTTCGGCCACGCCCCCGTCAAGTGAGCCAGGGCCTGTCTTCCGGATCTTGCCGGGGTCGCGGGGTCTGGCACGCACATCTGCGGCGTTGTCGTCACTCGCCGACGCTCCGCGTCGACTCCCTCCTCCGCCTTGCAGCTGCACGCACCAGACCCCGCTCGGGTCAGCCCGAAGGCGCCGTCGGCCCGAGCCGGCCTGATCCGGAAGAAAGGCCCTAGTGCAGCCCGCCCTTGGCGAGGAAGGACAGCAGGTCCTGGCGGCTGACGACGCCGGTCGGCTTGCCCTCGACCAGGACGATCGCCGCGTCCGCCGCGCCCAGCACCGACATCAGGTCGCCCACCGGCTCACCGGAGCCGACCTGCGGCAGCGGGGCCGACATGTGCTTCTCCAGGGGGTCGCCGAGCGAGGCCCGCTGGGAGAACAGCGCGTCCAGCAGCTCGCGCTCCACGACCGAGCCGACGACCTCGGCGGCCATCACGTCCGGGTGACCGGCGCCCGGCTTCACGACCGGCATCTGCGAGACGCCGTACTCGCGCAGCACCTCGATGGCCTCGCCGACCGTCTCCTCGGGGTGCATGTGGACCAGGGACGGGATGACGCCGCCGACCTTGTCCTTGAGCACGTCGGCGACGCGGGCGCTGGGGCCCTCGTCCTCCAGGAAGCCGTAGTCGGCCATCCACTCGTCGTTGAAGATCTTCGAGAGGTAGCCGCGGCCGCTGTCCGGGAGCAGCACGACGACCACGTCGTCCGGGCCGAGGTCCTCCGCGACGCGCAGCGCGGCGACGACCGCCATGCCGCAGGAGCCGCCGACGAGCAGGCCCTCCTCCTTGGCGAGGCGGCGGGTCATCTGGAAGGCGTCCTTGTCGGAGACCGGCACGATCCCGTCGGCCACGTTCCGGTCGTAGGCGGTCGGCCAGAAGTCCTCGCCGACGCCCTCGATCAGGTACGGGCGCCCGGAGCCGCCGGAGTAGACGGAGCCCTCCGGGTCGGCGCCGATGACCTTGACCTTGCCCTCGCTGGCGTCCTTCAGGTAGTTGCCGGTGCCGGAGATGGTGCCGCCGGTGCCGACGCCCGCCACGAAGTGGGTGATCTTCCCCTCCGTCTGCTCCCACAGCTCGGGGCCGGTCGAGTGATAGTGCGAGAGCGGGTTGTTCGGGTTGGAGTACTGGTCGGGCTTCCACGCGCCCGGCGTCTCACGGACCAGCCGGTCGGACACGTTGTAGTAGGAGTCCGGGTGCTCGGGGTCCACGGCGGTCGGGCAGACCACGACCTCGGCGCCGTACGCGCGCAGCACGTTGATCTTGTCCATGCTGACCTTGTCGGGGCACACGAAGATGCACTTGTACCCCTTCTGCTGCGCCACGATGGCGAGCCCGACCCCGGTGTTGCCGCTGGTCGGCTCGACGATCGTGCCTCCGGGCTTCAGCTCCCCGCTCGCTTCCGCCGCCTCGATCATGCGCAGGGCGATGCGGTCCTTCACGGAACCGCCGGGGTTGAAGTACTCCACCTTGGCCAGCACGGTGGCCTGGATGCCCTCGGTCACGCTGTTGAGCCTCACCAGCGGGGTGTTGCCGACGAGGCTGATCATCGAGTCGTGGAAATGCACCGTTGTCTCCGGTTGCTTGCAAAAAACTGCGGTCGTCGTGGTCGTGCCAGCCTACGGCCAGCGGGAGGAGATGCGGACGGGCCTTCACTCCGTGTGGAGATTGGCGCACATGCCGTACGGGGCAAGGAGTGGGTACGGCTACGAGGAGGTGGCGGCGACGCATGACGAGCATGTCGAGGGCGAGAGTGGCCCGGCGCATCGCGGCCGGGGCGGCGTACGGCGGTGGCGGGGTCGGACTGGTGGGCGCGGCCGCCGTCGGACTGCTGCTGACGGAGATGCGGCTGGCGCGGCGCCATGTGAACAACGGCAACACCACCGGCCGGGTCCCCCTGGCGGACGGTGTGTACGGCGCGGGGTACGGGCTGTTCGGTGAATCCCCGCTGCGGCTGGCGATGCTGGGCGACTCCACGGCCGCCGGGCAGGGCGTGCACCGGGCGGGCCAGACACCGGGCGCACTGCTGGCGGCCGGGCTGGCGGCGGTGGCGGAGCGCCCGGTGTCCCTGCGCAACGTCGCCCTGCCGGGCGCCACCTCGGACGACCTGGACCGGCAGGTGGCGCTGGTGCTGGCCGCGCCGATCACCGCGCCGGACATCTGCGTGATCATGATCGGCGCGAACGACGTCACCCGCCGCATCCCGCCCACCCGCTCGGTCCGGCACCTGTCGGCGGCGGTACAGCGGCTGCGCTCGGCCGGAGCCGAGGTGGTCGTCGGCACCTGTCCCGACCTCGGCACCATCGAGCCGGTGCGGCAGCCGCTGCGCTGGCTGGCCCGGCGGGCCTCGCGGCAGCTGGCGGCGGCGCAGACCATCGGGGCGGTGGAGCGCGGCGGCCGGACGGTGTCGCTGGGCGACCTGCTGGGCCCGGAGTTCATGGCCAACCCCCGCGAGCTGTTCGGCCCGGACCACTACCACCCCTCGGCCGAGGGGTACGCGACCGCGGCGATGGCGGTGCTGCCCACCCTCTGCGCGGCGCTCGGCCTGTGGCCCGCCGAGGAGGAGGGGCCGGACGCCTCGCGCCGGGAGGGCTTCCTGCCGGTGGCCCGCGCGGCCGCCGAGGCGGCCTCGGAGGCGGGTACGGAGGTCGCGGCGGCGATGCCGACCGGGCCACGCGGCCCGTGGGCGCTGCTCAAGCGGCGCAGGCGGCGGCGGGTGCGGGAGGCGGAACCGGTCACGCCCTCCGGCTGAAGCCGTAGGGCGGTGTGACACTGGCCAAGCAAGCGCTTAGACAATTGCGGTCAGTGTCACACCGCCGCAGCAGTGACCCGGACCATACGGGCGGGTAACTTCCGACTCGGCCCTGCCCGAATTCCCGTAAGCCTCTGGAGCCGTGATGCCTGAAGCCGTCATCGTGTCGACCGCCCGCTCCCCCATCGGCCGCGCCTTCAAGGGCTCCCTGAAGGACCTGCGTCCGGACGACCTCACCGCCACGATCATCCAGGCGGCGCTCGCCAAGGTCCCCGAGCTGGACCCCCGGGACATCGAGGACCTGATGCTCGGCTGCGGCCTGCCCGGCGGCGAGCAGGGCAACAACCTCGGCCGGATCGTGGCCGTGCAGATGGGCATGGACCACCTGCCGGGCTGCACGATCACCCGCTACTGCTCCTCCTCGCTGCAGACCTCCCGGATGGCTCTGCACGCCATCAAGGCGGGCGAGGGCGACGTCTTCATCTCGGCCGGTGTCGAGATGGTCTCCCGCTTCGCCAAGGGCAACTCCGACAGCCTGCCGGACACCCGCAACCCGCTCTTCGCCGAGGCCGAGGCCCGCACCGCCGAGGTCGCGCAGCAGGAGGGCACCACCTGGCACGACCCGCGCGAGGACGGTCTGATCCCGGACGCGTACATCGCCATGGGCCAGACCGCCGAGAACCTGGCCCGGCTCAAGGGCATCAGCCGCCGGGAGATGGACGAGTTCGGCGTCCGCTCGCAGAACCTCGCCGAGCAGGCCATCAAGAACGGCTTCTGGGAGCGCGAGATCACCCCGGTCACGCTGCCCGACGGCACCGTGGTCAGCCAGGACGACGGCCCGCGCGCGGGTGTCAGCCTGGAGGGAGTCGAGGGCCTGAAGCCGGTGTTCCGCCCCGACGGCCTGGTCACCGCGGCCAACTGCTGCCCGCTGAACGACGGCGCCGCGGCCCTGGTCATCATGAGCGACACCAAGGCCCGCGAGCTCGGCCTGACCCCGCTCGCCCGCATCGTCTCCACCGGCGTCTCCGGCCTCTCCCCCGAGATCATGGGCCTCGGCCCGGTCGAGGCGAGCAAGCAGGCGCTGAGCCGCGCCGGTCTCGGCGTCGGCGACATCGACCTGGTCGAGATCAACGAGGCGTTCGCCGCCCAGGTGATCCCCTCCTACCAGGAGCTGGGCATCGACCTGGACAAGCTCAACGTCAACGGCGGCGCCATCGCGGTCGGCCACCCCTTCGGCATGACCGGCGCCCGCATCACCGGCACGCTGATCAACTCCCTGCAGTTCCACGACAAGCAGTTCGGTCTGGAGACCATGTGCGTCGGCGGCGGCCAGGGCATGGCGATGGTCATCGAGCGCCTCAGCTGAACCCCGCGTGATCGACCGTCGGTGACCGTCCCCGCACGGTCGGTCGAGAACGGCCCAGAACCCGGTAAAGCCCCTGGGTTCTGGGCCGTTTTGTGATCCAATCTCCCCCAGGGTGTGACCTATCTCGCCCACTGGGGGAACGGCGCAGGTCAGTGCCGTGACCCGAGTGGCACCAGAGGCCGCCGAGGCCAGAACCCTGTCCGTTTCGTGACGTTACGCACTGACAGGCGGTCAGTCCACCCTTCAAGCTGAGGTAGGAAGTCGGGGGTCGACTTTGAACCTGGGAGTACGTCAGTGAGCGCCATGTCCATCGCCCTGCTGCTCACCACGGCCGCCACGGGCGCCGTGGGCGTCGCCGTCCTGTGCACCGTGCTGCGGCTGCGCCGCCAGATCGCCGAGCTGCACACCCAGCTCGCCGCGCATCAGGCGGCCGAGATCCGCGCACTGCTGCCCGCGGCCCGCACCACCGCCGACGCGGAGGAGATACGCGAGGCCGTGGCCGCCGCGCTCGCCGAGGAGCGAGAGCGTGAGCTGGCCGAGGCCCGCGCCTTCTGGGCCGCGCAGGAGGTCCGCGACCTCTCCGACGCGCCGCCCCCGCTGTACGGCCTGGACGCCGATACGTTCCTGCCGCGCCCGTCCGACTTCGCGGGCCTGGAGCCGGTGTCGGAACCGGGCGTCGAGCCGGACGAGTTCCCCGGCGACTCCCCCGAGCTGGCCGCGGCCCGCCGCCGCCACCCCTCGCACCCCGACTTCGTCCCGGTGCAGTCCCCCGTGGGCGACGAGGAGGAGCGCGCCGTCACCATCCTGGAGCGGCTGTCCGTCGAGGGCACCGCGCTCGCCGACGTCCGCCCCGGCCCGCTGGGCACCCTCGACGTCTATGTCTTCGCCGACGGCACCACCCTGTGCATGACCCCGGGCCACCGCGAGACCGCCGAACGGCTGGCCGCGGCGCTCCAGCGGGGCGAGGCCCCCTCGCTGCTGGGCGGCTCCGGCATCTCCGGCGCCTTCACCCTGACCTTCGCCTGCGGCGAGGACACGGTGTACGTCCTCGCCGACCGGGTCATCGCCTCGCTCTAGCCGCACACCTCAGACACCGGCCCGCTTGCGGGCCTCCTCGACCAGCTCGACGGCCTCCGCGAGCTGGTCCTCGCCTTGCAGCGCGACCGCCAGGTCGTGCCCGGCCACCGTGATCTGGTCGGCCGCCGCGAACATCCCCACGTCCGGCATCTCCCGCGGCTCGCTGCCCGGCTCCTCCAGCTCCTGCGCCCGCCGGGCCAGCTCCCGCGCGACCGCCAGCGCCTCGGCGGCCGCGCCGCGCTGCAACCGGCTCTGCGGCGCGGCCCGCAGCCGGTCGGCGAAGAGTTCCACTGCTTTGGTCAGGGGCGTCGTATCCAGCACGCGCCGAGCGTAACGCGGGCACTGTTGCCAAGCGGCCCGTGCTCGGGCACGGTGACCTGAAGGACCGGCCTTGATGTCCCTTGTTTCCGGAGGCGCCGATGTCCCAAGTCTTCTCCGAGGAGACCCACCGCAACCTGCTCGCCCGCATCCCGCACTGCACCGGCCGTGAAGTCGCCGACTGGCTGCGCACCGTCGACGAGGGCCCGGCCCTCCGCTTCGAGGACAAGGTCAGCTGGCTCCGGCACGAGCACGACCTCGCGTACGGCCACGCCAAGGCCATCGTCCACGAGTACGACCTGAGGAGGGCCGCGCGCAAGCTGCGCTGACGGGCACCGGCCCGCACACGCGGGAGGGCCCCCGGTGCGGGTGCACCGGGGGCCCTCCGTCGCGCCGAAGCGCTAGTCGTTGTTGCTGAAGATGGCGACCAGGCGCAGCATCTCCAGGTAGATCCAGACCAGGGACACGGTGAGACCGAACGCGGCGAGCCAGGACTCCTCGCGCGGGGCGCCGTAGGCGATGCCGTCCTCGATCTGCTTGAAGTCCAGCGTCAGGAAGAACGCGCCGAGCAGGATGGCGAGGACGCCGACGATCGCGCCCAGCGGGCCCATGCCGCGCAGTCCGCCGTCCGGGGCGACCCCGAACACGACCAGCAGCATGTTCACCGCCATGGCCAGCACGAACGCGATGGCGATGGCCATGCCGATGCGGGCGTACCGGGCGGTGACGCGGATCCAGCCGGCCTTGTAGACCAGCAGGGTGGCGGCGGAGACCGCCATGGTGCCGAGCACCGCCTGGAAGGGGGCGCCGCTCCACCGGCTGTTGTACATCTCGCTGATGACCCCGAGGAAGACGCCCTCGAAGGCCGCGTATCCCAGGATCAGCGCGGGCGACGGCTTGCGCTTGAAGCTCTGCACCAGGCCCAGGACCATGGCGATCAGCGCCGACCCGAAGGCCAGCGCGAAGCTGGTCGGGGTGACCGGCAGCAGGGCCCAGGCGAGCACCGCGCCGAGCACGACGACGCCCAGCGTGGTCGCCGAGCGGACGACCACGTCGTCCATCGTCATCCGGCCGGTCGTGGGCGGCGCCTGCGGCGGTGCGCCCTGGCCGACGGTGGTCTGCGCGTACGGGTTCTGCGCGTACGGGTTCTGGCCGTACGGGTTGCCCTGCGCGTACCCGGCCTGCTGTGCGGTGTCGAAGCCTGCGTAGCCGTTGTCGCGACCGAACCCTCGGCGCGAGAAGACCGGGTTGCTGCTCCTCATTTCACTCCTCCATGGCTGCCGTGCGCAGCCTTGGCTCAAGAGTAATGGACTGGCAAAGAATCGGCCCTGCTCCTTGAGGAGGATCTTTCCTTCACCGTGCTTGACCAACGCACCGCGCGGGAGCCATGTTCCCAGCCCGGTCCTCTTATATGCCAGCTCTTATGTACCTGACCTGGCACGGAGGAGGACAGGCACGGAAGGAGGCCGGCCGCCGGTTCCCGCGGGAGGCGCTCGCGGGGACCGGCGGCCGGCCGGGAGGGACGGTCAGACCGGGGTCAGTGGCCCGGCCAGCCGTCCAGTCGGCGGTGCAGGGTGACGTCGGGCTTCTCGGTGCCCTTGGGCGCCTTGGCCACGGCCGCCTTCAGGACGCCGTTCACCTCGCCCGCGAGGGCGTCCACCCGCTGCTGCAGCTCGGCGGCGGGCAGCGTGGACCGGGTCAGCGCGTCCAGCCTGCGGTGCACGTCGGCCAGCTGGCGGCGGACCCCCGCGTCGAGGGTGAGCGCGTGCGGCGTGGACACGACGAACTGGTAGGCACCGGCCAGGGTCTGGCAGCCGTCGCAGTACTTGTTGGCCGCGTCGCTGACGTTGACCGCCTTCAGGTGGTGCGCGTCCCCGGCGACCGTGACGATCTGGAAGGACAGCGCGACCGACCGGCAGTGGTCGTCGACCGAGCAGCCCATGGAGACCGCTCGGGCCTGGTTGCGGACGGAGGTCGCGTTGACCTTGCCGAACTCGCGGATGGTGAAGGAGTCGCGGGCCTGGGTGTGGTGGAGCCGGTTGGCGTTGGTGAACACGCTGTCCGAGACCACCGCGGCGGACCGCGCGGGCCCGGTCGCGGCGTGCGCCGGAACGGCGGTGGCCACGCCCGCGGCACCGGCGGCGAGGAGGACGGTGCGGACGGCCCGCCCGTTGAACGGGCTGCTGCGTGGTTTCCGGTGACTGCTCATGGGTTCTCTCCCGAGGAACGAAGGACGTGCTGATGAGAGGCCCGGCACACGCATGGTCGCGGCCGGGCCGGGGGCCGCGACGGGGTCAGGACGACGACACCGGGGCCGGTGGGTCGGTGGTCGGCGCCGTCGAGGGCTCGGGGGTCGGTGTCGGCGTGGCGCTCTCCGAGGGGACCGACGAGGTCTCGGTGACCGGCGGCGGCGACTGCTGCGTGGACGGCTGACCGACCGGCGCCCCGCCGCTGCTGCTCTCGGTCTGCTTGGGGCCGTCCTCGCCGCGCGTCGGCTTGTCCGGGGCCGCCGAGGAGGCGGCGGAGGGCTGCGGGGCGGAGGCGGAGGTGTCGTCCGAGGCCCCGGTGCTCGGGTCTCCCGGCTTGCCCTCGGCCGGGGCGCCCGGTGTCGCCGAGGGCTCACCGGAGGCGGTGCCCGGCCCGCCGGAGGTGCGTCCCGGACCGGCGCCCGGCGCCGAGGCGTCCGGGGACGGCGGCGGCGTGGTGGGCACCCCCGGCTGGAGGATCGGCGCGATGGGCGGCTTCTTCGGCAGCGGCTGCGGGGTCACCCCGGACATCCAGGCGTAGGCGAGTCCGCCGAGCCCGGCGAGCAGCAGCCCGCACAGCGCGATCCGCAGGGTGGGCCGTCCGGCCGTGGAGCGTTTGGCGAGCCGGAACAGCCTGCCGCCGATCTTCACGGAGAGATAGAGGACACCGGCCATCGGGAACAGCAGCATCAGCGTGCCGAGCACCCCGACGATGCCGGGCAGCACGTCCCCCTGCGCGAACGCCGACCCCGTGCCGGTGACCTGCTCGGTGAGCGAGCGGATCATCGTGCTGATGATCCGGGGCAGGTTCCACAGCCCGTAGCCCAGCTCGCCGACGATCAGCGGCACCATGGTCAGCACCCAGGTGGCGACGATGACGCGCGCGGACTTCTTCAGCCCCGCGACCTCCTGGCGGGCCGCCTGCCCCCGCGTCCCCGGTACCAGGGAGAGCAGGATCGGCTTGATCTTGCCGTACAGGTCCGGGACGCCCGCGAGGTCGCCCAGGATGTAGTAGCCGTCCAGGCGGACGGCGGGCATGAGCTGTTCCAGGATCTCGAAGTGGCCGAGGTAGACCGCGGCGAGGAAGAACTGCTCCCCGGTGGCGAAGTAGGCGCCGGCCATGGCCAGCATGAAGACGACGTTGAAGTACACCCCGCCGAAGTCGGTGCGGATGCGCCCGGCCTTGTTGATCCGGTAGACGTCGGTGACGTCGGTGTACATCGACGGCCAGATGAGGAAGAGCCCGCAGCCGATGCAGCCCGGTCTGGCCCCGCCGTACCGGCACGCGGAGGCGTGGCCGAACTCGTGGAAGACGAGCGAGGCCACGGTGAGCACGAAGACCAGCAGGATGAGCACCGGCTGGTCCAGCACCTCCAGCACCGGTTCGATCGCGCCGAAGAAGCCGAACAGCCAGACGTCCATGACGACGGCCGCCAGCAGCACCGCCGCGACCACCACCGGCCGGTGCAGCCAGGCCAGCGACTTGGCGATCCGGGCGGTGCGGCGCTCGTCGAAGATGACCCGGTGGCCCTTGAGGGCGAGCAGCAGGTCGGAGCGCGGGGCGTCGACCTCGTCGCTCTCCTGGCCCTCCGGGACGGTCACGCCCAGCGGGTCGAGCTTGTTCTCCACCAGGTAGCGGATGTTCTCCGCGCTGACCTCGCGGCCGAAGCGGGCGCTGACCCGGTGGGCGATCGTGTCGTCGTCGCGGACCCCGTCGACGGACGACGCCACCAGGTACAGCAGGCGCGAGAGCTGCACGACCTGCCCGTCCCCCCGACGGGCGATGTACTTGGACTCGGTGAACCCCGAACCCTGGTACTCGCCGTGCAGCCGCATCCCGGCGCTCAGCCTCGGGACGGGCCGGGCGGGCACCCCGGCTGTCGGCAGACTGCCGGTCGCCACCTGCTCGTACGTCACCGGCCAGCCACCGGGTCCGGGCAGCGGTCCGGTGTCGTACAGCGTGGTCGTGCCGTTCCCCAGCACCGTCATCTGTGGTCTCCCCCCACGTCGATGCCGCCTCGCCGCCGCTCTCCCCCCGGCATGGCCGCGGGGGCGGACCGGCCCGTGCTCGGGCGCGGTCCGCCCCCGTGACCGCCGTCGCGGCGGTGGGGCTACTGCTTGACGGTGATCGTCTGTCCGGCGTGCGACTGGGCGTCCGACCACAGGGAGTGGTCGTTGAGCGCGGCGGACTGGTTGGCGGCCTCGATGTTGGCCACGTGCTTGGTGACGTTGACCGTCTTGTTGAAGCTGAACTTCAGCTTGCCCAGGGCCTCGCGGCCCGGCAGCAGCTCCGCGGACTCGGCGTCCAGATCGCGCATGTCCATGCTCATGATGGTGTTCCCCTCTTACCTGTCTTGCCTGTCTTGCCTGACGTGCTGGATGTTCCCGAAGCTCCGGGCTACTGGCTGACGCTGATCGCCTGCGACGCGCCGGAGTTGGCGACGGACCACGCCGAGTGGTCGTTGAGGGCGGCCGACTGGTTGGCGGCCTCGATGTTGGCGACGTGCTTGGTGACGTTGACCGTCTTGTTGAAGCTGAACTTCAGCTTGCCGAGGGCCTCGCGGCCGGGCAGCAGTTCGGCGGACTCGGCCTCGAGCTCGTGGGCGTCCATCATGGTGATTCCCCCTCGGGAAATGGGCGTTTCCGGTCGGACCGAGTCAGGTTCCCCCCGGACTCTGTCCAACTTGGTCGGACGAGCTGTCCAACGAGATTGGACACTAGGCCCTCGCGGCGGCTGCCCGCAACCCTTTTGGGTAATCGCTCTGTCGGCGGTTCAGCTACTCGCCCGTAGACTCCCTCCCGACAGGGACGTGCGGCCGAGTGGCGAGCAGGACGAGCAGGAAGTGACCGACGGTGGCCAACGCACTGCAGCAGTTGATCCGCGAGCGCCTGGACCGCGAGGGCTGGTCCTACGGCGAAGTGGCACGTCGCGGCGGTGTCCCCCGCTCCACCGTCCACCATCTGGCCACCACCGAGCGCGTGGTGCGCATGCCCCTGGCCGGCACCCTGGAGGGCCTGGCCAAGGGGCTCGAACTCCCGCTGGACATCGTCCGCCGGGCGGCCGCCGAGGCGTGCGGCATCCATGTGTACGGCAACCCGGCCGGTGCGGACGACACCCCGGCCGCACCCCGTTCCGGGGACCCCGAGGTGGATCTGCTGATCGCCAGCGTGCAGCGGCTGTCGTCCGACGACCGCAGACATGTCACCGCGCTGGTGGAGTCCCTGCTCGGCCGCGCGGCCAACCCGGACCAGCGGGACTGAGCCCCGTACCGGGGCGCGTCACGGGGTGTCCGAACGGCGCCCCGACCCGGGCGCGCTTCCGCCAACTCGGAAAAAGAAAGCAAGTCCACCCGAACGGGCCGAGATCCCCCGCTAGTCTCTCGTCCTGCCCGAGGAGCGAGAGCCGCACGACCACGGGCCCTTGGGGGGAACATGTTGTTCGTGCATGGCGGGCCTGCCACCGCGGTGGTCCGGGGCCCGGACGGCGAGTCCGTCGTACTCCTGTCCGGCGAACTCCCCGAGGTGCTCACCGACCGGGCGGTCCACGAGCTGCTCGACCTCGCCGCGGCCATCCTGGACACGGAGGAACTGGCCCTCTTCCACACCTGCCTGGACGCCCTGCGCCGCAACGGCATGCGGGCGGGTCGCAGCATCGAGGTCGACGGTGCGGTGCTGACGGTGTACGAGGGGTGAGACGAGGGACGGCGGTCGGCTTCGTCGGCCCGTCACGACAAGAGAATGTGCCCGGAGCCGGACTCGAACCGGCACGCCCGCGAAGGGGCAGCGAGGTTTAAGCTCGCCGTGTCTGCATTCCACCATCCGGGCAGGCCGTGGGCTCCGCATTCGAGATCCAGAGCCTATCGGGAGGGCTCACTCGGACAGCGGAGAATACGGACCGACGTTGTCTTATTTTATTGATGTCTGAGGGTGCATCAGACCACGGAACGAGCCATCCGCACTTGCCAACAGCCTGCCGGGACACCCACGCACCCGTACGCGGAATGACGGAATTTCACCTACCGAACAAGGGCGGTCCCCCTGTTCCTGGTGGTAAGCGCCCTCAGGGTCGGCCGTCCTCCCCAGGTATGACACGGAGCGGCCCCGTCCGACCGGAGTCGCGGTAGGGAACGGGAACAGCGGCTGACCGGACGGCTTCCGGGAACGGGGACGATGGGAACAGACCCCCGAGACCCGTCCGACAGGAGCCCCACCCCGTGACCACCACACCCACCACCGGCAGGACCACCGCCGTGGCCGCGCGCGCCGCGGAGCTGTCGAAGATCTACGGGCAGGGTGAGACCCGAGTGGTCGCCCTGGACCGGGTCTCCGTCGAGTTCCGGCAGGCCGAGTTCACCGCGATCATGGGCCCCTCCGGCTCCGGCAAGTCCACGCTGATGCACTGCGTGGCCGGGCTGGACTCCTTCTCCTCCGGTTCGGTGCGCATCGGCGAGACCGAGCTGGGCTCACTGAAGGACAAGCAGCTCACGCGGCTGCGCCGGGACAAGATCGGCTTCATCTTCCAGGCGTTCAACCTGCTGCCGACGCTGACCGCGCTGGAGAACATCACGCTGCCGATGGACATCGCGGGCCGCAAGCCCGACAAGGAGTGGCTGGACCGGGTGATCGAGATGGTCGGGCTGTCCGGGCGGCTCTCGCACCGGCCCTCCCAGCTCTCCGGCGGCCAGCAGCAGCGCGTCGCCGTGGCCCGCGCCCTGGCCTCCAAGCCGGAGATCATCTTCGGTGACGAGCCGACCGGCAACCTCGACTCCCGCTCCGGCGCCGAGGTGCTGGGCTTCCTGCGCAACTCGGTGCGCGAGCTGGGCCAGACCGTGGTCATGGTGACCCACGACCCGGTCGCCGCCGCCTACGCGGACCGGGTGGTCTTCCTCGCGGACGGCCGGATCGTGGACGAGATCCAGGACCCGACGGCCGACTCGGTCCTCGACCTGATGAAGCGCTTCGACGCGAAGGGCCGTACGAGCTGATGTTCCGCACCGCGCTGCGCAACGTCCTCGCGCACAAGGCCCGGCTGATGATGACGGTGCTCGCCGTCCTCCTCGGCGTCGCCTTCGTGTCCGGGACGCTGGTCTTCACCAACACCCTCTCCCGCGCCTTCGAGAACAGCTCCGCCCAGGGCTTCGACGGTGTCGACGTGGCCGTACGGGCCAGGCACCAGGAAGCCAGCGGCGACCGGGTCGGCTCCACCCCGGACCTGACCCCGGCGCTGCTCGCCCGGGCGGAGAAGGTGCCCGGCGCCGCCTCCGCCACCGGTGTGGTCAGCGGCTTCACCGCGCTGGCCGACAAGCACGGCAAGCTGGTCGGCGACGGCTGGCAGTCCATGGGCGGCAACTACTGGGGCACCGACGACCACCGGTACAAGCTCGTCTCCGGCCACGCCCCGCACGGCAAGGGCGAGCTGCTGATCGACTCCGAGACCGCCCGCCGCACCGGCTACGGCGTCGGTGACACCGTCCGGCTCTCGGTCGACGGCCCGGTCCTCACCCCGCGCGTCGCGGGCATCTTCACCACGGACGACGGCAACGTGGCCGCGGGCGGCAGCCTCACCCTCTTCGACACGCCCACCGCGCAGACCCTGCTCGGCAAGCAGGGCGCGTACGACGAGATCGACGTGACCGCCGCGCCCGGCACCAGCCAGAGCGCGCTGAAGGCGGCGCTGGACAAGGCGCTCCCGGCCGGCCAGGTCAGCACCACCACCGGGGAGAAGCTCGCCGCCGACCAGGCGGAGCAGATCTCCTCGTCGATGAGCGGGCTGCGCCAGGTGCTGCTGGTGTTCGCGGGCATCGCCCTGTTCGTCGGCACGTTCATCATCGCCAACACCTTCACCATGCTGGTCGCCCAGCGCACCAAGGAACTCGCCCTGCTGCGAGCGGTCGGCGCCTCGCGCGGGCAGGTCACCCGCTCGGTGCTGATCGAGGCGTTCGCCGTCGGCACGGTCGCGGGCGTCGCCGGACTCGCCGCCGGTGTCGGCATCGGCGCCGGACTGCGCGCCATGCTGAACTCCTTCGGCGCGAGCATGCCGGACGGGCCGCTGGTGGTCACGCCGGGCACGGTGGTCGCCGCGCTCGCCGTCGGCATCGTCATCACCGTGCTCGCCGCCTGGCTGCCCGGCCGCCGGGCCGCGAAGATCCCGCCGGTCGCGGCGATGAGCAGCGTGCACGCGACCGCCACCACCCGCTCGCTGGTGGTGCGCAACACCATCGGCACGCTGTTCGCGGCGGCCGGTGCGGCCGTGGTCCTCGCGGCCACCACCATGGACACCGACAAGGGCCAGGGCGCGATGGGCCTCGGCGCGGTGCTGCTCATCATCGGCGTGTTCGTGCTGACCCCGCTGCTGTCCCGCCCGCTGATCGCGGCGGCCGCCCCGCTGCTGCGCCTGTTCGGCGTCGCGGGCCTCCTGGCCCGGCAGAACGCGGTGCGCAACCCGCGCCGTACGGCCGCGACCGCGTCCGCGCTGATGATCGGCCTGACCCTGATCACCGGCATGACGGTGATGGCGGGCAGCCTGCAGAAGTCGATCGACAAGATGGCCGCTTCCTCGATCCGCGCGGACTACGTCGTCTCGATGGCCAACCGCACCCCGCTCTCCCCGGACGTGGCCACCAGGCTGGCCGCCACCGACGGGGTCGCCGCGTCCAGCCCGCTGCGCAACGGCGCCTCCCGGATCGGCGGCGAGACCGAGTTCCTGACCGGCGTCACCGGTTCCTCGATCGGCGAGCTGACCGACCTGACGGTGAAGCAGGGCACGTTCGACGTGTCCGGCACCCGGATCGTGGTGGACGCCGACCGGGCCAAGGAGCACGGCTGGAAGGCCGGTTCGAAGCTCACCGCGCACTTCGAGGACGGCAAGCAGGCCACGCTGACCGTCGCCGGGGTGTACGAGGGCAACGAGATGATCCGCGGGATCATGATCGACGACAGGACGCTCACCCCGCACCTGCGCGCCCCGGCCGACATGCAGGTCCTGGTCCGCACGAAGGACGGCGCCTCGGACGCGACCAAGGACCGGCTGGCCAAGGCCCTCGGCTCCAACCCGGCCATCCAGGTGCAGGACAAGCAGGACATCACCGACGGCATCGCCAAGATCTTCACGCTGATGCTGAACCTGGTCTACGGCCTGCTCGGCATGGCCGTGGTGGTCGCGGTGCTCGGTGTCATCAACACGCTGGCCATGTCGGTGTTCGAGCGCTCCCAGGAGATCGGGATGCTGCGCGCGATCGGCCTGGAGCGCCGGTCGGTGAAGCGGATGGTCCGGCTGGAGTCCCTGGTGATCTCGCTGTTCGGCGGGGTGCTGGGCATCGGGCTCGGCGTGTTCTTCGGCTGGGCGGCCGGTGAGCTGCTGGGCACGAAGATGGCGACGTACGAGCTGGTGCTGCCCTGGTCCCGGCTGGTGCTGTTCCTGCTGCTGGCGGCCCTGGTGGGCGTACTGGCGGCGCTGTGGCCGGCCCGGCGGGCGGCCAAGCTGAACGTGCTCGGCGCGATCAAGGCCGAGTAGCGCTCGGGCAGTCGTGGGGCCCCGTTCCGGGATCGGAGCGGGGCCCCATTCGCGTTGTCAGGCGTTCCAGGTGCGGGTGCGGGCCGGGAGTCCCGAGGTGCCGGACTCCGGGGTGCGGACGGCGAGGACCTGGTTGACGCCGATCTGGCTGCGCTCGAAGGCGAGCGCGGAGGCGGCCATGTACAGCCGCCAGACGCGGGCGCGGCCGAATCCGGCGAGCCGGGTCGCGCGCTCCCAGTCGCCCTCCAGGTTGGTCACCCAGGCGCGCAGGGTGCGGGCGTAGTGCTCGCGCAGCGACTCCACGTCCCGCACCTCGAACCCGGCGCGCTCCAGCTGGGTGACGGTGGTGCCGAGCGGGGCGAGTTCGCCGTCGGGGAAGACGTAGGAGTCGATGAACGCGTCGACCTCGTACTCCGTCTCGTCCCGCTGCGGGCGGCGGGCGATCTGGTGGTTGAGGAGCCGTCCGCCGGGCTTCAGCAGGCCGTACAGGTCGCGCGCGTAGTCCAGGTAGCCGTCGGCGCCGACGTGCTCGGCCATGCCGATGGAGGAGATCGCGTCGTAGGGGCCGTCGCGGACGTCGCGGTAGTCCTGGACGCGGATCTCGACCCGGTCGGTGAGTCCCTCGTCGGCGACGCGCTTGCGGGCGAAGGCCGCCTGCTCCTGGGAGAGGGTGATGCCGACGACGCGCACCCCGTGCTCGCGGGCGGCGTGGATCGCCATCGAGCCCCAGCCGCAGCCGACGTCCAGCAGTCGCTGACCGGGCTTCAGGCCGAGTTTCAGGCTGACCAGTTCGAGCTTGTCGCGCTGGGCGCTCTCCAGCGAAGCACCCTTTTCCGGGGCCTCCCAGTAGGCGCAGGAGTAGACCATGGACGGGCCGAGGACCAGCGCGTAGAAGTCGTTGCCGACGTCGTAGTGGTGGCTGATGGCGCGCTTGTCGGTGCGGCGGGTGTGCAGATGGCGCCGTCTGCGGACCTCCTCGCGCGGCGGTGCGGGCGGCAGCGGCGGTCCGACGAGCCGGACCAGGTCGCGGACGGCGGCCCGCGCGGCGGGGTCCCGCACCGTCTGTACGAGGGAGCGGCCCTCGGCGTCGTCGTCGTGCTCCCAGAGCAGGCCCGCCATCGCGCCGAGCGCGGTGTACAGGTCGCCCTCGATGTCCAGGTCACCGGCCACCCAGGCGCGGGCCATGCCCAGTTCGCCCGGCTTGAACAGCATGCGGCGCAGGGCGCGCCGGTTGCGCACGACGATCACGGGGGCCCCCGGCGGACCCGCCTGGGAACCGTCCCAGGCCCGGACCCGCAGCGGGAGCGGGGCCCCCAGCAGCTGTTCGGCAACACTCACCAAGCGCGACGCGGCGTCGGCCATGACGCACACCTCCAAGACGACGATCCCGGATGTCCGTTACCACGTAAACACCCCGACGTACCCGGCACAGTCCCGCATTGGGGTTACGACAGGGCAAAACAGGGGCGTGGCCGGGAACGCCGAAGGACCTCCCGCACCACGGATGGCGGGAGGTCCTTCGGGTGAAGCGATGTACGGAGGCTGACCTGGGGTCAGGAAGCCTTCGCCTTCTCCTCGGTCTTCGGCGCGGCGGCGACCGGGGCGGGCTTGGCGGCCTCGTAGAACTCCTCGCGCGGGTGCTCCATGGCGCCGAGGGCGACGACCTCGCGCTTGAGGAACATGCCGAGGGTCCAGTCCGCGAAGACGCGGATCTTGCGGTTGAAGGTCGGCATGGCCATGCCGTGGTAACCGCGGTGCATGTACCAGGCGAGACGGCCCTTGAGCTTGATCTTCATCTTGCCCATGACGATCATCGCCACGCCCTTGTGCAGGCCGAGACCCGCGACGGCGCCCTTGTTGCCGTGCTCGTAGTCCTTCTGCGGGAAGCCCCGCATGCCGGACACCACGTTGTCGCCGAGGACCTTGGCCTGGCGCAGCGCGTGCTGGGCGTTCGGCGGGCACCAGGCGTTCTCGTTGCCCGCCTTGCGGCCGACGAGGTCGGGGACCTGGGCGTTGTCACCGGCGGCCCAGATGTAGTCGGTGCCCTGGACCTGGAGGGTCGGGGCGCAGTCGACGTGGCCGCGCGGGCCGAGGGGCAGACCGAAGCGGGTCAGGGCCGGGTTGGGCTTGACGCCCGCGGTCCAGACGATCGTGTCGGAGTCGACCTCGAGGCCGTTCTTCAGCACGACGTGGCCGTCGACGCAGGAGTCCATCGAGGTGGAGAGGTAGATCTCCACGCCGCGGCTCTCCAGGTGCTCCTTGCCGTACTGGCCGAGCTTGGGGCCGACCTCGGGGAGGATCTTGTCGGCGGCGTCGACCAGGACGAAGCGCATGTCCTCACGGGACACGTTCTTGTAGTACTTGGCGGCGTCGCGGGCCATGTCCTCGACCTCGCCGATGGTCTCCGCGCCCGCGAAGCCACCGCCGATGAAGACGAAGGTGAGCGCCTTGCGGCGGATCTCCTCGTCGGTCGTGGAGTCGGCCTTGTCGAGCTGCTCCAGGACGTGGTTGCGCAGGCCGATGGCCTCTTCGATGCCCTTCATGCCGATGCCCTGCTCGGCGAGGCCGGGGATCGGGAAGGTGCGCGAGACCGCGCCCATGGCGATGACCAGGTAGTCGAACGGCAGCTCGTACGCCTCGCCCACGAGGGGGGTGATCGTGGCGACCTTGCGGTCCTGGTCGATGGTGGTGACCCGGCCGGTGAGGACCTCCGCCTTCGGCAGCACGCGTCGCAGCGGTACGACGACGTGGCGAGGGGAGATGTTGCCGGCGGCGGTTTCGGGGAGGAAGGGCTGGTAGGTCATGTACGACCGGGGGTCGACGACCGTGACGGTCGCCTCTCCGAAGCGCATCTTCTTGAGGATGCGCCGAGCTGCGTACAGGCCTACGTACCCACCGCCTACTACGAGGATCCTGGGACGCTCCGTGGTGCTCATGCCATCGAGTATCCACCCGCCCCGAGGGGGTAGCTCGTGCGCCCCTTCACAAGGTTGGAGAGGGGGTGTGTTATCCTCCGCCACCCGCGTGACGCAGGTCATGTTCACCAGGGGGAACCCAGGCCACCTCTGACCCGTTGTCAATGCCGCTTGAGCTGGCTTTCCGGCCTCCACGACCCCTCGCGCGACCCCCCGCGCAGGTGCTCCGGACACCTCGGTGAAACCCGGTCGCAATACGGTCGTGATCATGCTCCAGGGGCCTTCCGACCCCCGAACGGGTCAATGCGGACCCTCACGTCCCCCACCGGGGGCGATTTCCTTGTGAAGAACTTCACGAAGGTTTCCGGCGGAGCCCCGCGAAGCGGCGTGTCGGCCGCCCCGCGGGGGCGCTCAAACGTCGTCCAGCCTGCTCAGCCGCACGCTACTGGGCGGTAACGAGCCGTTCTTCCAGGGCCGTCGGGCTCGGCTACGCCACGGACCACGCGATGCCGTCGAGGATGTCGTGCTCGCTGACGACGACCTCCTCGGCACCGGTCCGCTCCATGATCGAGAGCAGCACGAGGGCGCCCGCGCCGATCACGTCGACCCGGCCGGGGTGCATGGAGGGGACCTCCGCGCGCTCGGCGTGCGAGGAGCTGAGCAGCCACTCGGTGATCTGGCGGACCCGGGCCCGGGAGATCCGGGAGTGGTGGATGCGCGCGGAGTCGTACTCCGGCAGCTCCAGGGCGATGGCGGACACCGTGGTGACCGAGCCCGCGAGCCCGACCAGGGTGCGCGCCTCGCCGAGCGGCACGGTCTCGGCCGCGAGGTCGAGCGCGGCCTCGATGTCGGCCCGCATGGCGGCGACCTGCTCGTGCGCGGGCGGGTCGGTGACCTTGCCGTCGTGCACCAGGTGCCGTTCGGTCAGCCGCACACAGCCGATGTCCACCGACCGCGCGGCGCCCACGTGGTCCTCCCCGACGACGAACTCCGTGGAGCCGCCGCCGATGTCCACCACCAGGTACGGCTTCTCCAGGTGGTCGCCGCCGGACAGCTCCCTGGTCGCGCCGGTGAAGGAGAACTCGGCCTCCTGGTCGCCGGTGATGACCTCCGGCTCCACCCCGAGGATGTCCACGACCCCGCGCACGAACTCGTCCCGGTTCTCCGCGTCGCGCGAGGCGGAGGTGGCGACGAACCGCACCTTGGTCGCGCCGAGTTCGCGGATGACCTGGGCGTACTCGCGGCACGCGGCGAAGGTGCGCTCCAGCGCCTCGGGGGCTAGGCGGCCGGTGCGGTCCACGCCCTGGCCGAGCCGGACGATCGTCATCCGGCGGTCCAGGTCGGTCAGTTCACCGGTCTCCGGGTCCGCGTCGGCGACCAGCAGGCGGATCGAGTTGGTGCCGCAGTCCACGGCGGCGACACGGGTCATCGCTGCTCCTCCGCGCCGGAACCGGCCTCCGCCGCGCAGGCGCCGGGCACCACACAGGGACCCTTCGCCCACCACTCGGGCAGCATCGCGATGGCCTCGTCGCCCAGCGGGTTCACGCCCGGACCGGCGGCCAGCGAGTGGGCGACCAGGACGTGCAGGCACTTCACCCGGTCGGGCATGCCGCCCGCACTGGGGAAGCCCGCCAGCACCTCGATCTCGTCGCGGCGCCGGATGTAGTCCTCGTGCGCGGCCCGGTAGGCGGCGGCCAGCTCCGGGTCGGTCTGCAGCCGATCGGTCATCTCCTTCATGACGCCGTTGGCCTCGAGCGTGCCGATGGCCGAGTTGGCCCGCGGGCACGTCAGGTAGTACGTCGTCGGGAAGGGCGTGCCGTCGGGCAGCCGGGGCGCCGTCTCCACGACGTCCGGCTGACCGCACGGGCAACGGTGGGCGATGGCCCGCAGGCCGCGCGGCGGGCGGCCGAGTTGCAGCTCGAAGGCGGCGATGTCCGCCTCGGTGGGCTCGGTACGCGGAGTGTGGGGCGGGGGCGTTTCCATGACTGCTTCCGTAAGTGGCTTGGATCGGTCACCGGCGGGTGCCGGTCACTGGTCGGAGGCGTCGGACTTGTCGACGCCGTCCCAGACGTTCGCGTACCAGGGCCGGTGGGCGGCGCCCCGGTCGGTGCGGGACTGCTTGGCGGCGCCCGGGTCGATGACGACGAACCCGGTCTCACCGGGCATCACATAGTGCAGCCTGCGCCGGATCTGCTGCTCGGCGTAGGCGTCGTCCTGCCAGCGGGCCTTGACGTCCCTGAGCTGCTCGACCCGGGCGCGGGCCTGCTCCTGGCGGTTCTTCAGGTCCGCGACCTCGGCGCGCTGGGACACGTACTGCCGCATCGGGTAGGCGAGCGCCACGATCATCGAGCACAGCACCAGGGCGAGCAGGGCGGCCCGGCCGGTGAGGCGCGAGGGGCGGCGGGCCTGCCGCTTGGTCTGGGACCGGTAGACGCGGGCCGCCGTCTGCTCACCGAGCAGCCGCAGCCTGGTCGTGGTGGAGAAACGGTCCCGGTCCCTCGCGGCCATCTGGCCCTCCGCCTCCGCTGTGCGTCTTGTGCTGTGCTTCTTGCGCTGTGTTTCTCGCGCTGGGGGTTCCTGCTGTGTGCTGACGCGCGTACGTCCCCGGACACGGTACGGGACCGGGTCCGGGGACGTACGTACGACGGGCGGGGTCGGCTGCGCGCCGACCCGCGCCTGGAGGTCAGCCCTTGCTGTGCCTACTGGTTCGCGGAGCGGAACCGCGGGAAGGCGCTGCGGCCCGCGTAGACCGCGGCGTCGTCGAGGATCTCCTCGATGCGCAGCAGCTGGTTGTACTTGGCGACGCGCTCGGAGCGGGCCGGGGCGCCGGTCTTGATCTGGCCGCAGTTGGTGGCGACGGCCAGGTCGGCGATGGTGACGTCCTCGGTCTCGCCGGAGCGGTGGGACATCATGCACTTGTAGCCGTTGCGCTGGGCCATCTCGACGGCGTCCAGGGTCTCGGTCAGCGAGCCGATCTGGTTGACCTTGACCAGCAGGGCGTTGGCGATGCCCTCCTCGATGCCGCGGGCGAGGCGCTCGGGGTTGGTGACGAACAGGTCGTCGCCGACGATCTGCACCTTGTCGCCGATGCGGTCGGTGAGGACCTTCCAGCCGGCCCAGTCGTCCTCGAACAGCGGGTCCTCGATGGAGACCAGCGGGTAGGCCGCGACCAGCTCCTCGTAGTACTCCGTCATCTCGGCGGCGGAGCGCTCCTTGCCCTCGAAGAGGTACGTGCCGTCCTTGTAGAACTCGGAGGCGGCGACGTCGAGCGCGAGGGCGATCTGCTCGCCGGGGGTGTAACCGGCTTCCTTGATGGCCTCGATGATGAGGTCGAGGGCCTCACGGTTGGAGCCGAGGTTCGGGGCGAAGCCGCCCTCGTCGCCGAGGCCGGTGGCGAGGCCCTTGTTCTTCAGGACCTTCTTGAGGGTGTGGTAGACCTCGGCGCCCCAGCGGACGGCCTCGGAGAAGGACTCCGCGCCGATCGGCGCGATCATGAACTCCTGGATGTCCACGTTGGAGTCGGCGTGCGAGCCGCCGTTCAGGATGTTCATCATCGGCACCGGGAGCAGGTGCGCGTTGGGGCCGCCCAGGTAGCGGAACAGCGGCAGGTCGCTGGCCTCGGAGGCGGCGTGGGCGACGGCGAGGGAGACGCCGAGGATGGCGTTGGCGCCGAGCGAGCCCTTGTTGTCGGTGGCGTCCAGGTCGAACATGGCCTGGTCGATCAGGCGCTGCTCGGTGGCGTCGTAGCCGACCAGCTCCGGGCCGATCTGCTCGATGACGGCGAGGACGGCCTTCTCGACACCCTTGCCCTGGTAGCGGTTCGGGTCACCGTCACGCAGCTCGATGGCCTCGAAGGCACCGGTGGAGGCGCCGGACGGGACGGCGGCACGACCCGTGCTGCCGTCGTCGAGGCCGACCTCGACCTCGACCGTGGGGTTGCCTCGGGAGTCCAGGATTTCCCGAGCTACGACGACGTCGATGGACGGCACGAGCATCTCCTTCGTGGATGTGACGCGATGAGTGCGGGGCGCGCCGGATGGCATGCCTTGCGTCTAGAGCCTAACCGTCCCAGGGGTGCCGGCCATCGACCGACCGCCTCGCGGACGGGGTGGTGCAGGGAGACGGTACCCATTGTTCACGCCCGGAACAAAGGGTTCTGGGCAACAGGCGGGCCGGGGGCGGAACGCGCACCGCCCCGGCGCGCGGGGGAAGCACGCCGGGGCGGGGGTCCGTGGAAGGACCGGAAGCTCAGGGGCCGATCGGGCTGGGGGCCGGCCCCGTGAGCGGGTCGCGGTTACTTCAGGTGCAGCATCTGGCCGGGGAAGATGAAGTCGGCCTTCTCGACGATGTCCTTGTTCAGGTCGTACAGCTTCTTCCAGCCGCCGTCGACCTTGTGCTTCGTGGCGATGGAGCTGAGCGTGTCGCCCTTGACCACCTTGTACTCGCCATCGCCCTTCTTGACCTTGTCACCGGTCGGGGTGGTGACGGTCTTGCTCGCGTCCGGGCGCTCGGTGGAGCGGGACGCGGCCTGGTCGTCGGAGGTGCGGTCGGAGGTGTCGGCCGCGGCCTTGTCCTCCGTCTTGGTGTCCGTGGAGGGCGCCGGGGCCGCCGAGCCGCTGTACGGCGTGCTGGACAGGCCCGTGCCGCAGACCGGCCAGGCGCCCTTGCCCTGGGCGGAGAGCACCTTCTCGGCGACGGTGATCTGCTGTTCCTTGCTCGCCTTGTCGGCGGTGGCGGCGTACTGCGTACCGCCGTACGCGGCCCACGTGGAGGCGGAGAACTGCAGACCGCCGTAGTACCCGTTGCCGGTGTTGATGGACCAGTTGCCGCCCGACTCGCACTGGGCGACGGCGTCCCACTCGGAGCCGGTGGCGGCGGACGCGCTGCCCGAAGCCATCACCGGGCCCGCGACGGCCGCACCGGCGACACCGGCGAGCGCGAGGACACGGACGGTCTTGGACGGGCGACGGTGCTTGCCCTTGCTGGAGAACAGCATGGATCGATCCCCTCACCGACGCCTGCGAGGTGAGCTGTCGGGTTCGGGCCGGTTGAGTTGCCCGGCCACCCCTCCCTGGTACTTCCGGAAGGCGTGGCTCCACCCCAAGCCCGTCCCGGCGTCAATCACCGGTTCGGGCACCTACCTTGGGTCCCCCGCTCCTGCCTACGGCGCTTGACGCGACGATTGTCCCCGACGGCCGCTGGCAGGATTCGGCGTTGCGGCCACGGGTGCTCGTGGTGACGAGCGATCACGACCGTAGACACGCCTCGCGGCGAATTTCAAAAACGATCAGGTCTTCTGAGAGTCATCCCACACTTTCGCCAAATAGGACATATAAGAGGATAGCGGGGCGTCAAATGCCGCCATGCGCTGCCTGTTCGCCCTATTCGCCCGGCACCTTGAGGGTCTGGCCCGGATCGACATGGTTCGGGTCGGAGCCGATGGCCTGCTTGTTCGCGGCGTACAGGGCCTCCCAGCCGCCCGGCACATCAAGGGAGTCGGCGATGGAGCCGAGCGTGTCACCGTCGCGGACGGTGTAGCCGCTCGGGGAGGTGGTGGCGTGGCGGCCCGTGACCGCCGCGTGCTGACCTTCCGTCACGCTCTCGTCGGCGGTGTCGCCCCGGTGACGGCCGCCGCCGAGGTCGCCGGTGTCGACGAGGCTCCAGGAGCCGCCGGTCTCCCACGAGTCGTCCGACTCCTTGGCGGCAGGGGCACTGGAGGCCGAACCGCCGCCCTGGTAGCCGCCGTCGGAGGCGGCGGGCGCGGAGCCGCCGGAGCGGGAGGTGTCGGTGTCCTTGCCGGAGTGACCGGAACCGGCCGTCTCGTCGGCGCTCGCGGACGGCTTGCCGGTCTCCTTGGCGGAGGAGTCGGAGGAGCCGGAGGAATCAGAGGAGTCGGACGACGGGGACGAATCACCCAGTCCGGACGAATCCGAACCATCGGACGAAGCGCCCGCGTCGGGAGCCTCGCTCGACTGACCGGCACCGCTGTCCGAGCCGCCCTGGTCCGCGGACGGGGACTCGCTGACGCCCGTGTCGACGTCCACCGAGGCGGAGTCGGAGGTCAGTCCGGCGAGCAGGGCGCAGGTGGCCCAGTGGGTGGTGCCCTGATCGGCGAGGATCTTCTCGGCGACCGAGATCTGCTGCGAACGGCTGGCCTGGTCGGCGCTGGCCGCGTACTGCGTGCCGCCGTACTTGTCCCAGTCGTCCTGGGACATCTGGAGACCGCCGTAGTAGCCGTTGCCGGTGTCGGCGCTCCAGGAGCCGCCGCTCTCGCACTCGGCGACCTTGTCCCAGGTGGTGCCGTCGGCCGCGTTCGCGCTCGCCGCCCCGAGGAGCGGGATGGCGATGGCGGACGTGGTCACGCCGGCCGCGACGAGGAGCGCCGGAGCCTGGCGGGGTCGACGGTGCCTACCGTTCCCGGAGAGCATGCGGTTGCCTTTCGTGCGACAGCGGTACGGCGTGGCAACTGATGCTCGGCGCCACACTGATGGGTGAACGTAGCGTCAGACGTTCACTTGTCACAAGTTCATGCCGCACAGATCACGTGAAGATCACATAGTTGAACGTCCGTCATGTGTGCTTTCACGACTGGGACCAACCGGTGTGAACTCCACCGGCAGCGTGCGCAGTCCACGCATGATCAGGCCGCCGCGCCAACGGAGTTCGGCCGGATCGGCCGCCAGCCGCAGATCGGGGAGCCGGGTGAGCAGGGTGGCCAGCGCGGTCTGGCCCTCCAGACGGGCGAGCGGGGCGCCCACGCAGTAGTGGATGCCGTGCCCGTACCCCAGGTGCTGGTTGTCTCGGCGGCCGAGGTCCAGCACGTCCGGGTCGGCGAACCGCTCCGGGTCGCGGTCCGCCGCCGCGAGGACCACCAGCACCGGGTCCCCGGCCGCGATGTCCTGGCCGCCGATGGTGAGCGGCTCGGTGGCATAACGCCAGGTCGCCAGCTCCACCGGGCCGTCGTAGCGGAGCAGTTCCTCCACTCCGGTCTGGAGCAGTCCGGTCTCCCCGGCCGCCAGCGACAGTTCGAGCCTGCGGCGCTCCTCGGGGTGGGTGAGCAGGGCGTAGGTGCCGTTGCCGATGAGGTTGACGGTGGTCTCGAAGCCCGCGAAGAGCAGGATGAAGGCCATGGCGGCGGCCTCGTTCTCGGTGAGGTGCTCGCCGTGGTCGGAGGCCCGGATGAGTGCCGAGATCAGGTCCTCGCCGGGCGCGGGCTCGGCGGGGAGCGCCTGGCGCTTGCGGTGGATGAGGTCCGCGAGATAGCCACGCATCTTCTTCACCGAACGCGCCACCCCGCCCCGGGGTCCGCCGCCGTGCCGGATCATCATGCCCGCCCAGTCCCGGAAGTCGTCCTGGTCCTCGCGCGGGACGCCGAGCAGGTCGCAGATGGCGTAGATGGGGAGCGGGAAGGCGAACTCGTGGATGAGGTCGGCCGAGCCCTGCTCGGCGAACCGGTCGATGAGGTCGTCCGTCAGCTCCTGCACCCGGCCCGCGAACTCGGCGACCCGGCGTGGGGTGAACGCCTTGCTGACCAGGCGGCGCAGCCGGGTGTGGTCCGGCGGGTCGATGTTCAGCAGGTGGGTCATCAGGTCGGCCTTGCGCTCACCGGGGATGCCGGTCTTGCCCTTGGCCTGCGCGGTCTCGGCGTGATGGGCCGGGTTCTTGCTGAGCCGCTGGTCGGCCAGGGCCTGCTTGGCGTCCGCGTACCGGGTGACCAGCCACGCGTCCACCCCGCTGGGCAGCTTGGTCCAGCGCACCGGGGCGTGCTCCCGGAGCCAGGCGTAGGCGGGGTAGGGGTCGGCGGCGAACTCCCAGGTGAAGAGGTCCGGGGCGGGAGCCTCGGCGGAGTGTCCGGGAGTGGCGTCGTCGGGGGTGGGCTGGTGCGGCTGGGTCACTCCCTGACGGTATCCGGCGGGCCGGGGTGGGGGCGGGTCGGCTCCTTTCTCCTGGGGGACCCTGCGGAACCCCGCCGCCTCGGTCCGGGCTACTCGGTGTCGTCCCCCGGCGCGGGCGCGCCCTCGGCCGTGCGTATCGCGTCCCGGTACACGCGGGCCGCCGCTCGCAGGGCCGCTTCCGGGTCGACGCCCGCTTCCTCGGCGCGGGCGGCCAGGTCCAGCAACTCGTACCCGATGCCGTCGCCCTGGGGCAGGGGGACGTCCAGGTCTGCGGTGCGGACGCGGGAGGCCAGCTTGGCGGCGAGGGCGAGGCCGGGCTGCCCGAGGGGAACGCCTTCCGTCACCGAGCTGCGCTGCTTCTCCTCCGCCTTGGTGCGCAGCCAGTGCGCCTTGACGTCCTCGGGCGTCTCGGCCTCCTCCTCGCCGAAGACATGGGGGTGGCGGTGGATCAGCTTGCGGACGATGCCCCCGGCGACGTCGTCGATGGAGAAGGGCGCGTCCGGGTCCTCCTCGGCGATGCGGGAGTGGAAGACGACCTGGAGCAGCACATCGCCCAGCTCCTCCCGCAGCTCCTCCCGGTCCCCGGCCTCGATCGCCTCGACCAGTTCGTACGCCTCCTCGATGCCGTACTTGGCGAGGCCCTCGTGGGTCTGCCGGGAGGACCAGGGGCACTCGGCGCGGATGCGGTCCATGACCTGGACGAGGTCGAGGAGGCGGGCGCCGGGCAGGTCGTAGGAGGCGGGCAGCAGCTCCAGTTCCGGCATCCGCACCCGGCCCGACCCGGCGAGCCGGGCGAGGCCGTCGGTGAGGGCGGGTTCCCCCTCGCCGGTGGCGACGACGACCACGGACCGGTCGCCCGCGCAGGCGTCGACCAGCTCCTCGGCGGTGGGGGACGCCTCCGACACCGCTATCCCGGCCTCGCGCAGATACGGCACCTGCGGATGGGCGCCGTCCGCGCACAGCACGGCGTCGGCGGTGCGCAACGCCTGCCAGGCGGGCCAGGACAGCAGGCCGGGGGCGACGCGGTGGCTGGTGGTGAGCAGGACGATGCGGCCGGGGGCGGTTTCGGGGCTGATTGCGTTCACGATCCGAACGTAACCCAGGACGCGGAAGGACGGGTCGAGTTATCCACAGGGAGGGGAGAGTCCTATGACCGTATGACCGACACGCCGCGCTTGGCTCGCGCGGAGCTTTCGCGGGGCCGGGAACCAGCAGGTCACCCGGCCCGCGCCGGGCGTACGCGTCCCGTCAGGCGCTCTGGGTCGCCGAGCCGTCCCGCAGCCAGGGCGTACGGGCGTCGACCCGGCTGCTCTTGGCCACGTCCCAGGCGCCGTAGCGCGGGTTCACGTCGATGTGGAGCTTCTTCGACGCCTTGGACAGGGCGTCCCAGAACGGGGGCTGGCTGGTGTCGGTGCCCAGCTTGGCGGCGAGCTTCTGCGCCTCGATCTGGAGGCCGAGGTTGTCGTCGAGGCGGTCGGGGGCGATGCCGTACTTCTGCAGCCAGGCGGCCTGGAGCTGCTTGCTGCCGCCCGCCTGCTTCTCCAGGTCGGCGCGCATCCGCTGGACCTCCTTGCGGGTGACCGTGACGCCCTGGTCCCGGGCGGCGCGGTGCAGCACCTGGTCGAGGACCATGTTGTGCAGGGTGTCGCGGGTGAGGGTGCCGGTGGAGGCCAGGACCTGCTGGTACTGGGCCTGGTCGGACACCTCGGCCCGCTGCGCCGCCCGTACCTCCTTCACCCGGCCCTCCAGCTGCGACACGGTGATCCGCTGCCCGCCGACGACGGCCGCGGCGCCCGGATGCGCGTCGTTGCCGCAGGCGGTCAGGAGCGGGGCCGCGGCGGCGATCGCGGCGGTGAGGACCAGCGTGGTGCGACGGCGGCGGAGCAAGGGGAACCTCCTGAGGAGATTGTGCGACGGTGCACAAAGTCTTGCGGTGATCGATGTTAGGCAGCCGTACTGCTCCGGCCAACCCATTGGACCAACGATTCACCACGAGTTCGGGCACCGCCGCCGGTGATTCCCGCGTCGCGCACCGGCGTGATCGCCGGGACGCCCGCTAGCTCTTCGCGTCGATGGCCCGCTCGATCGCGCCCGCCACGTCCGCCCGCAGCCCGGCGCCGGTCCGGACGACCGTCACGTTGTCCCCGGAGCGCCCGCCGCCGACCAGCACGAAGTCGCTCTTGCCGTTCTTCGGCGCCGCCTCCGCCGCGACGGAGACCTCGGGTCCGCCGACCGCCACGACGACCTCGCAGGCGCCCTGGAGCATGCCGTTGAGATACGGCCGCGCGTTGCCCGCGCTCTGCTCCCCCATCACCTGCTGGTAGTTCACCCGCGCGTGCGTCTTGAGGGAGGCGTCCTGCATGCCCTGCCAGACGGCCGCGGCGGGGGTACCGGCCGTGATGCCGTCCTTGCCGGTGAGCAGGCAGGCGTCGGTCTCGGTGTAGTGCCGCGCACGGGTGTCGGGGACGGGCGGCCGCTCGTCGCCGCCGAAGAGGAACGCGCACACCACGACGACCGCGGCGACGACGGCCAGGGCACCCGCGGCGAGCATGATCGTGCGCCTGCTGAGGGCGCGCAGCCAGGAGACGAGAGCCCGGCCGAAGCGGGCGATCCCCGCCTCCGGCCGCCGCGCCGTCGCCGGACGCGACTGCGCCACCTGCCGGACCTGCTTGGTCACGAACTACCTGCTCTCCTGCTGCGGACCGACACGGGATCTACGGCCGCTGACACGTATCCGCGATGCCGAAACCGGATGGCACCGTAGCCCACGCCGGTACGACACCCATAAAAGATCCCGCCATGAAAATCACAAGACTCGCTTAAGCACCAGGAAAACCTGGGCGAACCGGCACCTTCACCTCCGGCCGGTGCGCCGCAGCATCCGTACGGCGGGCCACGCCAGCAGGGCGGTGACCCCCCAGAGGAACCCCGAGATGGCGAGCCACTCGCCGGTGCTGGTGTCCGGGTCGTCCGCGCCGAAGACGGTGAGCACGAGGGCGAGCAGGGCGAAACAGCCGCCCAGGGCACCGAGGAGGACCATCGCCACGGTCTGGCCCCTGGTGCGCCGGGGCGGGTCGGCCGGGGCGGTGGCGACGGCGGGAGGGGTCAGCTTGGAGCGTGCGGCCGTCGTGGTGCCGGACACCGGCGTCCTGTCCAGGCGCGGTGGGTTCGGCCGGGGCGGCAGCGGCACCACAGCGTCCGGCGGTACCGCGGCGTCGATGACCGCCATGGTGCTCGCCTCGACGCCGTACACCGCGGGCTCCACGTCGACGGTCAGGCCGTCGGTGCCGATGAGCCGACGGCCGCCGTCGGGCCAGCTCAGCATGGCGGCGCAGGAGCGGTGGAGGACGGTCGCCACCCGTGTCCCGTCGGGTCCGGGGGCCGACCGCTCGGTCAGGCTGACGCCGTCGTCGCCCACGGTCAGCTCGGCGTCGCCCGCGCGTCCCGTGAGGAAGCGCCGGCCGGTGACCGCGTGGCCGGAGGAGGTCGGGGCCGCCGTGTATCCGGCCCAGTCCGCCGAGTGTCCGGCGGGCACCTGCATGAGTGCCGTCCCGGCAGCCGCCAGCGCCACCTCGTGCAGGTGCCCCGGTGTCACCGTCCACAGTTCGGCACGCAGTTCACCGGCATCGCGCGGCGTCAGCCCCGCGAGCAGGTCCTCCGCCATGCCGGGCAGCCGTCGCGCCGCCGCCTCGGGCGCGGTGAGGGCGGCGTCGGCGCGGCCGCGCACCGCGTCCAGGTCGGCCTGGGCGATCCGGCCCGCCCGGAACCCGGCGAGCACGTCCACGAAGCCGCCGAGCACCGCGTCCTGCTTGGCGGGCAGCGCGTCCGCGAACGCGGTCACGACGGCGAAACCGTCCCGCCGGGACGTGAGGTCGCTCGCGGTCGTGTACGAGTAGCCGCTCTCCTGGCGCAGGGCGCGGGTCAGTTCGCGTTCCAGGACGGCCGAGTACAGCCGGGCGGCGGCCGTGTCGGCGACCACGGAGTCCAGGAGGACCCCGCCGCTGCCGTGCGAGAAGTACGCCGGGGTGACGGGCAGGGCCGAGGTCACCGCGGGCATGGGGCGCCGGTCGCCCGCGGGCAGCTTGAGCGAGAGACCGGCCGGGATGTGCTCACCGGCGATCCAGAGCACCGCGTTGTCCGACGTGAACCAGCTCCGCGCCCACTGCCGCACGTCGTCCGCGCTCGCGTTGCGCACACCCCACTCCGGGTAGCTGACGAGGCCGTACCCCTGGGCGCCGTACCGCCACAGCGGGAGTGGACTCGGCTCACGGCGCGACTCCTCGGTGCGCAGGATCTCCTTCTCCGTCTCCAGCCGGTCCATGGGCAGGTCGGTGAGGGAGGCGCAGACACCGGTGAGGTAGGCGGCGACCTCGTGCTCGGCGCCCTCCACGTGGAAGTGGGTGAAGGCGGCCTTGGTCGCGCCGTTGTAGTGGTAGTCCGCCACGCCTTGGCGGTACAGCGCGAGATGCTCGGTCAGATGGGTGAGCCCGGCCCGGCCGAGGGTCTCGTCGGCGGCCCCGACCCGGAAGACGAGCCCGGCGCGCATCGGCCCGGCGGCGTACGTGATGAGGGTGGGTATGCCGTCGACCTCGGTGTGGTGGACGGCGGACTGCGGGTTCATCTACGGCCTCGGTTCGGCGCGGTGCGCGGCGGACGGGAAGGTGGAGGACGCGGGTGCGAGGGCCGCGTCCCGGTGCCGTACGTACGCCTCGGCGGGGTCGCCGAGGTAGCTCCACGGGAGATTCGACGCCAGATTGCCCAGCGCGCGGAAGTGGGCGGCGGCGCGGGCGGTGTCGCCGATCAGGGAGAACAGGACCGCGAAACAGCCCGCGACGGTGACCCAGCCGGGCTCGTGCCGGAACTCCGGGTGGAGCACGGACCGTCCGGCGGCCTCGACGAGTTCCGCGTGGACATGGGGCTGTCCCAGGTAGGCGTGCCGTTCGTCGCCCGCGGCCAGGTCCAGCCAGTGTTCGAGGTGCGCCTCCGCCACCAGTCCCGCGCTCAGGGAACCGTCGGGGGCGCCGAGCATGCGGTCACGGGCGAAGGCGTGGGCGGCGTCCCAGCTCCCGCCCCATTTGGGACACAGTTGCTGAAGCAGCCGGGTCTGGGCCGTGAAGTGGTGCGGGTGGGTCTTCGCCAGCCGGTCGTAGCGGCGGCGCGCCTCGTTCTGGCCGAGTCCGAGCCCTCGGGCGGTGTTGAGCCGCTCGGCCCAGGCGGGGGCGTAGGACGGGTCGAGGGCGGTGGCGCGTATGAGCAGTTGTTCGGCGGTGCGCAGGTGCGCGTGGAAGGTGGCGAACTGCTGCCGGGTCACGCTCTCGGCGCGGGCGCCCGTACGGACCTCCCAGCCGATCTCGATCTCGCGGGCGCCGAGGAGGGTCAGCGCGAACACGTCGTCGGGGGCGGCGGCCACCAGGTCGCGCAGGGCCCGCTCGACGCCCTCCGTCCCGGCCACCGTGCCGAAGACCTGTGAGGTATCGCTCCCCCGCGGCAGTCCGGCGAGGTACTGGCGCACCCCCGCCCAGTCCCACGCGGCCACCGCCTGCCGCAGCCAGGCGACTTCGGGATGGGCGGACGTGAGCTCGAAGTCCGGGGGCGGGAGCGGGGAGGCGGGCGACATGCGCGGTTCCTGGGCGAGTGGTCTGACAAAGAGGTTCACGTCAGCGGGCGGCACGGGCCGGGGGCGCCGGGCGGCCCGCCTTGTCCCACCCGATGAAGGTGTTGGTGCGGGCGTGGACGAACGACTTGACCGAGTTGCCGGAGTAGCTCCACGGCACGCCGCCGACGTAGGCGCCGACGGCCCGGAACTGCTCGACGCCCTCCGCGAACCGCTCGGTGCGGAACAGCGCGTTGGCCAGCAGGTGACGGACGGTCGGGAGCCGGTGGTGGTCGGCCGGTACCTGGTCGACCGCGTCCAGGGTGGCGTCGATGGCCGTGGTCATGAACGGCTTCTGGTAGACGGACAGGTCGTTCACCCGGTACTGGTGCTCGAACGCGGCGTACAGGCGCAGTACGGGGAGCAGGCTGCCTCGGGGCGCGGAGGCGACGGCCTCTTCGGCGAAGGTGAACATCAGCTCGTCGGAGCCGCGCCACTTGGCGCACCAGTACTGGAGTGCGGCCACATGGGCGCCGAAGTGGTGCGGGTCGCGGGCGGTGATCTCGGCCCACAGTGCCTGGAAGTGGTCGTGCGACCAGCCCAGGCCGAGGGCGATGGTGATCTGGGCGACCCAGGGGTTCGGGTCGTCGGGCGCCATCCGGGCCGCCTCTTCGCAGGCGGGGAGTGCCTGGGCGAGCAACTCGTGGAAGTTGTCGAACTGTTCGGCGGTGGTGTGCTTCGCGCTCTTCGCCCCGCGGGCCTCACCGGCGAACGAGATCAGCGCGTCGGCGTGCACGAGGGCGGCGGCGGGGTCGTGCGGGTACTCCCTGCGCCACTCCAGCAGCCAGCCGTCGTCCTCCACGGCCGCGTGCACGAGGATGCCGAGCCGGTACCACCGCAGATCCCAGTCCCGCCCGGCTCCCGCGAGGTAGTTGGCCGCACCCCGCCAGTCCCCCGCGACAGCCGCCGCGGCAACGGCATCCGCCTCCGGATCGGGCCCGGCATACCGCTCATCGAGCTGATCCCCCGGCACGAGCCCGAACTCAGCGGGATCAATGACGACCCGCTTGTTCTTGGCCGCCTGCTCGGCCCGCTGCGCCCTTGCCTTGCGGGCATTACGGGGGATGGTGACGGCGGCGTAACCGAGGGCGCCGATACCGGCTGTGGCTATGAGGGGGTTCATGGGGCGTCCTTGAGGGCGGGAAAATCACGTGAGGCTGAAGCCGGTCGGCGTGGAGGCGGAGGAGCCGCGGGTCCCGAGCGATCAGCCTGCTGGGCCCGGCATCGCATCCTCGACGAGACCGACCTCGAGCCTCGCCGCTCGACTCTCCTGCTCCACATGCGCCATCACGGGGGTCACAGCTTACGCCGCAGTGATCACTTCAATCGATCCTTCTTACCGATTCGATACACGTCGGTTACCTCCCCCTATAAGTAGGGCTCTTCCTGCCACTCGATGCGTGTGGGCCGAACGCCTTCCTTCCGGAAAGCGCGAAGTCCTTCATGAACTCACCAATCAGGCATATGGGAATCTCTCGCGATTCCAAGAAACCCTCGGACAGGCGAGCAACGACCAGGCGGGTGTCGGCGTCGATGACGACCTGGTGACTGGTTGGAGTACCGATGGTTCTTCAGCTTGCGCCAGTAGGCCGCGACCAGCAGGGCCTGGTCCCTTGGAGTACATCACCGTTGCCGTCAAACGCCCGAGAGGCCTTCACTGAATGCCTGTTCAGCGAAGGCCGTTACCCGAAGGCCGATCGAAGCACCTGGGCCTGCCGGAACGGCGCAGCTCTCCGTCACGTTTCGGGAAGCAACCCTGATTTTGGGCTGACGAGAGCGATCTCCCCCGAAGTCGCCTTGGCGCTGGCTTCGGGCCCGACCCTGAGCCGGCGTTCAGACACCGTGTCGCCTGACACGGCATCCACATGACGCAGCTTGTTCGACGTGTGCTTCTGCAGGATCTTCCACAGTTCGCCGATGAAACCGACCATGGCCGGATCTGTTGAGTCGCTCCATGACGCAGCCCATCGACCGGCATCAAGAACGCCCGGCGTTACCTCACGGCTCCGCACCCATTGAACGACAGGACCAACCTGCGGCCCGAAAATCATGCCGTTACTCCGGACATCGACCGGCAGCTCCGGGAATATAACGGGGTTCCAGATCGCCACCGTGCTCCCGCATTCAGACAATGACTCGTGAGCGGGCGGGACGTTGGCGGAACTCCAAGTAACATTGTCGATGAACCTGACCGATGGAAATCTCTCAAGTATTGTCTCGACAATGCGACTCTCATCCTCCTCCAGAAGGAGAATCTGAGCCTGCTTGGTCTTCGCCATGACTAGCTCCAATGATTCATGGTCCCCGGGCGACGATACTCCAGGCAGACCCGGCATGCAATCCGCAATCTGCCTGGAGCACAACAGGGACTGTCGCCCCTATTACGCCTTGAGAATCATCAGAAACTTCCCCTTCCCCCATAGGTAGATGTCGATGGCATTCGCCATCTCTCGCGCATCTGCCGTGACACCGTCAGTGAGCGTGTCCACCGTATTGACGTAGAAGGGCTTCCGTCTGGTAGTTCGAACGTAAGATCCGGGAATCTCGGCTCGTTCGGATTGGATCCGTAGACCGCGCGTTCCGGCAATTCCTGACCGGTCGCCCGGTCGCGCCCACCAGCCACGTGCTTCCAGGTAGGATTTGCATCCAGAAGCTCGTCGCGGACGTCGTCCAACTGCGACAAGGTCGCCGGCTTTCCGCGCCGCCCATACGGGTTGGGCGGAATACGAGGACTTCCACCGGTAGCGCATGTGCACTTTACCGAGTGCGACTTTCCGTTTGCACTCTGCGCCCCGCCACACTTGTGACTCATTCTGAAACGATCAGTTAGGCGCGTTCGGGTCGTCGTAGTACTCAGTGCGGGTCACGGTCAGCCTGCCTCTCGTCCAGTGCTGCGCACACGGCATCGATACGGCCCGTGTTGAGCCCCGTTGCTGTGCCGTCGGGCAGTGCTGCCGCAAGCTGCTGTCGCCACTGACGCTGACCTACATCCACTCGGTGCTCAAGTCCGCCCTGGAGCACGCCGTGCGCGAGGAGGAGATCACGCGCACCGTCGCACGCAATGTCCGTACCGGCACCCCACGGCCCCGGCGCTTCGAACCCCTCACCGCCGACGAAGCCCGCCAGTTCCTCACGGCCACGCGCCGACACCGGTTGCACGCGCTGTTCGAACTCGCTCTCCACCCGGACTCCGCAAGGGCGAACTCCTTGGCCACGCTGGGAAGACCTCGACATCGCGGGCGGAACCGCAAGTATCCGACGCACCCTCCAGTGCACCAGCACCGGCGAGCTCACCGTGCTGCCCACCAAGACGCGCGCCTCCGAGCGCCGCATCGCCCTCCCTACCCGCTGCGTCCAGTCGCTGAAGCTTCCACCACGAGCAGCAGGAGCGCGAGCCTGAGGCCGCGGGCACCACGTGGCAGCACGACTCGCACGTGTTCACCACAATGCAGGGCAGACCGATCGACCCGACCAACCTCACCCGCACCTTCACCACGCTCCTTCGCGGGGCCGGCCTCCGTCGCATCCGCTTCCACGGCCGCCGTCACTCCACCGCCACTCTGCTCCTGGAACAGGGCGTCGAACTCGTCGTGATCAAGGAGCTATTGGGCCACGCCCACATCGGCGTCAACGCAACCGTCTACGCCCACGTGCGCCTCCGCCTCCAGCGGGACGCTATCGACACCCTCAGTGCCGCCCTCGACGGTCCTGCCAGCCACGAACCTCCCCTCGACGACGGCATCGACCCGCCGCTGTGCGAAGCCATCGTCCGCTGACGTTGCCGTCAACTACTGCCCTCGGAGACCTCACATGCCCGATCAGCTGCGGCTGATGGGGCTCTCGGCGTTGCGTTCGCAGCGCCACGCGGTATACGTCGCACAGGCGACAACGGCCGGTGGGTGCAGTCCCCTCAGGAAGACAGCTTCAAGCCGCTCACATGAGAGAATGATTGCGTGATTGATCCTAAGAGAATTGATCTGCCTGACTTCCTAGCCACCTGGTACGGTGCTCCCAGCAGAAGCGCGACACCACTTCCCGACTCCTGTGATTGGCTTCCCGATCCGCTAAAGGAATGGCATACGCTGACTTCACGGTGGGAGAAGCGGCTCACGTTCACAACGAAAATGATCCCGCCTGAAAGAATCCGAATCGCCGAGGATGGCAAGGCCATCTTCATGGTGGACGCTACGGGCGACTGGCGCTGGTGCATCGACCCCGATGACCCGGACAGTGTTTTCGATGCAGAGCGGTATGAGCCCTGGGACAGGAACCCGGAGCAGCTTACTGAATTTCTCGTACATAATACCGTAAGAGAAGTCATCTATGGTGCCGCCGCCAGCGTCAGGACGCTCGCTGTTCCTGAAGACACACTGACAGAAATCCTTGCCCCTATGGAAGAAGTTGCGTTCGACGCCTGGGAATGGCCAGCGCCGGGTTACCGGATCTTCATAGGGGGTGCGGCGCTCGCGGAGACAGTCAAGTCCGATTCCGGCCCAGGCTGGGATGTAGAAGTGGTCGCAGTGGAATTCGGTCGACTCTCCTACCTCGAAGGAATTGCTGGAGTGCGCTGGCGAAGGTAGGCGACATAGTAGAATCTTGCACAAAAATGAGGCAGGGCCCACAGAATGTGGGCCCTGCCTCATTTTTCTCACTTATTAGTTTACGTTACCGATGTAGGGCGTTGATCGGAATATAGTCCCGTCCAACTTTTTGAACACAACCGTCAGGGAAGCTCCTGACGGCAACATGTCCTCCAGAGTTCCAGCACAGGCTCCGCAAACTTCTCGCTCAGCATCCGGGTCCCGGAAGTGGATATAGAGAGTTGCATTCCGCATCTCGGGATTCTTGTGCATGAGCGCCGCAGCCTGGGCTTCGAGATGATGCTTGAACCCTGACCTGGTTCCAGGTGCGGGACTTCTATCAACGCTTGGGTGGATATTCCTGCCCCCCGAGGAAAGCGGGTCAGAAAACCACCCGTCCTCATCCGAACGCAGAGCACCGGTGGCACCCCCGGGGCGATCAAAGTGGTCGCCCGCCCGCTCTGCGGCAGCAAGCCCAGCCTTGTCGCAGTTGTGAACAAGTACCGGCGTCTCGCCCGCCAGCACATAATACGTGTGGAGGGTTCCGATGGTCAGGTCGTAAGTCGTGGTGTTCGCGTGGTACAGGCGGACACCGGTGACCTGGGCCGTGCCGGTCGGCGTCTGGAGGACGTCGCCGGGCTTGAGGTCCTTGGCATCGACGAAGGCCGACTGGGTCTCGTCGTAGAAGGGGTGGTGGAAGGTCGTCGTCAGGTGCGCGGGCTTCGGCTCGGTCACCTGTGTCGAGGACGCCTTGCTGACCGCTGCCACCGGTGCCGTCGCCGGGTGCGTGTCAGCGTGGCCGTGGGCGGCCGACAGTGCGCCCAGGACCGCGGCCGACGCCGCCAGGCCGAAGGCCGCCTTGCGAACCGCCTTCTTGGCCAGGGACTTGGCGCCGGCCTTCACCGAGCGCTTGTCACCGGTCTTCTTGATAGTCAGGTCCACGAAGTCGTGGTCCGTGTGCGTCACGATCACCGCGGTGACCTTGTGCGCCTCCGTGCCCTTGGCGCCGGGCACCGAGTTGGCGATCGTGTCGCCGACCTTGATGTGGTCGATGGCCTTGGTCGTGCCGTCGGCCATCAGAACCTGAGTGGAACCGGTGAAGCTGTGGGTCTCGCAGGTGGTGGGACCCTCCTCCGCCGGTGCCTCGTCCGAGTGGGACTGGGAGCGGGTGGCCGATGCCTCGGACTTCGCCGCCGCGGCGGCCTCGTCCGTCGCGTCGGCTGTGGCTGATTCGCCTGCTTCTGTGGCTCCCTTTCCGAACAGGCCGCCCGCGACCTCCATGGCCTTGGGGGCCGCCTTGGCGAGGATCTTGCCGCCGAGTGCGCCGAGCGCTCCGCCGAGGGCGCCGGTCACCGCGCCCTCGACCGCCGAGCCCGCGAACGCGCCCATGCTGCAGTCGGAGCCGCCGTTGTCGGCGCACTTGAAGCCCTGTTCGACCAGGGCGCCCGCGGCACCGGCGACGGCGGCGCAGCCGATGGAGCCGATGCCTGCCGTGAATGCCTCACAGCCCGCGAAGACCGCGGTGGAGACCACGAGCGACGTGATCGCGGCGGCGTGGTTCTTGACGAACTTCGTCGCCGTCTTGGCCGCCTTGACCGTGGCGTGGTACGCCGTGCGGGCGGCATGGGCCACCGCGTGCGCGGCCTTCCGCACCGCGTGGGCGACCTTCTTCGCCGCCTTCTTCACCGCGTGGACCACTCGGTGCGCGGCCTTCCGTACCGCGTGGTACGCCGAGTGCACCGCATGGACCACCTGGTGATACGCGCGTCTGACGTGCCGTGCCGCGTAGTGGTAGACGCGGCGCACGGCCCGGACCGTGGCGTGGTAGACGTCCCGCACATGGTGCGCGACCCGGTGTGCCGCGTGCCTGACGGCGTGGACCACCTTGCGGGCCAGGTGCTTGGCCGCGTGGTAGACCTTGTGCGCCGCGTGCCTGACCTTGTGGGCCACATGGTGCGCGACCTTCTTGGCCCCGCAGACCACGTCGTACCAGGAGCAGTTGCCCGACTCGTCGGTGCCTGCCAGCGGGTTGTCGTCGACGTAGGCGAACGGGTTCGCCGCCACCGAGTTCGGCACCGCGTCCAAGGACATGCTGTCCTTGTTGAGGAACTGCCCGGTGTCCGGGTTGTACCAGCGCGAGGCCGTGCCCACGTCACCCGTGCCGGGCTCGGTCCAGCCGGACTGGAAGCCCAGGTGGCCGGTGACCGTGTCGGTCGGCGAGACCACCTTGCCCAGCGGGTCGTAGGAGGCCGAACCGGCCAGCGCGGTCGCGCCGGAGGTGAAGGTGCCGACCACGTCGTTGTGCTGGTCGGTCAGGGCCAGCACTCCGGCCCCGCCGCCGACCGGCTTCACACCGACCAGACCGCCACCCGTGTCGTGGGTGTAGGTGAAGTCGCCGTCCGAGGCGATGGTGTTGTCCCCGCCGGAGTAGGCGAAGGTCCGCGTGAGTCCGCCCGCCGAGGTGTCCCGGTCGGTGATGTTGCGGCCCAGCGCGTCCAGGTTGTACGCCTGGTCACCGGCGACGATCTGGTCGCCGAACGCGTCCGTCTTGTACGCCAGCGTGCCGGACGACGACGACTCCTGGGTCATCGCGCCGCGTGCCGAGTAGTCGTAGGTGTGGACACCGTCCGACGTCAGCTGGTCGCGCTGGTCGTACGTGTAGACGTCCGAGCCCTTGCGGATGCGGTTGCCCGAGGCGTCGTACGCGTACGTCGTGTTGGTGGCGCCGTTGTTCCACGACGTGAGGCGGTTCGCCCAGTCGTAGCCGTAGGTGTTGCTCGACGCGCCCGACACGCCTGTCGTCGTCTTCGACGTCAGGTTGCCGTTCTTGTCGTAGCCGTAGCCGAAGCTCGCCAGGGTCGACGCGCCCTGGACCAGGGTGTCGGTGGTGAGTTGGTGCGCGGTGTTGTAGCCGAAGGTGCGGGTCTGGCCGGTCGCACCGTACTTGACGGACTTGAGCTGGTTGAGCTGGTCGTAGGAGTAGGTGAGCTGGGTGCCGGTCGCCGCGTCGTTGAGCGAGGACAGGCGGCCCGCGGTGTCGTAGCCGTAGGACGTGGTGCCCGCGGCGTCCGTGCGCGAGGTCATCGCGCCGTCGTTGTTGTAGGCGAAGCTGGACGAACCGGCCGAGCCCGACGTGGTGAGGGTGTCACCGCGGTCGTCGTAGGTGAACGCGTCGTGCGTCGCGCTCTGGTGGTCGACCGCTCCGGCCGTGCCCGCCTCCGCCGTGTCCGCCGACAGCACGCGGCCGTCGTTGTCGTAGGAGAAGCTGCGGGTGGCCGTGACCGCGTCCGCGCCGGAGCCGGACATCGTCTTGAGCTGGCCGTTGCCGTCGTACGTCATCGACGTCGTGGTGCCGCCCGGCAGGGTGGCCTGCGTCGCCTGGCCGTCCGCGTCGTAGGCGAAGGTCGTGGTCGAGTCGGCCGCCGAGGTGAACTTCGACGTGGTCGGCTCGATCACCTTCTCCTGCTGGCCCCACGGGGTGTACGTGTAGCGCCAGGAGTTGCCGCGGCCGTCGGTGAACCGGGTGCGGTTGCCCGCCTGGTCGTAGCCGAAGGTCGTGGTGATCGACGTCGTCGCGTCGACCGGCTGCGTCTCCTGGGTGATCGTCCCGGCCGCGTCATAGGTGAACTGGCTGGTGTGACCGGCCGCGTCGGTGGCGGCGGTCAGGTTGCCGACACCGTCGTAACTCTGCGACGTGCTCCAGAGCTGGGTGCCGCCGGCGTCGTAGGAGTGCGTGGCGGTCGGGTCGCCGGACGCGTTGTAGTCGGTCGTGGTGTAGGTGCCGTCCGCCAGGGTCGTCTTCGACGGGTTGCCCTCGAAGTCGTAGGCGTACTTGGTGACGTTGCCGGCCGCGTCGGTGACCGAGGTGATGTCACCCGCGCGGTTGTAGGCGTACGTCGACGACACACCGCCGGGGCTGGTGGCCGAGGAGACGTGCGCGCCGTAGGGGTTTCCGGCGGTGACCGCGTAGGAGCTGGTCGAGGTCAGGGTCCGGGTCGACGGGTAGCGCTCCAGGGTGGTCTGCGTCAGCGGACGGCCCATGAAGTCGTACGTCGCCTGGGACTGGGCGCCGGTCGGGTCGGTCGACGAGAGCTGGTCACCGGCCGCGTCGTAGACCGCGTGGGTCTTGGTGCCGTCCGGTGCGGTGCTCTGGACCACGTCGCCGAGCTGGTCGTACAGGTTCGACGTGGTCCTGCCGCCCGGTGAGGTGACGGAGGTCTGGTTCCCTTCGCTGTCGTAGGTCCACACGGTCGTGCCCGCGTTGGGCTGCGACGCGCCCGCCGGGGTGTACGACGGCAGGGTCTCGGAGACCTTGTTGCCCTCCGCGTCGTACGCCGTGTTGGTGACCTGGAGGTTGGGGTCCCTCTCCTCGACGGCCTCGCCGAAGGTGTTGAACCCGGAGGTGGTGACCGGACGGACGCTGCCCAGGTCGGCGCCGTCCTTCTCCGCCTGGACCGCCGGGGCGGTGGTGAGCGCGAGGTTGCCGGCCTCGTCGTAGCTGTAGTCGGTGGTGTGGTTCTCCGCGTCCGTCATCGACGACGGGAGGCCACGCTTGTCGTAGGCGTACTTGGTGGTCTGTGCGGTGGAGGAGCCGACGGTGCCTCCGTTGCGACCCTTGCCGTAGAGCGAGGAGATCTCGGTGGTGGACAGGGCGCGCTGGTAGACCTGCACGTTGGAGACACCGGCGGGCAGCGCGTCGTCGGCGGCGCCCGCGTACTTGTCGCGGCCGATGGTCAGCGGGCCGGTCGCCGCCCAGGGAGCGGAGTTGGTGACCGTGGCACCCGACTGGGCGCCGTTGACGTACAGCTTCATCGCGCCGTTGGAGGCGTCATAGACGCCGACCACCTGGGTCCAGGCACCCACGGCCGGGACCGCGGTGGAGTAGGCCCCAGGGAACGTGGTGCCGGACGCGTCCTTGCTCGTGTCGAGCAGGCTCCACAGCGGGCTACTGGTGTGCGCGTAGTTGTACTGGAGCATGAACGCGCTGTTGGTGGTGCCGGTCTGCGCCACGATGCTCGCGTTGTGCGTCGGCAGCGAGCTCATCTTCACCCACGCCGACACGGTGTACGACGCGGTGGTGTCCAGCACCGGACCGTTCGTCGCCACACCCTGCGTCAGGGGCGAACCGGGCAGACTCGCGGACGAGTCCGTCCAGGTCACGTTGCTCGCCTGACCGGTGTTACCGGTGCCGGAGGAGTCCGTCACCGAGGTGCCCGAACCCTGGTCCAGCTTCCACCAGCCCGCCGGATGACCCGAGGCGTCCCCGTACAGCGTCTCGCTGAGCAGGTTGCCCATGCCGTCGTAGGTGTTGGTGGTGGTGCGGTCGTAGCCGGTGGAGTCGCGGTCGGTCTCGCTGGCGACCTGGTCGTCCGGTGTGTAGGAGACGGTGCTCATCCGGTCCACACCGGTCGGGTCCAGCTCCGTGGCGGTGGTCCGGGACGCCGCGTCGACGGTGTACTTGGTGACCGTCTCGCCGTTGTCGGAGGTGGACTGGAGCAGGTTCCCGGCCGCGTCGTAGGCGTCGGACTCCAGCACGTAGGTGCTCTGGCCGTCGCCGCTCTTCCTCGTCACCGTCGCGGTCAGACCGTCGTCGGTGTACGTGTACGAGGTGACGTTGCCCATCGCGTCGGTGATCGACGCGAGTCGGCCCGAGGGGTCGTACGCCCGCGAGGACTCGGTCAGCAGCGTGGCGGGCTGCGGGTTCACCGGGTCGCCGGTGTACATCAGGCCCTGCGTGAGCAGGTTGCCCTCCGCGTCGTACGTGTACCGGGTCTCGTTGCCTGCGGTGGTGACCTCCTTGGTCTTGTTGCCCGAGGTGTCGTAGCTGTACGTCGTGGTGTTGCCGTAGTTCGCGCCCGCGGCCACGTTGGCGTCCGCCTCGGTCGCGACGTGGTCGTACGGGTCGTACGTCCAGGTCTGCGTGCGGGACTGGTCGCCGCCGCCCGCGTCCGCCACGGTCTGCGAGGTGGTGTTGCCGTCCTCGTCGTAGACCGTGGTGGTCCGTGCCCGGTGCGTGGCACCGCTGACGCGGTCGGTGATCTGCGGGTCGTCCTCCTCGGTCACCTGACCGGCCGTGTCGTACTTGTACGTCGTGGTCAGACCGGCCGGATAGGTGTCGGAGACGACCTTCTGGGTGCTGACCTGGCCGACACCGTCATAGGTGTAGGAGGTCACCAGGCCGATGGCGTCCGTGGTGGAGGCCACGTCGCCGCTCTGGTTGTACGCGACCTGGTTGACCGCGCCGCCGGGGCTGACGGTCTTCACCGGCAGGCCCGCGGGCACCACACCTCCGTCCGCGGCCGGGTAGGTGGCGGTGCCGTCGCTGTAGACGGTCGAGGTCGTGCGGCCGTTCGGGAAGCCCGGGACGGCGGGACCGGTGATCGCGGTCTGGTTGCCTGCCGCGTCGTAGGTGTACGTCGTCAGGTACGTGTTGTCACTCGCCGACGCGGAACGCCCGTCCCGCTCGGTCAGCAGCTGGTCGTTGCGGGGGTCGGCGGTGGTGAGCTGCGCGGTCGTGTCGTCCGGGTAGTACGTGTAGTACTCCGTGTTGCACTTGTTCGCCGCCTGGTCCTGGCAGGACGTGGAGGAGACGATGTTGCCGCGCACGTCATGACCGGTGACGGTCATCGAGCCGTTCGGATCGGTCACCGTGTGCTCGAAACCGGACGTGTCGTAACCGAAGCTGGTCGTGTTGCCCAGGGCGTCGGTCTCGCTCAGCAGCCGGTTGCCGTGCGTGACGTCGTACTTGTAGCTGAGCGTCGCGTTGGTCGGCGTCGTCACCGTCACCGTCTTCACCGGCAGCAGGCCGGTGGAGTTCAGCGCCGCGTCGTACTGTGCGTCGACGTCGTCGGCGGAGAGCTGGGATCGGTAGACCGCGGCCTCGGCGATGGAGCCCTTGAAGTAGCTGGCGTAGCCGGTGCTGTCGGTGGTGCTGTTGTGCGACTCGTCGGGCCAGTTGCCGCCGAGGTAGCCCGCGCCGACGTAGGTGTAGGGCTGGCCGGTCATCGCGGCGGTGCCGGTCTGGGTGCCGACCAGGTTGCCGTCCAGGTAGAGGGACTGGCTGGTCGCCGACGAGGACAGCACGACGTGGTGCCACTTGTTGTCGGTCACCGCCGACCCGGAGCCCAGGGGCTTGGTGGAGCCGCCGGAGAAGTAGAACTCCCCGTACAGCTTGCCGCTGCTGCCCACGTAGAGGACGGGCGTGTAGGCGGTCGGGGTGGTGGTGCCCAGCGGGTCCTTCGACGCGCCGACCAGGACACCGCCCGCGGTGGCCGTCTTGAACCACAGGTCCACCGACTCCGGACCGCTGCCCGGAATCGTGCCGTTCGGCAACGTCACCTTCGAGGAGGTGCCGTTGAACGCACCCGTGGTGTGGTCACTGAACGGACCTGCCGAACCCAGCGTCACCGACGAGTACGTGCCGGTCCCGCCGCGCACCTCGTCGAGCGCCGTCGTGGCACCCGCCGACTCACCGAAGCGGTAGTACTGGTTGGGGGCGCCGCCGAGGACCGCGCCCCGGTAGGTGTTGCTGGAACCGGTGATGGTGGCCGGGTTCAGCTTCCACACGCCGCCGTTCTCGTCGGTCAGCTGGGTGACGCGAGCGGCGTTGGTGTCGTAGGCGATGCCTGCGAACGCCTTGCCCGAGGGACGGGTGACGGTGGTCAGCAGGGGCGATGCCTTGGTGGCCGCGGTGTGGATGCGGGACACCTGGTCGGCGGTCAGCGCGTCCGGGTACAGGGCGACGTCGGCGATGGTGCCGTTGAAGTAGGTCGGGTAGCCCTGGTCGCTCGTGGTCGAGTAGTGGGGCTCGTCCGGCCAGGTACCGCCCAGGAAACCGGCACCGACGTAGGTGTGGTTCTGCAGCGCGCTGTGGTAGCCGTTGCTGTAGGAGATCATGCCCGAACGCGTGCCGACCTTGGCACCGTCCAGGTACAGCGTCTGCAGCGAACCGGCACCGGAGAGCACGACCTCGTGCCACGCGCCGTTGTTCACCGCGGCGGAACTCACGATCGGCTGGACACCGCTGCTGTTCCAGAACTCCGCGTTCAGCTTGCCGTCCGTGCCGATGTAGATGCCCGGCGTGTACTGCCCCTGCGACATCGCGTAGCTCAGCGGCAGCGTCGAGTAGGAGAACAGCACACCCGGAGCCGTCGTGGTCTTGAACCACATCGACATCGTCTGCTGGTTGGAGCTGGAGACCAGGCTCGGCGGCAGCTCCGCGTAGGAGGAGGAGCCGTTGAACTTCGCGGCGGTCGCGGTGGAACCCGTCAGCGGACCGGTCTGGCCGAGCGTGACGCCGCTGTAGGTGGCGTTGTCCGTGCCCTCGCTGTCACCGGCCGAGCTGGCGGCGGTGGTGCCGCTCGCCTCGTTGAACTGCCACAGCTCCGAAGCTCCGGCGTTCTCGACCTCGGTGCGGAACTGCGAGCCGTTGGTGTATCCGTACGTCGTGCACTTGGTCGTCGACAGCGGCGAGCAGACCTTGGTCAGCTGGTCGTTGGTGTACCCGTAGGTCCAGGTCTGGGCGCTGCCGGTGTCGTGCGAGTCGACGAGGTCGGTGACGACCGTCGCCACATGCGCCGCGGTCGCCCCGGTGGGCGTGGACCAGGTCAGATTCAGCGACCGGCCGGAGACAGCGGACTTCATGTTCGTGACGTGTCCCGAAGCCCAGGTGAAGGCCACCTGACGCTTGTTGGCGTCCGCCACCGCCGCGATGCCGTACACACCCGTGCTCAGAGGCTGGGTGAAGTTGTAGACCGTGTCGTCCTTGTCGGTCAGCGTGTAACCGATCGGCGACGCCTGGCTTCGCAGCATCGCGAAACGGCCCGAGGGCGCCGAGAACGTGCCGTCGGAGTTCTTGCCGAAACCGACCTCGGAGCCGTCCGGATAGGTCACGGTGACCCCGGTCAGCGTGCCGGAAGCGTTCTTCTGCTCGGTGACCTTGGCATCGAAGATGCTCGACCACCCGGCACCGAACGCGCCGGATATGCGGAAGTCGCGGGAGTTGTAGTCACGCTCGACATCGAGGCTCGGGCCGACCGTGGAGATCGACGCGTCCGTGTCGGAGGTCGTGTAGTTGCCGATGGTCGCGTCGTAGCCGTGGTCGCTGCTGTTCTGCGACAGCTCCGACGTCAGGAAGGGCTGAGGTACTTCCGTCGTCAGCGCGGACGAGGGGGAGACCGCCGAGTACTTGGTGCCGTCGTATGCCTGCGCGGTCCAGGTGTAGGAGGTGTTCCAGGCCAGTTTGCTCGCTGGGACGGTCCAGTTCGGCGTGGTCACCAGACCGGAGTCCACGACCAGGGTGCCCGAAGCGTTGTAGACCTTGAAGTCGTACTTCTGCGCCGCCGGGTTCTGCTGGAAGTCCGCAAACGCCTGAAGCTCCGGAGTCAGCGTGGAGACGGAGGAGTTGTTCGCCGGGAACGTCGCCTCCACCATCGGCGCCACATCACCGGTGTAGTCGTACACGATGTACGGCTCGTCACCCGGGAACGCCATCGAGCCGAACTGCTTCCAGTGCAGCGCGTCCGTCGTCGCCGCGTAGACCGCCAGACCATGGTCCGCGGTGGTACCACTGGCCCACTTCTGCATCGCCGCCGTGTCCAGCGGCACGGTCACCCAGTCACCACCCGACTGGTCACCCGTGGTGTTCGCACACGCGTTGGGCACCGACGGCGTCACACTCCCGATCGACGCACCGTGCGCCGGACCGGGATAGGTCATCGCATCGGTCGGGTCCCACGCGGCCGACACCTGCGCCACGTTGAACGCCTCCGGCGTACACGTCGACGCCCAGATGTCGTACAGGTGCAGATTCGCCGACACGAGCGAGACACCCGAACCGTCGAAGCTGTCCCGCCAGTCCTGCACGAACGAGACCGCCGAGTGCGAGCCCGAGTCGTAGGAGCCGATCTTCAGGGTCTGCTCCTGCGAGCGGTCCGCGACCGGATAGCCCGACTCCGTGTACGTGGAGTGCACGTAGTCCCACACCGAGGTGTCCGGGTCCACCGTCACCGGGAACTGCCGCGCCTTCGCGTGCAGCCACGCCGGGTTCAGCGTCATCCGCAGCGCCGTCTCACCGTGCGAGGTGACCAGCTCGTACGACACCGCGTGCGTCGTCGCCCGCTCACCCGACACCCGGTCGATCTTCGAGTCGAACGCATACGCCGACGGGATCGAGGCGACACCCTTGCCGGTGGCGTCCCGCAGATCCACCCCGCCGGACCTGTTCAGCTCCGCCGTCAGCCCCCGCAGATGAAGCGGGAAGACCCAGGAGTTCGCCACGTCCGCCGAGTGCAGTACCAGCGCCTGACGCAGACCCACCGAGGTGGACGTCAACTCCAGGTCCGTGCCCGGAAGCACCTCCGGATAGGCGACCGTCGACCCCTTCGCCACACCCGCGACCTTCGCGGCACCTTCGAGGGCGAACCCGACGCTCTTGCCGTCCTTGCCGAACGACGCCAGATCCTCATCGGCGGCCTTCGGCGCGAAACCGACATCCACCGCGTTGGACTTCTCGTCCCACCGGCCGTCAGGACCCCGGGCGACAGCGGTGTCGATCTGCTGCCATGTTCCCTTCTTGTCCTTGTAGTTCAGGGGGAAGGGGGATACCTTCCGACTGAACGAGCCGTCCGTGTTGTGGTAGTACGTCGACTTCTGTGTCGACCGGTTCGACACCCGCTTGCTGGTGCGGGGGTTGAACCCGTGGAACGAGGCGCTCAGCCCGGCCTTCGCCGAGGACTTGTGCGCCTTGTACGCGCCCAGTTCGCCGCGGCCGTGACCCGGCTTGTGACCCGCACCTCGATGGGCGCTGGTCGCGGCGGCCGACACATGGTGCCGCTTGCCGGCCGCGGTGCCGGACTGCTGGTGGGGCAGCTTGCCCCAGTGGGGGTCGGTGAACCAGGAGGCCCACGAGGACAGACTCGCGCTCGGCAACTTGACGCGACCGAGTTCAAGGCCCTCGGCAAGGGCCTGATCGGTCGTGAACATCAGCGCGAGCGCGGTGAGTACAACAACGGCGACAGAACGCCGCAGACGTTGAGCACGTCGTGCGGGTCTAGGTCGACTGAGTGGCCTTATAGGCACGGGTTCGACTCCAGCGATCAATAAGCGACAGATAAGCCCATTGATCTTGCCGTTGCGAACACTCTGCAGACACGCACGAGGGGTGATCTTGCGCAACTCTTGAACGCCGCTTACTCAACCCGGCCAGTTTGTCGATAAACACCCCTTTGCAGCTTGTGAACATCTTTGCCGTCCCATGAGCAAGTGCACACCGATGCAATGCAGGGACGACCGGCGGATGCCGACGGGCCGTGCCGACGGATCGTGTCAGCGGGCCCGGAAGCGGGACGGGGCGTTGGTGGGGTTGCCGCCGGTGGGGAGTTTCTGGGTGGGGCAGTCGGCGAGGATCTTCTTCATCGCGGACTTCTCCGCCGAGGTGACCCAGAGTTCGTACTTCTTCTTCACGGCGACCTGGGCGGCGACGTAGGTGCAGCGGTACTTCTTCTCCGGGGGGACCCAGCTGGCGGTGTCGCCGTCGCCCTTGCCGCGGTTGGTGCTCGCGTCGACCGCCAGGAGGTTCAGGGGGTCGTTGGCGAGGGCTATGCGCTTACCCGCGTCCCAGTACTTGGCGCCCTTCTGCCAGGCGTCCGAGAGGGCGACGACATGGTCGATGTCGACCAGGCTGCGGCCTCGCCGGTAGGTGACCTTCTTGCCGGAGTAGGGGTCGGATTCCAGCACCCCGAAGGTCACCTTGCACTTGCCGTCGCTGAACTTCACCTCCTTCAGGTCTCGCTTGAGGATGTCGTCGCGGGTGTCGCAGGAGTTGGAGTCGGTGTCGGCCCAGGCACTGCCGAAGCGTTCGCGCGAGTAACCGGTCTTCGGTGCGCGGCCCTTGACCTCGAGTGTGTCGGCGGCGGTCAGGGCGGCCCCCTTGGCGCCCGTCGGCTCCGCGCCGGAAGAGCCGTTGACCTCTTCGGCCTTGCAGCCCGTCACGGCGGTCATCACGACCATGGCGGTGACCGCCCCGCCCCACAGACGCTTCACGGCACGTCCCCCTCGCTCGCCCCGGTCCGTCCGCGGACGCGGGCGGAGAGATCCGCTCTCCACCGTAACCGCCGGGCCGGGCTTGGTGGAGAGGAACCAAAGGGGCGTACAGGGTTATTCGGGGCTCCGAGTGCCTGCCGGTTCGCGCGCCTCGCTCAGACCTTGCCTATTCCCAGGGTCGATTCGGAGGGCAGGAGGCCGGAGGAGAGGACCGCGACCCAGTGGTCGCCGAGGAGGTCGGCCAGGCGGTCGGCGTCCGCTCGGCCGAGGGACTGCCAAGGGCCCGCGGCCAGGCGGTCGGTGTGGTCCTCGACGCGACGGCGCAGAACACGCCCCTCCTGGGTGGCCGCACCGTCCGGCTCCACCAGGCCGCGCACGGCGAGGCGTTCACGGGCGGCCGCCCACTCCGCACGGTTCCAGCCGCGGCTTTCGAAGCGCTCCACGGACGCGGCGCCTATCGCCGCGAAGGACACCAGGGACTCCACCGGATCGAGCCCCTCGACGAGCAGGGCGGCCAGGTGGCCGTCGCCCCGGTGTTCCCGGAGGATGGTGGCCGCGTGCCACAGCTGGAGGTGCGGGGCCTCGGACCAGGGCAGTTCGGCATTGGCGGCCGCGAGGGGGCGGCCCTCGGTGGCCGCCGACTCCGCCGCGCGGCGGGCCAGGGCGGCGGCCTCGGCCAGTCCGGGGCCGTCCACACGGTCTCCGAGGATGGCGCGGTAGGCGCGGTCGATGCCGCGCAGGCGGGCCGCCAGGACCTCCCGGGGGCCGGAGATGTCCCACGCCCGCTTCATGTGTTCGGAGACCATGCGTGGGCTGAAGCTGTAGAAGGCGGAGGTCACCCGCTCGGCGCCGACCTCGCCCAACGGGGCGGCGCGCAAGGGGAAGTAGACGGGCCAGCGATCACGCGTCCCGTACCCGAGCGCGGCCATCTCCTGCTCGACCTCGGGTGCGAAGTAGACCAGTGCGTGGAACGGCTCCAGCAGGTGCCAGAGCTGGCGAACCCGAGCCGTCTCCACCATTTCCCGCGCCTTCTCGGACATGCCGATCTCCTCCCCCGGATGCGACCGCTGGTCGGCCGCCTTCGACTTGACACTGACTAGATTGCCTGCCCGAGGAGAACTTGTCAATGACTAGATTCCGCGTATTCTGGGTCCATGAGCCCCTCCAAGTCCGCGTCCGCAGACGGGCGGTCGTACCACCACGGCGACCTGCGGCGCGCCGTGCTGTCCGCCGCGCTCGACGTCATCGCCGCCGACGGCCCCGGCGCGCTCAGCCTGCGTGACCTCGCCCGCCGGGCCGGCGTCTCGCACGCGGCGCCCGCGCACCACTTCAAGGACCGCACCGGTCTGCTCACCGCGATAGCCGCCGAGGGGTTCGGCCTGCTCGCGGACGCCCTGCGGGAGGCACCCGGACTACGCGAGGCGGGCGTGCGCTACGTCCGGTTCGCCCGCGAGCACCCCGCGCACTTCCAGGTGATGTTCAGCCCCGAGCTGCTGCGCACCGAGGACCTCGAACTGACCACGGCCCGCGCGCTGGCCGCCGACGCCCTGGACCAGGCCGTCACCACCGTCGACCCCGGCGACCGGGGCCCCGACGCCCGGCTGGCCGGGATCGCCGCCTGGTCCCTCGCCCACGGCTACGCCACGCTGCTCCTCGGCCACAACCTCGACGGCCGGGCGGGAGAGGAGGACCCGGAGGACACGTTCCGCGCGCTCACCGCGATGCTGTTCCACTCGGCGGCCGACTGACACCGGGCCCCGGAAGCGCAGAGGGCAGCAGCGCAGAGGGCAGCGCAACAGGCGGCGAAAAGGGCCGGAGGAACTCCCGCTCCCCCGGCCCCCTCAGCCGACTGTCTCAGAACCTCACGACCTCACGATCCCAGGATCGACGCCAGGAACTCCCCGACCCAGCCCAGGAGTTCACGGCCGACCAGCGGCTTGCCGCCGACCTTCGCCGTCTTGGGACGCGGCACCAGCACCTGGTGCGCGGTCGCCTTGATGACCGAGCCGGGGTACAGCCGCTGCAGCCGAAGCTCCTGCGACTCGCGCAACTCCACCGGCGCGAAGCGGATGTTGTTGCCCTGGAGGACGATCTCGCCGATGCCGCAGGCCCGCGCGAGCATGCGCAGACCGGCGACCAGCAGCAGGTTCTCCACCGGCTCGGGCAGCTTGCCGTACCGGTCGGTGAGTTCCTCGCGGACGGCCTTGATGTCGTCCTCCGAGTTGGCGGAGGCGATGGACCGGTACGCCTGGAGGCGCAGCCGCTCGCCGGGCGCGTAGTCGTGCGGGACGTGCGCGTCGACGGGAAGCTCGATCTTGACCTCGAGCGGCGCCTCCTCCTCGATCTCCCCCGTCTCCAGCTGGCGCCGGTAGTCGGCCACGGCCTCGCCCACCATGCGCATGTAGAGGTCGAAGCCGACGCCCGCGATGTGGCCGGACTGCTCGCCGCCGAGCAGGTTGCCCGCGCCGCGGATCTCCAGGTCCTTCATCGCCACGTACATGCCGGCGCCCATCTCGGTGTGCTGGGCGATGGTGGCGAGCCGTTCGTGCGCGGTCTCGGTGAGCGGCTTCTCCGGCGGGTACAGGAAGTACGCGTACCCGCGCTCGCGGCCACGGCCGACGCGGCCGCGCAGCTGGTGCAGCTGGGAGAGGCCGAAGTTGTCGCCGCGCTCCACGATCAGGGTGTTGGCGTTGGAGATGTCGATGCCGGACTCGACGATCGTGGTGGAGACCAGGACGTCGAACTTCTTCTCCCAGAAGTCCACCACGACCTGTTCCAGGGCCTGTTCGGACATCTGGCCGTGTGCCGTGGCGATCCGTGCCTCGGGGACGATCTCGCGGAGCCGGGCGGCCGCGCGGTCGATGGACTCGACCCGGTTGTGGATGTAGAAGACCTGGCCCTCGCGCAGCAGTTCACGGCGGATGGCGGCGCCGATCTGCCGCTCCTCGTACGGGCCGACGAAGGTGAGGACCGGGTGGCGCTCCTCGGGCGGGGTGGTGATCGTGGACATCTCGCGGATGCCGGTGACCGCCATCTCCAGGGTGCGCGGGATGGGCGTGGCGGACATGGTGAGGACGTCCACGTTGGCGCGCAGCTTCTTCAGCTGCTCCTTGTGCTCGACACCGAAGCGCTGCTCCTCGTCGACGATGACCAGGCCGAGGTCCTTGAACTTGGTCTCGGAGGAGAACAGGCGGTGGGTGCCGATGACGATGTCCACGGAGCCGTCCTTGAGCCCCTCCAGCACCGCCTTGGCCTCGGTCTCGGTCTGGAAGCGGGACAGGGCGCGCACCTTGACCGGGAACTGCGAGTACCGCTCGGAGAACGTGCCGAAGTGCTGCTGCACCAGCAGGGTGGTGGGCACCAGGACGGCGACCTGCTTGCCGTCCTGGACGGCCTTGAAGGCGGCGCGGACCGCGATCTCGGTCTTGCCGTAGCCGACGTCGCCGCAGATCAGGCGGTCCATCGGGACCGACTTCTCCATGTCCTCCTTGACCTCGGCGATGGTGGTGAGCTGGTCGGGGGTCTCCGCGTACGGGAAGGCGTCCTCCAGCTCGCGCTGCCAGGGGGTGTCGCCGCCGAAGGCGTGGCCGGGGGCGGCCATGCGGGCGCTGTAGAGCCGGATCAGGTCGGCGGCGATCTCCTTGACGGCCTTCTTGGCGCGCGCCTTGGTCTTCGTCCAGTCCGCGCCGCCCAGGCGGTGCAGGGTGGGCGCCTCGCCGCCGACGTACTTGGTGATCTGCTCCAGCTGGTCGGTGGGGATGTACAGCCGGTCGCCGGGCTGGCCGCGCTTGGCGGGGGCGTACTCGACGACCAGGTACTCGCGGGTGGCGCCCTGGACGGTGCGCTGCACCATCTCGATGTAGCGGCCGACGCCGTGTTGCTCGTGGACGATGTAGTCCCCGGATTCCAGGGTGAGCGGGTCGATGGCCTTGCGGCGGCGGGCGGGCATCCGGGCGCCCTCGCGGCCCGCGGCCTTCTGCCCGGTCAGGTCGGTCTCGGTGAGGACGGCCAGCTTGAGCGCCGCGTCCACGAAGCCGTGGTCGATCGAGCCGCAGGAGACGTGCACCACGGAGGGGCTCAGCTCGGCGAGGTCGGCGTCCAGCCGGGCCGCGATGCCCTCGCCGCCGAGCACCTCGACGGTGCGGGAGGCCGGGCCGTGGCCCTCGGTGACGTACACCGTGCGCCAGCCCTCGGAGAGCCAGCCCTTGGTGTCGGCGAGCGCCCGCGCGGTGTCGCCGCGGTAGGTCTCGGGGGCGCGCATGCCGAGCTTGAGGGTGTCGCCGCCCAGCTCCTCGTCGGCGGCGAACGGCGAGACGGACCACCACATCATGTCCAGCTCGCGCGCGCGGTCCCGTACGTCCGCGATGGACCACAGGGAGGCCGCGCCGACGTCGATGGGCGCCTCGCCGCCGCCCGCGCTGGCCGCCCAGGACGCCTGGAGGAACTCCTGGGAGGTGGCGACGAGGTCGGAGGCGCGGGTACGGACCCGCTCCGGGTCGCAGACCACGGCCATCGCACCCTTGGGGAGCACGTCCAGCAGCAGTTCCATGTCGTCGACCAGGACGGGGGCGAGGGACTCCATGCCCTCCACCGCGATGCCCTCGGCGATCTTGCCGAGCAGTTCGCCCAGCTCGGGGTGTTCCTCGGCGAGGGCACGCGCGCGGGCGCGTACGTCGTCGGTGAGGAGCAGCTCGCGGCAGGGCGGGGCCCACAGGCCGTGTTCGGCGACCTCCAGGGAGCGCTGGTCGGCGACCTTGAAGTAGCGGATCTCCTCTACGTCGTCGCCCCAGAACTCGATGCGCAGGGGGTGTTCCTCGGTGGGCGGGAACACGTCCAGGATGCCGCCGCGTACGGCGAACTCGCCGCGCTTCTCGACCAGCTCCACGCGCGCGTACGCGGCGGCGGCGAGGGCTTCCACGGTCTCGTTCAGGTCGGCGGTCTGGCCGGTGCGCAGGGAGACCGGCTCCAGGTCGCCCAGGCCCTTGACCTGCGGCTGGAGCACGGAGCGCACGGGGGCGACGACGACGGAGACGGGGCCGGTCTCGGGGTCGTCCGGGCGCGGGTGGGCCAGGCGGCGCAGGACGGCCAGGCGGCGGCCGACGGTGTCGCTGCGCGGGCTGAGGCGTTCGTGCGGCAGCGTCTCCCAGGAGGGGTACTCCACGACGCCCTCGGACGGCAGCAGGGAGCGCAGGGCTGCCGCCAGGTCCTCGGCCTCGCGGCCGGTGGCGGTGACCGCGAGCACCGGGCGGGTGGTCTCGCGGGCCAGGGCGGCGATCGCCAGGGGGCGGGCCGCGGGGGGACCCACGAGGTCGATGTGGGGGCGGTTGCCGTCCGTGGCCGCGGTGATCGCTTCCGCGAGGGCGGGGTCCTTGACGACGGCGTCGAGCAGACCGTGCAGGCTCATGGAGGGGGCTTTCCGTCCTGGGGGTGGGAACGCGAATCGCCCGACTCGTGTGACGGGCCGGGGGTCTTCCAGCGTACGTCGCGGCGGCTGGCTTGGCGGGGGGCTGTGGATAACGTCTGCTTCCTGGGGGGCCTGTGCTGCAGTGGGTGTACCAGGGGGCTCTGCCCCCTGGACCCCCGTTTGGCCACCCGGCCCGCCCGTCTCGGTTGGCTGACAGGGGCGGCTTGGAAGGCAAACACCCCAAGCAACCACCCCAGCAACCACCCCACCCAAAACACGCCGGTGCCGGGAGCCCCCAAGCCCCCGGCACCGACCCCCCTCACTCCCCCTACTCCGTGGCGATCGCGCTCAGCACGTTCATCCGCCCCGCCCTGAACGCCGGGATCAGCGCCGCGAACAGCCCCACGAAGGCCGAGGCGAGGAACACGGTGATGATCGTGGGCCAGGGAATCTCCAGCACCATGAGGCCCTGGAGGGCCAGGAGTTTCTGGGCGGAGGCGCCCCAGCCCATGCCCAGGCCGAGGCCGAGGAGGGCGCCGAAGAGGGCGATGACCACGGACTCCAGGCGGATCATGCGGCGCAGCTGCCTGCGGGAGAGGCCGATCGCGCGCATCAGGCCGATCTCGCGGGTCCGCTCGACCACCGACAGGGCGAGGGTGTTCACCACGCCGAGGACGGCGACGATGATCGCCAGCGCGAGGAGGCCGTAGACCAGGTTGAGCAGTTGCCCGATCTGGTCCTTGAGGGCCTCCTTGTAGTCGGTCTGGTCGCGCACGGTGTACTGCGGGTAGTCGTGCAGGGCCGCCTTGAGCGACGTGTACGCGGCGTCCTGCTTGCCCTCCTTGGCGGTGGCGAAGAACAGCATGTCGAGCGGCATCCTGTCGGCGGGCACGTACTTCTTCACCGTGGCGATGGAGGCGTACATCGCGCCCCGGTCGATCGCGGCGTCGTCGCTGGTGATCGCGCGGACCGTCAGCGCCGCGGTGCGTCCGCCCTTGAAGGCGACGTCGACCTTGGAGCCGATCTTCAGTCCGTGCTCCTTCGCGAAGCCCTCGAAGACGGACATGGAGTCGGGGCGGTAGGCGTCGGCGAGGTCGCCCGCGACGGTCTCGGAGCGCAGGTCCTGCGCGTAGGAGGGGTCGGCCGCGTTGATCGTCTCGTTCTTGGCGACCTTGCCGTCCGGGGTGGTCAGCGCGGCGGGCAGGAGCTTGTACTCGGTGACCCGCTCCAGGTCCGGGGTCTTCTTGAGCGCCTCGACGGCCTGCGGGGTGATGACGGAGCCGTTGTCGCTCTGGACGATGAAGTCCGCGCCCACCGTCTTGTCGAGCTGGTCGGTGGCGGAGGCCACCATGGACGAGCCGACCACCGACAGGCAGGCCACCAGGGCGAGGCCGATCATCAGGGCGGCGCCGGTGGCACCGGTGCGGCGCGGGTTGCGCAGCGCGTTGCGCTCGGCCATGCGGCCGACGGGGCCGAAGACCCTGAGGACGATCGCGCCGAGGACGCGCACCACGCCGGAGGCGAGCAGCGGGCCGATCACCACGAAGCCGATCAGGGTGAGCACCACGCCGAGGCCCAGCCAGGCCGAGCCGACGCCGGCCTTGTCGGCGGCGGCGGCCGCGAACAGGCCCGCCGTGCCCGCGCCGGTGAGGACCAGGCCGATCACCGCGCGGATCACCCCGGCCCTGGCGTCGGCCGGGGCGCCCGCGTCGCGCAGGGCGGCCATCGGGGAGACCTTGCCCGCGCGGCGGGCCGGGAGGTAGGCGGCGAGGACGGTGACGACGACGCCGAGCACCACACCGGCGACCGGGGTGGTCCAGGCGACCGTCAGGTCGTCGGTAGACAGGTGCATGCCCATCTGGCCCATGAGCTGCATCAGGCCGACGGCGATGCCGACCCCGGCGCCCACGCCGAGCAGGGAGCCGATGACACCGAGCAGCAGGGCCTCGATCAGCACCGAGCGGTTGACCTGGCGGCGGGAGGAGCCGATGGCCCGCATCAGGCCGATCTCGCGGGTCCGCTGGGCGACCAGCATCGAGAAGGTGTTGATGATCAGGAAGATGCCGACCAGGAAGGCGACCCCGGCGAAGCCGAGCATCGCGTACCGCATGACGTCGAGGAAGCCCTTCACGTCCTGCTGGTTGGCGTCGGCCACCTCCTTGGCGGTCTGCACCTTGTACCCGGTGCCGAGGGCGGCGCTCACGTCCTGCTTCAGGCGGGCGTCGGTGACGCCCGAGGCGGCGGTGACGTTGACGTTGGTGTAGACGCCGGTGCGGCCGACCAGGGCCTGCTGGGCGGTCCTGGTGTCCAGGTAGAAGATCGCCGCGCCGGGGTTGGTGACGGTGAAGGTGGCGATGCCGGACACGCGCGCGTGGTGCGTGCCGACGGCGGTGATGACGCCGATGTCGTCGCCGAGCTTCAGATGGTGCTTCTTCGCGGTGTCGGCGTCGACCATGATCTGGCCGGAGTCCTTGGGCGCCGCACCGGTGGTGATCTTCATGGTGCGGGCGTCGTTGCCGTTCCAGTTGCCGACGATGGTCGGCGCGCCACTGGTGGGCGACAGCTTGTTCTTGTCGCCGTCGACCACGGTGACCGAGGTGGAGAACACCGTGCCCTCGGCCGACTTCACGCCCGGCGCCCGCTCGATCTCACCGACGACGGCGGCGGGCAGTACGGGCGGCTTGCCGGTGTCGGAGGTGGTCTCCCCGGTGTCGGAGGCACCCTTGGCGCTCACCGTGACGTCGGAGGACGTCGCCTGGAAGAGCTTGTCGAAGGTGGTGTTCATGGTGTCGGTGAACACCAGCGTGCCGCAGACGAACGCCACCGACAGCAGGACCGCGATCGCGGAGAGCGCCATCCGGCCCTTGTGCGCGAGGAAGTTGCGCAGCGAGGTCTTCAGGACGGTCATGAGGTCCGCCCCCGCGCGTCGAAGTCCTTCATGCGGTCCAGGACCTGTTCGGCCGTGGGCTTGAGCATCTCGTCCACGATCCGGCCGTCGGCGAGGTAGAGCACGCGGTCCGCGTAGGAGGCGGCGACGGGGTCGTGGGTGACCATGACGATGGTCTGACCCAGTTCGTCCACCGAGCGGCGCAGGAAGCCGAGGATCTCGGCACCGGCGCGGGAGTCGAGGTTTCCGGTCGGCTCGTCACCGAAGATGATCTCCGGTCGGGCGGCGAGCGCGCGGGCCACGGCGACGCGCTGCTGCTGGCCGCCGGAGAGCTGGGCGGGCCGGTGCCTGAGCCGGTCCACGAGCCCGACGGTCTCCACGACCCGGTCCAGCCACGCCTTGTCGGGCTTGCGGCCCGCGATGTCCATGGGCAGCGTGATGTTCTCCAGCGCGTTCAGCGTCGGCAGCAGGTTGAACGCCTGGAAGATGAAGCCGATCCGGTCGCGGCGCAGCCGGGTGAGCTTCTTGTCCTTCAGGCCGGTGATCTCGGTGTCGTCCAGGTAGATCTGACCGCTGGTCACGGTGTCCAGACCGGCGAGGCAGTGCATCAGGGTGGACTTGCCGGACCCGGAGGGGCCCATGATCGCGGTGAACTGGCCGCGGGCGATGTCCACGTCGACGTGGTCGAGGGCGACGACGCGGGTCTCCCCGGCCCCGTACGCCTTCACGACCTGCCGCGCCCGCGCGGCCACGGCCGTAGGCCCTCCAGTGCCCCCGTGCCTGGGAATGGTCACAGCCGATGTCACGGTATGTCTCCTATGCGGGTCGATCGCGGGCACCCTGGATCGCGGTGCGATGCGGGAGTGGAGTGGTGCGGGCCGGTACGTCCGTGCGCTACGCCTCGAGTCTGGCCGCGACCGGGGGTGCCGCACGCTGGTGCGGACCCCCGTCTCCCCGGGGGAAATCCCCACCCCCGGGGTTCGGCCAACCGCCCCCCTGGCGGCATGAGACCAGACTAAGGACGGGGCGGGGCCGCCCTCGTCCTCCGCGGGGACGAACCCTCCCCGAGCCCGTGTACGGAGATACCCCTAGGGGTACTCCACCGCCGGGTGGAGCCCTTCTCAGGGTCGTCTCCACCCCGACCCGGATGGGCCTCCACCCCGGACCCGGCTCAGCCTCCACCCTTACGCCGCGTCAGGGTCAACCCGTCCCGCGGGGCACTCCATGACCCGGCGTCACCGTGCGGCGGCGACCTGGCCGGTCAGCTCCGTGAGGTGGTCGCGTACGCGGCTCGTCTGGGCCTGCACGTCGTCCCAGGTGTCGCTGTGTTCACGCAGCACGTGTTCGGTCTCGCGGGCGGTGCGCTCCTCGTGGCGGCGGGCCGCGGCGACGATCTCGGCGGCGCGCGCGTGCGCCTCGTCCTGGCGGTGGCGGGCCCGGAGCGTAGCCTCTTCCAGTGCCCTTCCGGCCGCCGCGAGTTCGGCCTCCGCGCGCGCCGTCCGCTCGGCGAGGCGGGCCTCGGCCGTCACCGCCCGCTCCATGTCCGCGCGTTCGGCCGCCGCCCGGCGCTCCGTGCGCTCGGCCTCCTGCGCCGCGGGCATCGTGGCGGTGTGGGCGCGCGCCTCGCGCAGCGCCGCTAGGGCGTGCCCGCGCAGTTCCCGTACCTCGCGCCGGGCGTCCACGCGTACGCCGTCCGCCTCGGTGCGCGCAGCCAGCAGCAGCCGACCGGCCTCCTCCTCGGCCCCGGCGCACAGCGCGTCCGCAGCCTCCCGCGCGGCCCGCACCACACCGGCCGCGTCCCGCTCGGCCCGCGCGACCCGGTGCCGTGCCTCCTCGCGGGCCGCCTCGCGCACGGCGGCCGCCTCCTCGCGCAGCAGCCGGAACGCGTGCCGGGCCCGCTCGCCGAGGACGTCGTACTCCTGCGGGGCGAGCCCCGCGGCCGTCTCGCCGAGCCGCGCGGCCTCGGTCTCCATCCGCCTGGCCAGCACGGTCAGCCGGGCCGCCCGCTCCCAGGCCGCGTCCCGGTCGCGGGAGAGCGCCGCCAGGAACGTGTCGACCTGGTCGGGGCGGTAGCCGCGCGGTGTCCTCGCTGTGCCGCTCACCGGGACCCCTCTCCGTCGAATCCGTCGATCCGTCAATCCGTCGGACATACCCGACAGGATGATTTCCCGCATATCCTGCCGGTCGGGTCATAAGTGTGCATAACGCGACACTCCGCCGATGACACCGGAGCAGGAGCGGGCGGGAGACGCCGTGGGGCCCTTCACCCGAACCGGTGAAGGGCCCCACGTTTCAGCGGACACGCGCGCTAAAGCAGCCCGTCCCACATCTGCTCCAGCAGCACCGACCACCAGCTCTCCGGCGACGCCAGCGCGGCCGGGTCCAGGGCCGCCAGCTGGGCCTGGAAGTCGACGGTCCAGCGGGCCGCCTGCTCCTGGTTCAGGCCGTAGCGCAGCCGCCACATCCGGCCCAGCAGGGCCAGGCAGCGCGCGAACTCGGGCAGCCCCGAGTTGACGAACTGCGGCGGCACCGACGCACCGCCCGGCCCGCTCTCCACCGGCACGGCCACGATGTTCGCCGTGCCGTACTGGACGCAGATCGCCTTGCCGAAGTCCGTGCCCATCACCAGGTAGGACCCCGCGTCCGAGGCCGGGGCCACCCCGCGCTCGGCCGCCAGCTCCGCCAGCGTCGGCACCGGACGGCCCGGCTGGGCCTGCGCCCAGAAGAACGGGCCCATGTCCAGCGGCAGTCCGGCCACCACCAGGGTGTGCGCCACGACCGGCGGCACCCCCTGCCGGGCCACCGCCTGCTGCTCGAACCGGTACACGCCGGGACCGAACACCGCCGCCAGCTCCTGCGCGACGCCCTCCGGCGGGATCGGCGGCACGGGCGGCACCGGCGGCAGCGGCGCCCGCACCGGCGCGGGCCGCGCGGGACCGTCCGCGACCTGGTGCAGCTCGCCCTGATGGGCCAGCAGTTCCTGCATGCCCTCCTGACGGCTCGCATGGTCCGTGCCGTACGGCGCGATGGACGCGATCCGCGCCTGCGGCCACTGCTCCCGGATCATCCGCGCGCAGTACGCGCCCGGCAGTTCGCAGGACTCCAGCTCGGTGTGCAGCTCCAGCACCTGGTCCGGCGGCACGTTCATCGCGCGCAGCTCGTGGAAGATCTGCCACTCCGGGTGCGGGGTGCCCGGCGCGGAACGCCGGATGAGCTGCTGCTCCGAGCCGTCGTGGGCGCGGTAGCGCAGCACCGCCTGGTAGCCGGGGCCCACCATGGGCTGCCCCTGCGGCGGATACCCGTACGCGCCCGGCTGCCCCGGCATCGACGCGGCCGGGGGCGGCATCGCACCGGGCGGCGGCATGGCACCGGCCGGAGGCGGCATCGCTCCCGGTGGCGGCATGGCACCGGGCGGCGGCATGGGCGCGCCCTGCTGCGGCGGTCCCGCGTGCGGCATCGGCTGCGGCGCGGGCGGCGGGCCCGGCGGCATGCCGGGTACGGGTGGCATCCCGGCCGTCGGCTGGGTGCCGGGCGCGGGGGGCGTGCCGGGGGCGGACGGCGGGGGTACGCCGGGGCCGCCGGGCGACGGCGGGGACAGCACGGTCTCCGCGTGGTGCACGGCGCCGGGCGCTCCGGCGGGCCGGGGCGGTGCCGGGGTGCCCGCGGCGGCGGGCGGCTGCGGCGTCCCGCCGGGCCCGGCGGGGTTCTCGGGGCCGAGCGAGGACACCAGTTGCGTCGGTACGTAGCCCTCGGCGCCGGGCTGCGCGCCCGGTGCGCCGGGGGCGCCCGGCGGGTGCGGGGGCAGACCGGGACCGCGCCTGCGGGGCGGCGGCGGGGCCTTGCTGGTCGCGGCGTCGGCGATGTCCCCGGCGTGCGGGGGCAGCGGCCGGGCCGGAGCGGGCGGGGTGTCGGTGCCCCGGGCGGACACCTCGGTGTCGTCCACCGCGGGCGCGACGGCGGTGGGCGGGAGCTGGCTGCCGCCCGACATCAGGGCCGTCTTCGCGTCCGGCGCGGCGGCGGGCGGGGGCGGGGTGCCGTCGTTGAGCGGCGGCGCGAACACCGTCGCGGGCAGCGGCACCGAACGGTCCTCGCCACCCTCGGCGTTGGTGTCCGTACCGGCCCACGGGGTGTCCCCGTCCCGGCTCTCCTCCGCCTCACCCTTGGCGGCGGGCCAGGCGGCCCCGCTGTCCGGAGCGGCGGCGGGCATCCCGGCCTGCGTCCGGGCGAGTCCCGCGGAAGAACCTTGAGCGGGCACCGAGGGCGAGCCCTGACCCGACCCCGTACGCAAAGTGTCCGAACCCTGACCGGACCCGGTGCCCAGCCCCGGACCGGACCCGGTACCCGAACCCTGGCCGGCCCCCGTTCCGGAACCCTGACGCCGGTCCGGGATGCCCAGCTTGTCAGCCGCCTCCTGCAACCACTCCGGAGGACTCAGCAGGAACGACGTCTGGTTCAGGTCCACCCGCGCGGCGGGCGACACCGGTGCCGCGTCCTCGACGTCGTCGGGGCGGCCGTACAGCTCCTCGTAGCGGCGGACGACCTCGCCCACCGGCAGCGCGGGCCACAGCGTGGCCTCGCCGCTGTCCCGCGCGATGACCAACCGCTGGCCGCCCGCGTCGGAACGCGGCCCGTCGGCACGGTCCTCGCCCCACACCACGAACCCGAGGTCGAACTCCCGCACCCGCACCTCACGGTGCTGGTACGCCGGGACGTCCCCGTTGATCCATTCCTCGCCGCGCTCCTGCGCGCGCGCAAACGTCACCATGACCGGGACCTCACTCCCCCGCCGGCGCCGAGGACGCCGGAGACACCGGGACGGCCCGCGCGAAGCCGCCGTCCACCATCAGACTCGCCACCGTGTCCAGCTCCGGCGGATCACCGGCCAGCCGGGACAGGAACGCGTCGAAGTCGTCACCGCAGGGCAGCAGCAGCCGCTCGACGCGCTCCGCCGCCGACCACGACGGGTCGGTGTCCCGCACGTCGTCGTACGCGCAGAACCACACCGAGCCCGCCCGCTCGCCCTTCACCTTCACCGCGACCAGACCGCCCTGGACGAACGAGACGCCCAGGTAGTCCTTGGTCAGATGGTCGCGCAGGCACTTGTTCACGTACACCAGGTCGTTGACCGCGGCCTCGTCCCGGACCGTGAAGAACGGCTGGTCCAGCAGCAGGCCCAGCTCGGCGTCGAGCGCGGCACCCACCGGCGCGCAGCCTCCGGCCGCCTTCAGGAACGAGCGGTAGGCGCCGGGCAGCCGGTAGCCGAGGTCCTCCTCGACGCCCTGCACCTGCGACTCCGTCACCGCGATCCCCGACTTGGGGAGCGCGAAGTGCGCCGGACGCGTCTCGTTCAGCGGGCGGGTGCCGCGCTTGGCGTGGTCCACCACCGCCGTCGCCACCCCGCCGTGGTGCCGCAGCAGCGCCTTCACCTCGACCGGGACCAGCTCCAGACGCCGGGAGTTCGCCACGTGGTGCCACGTCCAGCCGTGCGGCGTCGCCACCTCGGGCACCGTGTCCCACAGCTCGTGCCCCGACGCCGCCAGCACCGCGTTGGCCGACACATAGTCCGTCAGCCGCAGTTCGTCGACGCCGAACCCCTCTGGGGGCTCCGCGATCTCGGCCGCCGCGCGCGCGTACGGCGCGAAGTCGGGATGACCGTGCTCGTCGATCCGCACCCCGCGCGGATGGCGGGCCGCCCGCACCGGGTCCGGGAAGTGCACGACCTGCCCGGCATAGGCCGCGTTCGGCGGCGCGGCTTCCTGCCCGAGCCGACCTGTCGTCATGGCGGTTGCCCCCTGCGGCACTCTGTACGAGCCGGGCACCGCACCCTCTCCGGTACGCCCCGACCCGTATCCGACTGTCTTCAACGTCACCGACGCCTAAAGGCCGCGCCCCGGCGCGGTGCCGACAGCCTATGCGGTACACGCACACCGGTCACCGGCCCACCGGACCCCGGTCCTCCGCCCCCGTCCGACCCCGCCACCCCCCGACCCCCTCGAACACCCCACCGAAAGCCCGCCACTTGTGTGACCAGCCGTCACCACCCGTGACGGGTGAACCCCGCCCTGGCGTGTCGCACCGCCCCAGCTTCCGCAGTGGCCACGGCATTTGGCACTCTGTGTCCCTCGGGCGCGGGCCCGGGGGAGGGAAGACGATCATGAACACGATGCCGACCGGAGGTACCGACGTGCGGGCCGGCGACCCTCGCATCGGCTGGAGCGACAGCAACGAGCCTCCCGCCCCCGCCCTGCTGCACCGCCGCGACGGCATCCTGCCCGCCGTCGCCGCCGCCCTCTCCGTACGCGGCGCCACCCTCACCGGCACCGCCGCCCGCGGCGACCAGCCCGCCCCCCTGCACCACCTCGTGCAGGACTTCCTCGACACCCTCACCAGCGGCCAGCGCGACCGCTTCACCGGACGCTGCGCCGAGACCATCCTCATCTCCCGGCACCTCACCGCCGCCGACGCCACCCGCAGCAGGCGCTCCGCCCGCCGCCCCATGACCAACGGCGAGGCCCGCAAGTCCCTGAAGCACGCCAAGCTCACCGCCCGCCGCATACGCGAGGACGGCGACCCGCTGCACGGCAGCTTCGCCACCCCCTGCCGCGCCTGCGCCGCCCTCACCGCCCACTTCGGCGTCCGCGTCGTCGACCCGGCCACCACCGGCGACTGAACCCGCCCCCGCCGGGCCCCCGAACCAGCTCACCAGCACGACGATCGATAGGGCAGATGCACCCCGACCGCACCTCATCCCCCAGGCTCGCCGCACCCCACGGACCGGACGGCACCGCACCCCGCTTCCCCGGCGCCGTCGACAACGCGCTGCGCACCGCGGGCTGGCACCCCGGCCGCTGGGACATAAAGCAGGCCGAGATCTGGGCCGACACCCTGCGCGAACACCTCTCCCCCGCCGGACACCGGCACGCCGTCTTCCCCGCCGCCGTCGAAGCCTGGGCCGAGTTCGGCGGACTGCGCGTCACCCCCACCGGCACCGGACGCCAGATCGCCCCCGCCGCCCTCCACCTCGACCCGCTCCAGGGCCTGCACCTCGCCCGCACCCTCGGCGACCTCGGCCGCGCCCTCGGCACCGAACTCAGCCCGCTGGGCGAGGAGACCGACACCGCCGCCCTCCTCGCCATCGACACCCAGGGCCGCGTCTACACCCTCGACCACACCGGCGACTGGTACCTCGGCCCCGGCATCGACCACGCGCTGACCGCGCTCATCGCCGGAACCCAGCCCGTCCGCCTCACCACCGGCTGACCCCCGCCGCGCCCTTCACCGCGCACACCCAGCGGTTGGCCGCCAGCGCGTCGTCCGGCTCCGGCCGCGGCCCCCGGCCATACCTGCGGACATGGTCGTACGGCGTACCCACCCGCGTCCGCCAGCCCCGGCCCGCCAGATCCACCGCCGAGTCCGGACGCGGATCACCGTCGAACAGGGCCGGCAGATCCACCCCCAGCCGCTCCCGCGCCTCCACGTACACCGGGCTGTCCCGCACCGCGCGGGCCTCCTTCAACAGCTTCACCTCATAGCCCAGCATGCTGCCCGGCGCGCTCAACTCATCGACGACGGCCATGAGTCGGCGCTCGGTGTCCGCCGGAAGGTACAGCAACAGCCCCTCCGCCACCCACGCCGTCGGCAGCCCCGGCTCCAGACCGGCACCGAGCAGCGCCGCCGCCCAGTCCCCACGCAGATCCACCGGCACCGGCACCCGCCCCGCCGACGGCACCGCACCCGCCCCCGCCAGCACCCGCTCCTTGAAACCCAGCACACCGGGCCGGTCCACCTCCCACACCGTGCTGCCCGACGGCCAGTCCAACCGGAACGCCCGCGTGTCCAGCCCCGCCCCCAACAGCACGAACTGCCGGGTCCCGGCCCGCGCCGCCGAACGCAGCGCGTCGTCCAGCACCCGCGTCCGCAGCCCGAAATACCGGGCGAGGCGCCCCCACACCGGGTCGGCATCCCCGCGCGGCACCTCCTCCGGACACACCGGCCACCCGGCCGACACCGGCGCCGCCCGCACGAAACACTCCGCCCACGGATCACGCGCCAACGCGTCCGGACGGCGCGCCTCGATCGCCCGCGCCGCCGCGACCAGCAGCGCGGTCACCCCTACTCCCGCGTCCACTCCGAAGTCACCGGCACCGGGCCGGTCCGCCGTACCGACGGTCGCGATGATTCCTCCTCGGTCGAGGGACGCGCGGCCCACAACTCCGGGTCCGCACACGTCGTCAGCCGCGCCCCGTACACCCGCTCCATGAACGACAGCACCAGCGGCTCCGGGAGATGCAACGGCGTCGTGCAGTCCGTCAGCACCGACACCTCGAACCCCTTCTGGAACGCCGTCCGCGCCGTCGAATCCACACACACATCGGTGAACACCCCCGCGAACACCAGCCGCACCACCCCCCGCTCCCGCAAGTACCGCTCGAACCCCTCCACCAGGAACGCGTCGAAACACGCGTACTTGGTGAACACCGCCTCCCCCACCGCGGGCACCACCCCGTGGAACTCCGCGCCCCGGCTCCCCGACACACACTTCGCCCGCTTCCCCAGCACCCGGTCACGCCGCCGCCAGCTCGGCCCCTGATACGCCTCGTCCCCCAGGAAGCGGACAAAGACCACCTCCACCCCGGCCGCCCGCGCCTGGTCCACCACCCCGGCCGCGGCACCCGCCACCTCCGCCAGCACCCCCGGATCGCTCCCGTGGCGGGCGGCGGCCGACGCGTCACAGAAGTCGTTCTGCAGATCGACCACCACCAGCACCACACCCCCCGCGCCACTCACGCCCCCGCCACCAGCGCGTCCACCCCCGGACCCGGCACCCCCAACCCCGCCAGCACCCCCGCCACCACCTCACCGGTCGACGCCGACCCACCCACATCGGCCGTCCCCACCCCCCGGGCCGCCAGCCCCGCGAGCACCCCCTCCACCGCCGCCACCGCACCCCGGCACCCCACATGCCGCTCCGCCACGGCCGCCGCCGCCCGGATCGTCGCCACCGGATTCACCAGATCACGGCCCTGAAGATCGTCCGCCGAGCCGTGCACCGTCTGGAACTCCACCAGCCCCGCCACCTCCGGCAGCAGATGCACGTTCTCCGTGAACCGGCTCTCCTGCCGCTCACCCCCGAACCGGTCCAGCAGCACCACATGCATGATGTCCGCCCACTCGTTCCCCGCCACCACCACCGTCCCCGGCGGCAGACCATGCGCGATCAGATCCCGGTTCACCGTGTCCGGCTGACACAACCGGATCTCCACCCCATGCCGCGCCGCCGCCCCACGCACCCAGTCGTCCAGCGCCCCGTCCAGCAGATGGAACTTGTACGCCATCACCACCCGCGCCGCCCCACCCCCCGGCCACACCAGCCGCGCCCGCGCCAGCGCGCAGTCGATCACCTCGTTCGTGACCTCCTCGGAGAACTCCATCGTCCGCACCACCCGGCCCGGACCATGCCGGTTCGCCCCCGTGTAGAACCCCTGCGCCTGATCCCGCACCAACAACAGCTCCGGCGCCACCCCACCCGGCGGACCCCCCAGCCCGTCCACCTTCACCGCACGAAGGCGCTGCCGCACCAGATACAACGACTGCGCGTTGATCGCCGTACGGAACACCGCCGAGACCCCCCGGCCCGCCAGCCCCCGGCAGAACCCCTCGTAATGCGCCGCGTCCTCCTCGGTCAGCGCCGCGATCCGCTCCGGCGCCTCACCCCGCAACGACACATACGAGTGATAGACCCGCTCCGCGCGCTCCACCCGCACCGGCACCCCGGACGCCCCCGCCAGCACCCCCAGCACCCGCTCGAAGACCGCCGCCACCTCGGCACCCGTACCCCGCCCCACGGCGAGCCCCACGACCGTCACCCCGGACCGCCCCTCTCCCCGACCCGACCCGCCCCGCCCCCCTCTCAGACCACCGCACTCACCAGGTGGTCCCCCGGAATCCCCGCCTTGTCCGGCGCGTAGAAGTCCTCGATCCCCGCCACCCACGTCGCCACCGCGATCCGGTCCTCCCCGTCCGGACCGAACGCGTCGAACAACGCGTCGATGTTCGGACCCGCGAAACCGATCGCCCGCATCAACGCCGTGAACAACGGACGCCCGACCACCCCGTCCCCGACCGGATCACCCAGCATCGCCAACGACTCCGCGAACTCCCGCACCGTCCCCGCGAACCGCTCCGGCGCCAGCACACACGCCCGGAACTCCTCCAGCGTGATCCGCCCGTCCTTGTTCGCGTCCAGCTCCGCCTCCAGCGTCTCCCAGTACCGCTGGAACGCCGCCGACATCCGCGCCCGCGCACCCTCCCCCGAACCCTCCGCCGCCGCCGTCACCCGCGACGCCATCAGCTCGAAGTCCTCCGGGTCCAGATGACCGTTGCCATTCGCGTCGAACAGCGAGAACACCAGCGTCACCCGGTCGATGGCCTCAGTACGCATGACTCCCCAGACCCTTCCGCCGACTCGCCCCGAACACCTCGGGACGCACCGACACACTGCGTCTCAGAAGCCCCACCCATGCCACCGGACCGGCACGTTCATCCAATGGGTGGATTCAGCACACACCGAGGATTGAGCGCCGGACACGACAGAAGCGGCCACCCGAAAACACGGCCCCTACGCCGCCGGAATCACCGCCGACACCCGGAAACCCCCCGCGTCCGTCGGACCCGACACGAACACGCCCCCCAAGGACACGACCCGCTCCCGCATCCCCACCAGACCATTGCCACCCGACGGCAACCCCGCCGACGCCGACCCCGGCTCCGGCGGCGAATCGTTCTCCACCTGCATCGCGATCTCCGCCGACCGATGAGCGAGCCGCACATACGTCTTCGCACCCGCCGCGTGCTTGTGGACGTTCGTCAACGCCTCCTGCACCACCCGGTACGCCGTCTGCTCCACCTCCGCCGGATACGACCGCAGCTCACCCTCCACCGACAGCGCCACCACCATCCCGGCCGCCGCCGACTGCCCCACCAACTCCTCCAGCTCCGACAACCACGGCCCGTCCACCACGACCACCTCGGCCGCCGCCTTCGACGCCGCCTCCGCAGCCGCCACACCCACCGCCGCCAACGGCACCGCCACCGGCCGCACCCGCGCCCGCACCCCGTCCCCCGACCGCAGCACCCCGAGCATCTCCCGCAGCTCCGTCAGCGCCTGCCGACCCATGTCCCCCACCAGCGCCGCGTTCCGCACCGCCTTCTCCGGGTCCTTACGCGCCACCGCCTGCAACGCCGCCGCGTGCACCACCATCAGACTCACCCGGTGCGCCACCACGTCATGCATCTCCCGCGCGATCCGCGTGCGCTCCTCGCCCCGCGCCCACTCCGCACGCTCCTCCGCACGCTCCGCGAGCAGCTGCAGCTCCCGCTCCAGACTGTCCGCCCGCTCCCGCAGGCTCTCCATCAGCCGACGGCGCGCACCCACGTACAACCCCAGCAGCACCGGCGGCGCGGTCACCCCCAGCGAGGTCGCCACCGCCGCGAACGGCACGAACCAGTCGCCCAGCGTCAGATCCCCACGCGCCATGTCCTGGCGCACCCGCACGAACGTCACGATCATCGTGCCCACCAGCGACATCCCCGCCAGCGCCACGATCACCCGGCGCGGCAGCTCACACGCCGCCAGGGTGTACAGGCCGACGATGCCCATCAGCAGGCCCATCTCGGCGGGCGTCACCGCGACCGCCACCAGCACCACCGCGACCGGCCACTTCCGGCGCACCAGCAGCACCGAACCCGCGAGCACCCCGAACACGACACCGAGCCACAGCGGCAGGCCCGCGTCCCGCGCGAACGGGACACCCTCCGCGCCGCACTCCGCCGCCGACGCCAGCCCCAGGGCCACGTCCAGCACCGCACCGCGCCGTCTCTCCCACCACCACGGGCCGGTCGGCGCCCTGGTGTGGTCTTCCCCCGTCGTGGTCATGCCCTCCAGACTACGGGCGCCCAGGACGGCTTTTCCGGTGACTTTCACCTACCCGTCCGGACCACGCCCCGCCCGTCACTCGAACTACTGAACTCCACCGCACGGGCCCCCGGAGCGCCACATTCCGCCCGGACGATATGCAAATGGCAAGTTCACCAGGCAAAACACACGAGTACGCCGACTTCGAGAACCTCCGCGCCCAGGCCATCGCCCTCCGCCGCCAGGGCATGAGCCTCCGCCAGATCCGCGACCACCTGAAGGTCCACAACAACGACCTCCTCAACCGCCTCGTCCACGGCGAACCGGCCCCGGAGTGGACCAAACGCCCGAACGCCAAGGACGACCTCCGGGAGCAGGCCCGGGAACTCCGCCGCCAGGGCTGGACATACGACCAGATCGAGGCGGCGCTGGGCTGCTCGCGCAGCTCGGTGTCCCTGTGGGTGCGGGACCTGCCGAAGCCGGAGCGGAAGCGGTCGCCCGAGGAGGCCGCGGCCATCGCCAGGAAGGGGTGGGAGGAGAGGCTGCGTGTCCGCGACGAGGAGCGCCGACGGATCAAGGACGAGGCGAGACGGGCGGTCGGCCCGCTGTCCGAGCGGGAGCTCTTCCTCGTCGGCGTCGGGCTCTACTGGGCCGAGGGCGCCAAGGACAAGCCCTACGACCGCCGCGAGAACGTCACGTTCGTCAACAGCGACCCCGGCATGATCACGACCTTTCTGGCGTGGCTCGACCTGCTGGGCGTGGAGCGCGAGCGGCTGCGCTTCACGGTGATGATCCATGAGACGGCGGACGTGCCCGGCGCCGAGCGGTACTGGTCCGAGCTGGTCGGGGCGGACCGCTCCGCCTTCTACAAGACCTCTCTCAAGAAGCACAATCCGAAGACCGTCCGGCGGAACACGGGCGACACATACCGGGGTTGCCTCGTGATCAAAGTCCTGAAAAGCGCAGACTTGTACCGTCGCATCGAGGGGTCCTGGTACGGCATAGTGGAAGCCGCGCCCGAAGCCGATCAATCGAATCGGACATAGGGCGCTATTCATCCCGGATCGTCTAAGGGCAGGACAAACGGTTTTGGTCCGTTGAATGAGGGTTCGAATCCTTCTCCGGGAGCCCACAGCATCCACATGCGAAGTTCGGGTCCCGACCGGTACACACCCCCGGCGGGACCCGCTCTCATGTCCGCCGAAACACCCCCCGGTATTCTGCCGCCAGTCACCACCTCTTCCCAGAGCCGAAAGGCAACCCCGTGAGCGCCATTCGCCCGGCAGCCGTCGTCGTTCTCGCAGCGGGTGAGGGCACCCGTATGAAGTCGGCCACACCGAAGGTCCTGCACCAGATCTGCGGCCGCTCCCTGGTCGGTCATGTACTGGCCGCCTCCCGTGAACTGGACCCCGCCGAGCTGGTGGTCGTCGTCGGTCACGCCCGTGAGCAGGTCGCCGCGCACCTCGCCGAGATCGACCCCGGCGTCCGTACGGCCGTGCAGGAGCAGCAGAACGGCACCGGGCACGCGGTGCGGATGGCGCTGGAGGAGCTGGGCGGCCCGGTCGACGGCACCGTCGTGGTGGTCTGCGGCGACACCCCCCTGCTGACCGCGGACACCCTGGCGGCCCTCACCGGCACCCACGACGCCGACGGCAACGCGGTGACCGTGCTGACCGCCGAGGTCCCGAACGCGACCGGTTACGGCCGGATCGTGCGGGACGGCGCGAGCGGCGCGGTGACGGCGATCGTGGAGCACAAGGACGCGACGGACGAGCAGCGGGCGATCGTCGAGATCAACAGCGGTGTGTTCGCGTTCGACGGCCGGCTGCTGGCGCAGGCGCTGAAGCAGGTGCGTACGGACAACAGTCAGGGCGAGGAGTACCTGACCGATGTGCTGGGCATCCTGCGGGCGGCCGGGCACCGGGTCGGCGCTTCGGTGGCCGGTGACCACCGGGAGATCGCCGGGATCAACAACCGGGTGCAGTTGGCGGAGGCGCGCCGGACGCTGAACGACCGTCTGCTGACGGCCGCGATGCTGGACGGCGTGACCGTGGTGGACCCGGCGACGACGTGGGTGGACGTGACGGTCGGTTTCGGCCGGGACGCGGTGGTGCACCCTGGTACGCAGCTCACCGGTGCCACGCGGATCGACGAGGGCGCGGAGGTGGGCCCGAACAGCCGCCTGAACGACACGGTGGTGGGCGCGGGCGCGCGTGTGGACAACACGGTGGCGGACGGCGCGGAGGTCGGCGAGGGCGCGACGGTGGGTCCGTACGCGTATCTGCGGCCGGGTACGCGGCTGGGGGTGAAGGCGAAGATCGGTACGTACGTGGAGACGAAGAACGCGTCGATCGGTGAGGGGACGAAGGTTCCGCATCTGTCGTACGTGGGGGACGCGACGATCGGTGACTTCACCAACATCGGCGCGGCGAGCGTGTTCGTGAACTATGACGGTGAGAGCAAGCACCACACGACGGTGGGGTCGCATTGCAAGACCGGTTCGGACAACATGTTTGTGGCTCCTGTCACGGTCGGGGACGGCGCGTACACCGGTGCGGGGTCCGTGATCACGAAGGATGTGCCGCCCGGTTCCCTGGCCGTGGCCCGTGGTCAGCAGCGGAATATCGAGGGCTGGGTGGCTCGTAAGCGCCCCGGGAGCGCGGCCGCGAAGGCGGCGGAGGCGGCGTCCCGGCCGGGCGTGGACGAGGGCTGAGGGAAGGCTCGTCGGAAACGGCTGCGTCAAACACGGCGTACCGTGATAAGTGCACAACCGCACCCCTACCAGCCGATTCGGCCCTCTCGTGCCCCGTCGAGAGGACGCTTGGCCGGCGGCTGGCTGAGAACCTCTGAGGAGACAGTGCTGTGACCGGGATCAAGACGACCGGCGAGAAGAAGATGATGTTCTTCTCCGGCCGCGCCCACCCCGAACTTGCCGAGGAGGTCGCTCACAAGCTCGGTGTGGGGGTCGTCCCGACGAAGGCGTTCGACTTCGCCAACGGTGAGATCTATGTGCGTTATCAGGAGTCGGCGCGTGGCGCGGACTGTTTCCTGATCCAGAGCCACACGGCGCCGATCAATAAGTGGATCATGGAGCAGTTGATCATGATCGACGCGCTGAAGCGGGCGTCGGCGCGCTCCATCACGGTGATCGTGCCGTTCTACGGGTACGCCCGTCAGGACAAGAAGCACCGTGGCCGTGAGCCGATCTCGGCGCGGCTGATCGCGGACCTGATGAAGACGGCGGGTGCGGACCGCATCCTGACCGTGGATCTGCACACGGACCAGATCCAGGGCTTCTTCGACGGTCCGGTGGACCACCTGTTCGCGCTGCCGCTGCTGGCGGACTATGTGGGCGCGAAGGTGGACCGGTCGAAGCTGACCGTGGTGTCCCCGGACGCGGGCCGGGTGCGGGTGGCGGACCGCTGGTGCGACCGTCTCGGTGCGCCGCTGGCGATCGTGCACAAGCGCCGGGACAAGGACGTGGCGAACCAGGTCACGGTCCACGAGGTCGTGGGTGAGGTCGAGGGCCGGGTGTGTGTCCTGGTCGACGACATGATCGACACCGGTGGCACGATCTGCGCCGCGGCGGACGCGCTGTTCGCGCACGGGGCGGAGGACGTCATCGTGACGGCGACGCACGGTGTGCTGTCGGGTCCGGCGGCGGACCGGCTGAAGAACTCGCGGGTGAGCGAGTTCGTGTTCACCGACACCCTGCCGACGCCGGGTGAGCTGGCGGCGGACCTGGACAAGATCACGGTGCTGTCGATCGCCGGGACGATCGCCAGCGCGGTGCGCGAGGTGTTCGAGGACGGTTCGGTGACGAGCCTCTTCGACGAGCAGTGAGGTTTCTGCGGGCCTGCTGAGGCGGCCCGGAAGATCCTTTTGGGCGCGGCCCCCTTGCCGAGTAGACTGCGACAGTTGCTCGGCGAGGGAGGCCGCGCTCGTGTTTTCACGGGTGCCGGTTGTCCGTTATCGACGCGCTCTTCGTAGCAGGCCGTTCGTGGCCGGGTGACCTCCCCCACTCTCGACTCCGCTCGAGCGGGGGGACCCCCATCGATCTACCTGTACGAGGAGTGATCCGTATGTCCGAGGTCAAGCTCGCCGCCGAGACCCGCACCGAGTTCGGCAAGGGTGCCGCCCGTCGCATCCGCCGTGACAACAAGGTTCCCGGTGTGCTCTACGGCCACGGTTCCGAGCCGCTGCACATCTCCCTGCCGGGCCACGAGCTGCTGCTCGCCCTGCGTACGCCGAACGTCCTGATCGCCCTGGACATCGACGGCAAGACCAACGAGCTGGCGATCCCGAAGTCCGTGCAGCGTGACCCGCTGAAGGGCTTCCTGGAGCACGTCGACCTGCTGCTGGTCAAGCGTGGCGAGAAGGTCACCGTCGAGGTCCCGGTGGTCGCCGAGGGCGAGCTGGCGCCGGGCGGCAACCTGCTCGAGCACGTGCTGAACGCGCTGCCGGTCGAGGCCGAGGCCACCCACATCCCCGAGTCGCTGACGGTCTCCGTCGAGGGCCTGGAGGCCGGTGCCTCCATCCACGCCAAGGACATCGAGCTGCCCAAGGGTGTCTCCCTGGCCGTCGAGGACGACGCCGTCGTCCTGCAGGTCCTGGCCGCGCAGATCGAGGAGCCGGCCGAGGACGAGGCCGCCGTCGAGGGCGAAGAGTCCGCCGAGGCCTGAGCCGCACCGGCTTGAGTCATCCGTCAGTCGCCGTCCCCGTCCCGCGGGGGCGGCGGCTGGCGCATATCGAGGAGAGTGGGTCGTGAGCACCCCCGAAAACGCCCCTTGGCTGGTGGTCGGGCTCGGTAATCCGGGGCCGGAGTACGCGATGAACCGGCACAACGTCGGTTTCATGGCGGTGGATCTGCTCGCGGAGCGGATCGGCGGGAAGTTCAAGCGGTCGGGCAAGGCGCAGGCGCAGGTGCTGGAGGGCCGGATCGGTCCGATGGGCCCGGCCAACCGGCGGGTGATCCTAGCCAAGCCGATGTCGTACATGAACCTGTCGGGCGGTCCGGTGAACGCGCTGCGCGAGTTCTACAAGGTGCCGCTCTCCCAGGTGGTGGCGGTCCATGACGAGCTGGACATCGACTACGGCGTGCTGCGGCTGAAGCTGGGCGGCGGCGACAACGGGCACAACGGTCTGAAGTCGATGACGAAGGCGATGGGCGCCGACTATCACCGGGTGCGGTTCGGGATCGGGCGTCCGCCGGGGCGGATGCAGGTCGCGGACTTCGTGCTGAAGGACTTCGCGTCGGCGGAGCGCAAGGAACTGGACTACTTCGTGGACCGCGCGGCGGACGCGGTGGAGTGCCTGGTCATCGAGGGGCTGGAGCGGGCTCAGTCGGCGTACAACTCGTAGCGTCCAGGACATCGGCGGCACCGCCGAGTTGACCCGCAGTAGAGGTATGGCCAATGATCCCGGCCATGCCTGCTGCCTCCGCCAGTTCCGCGCGTTCGGGGTCCGTCGTCCGGATGGGCCGGGTCGTGGTCGCGGGGCTGTTCGCCGCGTTGATCGTGTTCGCCGGGGCGTGGGGGTCCTGGGGGACCGCGCAGCACGCGATGCTGCCCAAGGGGCGCGAGCGCGGCACGCTGACGGTGACGGACTGTCTGCCACAGCGCTGCGAGGGGACGTTCGCCCCGCTGTCGCCGGGCGCCACGCCGCGGTCGTCCGTCCGGATCGAGCGGTCGGTGATGGTGCGCGAGGACCACAGCTACGACGTCGTCCTGGAGCCCGGTACGGATGTCGCCGTGCGCGCGGGCGTGGCCGGTGTCCTGCTGGCCTGGCTGCCGCTGGGCGGGGCGCTGCTGCTGGCGTCGGTGGTGGTGGCGGGCGGGATGCGGATGCCCCGGCCGGCCTGGGTGCTGGGCCTGGCGGGCGCGGCCCTGCTGACGGCGGCCTTCGTACTCTCCTGAACATACGGCGGTGCCCCCGGACCGGGAAGGTTCCGGGGGCACCGCCGTACGCGCGTCCGGTCAGCCGGTGTTGCGGAGGCCCGCCGCGACGCCGTTGACGGTGAGCAGCAGGGCGCGGCCCAGGGTCGGGTCGGCCTCCTCACCGGCGGCGGCCGCGTCGCGCTGGCGCTTGAGCAGGGCGACCTGGAGGTAGGAGATCGGGTCCAGGTAGGCGTCGCGGATGGCGAAGGTCTGCCGCAACTCGGGCTGGGCGTCGAGGAGTTCCTGCTCGCCGGTGATGCGCAGCACCTCGGTGACGGTCAGCTCGTGCTCGGCCTTGATGGTGTCGAAGACGTGCTTGAGCTCGTCGGGGACGAGGGTGTCGACGTAGTGCTGGGCGATGCGCAGGTCGGTCTTGGCGAGGGTCATCTCGACGTTGGAGATGAAGTTCCGGAAGAAGTGCCACTGTTCGTGCATCTCGCCGAGCACGGTGTCTCCTTCCTGTCGCAGGCCCGCCTCGCGCAGTGCCTTGAGGCCGGAGCCGACGCCGAACCAGCCGGGCACGATCTGCCGGGACTGGGTCCAGCCGAACACCCACGGGATGGCGCGCAGTCCGTCGAGCGAGACGCCGGAGCCGGGGCGGCGGGAGGGCCGCGAGCCCAGGTGGAGTTCGGCGAGCTGGTCGACGGGGGTGGAGGCGAGGAAGTACGTCGGCAGGTCGGGGTCCTCGACCAGGCGGCGGTAGGCGGTGTGGGCGGCTTCGGAGACGACGTCCATGGCCGCGTCCCAGCGGGCGAGGGCCTCGTCGGACTGGCGGGGGGCGGTGTGCAGGGCGGACGCCTGGAGGGTGGCGGCGACCGTGAGTTCCAGGTTCTCCCGGGCGAGGGAGGGGATCAGGTACTTGTCGGAGATGACCTCGCCCTGCTCGGTCACCTTGATCTCGCCCTCCAGGGTGCCCCAGGGCTGGGCGAGGATGGCGTCGTGCGAGGGGCCGCCGCCGCGGCCGACGGTGCCGCCGCGGCCGTGGAAGAGGCGCAGCCGGACGCCGTAGCGGTGGGCGACGTCGCGCAGTCGGCGCTGGGCGCGGTGGATCTCCCACTGGCTGGTGGTGATGCCGCCGAACTTGGAGGAGTCGGAGTAGCCGAGCATGACCTCCTGGACGTCCCCGCGCAGCGCGACCAGGCGCCGGTAGGAGGGGTCGGAGAGCATGTCCTCCAGGATGGTGTCGGCGGCCTTCAGCTCGTCGGTGGTCTCCAGCAGCGGCACGATGCCGATCTTGGCCCAGCCCGCGTGCAGGTCGAGCAGTCCGGCCTCGCGGGCCAGCACGGTCGCGGCGAACACGTCGTCGGCGCCCTGGCACATGGAGATGATGTACGACTCGATGACCTCGGGTCCGAAGACCTCCAGGGCCCGCTTGACGGTCTGGAAGACGCCGAGGGTCTTGGCGGCGGCCTCGTCGACCGGGGCCGGGCTCGGGGCGAGCGGGCGGCGGGAGCGCAGTTCCTTGGCGAGCAGCTTGGCGCGGTACTCGCGGGGCATGTCGGCGTAGCGCCAGGACTCCTCGCCGAGCCGGTCGAAGAGCTGGCCGAGGGCGTGGTGGTGGGCGTCGGCGTGCTCGCGGACGTCCATGGTGGCGAGCTGGAGGCCGAAGGCGGCCAGGGTGCGGATGACGCGGTCGATGCGGCCGTCGGCGAAGAGGGCGCCGCGGTGTTCGCGCAGGGAGGTCTGGATGATCCGCAGGTCGCTGAGGAGTTCGGCGGTGCCGAGGTAGTCCCGGCCGTCCTCGTGCTGGGTGTTGCGGGCGAGGCGCTGCTTGGTGTTCTCCAGCTTCTGCCGGATCGCGGTGGCCTTGAGCCGGTAGGGCTCCTCGGCGTTGAGCCGCTTGTAGCGGGGGCTGATCTCCGGCAGGCGCTCCAGGTCGGCGTCCAGGGAGGTGAGGAGTTCCTCGGTGGCACCGGCGTAGCGGATGGAGTTGGAGAGCAGGCCGCGGAGCTGGTCGATCATCTCCAGCGCGTCGTTGATGCCGTGCTCGTGCTGGAGGATCAGCACGTCCCAGGTGACCTGGGGGGTGACGTTGGGGTTGCCGTCGCGGTCGCCGCCGATCCAGGTGCCGAAGGTCAGGGGGCGGGTGTCGGGCGGCAGGGTGACGCCGACCCGCTCCAGCTCGGCGGTGAGGTCCTCCAGGACGTCGCCGACGGCGTCGGCGTGCAGCTCGTCCAGGTAGTAGATGGCGTTGCGGGCCTCGTCGGTGGGCTCGGGGCGGACCACGCGCAGTTCGTCGGTCTGCCAGACGAGGTCGATGTTCTCGGCGAGCCGTACGTCGTGGCGGCGGCGGTCGGAGTCGAGGACGGGGGTGTCCAGGAGTTCGGCGACGCGCCGGAGCTTGTTGAGGACCGAGCGGCGGGCGGCCTCGGTGGGGTGGGCGGTGAAGACCGGGCGCACGTTCAGGTTGCGGACGGTGTCCCGCAGGTGCTCGGGGTCGGCGTCCTTCAGCCGGTCGGCGGTGCGGGAGAGCAGGCCGCCCTCGGCGGCGCGGCGGGCGCGCAGCTCGCGGCCGCGGTGCACCTGCTCGGTGACGTTGGCGAGGTGGAAGTAGGTGGAGAAGGCGCGCACCAGCTTGGCGGCGGTCTCCAGCTCGGTGCCGCGCAGCAGCTCGGCCGCGGCCTCGCCGTCCTCGCGGGTGAGGCTGCGGACCTTCTCGACCAGTTCCAGCAGCTCGGGGCCCTCCTGGCGGACGAGGGTCTCGCCCAGGAGGTCGCCGAGGCGCCGGATGTCGGCGCGCAGCGCTTGGCCGTTGGTGGGGGTCTGGTCGTCGACACTGCTCACAGGTGCGGCTCCTTGCGGTGTTGAAGCTCATCCGGGAGGGAACCCGGACACCCATCCATCACACGGCAAATCGCCGCATACCGGCCGGAACGTCCGGGAAGTAAACAGAGCGGACCGCGCTGTCCGACCAGTTCCCAGGATAGGTGGCCCGGTGGACGCGCAGGATCTCGGGCTCTTGCCGCCGACCGACACGCTGCCATACTTACGACGCCGTAGGTTACGGAACCGTAGGGACGTACCGTCCGTTCCGTACCTGTCCGGTACTGCCTCGACCCCCGCCCTCGACCCCACAGGGGACGCGCATGACCACCCGAAGTTCCGATGTGATCGACGAAGCTCCCAGCGACGGCGCCTCCGCCACGCTGGGCGGCGAACAGAAGCGTTCGATCGAGCAGATCGCGCTGCTCGTGTTCATCGTCGTGCCGTTCCTGGCCCTGCTGGCGGCGGTGCCGCTGGTGTGGGGCTGGGGGGTGAGCTGGCTCGATCTGGGCCTGCTGGTGTTCTTCTACTTCCTCGGCTGCCACGGCATCACGATCGGCTTCCACCGCTACTTCACGCACGGCTCCTTCAAGGCCAAGCGGCCGCTCAGGATCGCGCTGGCGATCATGGGGTCGATGGCGGTGGAGGGTCCGCTGGTGCGCTGGGTGGCCGACCACCGCAGGCACCACAAGTTCTCCGACGCCGAGGGCGACCCCCACTCGCCGTGGCGGTTCGGGGAGACGCTGCCCGCGCTGCTGAAGGGCCTGTGGTGGGCCCATATCGCCTGGATGTTCGACGAGGAGCAGACCCCGCAGGAGAAGTACGCGCCGGATCTGGTCCGGGACCCGGACATGCGGGCGATCTCCCGCCAGTTCGCGCTGTGGACCCTCGTCTCGCTGCTGCTGCCCCCGCTGATCGGCGGGCTGGCGACGATGTCCTGGTGGGGCGCCTTCACCGGGTTCTTCTGGGGCTCGCTCGTCCGGGTGGCGCTGCTGCACCACGTGACCTGGTCGATCAACTCGATCTGTCACGCGGTGGGCAAGCGCCCGTTCAAGTCGCGGGACCGCTCGGGCAACGTGTGGTGGCTGGCGGTGCTGTCCTGCGGCGAGTCCTGGCACAACCTGCACCACGCCGACCCGACCTCGGCGCGGCACGGTGTGGAGCGCGGGCAGATCGACTCCTCGGCCCGGTTCATCCGCTGGTTCGAGAGGCTCGGCTGGGCGTACGACGTGCGCTGGCCGTCACGCTCGCGTATCGATTCGCGCCGCGCCGAAGGCGACGGTTCCGCCCGGCGCGGGAAGGCCGCCGCGAAGGCGGCATGATTGACGCCGTGGCCACCGACTCCAGCAGCACCTCGAGCAACGACAAGACGCGGCGGACCCGCCGGACCCGTATGACCGGTGCGGAGCGCCGCCAGCAGCTGCTGGAGATCGGCCGGACCCTGTTCGCGGCGAAGGGCTTCGAGGGCACGTCGGTGGAGGAGATCGCGGCCAAGGCCGGGGTCTCCAAGCCGGTGGTGTACGAGCACTTCGGCGGCAAGGAGGGGCTGTACGCGGTCGTGGTGGACCGGGAGATGCGGTGCCTGCTGGACATGGTGACCGGCTCGCTGACCGCCGGTCACCCCCGTGAGCTGTGCGAACAGGCCGCGTTCGCGCTGCTGGACTACATCGAGGAGTACACGGACGGTTTCCGCATCCTCGTCCGGGACTCCCCCATCCCGCAGTCCACGGGTTCCTTCGCGTCGCTGATCTCGGACATCGCCACCCAGGTGGAGGACATCCTGGGCCGCGAGTTCAAGAGCCGGGGCTTCGACTCCAAGCTGGCCCCGCTCTACGCCCAGGCCCTGGTCGGCATGGTCGCCCTGACCGGCCAGTGGTGGCTGGACGTCCGCCGCCCGAAGAAGGCCGAGGTCGCCGCCCACCTGGTCAACCTCGCCTGGCACGGCCTGGACGGCCTGGAGCAGAAGCCCCGCCTGATAGGGCACCGCAAGAGCTAGCCGGTCGGCCGCAGGAACTCCAGGCGGTTGCCCACCGGGTCCGTGGAGTAGAAGCGACGGTGGCCGGGCAGTCCGGTGTCCCACTCGACCGGCGCGCCGTGCGCGGCCAGCCGGGCGGCGCAGGCGTCGAGGTCCGTGACCAGCAGGCCGGGGTGGGCCTTGCGCGCGGGGCGGAAGTCCGGCTCGACGCCCAGGTGGAGCTGGACGCCGTCGGCCCGGAACCAGCAGCCGCCGCGCGTGGCCAGGGCCGGGGGCTTGGGCACCTCCGCCATGCCGAGCACCCCGGTGTAGAAGGCGCGCAGCGCGTCCTCCGTGCCGGGCGGCGCCGCGAGCTGGACGTGGTCGATCCCGCAGAGCACGGCTCAGTCCCCCTTCACCGCGACCGCGAACAGGCGGCGGAAGGGCAGGACCGTCCCGTAGGGGGCGGTCGGGTACGCCGCGCGGAGCACGTCGCGGTACTCGGTCACGAAGGCGTCCCTGGCCTCCGGGTCGTCCGCGAGGGCGGTCAGGGCGGGGCGGAGGCCGGTGCCCTTGACCCAGTCCAGGACCGGGTCCTCGCCCGGCAGGACGTGCTGGTACGTGGTCTGCCAGACGTCGGTGGCGCAGCCGAGGCGGGCCAGGCGGTCCAGGTAGACGCCGGGGGCGTGGACGGAGTCGGGGGCGCGCAGCACGTCGGACAGGCGGGGTGCCCAGCGGGGCGTGGCGGCCAGTTCGCGCATCAGGGCGTGCAGCGGGGCGTCGGTGTTGTCCGGCACCTGGAAGGCGAACACCCCGCCCGGCTCCAGCGCGGCGGTCCAGTCCGCGAACCGGTCGAGATGGCCCGGCACCCACTGCAGGGTGGCGTTGGAGAGGAGCAGGTCGTGCGGGCCCTCGGGTGTCCAGGTGCGGGCGTCGGCGGGGGCGAACTCCAGCGCGGGCTGCTCGGCGCGGGCGCGCTGAAGCATCTCGGGCGAGTTGTCGTAGCCGGTGACGTGCGCGCCGGGCCAGCGCTCGGCGAGCAGGGCGGTGGCGTTGCCGGGGCCGCAGCCGAGGTCGGCGATCCGGGGCCGGTCGGACGGCAGGGCGGGGACGCGGGCCAGGAGGTCCACGAACGGGCGCAGCCGGTGGCCGGAGTGCCGGAGGTACTGGGCGGGGTCCCAGGAGGGTGTCGTCGTCATGGTGCCCACCTTCCCGACCAAGTATCTCGATGTCAAGATACTCAGCTTCAAGAGACTTCACGTCGACACAACCACTACACTGATCTCCATGGAGGACGAGGTCGATCGGCTGGTCGCAGCATGGCGCCGGGAGCGCCCGGACCTCGACGTGGAACCACTGGAAGTGCTGAGCCGGGTGAGCAGGCTGGCCCGGCACCTGGACCGCGCCCGCAGGCTCGCCTTCTCCGAGCACCAGCTGGAGCCCTGGGAGTTCGACGTGCTGACCGCGCTACGCCGCGCCGGGACGCCGTACCAGCTCTCCCCCGGCCAGTTGCTGACCCAGACGCTGGTCACCTCGGGCACGATGACCAACCGGATCGACCGGCTCGCCAAGAAGGGCCTGGTGGAGCGGTTGCCCGACCCCAGCGACCGGCGCGGGGTGCTGGTGCGGCTGACCGACACCGGCCGGGACCGGGCCGACGAGGCACTCGCGGGCCTGCTGGCCCAGGAGCGGGCCATCCTCGGCGAGCTGTCCCACGCCCAGCGCGGTGAACTCGCCGGACTGCTACGCCAGTTGACCGCCCCGTTCGACAACGTCCCCGGTTAGGTCGACCGGGCCCACCCCGGCCCGCCGGGCCAGCGCCACGGCGGCCAGCGTGGAGTGCACACCGAGCTTGCCCAGCACGTTCTGCATATGGGTGCGCACGGTGTGCGGGGAGAGGAACAGCCGCTCCGCGACCGCCTTGCGGCCCAGCCCGGCCACCATGCAGCGCAGCACCTCCCGCTCACGCGGGGTCAGCGACTGCACCAGCCGCTCGCTCTCGCTGCGGTGCCTGCGCGCCGCCGTCAGCTCCTTGAGCACGCCGGTGAGCAGCGCGGCCGGCAGATGCGTCTCGTCCCGCAGCACGCCCCGGATCACGGTCAGCAGCCGGGACAGCGAGCAGTCCTTGGCGACCCAGCCGCTGGCCCCGGCCTGCAGCGCGAGTGCGGCGCGGCGGGGGTCGTCCTTCTCCGCGAGGACCACCGTGCGCACCCCGGCCTGTGCCGAACGCACCCCGGCGACCAGCGAGATCCCGTCGACCAGGCCCTCCGCGTCGCCCGCCTGCACCGGTACCGCCGCCCGGCCGCCGGGCAGCATGTGGCCGAGGTCGGCGTCGACGAGCAGCACGTCGTAGCGGCGGCCTTCCGCGGCGGCGCGCTCCAGGCAGCGCAGCGCGGCCGGGCCGCTGCCCGCGGCGGACACCTCCACGTCGGGCTCGGCGGCGAGCGCCGCCGCCAGCGACTCGGCGAAGATGCGGTGGTCGTCCACGACCAGCACTCGGATGCGAACCACGAAACCCCCTATCCCCAGGCTCCGTACGGAGCAGGGGTCACCCCAGGCCCGGCGACGACGCGGCGGCCGTCGTCGCGGAAAGTGCTACCCCCGGCGCGGTCGCCGTACCCGCCCGTCCCGCCCCCTGATCGGTCACCGGCCCCCACCGGTACCGCTCTTCAGCGTACGGGCGGCCCTGGCCGGGGGCAGCCGATTGACGGAACTGACCGGCCGTCGCGTTTATGGTGTGCCGCATGTTTCGGATCGAGACGGAAGTGGACAAGGGCCGACGGGATCAGCTGCGCGCCCGGCTGCGGGAGACCAACACGGCGGCCTCCCCGGTGCTGGCCGCACTGCGCGGCACGCCGGGCGAACGGCAGGCCCCGCTGCACGTGTGGGCGCTGGACGCGGCGGGCTCCCTCGCCGGGGGGCTGGTCGGGCACACCTGGGCGGGCTGGCTGCACGTCACCTATCTGTGGGTGGACGACCGCCACCGGGGTGCCGGGATGGGGTCCCGGCTGCTGACGGAGGCCGAGCGGATCGCGCACGCCGACCGGGGCTGCGCGCGGTCCCGGGTGGAGACCTGGGACTTCCAGGCCCCGCACTTCTACCGCGCGCAGGGCTATGACGTGGTGTCCGTGATCCCCGACTATCCGCCGGGGATCACGGAGTTCACCCTGACCAAGCCGCTCGGCTGACGGAGCCCCAGGGCTCAGCCGAGACGGCGGGCGCCGGGCGAGGGCACCGCCTCGAACACGCGCGGGGCGGTGTACCCGGCCGCCGCGAACGCTTCCTCGACCGCCTTGGTGAGGGTGTCCACCGCGGCCACCTCGACCAGCGCGATCGCGGAGCCGCCGAAGCCGCCGCCGGTCATCCGGGCGCCCAGCGCGCCCGCCGAGAGCGCGGTGTCGACCACGAGGTCCAGCTCCGGGCAGGAGATGCGGAAGTCGTCGCGCAGCGAGGCGTGCCCGTCGGTGAGGACCGGCCCGATGGCCCGGACGTCACCGGAGGTCAGCAGCTCCACCACCCGCTCGACGCGCCGGTTCTCGGTGACGATGTGCCGCACCAGACGGCGCACCTCGGCCGCGTCCTCGTCGGAGCCGAGCTGCTCCAGCGCCGCGTCCAGCCCGTCGTACGCCACGTCGCGCAGCGCGTCGACGCCGAGCAGGGCGGCGCCCTTCTCGCAGCCCGCCCGGCGCTTGCCGTACTCGCCGCCGCTGTGGGCGTGCTTGACCTGGGTGTCGACCACCAGCAGGCGCAGACCCTCGGCGGCCAGGTCGAACGGGATCTGGCGCTGGGCCAGGTCGCGGGTGTCGAGGAAGAGCGCGTGGCCCTCCTCGCAGCAGGCCGACGCGGTCTGGTCCATGATGCCGGTGGGCGCGCCGACGTAGACGTTCTCCGCGCGCTGGCACAGCCGGGCCAGCTTCCAGCGCGGCAGGTCCAGGCCGAACAGGTCGTCCAGCGCGAGCGCGATGACGACCTCCAGCGCGGCCGAGGACGACAGTCCGGCGCCGGTCGGCACGGTGGAGGCGAGGTGGACGTCGGCGCCGGTGACCGGGTGCCCGGCCTCGCGCAGCGCCCACACCACGCCCGCCGGGTACGCGGTCCAGTCGTCGTCGGTGCCCGGCGCGAGTCCGTCCAGGGCGAGTTCGACGACCTCGCCCTCGATGTCGGCCGAGTGCAGCCGCAGTACCCCGTCGGTGCGGCGGGAGACGGCCGCGGTGACCTGGTGCGGCAGGGCGAACGGCATGACGAAGCCGTCGTTGTAGTCGGTGTGTTCGCCGATCAGGTTGACCCGGCCCGGCGCCGCCCACACCCCCTCCGGGTCGGCCCCGTACAGCTCGGTGAAGCGTTCCCGGACCTGCTGTGCCCCCACTAGTGCTCCCTCTGCGTGTCGCGCGCGAACTCCCAGGCGTCCGCGATGATCCCGGCGAGGTCCGCGCGGGACGGGTTCCACCCCAGTGTGGCGCGTGCGGTGTCGGCCGACGCCACCAGGACCGCCGGATCACCGGCCCGGCGCGGGGCGGTGACCTCGGGGATGGGATGGCCGGTGACCTCGCGGGCGGTCTCCACGACCTCGCGGACGGAGAAGCCGTTGCCGTTGCCGAGGTTGCAGATCAGGTGCTCGCCGGAGCGGGCGGCGCCGACGGCGAGGAGGTGGGCGTCGGCGAGGTCGGCGACGTGGATGTAGTCGCGGACGCAGGTGCCGTCGGGGGTCGGGTAGTCGTCGCCGTAGACGGAGATGGCCTCGCGGCGGCCCTGGGCGACCTGGAGGACGAGCGGGATGAGGTGGGACTCGGGGTCGTGGCGCTCGCCGTAGGGGCCGTAGGCACCGGCCACGTTGAAGTAGCGCAGGGAGACGGCGGCCAGGCCGTGGGCGTGCGCCTCGCTGGTGATCATGTGGTCGACGGCCAGCTTGGAGGCGCCGTAGGGGTTCGTGGGCCGGGTCGGGGCGGACTCCGGGATCGGGACCTCCTCGGGCTCGCCGTAGGTGGCGGCGGTGGAGGAGAAGACCAGCCGGTGCACGCCCGCCTCGCGCATGGCGGCCAGCAGAGCCATGGTGCCGCCGACGTTGTTCTCCCAGTACTTCTCCGGCTTCACCACCGACTCGCCGACCTGCGAGAAGGCGGCGAAGTGCAGCACCCCGTCGTAGGACGGGTCGAGCCACTTCGCGGCGTCGCGGATGTCGCCCTCGACGAAGGCGGCACCGGCGGGCACGCCCGCGCGGAAGCCGGTGGAGAGATTGTCGAGGACAGTGACCTCGTGCCCCGCCTCCAGCAGATGCTGGGCGACGACACTGCCCACATAGCCCGCGCCACCCGTCACCAGGTACTTCATGAACTCGCTACCTCTCGCAGTCGCTCGGCCGCGCGCTCCGGTGGCACGTCGTTGATGAAGACGTTCATGCCGGATTCGGAGCCCGCGAGGAACTTCAGCTTGCCGGAAGTGCGGCGGATGGTGAAAAGCTCCAGGTGGAGTGCGAAGTCGTCCCGCGTCACCCCGTCGAAGCCGGGGAGGTCGCCGAACGGCGCCTGGTGCCAGGCCGCGATGTACGGCGTCGGCGCCCCGGCCTCGTCGCCCTTCTCGCTCTCCGCACCCTCCGGCCGCCCGAAGATCCGGTCGAAGCGCCTCAAGAGTTCCAGGTAGACCTGGGGAAACTCTGTGCGCGCGGCCTCGTCGAGGGCGAGCAGGTCGGGCACCCGGCGCTTGGGGTAGAGGTGGACCTCGTAGGGCCAGTGCGCGGCGAACGGGACGAAGGCCACCCAGTGTTCACTCTCCAGGACGACCCGGTCCCCGGCGAGTTCCCGCTCCAGGACGGCGTCGAAGAGGTTCTCCCCGCCGGTCTCGGCCTTGTGGTCGGCGAGCGAGCGGAGCATCAGCGCGGTGCGCGGGGTGATGAACGGGTAGGCGTAGATCTGGCCGTGGGGATGACCCAGCGTCACCCCGATCTCGGCGCCCCGGTTCTCGAAACAGAAGACCTGCTTGACGGAGGGCAGATGCGACAGCTCGGCGGTGCGGTCGGTCCACGCCTCCAGCACCAGCCGGGCCTGCTCGTCGGTGAGGGAGGCGAAGGACGCGTCGTGGTCGGAGGTGAAGCAGACGACCTCGCAGCGGCCGGAGTCACCGGCGAGGGAGGGGAAGCGGTTCTCGAAGACGACCACGTCGTAGGTCGAGTCCGGGATCTCGCTGAGCCGTCCGTCCCGGCTGGGGCAGAGCGGGCACTCGTCGGCCGGGGGGTGGTAGGTGCGGCCCTGGCGGTGGGAGGCGACGGCCACCGAGTCGCCGAGCAGCGGGTCGCGGCGGATCTCGGAGGCGGTGACCGTGGGGTCCAGCGGCCGCCGGTCCACGGCGTCGCGGACGGTGTCGTCCGCCAGGTCGTAGTAGACCAGCTCACGCCCGTCGGCCAGCCGGGTCGGGGTCTTCTTCACGCCGGACTCCTCGCTCTCACTCAACACAATCAAACATAACAAACCACAACTCCACAACGGGTCGTACGATCACAATCGAACAAAGAACACCAACAGAACTGTTCAAATAATGAACGCCGCGGCGTAGGTTCCGCTCTGGATCAGTTCGCGCAACGAAGCGAGTTCTCATGCAGACCCCCCCGACCGGACCCGCGCCCCTGGCGGCGGGCCCCAGCTATCTGGCGGCGGAGCTACGGCTCCCCACCAACTGGCTCGACTACACGATCCTGGCCATCTACTTCGTCGTGGTTCTCGGCATCGGCTTCGCGGCCCGCCGCTCGGTGAAGACGAGCCTGGACTTCTTCCTCTCCGGACGCTCGCTGCCCGCCTGGATCACCGGCCTCGCCTTCATCTCGGCGAACCTGGCGGCCACCGAGATCCTGGGCATGGCGGCCAACAGCGCCCAGTACGGCGCGTACACCGTGCACTGGTACTGGATCGGCGCCATCCCCGCCATGGTCTTCCTGGGCCTGGTGATGATGCCCTTCTACTACGGCAGCAAGGTCCGCTCGGTCCCCGAGTTCCTGCTGCTGCGCTTCGACAAGGCAGCCCACCTGCTCAGTTCGATCCTGTTCGCGTTCGCCGCCATCCTCATCGCGGGCGTGAACCTGTACGCGCTGGCGATCGTGGTGGAGGCCCTGCTCGGCTGGCCGCAGTGGGTGGCCATCGTGGTCGCGGGCGCCTTCGTGCTCGGCTACATCACGCTGGGCGGTCTCTCCTCGGCGATCTACAACGAGGTGCTCCAGTTCTTCGTGATCCTGGCCGCCCTCATCCCGATCACCATCCTCGGCCTGAAGAAGGCCGGCGGCTGGGACGGCCTGACCCACAAGCTGGACGCGGCCCACGGCGCCAACTTCACCACCGCGTGGGGCGGCACCGGCATCGGCAGCGCCAACCCGCTGGGCGCCAACTGGCTGACCATCGTGCTCGGTCTCGGCTTCGTGCTGTCCTTCGGCTACTGGACGACCAACTTCGCCGAGGTGCAGCGCGCGCTGTCCGCGAAGAACCTCTCCGCCTCCAAGCGCACCCCGCTGATCGCGGCCTACCCGAAGATCTTCATCGTCTTCCTGGTGATGATCCCCGGCCTGGTCGCCGCCGCCCTGGTGCCGAAGATCGGCCAGCCCGGCTCCGGGCTCCAGTACAACGACGCGATTCCCTATCTGATGCAGGAGCTGCTGCCCAACGGTGTGCTCGGCATCGCGGTCACCGGTCTGCTCGCCGCGTTCATGGCGGGCATGGCGGCCAACGTGTCGTCCTTCAACACGGTGTTCACCACCGACATCTGGGCCCGCTACGTGAAGCCGGACCAGGAGGACGCCTACTACGTCCGCTTCGGCCGCTGGATCACCGTCATCGGGGTCGCCGCGTCGGTCGGCACGGCGTTCCTGGCGTCGTCGTTCTCGAACATCATGAGCTACCTCCAGACGCTGTTCTCCTTCTTCAACGTCCCGATGTTCGTGGTCTTCATCGTCGGCATGTTCTGGAAGCGCGCCTCGGCCAAGTCCGGCTTCTGGGGCCTGCTCGCCGGTACCGCGACCGCGATGGTGAACTACTTCGTGTTCTACAAGGAGGGCATCATCTCGATCCCCTCCGACCAGGGCGCCAACTTCGTCTCCGCCATCGCGGGCTTCGTCGCCGGTGCGGTCGTGATGGTCGCGGTGTCGCTGTTCACCAAGCCCAAGCCGGCCGAGGAACTCCAGGGCCTGGTCTACGGCACCAAGTCGCCGGGGATGTCCGAGGCACCCGCCGAGGGCGACGACGCCTGGTACCGCAAGCCCGCCCTGCTCGGCTGGGGCGCGGTCGTCCTGGCCGCCGCCTGCTACATCCCGTTCTCGTTCTGATCGCGGGAGGATGAGGAAACCATGACCGACGAATCCCCCCGCCCCGAGCACGCCGGGTCCGAGCACGGCGCGACCGAGCACGACGTCCACCGTGAGGTCACCGACCTGGAGGGCAAGTCCGCCACCGCGGCCCGCATCTTCGACCTGCGGCGCATCATCGGCGGCCTGTTCGTGCTGTACGGCGTCATCGTCACCATCACCGGCATCACCGACTCCCAGGCCGCGATCGACAAGGCCGAGGGCGTCAACATCAACCTGTGGACCGGCATCGGCATGCTGATCCTCGGGGTGTTCTTCCTGGCCTGGCTGAAGCTGCGGCCGACCCCGCCGCCGCTGCCCGCGGAGGGCACGGAGGACGAGGAGCCCGTGCACTAGCCGCGCGCGGGACCGGGCCGGAGCCGGAGCTGTGGACTACAGCTCCGGCTCCGTCGTGTGCGGGGCGGCCCCGGCGCGGTCCAGCAGACCGGTACGGGCCGCGAGGGCGGCCGCCTCCAGCCGGGAGCCGACACCCAGCTTCATCAGGACCCGCTGCACATGGGTACGGGCGGTGCTCGGCGCGATCCCCATGCCCGCCGCGATCAGCCGGGTGTCCTCGCCGTCGGCGACCCGGACCAGCACCTCCACCTCGCGCGGGGTGAGCAGCCGTAGCAGCCGCTGGCCCTCGTCGTCGGGCTGGACGGCCGGGTTCAGCAGCTCCGCGAAGGCGCCCTGGAGCAGCTGGGGGGCTATGGCCGCCTCACCGGCGCGGGCCTTCATGATGGCCCGCTCGACACCCTCGATGCGCTCGTCGTGCCGTACGTACCCGGCGGCGCCCGCCGCGAAGGCGGCCGCGATACCGCGCGGGGACGGCACCGGGCCGAGGACCAGTACGGCCACCTGCGGGCGCTCCCGCTTGATGCGGGCCACCGGGTCGAACGCGCCCGGCTCGGCGGGTGCCGCCGTGCCCAGCAGGCACACCTCCGGGGCCCGCGATATCACCAGCTCGGCCGCGCCCGCGGCCGGCGCCGCCGCCGCGAGCACCCGGTGCCCGCGCAGCTTCAGCGCCGACGCCAACGCCTCCGCCAGCAGGCGGTGGTCGTCGACGACCATGAGCCGCACTCCCATAGAGCAAACCCCCCAGTCCCTCCCGATGTCCCGGAAGTTACACGCTCGGGGCGCCTGCCGTGCGGGCTTCGGTCAGTCGCGGGTACCGAAGGCGACCACGCTGTTCTTGTCCTTGTCGAAGCTGCCGATCGGCTTGGCCGCGTTCGGCGCCGCCATGAACAGCTTGCCCTGTGTGTACCGGTACTCCGAGAAGGTGGGCTGGAGACCGGTCTGCAGGGCGCGGTCGGCCTGGTCGGCGGGCAGCTCCATCAGCGTCGTGGACTTGAAGCTGCCACCGTCGATGCTGACGATCTGGCCGCCCTTGTCGTACGGCGGGTTCTTGTACGCGATCAGGTTGCCGCCGTCCGCGCGGAGCGGAAACAGCGTGTAGTCGTCGCCCGCCGGGGCGCGCCGACCGGTCTGCCTGCCGGTGGCCAGGTCGAAGGCGACGACCTCGTTGGTCCGGCTGAGCTTGCTCTTGCCGCCGCCGCTGTGCTCCTTGGTCGCCAGGTACAGCCTGCCCGCGCCGACGACGACGCCCTTGCACTCCTCGACGCGCGTGATGGTGTCGCACTCGCCGTCGTAGGTGTCGCCCGAGACCGGGATACGGGCCAGCAGCCTGCCGGTGCGATGGTCGATGGAGAAGTAGTCCGAGACCCCGCTGCCACCGCTCGCGCTGTGCCCGGCGTCCGCGCCGACCACCAGCGGGTCGGTGGAGACGATGCCCGCGTACTCGATACCGGCGCCCATCTTGTACTCGGAGATCACCTTGCCCGAGGTGGGGTCGACGTTCTGGATGCTGAGGGTGCGGTTGCCGTAGGTGCCGCACTTGCGGACCGCGACCAGCCTGGTGCCGCCGCCGTAGCCGGTGTCGTGGCAGTCGTCGCCGGGCTTGGGCTGCCAGAGCGCCTTGCCGGTGCCGATGTCGTAGGCCGCGCCGCCGCCGAAGCCGCCGACCGCGACGGTCTTCCCGGCGACGGTGACGTTCTGGAACGTGGTGGCGAAGTCACCCGTGCCGACCGACTTGGTCCACAGCTTGGTACCGGCCCGCACGTCGATGCCCGCGACCTGGCTGCAGCCGGGGTGGCTCGTCTTGGTCGGCATCGAGGGCTGGTAGACGATGCCGGTGCGGCCGTCGGCGGTGACGTGCTCGGTGGCCGCGCAGACCGGGCCGGGGAACTTGAGCGTCCACTTCTTGGTGCCGTCGGCCGGGTCGTAGCCGGTGATCTCGGCGATGCCGGTCTTGGCGTAGACGCGGGTGCTCAGCCAGGAGCCCGGCGTGCTGACGACGTTCTCCTCGGTCTTGGGCTGCGGGACCTTGAACAGGACGTCGGCGGCCGGGTTGCCCGGCACCTTCTCCTTGCCGCCGGTCGCGGTGCCGGTGCCGTTCTTCCCGCCACCGGCACGGGTGCCGCCGCCCTCCTCGCCGGAGGAACGGGCGTACCAGACGCCGGAGCCGATGATCAGGCCGATGGCGACGACGGCCGCGAGGATGATCAGGGCTATGGCGCGGTTCTGTCTGGCACGCGTGTCGTCGCCCGCCACGACCGTGGGCGGCTGGGCGGGGTAGCCGTAGCCCGGCTGGGGCGGGGCGGCGGGGTAGCCGTAGCCGGGCTGTGGCTGCTGCTGCGGCGGGGGCGCCTGCGGGTAGCCGTAGGTGGGCTGGGGACCGGTCGGCGGGACGGACGGCGTCGGCGGGGTGGGCGGCTGGTCCTGGGGCGGGCCGGAAGGCGGCTGGTCGCTCATCGTGGGATACCTCGAAGCGGCTGGTGGGAACGGCGGGCGCGGGGAGGGTGGTTACTTGCCGAAGGCCATCATCAGCTTCTCCTCGGCTCCGTCCTGGCCGCTCAGCCGGTTGGAGGCGATGATGAAGCGACCGCCGGACCAGACCATGGCGCTGTCGAGGAAACCGCTCTCGATCTTCGCCACCCCGTCGGGGTTCCGCAGCAGCGTGCCGGGCCGGTGCGCGCCGGAGCCGGTCGGGATGGACAGCACCCGGCCGCCCTGGCCGTAGGACGCGTCGGCGTACGCGACGAGGCTGCCGCCCTGGAGTCCCACGGGGACCATCGGGCGGGCGATCGGTGACGTGACCCGCCACTTCTCCTTGCCGTCGGCCAGGCCGATGGCGTAGATCTCGTTCGCCGCGTCGGTGGTCTCGGTGGGCAGGTAGAGGTTCTTGGCGTCCACGGCGACACCCCGGCAGTTCTGCAGGCCGCGCGTCAGCGAGGACCAGCCGCAGCCGGGGGCGAACTTCTTGTCGACCTTGACCTCGGAGCTGACGCGGCCGCCGCTGCCGAGGACGGAGATGTTCCACGCCTTCTTGTCGCGGTTGGTCAGGTAGACCACGAGCGGGTTCACGGAGAAGACGCGCTCGACCTTCCAGCCCTTGGTGCCGGGCCGGGTCCACTTGGCCTTGCCGGTGGCCGGGTCGAGCTCGCGGATCTCCTCGCGCTCCTTGGCACCGCCCGCGCCGCAGGAGGTCACCTCGATCAGACGCCCGCTGCCACCGGCGTACGCGGCGGGGTAGCAGTCGTCGTACTTCTTGGTGTCGTACAGCTTGCGGCCGGTCGCCGCGTCGTACGCGGTGCCGGAGATCGAGCGGGTCACCATCAGGGTCTTGCCGGTGAGGGTCAGCTCGATGCTGCGGGTGCTGTCGAACAGACCGGTGCCTTCGGCGACTTGGGCGTGCCAGCCTTTCTTGCCGGTGTCGAGGTCGACCTGCTGGAGCTGGTTGCAGTCGGCGCGGTCGCTGACGCCGTTCATGTAGGCGATGACGATCCTGCCGTCGGCGTCGGCGTCGCGGGTGACCGCGCAGACCTCGTGCGGCAGGGTGATCGGGTCCCAGGCGGGCTTGCCGTCGGCGACGCGGAGGCCGATGACCTCCTTGTACGCGGCCTTCACCGCGGTCTTTCCGGTGACCCAGAGGCCGGGCGCGTCCGCGCCGTCGGCCGGGGCGTCGGGCGCGGACCTGTACCAGAGCACCTTCGACTCGCCGGGCTTGCGGCCCGCGTTGAGGTCCTCGGCGTCCGAACGGCCGTCGCCCTTGCCGTCACCGGAGTCGACGGAGGGGGAGGCGGTGGCCGAGTCGCTGGTGCCGCCGGTCGGGTGGGCGACGGGCTTGTCGTCGTGCCCGCCGCCGGTGACCGCGTACACGGTGCCGCCGACGAGCAGCAGCGCGGCCACGACGGCCCCGGCGATCAGCGCGGTGCGCTTCCGGCCCGGCGGCTTGCCGGGGGCGCCGGGGTACGGAGGCTGCGGGTGCGTGCCGTAAGGGGGGCCGGGCGGGGGGCCGTAGGGGCCGGGGGCCTGGCCGTAGGGGCCGGGCTGCCCGTACGGGCCGGGGGGCTGCTGGGGGTAGCCGTAACCCGGCTGGGGCGGGCCCTGCGGGGCACCGAAGCCGCCCTGCACCGGGGGCTGTTGGGGTGCGCCGAAGCCGCCCTGCGGCGGCGGGCCCTGCGGCGGCTGATCCCGCGGTGGCTGGTTCTGCGGCGGCTGGTTCTGCGGTGGGCCGAACCCGCCCTGCGGCGGCTGACCGGGCGGCTGGCTCATCAGCGCGCTCCCCCTCGTTCACTGATTTTTAGCCCTCGGACAGCCTTTCTATCACCCACCACCGACAGCACAGGGGCCCGTGCGAGCCCCTGTGCCCAAGGACGAACCACCCCGTGATGCGCCCGTTACGCACCCGCCGGTATGGCCGGATTCCGCCGTACGCGCCCATGACTAGGCGCTACGCGTCCTCGGCCAGCTCCAGCCAGCGCAGCTCCAGTTCCTCGCGCTCGCCGACGAGTCCGCGCAGTTCGGCGTCGAGTTCGGCGACCTTGGCGAAGTCGGTGGCGTTGTCCGCGATCCGGGTGTGCAGCTTGGACTCCTTGTCGGAGATCTTGTCCAACTGCCGCTCGATCTTCTGGAGTTCCTTCTTCGCAGCCCGCTGGTCGGCGGCGCTCTTCTCCGCGACGGCGGGGGCGGGTGCGGCGGCGGCCGACCGCTGGGCCACGGCCTCCTCCATGCGCAGGCGGCGCTCCAGGTACTCGTCGATGCCACGCGGCAGCATGCGCAGGGCGCCGTCGCCGAGGAGGGCGAACACCTTGTCGGTGGTGCGCTCGACGAAGAACCGGTCGTGGGAGATGACGACCATCGAGCCGGGCCAGCCGTCGAGGACGTCCTCCAGCTGAGTCAGGGTCTCGATGTCCAAGTCGTTGGTGGGCTCGTCGAGGAAGAGGACGTTGGGCTCGTCCATGAGGAGGCGCAGCAGCTGGAGCCTGCGGCGCTCACCGCCGGAGAGGTCGCCGACGGGCGTCCACTGCTTCTCCTTGCTGAAGCCGAACGTCTCGCACAGCTGGCCCGCCGTCATCTCGCGGCCCTTGCCGAGGTCGACGCGCTCGCGGACCTGCTGCACGGCCTCCAGGACCCTTGTCGCCGGGTCGAGTTCGGCGACCTCCTGGGAGAGGTAGGCGAGCTTGACGGTCTTGCCGACGACGACACGGCCGCCCGCGGGCTGCGTCTCGCCCTCGGTGCGCGCCGCCTCCGCCATGGCCCGCAGCAGGGAGGTCTTCCCGGCGCCGTTGACGCCGACCAGGCCGACGCGGTCGCCGGGGCCGAGCTGCCAGGTGACGTGCTTGAGCAGTTCCTTGGGGCCCGCGGTGACGTCGACGTCCTCCAGGTCGAAGACCGTCTTGCCGAGCCGGGAGGAGGCGAACTTCATCAGCTCGCTGCTGTCGCGGGGCGGCGGCACGTCCTTGATCAGCTCGTTGGCGGCCTCGACGCGGAAGCGGGGCTTGGAGGTGCGGGCGGGGGCGCCCCGGCGCAGCCAGGCCAGCTCCTTGCGGACGAGGTTCTGCCGCTTGGTCTCCTCGGTGGCGGCGATGCGCTCGCGCTCGGCGCGGGCGAAGACGTAGTCGGAGTAGCCGCCCTCGTACTCGTAGACGTCGCCGCGCTGGACGTCCCACATGCGGGTGCAGATCTGGTCCAGGAACCAGCGGTCGTGGGTGACGCAGACGAGTGCGGAGCGGCGCTCGCGCAGGTGCCGGGCGAGCCAGGCGATGCCCTCGACGTCGAGGTGGTTGGTGGGCTCGTCCAGGACGAGGAGGTCCTGCTCCTCGATGAGCAGCTTGGCGAGCGCGATCCGCCGCCGCTCGCCGCCGGAGAGCGGGCCGATGACGGTGTCCAGCCCCTTGGGGAAGCCGGCCAGGTCGAGCCCGCCGAACAGGCCGGTCAGTACGTCCCTGACCTTGGCGTTGCCCGCCCACTCGTGGTCGGCCAGGTCACCGATGACCTCGTGCCGGACGGTGGCCTCGGGGTCGAGCGAGTCGTGCTGCGTCAGCACCCCGAGCCGCAGCCCCCCGGAGTGCGTGACCCGCCCGCTGTCGGCGTCCTCCACCTTGGCCAGCATCCGGATCAGCGTGGTCTTCCCGTCGCCGTTGCGCCCGACGACCCCGATCCGGTCCCCTTCCGACACACCGAGCGAGACGCCGTCCAGCAGGGCCCGCGTGCCGTAGACCTTGCTGACGTTCTCGACATTGACCAGATTGACGGCCATTTCACTCCTGTGCAGGGGGATCGATCAGCCTTCAAGCGTAGGCCCTGCCGGGCGGGGGGCGGCTCGCGCGGGGGCGGTCACTCTTTGTGATGACGTGATCGACGTTCGGCCGCTACCGTGGAAGACGGGCAGCAGGATCTCCGTCCATGGGAGGAACCATGACCGCCGAGTCCGTCGAGCACCAGGTCGAGTGGCCGGTGCCGCCGCAGGACGGGTACACCGTGGATGATCTGTTCACGCTGCCCAATCTCCCGCCGCACACCGAGTTGATCGACGGGAGCCTGGTTTTCGTGAGTCCGCAGCGGCGTTCTCACTATCTTGCGATCAATCTGCTGTTCGACGGGCTGCGCGCCGCTCTCCCCGGGGAGTTCAGCGTCGAACGGGAGATGACCGTCGTCCTGGACGACCGTAACGGGCCCGAACCCGATATCTGTGTGGTCCGGGCCGACGCGGTCACGGGGTTGGATCAGACCCGGTTCCGGGCCGAGAACGCGCTGCTCGTCGTGGAGGTCGTCTCGCCCGAGTCCGGGTCCCGCGACCGCACGACGAAGCCGCACAAGTACGCCGCCGCGGGAATCCGGAACTTCTGGCGCGTCGAGCAGGACGGACCCACCGGCGGCCTGTTCGTCCATGTCTATGAGATCGACCCGCTGACCAGCCGGTATGTGCATATGGGTCTGCACAAGGACAAGCTCGACGTCGAGATGCCCTACCCGATCGGCATCGACCTGACCGCCGTCTGACCGGCTCAGAGAACCGTCGCCCCCGGTACCGGTCCCGCAGCCGTGCGGGTGGTGCGGCAGGTGCCGGAGTCTTCGAGGGCCGTCGCGACCCGGGTCGCGGTGGGGGCGTCCGGGACCAGGAAGGCGGTCGTCGGGCCCGAGCCGGAGACCAAGGTGGCCAGGGCGCCTGCCTGGCGGCCGGTGGTGAGGGTGGTGGCCAGGTCCGGGTAGAGGGAGAGGGCGGCGGGCTGGAGGTCGTTGGTGAGGGTGGCGGCCAGGGCTTCCGGGTCGCCCTTCGCCAGGGCCGTCAGGAGGGCCGGGTCGGCCTCCGGGGCCGGAATCTCCCGGCCCTCGGTCAGGCGGTCGAACTCGCGGAACACCGCCGGGGTCGACAGGCCGCGCTCCGCCATCGCGAACACCCAGTGGAAGGTGCCGCCGACCTCCAGCGGAGCCAGTTTCTCGCCGCGTCCGGTGCCGAGTGCCGCGCCGCCGACCAGGCTGAAGGGCACGTCGCTGCCCAGCTCGGCGCAGATGTCGAGCAGCTCGGCGCGCGTGGCGCCCGTACCCCACAGCGTGTCGCAGGCGACCAGCGCGCCCGCGCAGTCGGCGCTGCCGCCCGCCATGCCGCCCGCGACCGGGATGTCCTTGGCGATGTGGAGGTGGACGGCGGGCTCGATGCCCCGGCGTCCGGCGAGGGTGAGCGCGGCGCGGGCGGCGAGGTTGGTGTGGTCCAGGGGGACCTGCGCGGCGTCGGGGCCGGAGCAGGTGACCCGGAGTTCGTCGGCCGGGGTCACGGTGACCTCGTCGTACAGGCCGACCGCGAGGAAGACGTTGGCCAGGTCGTGGAAGCCGTCGGGGCGGGCGACGGCCACGCCGAGCTGGACGTTGACCTTGGCGGGGACCCGTACGGTGACGCTCACGCGGCTGCTCCCCCATGGCCCTTGTGCTCGGCGATCCGCGCGAACTCCTCGACCGTGAGCGCTTCGCCGCGTGCCTGCGGGGAGACCCCGGCGGCGACGAGCGCGGCCTCGGCGGCGGCGGCCGACCCGGCCCAGCCGGAGAGCGCGGCGCGCAGCGTCTTGCGGCGCTGGGCGAAGGCGGCGTCGACCACGGCGAAGACCTCCGCGCGGGTGGCCGTCGTCTTGACCGGCTCGGTGCGCCGGACCAGCGAGACCAGGCCGCTGTCGACGTTCGGCGCGGGCCAGAACACGTTGCGGCCGATCGCCCCGGCGCGCTTGACCTCGGCGTACCAGTTGGCCTTGACCGAGGGCACGCCGTACACCTTGGAACCGGGGGCGGCGGCGAGCCGGTCGGCGACCTCGGACTGGACCATCACCATGGTGCGTTCGATGCTCGGGAAGGTGGCGAGCATGTGCAGCAGGACGGGGACGGCGACGTTGTAGGGCAGGTTGGCGACGAGCGCGGTCGGCGGCGGGCCGGGGAGTTCGTCGACGAGCATCGCGTCGGAGTGCACCAGCGCGAACCGGTCGGCGCGGTCGGGCATCCGGGCGGCGACGGTCGCGGGCAGGGCCGCGGCCAGTACGTCGTCGATCTCGACGGCGGTGACCCGGTCGGCGGCCTCCAGCAGGGCCAGGGTGAGGGAGCCGAGTCCCGGCCCGACCTCCACCACCACGTCGTCGGGGCGCACCCCGGCGGTGCGCACGATGCGGCGGACCGTGTTGGCGTCGATCACGAAGTTCTGGCCGCGCTGCTTGGTCGGCCGTACGCCGAGCACGGCCGCCAGTTCGCGGATGTCGGCGGGACCGAGGAGGGCGTCGGGGGTGGGGCTGCTCACGGGACAAGGGTACGGGGCGGCGAGGGCCCCGCTGCCCCGCCTCAGCCGCGCAGGCGTGCCCCGCAGTGCGGCCAGGGCGAGGTGCCGTGGCGCTGGTAGAGCGTCCTGGCCCGCTGGGTCTGCTCCCCGGGCGGCGCGTCCTGCGGGCGTCCGCTGCCGCCGAGGGCGTGCCAGGTGGCGGTGTCGAACTGGTAGAGCCCGCCGTAGGTGCCGGAGGGGTCGACGGCGTCGGGGCGGCCGCCGGACTCGCAGACGGCCAGGGCGTGCCAGTTCAGGTGGTCGCCGCCGGACGCGGTGGCGGGGCGGGCCTTGGTGCCGACGCGGACGGTCTGGCGGCGCGGCTCCCGGACCACCTCGGAGCGGGTGCGGCGGGGGCGCTGCCGGACGCCGTTGACGGTGCGCAGCAGGTAGGTGGTGCGGCGCAATCCCGGCCGTCCGGCCTGGTCGACGACCTCGGTGCCTTCGAGCAGCGTGGGGTCCTCGGTGCGGCGCACGGCGTACGGGATCTCCTCGTCGTGCGTCTCGTGGGTGCCGGTGATCCGCAGCACGGTGATCGTCTGGCCGTCGCGCGGGAAGCTGGTGCCGGGGACGGAGGTGGTGTCCTGGCCGTGCAGGGTGATCCCGGCCTCGTCGAGTGCCTCGGTGACGGTGGCGGCGTTGGTGCGGACGGTGCGGGTGCGGCCGTCGGCCATGATCGTGACGCTGCGCTCGGTGCGGACGTCGAGGGCGAGTCCAGCGCGGCCGATGGGCAGCGAGCGGGAGGCGGAGAGGTAGGCGCCCTCCGCGCGCACCCCGAGCTGGCGCAGGGCGCCGTCGACGGTGTCGGCGGTGGTCCACACGACGCGGCGTTCGCCGTCGATGGTGAGCCGGACGGGGCGGCCGTGGCGGACGGCGATCTCGTCGCCGTCGGTGAGCGGGGTGCCGGGGGCGGGGGCGACCACGTCGTGCGGGCCGACCCGGACGCCCTCGTCGGCGAGGAGTCCGGTGACGTCGTCGGCGAAGGTGTGCAGGGTGCGGGGGTGCCCGTCGACGGTCAGCTCGACCGCCTTGTCCTCGGCGACGAAGGCGGCGGTGCCCCCGGCGAGGAAGGCGACGACCAGCGCCTGGGGCAGCAGCCGCCGTACCGGTGACTCGGGCCGGGCGGCGGCGCGGCGTCCGCGGCCCGCCGGTCTCGGGCCCTCCGGTGCCGTGCGGGGCGGGGGTACGGCCTCGTAGGCGGGCCGGTAGGTGTCGCCGGGCACGCCGTACGGCAGGGTCAGCGCGCTGTGCACCGACGGCACGGCCGGTTCGTCGCCGAGGGTGCCGTGGGGGCCGTACCGCTCGTACTGCTGGGTCACCGCGACACGCTCCAGGCTCGTCGGCCGATCGGGCCCCCAGAACCTAGCGGAGCGGGCGTCACTCTCCAAAGCGGCACGGCCACACAGGGTCACGACTCGAACGGGTGCCCTCAGTACCCGAAGGCGCGCGCGGTGTTGGCGCCGAGGGCTGCGGCGAGGGTGTCCTCGTCGGTGCCGCGTACCGCTGCCATGGCGCGGACGGTGACCGGGATCAGGTACGGGGCGTTGGGGCGGCCGCGGTAGGGCGCGGGGGTGAGGAAGGGCGCGTCGGTCTCCACGAGGACCAGCTCCAGCGGGGCCACCACGAGGGCGTCCCGGAGGTTCTGGGCGTTCTTGAAGGTGACGTTCCCGGCGAAGGACATGTAGTAGCCCTCGCGGGCGCAGATCTCGGCCATGTCGGCGTCGCCGGAGTAGCAGTGGAAGACGGTGCGCTCGGGGGCGCCCTCCTCCTTCAGCACGCGCAGTACGTCGGCGTGGGCGTCGCGGTCGTGGATGACCAGGGTCTTGCCGTGCCGCTTGGCGATCTCGATGTGGGCGCGGAAGGACCGCTCCTGCGCCTCCTTGCCCTCGGGGCCGGTGCGGAAGAAGTCGAGGCCGGTCTCGCCGACGCCCTTGACCTGCGGGAGCGCGGCGAGCCGGTCGATCTCGGCGAGGGCCTCGTCGAGCGCGGCGTCCCCGCCGGGCTGCCGGGCGCCCTGCCTCGACCAGCCGTCGGGGTCGCCGTGCACGATGCGCGGCGCCTCGTTCGGGTGCAGGGCGACCGTGGCGTGGACGCTGTCGTACGCGGCGGCCGTCTCGGCGGCCCAGCGGGAGCCCGCCAGGTCGCAGCCGACCTGCACGACCGTGGTCACGCCGACCGACGCGGCCTTCGCGAGCCCCTCCTCGACGGTGCCGGACTGCATGTCGAGGTGGGTGTGGGAGTCAGCGACCTCGACGCCCAGGGGCGCGGGGAGCGGGGGCGGCGCGTTCTTATCACCGGCGTTCGAAGGCATGCCCCCGATCCTACGGAAGGGCCCTAGCTCGCCCGGCGCTGGAAGGGGTGCAGCAGGTCGGAGAGGTGCCAGTGGTGGGCGGCCGGTGCGGGGGGCTCCGGGACCGGGCCGCGTACGGAGGACACCTGTCCGGCGCGCATGATCCGTACGACGTGCCCGTCGCAGTTCTGGCACACCGGTCGGCTCAGCGGGGAGGGCACCACGCGGCCCTCGGTGACGTACCGCACGCGCTCATGGCCCTCGGTGTCGGTGTGGTGCTCTATCGCGTACGACTGCTCCCAGCCGTGCCCGCAGCGCATGCAGGCGAACGCGTACGACTCGTGAACGGCGGCGATCTGCCCGGCGACCTCACTCATGCCAGCTCCTGCGGTCCACAGGTGCCCCCCGGTACGGAGGGCGGGGACGGGTTCCGCCCCTTCGACCAGTGGACGCCCGCGCCGCCGCGAACGCACGCGACCTGTCGACTGTTGGACGCGCCTTGGACGTTCCTTGCCGAACGGGTCCGCCGGGGCCTGTTTCCCTTTGCCCGCCCGCACCCGCCATTTGCCCGGCCATGGGGCGCACCCCGGCATACGCGCCGCGCGGAGGGCGCGGGGACCGCTCAGCCCGCGGTGCGCTTCGAAGCCACCACCGCGTCGAACACCACCCGCTTGGGCAGCCCGGCCTCCACCGCGACGGCCGCGATGGCCTCCTTGCGGCGTTCGCCGGCCTCCTCGCGGACGCGGACGCGGCGGACGAGTTCCTCGGCGTCCAGTTCCTCGGGCCCGGACTCGGGGGCGCCCTCGACGACGACGGTGATCTCGCCGCGTACGCCCTCGGCGGCCCAGGCGGCCAGGTCGGCGAGGGGGCCGCGCTTGACCTCCTCGTACGTCTTGGTCAGTTCGCGGCAGACGGCGGCGCGGCGGTCGGCGCCGAAGACCTCGGCCATCGCGGCGAGGGTGTCGTCCAGGCGGTGCGGGGCCTCGAAGTAGACGAGGGTGCGCCGCTCCTCGGCGACCTCGCGGAGCCGGGACAGCCGTTCGCCCGCCTTGCGGGGCAGGAAGCCCTCGAAGCAGAACCGGTCCACCGGCAGCCCGGACAGCGCGAGCGCGGTGAGCACGGCGGACGGGCCGGGCACGGCGGTGACCTTGATGTCGTGCTCGACGGCGGCGGCGACCAGCCGGTAGCCGGGGTCGGAGACCGACGGCATCCCGGCGTCCGTGACGAGCAGCACACGGCTGCCCTCGCGCAGCGCCTCCACCAGCTCGGGGGTGCGCGCGGACTCGTTGCCCTCGAAGTAGGACACCACGCGGCCGCCCGGCGTCACCCCGAGGGCCTGGGTGAGGCGGCGCAGTCGCCGGGTGTCCTCGGCGGCGATGACGTCGGCCTCCGCCAGCTCCTTCGACAGCCGGGGCGGGGCGTCCGCGACGTCGCCGATGGGGGTACCTGCGAGGACAAGGGTTCCAGTCACGGGGACCATCCTCCCAGGGGTGCCGGGCGGGGCGGAAACCGATCGCGTCCCAATCGGTACCGCGCTTGCGCGGGACTCACACGGCACGTTTCCCTACCATGGCGCGGTGACCAGTACCGCGTCCTCCACGGACCTCCGGCAGGGCCAGGCGCCGCCCGACGACGAGCGGCCGTCCTGGCAGCGGCGGCTGCGCCGATTCGGCTACGTACCTCCCGCGGGCGCTCCCGCGGCCGATGTACGGGACCGGCTCGTGCCGCCCTACGCGCAGCCCGCTCCGCGGGTGTGGCAGCTGCTGGGCTGCCCGCCGCACCTGGCGGACCGGATCACCCGGTGGTCGGGCTGGGGCGGGCCGCTGCTGGTGACGCTGTTCGCGGGCCTGCTGCGGTTCTGGCACCTGGGCAGCCCGCGCGCGGTGATATTCGACGAGACGTACTACGCCAAGGACGCCTGGGCGCTGGTCCACCGGGGTTTCGAGGTCAACTGGGACAAGAACGCCAACGACGCCGTTCTCGCCTCTCACGGCCACCTCGCCATCCCCACGGACGCCGCGTACGTGGTGCATCCGCCGGTCGGCAAGTTCGTGATCGGCCTCGGTGAGCTGCTCTTCGGGTTCGACCCGTTCGGCTGGCGGTTCATGACCGCGCTGCTCGGCACGCTGAGTGTGCTGCTGCTGTGCCGGATCGGGCGCCGGATGTTCCGCTCGACGTTCCTCGGCTGCCTGGCAGGCGGGCTGATGGCGGTGGACGGCCTGCACTTCGTGATGAGCCGGACCGCGCTGCTGGACGGCGTGCTGATGTTCTTCGTGGTCGCCGCCTTCGGCTGTCTGGTGGTGGACCGGGACCGGGCGCGGGAGAAGCTCGCCGCCGCGCTCCCGGTCGACCCGGACGGCGTGGCCCGCCCGGACGCCCGCGTCGCCGACACCTTCCGCTTCGGCTGGCGCCCCTGGCGCTGGGGCGCGGGCGTGATGCTGGGCCTGGCCTTCGGCACCAAGTGGAACGGCCTGTACATCCTGGCCGCGTTCTGCCTGATGGCGGTGCTCTGGGACGTGGGCGCCCGCAAGGTCGCCGGTGCCCGGCACCCGTACGAGGCGGTGCTGAAGTACGACACCGGCTTCGCGTTCCTGGCGACCGTGCCGGTGGCGATCGCGGTGTACCTCGCCTCCTGGATCGGCTGGATCCTCTCCCCCACCGACGGCACCGGCGGCTACTTCCGCAACTGGGCCGCGACCGACGGCCGGGGCGGTTCCTGGACCTTCCTGCCGGACTGGCTGCGCAGCCTGTGGCACTACGAGCACGAGGTCTACAACTTCCACGTCCACCTGTCGTCCCCGCACACCTACCAGTCCAACCCGTGGAGCTGGATCGTGCTGGGCCGCCCGGTCTCGTTCTTCTACGAGTCCCCCGGCCCCGGCTCCGCGGGCTGCCCGATCGGCACCACCGACAAGTGCGCCCGCGAGGTCCTCGCCCTCGGCACCCCCATGCTGTGGTGGGCGGGCTGCGCGGCGATCCTCTACGTCCTGTGGCGCTGGGCGTTCCGCCGCGACTGGCGGGCCGGCGCCATCGCCTGCGGCGTCGCGGCCGGGTACCTCCCCTGGTTCATGTACCAGGAGCGGACGATCTTCCTGTTCTACGCGGTGGTGTTCCTGCCGTTCCTCTGCCTCGCGGTGGCGATGCTGGTCGGCGCGATCATCGGCCCCCCTCGCTCCACCGACACCCGCCGCGTGGTCGGCGCGACCGCCGCGGGCGTCCTGGTCCTCCTGATCGCCTGGAACTTCATCTACTTCTGGCCCCTCTACACCGGCCAGCCGATCCCGATCGACTCCTGGCGGGGCCGAATGTGGCTGGACACCTGGGTGTAGGCCGGGCCGGGGGTGGGGACACGCCAGGTTTCGCCACCCCCGGAAGGCCGTGGCCTGGGGGTTCGGGGTTCGCCATGGGAACACGCCAGGCGAACACCACCGAGGCCGCCACCGGCAAATCCGGACGAACCACCATCCGGGGCCGGGTGCGGGCCGCTTGAGTGAGCGGGGCACTTGGGGTTTTCTCGTTCCCGGAGGCCCCAGGGGGAGAGCCTCCATCACGGTCCCCGTACGTGTGGGGCCCGGCTCCGGTCACGCACCCCGGAGCCGGGTGGACAGGCGGGGACGGGGCGGGTCCGGACGTACGCACGTCGTCCGGGCCCGCCCCTCGTGCGTCGGCCGTTCAACGTCTCCGTTCGGACAAGTATCGGAAACGACCGCCCCAACTACCTGTGGAGCACATACAGTTCCGTGCGCACCAACTTTTGAACACGTTCAGGAATCTGGTGCGGCAACGGGGACTTCACGGGGAGGAATCGCATGGGCAGGGGAGTCAGAGTCGCGGTCATCAGCGGCGTGTGCGTGACGATGCTGGGCGGGGCCGGGTACGGCATGTACAACATCGCCTCGGCGCTGAACACCACCGCGTCCGGCACCAAGGCCGTACCGACCGGGCCGCCCAGCCGCGAGGAGGTCGAGGAGACCACCGCGAAGTTCTTCGCCGCCTGGGAGAAGAACCAGCCGGAGCAGGCCGCCGCCCTCACCAACTTCCCCGAGGACGCCCGGTCGCTGCTGACCGCGTACGGCTCGGACGCGCACATCACCGGCGTGCACATCACCCCCGGCAAGGCCAGCGGGGAGAGCGTGCCGTTCCAGGTGCGGGCGACGGTGTCGTACGGGGAGGAGTCCCGGCCGCTGGCGTACGCGAGCAGGCTGACCGTGGTGCGCGGGGTGACCTCGCACGAGCCGCTGGTCGACTGGAACCCCGCGCTGGTGCACCCGAGGCTGGCGAAGGGCGACTCGCTGACCGTCGAGGAGTCCGCCACCCCGCAGATCGACGCCGTGGACCGGAACGGCAAGGTGCTGACCAAGGAGAAGTACCCCTCCCTCGGGCCGGTCCTGGACGAGCTGCGCAAGCGGTACGGCGACCGGACGGGCGGCCAGGCCGGGGTCGAGCTGGTGATCCGGCACACCGGCAGCGGCGCCGCCGACACCACGCTGACGACCCTGGTGAAGGGCAAGCCGGGCAAGCTGCGCACCACCCTCAGCGCGAGCGCCCAGGCGGCGGCCGAGGCGGCGGTGACCGACTACACCAACTCCTCCGTCGCGGCCGTCCAGCCCAGCACGGGCGAGATCCTGGCGTTCGCCAACCACCGCGACGACGGCTTCAACGCGGCCTTCCTCGGTGAGCTGGCCCCCGGCTCCACCATGAAGATCATCAGCGCCGCGACCCTCATCGACTCCGGCCTGACCTCGGCGAGCGGCCCGGCGCCCTGCCCGCCGTCGGCCGTGTGGCAGAGCCAGACCTTCACCAACCTCACCGGCCTGACGCCGAACGAGAACGCCACCCTCTCCGAGAGCTTCGCCCGCTCCTGCAACACCGCGTTCGTGAAGTTCGCCGACGACGTGAAGCCGGACTCGCTGTCGTCGGAGGCCGCGGAGCGGTTCGGCATCGGGCGGAACGACTGGAAGGTGGGCGTTCCCTCCTTCGACGGCCGGGTGCCCGCGCCGGACGGCCCCGACCGGGCGGCCGGGCTGATCGGGCAGGGCCAGGTGCAGATGAGCCCGTTGAACATGGCGTCGGTGACGGCGACCGCGAAGACCGGCACCTTCCGGCAGCCGGTGATCGTGCCGCTGGGCCTGGACGGCCGCACGGCCGCCACCGCGCGGGGGCTGGCGCCGGGTACGTCCCAGCAGCTGCGGGCGATGATGAACCGCACCGCGCGCAGCGGCACCGCGGCGGGCGTGATGGCGGGGCTCAGCGGGAACGTGGGCGCGAAGACCGGTTCGGCGGAGGTCGACGGGCAGTCGAAGTCCAACAGCTGGTTCACCGGATACCGGAACGACATGGCCGCGGCCGCGATGACCGAGGACGGCGGCCACGGCATCGACGCGGCCGGTCCGATTGTCGCAAGAGTGCTACGGAGTGCGGGCTGAGATCAGCCGAGTCCGCGGGGACTCTAGGCTGTTGGGGTCGTTGGGGACGTGTGAGGGCTGCGGGGACCCTGGGGAGAGCGCGGAGGACTTGGGACTGTGGGCAAGAGAAGGCGTGCCACCGAACGGCCGAAGACGAAACCCGCCGTGCTCGTCGGCATGATCGCCGTCGTGCTCGGCGGCGCCGGGTTCGGGGTCTACGCGCTGTACGGCGGCGGGGCGTCCGCCGATGAGGCGTCCACGCTGTCGGACCACAAGAGCGTGAAGACCGGGCCGCCCAGCGCGCTCGAGGTGAAGACGGTCACCACCCGCTTCCTGACCGCCTGGCAGCAGGGCCGGATCGCGGAGGCGGCCGCCGCCACCGACGACGCCCCGGGCGCCACCGCCCTGCTCACCGGGTACGCCAAGGACGCCCGGCTGAAGGACGTCACCCTCACCGCGGGCACGGCGGTCGGCGCGAAGGTGCCGTTCGCCGTCAAGGCGACGGTCGCGTACCAGGGCGTCAGCAAGCCGCTGGCGTACGGCAGTTCGCTCACCGTCGTACGCCGGGCGAGCGACGGCGTGGCCCTGATCGGCTGGCAGCCCGGTGTCGTGCACCCGGAGCTGAAGGACGGCGACACCCTGGTCACCGGCGAGTCCGGGACCCCGCCGGTGAAGGCGCTGGACCGCACCGGCGCCGAGCTGACGGTGGCCACCTACCCCTCGCTGGGCTCGGTGCTGGACGGGCTGCGGGAGAAGTACGGCAAGACGGCCGGCGGCAAGGCGGGCGTGGAGCTGCGCGTGGTGCGCGGCAAGGCGTCGGAGAAGGCCGGTCTCTCGGACAAGACGCTGGTGGAGCTGAGCGAGGGCACGCCGGGCACGGTGCGGACCACGCTGGACCCGAAGTTCCAGGCGGCGGCCGAGCAGCAGGTGACGAAGCGGAAGCAGGCGTCGGTGGTGGCGCTGCGCGCCTCGACCGGCGAGATCCTCGCGGTCGCCAACAGCGGCCACGGCTTCAACATCGGCTTCCAGGGCTCGCTGGCCCCCGGCTCCACCATGAAGGTGATCACCTCCTCGCTGCTGATCGACAAGGGCCTGGCGGAGGCGGACAAGAAGCACCCCTGCCCGAAGACGTTCGACTTCGGCGGCTGGAAGTTCCACAACGACGACGACTTCGAGATCAAGGACGGCACCTTCAAGGCGAGCTTCGCCCGCTCCTGCAACACCGCCTTCATCAGCCAGGCGAAGAAGCTGAAGAACGACGACCTGACCAAGCAGGCCCAGCAGGTCTTCGGGCTCTCCATGAACAACTGGTCGATCGGCGTGCCCACGCTGGACGGCTCGGTGCCGGTGCAGTCGGCGGCGCAGATGGCGGCCTCGCTGATCGGGCAGGGCGGGGTGCGGATGAACCCGCTGAACATGGCGTCGGTGGCGGCGACGGTGAAGACCGGCACCTTCCACCAGCCGTACTTGGTCGCCCCGTCCGTGGACCACCGCAAGCTGGCGACGGCGTCCCGCACGCTGTCCCCGAAGACGCTGGGGCAGCTCCGCGAGCTGATGAGCTTCACCGCCGCGTACGGCACGGCGGCCGAGGCGATGTCCGGTCTCGGGCCGGACTACGGCGCCAAGACCGGTTCGGCGGAGGTCGACAGCCAGGACAAGCCCAACGGCTGGTTCACCGCCTACCGCGGCGACCTCGCCTCGGCGGGCGTGGTGCAGGCGGGCGGCCACGGCGGCGACACGGCCGGTCCGATCGTCGCCACGCTGCTCAAGCTCGGCGGCTGATCAGCTCCGGACGGGCTCGACCGTGTAGGTGCGCAGCAGGAACCGGGTCAGCGACTTCATGTCGAACTGGACCACGTCCACGCCGTCCGGGGAGTGGAACTCCAGGACCGCCTGGACCCGCCCGCACGGCCAGACCCGTACGTCCCCGCTCTCGGCGGGGGCCCGCAGGCCGTCCTCCAGCAGGGACCGGGAGAAGGTCCACTCGGCGGGGCCGGGCAGGTCGACCTGTACGGAGAGGGGGTCGGCGTCGGGGTCGTAGCGCAGCACCACGCGTACGGCGTCGGGGTCGTCCTCGGCGTCCGTGACGATGTGGGCGCGCGTGTACTGCTCGACTACGGACATCGGATCGCCCTCTCACGTTCGGTGACCCTCAAGGAAGCCGCACAGCCGCTTCGTCTCTAATGTCGCATATTTTCCGATTTGCGCCTCAGGGGCAGAGCTGAGCGAGGCCGCCTCGCTCTTGCAAGGCATTCGCAACAAGCGCCTAAAATCGAAGGGTGCATGTACCTGACGGATTCATAGACGCCCCCACCTCCGCTGTCACCGGGGTGGTCGCCGCGGGCGCCCTCGCGGTGAGCCTGCGCGGCGCCCGCCGTGAACTGGACGAGCGCACCGCGCCGCTGGCCGGTCTGGTCGCCGCGTTCATCTTCGCCGTACAGATGCTCAACTTCCCCGTGGCGGCCGGGACGAGCGGCCATCTGCTGGGCGGAGCGCTGGCCGCGATACTCGTCGGCCCCTATACGGCCGTGCTGTGCGTGTCGGTCGTCCTGCTCATGCAGGGCGTACTGTTCGCGGACGGCGGGCTGACCGCGCTCGGTGTGAACATCACCGACATGGCGATCGTCACGACCGTGGTCGCCTACGCCGTCTTCAAGGGCCTGCTCGCGGTGCTGCCCCGCTCCCGGCGCTCGATCACCGCCGCCTCCTTCGTCGCCGCGCTGCTCTCGGTACCGGCCGCGGCCGTCGTCTTCACGCTGATCTACGCGATCGGCGGCACCACGGACGTGTCCATCGCCAAGGTGGCCACCGCGATGATCGGCGTCCATGTGCTGATCGGCATCGGCGAGGCCGTGATCACCGCGCTCACCGTCGCCGCGGTCGTCGCGGTCCGCCCCGACCTCGTGTACGGCGCCCGCGGACTGCGGCAGAAGCTCCGGCTCCGGGTGAATGGCGAGCTGGTCGACGCCCCCGACGCCGCCCCGGCCCCGGCCGCCGCGCGCACCTCCCGGCGCACCCTGTGGATCACCGGCCTGGTGACCTCCCTGGTCCTCGCCGGGTTCGTCAGCTTCTACGCCTCCGCCAACCCGGACGGCCTGGAGAAGGTCGCCCACGACCAGGGCATCGACAAGAAGACCGCGCCGCACCACTCCTCGGACTCCCCGCTGGCCGACTACGGCGTCAAGGACGTGGCCGACGCCCGGCTCTCCGGCGGTCTGGCGGGCGTGATCGGCGTCGGCGTCACCATCGTCGCGGGTACCACGGTCTTCTGGGCGGTGCGCCGCCGCCGCGACCACGACACCTCTCCCGCGAACACGAGCGTCTGACATGGGAGCGGGTCACGCCCACAAGCTCTACCGGCACGGGCACTCCGCCGTGCACCGGCTGCCCCCGCACACCAAGCTGGCGGCCGTCTTCGCCTTCGTCGTGGTGGTGGTCTCCACCCCGCGCGAGGCGATGTGGGCGTTCGGGGTGTACGCGCTGCTGCTGGCCTGCGTCGCGTATCGGGCGCGGGTGCCCGCCGGGTTCCTGCTGAAGCGGCTGCTGATCGAGGTGCCGTTCGTCGCCTTCGCGGTGCTCATGCCGTTCGTCGCGGAGGGCGAGCGGGTGCACGTCCTCGGCCTCTCGCTGAGCGTCAACGGCCTGTGGGGCGCCTGGAACGTGCTGGCCAAGGGCACGCTGGGCGTCGCCGCCTCGGTCCTGCTCGCCGCCACCACCGACCTGCGCGAGCTGCTGCTCGGACTCCAGCGGCTGAAGCTGCCGCCGCTGCTGGTGCAGATCGCCTCCTTCATGATCCGCTACGGCGACGTCATCACCGACGAGATGCGCCGCATGCGGATCGCCCGCGAGTCGCGCGGCTTCGAGGCGCGGGGGGTACGGCAGTGGGGGGTGCTCGCCAAGTCGGCGGGCGCGCTGTTCATCCGCTCCTACGAGCGGGGCGAGCGGGTCCATCTGGCCATGGTGAGCCGGGGCTACGCCGGGTCGATGCCGGTCATCGACGAGGTCACCGCCACCCGTGACCAGTGGCTGCGCGCCCTGGCCCTGCCCTGCTCCGCCCTCGTCGTCTGTCTGCTGGGATGGTTCCTGTGAGTACCGCACCGCTGTCGCTGGAAGTATCCGGCCTCGCCTTCGCCTACCCCGACGGCCACCAGGCCCTGTTCGGCGTCGACTTCACCGTGCCGCGCGGTGAACGGGTCGCGCTGCTCGGGCCGAACGGCGCGGGCAAGACCACGCTCGTGCTGCATCTGAACGGCATCCTGTCCGGCGGCACCGGCACGGCCACCGTGGCCGGACTCCCGGTCGGCAAGCGGCACATGGCCGAGATCCGGCAGAAGGTCGGCATCGTCTTCCAGGACCCCGACGACCAGCTCTTCATGCCGACCGTAAGGGAGGACGTGGCGTTCGGCCCGGCGGCGGCCGGGCTGAAGGGGGCCGAGCTGGCGGAGCGGGTGCGGACCGCGCTGGAGCAGGTCGGCATGGCCGACTTCGCCGACCGGCCCCCGCACCATCTCTCCTTCGGGCAGCGGCGCCGGGTCGCGGTGGCGACGGTCCTGGCGATGCGGCCGGAGATCCTCGTCCTGGACGAGCCCTCGTCCAACCTGGACCCGGCCTCGCGGCGCGAACTGGCCGACATCCTGCGCTCGTTGGACGTCACGGTCCTCATGGTCACGCACGACCTGCCCTACGCCCTCGAACTGTGCCCGCGCGCGCTGATCCTCAGCGACGGGGTGATCGCCGCCGACGGCCCCACCGGCAAGCTGCTCTCCGACGAGGCGCTGATGCGGGCGCACCGGCTGGAGCTGCCGTTCGGCTTCGACCCGCGCACGGTGGCGCTGGACGCGTAGGACTTCTGGGCCGAGGAATCCAAGGCCGTACGGCCGTGTTTCACTCGTGAGTGTGGGCGAGGAAAGGGACACGGGCGTGGATGTGCGGGTGAACGGCACGGTGGCCGAGGGCTTCGAGCCGGTGGCGGAGGCGTTCGCGGCGAACTTCGCCCGGCTCGGCGAGCGGGGCGCGGCCGTGGCCGTGTACCGGGACGGGCACCGGGTCGTGGACCTGTGGGCGGGCACCCGTGATGTCGACGGTTCCGCCCCCTGGGAGCGGGGCACCGCGCAGATCGTGCGCTCCGCCACCAAGGGCGTCGCCGCCGCCGCGCTCCTGCTGCTGCACCAGCGGGGCCTGCTGGACCTGGACGCACCGGTGGGCGCGTACTGGCCCGAGTTCAAGGCGGCGGGCAAGGAGCGCGTCCTCGTCCGCGACCTGCTCGCCCACCGGGCGGGCGTGCCGGTGCTGGACCGGCCGCTGACCCCCGCCGAGGCGGCCGACCCGGACCTCGGCGCGGCGGCGGTCGCCGCGCAGGCGCCGGTGTGGGAGCCGGGCACGGACCACGGCTACCACGCGCAGACCTACAGCTGGCTCACCGGTGAGCTGATCCGCCGGGTCACCGGGCGCCCGGTCGGCGAGTTCCTCGCGTCCGAGATCACGGCGCCGGCCGGGGCGGACATGTGGCTGGGGCTGCCCGCTGCGGAGCAGGCGCGGGTGGGCCGGGTGGGGCCGGTTTCCGCGCCCGAGGCGTCCGGTGCGCTGAAGGTACGGCCCAAGCGCGCCGTGGCCGACGCCTACGCCGACCCGTCCTCCCTGACCCGGCGCGCCTTCGCCGCGATCACCCCGCTGCCGGACGAGAACGCGCCCGCCTACCGTTCGGCCGCCCTGCCCGCCTCCAACGGCATCGCCACGGCGGACGGGCTGGCCCGCGTGTACGCGTCCCTCATCGGTGAAGTGGACGGCGGTACACGGCTGTTCACCCCGGAGACGGGGGAGTTGGCCCGCACCGAGGCGTCGGCGGGCCCGGACCGCGTCCTCGTGGTCGGCACCCGCTTCGGCCTCGGCTTCATGCTCCACGGCCCGGCGTCCCCGCTGCTCACCCCCGGCTCCTTCGGCCACCCCGGCCGCGGCGGCGCCCTGGCCTTCGCCGACCCGGAGTCCGGCATCGCCTTCGGCTACGTCACCAACGGCTTCCGCACCGGAGTGACGGCGGACCCGAGGGCCCAGGCGCTGGTGCGGGCGGTACGAGAGGTCCTCGGACGGGGCTGAAACTGTGCGGCTGAAATCGGCCGTCACCGCGACCGAAGGACTGATTCAAGCCAAGCAATAAGAAGGTAAAGGCGCCCGTCGAGCCGCGTATACGCAGGTCATTGCGGTAACCATGTGAACTCCCCCCGCCCGCTGGCCAATTTCATGGTGGCCAAGTGATCGACAAGTGGGTAACGTGCCCGTGTGTTCGACGCCCGAAAATCGAACGCCGAGCCTTGTCGGATTCCTCTCTGACCAAGAGGGTTCGACAGCAGACAAGTAATCGGGGGAAAGAAGTCCGGGGGCCCTTTCGGTTTCCACGCCTGTTCAGGTCTTCTGCGAGGGCTTTCTCCCCCTTGCGACGACGCAAGGGATCACTCGAATGAACCGCAATACTCTGCGGATGGCGGCGGCTTCGCCAAGGCCATCGCCCCCGGGCTGACCCGGCCGACGCCGGGACACAGAGACACGGAGCGTCCCGGATGACCGATACCAAGTCCCCCCGCCTCGCCACGGAAGGCACGTGGGTCCTTCCTCTTCTGGCACTCGCACCGCTGGCGGTGCTCGGACTCCTCACGGAGCATTCCCAGCCGTGGCTCGCCATTTCCTGGGGCCTGTTCGCCCTGTCCGCCCTTTTGGTGGCAGCCGGATGGGCATCGGTGCTTCGACATGGTACGCGCGGGACCACGGCATGGGGTACATGCGTTCTTGCGCACGCGGTATTGGCCTGGCAGCTCATTTCCCTCGTTTGGCAATAGGCGACACAGGCCACCTCACGCGCTGTATGACACCTAGCCGAGGGACGGCAATCGGGGGAAGAGGCCCGCGCGGCGACCTTTCGATTTCCACGCCTGTTCAGGTCTTCTGCGAGGGCTTCCTCCCCCTTGCGACAATGCAAAAGAGACCTACATCAACCGAACCAATCCGAGTACGGTTGACGATTCGGCCAGGACCTCGACCGACGACCGGCCCTTCGCGCAGGCACTGGTCGGCTCGCACCTGTCCACGCCGAGACGCCAGGACGGGCTGATCGCTTTCGCACGTCACACGTGGATGGCGTGCGAGATGCGGCCGGAGTCCTGGTCGATCTCCTCGTGCGCCTTGGTCAGCAGGCGCATGGCCAGTTCGTTCAGGGCGCGGGCGCCCGCGATCTCCTCGCCGACCCTCGGCTGGTTGGCGTCGACCCGATGCCGGGTGGCGTGCCCGTGTGCCCGTATCTCACTGCCGTCCGGCAGCCGCACCAGGGCCACCGCGCGCGTGTGCTGGTCGTCCTCCTCGAACTCCAGCTCGATGTGCCAACCCACGGAGTTGTGCATCATCCCGACCACCTCCGAAACCACCGTTTCCCTGCTTCCAGGGTGCGCTCGCCTCCGGCGAAGTTCACATCGGACCGGTGACGTCAGTCCGCCGTCTTCTCCTCGAAGCTGGCGAAGTACGCCGCCGCCATGTCCTCGCCCCCGTGGCCCTGGGCCCTCGCGCGGGCGAAGCGGTCGGCGGTGGCCTCGGCCAGGTCGAGGCGGACGCCGCCCCGCTCGGCGGCGGCCACGATCAGCCGGGCGTCCTTCTCGGCGGTGGCCACGGCGAACGAGGCCGGGGTGAGCTTGCCGTCCATCACCAGCGCGGACTTGGCCCGGAGGTAGCCCATGTCCAGCGGGCCGCCCTCGATCAGGTCGAAGAACGAGCGCGGGTCGACACCGAGGGCCTGGGCGAGGGCCAGCACCTCGCCGGTGGCCGCGGTGACCGCGAGCACCCAGTTGTTGGCGACCAGCTTGAGCCTGCTCGCGCTGCCCTCCGCTCCGTCCTCGCCGGTCCACACCGTGCGGGAGCCAACCGCGTCGAGGACCGGCGCGAGGGTGGCGCGGCCCGCCTCCGGTCCGGCGGCCAGCACGGTGAGCTGACCGTCCTCGGCGGGCTTGCGGGTGCCGAGGACGGGTGCGTCGTAGAACTCCAGGCCGTGTTCGCGGGCGAACGCGGCCAGCCGCCCGGTGAGTTCGGTACCGGCGGTGGTGCTCTGCACCCACAGCGTGCCGGGGCGCAGCGCGGGCGCGGCCTCGCGCATCACGTCCAGCACGGTGTCGCCGTCGTACAGCATGGTCAGCACCACGTCCGCGCCCTCGACGGCCTCGACGGGCGTGCCGGTGACCCGGACGCCGTCCTCGGCGAGCGGCTCGGCCTTGGCGCGGGTGCGGTTCCAGGCGCGTACGGGGAGCCCGGCGGCGGCGAGGTTGCGGGCCATCGCGGCGCCCATGATGCCGGTGCCCAGCACGGCGACGGTCGGCCGGTCGGTGGGGGTCATACGGTGGCTCTCCTTCTCACGGGGTGCGGTCCCACGAGGGTTGTGGATCATGCCCTCGCCCCCATCCTGCCCGCAGACCCGGCCCGGCCCACCGTGGCACAGCCGGTCCCGCTGCTACCGGTTGAAGAATTCGACGACTTCCTGCGCGGTCGGCTTGCGGGCGGCGTCCGCGGACTCCTCGACGATGCGCGGGAACAGCACCCGCTCGTACGCGGCGAGCCCGGCCTCCGGGTCGCCGGGGTGCGCGGCGAGCGCTTCGCCGAGTTCGGCACCGTCCAACATCGCGAGGTTGGCGCCCTCGCCGTTCGGTACGGAGAGGTGGGCTGCGTCGCCGACCAGGGTGACGCCGGGCACACGCTCCCAGCGGTGGCCGGGGGGCAGGGTGAAGTGGGGGCGCAGGACAGGCGGGGTGTCGGCGTCGGTGAGCAGCGCGGTGTACTCCGGCGCCCAGCCCGCGTACTCGGCCGCGATCCGGGCGATGGCTGCGGGGCCGTCGGTGAAGTCGACGCCGTCGAACCACTCCAGCGGGCGGGTGAGCGCGGCGTACGTGTGGACGGTCTCGCCGCTCTCCCGGTGCGCGGTGATCGACTGGTCCTCCCAGTCCCGCTCGAACACGGCGAACGATCCGCCGCCGACCATCCTGGCGATGGCCGGGTGCCGGGTCTCCACGTCGTAGAGGTACGTCTCGACGAACGCCTCGCCCGCGTACTCCGGGACCGCATCGGACAGCAGCGGCCGCACCCGCGACCAAGCACCGTCCGCGCCGACGAGGAGGTCCGCGGTGACACAGGTGCCGTTGGTGAAGGTCACCTCGTGGCGCCCGTCGGCCAGCGTGCGGGCGCCGCTGACCTTGTGCCCCCAGCGGACGGTGCCCTCGGGCAGCGCGTCCAGCAGGATGCGGCGCAGCTCGCCCCGCTGCACCTCGGGCCGCCCGCCGGTGCCGTCGTCGGCCTTGTCGAGCAGCACGGTGCCGTCGCGGTCGATGAACCGCATCGCCTGCCGCCCCTCCAGCACGATCTCCCGGAACTCGTCCATCAACTCAGCCGCCTTCACGGCCAACTGCCCGTTGTAGTCATGGATGTCGAGCATCCCGCCCTGCGTACGCGCCCCGGCGGACGCCTCGGCCTCATACACGGTGGCCGTTATCCCGCGCACCTGCAGCACCCGAGCCAACGTCAGCCCGCCGAGCCCGGCCCCGATGATCGTGACGTGAGTGGACATGACTTCTCCTCGCAGAAGGCTCCGCCGGGCGACCACCCGACAACCACCAACCTCCCAACCCGCCCCGACACCCGCCCGACACCGCCCCGACAGCCCCGACAACGGGCCGACAGCAACGCGATTCACCGCACTGCCGAGCTGACTCGCGCCGGGAGGCGGCGGGGGCGGTGGCCGGGCAGGTGCGGGAGTTCGTGAGCCTCAGCGGCGGTGGCGCCGCGCGGCTGACGCGCGAGCAGAAGGGGCGGTTCGTGGCGATCTGCTGGACCGCCCAGATGTACCGGCACTTCCCCGACCCCAAGCCCGCCTACGTGGCCGACTGGCCACAACTCCCCGTCTGGCAGCAGGAGACGGACGCGGACATCTTCGAGGCGGTCGAGAAGTCGGCGGGCTGAGCCTCACGAGAAAGCGGCCCTCGCCTCACCCCGCGTGCAGCATCAGCCCGATCCCCACCACCAACAGCCCCGCCGCCGCGATGCGCGGAGCGCCGAAGCGTTCCTTGAAGAACAGGGCGCCGATGGCCGCGCCGACGATGATCGAGGACTCGCGGAGGGCGGCGACGGGGGCGAGGGGGGCGCGGGTCTGGGCCCAGAGGACGAGGGCGTACGCGGCGACGGAGAGGACCGCGCCGAGAAGGCCGAGGGCGGCGTACGGCTTGAGCTGGCGGACCATGTCGCCGCGGACCCGGTAGTACATGTACGCGGGGATGAAGATGCCCTGCGCGGCCATCAGCCAGGCGATATAGCCGAGCGGGGTGCCCGCGTGCCGTACGCCGAAGCCGTCGAGGACGGTGTACACGGCGATGGTGAGGCCGGTGGCGACGGCGGCGCCGATGGCCTTCCAGTCGGGCCCGCGCCCCCGCAGCCCCCACAGGCTCACCCCGGTCAGTCCGACGCAGGACACGGCGATCCCGGCCGCCGCCCAGCCACCGGGGACCTCGTTCGCGAACACCGCGGCCAGCACGGTCACCACGAGCGGCGCGGTACCGCGGGCGATCGGGTACGCCTGCCCGAAGTCCCCGAGCCGGAAGGAGGTCATCAGCAGGGCGTAGTACGCGACATGCACTCCGGCGGAGATCAGTAGATACGGCCACGCGGGGGCCGCCGGGAGCGGGGCGAACAGTGCCATCACCAGCCCGACGACCAGGCCGCCCCCGGCGATGAGCGTGAACCCGGTCAGCTTGTCGGTGATGCGGTGGGCGATGGCGTTCCACCCGGCGTGGGTGAAGGCGGCCAGCAGGACAGCGGCGGTGACGAGCGGCGTCACCGGTCAGGACCAGTCGTCGTCATACCCGGCACGCTAACCGATCACTGCATGGCCTGTACAAGGGCTTTGGTCACACTCGCCCGGCCGTCATCACCCGGACACGCCCGGCCAGTCGCACGAAGTCATCGACCCGTTGTGCGGACGAACGGCCGGTGAGGTGGCTCCCCCACCGGCCGCCCGCCCCCCTTCACCCTCAGGCGCGGACCAGTTCGCGGTCCTCGTCCGGGTCCGACTCCGTACGCAGGCCCTCGCCCTCCACGTCCACGTTGGGCAGCGCGCGGTCCAGCCAGGCCGGGAGCCACCAGGCGCGGCGGCCGAGGATGGCCAGCACGGCCGGGACGATGGCCATGCGGACGATGAAGGCGTCGAAGAAGACCGCGATGGCCAGGCCGAAGCCGATCATCTTGATCATCGCCTCGCTGGAGCCGATGAAGCCGGAGAAGACGGCGATCATGATGACGGCGGCGGCGGTGACGACGCGGGCGCTGTAGCGGAAGCCGGTGACGACCGCCTGGCCCGGGTTCTCCCCGTGGACGTACGCCTCACGCATCCGGGTCACGAGGAACACCTCGTAGTCCATGGCGAGCCCGAAGACCACGCCGACCATGAAGATCGGCATCATCGACATGACCGGTCCGGTCTGCTCGACGTTCATCAGGCCGGACAGCCACCCCCACTGGAAGACCGCGACGACCGCGCCGAGGGCGGCCAGCACGCTGAGCAGGAAGCCGAGGGCCGCCTTCAGCGGGACCAGGATCGAGCGGAACACCACGATCAGCAGGAGGAAGGCGAGGCCGACGACCAGCGCGAGATACGGCAGCAGCGCGTCGTTCAGCTTCTGCGACACGTCGATGTTCATCGCCGTCGCGCCGGTGACCAGCAGCTTCGCGTCCGTCGCGGAGGCGATCGACGCGCTCTTGTCCCGGATCGCGTGCACCAGGTCCTCGGTGGTGGCCGAGGAGGGCTGGGACTTCGGTACGACGGTGATGATCGCGGTGTCGCCCGCCTTGTTCGGCGTGGGCGGGGTGACCGTGACGACGTCCTTCAGGCCCTTGATCTCATTCCCGACCTTGGTGAACGCGGCCTTCTTGTCGGCGCTGCCCTTGGCGTCGACCACGACCATCAGCGGGCCGTTGAAGCCGGGGCCGAAGCCGTCGGAGAGCAGGTCGTAGGCGCGGCGCTGGGTGGTGGAGACGGGCTGGGAGCCGTCGTCGGGGAGACCCAGTTCGAGCGAGGCGGCCGGGACGGCGGCGGCGCCGAGGCCGACCACACCGAGCAGCAGCACCGCGACCGGGCGCCGCACCACGAAACTCGCCCAGCGGGTGCCCATGTTGGGGCGCCCGGACTTCTTCGCGGCGCGTCCCCCGCCGAGCAGCTTGCTCTTCTCGCCCGCGGGCTTGACCGTACGGCCCGCGTAGCCGAGCAGCGCCGGGATCAGGGTGAGCGCGATCAGCACGGCGATGGCGACCGTGCCCGCGGCGGCCACGCCCATCTTGGTCAGCATCGGGATGTTGACGACGGAGAGCCCGACCAGCGCGATGACGACGGTGAGGCCCGCGAAGACCACCGCCGAGCCCGCCGTACCCACGGCCCGGCCCGCCGCCTCCTCGCGCTCGCGGCCCTCGGCCAGTTCGGCGCGGTAGCGGGAGACGATGAAGAGGGCGTAGTCGATGCCGACCGCGAGGCCGATCATCGTGGCCAGGGTGGAGGTGGTGGAGCCCAGGTCGAGCGGGTTGGCGAGCGCGGTGATCGTGGAGACGCCGATGCCGACGCCGATGATCGCGGTGAGCAGCGGCAGCCCGGCCGCGATGAGCGAGCCGAAGGTGATGACGAGGACGACGGCCGCGATGGCGATGCCGATGACCTCGCTGGACCCGGTCTCGGGCGCGGTGGTGAGCGCGTCGCCGCCGATCTCGACCCTCAGCCCGGCGTCCCGCGCGTGCCCGGCGCTCTCCTTGAGGGCGTCCCGCGAGGAGTCCTCCAGCTCCATCCCGGAGACCTTGTACTTCACCGAGGCGTAGGCGATCGTGCCGTCCCGGCTGACCGCCTGCCCGGTGTACGGGTCGGCGACGGAGGCGACCTCGGAGCCGGAGGACAGCTCCTTGACGGTCTTCTGCACGGCCGCCTTGTTGCCGGGGTCGGTCATCTTCTGGCCCGCGGGGGCCTTGAAGACGACGCGGGCGGTGGCACCGTCGGCGCTCATGCCGGGGTAGCGCTGTTCCAGCACGTCGAAGGCGTGCTGTGCCTCGGTGCCGGGGATGGAGAAGGACGAGTTCCCGGCGGGCGGCGCGGAGGCGGCGCCCACCCCGGCGAGGGTGAGCAGCGCGACCCACAGCAGGGCGACGAAGTGCCGTCGCCGGAAGGCGAATCGGCCTAGTTTGTACAGGTAGGTGGCCACGAGGGCGTACTCCCGGTCAGGTCGTGACAGGCATCTGGGCAGGGGTGGTCAGCCCGGCGACGTGAGCGGTGACGTCAGGTGGTGGGCTTGCTGGGGAGGGGTCGGTCAGGTGGTGGTGGGGACGCCGAGGGCGGGGAGGATCACGGCGTCGATGTACGAGCTGAGGAAGTCCTGCGTGGGGGGCTGCTCGTCGATGAGCGCCCGGGTGGCGAACGCGCCGATCATCATGTGCACCACGAAGGGCAGCGCCGGGTTGTCCGGGGCCACCTCGCCCCGGTCCACGGCCCGCGCCAGCATCCCGCGCAGTTCGGTGATCTCGGGCTCGATGACCTGCTCACGGAAGGCGTGCAGCAGGTCCGGGTTGGTGTGGGTGGCCATGGCCAGACCCCGCATCAGCGCGGTGTTCTGCTCCATGGCGCAGTCGTCCTCGCGGTGCACGAGGGCGTGGAAGTCGGCGCGCAGCGAGCCGGTGTCCACGTCGCCGATCCGGCCGGGTTTGCTGTGCCGGATCGCCCGGACGACCAGTTCGGCCTTGCCGCCCCACTGGCGGTAGAGCGTGGCCTTGCTGGAGCGGGTGCGGGCGGCGACGGCGTCCATGGTGAGGGCGTCGTAGCCGACCTCGCGGAGCAGGTCGAGGACCGCCTCGTACAGCTCGGCCGCGCGCTCGGGCGTGATCCGGCTGCGACGTGCGGTGGCGGCGTCGGTCATCCGCCTCACCTCTCCCGCTCATAGGGATGACGCTGTACGGGACTCCGTACAGGATGAAGGTACCCCGGCCATCTGAGAAACGAAACCGTTTCGTACCGGGCCGGAGGGTGTCCTGCGTCACGGCGTGCCGTCCCGCACGAGTTGCTGTGCCTCCCGCGCCGGAAAAGCATGGATGGGTGAGCTATCTGCGGCTTCCCCACATCAGTGACGATCTGCTGTGCTTCGTGGCCGAGGACGACCTCTGGCTGGCGCCGCTCGACGAACCGGGCCGCCCCTGGCGGCTCACCGCGGACCGCACCAAGGCCGGACACCCCCGTTTCTCGCCCGACGGCAAGCAGATCGCCTTCACGAGCTGGCGCAGCCTGGTGCCCGAGATCCACCTGGTGGACGTGGCCGGCGGGCCCGCGCGGCAGCTGACGTACTGGGGCAGCGCCGACACCCAGGTGTGCGGCTGGACGCCCCCGGACCAGCACGGGAACAGCGACATCCTGGCCGTCGCCTCGCACGGGCAGCCCTTCTCCTACTTCACCTGGGCCCACAAGATCGGCACCGACGGCGGTCCCGGCGGGCGCCTGCCGTGGGGCCCGGTCGGTGACATCCAGGTCGCGGACACGGCCGGTGAGCACCAGACCCTGCTGCTCACCGGCACGCCCCCGCACGAACCGGCGTCCTGGAAGCGGTACCGGGGCGGCGCCATGGGGCGGCTGTGGCTCCAGGGGCGGCGGCTGCTGGAGGACATCGACGGCCAACTCTCCTCCCCGATGTTCGTCGCCGGACGCATCGCCTTCCTCTCCGACCACGAGGGCATCGGCAACCTCTACTCCGTCGCTCCCGACGGCACCGACCTGCGCCGTCACACCGACCACGACGCCTTCTACGCCCGGCACGCCGCGACCGACGGCGAGCGGGTGGTCTACCAGTGCGCCGGTGACCTCTGGATCGTGGACGACCTCTCCCCCACCGGCACCCCGCGCAAGCTCGACATCGACCTGGGCGGCTCCGCCCCCGGCCGCCGCCCCTATCAGGTGCCCGCCGCGCACAACGTGGACGGCCTCTCCGTGGACGAGACCGGCCGGGCCAGCGCGGTGACCGTCCGGGGCAGCCTGTACTGGCTCACCCACCGCGACGGCCCCGCCCGCACCATCGCCGACACCCCCGGCGTCCGGGTCCGCCTGCCGGAGATGCTGGGTTCGACCGGGCAGCTCGCCTACGTCACCGACGCCGAGGGCGACGACGCGGTGGCCATCGCCCAGCTTCCGCGCGCCACCGGCGGCCGCGAGCCCCGGCTGCTCGGCGAGGGCAGGCTCGGCCGGGTGCTGGAGCTGGTCTCCGACCCGGAGGGCGAACGGCTGGCGGTCGCCTCGAACGACGGCCGCCTGCTGCTGATCGATGTCGCCGAGGACGAAGAAGGCACCGAGGGCCGCGAGCCCGGCACCGTCACCGAGCTGATCCGCTCCGACAACGGCCCCGTCCGCGACCTCGCCTTCTCCCCCGACGGCGCCTGGCTCACCTGGTCCCACCCCGGCATCGGCCGCTCCCTGCGCCAGATCAAGCTGGCCCGCATCAAGGACCGCATGGTCATCGACGTGACCAACGGCCGCTTCGAGGACGAGAACCCCGTCTTCACCAGCGACGGCCGCTACCTCGCCTTCCTCTCCTGGCGCGGCTTCGACCCGGTGTACGACGTGCACACCGGCGACCTGTCCTTCCCGCTCGGCTGCCGTCCCTACCTGGTCCCGCTGAACTCGGCCACGCCCTCCCCGTTCGCGCTCAACCCCGAGGGGCGTCCGGCGGCGGGCGGGCTCGATCCGCTGGAGGCGGGGTCCGGCGAGGGCGGCACGGTGACCGTGGAGGTGGAGGGGCTGGAGAACCGGGTCACGCCGTTCCCGGTGATGTCCTCCAAGTACTCCGCGCTGCGCCCGGTCGCGGGCGGCGGGCTGGTCTGGCTGCGCTGGCCGATCTCCGGCGCGCTGGGCGAGACCTTCGTCAACCCGGCCGACATCAGCGGCAGACCCACCCTGGAGCACTTCAACATCAGCAAGGCGAAGAAGTCCGAACTGGTCGGCCACCTCGACTGGTTCGAGGTGAGCGGCGACGGCACCCGGCTGGTCGTGGTGGACGAGGGCGACCTGCGCGCGGTGCCCGCCACCGAGCCCGGCGACAGCGACAGCACTGTCTGGATGGACCTGCGCCGCATCCTGCACGAGGTGGACCCGGCCGCCGAGTGGCGGGGCGCCTACGGCGAGGCGGGGCGGATCATCCGGGACTACTTCTGGGACCCCGGCATGTGCGGGATCGACTGGACCGCGATGCTGGAGCAGTACCGCCCGCTGGTCGAACGGGTCACCTCCCCCGACGAGTTCGCCGACCTGATGCGGGAGGTCCTCGGCGAGCTGGGCACGTCGCACGCCTACGTCACCCCGGCCCGCCGCAACGAGGGCCCGCCGCACTACCAGCGCCGCCAAGGCCTGCTGGGCGCCAACTTCGTGTGCCGGGACGGCTCGTGGATGGTCGCCCGCATCCTGGACGGCGACTCCTCCGACTCCCGCGCCCGCTCCCCGCTGGCCGGCATGGGCATCCGCGAGGGCTGCGTACTGACCCATGTGAACGGGCGTCCGGTGGACCCGGTGACCGGGCCGTACCCGCTGCTCGCCGGGTCCGGCGGCACCACCGTGGACCTCACCTTCGCCCCGCCGCCGGGCGAGCCGGGCGCCCCCCGCCGGATCGCCGTGGTCCCGCTGATCGACGAGCGGCCGCTGCGCTACCAGGACTGGGTGGCCAAACGGCGCGAGGTGGTACGGGAGTTGAGCGGCGGCAAGTGCGGCTATCTGCACATCCCCGACATGGGCGGCTCCGGCTGGGCCCAGTTCAACCGGGATCTGCGGCTGGAGGTGTCCCGGCCTGCGCTGATCGTGGACGTGCGGGGCAACGCGGGCGGGCACATCAGCGAACTGGTGATGGAGAAGCTGACCCGGACCATCCTCGGCTGGGACCTCACCCGGAACGAGCAGCCGGTGTCGTACGCCTCCAACGCGCCGCGCGGGCCGGTCGTGGCGCTCGCGGACGAGGCGACGTCCTCCGACGGCGACATGATCACCGCCGCGTTCAAGCTGCTCGACCTCGGCCCGGTGGTCGGGCAGCGCACCTGGGGCGGGGTCGTCGGCATGACCGGTCGGCACCGGCTGGGGGACAACACGGTGATCACGGTGCCGATGAACGCGGCCTGGTTCGACGAGTACGGCTGGTCGGTGGAGAACCAGGGCGTCACACCCGACCTGGAGGCCCTGCGCACCCCGCTGGACTGGGCCGAGGGCCGCTACGCCCAGCTCGACGACGCGGTGCGGCTCGCGCTGGAGATGCTGGAGACGAACCCGGCCGCGGTGCCGCCCGACTACAGCGACGTACCGGACCGCTCGCGGCCCAAGCTGCCGCCGCGCGAAGCGGGGTGAGCGTGGGCGGAGACAGAGGGGCAAAAAAAGAGGGCGGGACTTCCCGCCACTCACAACGTATAGCGCAAGGGGGGCCTTGCGGCAAGGCCCCCCTCATGCCGCAGAATCGCTCGCCGAGCCCAGAACCTGCGGAAATGAGTGATCCACTACATGTGTGCGCTGCTGTCCGAGCGTGAACCCACGCCCGAGTCCCGCGCGTTCGAGCTGCCCGACCGGCTCGCCGCGAAGGCCGACCCGGCACTGATCGCCGCCGACGAGCGGCACTTCGCGGACATCGCCGAGAGCCTGGAGCGGACCGTCGCCGAGCTGTCCGAGACCCTGGACGCGCTCCGCCGGACGCCCGGAGGCGTGGGCCGGGAGGTGCTGGAACGCGACCTGGAGATCCACCGGCTCACCGCCCGGCTGCGCGCCCTGCGGCGCTTCGGGATCGACCTGTGCCTCGGCCGCATCGTGCACGCCGATGACCCGGAACCGGTCTACATCGGCCGCCTCGGCCTCACCGACAGCACCGGCCGCAGGCTGCTGATCGACTGGCGCTCCCCCGCCGCCGAACCCTTCTTCGCCGCGACCCACGCCCACCCGATGGGCCTGGCCAGCCGCCGCCGCTACCGCTGGACGCGCGGCCGGATCAGCGACTACTGGGACGAGGTGTTCACCGCCGACGGGCTGGAGAACCACGCGGCGCTGGACGACCAGTCCGCGTTCATCGCCACCCTGGGCGGCACCCGTTCGGAGCGGATGCGGGACGTGCTGGCCACCATCCAGTCCGACCAGGACGCCATCATCCGGGCCTCCTCGCGCGGCGCCCTCGTGGTGGACGGCGGCCCCGGCACCGGCAAGACCGTCGTCGCCCTGCACCGCTCCGCCTACCTGCTCCACTCCGACCCGCGCCTCGGGCACCGCCGGGGCGGCGTGCTGTTCGTCGGCCCGCACCAGCCGTACCTGAACTACGTCGCCGACGTGCTGCCGAGCCTCGGCGAGGAGGGGGTCCGCACCTGCACCGTGCGGGACCTGGTCGCCGAGGGTGCCACGGCGGGCGTCGAGGCGGACCCGGAGGTGGCCCGGCTGAAGGCGTCGGCGGAGCTGGTGAAGGGCATCGAGAAGGCGGTCCGCTTCTACGAGACCCCGCCCACCGAGCCCCTGATCGTCACCACCCCCTGGGGCGACCTGCACCTGACGGCCGCCGACTGGGCCGAGGCGTTCGAGGCCGCGGAGACGGGCGTACCGCACAACGACGCCCGCGACCTGATCTGGGAGGCGCTCGTCACGATCCTGAAGGACCAGCTGAAGGAGGAGGTCCCGGCCAGGCTGCTGCGCCGGGCTCTCGCCTCCGACAGCGAGCTGACCGGCACCCTCCGGCGCGCCTGGCCCCTGCTGGAGGCGGCCGACGTGGTGGGCGACCTGTGGACGGTCCCGGCCTATCTGCGGATGTGCGCCCCCTGGCTCACCCCCGACGAGGTGCGCCTGCTGCGCCGTACCGACCCGCAGGCGTGGACGGTGTCCGACCTGCCGCTGCTGGACGCGGCCCGGCAGCGGCTCGGTGACCCCGAGACCTCCCGGAAGAAGCGCCGCCAGGCCGTCACGGTGGCCGTCGAGCGGGAGCGGATGTCCGCCGTCATCGACAGCGTGATCGCGGCCGACCCCGACGGCGAGGGCGCGGTGACCATGCTGCACGGGCAGGACCTCCAGGAAAGCCTGGTCGACGAGGGCGCGCTGGCCGCGATCGAGGCGGACGCGCTGGCCGGGCCGTTCGCGCACATCGTGGTGGACGAGGCGCAGGAGCTGACCGACGCCGAGTGGCAGATGCTGCTGCTGCGCTGCCCGTCCCGGAGCCTCACCATCGTGGGCGACCGCGCACAGGCCCGGCACGGCTTCACCGAGTCGTGGCGGGAGCGACTCGCGCGGGTCGGTCTCAGCCGGGTGGAGGTGGCCTCGCTGAGCATCAACTACCGCACCCCGGAAGAGGTGATGGCGGAGGCGGAGCCGGTGATCCTCGCGGCCCTCCCGGACGCCAACGTGCCCACCTCGGTACGCGCCAACGGCATCCCGGTCACCTACGGCCCGGTGGCGGACCTGGACCGGGTCCTCGACGACTGGCTGGCCGAGAACGCCGAGGGCACCGCCTGCGTCATCGGCGATCCCGCGTTCCAGGAGCGCCCCCGCGTCCGGTCGCTGACCCCGGAGCTGGCGAAGGGGCTGGAGTTCGATCTGGTCGTGCTGGTGGACCCGGACGGCTTCGGCGAGGGCATCGAGGGCGCGGTGGACCGCTATGTGGCGATGACCCGCGCCACCCAGCGGCTCGTGGTGCTGGGCGCCTGACCCGCGCCGGGGCGGGGCACCCGGACGTGCCGGGTGCCCCGCCGCGTGGCTGCTTCAGCCGGATCTGCCGCGTCAGGCGGTGTGGTCCGGGTCGAAGCGGTCCTCCGTGTCCCGCATGCCGCCCTCGGCGCGGTCACGCTGGGGCTGGTGGGCGCGCTCCTGCTGACCGCGCTCCTGCTGGCCGCGCTGGCCGGCCTTCTCGCGGGCCTGGCCAGCCTTCTCCTTGGCCTGGTCCTGCATCTTGCGGGACTTCTCCTGGAACTGGTCCTTCATACCCATGTGGGTTCACATCCCTGGTGAGAACGGTTGCGGCCCCGGTGGGGCCTCGACCAGATTCACACGGGCGAACACCCTCCGCATGTCGATCAGTTACGCTGCGTAGCGCGGGCCTGTTCGTCGGCCGCGCCGCCCGCCCCGACCAGCCCTGAGCGCATGCCGGTCAGCCGGTCCGCGTACCGGCGCATCTCGCGCTGGCCGACGGTGCCGATGAGCGCCGGGAGGTAGCCGCGCACGCCCTGCATGCCGCGCAGCCACCACTGGCCGTACACGTGCGCCGAGCGGCGCTCGATGCCGTCCACCAGCCGGTCGACGGCCGGGCCCAGCGGGTAGGTCTTGTTCGACGGCCAGGGCAGCCGCTGCCTCAACTCCCGCATGACGTCGTCCTGGTCGGCGCCGCGCACCATGTCGGTGTCGGTCCAGGACAGGTAGGCGACACCCACCCGCACGCCCAGGTAGCCGACTTCGCCGCGCAGGCTGTGCGCGTACGCCTCCACGCCGGACTTGGAGGCGCAGTACGCCGTCATCATCGGCGCCGGGGTGATCGCGGCGAGGGAGGCGATCTGGAGCAGGTAGCCGCGGCTCTCGGTGAGCACCGGCAGGAAGGCGCGGGCGGTGACGGCCGAGCCGATGAGGTTGACCTCGATCACCCGCCGCCAGGCCACCGGGTCGGAGTCGGCGAACGGACCGCCGCTCGCCACACCGGCGTTGGCCACCACGATGTCGACCTTGCCGAACCGCTCCTTCACCTCGGCGGCGACCCGGCCCATCGCCTCATGGTCGGTGACGTCGGCGTACCAGTACGCGCTCTCGCCGTACAGCCGCTCGGAGACGGCCTTCAGCTCGTCCTCCTCCAGCCCGACCAGGGCCACCTTGGCGCCGCGCGCGGAGAGTTTGCGGGCGAGCAGCTCGCCGACACCGCGTGCCGCACCGGTGACGACGGCCACCTGTCCTTCGAGTCCGACCTTGCTCATGCGCCCTCCTCCAGGCCGACGGGGATGCTCCCCGTGACGTACGTGGTGACGAGTTCCCGTATCCGGCCGGTCACCGCTTCCGGCGCCTCCACCGGGGTCATGTGTCCGACGCCGAACAGCTCGGTGGAACCGGCGCAGTTGGGCAGCTCGGCCACGAGCGCGCGGGCGTGCGACGAGGGGGTGAGGCGGTCGGCGGTGCCGTGCAGCACGGCGGTGGGCACGGTCAACTGCCGTACGCCGTGGTCGAGATCGAGCCGGTCCAGCACCCCGCCCCAGGCGTGCCGGGCGTTGCGCGGGCAGGCGTGCACGATCCGGGCGCACGCGTCCACCAGGTGCGGGGCCGAACCGGGGCCCATGGTCGCGTACTTGAGGATCTTCTTCGCGAGCGGGGTGACCGGGCCGAGCGGCAGGGACGAGCCGAGGATGCGGCCGGTGAGCCAGGTGCGGGCGCGTCCGGCGCGCAGCGGCACCACGCGCGCCTCGGCGGTGAGCCGTCCGCTGCCGGTGCTGCACAGCAGCGCGGCGGCCGCGTGCTCCTGGAAACGGGGGCGGCCCGAGGCGGACATGATCGTCATGCCGCCCATGGAGTGGCCGACGATCAGGGCGCGTTCGCCGGGCGCGAGGGTGGCGGCGAGCACCGCTTCGAGGTCGTCGGCGAGCGCGTCGGTGGAACAGACCGGGCTGTACGGGCTGAGGCCGTGGCCGCGCTGGTCGTAGGCGATGACCCGGTGGTCGCGGGCCAGCTCCTCGATCTGGGCGGCCCAGAAGGCGGTGGAGCAGGTCCAGCCGTGGGAGAGGACGACCGCGGGCGCGTCCTCGGGGCCGTGCACCTCCACGTGCAGGCGGGCGCCGTTGGTGGAGGCGACTTCCAGGGTGCGGCTCATGCGGTGGCCTCGCTCGGGACGGCGGTCTGCTCGGCCTGCGCGGGCTTGCGCAGCACCTCGTACTCGGTGAGGTCCACGCGGCGGGTGGCCTGGCGGAACTCGGTGGTGGTGCCGGGCCAGACGGTGGTGTTGCGGCCGCTGGCGTCCAGGTACCAGCTGGTGCAGCCGCCGGTGTTCCAGACGGTGCGCTTCATCCGCTCCTGCACCTGCCGGTTCCAGCGGTCGACGGCGGCGGGGCGGGCGTCCAGCGCGGTGCGGCCGCCGAGGGTGTCGAGCTGGCGCAGGTAGTCCGCCAGGTAGTTCAGCTGGGACTCGATCATCAGGATCATCGAGGAGTTGCCCAGGCCGGTGTTGGGCCCGATCACGCTCAGCCAGTTCGGGAACCCGGTCGCCGAACCGCCGCGCAGCGCCGCCATCCCGCCCTTCCACGCCTCGGCGAGCGTGACGCCCCCGACGCCGACCACGCGCTCGGCGATGGGCATGTCGGTGACGTGGAACCCGGTGCCGAAGACGATCGCGTCGACCTCGGTCTCGGTGCCGTCGGCGGCGACCACGGTGGAGCCCCGGACCTCGGTGACCCCGCTGGCGACCACGTCCACGTTGGGCTGGGCGAGCGCCGGGTAGTACGCGCTGGACAGCAGGATGCGCTTGCAGCCGATGCGGTAGTCCGGGGTGAGCTTGGCGCGCAGGGCCGGGTCCTTGATGGCACGGGCCATGTTGCGCTTGGCGAGCTGCTCGACCAGGCCGAGTTCGTCGGGGTGCTTGGTGAACGCCTGCACCTGGAGTTCCCGGATGCCCCAGAGCAGCCCGCGCCGCAGCCGGGCGGTGAAGGGCAGCGCCTGGTGCAGCTTGCGCTCTGCGGCGCCGATGGCGCGGTCCATGCGGGGCATCACCCAGGGCGGGGTGCGCTGGAAGACGGTGAGCTTGCTGACCTGGGGCTGGATCGAGGGCACGATCTGGATCGCGGAGGCGCCGGTGCCGACCATGGCGACGCGCTTGCCGCGCAGGTCGTAGTCGTGGTCCCAGCGGGCGGAGTGGAACACCCGGCCGGGGAACGAGTCCAGCCCCGGGATCGCCGGGATCTTCGGGTCGGACAGCGGGCCGGTGGCGGAGACCACCATGTCGGCGGTGAGGGAGCCGCTCGCGGTCTCGATGTGCCAGCGCAGCTCGTTCTCGTCCCAGGTCATCAGCTTGACCTCGGAGTCGAAGCGCAGATGCGGGCGGAGCCCGAAGTCGTCGGCGACGCGCTCCAGGTAGGCGCGGATGTGCTCCTGCCCGGAGAAGGTGCGCGGCCAGTCGGGGTTGGGGGCGAAGGAGAAGGAGTACAGGTGCGACGGCACGTCGCAGGCGCAGCCGGGGTAGCTGTTGTCCCGCCAGGTCCCGCCGACGCCGCCGGCCCGCTCCAGGACGACGAAGTCGGTGATCCCCTCCCGGCGCAGCCGCACGGCGGCCCCCAGCCCGCCGAACCCGGACCCGATCACCGCCACCCGTACATGCTCGTGCTCGGCCATCCCGACGCCTCCACGCATCCTCGGACTCCGCCAGTGAACACTGGCGCAATGGGACTGTAGAGCAGCTCCGTACTGAGCGGTAGGGGGCGCGGGAAGGAAAGTTACCGGCGGTACGCCATAGGCTGCGGGCGTGGCAGAAGACGGCGGACACAGCGACGGGCAGCCCGGCGGGCGCGAGTACCGCATGGAGGAGCTGGCGCACATCGCCGGGATCACCGTGCGCACCCTGCGCTTCTACCGCGAGCGCAGACTGATCCCGCCGCCCCGCCGCGAGGGCCGTATCGCCTGGTACGACGACCATCACCTGGCCCGGCTGCGCACCATCGCGGCGCTGCTGGAGCGCGGGCACACGCTGAACGGCATAGCGGAGCTGGCGGAGGCGCTGGACAACGGCCGGGACGTGGCCGACGTGCTGGGCGTCGCCCCGCCCACCGAGGAGGAGCCGGTCCGGCTGACCCCGGAGGAGCTGGCGGCCCGCTTCGAGGGCGACGTCACCCCGGAGAACCTGGCGGCCGCGATGAACCTCGGCTACGTCGGCACCGACGGCGACGAGATCGTGCACATCAGCCGACGCCTGCTGGACGTCTCCTCGGCGCTGGTCCGCGAGGGCATCCCGCTGGCCGAGGTGCTGGCGGCGGGCGCCCGGGTGCGTGAGCACGCCGACGCGCTGGCCGCCCTCTTCGGCGAGCTGATCCTCCGGCACGCCCCGGAGGACTCCCTGCACCGCCTGCGCCCGCTGGCCCGCAGCGTGGTGGAGGCGGAACTCTCGCTGGCGCTGGACCGGCGGCTCAGCAAACGGGACTAACGCTCGTAGACGACCGTGACGGGTGCGTGGTCGGACCAGCGCTCGGTATGGGTGGCCGCGCGCTCCACGTACCCCTTGACCGCCTTCGCTGCGAGGCCCGCGGTGGCCAGGTGGTAGTCGATGCGCCAGCCGGAGTCGTTGTCGAAGGCGCGGCCCCGGTAGGACCACCAGCTGTACGGGCCCTCGACGCCGGGGTGCAGGGCACGGACGACGTCCACGTACCCGCCGTCCTCGGGGGCGAGCACCTGGCTCAGCCACTCCCGCTCCTCGGGCAGGAACCCGGAGTTCTTGGTGTTGCCGCGCCAGTTCTTGAGGTCGGCCTGCTGGTGGGCGATGTTCCAGTCACCGCAGACCAGGACCTCACGGCCCTCGGCGGCGGCCCGCTCGCGCAGCCCCTTCAGATGGCCCAGGAACTCGCCCATGAAGCGGACCTTCTCGTCCTGCCGCTCGGTGCCGACCTCGCCCGAGGGCAGATACAGCGAGGCGATCGTCACACCGGGCAGGTCGGCCTCGACATAGCGGCCGGTGCCGTCGAACTCCGCCGAGCCGAAGCCGACGCGGACGCGGTCGGGCTCACGGCGGGAGTAGAGGGAGACGCCCGCGCGACCCTTGGCGGCGGCGGGCGCGTGCACCACGTGCCAGCCCTCGGGCTGCCGTACCTGCTCAGGGAGTTGCTGCGGCTCCGCGCGCACCTCCTGCAGGCAGACCACGTCCGCGGAGGTCTGGTCCAGCCACTCCACGAAGCCCTTCTTGGCGGCGGCCCGCAATCCGTTCACATTCACCGAGGTCACAGTCAGCACCCCGGCACGATACCGGCACACTGGTGGAGTCCGATGCCCGCTCACCGCATAGAAGTACGATGCCCAGCATGAATATACGCCGCGTCCGCTTCGACCACCCCGACGCCGTGAAGCTCAACGACGAGGTCCAGGCCGAGTACCACGTGCGCTACGGCGACGGCGGCGACGCCACCTCGCTCGACCCGGCCGACTTCGAGCCGCCCAGAGGCGCCTACCTGATCGCCTACGACGAGCGGCACCGCCCGGTCGCCACCGGCGGCTGGCGCAGCCAGGACCTGAACGGTGAGGGCAACCAGGACGGCGACGCCGAGCTGAAGCGCATGTTCGTCATCGAGCAGATGCGCGGCCACGGCCTGGCCCGCCGCATCCTCGCGGAACTGGAGGCGGACGCCCGCGCGGCCGGCCGCATCCGCATGGTCCTGGAGACCGGCACCGAACAGCCCGAGGCCGTCGCCCTGTACCTCTCCAGCGGCTACACCCCGTGCGCCAAGTTCGGCTACTACCGCCACCACGAGAACAGCCTCTGCTACGCGAAGCCGCTCGGGGCGCCGGAGGGCACCAAGTAGCTCGGCTCAGTGGCCTGTTGTCGCAGCACAGGCCACTGCTCTTCCCTGTGACGCGCCTGTGACGTGATGGCGATCACTCCACCGAAAATCGGAACATACGATCAGCTCAGTAGCTGCCGCGCCTTTCGGCCCCACCTGACAGTGCAAGCGGATGCGACTCCCCCTCCTCATCATCATCGGGTTCTTACACCTTCTGGAGTCCTTCATGTCTTCGCTCGGTTTCCGACGCAACTCCGCCCTCCGCGCCGGTTTCATAGCCGCCTCTCTGGCCGCCACCGTCCTGCTGCCCGCCGGTGCCGCGTTCGCCGCCGACGGCGCGACGACGAGCCCGAAGGCCGCCACCCCGGCCCCGAGCGGCACGCCGAGCACGCAGGTCGGCACGCCGACCTCGACCACCAAGCCCAGCACCACCGCCAAGCCCAGCACGCCCGCCAAGCCCAGCACGCCCAGCACCACCGCCAAGCCCAGCACGCCCGCCACGCCGAAGAGCCCCGGCGGACAGCAGGCCCCGGTCCTCGTGCGGACCACCACGCTGCCGGGCGGTGCGACGGCCAAGGTCTACAAGCACACCGACCACTACTCGGCCACCATCCTCTTCAAGGGCAAGATCCTCGGTGAGCTGCGCACGGGGAGCGGCTCCGGCGCCCAGCAGAGCGGGGTGTTCAACGGGTTCAAGGTGACCCTGGGTGCGGACGGCGCCCTCACCTCCTCCCTGGAACTGGGCGGCAACGGACAGGCCCCCGGCACCCCGGTCAGCTGCACCGTCACCATCACCCGGAGCATCGGCGCGGGCACCGAGGCCCTGATGACCATCAGCCAGTCGGGTCCCTCGGTGAACTTCCGGGGCGCGGGCGAGACCAAGCTGATGCCGTACCACCTGAACCGTCTGCAGCCGAAGCTCCCGGCGCGCGCGGGCTTCCTGGCCGAGATCCTCGACCCGAGCAGCACCCACCCGCGCCTGCGCACCAACATGGAGGGCGGCGGCCACCCGGCGACCGTCCAGGACTTCCCGCGGCTCCCCAAGGGCTGCGGCTTCTCCTACCCGACCACCTCCACGGGTTCGACGGGTACCACCGGCGGCACCACCACCGGCAGCACCGGGGCCACCTCGGCCAACCAGACGACCGTCGTGCCCAAGGGCAGCGTCGCGGCCGGTTACGAGAGCACCCAGGACAGCGACGCCCCCGTCCTGATGGCGGTCGGCGGGTCCGCCGCCGCCGGGGCCGCGGGCATCGGCTTCGTCGTCCTGCGCCGTCGCGGCACCTCGGCCGCCGGCCGGATCTGACCCGCCGTCCCCACACGGGTGCGGGCCCGCCGCTCGAAGCGGTGGCCCGCACCCGTCGTTCCGTCTGGAGCCAGCCTCATGCAACGCCGCGTCATGACCGCCACGTTCACCCTCGCGCTCGGCCTCGCCCTGGCCGCCTGCGGCACGCAGGACAGCACCGGGCACGCGGCCCCGCCGCCGCCCAGCCCCGTCTCCACCCCGGCCGCCGCACCCGCCAAGTCGGCCGCGCCGATGACCCGTTCGCTCCCGGTCCGGGTCACGATCCCCTCGGCGGGCGTCGACACCGGCCCCGTGCTGAAGCTGGGCCTCGCCGCCGACGGCACGGTGGAGGTCCCCTCCGTCGCGCAGGCCGACCGGATCGGCTGGTACTCCAAGGGCGTCACCCCCGGCGAGACCGGTCCCGCCGTCCTGATCGGGCACTACGACACGGTGAAGGGCCCGGCCGTGCTGCGGAACGTCGGGCGGATCAAGCAGGGCGCCCGGATCACCGTCGCCCGCGCCGACGGCTCCTCCGCCGTCTTCGCCGTCCGCACGGTCGAGCAGGTCGACAAGGACGCCTTCCCCACCGACAAGGTGTACGGCGACACGACCCGCCCCGAACTCCGCCTGATCACCTGCGGCGGAGCCATCGAGAACGGCCACCGCCCGGACAACATCATCGTCTACGGCGACCTGGTGCCCGCCAAGGGCTGACGGCCCGACAGACCCGGAAACGACGAATCCCCGCCCGGTCCGAAGACCGGGCGGGGATTCGTGAACCCTTCCCGAGCGAACTCGGGATGAGCGTTACGTGGACCTGTGGGGATTTGAACCCCAGACCCCCTCGATGCGAACGAGGTGCGCTACCAGACTGCGCCACAGGCCCTTGCAACGAGTGAAACTCTAGCATCCCGATCGGGGTGCTCGGAAATCCGCTCCCTGACTGGTCAGCGCGCGGGTCACTCGTTGGCGGCGCGAGGTCGGTCGCCGTCCTCGTACTGGTCGAACAGCGGGGTGCGGCCGCGCTCCCGGGACCGGCGGGCGGAGGCGCTGCGCCGGGCGTCGCCCCGGCCGTCCTCCGGACGCTCCTCGGCCGGTGCCGGATCGGCCGCCGGGACCTCGGGACGCTGGTCCGGGGTGACGGCGCTGGAGCGGGCCGAGCTCCAGGTGCCGGGGGCGCCCAGGTCCACGTCGGAGGTGGCCCGCGGGGCGACCGGCGCGGTCACGTACGTGGGCAGCGGCACAGGGACCGGGTCCCAGCTGTCGCCGTGACCCGGGCGGCGCTGCCGCTCACGCTGCTGGTCGACCCACTCGGCGTGGTCGGTCTGCTCGACCAGCGCGCGCCGGTCGGCGGCGAGGGCGGCGGACAGGGCGGGGTCGGTGTGCGGCCCCGTCCCCTCCTCCGGCTCGTCGGCGACGACGGCCGCCTCGGCGGCCGCGCGGCGGCGCGGCTGCCTGGCCCGCTCCCGCAGCCGCGCCGCCGCGTCCTCGGCGCTCCTGCGGTCCATCTGGAAGGCGAACCGGCGCCGTTCCTGCTGGCGCAGATAGCCGATGTACGCGCTGAGCAGCACGGCCGGCACCGCGGGCACCCAGAGGAGGGCCAGGCCCCCCACCGCGGCCGCGATGGCGCCGATGGTGAAGGCGAGGAAGAGCAGCACGGTGGTGCGCCGCCTGCGGGCGAGCGCCTTAGTGCGCTGGGCGCGCGCCGCCGCGGACTGCGCCGAGGGCGCGCGCCGGGCGGGCGCGGGGTCGTGTCCGGGTTCGGGTGCCTGGGCGGAACGGGACGGGTGCGCCTGCCCGGAAGGGGACTTGGGGGCCGGTACGGCCGCCTGGTCGCGCGGGGCTTCCGCCCGCGCCTGCCACTCCGGCTCGGCGTCCGCCCGGACCTGACGGCGCGTCGGAGGCATGGCGAAGGCCCGGACGTCCACCGAGTCGGTGGCGACGTCCGGGTCACCGGCGTCCGGCTCCCCCTCCTGGGTGGAGCGCGCCCGCAGGTCCTTGGCGTACCGGCGCTCCATTCCCGCCCTTCCGGACAGCAGCCGGATGGCGGTGCTGAAGCGTTCCGTCGGACGGGCCTCGTTCAGCTCGTCCTGCCTACGGAGCCACATCGGCACCAAGTAGGCGGCCCAGGCCCCGACGATGACTGCGTAGATGAGGCCGCTGCTGCTCACGACTCACACGGTAGAGGGGTTTCCTCGGGGCCATCCGCCAATTGCGCCGGTGTGTCGCACGATCTGGCTGATATTTCCAGCTTTTTTTGCGACCGATGCGATCAACGGACCGTCGAAGGGGGGAATTGAATGCCCGGAGACCGATTAATTCGAACAGGTATTCAGTTTCCGGTGCTGTTCGCATTCCCGGGCTGTCCCGGCCGTCCGGCACGTGTGCGCCGCCAGCGGTCGACCAGGCCGTCGGGGATCTCCTCGGCCGTCAGCGCGTAGACCAGATGGTCGCGCCAGGCGCCGTCGATGTGCAGATAGCGCGGCCGCAGCCCCTCCTCGCGGAAGCCGAGCTTCTCCACCACCCGGCGGCTGGGCCGGTTCTCCGGGCGGATGCAGACCTCCAGCCGGTGCAGGCCCACCGCGCGGAAGCAGTGGTCGGACACGAGCGCGACCGCGGTCGGCATCACCCCGCGCCCGGCGACGGACTCGTCCACCCAGTAGCCGATGTGCCCGGAGCACATCGAGCCCCAGGTGATCCCGGCGACCGTGAGCTGGCCGACCAGGCGGCCCTGGTACTCGATGACGAACGGCAGCATCCGGCCCGCCGTCGCCTCCGAGCGCAGATGCCGGATCATCTGGCGGTAGGTGGGCCGGTGGGTGACCGGCCCGCTCGGGGTGGGCGGCGGGATGGTCGCCTCCCAGGGGCGCAGCCAGTCCCGGTTGCGCCGGTTCACCTCGCGCCAGGCACGCTGGTCGCGCACCCTTATCGGCCGCAGTACGACATCCCCGTCGACCAGCACCACGGGCCAGGATCTGCCGGTCAGCTCGCACCCCCGGCGCCCGCGTGGCCCGGCGCGTCGGGCCGGGGGTGGTCGCCGCCGCGGATCTGGTCGACGGCGTGCGTCAGCAGCGGCTCCAGCACGGCGAGCCCGTCCCGCACTCCCCCGCTCGAACCGGGCAGGTTCACGATCACCGTGGTGCCCGCGACCCCGGCCAGGCCCCGGGAGAGGGCGGCGGTGGGCACCTTCTCGCGCCCGTACGCCCGGATCGCCTCGGCGATGCCCGGCACCTCGTAGTCCAGGACCGCGCGGGTGGCCTCGGGGGTGCGGTCGGTGGGCGAGATGCCGGTGCCGCCGGTGGTGACGACCGCGTCGTACCCGGCCGCCACGGCCGTGCGCAGGGCGGCCTCGACCGGGTCGCCGTCCGGGACCACCTCGGGGCCGTCCACGGTGAAGCCCAGGCGGGTCAGCCCCTCGGCCACCGCGGGTCCGCCCTTGTCGGCGTAGACGCCCGCGGCGGCGCGGTTGGAGGCGGTGACGACCAGCGCACGGTACGAAGGGCCGCTCACGCCCGGCTCCAGTGGCCGGACTTGCCGCCGGTCTTCTCCTCCACCCGCACGTCGGTGATGACGGCGCCCTTGTCGACCGCCTTCACCATGTCGACCACGGTCAGCGCGGCGACGGAGACCGCCGTGAGCGCCTCCATCTCCACGCCGGTGCGGTCGGTGGTCTTCACGGTGGCCAGGATCTCCACGCCCTCGTCCGTGACCGCGAGGTCCAGCGTCACGCCGGACACCGACAGCGGGTGGCACAGCGGGATCAGGTCCGGGGTGCGCTTGGCGCCCATGATGCCCGCGATCCGGGCGGTGGCCAGGGCGTCGCCCTTGGGCACCCCCTCGCCGCGCAGCAGCTCGACCACGCGCGGTGACACGAGCACCCGGCCGCTGGCACGGGCGGTGCGCGCGGTCACTTCCTTCCCGGATACGTCGACCATGCGGGCCGCGCCCGCCTCGTCGATGTGCGTCAGTCGGTCGTGCGTACTCATGGTGTGCGGTGCTTCCCGTTCGCGGCCCGCCGGCGCCTGCGGTGTGCGGGCTCTTGTGCGCGCCACGGTACCGCCAAGTCGGCTCGGACAGCGGGCCGGGACCCGGCGCGGACCCGTCGGGGACCCGCGCGGGTGCCGTCCGGTCAGCCGAGCAGGACGACCTCGACCTCGATGCCGGGCTCGGCCGTCGACATGTCCTCGGGGAGCACGATCAGCGCGTTGGCGTGGGCCAGCGCGGCGATCAGATGGGAGCCGCTGCCACCCACCGGGGTGACCTCGCCGTCCTCGTGGTTGCCGCGCAGGAACTGGCGGCGGCCCTCGGGCGAGCGCAGCGGCTCGTCCACCTTGAGGGTGGCCCGCGTGCGCGGCCGCTGGACGTCCGGCAGGCCCATCAGGGCGCGGATGGCGGGCCGGACGAACAGCTCGAAGGAGACGTACGACGACACCGGGTTGCCGGGCAGCGCCAGCAGCGGGGTGTGGTCGGGGCCCACCGCGCCGAAGCCCTGGGGCTTGCCGGGCTGCATGGCGAGCTTGCGGAAGTCGACCGCGCCGCCCTCCTCCTCGCCGACCTCGGTGAGCGCCTCCTTGACCACGTCGTACGCGCCGACGCTGACCCCGCCGGTGGTGACCAGCAGGTCGGCGCGGACCAGCTGGTCCTCGATGGTGGAGCGCAGCACGTCGGCGTCGTCCGCGACGGCGCCGACCCGGTAGGCGATGGCGCCCGCGTCCCGGGCGGCGGCGGTGAGGGCGAAGCTGTTGGAGTCGAAGATCTGGCCGTGCGCCAACGGCTCGCCCGGCTGGACGAGTTCACTGCCCGTGGACATCACGACGACGCGCGGGCGCGGCCGCACCCGCACGGTGCCCCGGCCGATCGCGGCCAGCAGGGCGATCTGGGACGGGCCGAGGACCGTGCCCGCGGCGAGCGCCCGGTCACCGGCGCGCACGTCGCTGCCGCTGGGCCGGACGTGCGCCCCGGTCTCGGCGGGCCGGAAGATCCGGACCTGCCCCTCGGCGCCCTCGGGCGCCTGGGCGCGGGCCCGCATCCCGCTCGCGGGGCCGCCGCCGAGCCCGGCGTCCGTCCACTCGACCGGGACGACGGCCTCGGCGCCGGGCGGCAGCGGCGCGCCGGTCATGATGCGCGCGGCCTGGCCGGGGCCGACCTGGACCGGGGCGGCGTCGCCCGCCGCGACGTCACCGACGACGTCCAGGACCGCCGGGAACTCCTCGGAGGCCCCGGTCACGTCCGCGACCCGTACCGCGTAACCGTCCATGGAGCTGTTGTCGAAGGGCGGCAGGGACACCGGCACCATGACGTCGTCGACCAGCGCACAGCCCTGCGCGTCGGGGAGCTGGAGCTCGATGGGGTCGAGCGGGCGGACGGTGCTGAGAATGTCCTCCAGGTGCTCGTCCACCGACCACACGTGGTCCGGTCCGACGGGACGGTTCGCGGCGGTGCTCAACGTTCCTGCATCTCCTCGGCGACGAAACTGCGCAGCCAGGTCCTGAAGTCCGGGCCCAGGTCCTCACGTTCGCACGCGAGACGGACAATGGCACGCAGGTAGTCGGCGCGGTCGCCGGTGTCATAGCGGCGGCCCTTGAAGACGACGCCGTGCACCGGGCCGCCGACCTTCTCGTCCTCCGCGAGCTGCTGGAGGGCGTCGGTGAGCTGGATCTCGCCGCCCCGGCCGGGCTCGGTCTTGCGCAGTATGTCGAAGATGTGCGGGTCGAGGACGTAGCGGCCGATGATCGCGTAGTTGGAGGGCGCGTCGGCCGGCTCCGGCTTCTCGACCAGGCCGGTGACCTTGACGACGTCGCCGTCGCCGGTGGCCTCCACGGCGGCGCAGCCGTAGAGGTGGATCTGCTCGGGGGCGACCTCCATGAGGGCGATCACGCTGCCGCCGTGCTGCTCCTGCACCTCGACCATGCGCTGCAGCAGGGGGTCGCGGGGGTCGATCAGGTCGTCGCCGAGGAGGACCGCGAAGGGCTCGTGGCCGACGTGCGGGGCGGCGCACAGCACGGCGTGGCCGAGACCCCGGGGGTCGCCCTGGCGGACGTAGTGCATCGTGGCCAGGTCGCTGGACTCCTGCACCCGGGAAAGCCGGTCGGCGTCGCCCTTCTTCTGCAGGGCCGACTCCAGCTCGTAGTTGCGGTCGAAGTGGTCCTCCAGCGGCCGCTTGTTGCGGCCGGTGACCATGAGGACGTCCTCGAGACCGGCCGAGACGGCCTCCTCGACCACGTACTGGATCGCCGGCTTGTCCACGACCGGCAGCATCTCCTTGGGAGTGGCCTTGGTGGCGGGCAGAAAACGGGTGCCGAGCCCGGCTGCCGGGATGACAGCCTTGCTGATCCTGGGGTGCGACTGAGTCATGCGCGCCACTCTAACCGGTGTCCTTTGCGGAGAATCCGCTGCTCCGCTTAGGTGGACGTGATAGAGGCGGATCGAGAGAAAACCGAGACGGTCTGTGAAATACGACGAACACCCGGCCGACCTCGAAAAGCGCAATCTGCGCCGTGAACTCCTTTCCATCAGAGGGGTGTTGACGCCGGAGGAACGCACCGAGGCGGGCGCCGCGCTGGCCGTGCACGCCCTCCGGCTGCCCGAACTCGCCACCGCGCGCACGGTCGCCGCGTACGTCTCGGTGGGCACCGAACCCGCCACCACCGAGCTGCTGGAGGCACTCCGCCGCCGGGGCACCCGCGTCCTGCTCCCGGTGCTGCTGCCCGACGACGACCTCGACTGGGGCGCGTACACCGGACCCGGCTCGCTGGCGGCGGTCCGGCACGGCGGGCGGATGGAGCTGGCCGAGCCCACCGAGCCGCGCCTGGGACCCGACGCGGTGACGGAGGCGGACGTGGTGCTGCTGCCCGGCCTCGCGGTGGACGGGCGCGGGATGCGGCTGGGGCGCGGCGGAGGGTCGTACGACCGGGTGCTCGCGCGCCTGGAGCGCGCGGGCGCGCGTCCGGCGCTCGTCGTGCTGCTGTACGACACCGAGGTGGTGGCACGGGTGCCCGCCGAGGCGCACGACCACCCGGTGCACGCCGTGGTGACCCCGACCGGCGTACGCCGTCTCGCGCGCCCCTGAGGAGCCCCGACACGGGTGAAGGCCCTCACGCGTGCGCGTGAGGGCCTTCGTACGGGTGACGCCGTCAGCGGCTCACGGCCGCAGGTTCAGCGTGTCCTTCGTACTGCCGTCGACCGACTTCGCCGAGAAGGACCAGGGCAGCAGATCGCCCGCGGCCCACTTGTCGGTCTGGTCGGTGTAGTGGGCGCTGAAGGCGTGCCCGGAGGCGCCGCTGAGGTTGATCCAGCGGGACTTGTCGAGGTCCGCCATGTTGATCACCATCCGCATGGACGGCACCCACACCACGCCGTAGCCCCCGGCCGCGTTCCAGCCGGTCGCGTTGACGGTGGCCTCGCCGCCGCTGAGCTTCCAGGGGCCGCGGTTGAGCGCGTACTGGAGCAGCTCCGGGCCCTCGACGCCGAGGGTCTGGTTCTTCAGGAACAGCCGGTGCAGGCGGCCCCAGCTCCAGGTGTCGATGTCCTTGCCGAGCTTGGCGGTCAGCTCCCAGCGGGCGTCGATCATGGCGCGGGTGAACAGCTCGTCGCGGTTGTGCGCGGCCGGGCGGTTGCCCGACTTGGGCGCCTGCCACCACGGGCTGTCCGGCTTGTCCATGAGCGTGCGCACGACCTCGAACCAGCGGTCGCCGCCGTCCGGCTGCGCCTGGTCGGCGTCGCGGTCACCGCACTCGCGGACCTTGCTCCGGTCGTCCAGCGGACCGGTGCTGCCGGCCTTCTCCACCCACAGGCACTGCCCCTTGGCGCGCAGTTCCTTGGGGAGCTTGTCGCCGAAGCCGAGCTTGAGGATGTTGCGCCACACAGCGTTGAAGTAGGCGGTGGCGGCCGAGTCGGCGTCCTGGGTGTAGTCCCAGCCCTCCAGCAGCTTCTGCGCCTGGCGGACCTCGGGGTCGTCCAGGTCCAGCTTGAGCAGCTTGGGCACCAGCAGCTTGGCGATCTCGCTGCTGTTGTCCACCTGCATCTGGCGCATGTCGTCGGTGGAGACCTTGCCGCCGTCCCTGATCTTGGACTCGATCAGGTCGGCGATGCGCTGGCTGCGGGTGCCGTAGCCCCAGTCGGTGGTCAGCGTGTAGGGGTACTTGTCCTTGTCGACCACGGCCTGGTTGGCGGTGACGATGTAGCCGCGCTCCGGGTCGTACTCGTAGGGCAGCTCGTCCTGGTCCAGGAATCCGGTCCAGCGGTACTTGGAGTCCCAGCCCGGCGCCGGTACGGAGCCGTCGTCGCCCGCGGAACGGGTCGGGATCTTGCCGGGCAGGGTGTAGCCGATGTGCGCGGAGTCGGCGTAGATCAGGTTCTGCGACGGCACGTCGAACAGCGAGGCGGCCTTGCGGAAGCCGGTCCAGTCGGACGCCTTGTCCATCGCGAACACGGCGTCCATGGAGGTGCCGGGGTCGAGCGCGGTCCAGCGCAGCGCGATGCCGTAGCCGTCGCCGCGGTCGGGGGCGGCGGTGTCGACGTCGGCCTTGCGGCCGACCTCCACCAGCTCCTCGTCGCGGTCGGAGAGCAGCGGCATGCCGTCGGCGGTCTGGCGTACGACGATCTTCTTGGCGGTGCCCCCGGCGACCTTGATGGTCTCCTCACGGGTGCGGAAGGGGCGGACCTTGCCGTCGTAGAGGTAGCCGTCGCCGGACAGCTTCTCCAGGTAGAGGTCGCTGACGTCGACGCCGGAGTTGGTCATGCCCCAGGCGATGCTGCCGTTGTGGCCGATCACCACGCCGGGCATGCCGGCGAAGGTGTAGCCCGCGACGTCGTACTGGCACTTGCTGGAGACGTTCCGGCAGTGCAGCCCCATCTGGTACCAGACCGAGGGCAGCGACGCCGAGAGGTGCGGGTCGTTGGCGAGGAGCGGCTTGCCGGTGATGGTGTGCGCGCCGGAGACGACCCACGAGTTGGAGCCGATGCCCTGGCCGTTGACGCCGACGGCGGTGGGGAGGTCGTCGAGGACCTTGGTGAGGCCGGTGAGCTGGCCGGTGAGGCCGGTGCCGGTGCCGCCGGTGCCGCCGGCGGTGCCGGTCGCGCCCGTTCCCGTTCCCGTGCCGGTGCCGGTGCCGGTGCCGGTGCTCGTGCCGCCCGCCGTGCCGGTGCTCGTTCCCGAGGGGGCGCCGTCCTGCTGGAAGGTCCGGCTCAGCGCGCTGTACTGGCCCTCGCGCACGATCGGCTTGTTCCGGTCGTAGGGGTAGTCCGGGTACAGCTCGCGGATCTGCTGCGGGTCCAGGCGGCTGGTCATCAGGGCGCGGTCGGTCTCGTCGCGCATGTTGCCGCGCAGGTCCCAGGCCATCGCCTTCAGCCACGCGACGGAGTCGACCGGGGTCCACTCGGCGGGCTTGTAGTCGTTGGTGAACCCCAGGGCCGCGTACTCCAGGGAGATGTCCTGGCCGTCCTTGCCCTTGAGGTAGGCGTTGACACCCTTGGCGTACGCCTGGAGGTACTTCTTCGCCGACGGCGACAGCTTGGTGTCGTACTCCTGCTTCGCCACCCGGTCCCAGCCCAGGGTGCGCAGGAAAGCGTCGTTCTTGACCTGGCTCTTGCCGAACATCTCCGACAGGCGCCCGGAGGTGAGATGGCGGCGCACGTCCATCTCGTAGAACCGGTCCTGCGCCTGGACGTAGCCCTGTGCCATGAACAGGTCGTCGTCGGAGGAGGCGTAGATCTGCGGGATGCCGTAGCCGTCGCGCTTGACGTCGACCGGGCCGGAGAGGCCCTCGAGCGAGACCGATCCCTTGGTCTGCGGGAAGGAGGCCCGCACGGTGCTGATGGACCAGAACGCCCCGAAGGCTATGCCTCCGATGAGGGCCAGGACCAGCAGAATCACGACAAGGCGGGCTTTGCGCCCCTTCTTCCTGCCGGACGTGCCGGGCTTGTCGCCCGATGTGGCGGTGGTGTTGGGGGGCATCGCTGTCCTTGCTGTCCTCACGCGAGCGGCAGGCGGGGCTGTGACTTTGAATGAGCGCTGGAGCAACCATAGGCGCAGGCCCCGGAACCACTTGACGCGGAGTCGGGAACCAGCGCGGACGGGCGTTCGATCTTGCCAACCCGAGCGTCAAGGAAACGTCAAGAGTTAGGTAAGGTAACGAAGTAGTCGGGTGCGGTCCGCCGCCCCCTCGATGTCTTGTGTACGCGAGCCCACGTGCGCCCCGCGCGGGCCGATGAAGGGATGCGCCGCTGACTGTCCACCACCTCAACCAGCTCCTGTTCGCCTGCTCGCTGGTCCTCCTGGTCGCGGTCGCGGCCGTGCGGATCTCCTCACGCAGCGGGCTCCCCAGCCTGCTCGTCTACCTGGGGATCGGCGTCCTCATGGGCTCCGACGGCATCGGGAACATCCACTTCGACAACGCCGAGATGACGCAGGTCATCGGGTACGCGGCCCTGGTCGTGATCCTCGCCGAGGGCGGCCTCGGCACGAAGTGGAAGGAGGTACGGCCCGTATTGCCGTCCGCCTCCGTGCTGGCGACGGTGGGCGTCGCGGTCAGCGTCGGCGCGACGGCCGCGGGCGCGCACTATCTGGTCGGGCTGGAGTGGCGGCAGGCGTTCATCATCGGCGCGGTGGTCTCCTCGACCGACGCGGCGGCCGTGTTCTCCGTGCTGCGCAAGATCCCGCTCCCCTCGCGAGTGACCGGCACGCTGGAGGCGGAGTCCGGCTTCAACGACGCCCCGGTGGTCATCCTGGTCGTCGCCTTCTGCCAGGCGGGCCCGGTGGAGCACTGGTACATCCTGCTGGCCGAGATCGTGCTGGAGCTGGCCATCGGCGCCGCCCTGGGTCTCGCGGTGGGCTTCATCGGCTCCTGGGGGCTCCGGCACGTCGCCCTTCCGGCCTCCGGTCTCTACCCGATCGCCGTCATGGCCATCGCCGTCACCGCGTACGCGGCGGGCGCCCTGGCCCACGGCAGTGGCTTCCTCGCCGTCTATCTGGCGTCGATGGTGCTGGGCAACGCCAAGCTGCCGCACTGGCCCGCCACGCGCGGGTTCGCGGAGGGGCTGGGCTGGATAGCGCAGATCGGCATGTTCGTCCTGCTCGGCCTGCTGGTGACCCCGCACGAGCTGGGCGACGACGTGGTGCCCGCGCTGATCATCGGACTGGTGCTGACCATGGCGGCCCGTCCGCTGAGCGTGGTGCTGAGCCTGACCCCGTTCCGGGTGCCGTGGCAGGAACAGGCGCTGATGTCCTGGGCCGGGCTGCGCGGCGCGGTCCCCATCATCCTGGCGACCATCCCCATGGTGAGCGGGGTCGAGGGCAGCCGCCGTCTGTTCAACATCGTCTTCGTGCTGGTCGTCGTCTACACCCTGGTCCAGGGCCCGACCCTGCCCTGGCTGGCCCGCAAGCTGCGGCTCGGCGAGGAGGGCGCGGCATCCGACCTCGGCATCGAGTCGGCGCCGCTGGAGCGGCTGCGCGGCCATCTGCTCTCGCTCACCATCCCGGACGACTCCCGGATGCACGGCGTGGAGGTCGGCGAGCTGCGGCTGCCGCCGGGCGCCGCCGTCACGCTGGTCGTCCGCGACGGCAAGTCCTTCGTCCCCTCCCCCACGACCGTGCTGCGGCACGGGGACGAACTGCTGGTGGTCGCCACCGACCCGGTCCGCGACCAGGCCGAGCGCCGGCTGCGCGCCATCACCCAGGGCGGCAAGCTGGCCGACTGGCTCGGCACGGGCGGCGGTAAGGAGCACCGGCACTGAGGGTGCTGGTTCTCACAGGCTCGGCGGCGGGGGCCGCCTGTACGATCAAGGCATCTGATCGAACCAACTCTGTCCGATTCGTCTGACGCAGAGCTGGCGCGACCGTATGGCGGCCGGACCTCAGCACTTCCACCGGTATCTACCGCAGTTCCGCGCGCAAGAGGACGGCTCTCGGTGCCCCCGCACGGGCGCGCTACCAGGCGGAAGAGAGGCACGGGCCGTGGCATCCACGGTCACCACCGAGCAGTCGGCGCCGTCCCGCCCGGGTTACGGGCAACTGCTGCGCACCAAGGGCGCGTGGACCTTCCTGGTCCCCGGCTTCGCGGCACGCCAGCCGTTCGCCATGCTCACCATCTCCATCGTGCTGCTGGTGCGGCACACCACCGGCTCGTACGGCGCCGCCGGGGCCGCGGCGGCCGTCACCGGGGTCTCCATGGCCCTGTTCGCGCCCTACAGCGGCCGTCTCGCGGACCGCTACGGCCAGCGGACCGTGCTGGTGCCCGGTGTCGTCGTGCACGCGGCGGCGGGGCTCACCCTGACCGCGCTCGCGCTGGCGCACGCCCCTCTGTGGGCGCTGTTCGTCGCGGCCGTGCCGACCGGCGCCTCGGTCCCGCAGGTCGGCCCGATGGTGCGGGCCCGCTGGGGCGCGCGGCTGAAGGGGTCACCGCTGATGAGCACGGCGGCGGCCTTCGAGTCGGTCACGGACGAGCTGACCTTCGTCGTCGGCCCGCTGCTGGCGACCGCCCTGTGCACCGCCGTCACCCCCTGGGCCGGACTGGTCACGGAGGCCGCGCTGACCCTGGTCGGCGGTCTGCTGTTCGCCGCCCAGCGGGGTTCGCAGCCGACCGTCGGGCACGACGCGGAGCCCGGCGAGGAGGCGCACGCGCGCGTGTCCGCCCTCCGGGTGCCCGGCGTACGGGTGCTGATCGTGACGTTCCTCGGCATCGGCGCGGTCTTCGGCGGGATGCAGGTGTCGCTGGCCGCGTTCACCGAGTCGATCGGCGAGCCCGGTCTGAACGGCGTCCTCTATGGCGTCTTCGCCGCCGGGAACATGCTCTCCGGGGTGGTCTGCGGCGCGGTCGCCTGGAAGTCGTCGCCCCGGCGCAGGCTCGTGGTGGGCTACGCGGCGCTCGCGCTGACCACGTCCGCGCTGTGGACGGTGCACTCGGTGCCGCTGCTGGCCGGTCTGGGCCTGCTGGTCGGCATGTGCATCGCGCCCGCCCTGATCACGGGGTACACCCTGGTCGAGGACCTGGTTCCGGTGGGCGCCCGGACGGAGGCGTTCACCTGGCTGACCGGCGCGGTGGCGCTGGGGCAGGCGGCCGCCGTCACGGTCGCGGGACAATGGGAGGACCGGCTGTGGGACGGCGCCGGGTTCCTGGTCCCGATGGCCGGGACCGTACCGGCGCTGGCGACGATCCTCGCCCTGCGTTCCCTGCTGGTGGCGCGGAGCCGGAACCGGACCGTGGCGCGTGGCGTCGGTCACCGCGAGCCGGTCACGGTGGACTGATCCACGGGAATGCGTCACTATGGAGCATCGTTAGCACTCACTGAGTGAGAGTGCCAGGAGGAAGACAGTGCCGACCTACCAGTACCAGTGCAAGGACTGCGGCGAGGGCCTCGAGGCGGTGCAGAAGTTCACCGACGACGCCCTGACCGAGTGCCCCAGCTGCGGTGGCCCCTTGAAGAAGGTGTTCTCCGCGGTCGGCATTGTCTTCAAGGGCTCCGGCTTCTACCGCAACGATTCACGCGGTGCGTCGTCGAGCAGCAGCCCGGCCGCGAAGCCGTCCTCGTCGTCCTCGGACTCGAAGTCGTCGTCTTCGTCGTCCACCTCGTCTTCGTCGTCGTCTTCTTCGACGTCGTCCTCGGCCGGCTCCGCCGCCTGAGCCCCCTGCTTTCCCGGACCCTGCCGTCATCCGACGGCGGGGTCTTCGGCATGGGTGCGCGCAGGTGTCCTTGGTGACCGGTTCCGGGGGGCCGTTAGGGTGCTGGGCATGGCGAACGCAGAGATCGGCGTAATCGGCGGCTCGGGCTTCTACTCGTTCCTGGACGACGTGACCGAGGTCCGGGTGGACACCCCTTACGGGGCGCCCTCCGACTCCGTCTTCGTGGGCGAGGTCGCGGGGCGCCGGGTGGCCTTCCTGCCCCGGCACGGACGCGGTCATCACCTTCCGCCGCACCGCATCAACTACCGGGCCAACCTGTGGGCGCTGCGTTCGCTGGGCGTCCGCCAGGTTCTCGGGCCGTGCGCGGTGGGCGGGCTGCGGCCGGAGTACGGGCCGGGCACGCTACTGGTGCCGGACCAGATGGTCGACCGCACCAAGGCGCGGCAGCAGACCTTCTTCGACGGACTCCCGCTGCCGGACGGCACGATGCCCAACGTGGTGCATGTGTCGCTGGCCGACCCGTACTGCCCGACCGGGCGGAGCATCGCGCTGAAGGCGGCCCGGGCGCGGGACTGGACCCCGGTCGACGGCGGCACGCTGGTCGTGGTGGAGGGGCCACGCTTCTCCACCCGCGCCGAGTCGCTGTGGCATCAGGCGCAGGGCTGGTCGGTGGTGGGCATGACCGGGCATCCCGAGGCGGCGCTCGCCCGTGAGCTGGAGCTCTGCTACACCTCGTTGACCCTGGTCACCGACCTCGACGCGGGTGCGGAGACCGGCGAGGGCGTGTCCCACGACGAGGTGCTGCGGGTCTTCGCGGCCAACGTGGACCGGCTGCGGGGCGTGCTCTTCGACGCGGTGGCCGCGCTGCCCGCCACGGGAGAGCGGGACTGTCTGTGCGTGAACGCGCTCGGGGGGATGGACCCGGGGATCGCGCTGCCGTGAGGCGGGTGTGGCGGGTGCGGCGGGTGCGGCGGGTGAGGTGGATGCGGCGGGTGCGGCGGGGTACCGCGGTGCGGGTTTCCTCGTCCGGGTGACGGAGTTTTCCACAACCGGTCGGTGGTCCACAGGCTCCGGCGGGGTCGGGCGGGACGGGTCATCGTGGGGACCGCAAGCCGTTCCCCTCGTCGCAGGTGGTGATCCACATGTCCGTGAACCCGAACACCGTCCCCGCTTTCCGTGTGCCACGTCCGCTGGGAACCGACGCCCCGGCCACCCGTGAGGTCCCTTCCTTCCCACCCGTGCGGGTGCGGGGCGGCGGCCGCCAAGCGGGGCGGCTGGCGCGGCACCGGGGCCGGGCGGTCGCGGCGGGGCTGGCCGTGACGGCGGCGGCGCTGGTCGCGGCCGGTCCCCGCTCCCTGTCCGGCACCACCCCGCCCGCCGAGCGGCCCCGAGGACACCCGGCCGCCGATCCGGTACGGCGGCACGGGCCGGGCGAGCTGGTCCGGGCCCCGGTCCGTATCGCCGACGCGGCCGCAGTGCGGCTGCTGCGCCCCGGCGACCGGGTGGACGTGGTCGCGGCCGAGGAGCGCTCGGCGGGTGGCGGCGCGGCGCGGGTGCTGGCGCGTGGGGCGCGGGTGGTCCGGCTGCCGGAGCCGCTGGAGCGGGCCAGCGGGGACGCGTCGGCGGCGGGTGCGGGCACGGGTGAGGGAAGCGTCACTGACGCGGCCGACGGGGCACTCGTCGTACTGGCGGTGCCGCGGGCCACGGCGGCGCGGCTGGTGGGCGCGAATCCCATGGCCAGGCTGGCGGTGACGCTGTGGTGAGCCGTGTCGGCCACAGGGCCGCAGGCATGCGGTCAAGTCGCTCGATCGAGCGACGGGATTGGACAGGGTGGCCGCACCTTGGCATAGGTTGCGGAACGCTCTGTTCCCCAGTCTGTGTACATGACGAGGAGACTCACCGAGGTGAACGCGAAGAAGGAAGCGGTCAGCATCCTGGACGGCTTCAAGGCCTTCCTGATGCGTGGCAACGTCATCGACCTGGCGGTCGCGGTGGTCATCGGTGCCGCCTTCACCAGCATCGTGACCGCGGTGGTGAAGGGCGTCATCAACCCGCTGGTCGGCGCGATCGGCACGAAGAACCTGGACCACTACAGCGTCTGTGTGAAGGGCTCCTGCAAGCCGGGCTCGGACGGCGTGGAGATCCTCTGGGGCTCGGTGGCCGGGGCGGCGCTGAACTTCCTGATCACCGCGGCGGTCGTGTACTTCCTGATGGTCATGCCGATGTCGAAGTACCTGGCCCGGCAGGAGGCCCGCAAGCAGGCCCGCACGGGCAAGTCCGAGCCGGAGCCGAACCCCGTCACCGAGCTGGAGGTCCTCCAGGACATCCGCGACCTGCTCATCTCCCAGCGCACCGGCACCGTGGACGGCGTGGTCAAGCAGCAGCGCCCGGCCGGGCCGGACGTGCGCTAGACCGTTCAGAGGTGGTGGGGCGGCTTCTCGTCGAGGAAGCGCCTGAGGTCCGCGGCGCTGTCCCCGGCAGGACGCTCGCCCCACCCCCGGTCGGTGTCGTCCGAGGACTGCTGGTTCAGCGGGTCGTCGAAGACGAGCGCGGCCTTGGGGTCGCGCGGCTCGGGTGCGGGGGCGTCACTCATGCCTCCAGGGTACGGTCCGCCGCCTGGAGTCCGTTGATCCACGAATTCCGCCACTGCTTCGGCCCGGGCCCCGAGCCGGGCGGCTCCTGCCGGACGGAGACTCCGCGCACGGCCGCCGTCGGCCGACCGGGGCGGTGGGCGAGACTGCCCGTATGACGACGGCTGGCGCGTTGACGGATGTAGGTGGGGTTCGGGTCGGGCATGCGGGGCGGTGGGGCGACGGGTGGCTCAGCGGGGTGAGCGTGGTGCTCGCGCCGGAGGGCGGGGCCGTGGCCGCCGTGGATGTGCGGGGCGGTGGCCCCGGCACCAAGGAGACCGACGCGCTGGACCCGCGCAATGTCGTGCGGAAAGTGGACGCGGTCGTGCTCGCCGGGGGCAGCGCCTACGGGCTGGACGCGGCGTCCGGGGTGATGGCGTGGCTGGAGGAGCGGGGCCGGGGGGTGCGGGTGGGGCCCGAGGCGGGGCATGTGGTGCCGGTCGTTCCGGCGGCCTGTCTCTTCGATCTGGGGCGCGGTGGGGACTTCAGGGCCCGTCCCGGCGCGGAGCTGGGGCGGGCCGCGGTGGAGGCGGCTGCCGCGAGCGCGCCGGGGGCGCCGGTCGGTGAGGGGTCCGTGGGGGCCGGGACCGGGGCGGTCGCGGGGTGCCTCAAGGGCGGGGTGGGTACGGCGAGCGCGGTGCTCGAATCGGGGGTCACCGTGGGCGCGCTGGTGGTGGTGAACTCCGCCGGGTCCGTGCTGGACGCCGAAACGGGCGTGCTGTACGGGGAGTTGTTCGACGGGCCGGTGGCGTATCCGGCGCCGGAGGTGCGGGAGGCCGCACGACGGTGGCTGGCCGAGGTCGCCGCGCGGAACGCGCCGCCCCCGCTGAACACCACGCTCGCGGTGGTGGCCACCGACGCGGACCTCTCCAAGGCGCAGGCGCAGAAGCTGGCGGGCACCTCGCACGACGGCATCGCGCGTGCCGTCCGCCCCGTGCACCTGCTGCACGACGGCGACACGGTGTTCGCCCTGGCCACCGGAGCCCGCCTGCTGGACGCCGCGCCGACCGCGCTGAACGAGATCCTGGCCGTCGGCGCGGACCTGGTGACCCGCGCCGTCACCCGCGCCGTACGCGCCGCGCAGCCGGTGTCGGTGCCGGGCGGGGCGTGGCCGTCGTACGAGGAGTTGTACGGGGGGAGGTAGGGGAGGAAGAGGCGTAAGGGGGTGGAAAAGCCTTGACTGCTAAGGCATTTCGGCCGCCGATCGGGAACTCTCCGGCCACGGCCCGCGTTTACTTCAGTACGTTTCTCGGTTCCCGGACACGATGTCCGACCGAGGGGCTACGGTATGCACCCACCAGGTGACATGCAGCGACGCCGGGAGACACCTTGAGCGTTCCGTACGAGACGGCGGAGTACGAGTCCGCCGAGTCGCCCGAGTCTCCGGAGGAGCACCTCGCGCGACTGCTCGGCCGTGCCCTGAACTCGTTCGAGCTGCCCGACGAGGTGCTCAGAGAGCTGGACTGCGCGCTGGCGCACGACAGTTCGCTGCACTCCGCGCACCACAGCGCGGGCCTGCACCGGGAGACGTACCGGCACACCTGGCTGCTCGCGGACGGCTCGGCGGTCACCCTGTGGGAGCTGGCGCACAACACCGCGCCGGGCGCGGAGGCGCAGCACGAGGTGTACCTCGACGAGGAGGAGCTGCACACCGCCTCGGCCCGGCTGGCGCTGCCGTACGACACCTCGGACTTCGAGCTGCCGGTGCTGACCGAGCTGGGGGCGGTGCCCGAGCCCCGGCACGCGTATGTGGAGGACAACTCCCCCGACCACGCCCGTAGGTTGCTGCGCCGGGCGGAGAACCCGGACGGCCCCGGCGCGGAGCTGGCGGCGCTGCTGGAGACGGCTGCGGGGCACGAGATCACCCAGGCGTTCGGCCGCCCCGGCCGGACCGCGCGGGCCGGGGTGAGCTTCGCGTTGTACGAGCACGCGTTCCTGCTGCGGGACGGCCGGGAGATCTCCCTGTGGGAGGTCGAGCACACCGCCACCCCGGACGGCCGCCACATGTGCGAGGTGTACACCACCGTGGACGCGGCCCGTGACGCCATGGAGCATCGCGCGGCCCGGCACGGCTGACGGCCCCTGACGCACGGTTTCCCCCCGGCGGGTTCGCCGGGGGGACACCAGGGCACATCAGGGCACATCAGGGCCGAGGATCTCAGGCGGCCACCGGCTGCTTGTTCCCCTTCTCCCCCGCCGCCGCGCCCTCCGCCGAACCGGCGGCCGGGGTGCCCTGGGCGGGCTTGCGCATGCCCTTGAGGACGACCACCAGCGCGGTGCTGACGCAGACGCCCGCGGCGATGGCGATGAGGTAGAGGAACGGGTTGCCGATCAGCGGGACCACGAAGATGCCGCCGTGCGGGGCGCGCAGCGTGGCGTCGAACATCATCGACAGCGCGCCGGTGACCGCGCCGCCCGCCATCGCGGACGGGATGACCCGCAGCGGGTCGGCCGCGGCGAACGGGATGGCGCCCTCGGAGATGAAGGAGGCGCCCAGTACCCAGGCGGCCTTGCCGTTCTCCCGCTCGGCCGGGGTGAAGAGCTTGCCGCGCACCGTCGTGGCCAGGGCCATCGCCAGCGGCGGGACCATTCCGGCGGCCATCACCGCGGCCATGATCTTCATCGCGGAGTCACTGGGGCTGGCGACGGCGATGCCGGCGGTGGCGAAGGTGTACGCCACCTTGTTGACCGGGCCGCCCAGGTCGAAGCACATCATCAGGCCGAGGAGCGCGCCGAGCAGGACGGCGTTGGTGCCGGTGAGGCCGTTCAGCCAGTCGGTCATGCCCTTCTGCGCGGCGGCGATCGGCTTGCCGATCACCACGAACATCAGGAAGCCGACGACCGCCGAGGAGATCAGCGGGATCACCACCACCGGCATGATGCCGCGCAGCGCCGCCGGTATGTTCACCCGCTGGATCGCCAGCACCACGCCACCGGCGATCAGACCGGCCGCGAGGCCGCCGAGGAAGCCCGCGTTGATGCTGAGCGAGATCGCGCCGCCGACGAAGCCGGGCACGAGGCCGGGCCGGTCGGCCATGCCGTAGGCGATGTATCCGGCGAGCACCGGGACGAGGAAGTTGAACGCCATGCCGCCGATCTGGAACAGCAGCGCGCCCCAGCTGTCCGCCTGGGTCCACACGAAGTGGTCCATGACGGAGGGCGCCTTGTTCACCGTCCAGCCGCCGATGGCGAAGCCCACGGCGATGAGCAGACCGCCCGCGGCGACGAACGGCACCATGTAACTGACGCCGGACATCAGCCACTTGCGGAGCTTGGTGCCGTAGCCCTCGGTGGAGTCGCCCGCGCGGTCCACGGGGGTGGTGGCCGCGCCCGCCGGGGCGGTCCGCTCGCCGCGTTCCGCCTTGGCGCGGACCTCGGAGATGAGTGCGGCGGGGCGGTTGATGCCCGCCTTCACGCCGACGTCCACGGTGGGCTTGCCCGCGAAGCGGTCCTTGTCGCGCACCGGCACGTCGTGGGCGAAGACCACACCGTCCGCCGCCTCGATCACCGCCGGGTCGAGCCGGGTGAAGCCCGTCGAGCCCTGCGTCTCCACGGTCACCTCGACGCCCGCCTCGCGGCCCGCCTTCTCCAGCGACTCGGCGGCCATGTACGTGTGGGCGATGCCGGTGGGGCAGGAGGTGACGGCGACGATACGGAACGGACGCTCGGCCGGGGCCTCGGGCTCGGGGGTCTCCGGGGTCGTACTGCCCGCCGCGGCGCCTGCGGAGGCCGCCGCAGGCGCCGCGGCGGTGTCCATGGTCTCCCCGGCCGTCGCGCCCGCCGCGGCCTCCGCCGGAGTCACGTCTCCCCGGACCAGCGCCGCCGCCGTGTCGGCGTCGGAGACCGCCCGCAGCGCGTCGGTGAACTCGGAGTTCATCAGCTGGCGGGCCAGCGAGGAGAGGATCGTGAGGTGGGCGTCGTCGGCCCCGGCCGGGGCCGCGATCAGGAAGATCAGGTCGGCCGGGCCGTCCGGCGCGCCGAAGTCGATCCCGGCGGCGCTGCGCCCGAAGGCGAGCGTCGGCTCGGTGACGTGCTCGCTGCGGCAGTGCGGGATGCCGATGCCGCCGTCGAGACCGGTCGGCATCTGGGCCTCACGGGCGGCCACGTCGGCGAGGAAGCCGTCCAGGTCGGTCACCCGCCCCTGGCCGACCATGCGTTCGGCGAGGGCACGCGCCGCCGCTTCCTTGCTCTCGGCGGACAGGTCGAGGTCGACCAGGTCCGCGGTGATCATCTCGCTCATCGCGGGCTCCTTTGCTCGCGTATCGCCCTGCCGCACAGGTCGGGCGTGACGGGGATGTGAGGGGAAAAGGGGTTGGCGGGCAGGCCGTTCATGACACCGGCTCCGTGAGCACCCGGTCGACCGGTACGTCCGAGGTGACCGTGACCGAGGCCAGGTCCAGATCGGCGGGCGTCGGCATCACGCTGCCCGGCAGTTGGACGGCGGCCGCTCCGTGCGCCACGGCGGAGGCGAGGGCCTCGGGCCCGCTGCCCCCGGCGATCAGGAACCCGGCGAGGGAGGAGTCCCCCGCGCCGACGTTGCTGCGGACGGCGGCCACGCGGGCGGTGCCGAACCAGGCGCCCTCGTCCTGCACCAGCAGCTGCCCGTCGGCGCCCAGGCTGGCCAGCACCGCGCGGGCGCCCATCGCCCGCAGCTCCTCGGCGGCCTTCACCGCGTCGCCCACGGTGGCCAGCGGGCGGCCGACGGCGGCGGACAGTTCCTCGGCGTTGGGCTTGACCACGTCGGGCCGGGCGCGCAGCGCCTGGAGCAGGGCCGGTCCCGAGGTGTCCAGGGCGATACGGGCGCCGCCGGAGTGGGCGCGGGCGACGACATCGGCGTACCAGGACGGGGCGAGGCCCAGCGGGAGGCTGCCGCAGCAGGCGATCCAGTCGGCGTCGGCCGAGTGGGTGCGCACCGTGTCGAGGAGCGACTCCTCCTCGGCGGCGGTCAGTTCCGGGCCGGGCGCGTTGATCTTCGTCAGGACGCCGTCCGCCTCCGCGAGCGCGATGTTGGAGCGGGTGGCCCCGGCGACGGGCACGGGGGCGACCTCGATGCCCTGCGCGTCGAGCAGTTCGGCGATGAGGGCGCCGGGCGCGCCGCCGAGGGGCAGCACCGCCAGGGTCCGTCGGCCCGCCGCGGCGACCGCGCGGGAGACGTTGACGCCCTTGCCGCCGGGGTCCATGCGCTCGCCGGAGGCGCGGATGACCTCGCCGCGCTCCAGGGCGGGGACCTCGTAGGTGCGGTCCAGGGACGGGTTGGGGGTGACGGTGAGGATCATGCGCGTACTACTTCCGTGCCGCCGCGCTCGATGACGGCCGCGTCTTCGGGGCTGAGCCCGCTGTCGGTGATCAGCACGTCCACGTCGCCGAGGTCGCCGAAGCGGGCGAAGTGCTCCTGGCCGTGCTTGGCGGAGTCGGCGAGCAGGACGACCCGGCGGGCGGCGGCGACGGCCGCGCGCTTGACGGCGGCCTCGGCGAGGTCGGGGGTGGTCAGACCGTGCTCGGCGGAGAAGCCGTTGGCGGCGACGAAGGCCACGTCGGCGCGGATCTCGCCGTAGGCGCGCAGGGCCCAGGCGTCGACGGCGGCGCGGGTGCGGGTGCGGACGCGGCCGCCGACCAGGTGGAGCTGGAGGCCGGGGTGGTCGGCGAGGCGGGCGGCGATCGGCAGGCTGTGGGTGACGGCGGTGAGCGTCGCCTCCAGCGGGATCGCGGCGGCCAGCCGAGCCACGGTGGTGCCCGCGTCGAGGATGACCGTGCCGTCGACGGGGAGTTCCGCGAGGGCCGCCTTGGCGATGCGGTCCTTCTCGTCGGCGGCGGTGGACTCGCGCTCGGTGAGGTCGGGCTCGAAGTCGAGGCGGCCGGCCGGGATGGCGCCGCCGTGCACCCGGCGGAGCAGGCCCGCGCGGTCGAGGGTCTTCAGGTCGCGGCGGATGGTCTCCGCCGTCACCTGGAACACCTCGGCCAGCGACAGCACGTCCACCCGGCCGCCGTCACGGGCGAGCCGGAGGATCTCCTGCTGGCGCTCCGGTCCGTACATGTCCGCCTGCCTCCGCAGCCTTCGTCCACCGCCCCGGCTCATGCCCGAACGTGTGGTTTCACTGCGAGGCTACGCCCGAGTTTCCGGAAAGTAAACGGGTTCGGGCTTCATTCGGACATGAACGGACCTTCAGCAGGTCGCACTCTCAGACGTGCAGCAGCTCCCGCTCCTCCACCGGCTCGCCCCCGCCCTCCACCTGCTGTGCCGGACGCTTCGGGAGCGCCGCCATCAGCAGGAAGATCAGGCCCATGACCCCGGCCACCCACCACAGCGCGTGCTGGAAGGCGTTCACGAAGGCCGGGCCGACCTGCGCCGGAGCCAGCCGGTCGGCGATCTGCCCGAAGAAGACGACGGACACCAGGCCGAGCCCGAGCGCGTTGCCCATCTGCTGCACGGTGTTGAGCAGGCCGGAGGCCGAACCGGCGTGCTCGCGCGGCACCTCGGACAGGATCGCGTCGGTCAGCGGAGCCACGATCAGGCCCATGCCGAGGCCCATCACGACCAGCGGGAGCGCCATCTGCCAGGAGGCGATGGCCGTGCCGTACCGGTCGGACTCCCAGATGTAGAGGAGCACGCCGAGCCCCATCGTCAGGGCACCGGCCTGGAGCACCTTGCGGCCGAAGCGCGGCACGAGGAACTGCACCGACAGCGCTGCGGCCGTCGACACCGCCAGCGAGAAGGGCACCCCGGTCAGCCCGGCGCGCAGCACGCTCCAGCCGAGGCCGATCTGCATGTACAGCGTCCAGACCAGGAAGAAGACACCGAGCGCGACCCCGAACACGGTCTGCACCGCGATCCCGGCGGCGAAGCTGCGCACCCGGAACAGGGACAGCTCGACCAGCGGGGAGCCGTCACGGGCCGCCTTGCGCCGCTCGTACCAGACCAGCGCGGCGAAGACGGGCAGCGAGCCCGCCATCATCAGGTGTCCCCAGAGCGGCCAGCCCAGCTCGCGGCCCCGGGTGAGCGGGTAGAGCAGCATCAGCAGACCCAGGGTGACCAGGGCGACGCCGACGAGGTCCAGCTTGAGGGCGCGGGGCGCGCGGGACTCGGTGATGTAGCGGCGGCCGAGCAGTACGGCGGCGATGCCGACGGGCAGGTTGATCAGGAAGATGGGCCGCCACTCCAGGCCGAACAGGTTCCACTCGGTGAGCAGGGCGCCGAGCAGCGGGCCGGAGACCGCGCCGAGGCCGACGACCCCGCCGAACAGGCCGAACACCTTGCCGCGCTCATGGGCGGGGAAGGTGGCGTGCACGATGGACAGCACCTGCGGGACCATCATCGCGGCCATCGCGCCCTGCAGGACGCGGGCCGCGACCAGCATCGCCGGGTCGACGGCGAAGCCGCACAGCGCCGAGGCGAGGGTGAAGCCGCCGACGCCGAGCAGGAACAGCCGCCTGCGGCCGTGGATGTCGCCGAGCCGCCCGCCGGTGATGAGACCGGCCGCGAACGCCAGCGCGTACCCCGCGGTGATCCACTGGATCTGGCCGAAGGAGGCGCCCTCGTCCCGCTGGATGGAGGGGATGGCTATGTTCACGATCGTCACGTCGACGAGGTCCATGAAGGCCGCGGTCATCACGATGGCGAGCGCGATCCAGCGGCGCCGGTCCGCGCCGGAGGTCTGTTCCGTTGAGGTCATGTACTCCACGCTAGTGACCCAGTAGGACAGAACATGACCTAGATGTGCGGCATGCTCGGGCGCATGACGACGGACACCCCGGCTCGGCTGCTGACGCTCCTGTCCCTCCTCCAGACTCCGCGCGAATGGCCCGGCGGCGAGCTGGCCGGCCGCCTCGGGGTGTCCCGGCGTACGGTCCGGCGCGACATCGACCGGCTGCGTGAGCTGGGCTATCCGGTGCAGGCCAGCAAGGGCGCGGAGGGCGGGTACCGGCTGGTCGCGGGCAAGGCAATGCCGCCGCTGGTGCTGGACGACGAGGAGGCCGTCGCCATCGCGGTCGGGCTGCGCGCGGGTGCCGGGCACGCGGTGGAGGGGGTAGACGAGGCTTCGGTGCGGGCGCTGGCCAAGCTGGAGCAGGTGCTCCCGGCCCGGCTGCGCCGCCAGGTGGCCACGCTCCAGGCCGCGACCACCCCGCTGACCAGCGGCGACGGCCCGACCATCGCGCCGGAGACGCTGACCGTGATGGCATCCACCATCGCCGGTCACGAGCGGCTCCGGTTCGCCTACCGCGCCGGGGACGGCAGCGACTCGCGCCGCCTGACCGAGCCGCACCGGCTGGTGTCCACCGGGCGGCGCTGGTACCTCGTCGCCTACGACCTCGACCGGGAGGACTGGCGCACCTTCCGGGTGGACCGGGTCGGGGAGCCCTTCGCCACCGGCGCCCGCTTCACCCCGCGGGAACTCCCCACCGGCGACGCGGCGGAGTACCTGCGCCGCTCGATCCGGGGCCGCAACGAGACCTGGGAGTTCACCGTCCGCTTCGCGGCCCCGGCCGAGCAGGTCGCCGCCCGCCTCCCCCACTGGTTCGGCACCCCCGAACCGGACGGCCCCGACCACTGCCTGCTGCACGGCACCACCGGCGACCCGGCTCAGTGGCTGGCGGTCCGGCTGGCGATGACGGGGCACGAGTTCACGGTGCGGGCTCCCGACGTCCTGGCCGAGACCGTACGGGAGTTGGGGGAGCGGCTGCTCCGGGCGGTCCCTCAGCCCTGAGGAACGACCGCTCCGGGCGGTCCCTCAGCCCTGAGGGGCCTCCCAGGCGAAGTCGCCCAGGGCCACCAGGTTGCCGACGGCCAGTGCGGCGGGGCCCGCCGGGCCGGTGGGCGGGGCCTCGGTGAGGGCCCAGGTCTCCACGGCGACGCGTACGGCCGCGCCCGCGACCGCGGCGGCGAAGCGGAGGTGGGGGGTGGCGGCCTCGGCAACGTTGTCGGAGCCGTCGGCATCGTCGGCGGCCGGGGTCAGCCGCGCCGCCAGCGCCTCCGCGAGTTCCGTCTCCGACGCCTGGCAGACCTCCGCCCAGACCTTGCGCAGGGCCGGGCTGGTGTGCGCCATGCGGATGAGGGTGCGGGCCCATTCCCAGGCGGACGCGGAGACGCCGACACCAGGGGCGAGGGTGCGGTCGACGGCGTGCCGGAGTGCCTCGGGGAGGGTGAGGTGGTCCGGGGCCGCGCGGACGGCCTCGGTCCAGAGCTGGGCGCCGGTCGCGTACAGCGGGGCCACCGCCTCCTCCTTGGAGGCGAAGTAGCGGTAGAAGGTGCGCGGTGCGATGCCCGCCGCGTGGGCGATGTCCTCGGCGCGGGTGGCCCGCAGGCCCTGCCGGACGAAGAGGGTCGCGGCGGCGCGGGCGATCTCCATGCGGGTCTCGGCCTTGCGGCGTTCGGTGAGGGAGACCGCCGGGGAGGCCGGAAAGGAACGCCTTCGGGCGGTGGTGCCGGTGTTGCCGGTGTTACGGGTGGTACGGGAGGTGCTCACCTCGGCAGGCTATGCCCCTGTGGCAGAATCTGCCATTCGGCGGGTCACCCCGTGGTTCAGGTGCGGGGTGGCCCGCTGTGCCATGTCCGCACCCGGGCTCCCACCAGCAGAAAGACGCCGGGCCCCGGCGCCGGGGGGGGTGGCGCCGGGGCCCGGCCGGAAGTCCCGACGTCGGGGGGGGTGTGACGTCGGAACTGGTCGGTGGCCGCCCGGCTGTCGGGCGGCGGTCCGGTGGAGCGACCGCGGCGGTGGGGACGCCGCGACCGTACGACTGCGAAACACGGTGGGAGTGCGGCCCCCGGAGCGTCTACTCCCGGGCCCGCAAGGGTTGTTCCCCGGCCCCGAGGCGTTGAAGCGACGGGACCGCGCCATGTTCGCGCCGTCTTCCGCCACTCGCACGCCCCCGGACGAGCCGGTCGCGCACCGGGTGCCGCTCATTCACCCGGCGCCGACCGTACCGTGCGGCGAGGTACGCCCACCGCACGCCCACTCCCCCCGGGGGTCCTACGCCGCCGCGTCGAACCCCGTGTCGCGGGCCAGCTTCTTCAGTTCCAGCAGTGCGTGCTTCTCGATCTGGCGGATGCGCTCGCGGGTCAGTCCGTGCTCCTTGCCGACCTCGGTGAGGGTCCGCTCGCGGCCGTCCTCGATGCCGTACCGCATCTTGATGATCGAGGCGGTGCGCTCGTCCAGGCGGCCGATCAGGTCGTCCAGCTCCTCGCGGCGCAGCAGGCTCAGCACCGACTGCTCGGGGGAGACCGCGGAGGTGTCCTCCAGCAGGTCGCCGAACTGGGTCTCGCCCTCATCGTCCACCGGCATGTTCAGCGAGACCGGGTCACGGGACCAGTCGAGCACGTCCGTCACCCGCTCCGGGGTGGAGGCCAGCTCGGCGGCGATCTCGGTCGGCTCCGGGTCCCGGCCGTGCTCCCGGTTGAACTCGCGCTGGACGCGGCGGATACGGCCCAGCTCCTCCACCAGGTGGACGGGGAGCCGGATGGTGCGGGACTGGTCGGCTATGGAGCGGGTGATGGCCTGGCGGATCCACCAGGTCGCGTACGTGGAGAACTTGAAGCCCTTGCGGTAGTCGAACTTCTCCACCGCGCGCACCAGGCCCGCGTTCCCCTCCTGGATGAGGTCGAGCAGGGGCAGGCCGCTGCGCGGGTAGCGCCGGGCCACGGCCACGACCAGACGGAGGTTGGAGCGGATGAAGACGTCCTTGGCCCGCTCGCTCTCGTCGAACAGCACCTGAAGCTCCTCGCGGGAAGCCTCGGCGATGGTCTCCTCCTGGCCGTCGAGGACCTGACGCGCGAACACGCCCGCCTCGATCGTCTGGGACAGCTCGACCTCCTTGGCGGCGTCGAGCAGGGGCGTACGCGCGATCTCTTCGAGGTACATGCCGACCAGGTCGCGGTCGGCGATCTCGCCGCCGCGCACGCGGACGCTGCTTGTCGAGTCGGCCGTCTGTCCCCCAGAGCCCGGAGCCTGGGAGGTGCCCCCATTGGCGGACTTACGACGGGCGACGGCGCGGGTTGCCATGCGTGCTCCCTTGCGGTGGTGGCTGGCAGGTGGTCCTGGCGAACGCTCGGCACTCCGGACCCTCCCTCGGGACTCTCCTCGGGTGCCCTGCATCCGTGGGAAACAACGACTGGAATCCGGACAGAATTCCCAACCCGCCCCCCGATTTTTCTGATCATGCAGTACCCTGTCGGGCCACGCAGGGAGGTGCGATGCCGTCCAGCCGTACAGAGGTGCAGGTCAGGCCGGGTTCCGAGGCCGATCTGGACGCCCTCACGACGCTGTACAACCACTACGTCCGTGAGACGGCGATCACATTCGACACGGCGGTTCTCACCCCGATGGAGCGCCGCCCGTGGCTGCTCTCCCACCCGGAAGACGGCCCGCACCGCCTGTTGGTTGCCACGGACGCCGGGTCGGCGGAGATCCTGGGGTACGCCACCTCCGGCCCGCACCGCCCGAAGGCCGCGTATGCCACCTCGGTGGAGACCTCGGTCTACCTGGCCCCGGACGCGACCGGCCGGGGCGTGGGCAGCCTCCTCTACGGAGCCCTCTTCACGGCGCTGGCCGAGGAGGACGTGCACCGCGCCTACGCCGGGATCACGCAACCCAACGAGGCGTCGACCCGGCTGCACGAGCGCTTCGGCTTCCGGCACCTGGGCACGTTCGGCGAGGTCGGCCGCAAGTTCGGGCGGTACTGGGACGTGGCCTGGTACCAGAAGGACCTGACGGCCGACTGAGCCGCGGGGCCGGTTTCGGCCGAATGTCAGCCGAACTGGACCGACCGCTTGGCCAGCCCCATCCAGAAGCCGTCGATGACCGACCGGTGCGCGTCCGCGCCGGCCGCGCCGAGCGTGACGAACAGTGGCGCGAAATGTTCGGTGCGGGGGTGGGCGAGCTTCCCGGCGGGGGCCTTGGTCTCGAAGTCCAGCAGCGCGTCCCAGTCACCGGCGTCCAGCGCGGCCCGGCCCCAGTCGTCGAACTCGGTGGACCAGCCCGGCACCCCCTCGCGGTGCCGGAGCGCGGCCAGGTTGTGGGTGAAGAACCCGGAGCCGACGATCAGCACACCCTCGTCACGCAGCGGCGCGAGCTTCCGGCCGAGATCCATCAGGCGGGTCGGGTCGAGGGTGGGCAGGGAGATCTGGAGGACCGGGATGTCGGCCTCGGGGAACATCTCGACGAGCGGGACGTAGGCGCCGTGGTCCAGGCCCCGGTCGGGCACGTCCTGGACGGGGACGCCGGGGGCGCGCAGCAGCTTGCGTACGGAATCGGCCAGTCCGGGGGCGCCGGGGGCGTCGTAGCGTACGCGGTAGTAGTGCTCGGGGAAGCCCCAGAAGTCGTACACCAGCGGGGCGGTGTACGTGGCGCCGAGGGCGAGGGGGGCCTCTTCCCAGTGGGCGGAGACCATCAGGATCGCCTTGGGGCGGGGCAGCCCGGCGGACCAGGCGGCGAGCTGGCCGGGCCAGACGGGGTCGTCGGCGAGCGGCGGGGCGCCATGACTGAGATAGAGGGCGGGCATGCGGTCCGGAGCGGAGTGCTCGGCGGTGTCGGTCATGACGGCTCCTTCCACGACGGGGCGCGCAGCTTTGCTTTAACTCTCAAGCATTACTCGGTCAGATTACGCCCGACTAGTTCAAGTTTCAAGAAGGTGGCTCGTACAGTGGGAGACATGAACTCGGCATCCACCCCGGCAACGGCGCCGGAACCCGGACACCGCTGGCTCACCGACGAGGAGCAGCGGGTCTGGCGGGCGTACCTCCACGCGACCACCCTGCTGGAGGACCACCTAGACCGGCAGCTCCAGCGCGACGCGGGCATGCCGCACATCTACTACGGGCTGCTCGTCGGCCTCGCCGAGGCACCGCGCCGAAGACTGCGGATGACCGAGCTGGCCCGGAAGTCGAAGATCACCCGCTCCCGGCTCTCGCACGCCGTCGCCCGGCTGGAGAAGAGCGGCTGGGTGCGCCGCGAGGACTGCCCCTCGGACAAGCGCGGCCAGTTCGCGGTGCTCACCGAGGAGGGTGCCGAGGTGCTGCGCCGCACCGCGCCGGGCCATGTCACCGCCGTGCGGCAGGCGCTGTTCGAGCGGCTGAGCCCCGCACAGCAGAAGGCCCTCGGCGAGATCATGGAGATCGTCGCCGAGGGCCTTCAGCCGAGCGAGGCGGGTGCGGACCTGCCCTGGCTCCGCTGAGCCGCCGCACGGGTCGGTGCGCTAGTGCGCGACCACCGGCACCGGGATCTCGTCCTCGACGCCGTCGCCGGAGGCCATCTTCACGGCACCCGGCTTACCGGCGTTGACCATGGTGAACGCGATCAGCGAGGCGACCGCCAGGATGCCGACGGCGAACCAGATGGCCGAGCTGTACCCGTGCACCATGGCCTGCAGCTTGACCAGCTGCTGCTGGGGCACCGCGGTCGCGGACGCGATGTGGTCCTTGACGTACGAGGTGGTCGCGGACGCGGCGATGGTGTTCAGCAGGGCGGTGCCGATCGCGCCGCCGACCTGCTGCGAGGTGTTGACCATCGCGGAGGCGACACCGGCGTCCCGGGGCTCGACGCCCTGGGTCGCCAGCGACATCGCGGGCATGAACGCCGTACCCATGCCGAGGCCGAGCAGCACCATCGCGGGCAGCAGCAGCGCCGCGTAGGAGGAGCCGACCTCCAGCTGGGTCAGGAGCAGCATGCCGAGCGCGGCGAGCGCGAAGCCGGGACCCATCAGCAGCCGGGCCGGGACCCGGATCATCAGACGGGCGCCGATCTGGGTGGAGCCGGTGATCATGCCCGCGACCATCGGCAGGAACGCGAAGCCGGTCTTGACCGGGGAGTAGCCCTTCACGATCTGGAGGTAGTAGGTCAGGAAGAGGAACAGGCCGAACATGCCGATGATGGCGAGGCCCAGCGAGAGGTAGATACCGCCCCGGCTGCGGTCGGCGACCACGCGCAGCGGCAGCAGCGGCGCCTTGACCCGCTGCTCGACCAGCACGAACGCCAGCAGCAGCACCACGGAGGCGACGAACATCGAGATGGTGAGCGCGTCGCTCCAGCCGTCGGACTCGGCGCGGGTGAAGCCGTACACCAGGGCGACCAGGCCGAGCGTGGACAGGAACACGCCGGGGATGTCGAGCGGCGAGCGGTTGCGGCCGCCCTCGGGCTCCCGGATCACGAACCAGGCACCGGCCGCGGCCACGATGGCGAAGGGCACGTTGACGAAGAAGGTCCAGCGCCAGTCGAGGTACTCGGTGAGGAAGCCGCCGAGGATCAGGCCGACGGCGCCGCCGCCGCCCGCGATGGCGCCGTAGATGCCGAACGCCTTGGCGCGCTCCTTGGCGTCGGTGAACATCACGGCCAGCAGGGAGAGCGCGGCCGGGGCGAGCAGGGCGCCGAAGACACCCTGGAGGGCGCGGGCGCCGAACATCATCACGCCGGTGGTGGCGGCGCCGCCGAGCGCGGAGGCCGCGGCGAAACCGGCCAGGCCGAGCAGGAAGGCGCGCTTGCGACCCCACAGGTCGGCGATGCGGCCGCCGAAGAGCAGCAGACCGCCGAAGGCGAGGGCGTAGGCGGTGACGACCCACTGCCGGTTGCCGTCGGATATGCCCAGGTCCTGCTGGGCGGAGGGCAGCGCGATGTTCACGATGGTGGCGTCGAGGACGACCATCAGCTGGGCCAGCGCGATGAAGACGAGCGCCTTCCAGCGGTTGGCGTCGCCGCCGGGCGCGACGGCCGCGGGCGGCCTGGTGACTGTTTCGGACATGGGGGTACCCCGTTCGGGACTTCGGTCGGACGTGTCGGACATGCGGGGCACGGTCGTACGGCGTCGCGTACGCGCACAGGGCGTGCGGGGCCCCACCGGCTCGCCCTCGTCGGCGGCCGGGTGGCTTTCGGGTGGCTCCGGGGCGCGGGCCCGGCGGAGCGGCTGGTCTGGGTCGGTCAGGTCAGGACTGGCGGAGATCCTCCATGGTCACGGCCGTACCGGGCAGGACGGAGCGGGCCGGGGCCCGCAGCCCGTCGAGGAAGAGCTGGAGATGGCGGTGGACGAACCGGTCGGTGGCGAGGCACGCCGTACCGGCCGGGGGCCGGCCGAGCTGCGCGGCGGCGAGCATCAGGTCACCGACACCGACGTCGGTACGGAGCTGCCCGGCCGCCTTGGCGCGGTCCATGACCTCGGCGATCAGGGCCTCTCCCCGCTCGCGGGCCGCCTCCAGGTCGGGATGGTGGTGGTCGAAGCCGTTGGAGACCATCGGGCACAGCGCCCCGATCCGCTCGTCAGCGGCGGTGTGCACGAAGCGCTCCAGTGCGGCGAAGGCGTCGCCGGTCTCGGCCAGGGCGCACGTCGCGGCCTCGGCCGTACGGTCCATGACGGAGCACAGGACCTCCCGGACCAGGGCGTCCCGGTCGGGAAAGTTGCGGTACAGGGTGGCGTTGCCGACGCCCGCGCGGCGGGCGATCTCGTCCAGCGGCACCTGGGGGCCGTGCTCGACGAACATCTCCCGTGCGGCGGTGATGATCCGCTCCCGGTTGCGGAGCGCGTCGGCACGGGGCCGGGGCGACGCCCTGCGGGCGGAGGGTGCGGTGCGCACGGCGGACACGGCGGGCTCCCCATCTGTACGGGTCGGAACGGAGGACGGTGATCGTCCGTCGATCCGGGGAGATGCTCCCCGTTTCGCGCGGACACAGGTCTAAACGGGGAGACCCTCCCCGCTTATTTCCCGTCCCGAAAGAATTGCCTGTGACCTGGGTCACACCTGGCCCGGCGCGGCGCTCTTCCGCCCCCGGCCCGGCGATTCACCTCAACGGTAGGCGATTCACACCCACTCCTGCCGAAATCCCACGATCGGTCTCCCCCAGCGCGCGAGCCCGGCCCCGGCGACACAGGGTGAGCCCAAGGGCGCAGCCGGGACACGGGGGCTGCCGTGGAGCGGGAGGTCCATGCATGCAGCCGCAGTCGCCCCGCCGCATACGCTCGCGCCGGATACGCCCGCGCCGCGCTGCCGCCCTCGCCTCGGTGACCGCGCTGACCTTCGCGGTCAGCACCTCGGCCGGGTCCGGACAGCTCACGGCGCGCACCACCGCCGGGCCGGACGGGCTGATACGCACGGCCGCCCTGGCCCCCTGCATGATCCAGGGAGCGTCCGAGGTCCAGATGACCGAGGGCTTCCCCACCTCCACCGGCTACTCCCGCTCCACCGGCACGGTCCACGCCCTGACCCTGATGGTCGACTTCTCGGACACCCCCGGCGAGGGGAAGGCGATGGACCGCTTCCACGAGTTCTTCCCGAAGACCGAGGAATGGTTCGCCAAGGCGTCGTACGGCCGCCTCGACTACCGCGCCGAGACCCCGATCACCTCCTGGCTGCGGATGCCGAAGCCGTTCAAGGACTACGGCATAGAGCGCGGCGCCCCCTTCGACCCCGGCTACCGGGACCTGGTCCGGGACATCGTCTCCGCCGCCGACCCGGACGTGGACTTCCGCTCGTACGACCTGCTGAACGTGCTGGTCACCCCCAACGCGGGCCCCTCGGCCCTGGACACGGTGCTCTCCGTGACCTTCGCGGGCAACGGCGAGGCCCCGATCGCCGACGGCACTCCGGTCGCCAACGCCTCCTTCGTCTACTCCCGCCAGGACGACGGCTCCGGCGCGTACGCGGACACGGGGTACCGGGTGCTGCCGCACGAGAACGGGCACACCTTCGGGCTGCCGGACCTGTACACGCAGGAGGGGGGCAGCGCGGTCGGGCACTGGGACATCATGAGCGAGGACTGGGGGGCCAACAACGACCTGCTGGGCTGGCACAAGTGGAAGCTGGGCTGGCTGCCCGCGTCCCAGGTCAGCTGCGCGACCGCCGCGGGCAGCGCGGACTACACCCTCTCCCCGCTCTCCCAGAAGTCCGGGGAGAAGCTGGTCATGGTCCCGCTGGACAACCGCACCGCCTACGCGCTGGAGCTGCGCACGGAGGGCGGCAACGACGAGTCCGTCTGCAAGCCCGGCATCCTCGTCTACAAGGTCGACGCCTCCGTCGACACCGGCCGCGGCCCCATCACCGTCTACGACGCCCACCGCGACAGCGGCGGCTGCACCCGCAGCCCCAACGTCCACGCCGAACTCTCCGACGCCCCCTTCTCCCCCGGAGAAACCTTCAAGGACCCCAAGGCGGGCATCACGATCCACGTGGCGAGCGCGGGTCTGGACGGCAAGTACCGGGTACGGGTGACGCGCACGCACGCGGCCAAGGGCACGACGGCGGCGGCGGGGCCGGTGCGGCCGGGGCACGGCTGACCCGGACCGTTCGCCGCGGCGGGGCCGCTTCGCCCAAGTCACGGCTGACCTCCGCTCCTTCGCCGCCCCGGCCCCACTCGCCCACCACCCCACCCCCGATCCGCTACCCTGTCAGGGGCAGCCACCGGGTGGCAGCCACACCCCGCCTTCGTAGCTCAGGGGATAGAGCACCGCTCTCCTAAAGCGGGTGTCGCAGGTTCGAATCCTGCCGGGGGCACAACGCGTCAGCGCTCTGGCCGCCTACTTGGCGCATCCTCCCGTGGTCGACGAGCTGCTGTCCCGTGCCCAGGTGGGCACGGTGCCGGTCCTCACAGCGGGTTCGCTGAAAGGACTGCAGGTGGTGCTGCCCGATCTGCGCGAGCAGCAGCTGATGGCCGGCGCGCTGAGTGAAGTGGGACTGCAGATGGAGATCCAGCACCGCATACTGGCGCGCCTCGATGCCGTCAGGCAGGGGTTGTTCACGCAGATGCTGGGGGACGAGTTCCCGGGCACACCCCTCTCACGGCCGACCGGCGCGCTGCCCGAACGCAGGGCCCCCAGAACCCGCCGTACGAACCGGATGTCGTAGCCAGACCATAACCTGGGCCAGTTGTCACAGGACGCATGCCCTGTGGGACGTGAAGTAAGAGGAGACCCGAGTGGCACAGCTCACGCTGCCGCAATTGGAACGGCATCTGTACGCGGCTGCGGACATCCTGCGCGGCAAGATGGATGCGGCGCAGTACCAGGACTACATCTTCGGAATGCTTTTCCTGAAGCGCGCCTCGGACCAGTTCGACGTGGCACAGGCCGCACTGGTCAAGAGACTCGTCGAGGAAGGGAAGAACCAGGAGCAGGCCGAGCGGATCTCCGAGGCCCGTGGCGCCTACAAGGCGCACGAGTTCTACGTTCCGCAGGAGTCCCGCTGGTCCACGATCGTCGGTAAATCCCGGACCGAACCGGCCGAGGCACTGAACGTGGCGCTGGCCCAGCTGGAGAACCACAACGTCCAAGCACTCGACGGGGTCCTCTCCTACATCAGCTTCACCGAGTCCCGCGGTGGTAACACCAAGCTGACCAAGCCGGTCATCCAGCAGCTCATCGACCACTTCAGTGAGTACCGGCTCAGCAACGACGACTTCGAGTTCCCCGACCTCCTGGGGCACGCCTACGAGTACCTGATCGGTGAGTTCGCCGACGAGGGCGGCAAGAAGGGTGGCCAGTTCTACACACCGCGCTCCGTCATCCGCATGATGAATCAGCTGGTCAAACCGCAGCCAGGCATGTCCGTCTACGACCCGTGCTGCGGTTCGGCCGGCATGCTGATCCTCGCCAAGGAGTACGTACAGGACCACGGCGGTGACGAGTCACACCTGTCGGTCTACGGACAGGAAGACAACGGCAGCGCCTGGGCCATGGCCCGGATGAACCTGCTGATGCACGGCGTCGCCGACGGCGTCATCCACCACGGCGACAGCCTCGCCGACCCGCAGCACGTACAAGGCGGACAGCTCCAGCGCTTCGATCGCATCCTCACCAACCCGCCGTTCGCGCAGAACTACCAGCGGACAGGGATGAAATACGCCGAGCGCATGGGGTACGGCTGGACTCCCGAGTCGGGCAAAAAGGCCGACCTCATGTTCATCCAGCACGTACTGGCCGTGCTGGAAGCGGACGGCATCGCGGCTTCCGTCATGCCGCACGGGGTGCTGTTCCGGGGCGGGGAAGAGCAGAAGATCCGCAAGCAGATCATCGAAGAGGGACGCTTGGAGGCCGTCATCGGCATCGGCCCCAACGTCTTCTACGGCACCGGAATCCCGGCGTGCATCCTCGTCCTGCGCGGCCGTGACGGCGTACCGGAGGGGCGGCGCGACGGAGTGCTCTTCATCAACGCCGACCGGGAGATCACCGCCGGGCGCACGCAGAACCTGCTGGAGGCCCAGCACGCGGAGAAGATCGTCTCGGCGTACGAAGGCTGGAAGGAGATCCCCGGGTTCGCTCGGGTCGTGGAGTTCGCCGAGCTGGCGAAGAACGACTACAACCTCAACATCCGCCGCTACGTGGACAACACGCCCCCGCCCGAGCCGCAGGACGTGCGGGCGCACCTGTACGGAGGCGTGCCCAGAAGTGAGGTCGCGGCACGCAGGGCACAGTTCGAGGCATTCGGCATCGAGCCCGAGGGAGCGCTCTTCCGGCCACGGGGCGGCGATCCGGACTACCTCGATTTCCTGGGGGAGGGATACAAGGCGACGGCAGCGCAAATCCCCGGGCTCGCGCAGGAACGAGAAGTCGTCCTCGGGCGGGCGTTCCACACATGGTGGGCCGAACACCGTGAGCAGCTCGCGAAGCTGCCCGTGCATCAGCAGAAGTCGCAGACGCGTGAGGAGTTGCTCACCACCTTCGTGGCGGCGCTGAAGCCCGTGGGCGTGCTGGACAGGCACCAGTTGGCGGGTGCGGTCGCCGCATGGTGGTTCGACGCCAAGAACGACCTCGACGTGCTGATGGCGAAAAACTTCAAGGGCTTGATCGACGGCTGGGTCCGCAGCATCGCCTCGGCCTTCGAGGAGCCCTCGGCCAAGGCCGACGCAAAGACCAAGGCCCGCTACCGGGCAGCGATGCGCAAGGCCCGCGAGCACCGGCTGGTCCCGGAGCTGATCCCGGCATATGTGAAGCAGCTGGAGACGGCAGAAGCACTGGTCGCGAAGCTGGACGCGGAAGTGAAGGCGGGCTCCCCTCCGAAGAAGACGTCCAAAGCGGGCGAGGGAGACGGGGAGGACGACGGCAACGAGGAAGAGCTCGACCTGTCCCAGGTCCTGCCTCCCAAGGAACTGTCCGCGCTGAAGAAGAAGCAGCGGGAGGCAAAGCTCGAACTCGCCACGATTAAAGCTTCGTTCGTGAAGGAGCTGCGTGGTGCGGCGGAACAGCTGACCCCCACGCAGGCGCAGGAGGTCGTCCTCGGCTTCCTGAACGCGGACCTCAACGCCCGCATGACCCGCTTCGTCACCACCGACCGACGGGTTCTGGTGGACGCCTTCCGCAACTGGGGCGAGAAGTACGCGGTGACGCTGGCGGACTTGGAGCAGGAACGTGAGGCATCGGCCAAGCGGCTGCGAGGATACTTGGAGGAGCTGGGCTATGCGTGACGGCTGGAAGCGAGTTGCTTTGGGAGAGGTCACTCGAGAGTCGAGCATTCGGGTAGGTGACCTCGAGGACGAGGCGGTAGTTCTCTCGTCTACGAAGCATCACGGCCTTGTCCGGTCGGACGAGTACTTCAAAAACCGCCAGATCCACAGCGATGACATCTCGGGATACAAGCTGGTCCGAAGAGGATGGTTCGCGTACGCGACGAATCATCTTACGGAAGGTTCCATTGGTCTACAGGAGATCGCCGATATCGCATGCGTCAGCCCGATCTACACAGTCTTCTCATGTGCGCCAGAAATTGATGCAAACTTCATGTATCGCGTCCTCAAGAGCGACGCGATGTTGGCTTCATATGGGGTGCATGACCAGGCTTCTGTAGACCGGCGGGGCGCTGTTCGGTACAGGGATTTCAAGAAGATTGAGGTCAACCTCCCACCGTTGGCGGAACAACGCCGGATCGCCGAGATCCTCGACGAGGTCGACACGCAGATCGAGCGGGAAAGCGCAATCGCCGCGAAGGAGTCTTTGGCCTCCCGTGGGCACGTTGCAATTCTACTGGATCAGGCAATTTCGGCAGCCATGAACTGGTCATCCATTGGCGACGAATTCGCCATCCAAGCAGGTGTGACCATAGGGCCAGATCGGGCACCCGCGTCTGCTCCACATGGATATCTCAGAGTGGCAAATGTCCAAAAAGGATTCATCGAATCCTCGGATATCGCCAAACTCGAGATCCGCGACGGCGACCTGCCGCGCTGGGGATTGCGATGCGATGACCTTCTCGTAGTGGAAGGCCACGCGAGCCCGCAGGAGATTGGACGCTGCGCACGCGTTGAGAAAAATCTTGAAGGTCTCCTTTATCAGAATCACTTGTTTCGCCTGAGGGCACTTTCAATGATTCCTGCATTTGGTGAAATCTGGCTTAATTCTCGCCACGCTCGTTCATACTGGCTTAAAATGTGCTCCACTAGCTCTGGTCTTCATACGATCAACTCTAAAATGCTGAATGGCATGCCGATCCCCGCAATTTCCGAGGAATGGCAAAAAAGAATCGTGACGACAGAACAGGTGTGTGTGCAATCGAGAGAGCGGACCTTGGGCAAGATTGAGAAGCTTGAAAGCTTCAAGCGTGCCCTCGTGGACGACCTCCTGACCGGCAAGGTCCGCGTACCCACCCCCGCGTAGCCCCCACTGCGCCAGCAACTCCGCACCACCGTCTGCACCTCGCCCAGCCCCCCACGTACCGCTCACCGAAGGAGACCGCGCCCCGATGTCCGGCCCCGAGTACAAGTACGTAGAAGCCCCGCTGATCGCGCAGCTCACCCACCACACCATGGGCTGGCGGCATGCGGTGGGGAATCAGGGCACGCAGTTGCAAGAGCCCGGCGAGGAGCCGTACGTCCGGCAACGGACGGACAGCGCGCTGCTCACCGGAATACTTCGGCGTCGGCTGGACCAGCTGAACCGGATGCCGGACGGGGCGGCGTGGCTGGACGACGCCCGCGCGGCCGTCGCGATCTCCGCGCTCAGCAAGGGCGGCGCGCCCGGCGGCGGGCTTATCGCCGCCAACGAGGCGGCGACCGAGGCGCTGGTCGAGGGCGTCGCCGTCCCTGGCGTGGACGGCTGGGACGGCGGGCGGGCGCAGAAAGTGCGGTTCATCGACTGGGAGACGCCGGCGAACAACGACTTTCTCGTCGTCTCACAGTTCCCGATGACAATCCCCGGTGCGCGGGACGATCACGGCAAGCCCAAGAAGCTCATCGCCGACCTGGTGCTGTTCGTGAACGGCATCCCGTTGGTCGTCATCGAGTGCAAGAAGCTCAAAGCCGGGCAGGGCGACGCCCACAAGGCGATCCAGCAACTGCGCCGATACGCCAACCAGAAGCGGGAGTCGACCACTCCGGAGGGCAGCGAACAGCTGTTCCGCACAGTGCAGTTGACGATCGCAACCACGGGGGACACCGCTCTGCTGGGCACGTTCACCTCGCGACCCCAGGACTACGTGGTCTGGCGGCAGGCACACCCGCTCGTCGGGGACACGCACCCGCTCAGCACGAAGCGGGTGGCCAAGACGACGTACGACAAGGACGACGCCTTCGCCACCGCGCAGAAGGTCCTCGCCGCGGGGGTGCTGCACCCCCACCGCCTGCTCGACATCGTTCGAAACTTCGTCGTCTTCAAGGACGTCGAGGTCGCCGAAGGCCGCACCGCACGGGTGAAGATCGGCCCGCGCTACCAGCAGTACCGGGCCGTCTACAAGGCGATCGAGCGGTTGCGGACGGGCGAGACCAAGCAGGTGCATGGCAAGGAGGACAAGCGCGGCGGCATCGTCTGGCACACTCAGGGCTCGGGCAAGTCGCTGACCATGGTGTTCCTGGTCCGCAAGCTGCGCTCCACACCCGGCCTCGGCCACTTCAAGGTCGTCGTGGTCACTGACCGCAAGCAGCTCCAGAAGCAGCTCGCCGAGACGGCCGTGCTCGCGGGCGAGAAACCGGACATCGTCACTCGCGCGTCCAAGGTGCCGAAGGTCCTCGGTCTGGAGAACGCCGGCCTGGTTTTTGTCATGATCCAGAAGCAGCAGGACGCGGAGAAGGCCCGGCAGAACGCCGCAGACTCTCTCGCTCACCAGGGCACCCCCGGCTGGGGCCTGATCAACGACCGCGACGGCATCCTCATCATGGTCGACGAAGCGCACCGATCGCACGGCTCCGCCCTCCACCAAAACCTCATGGAGTCCCTGCCCAACGCAGCCCGGATCGGCTTCACCGGCACCCCGATCATCATGAACCACCGCAAGCTCACCACCACGACCTTCGGCGAGTTCATCGACACCTACCGCCTCAAGGACGCCGAGGACGACGGCGCCATCGTGCCCATCTACTACGAGGGCCACATCGCCAAGGGCGCGGTGAACGAGGGCGAGGCCCTGGACGAGGTGTTCCAGGAGGAGTTCGAAGAACTCACCGATGACCAGTACGACGAACTCCAGAAGCGGTATGCGAAGTCCTCGGCCGTCCTCAACGCCGACGACATGATCCGGCGCAAGGCGCGCCACATGCTGCGACACTACGTCGAGGGGGCCATGAAGGAGGGCCTCAAGGCCCAGGTCGTTGCCTACTCACGCGGCATCGCGGTCCGTTACCGGGAGGCTCTGTGCGACGCGCGCGACGAACTGGTCGCCGAAGTGGAGAAGGCCGCCACACCCCCGGCTCGCACTCTCGCCAGGGCCCAGGACACCCCGGCGGAGGAGCGTACCCCCAAGCAGCGACTGCTCGTCTCTGCCCACAAGCAGCTCACCCTGCTCAAGGCCATCGACTTCGTGCCGGTGATCTCCCCCGACTCCGAGGACGACCCGACGTGGACGTCCTGGTCCGACGGGAACGCCCAGGAGAACGCTGTTACGGCTTTCCGCAGCCCCTTCCCCAACCCCGCTGACCTGGCCCCTGAGTCCTCTAGGCCGGTAGCTGTCCTCATCGTCCGGACCATGCTGCTCACTGGCTTCGATGCGCCTATCGAACAGGTCATGTACCTGGACCGTCGGATGCGCGAGGCCGAGCTCCTCCAGGCCGTCGCCCGCGTCAACCGCACCTACGGGGAGAAGAAGCAGGCCGGTTTCGTCGTCGACTATGCGGGCGTGTCCGGGGCCCTCCTCGAAGCAATGGCCGCCTATGCCTCCGACGAAGCCGAGGGCGGGACCATCAAGATCGAAGTGGAGGAGAACAAGCTTGAGGACCAGTACGACGCTCTCCGCCACCATCTCGGTCTCACCCGGGAGCTCGTCGACCCCGCCGACACCGCCGCCGTACACCGGTTGGTGGACACCCTGGAGGACGAGGAGCGGCGCATCACCTACCGCAAGCTCCTTCGGGACTTCCTGAACACCTTCGATCTCCTCCTGCCACGCGAAGCCACGCGCCGCTATCAGCGGCCGGCCAAGCTCTTCGGGTTCATCGCCCAGGTGGCCAAACAGCGGTTCAGCGAGGAGGAGGACGGCTTCGACCCGTCCGCGTACGGCGAGCGGGTAGCCGAGCTGATCGACGAGCACGTCAAGGCGCTTGGCGTGGAGCGCGCGATAGAGCCCACCCGGCTCACCTCCGACGACTTTCGCACCAAGGTCGAACAGCTGCCGAGTTCCCGCGCCAAGGCGTCGATGATGGCGCACGCCGTGCGGAACCACATCGAACTCCACTTCCAGGAGAATCCCGTCGCCTACAACAAGCTCCGTGAACGCCTGGAGGAAATCCTCAAGAAGTACGCCGAGGACTGGGCCCAGCAACTCGATGCGTTCGAGGCGCTCTCCCAGGAGGCGCGGGATGTGACCGAGGGGCGTGGCTCGGGTCTGCCTGAGGACGTGCGCAGTCTCAGCAAGCTCGAGCAGGCCGTGTACCAGCAGCTGACCACCGTTGTCACGGACGGGGTCATCGCCGACGAGGTACGCCTTGACCTGATCGGGCTGGCGCGCGAAGTGCGGGCTGTTGCTGTACGGCACACCGCGCGGAAGGACCTGTTCTCCAACACGGCCGCGCTGCATGATCTGCAGAGCGATATCTGGATGCTCTTCGCCGTCAACGACCGCACTCATCCTGCTGCCGACAGTCTCGCGCCTGCGGTGCGGGAGATCATCCAGCACAACAAGAAGGACCTGTAACCCCCCATGCCCGACACCCCGGCCAAACCGCTGCAAGTGGGCGGTCTGGTCATCGACATCCACCCGGTACCCGGACGCACGAGCGTCCGGGTCACGGTGGAACGTGATGCGCGGGTCGTCGCGGCCGTGCCGCCTGGCGCGGACCGTGAGACCCTCGAAAGTCTCATCCGCACCCGCCTGCCCTGGCTCTACACCAAAGTCCGCGGCCGTGAGGCGGATGTGGAGCGGCGCCCGCGCCGCCGGTTCCTCGACGGCGAGGGCTTCTACTACCTGGGGCGCAGTTACCGGCTCAAGACCGTCGACGAAACGCCTCGCCCGGTAGCCCTGGTGGAAGGCAGGCTCAGGCTGCGACGAGACTGTAAGGACTCAGCCGGCGAGGCACTGGTGACCTGGTACGCGGAGCGGGGAAGACAATGGCTTCCCCGGCGTATTGGCCCATGGGCAGATTGCCTCGAGGCTCCGCCGACGGATCTGCTGGTGCGTCCCCTCGGCTACCGCTGGGGATCCTGCTCGGACCGGGGCGCGCTCAACATCCACTGGGCGGTCATGCAACTTCCCGCCGCACTCGTGGACTACGTGTTGGTGCACGAGCTGGCACACTTGCATGAGCCGAACCACTCGCCCAACTTCTGGCGGATGGTGGCCCGAGCTCTTCCCGACTACGAAGTCCGGCGGGATCGGTTGGAAGAGTGGGGGGCCGGCGTGTGGCTTCCCGAAGAGGTAACCCTCTCCCGTCCACCCGTCTGAAAAAGAACATTTAGCAGGGATCGCGACCTCGCCCCGGCCCCGCCTCTGAGGGCACGCGCGAGGAGCTCGAAGCCCGCGTACAGGCCCTGGCAGCCGAGCTGAAGTTCGGCCGCACCTTCTCGACCCCGCGACGAAGACCTGCTGGGACGGAGACGTGTCCACCGGTGTACTCAGCTCAGCGGCACCCTTCTTCGTGGAAATCGACCTCGGCCAGAACTGACCCACGCGCTGCTCAGCAGCCGACATCGCGTGAGCGATGCGTGAGCGACGCGTGAGCGGACGGCCTGATACAGGGCGGCATGAGCCGGGTCAAAGGGCTCGGCCTGGGGGTTCTGACCAGGGGAAACAGCACCGGCAGGCAGCACCGGCCACCCCCCGGCAAGGATTCGATCCCACTCCTAAAGCGGGTGTCGCAGGTTCGAATCCTGCCGGGGGCACAACGCGTCAGCGCTCTGAACTGGGGTTTCTCCCCCATGTGGGCGTCTTGTTCGGCCTCGGACCTCTGGTCCGGGGCCGTTTGCGTGAGCGGACGGGGGCCAGGCCCCGATGCCCCTCCCAAGGGATCAGCACTCACCCGGCCAGCACGATGGCGTGCGGCGACGGCGCGAGCCGGGCCCGGTAACGGCGGATGCCCCAACTGCGGTGCTCCAGCTCCGCTGCCACCAGCACCTCCGCCGTGTTCAGCCGGTCGGGCACGAGTTCCACCAGCGCGGCCACCGGATGGTCGCCGACCAACGGAGAACTCCTGACTCGGCGGAACTCCCACTGCGGATCCGGCTGGGAGGCGCCATGGCCGCGCACGATCCACTCGTCCCGCTCCGGCCCCGCGCCCGACGGCTTCTCCACACCCACGTCGAGCAGACCCGCCTTGACCGTGAAGCTCATGCCCACCCCGGAGCCGACGACCGGGCGGGTGCGCTCGCCAGGGTCGATCAGCCTCGCGACGGGCCGTGCCCGGCCGTCCGGGGTGGACAGTGCCACCCCCAGGGAGGCGTGGCGGAACGCACCTTTGGCGACCGGTGTCTCCGGACGGAACGAGCACACGATCACCAGTTGCCGGAACTCACGCTCGGGCGTCGCCTTGACGTAGGACGCCCACTGAGCGGGCACGCTCTCGTGGTCGGCGGGCAGCACGTCCCAGCCGAACGTGAGCCTGCCACGCAGCGGCTCGTCGTCGGCCGGGCTGCCGAGCGTGTGCTCCGGCACGAGTTCGACGTCGTGCAACCGGACCTCGGTCATGCCACGGCTCCCTTGCTCCGGCCCTGCAGGTAGGTGAACGCTCCCCAGTCACGGTAGTGGGGATGCCGTGCACGGGTGGCGAGTTGGGCCTCGCGGAAGGCGCGCTCCGGGTCCGTGCCGTACCCGATCCGCTGGTGCATGTGGTGGTAGAAGTACGTGGCCGGCTCCGGGCGTACGGGCCACAGACACCCGACGACGGCCTGCGCACCGGCGGCGATCAGTGCCGACGGGATGCCACGGACGTTGTCCGCGCGGTCGAATCGGCCCAGCGCGGACTCGCACGCGGCGAGGGTGACCAGACGGACACCGCGCAGGTCGGCCGCCAGGAAGTCGTAGGCGAAGACCCGGCCGTCGTCGTCACGGTCCGGGCTCAGGTGGAGGCAGTGCAGCCACGGCGCGTCCTGGTCCAGCGTCCCGTGTACGGCGATGTGGACCACGTCCGCCGTGGCCAGTTCGGCGAGCAACCTGTCGCGCGTGGCCGCGGGCCCGGTGACGGCGTCCGCGCGGACCGCGTCGGCGACGTTCCGCGCGTGCTCCTCCAGCGCCGGTTCGGCGTGCAGCCCGTAGGGCACGCCGCCCTCGGCGGAGGCCAGCACCGCGGTGCGGCGCGCCCGTACGGGGCCTGCGACCGGCGCCAGGGCTTCGAGACCGGCGATGGTGGTGACCGTCCAGTCGTCGGCGATCATCCGGTCCCCGGTGCGGCACAGCGGCAGCGGCAGGTAGTGCAGCGCGCCGTGCGGCCAGGCCAGGACCCGGTCCTTGCCCTGGGCCCGCCACCTGTCCCACAGTTCGCTGCCGCCGAGCGGTAGGTCGCCCGGCTGCCGCAGCAGTCGGTCGCCTTCCGGCGTCACGTCGCCGAACAGCGGGTCGCGTTCGACCTCCGTCCGGATCGCCTCGACCCGGTCCGCCACCGGGTGCCGGTCGTTGTTCTCGTCCGCGCCTTCGCCCAGGTGCACGACGAGCTCCCGGCCCTGTCTGGTGACGGCGAGCAGCACGGCCGCGCCGCTCACGGCGGCGGGCAGGAACCAGGTCAGCAGTACGGTCCGGTCGTCCAGCAGCTCGTGCGTCCTCGCCCAGAGGTGCTGGTCGTCGACGAGCGGTGCCGAGCGGCGACTCAGCTCATTGTCGATGAGCGACGAGACGCGCCACCGCACGTTCCGGGCGATCTGCCGAGTGTCGTGGCCCCCGGGACGGCGGTCGGATTCCAGTGCGTTGAGCAGGTACGGCGACGCGCCGGACGCTCCCTGGGAGGTGGCGGGCTCCTCCAGGTCGCGCAGCTTGCCGAGAAGGTGCTGGATGTGCGCGGGCAGCACGAGCGGGCCGTCGATCCGCCCCCAGGCGCCCAGTTCCGACCCCTTGCCCGCCTGGTGCAGACCGAGCATCAGTCCCAGCGGCAGGGTCCCGGCCTCCGCGGCGAGCTGCCAGAGCGCCGAATGCACGAGGTCCCGCAGTATCTCGCCGAGTTCGGGCGCGCGGCTCGTGTTGAAGTTCGGCACGGCCAGGATGATCGCGGACAGCGCCGCCTCCAGTTCTTCGCCGCGGAGGTCGCCCATCTGCTGCACGAACGGCACCAGGCTCGCCCGCGCCAGTTCCTCGAGGCCGAGCGAGGCGTAGCCGAGTGCCGCGTACGTGTAATGACCCCACGGGAACGGGACAGGACTGGAGACCGGCTCGCCCGCCTGGGCCGACTGAAGGTACAGGTCCGCCGTCAGCAGCCTGGCTTCTTCGCCGCGCATGTCGCCCGCCTGCCTCAGGAGGGTCAGCCCCAGCACGGGCTGCCGCCGGTCGCGGGCGTGGGCGGCCGTGTGCAGCAGCGCCGCCGACCGTTGCGCCGGGGTCCAGGATGGTGGGAACGACGCCGTGAGCGGGTGGTCGGGGCCCGGGCAGTCGGTGGGGTCGTCGGGCAGCACGTGGAGCCGTGCCTCGGTCAACTGTCTGCGGTGCGGGGGGTCCCAGCGGACGCCCAGCCGCTCCGCCCAGTCCAGCACGGTGCGCAGCAGCGGCCGGTCGGCTCGTTCCCGGGCCAGGTTGACGCCCTGGCTGATCACCTTCGCGGTGACGTCGCTGCCATGGGCGGCGACGAAATCGGCCAAGGACGACCCGAACACCGCCCTGGGCAACCCGTCGGCCAGGCCCGGGGGAATTCCGTCCACCACCCTGAGCAGGAACAGGGCGACGTCCGGGTCGTCGGCGGTGGACGCATCCAGCCAGGCCGACAGCGCGGCGGCGACGGCGTCCCGGTGAACTCCCGCCTCGTCCGCGAGGATCTGCGCCAACAACGCCAGGAGGCGGGGCTTTCGCGTACCGCCGTCCAGCTCCAGCGCGCGCCCCACCAGGTGTCCCGCCTCCGCCACCAGCCGGTGGGACTCGGCTTGGAAGGGCTCCTCGTCGGTGAACCACGTGCGGTACAGCTCCGCGTCCAGCCGAGCGGACCAGACGGTACGCATCCCGCGGGCGTAGTGGTCGGCGGCGAAGTCCTCCGCTCCCCGGGTGGCCATCCGTAACCGGGCGGCGGCCAGTAACCCGGCTTCCAGTTCGGCCGGGTCGCTCAGCTTGTCGATCAGGCGGGACCCCATCGCGTCGGCTTCCTCGAACACGGCGCGATCACACCGGTCCGCCACCAGGTGGACGGCCGACTCGACGGTACGGAGCGCCGCGTCCCGCCAGGCGGCCTCCGCCCCGCACGCGTCGGCGACCTCGGCGACCAGCCTCCAGTAGACGTACATGAGCTCGACCAGACCGCGGTGGTCGAGGAACTCGTCCCGGAAGAGCAGTTCCACCATCGCCTCGGCGGGCAGCGCTTGGTCCGTGTGTTCCGCCAAGGCTTGGCGCGTCTTCTCCAGTTGGCGCGCCCGCTGCTTCGCCTGGGACAACGACAGGACCCGGTCGCACGCGTCATGGGCCAGCTCCATCAGCGTGCCGACGGGGTCGACGAGGAACCTGACCGTCGGCGCGCCGTCCTCCTCATCACGCGGTTCGCGGCCCGGCTCGCCGAAGCGCACGGGGCCCGCGCACACCATCCCCTGCCGCGTCTCGAAGTCGAGCGCGGCGATCGGATCGTCCATGGCAGGCAGCACGTGGGAGACGACCAGCATGACCGAGCCGGAGGCGATCGCCGTCTCCTGCCAGCCCGGCGGCTCTTCCAGGCGAAGGTCGTGCACGAAGGACGCACCGTCCGGGCTGCGGACGGACAGCACGCCTCCGCCGTCCCGTGTGACACACCACCGTTGATCAACCGGGCGGCCGAACGGCAGTTCGTTCAGCGAGAGGAGCGCCGGGAGGCCCCACCAGCCGTTCGCGCGGGTGAACAGGCTGCCCCCGGCCCCGCCACCGGCGGTGAACGGGCTGATGCCGGCCAGCCCTACCGCCAGTCCGGCATGCCGGACACCGTCCACCTCCACCATGAACGCCCACCCGGTGATGTCCCGCGACAGCCGCACGCCGTTCCCCTCGCGTCAACCGCTCATCGACGGGTCCCACCTTGGCACGACCTGTGAAGACCTCGTGTTTATCTGGCTCTTACTTTTGCTGTAACGTGCGCGCGTTCGATCTTTCGTTCAACTTTCCTAGAAAGAACGCCGATGACCGCTCCGACGCCCCCCGCTGCCCCGAAGGACCCTCAGTTCCCGCAGGAGCAGCCCGCATACGGGGCGGCGCCCGTGCCCGCGCCCGCAGCGCCTGCCAAGTCGGGCAAGTTGAAGAAGTTCCTCGGCATCGTGGTCATGCTGATAGCCGCGGTGGCCGTGAAGTTCGGCATCGCGTACGCCTTCAACTCCCCCGTGCACGCGGAGGCGGGTGACTGCGTCCGGGTCACCGGCTCGGAGAACAACCCCGAGGTCGACACCAAGGACTGCACCGACAAGGACGCCAACTACAAGGTGCTCAAGGTCGTCAAGGACACCTTCGACGTCAACGCCTGCACCGTCGGCGAGGCCGCGCTCGCGCAGGAGTGGGACGCGGAGAAGTTCGTCCTCTGCCTGGACCCGGTGAAGAAGTAGCCCCCGCGGGCTGGGCGGTGGTCAGCCGTCCAGCCCGGCACGGCGGTTCATCCACGCCGCCACCACCGCGCCCGACAGGTTGTGCCAGACGGAGAACACCGCCGCCGGGAGAGCCGTCAGCGGCGTGAAGTACGAGGCCGCCAGCGACGCCGCCAGACCCGAGTTCTGCATGCCGACCTCGAAGGCCATGGCACGGCTCGCGGGACGGTCCAGCCGGGCGGCGCGGGCGGCTCCGTAGCCGAGGGCCAGGCCGAAGGCGTTGTGGAGGACCACCGCGAGCAGGACGACCGCCGCCGCGTCCTTCAGCGCGGAGGCGCTCGCCGCCACCACGATCAGCACGATCACCGCCACCGTCCCGGCCGACAGCCAGGGCAGGGCGGGGAGGCAGCGTCGGACCACGGGGGCGGCCAGGCGGCGGACCAGGAGTCCGGCCACCACCGGGACCAGGACCGTCTTCAGGATGTCGACGACCATCGGGCCCGCCTCGACGTCCAGCATGTGCCCCGCGAGCAGCAGGACCAGGTACGGGGTGACCAGCGGGGCGAGCAGCGTGGAGACCGTCGCCACCGACATGGACAGCGCCACGTCACCCCTGGCCAGGAACGTCACCACGTTGGACGCCGTACCGCTCGGCGTGCAGCCGACCAGGATGACGCCCACCGCCAGCGCCGGGGGCAGGTCCAGCAGCTCGGCGATCGCCCAGCCGAGGCCCGGCATGATCACGTAGTGGGCCACCAGCCCGAGCGCGACGGCCCAGGGACGCCTGACCACGCCCTGGAAGTCCGCCGACGTCATCGTCAGGCCCATGCAGAACATCACGACGCCGAGCAGGTACGGCACCGCCGTCTTGCCCTCGGCGAACGTCGACGGCATCAGCATCCCGAGGGCGCCCGCGGCGAGCACCAGCAGGGGGAAGACGGTCACGGCCCGTTTCGCGGTGCGGTCGGCATCCGCCGTACCGGTCACGTCAGTTGTCACCTCGGCCGGAACGACCCGGCTCCCTGAGTCCCGCACTTACCGCTCCCGCGTCCGCCGCCCTGTCCTCGCGCACGCAAGCCGCACGCCCCCAGATCGTGCCAGACACGCGCACTTCCGTGTAGGGCCCACCTATCGCGTCCCCGCCGCCCCCGCACATCCCACACACCGTGTGGTCGCCGGGCGCACCTCCAGCCGTTCCGCCGGGATGGTCGCGCCGCAGGTCTCGCAGATGCCGTAGCCGCCGTCCGCCAGGCGGGTCAGCGCGTCGTCCAGGTGCTCCAGGTGGGTGCGGGCCCGGGTGAGGAGGGAAGCGACGTGGGCTCGTTCGAAGGCGGTGCTGGAGCCGTCCGGATCGTGTTCGTCATCGACAGCGACCAGCGCGTTCGCCTCCACGATCGCGGTGAAGTCCCTGTTCAGGGCCTCGATCTGGGTCTCGGTCGCCGCGCGCTCCGCCAGGAGGCGGGCCCGGATCTCGGTCGCCTTCGGGGCATTCTCCGGCGCATCGGTCATTCATGCTTCAGCGTCCACCGGGGCGACCGTATTCCGGGCCGGTACCCGCCCCGCCAGCGCCAGTCCCAAGGTCACCGCCACCGACGCCCCCGCCATCACCGTCATCCCCGTCGTCGGAGAGGTGATCTGGGCCAGCGAGCCCGCCACCCCCGCGCTCACCCCCTGCATGGTCAGCATGCCCGCCGAGTGCAGCCCCAGGGCGTGGCCCGCCAGCGCGTCCGGGGTCAGGGACATCAGCCGCTCCTGCTGCACCAGACTCGCGCCGAACCCCACGGAGGCCACCGTCACGCACAGCAGCGCCACCGGCAGCGGAGGGTGCGCCGCGAAGGCCAGGTACGGCACCGCGAGGACCAGCAGCAGCGGTATCGCGAGGTGCGCCCGGACCGCCGGGGGCAGGAGGCGGCCCACCGTCACGTCTCCGACCAGCATCCCCACCGCCGCGCAGGCGAACAGCGTGCCCGCCGAGCCGGGCGCGTACGACACGAACAGCGACTCGCAGCCGACGACCAGGCCGTTGGGCACCCAGAGGCCCAGGTAGGTGAGGCGGCGGGGGCGGGCGGACCACAGGACGGCGTTGGTGTGCCAGGTCGCCGCCACGGACGGGCGGCCGGTGTCGCGGGGCGGGCGGGCGGTGAGGCCGAGGCGGAGGGTCAGGGCGGTGGTCAGGTACAGGGCGGCCGCGAGCAGCAGGCAGACGCGCGGGGAGAGTACGGCCAGCAGGAGCCCGCCGGTGGCGTAACCGGCCGTCTGGGTCAGGCCGTTCATGATGTTGAAGAGGGAACGCCCTGGCAGATAGCCGTCCTTGGTGAGGATCTCGTTCAGCAGACCCCAGCGGACGCCGCCGCCCAGTGCGGCCACGAGGCCCAACAGGAGTACTACGGCGAGGAGTACGCCGGGCGGCAGGCCCGGTACCGCCTGGAAGGCCGTGCCCGCCGCGAAGGCGGCCGCGATGGCGGACAGCGCCGTACGCGGGGGCAGCCGGTCAGAGCCGGAGAGCAGCAGGGTCGCGCCGACGACCTGGGCCAGGGCGGGGCCGAACATGCTGAGCGCCGAGAGCAGCGGGGAGCCGGTGGCCCGGTAGACGAGGGTGCCGAGCGCGAGTCCGCCCATCGTCTGGGCGGCGGTCTGCGTGGAGGAGGCGAGGAAGAGCGGGGTGAACTCCGGTGTGCGGAACAGGGATCGGTAGCTGGGCATGCGGGGAGTCTCGGCCGCGCGTCCGGGTGCTCGTTATTGTTTCGCCGGGCGGCGAAAGGTGGGGCGGGGCATGGGGTGGTGGCTGCTCGACGCGGACACGCTGGCCCGCAGCCGGTTCGTGATCTCCCCGCTCGCCGAGACCTTCGCCAACCTCAAGCTGCTGCACGCCGCCACCCCCGCCCACCCCGGCGAGCGGGAGTGGCTGCGCGCCCATCTCCCCGCGTACCAGGCCCGGTTGGCGGCGGACCCCGTCACCGCGCGCCTGATCCGCGCCGGGCTCGGCCGGGACTGGATCGCCGACTTCCTCACCCCAGCCCCGCGCGACGGCGAGACCTTCGCCGAGGAGGTGGACCGGGTACGCGCCGCCCGCCCCGCCGAGGCCCGCGCCAACCTGCTGCTCTCCCTGGCGGGCCCGCTGCCCGCCGTACTGGACCGGGACGATCTGCCCGAGCGGGCGGCCGTGCTGCTGGAGTGGGTGTGGGAGGAGACGGTACGGCCGTACTGGGAGCGGCGCAGACGGGTGCTGGAGGCGGACGTGCTGGCGCGGACCACGCGGATGGGGCGGGGCGGCTGGGCCGGGGTGCTGGACTCGCTGCGGCCGGGGACGCGGTGGCTCGGGGAGAGCCGGTTCCAGGTGAATCTGCGGACCTACCCGCCCCGCGAGATCTCCGGCGCCGAACTCGTCCTCGTCCCGGTGACCCCGCAGCGGCAGGGCTGGGTGTCGTGGGAGGAGCGGGAGCGGTACGCGCTGGTCTACCCCTGCGCCGGTGCCCTCGCCGGACGGTCCGAGCGTCCGGTGCCCGCGAGCCTGGGCACGCTGCTCGGTCCGGCCCGTGCGAGCGTCCTCACCCTGCTGGCGTCCCCCTTGAGCACCACCCAGCTCACCGCGCTGACCGGCCAGACGCTCGGCTCAGTCGGCCGCCATCTGAAGGTGCTGCGCGAGTCCGGCCTGATCACCCGGCGCCGCGCGGGCCGCTCGGTGCTGTACTCGCGGACGGCGGCCGGGGAGGTCCTGGTGGAGGCCGGGCGGGCGGGGCCTAGGCTGCCCGCATGACGACCAGCGACAACACCTCTTCCCCCCTCGACGTCGAGATCGGCGCCCTCAAGGGCGGTTCCGCCGAGCTGGCCCGGTACGCCGGGCAGGCCGTGCTCGTCGTGAACGTGGCCTCCAAGTGCGGGCTGACCCCGCAGTACACGGGCCTGGAGCGGCTCCAGGAGCGGTTCGGCGGGCGGGGCTTCACCGTGCTCGGCGTGCCGTGCAACCAGTTCATGGGCCAGGAGCCCGGCTCCGCCGACGAGATCGCGGAGTTCTGCTCGGCGACCTACGGCGTGACCTTCCCGCTCACCGAGAAGGTGGACGTGAACGGCGACGCCCGCCACCCCCTCTACGACCGCCTCACCGGCTTCGCCGACGCCGAGGGCCACACCGGCGACATCCGCTGGAACTTCGAGAAGTTCCTGATCGGCCGCGACGGCCAGGTCGTCGCCCGCTTCGCCCCGCAGACGGAGCCGGACTCGGCGGAGGTCGTCTCCGCGATCGAGGCGCAGCTCGGTTGACCTTGCCGGCTCTCGCCGAAGGCACTGCGCTGACATGGATGAAGCCCCCTCGGCAAGGACGGCGACCGGTCGAGGGGGCTTCACGGGTGGTGCTTGTGCTGTTGTGATCGTCGAAGCAGCGGTCACGTGCTTCTACGCGGTGGGACCGGGGCCGGAGCCCTACGCCTTGACCGAGGCCACGAAGGCGGTCCACGCCGTGGCGGGGAACGCCAGGACGGGCCCCTCGAGGTCCTTGGAGTCGCGTACGGCGAGTGCGGCTGCGGTCGGCGACTTGACCTCGACGCAGGCGCCGTTGCCCGCGGAATAGGAGGACTTCATCCACGTCTCCGTCGCGCCCTGAATCAGTGCCATGTCCACTCCTGTTGCGAGTTGCGGTGGTGCGGTTCGCGCCAACCCTTGCGAGCGATTGGCGTGATCGACGCTACCGGCCAACCGCCCTGCTCGCAGGGGCCGTTCACTCAAGCGGGTGGCATATTCCAAGCGAGCCGTCACGGGGGTGGGGCGACGGTGTACGATCCCTCGCCCCACCTGTCGCAGCCCTACTGGGCGAACCTCTTGGCCGCGTCCTGGATGAACCGCTGGGACTGCTCCACCGGGAGCGCCTGGGCACGCAGGTGCTCGTACATCACGGCGTACTTCTGCACGTCCGGCGCCTTCTCCAGGTAGAGGTCACTGGTGACGCCCTCCAGGTAGACCACGCTGGAGTCGGCCGCGTCGGCGAACTCCAGGATGGCGTACTGGCCGTTGAGCCCCGGATGCGCGCCGACCTCGAAGGGGAGCACCTGCACGGTGACGTGCGGGAGCTGGGACAGCTCGATCAGGTGCTCCAGCTGCTCGCGCATGATGAGCTTGCTGCCGACGACCCGGTGCAGCGCGGCCTCGTCGAGCACCACCCACAGGCGCAGCGGGTTGCTCTCGTCGGTGACCCGGTCCTGCCTGCGCATCCGGACCTTGACGCGCTTCTCGATCTCGGCGGTCGAGGTCTCCGGCAGCGCGCCCCGCACCAGCGCCTCCGCGTACGCGCGGGTCTGCAACAGGCCGGTCACCAGCTGGGGTTCGTACACGCGCAGCGACTGCGCGTCGGTCTCCAGCCCGATGTACACGCTGTACGGGATGTCGCCGAACGTGTGCCACCAGCCCTGCTGGCGGGAGTCGCGGGCCATCTCCATCAGTGAGTCGACCACCCTCTGATCCTCGACCTCGTACACCCCGCACAGATCGCGGACGTCGCGCTGGCTGATGCTGCGACGGCCGTTCTCCAGCCTGCTGATCTTCGACTGCGACACCAGGAGACGGTCGGCGACCTCTTCGGCCGTCATGCCCTTGAGCTCACGGAGCTTGCGCAGCTCCTGGCCCAGTCGGCGCCGCCTGACGGTGGGATTGACATTGGACGCCACGGGACGCGCACCTCCGGCTGGCTGCCTGTATCTGACACTTTGTGTATCTGCTGTTGAGCAGACTGCCACCATGGGGGTTCTACCGCTGGGAAACGTCGGATATGCGGCGCCTACCCGGTAGTTCGGGGTACGGACCGGTCGGCGACCTGGTATGGGCACAAGCGGCGGAGCGGGCCGGGGGACCCCCGTGGGTCCGCCCGTCCCGCCCGTCAACTCGCCCGCGGCCGAGGGGGATCGCCCCCGGCCGCGCCGTTCAGTGTGCCGCCGCTCGGGCCATCGAGCCGTGGTGCGGCTGCATCGGGACCCCGCGCGCGGGTTCCCCGGCGCCCGGTCCGGGCTGCCGCCCGGCGGGGGCCTGACCGCGCCGCGACTGGGCGCCCACACCGTTCTGCACGTCCATCACGGCGTGCGCGACCAGGCCGCCCATCGGGTCGTGCCGGATCAGGTCCCTGAGCCGGGAGCGGGACGAGCGTCCCTCGTTCCCCGGGTACAGGTGCTTGCCCAGGCCGACCGCGTGGGCAAGCGCGGCGAGCGCGGCGGTCCGTGGGTCCGGTGGTACGCCGGTGCGGATCGCGGAGTCGAGCCTCCCGCGGATCTCCCGGCTGATACCGGTGTCCGTCGCCTGGTACCGCGTGGTCGGCAGTACGCCGCACATCTGGCCCGGTACGGCGGCCACCATGCCGCACCTTTCCAGGTGCGACAGATAGGTCTGGCGCAGGCCCAGCCGGGGCCCGCCTATCCAATGGACGGCCCGTACCGGAGCGCCGCGCCTTCGCAGCAGCTCCAACGCGCAGTCCAGAGTCGGATCTCCTGTCGGCCGTGGCACCACCACGGCGATACGATCCCCGTCTGGGGCTATCCGTCCGGCCAGCGCCAGCTCCACTAGCTGCGCACCGGCCAGACCGAGGTCGAGCGACTGCGGCTGCGCAGTGGTACCCGTGGCCGGGTCCAGTGCGAGCATCAGCAGCTCTTCCGGAAGTGTTCTGCGGCTCCTGGCCATCCATGCCTCCCCGCGTGGATGAATGACAGGGTGACGCCTCTCACATTCATCTGTCGAGAGCGCGTGCCTGGTTCGTGGGGGAACCGGCAGGTATGTCGTTCTCGTCTGTCTCTACGGGCTGACCCCCACACAGGACACTGGTACATGGTTCGGACAGGGCGCGCGAGTGCGCGTGCGGCGCATGAGGAGGCATCGGTGGCGGGCGAGTCCCCCGACAGGTCGAAGCAGCACGAGGCGTCAGTGGAACCGACGTCGGGGAGCGGGAGTTCGGTGCCGGCGGCCCGTGAATCCGACTCCGTGGGTTCAGCCGGGGTGACTGCTGCCGCTGACTCGACGGGTCCCGTGGCGGATGAGGAACTCCGCGAGGCCGTCTCGGCGTGGGTCCGTCCCTCCGGCGGCCCGGCGAAGGGCGGCTCCTCGGCTTCCGGCAAGGGGGCCGAAGCGGCCAAGGCCGCGAAGTCGTCGGGTGGTTCGGACGCGAAGGGCGATGCGGAGGAAGGTTCCGGCACCGCCGAGAGCGGCACCAAGGACGGCTCCGAGGACGCGAAGGACGCCGAGAGCGCCGCCGCCGTACCTGACGACACGTTCAAGGACTCGCGCGACGACGCCACGGACGCCGCTGACGGCACGTCCGAGGGCTCGGACGAGGCTGCCCCGGCCGAGGACGGCGCGGACGCCCCAGAGGGCGCGTCCAGCCCCGCTGAGGGCGCCGGGGAGGACGACGCCGAGAGCGGCACCCCCTCCGACGGCCCCTCGGCCGCGAAGGACGACACCGAGGCCACGGACGACGACGCCTCCGGCTCCGCCGAGGACGCCGAGACGGACGCACCCGCGCCCGCCGCCGAGAGTGACTCCAAGCCCGCACCCGACGACGGGGAGAAGGCCGAGCCCAAGGCCGCCGTCCTCCCCGACGCCGAGGACTCCGAGGACGCCGAGGTCTCTGAGGCGGACGCACCCGCCCCGGCCGCCAAGAGTGACTCCAAGCCCGCACCGGACGGCGAGGACAAGGCCGAGCCCAAGGCCGCCGCCCTTCCGGATGCCGAGGACGACACCGAGGACGCCGAGAAGGACGGCCCCGCGCCCGCCGCGAAGGGCGACGCCGAGCCCGCACCCGAGGGCGAGGACAAGGCCGCCCCCCTCCCGGATGCCGAGGACGACTCCGAGGACGCCGACGAGGACGAGGCCGCCCCCACCGCGAAGCCCGACGGGACCCCCGAGGACTCCGCCAAGGGCACCCCCCTGCCCGCCCCCGAGGGCAAGGGCAAGGGCGACGCCGAGCCCGACGACTCCCCCGAGCCCGACGGCAAGGCCCCCGAGGCCGATGCCAAGAAACTCGTGGACACCCCCACCACCGCGCTCAAGGCCCCCACGGCCAAGAAGCGGGAGGTGGACCAGCCGACGACCATGCTCAAGGTCGGCGGCAAGGCCAAGCCCTCTCCCGCCGAGCAGGAGGCGGAGCGGACGAGCAAGTTCGTCGCGCTGAAGCCCGACCTCAAGGCGTCGCAGGCACGCGTCGAGGAGACGCGGGCCGTGCCGCAGGTCGGGCCGGAGCGGACGACGCAGCAGCCGTTGCCGCCACGGCCCCCGCTGGACCTGCTGGCGGAGCTGACGAACACGCCCCCGCCGCCGGAGACGCACGTACGCACGCTGGTGCGGCGGGTCAAGATCTGGACGCCGCTGGTGCTCCTGCTGGTGGTGATCCTGGGCGTCGTCCAGGCGATGCGCCCCCTGCCGCAGCCCACGCTCGCGCTGACCGCGAAGGACAGCTTCACCTTCGAGGGCGGCAAGTCGGACATCCCGTGGCCGGCCGACGGCCAGGCGGCGATGGACGTGCAGGGCATCGGCTCGTTCGGCTCGTCCGGCTCGGGCAAGCCGGTGCCGATCGCCAGTGTGGCGAAGGTGATGACCGCGTACCTGATCCTGCGCGACCACCCGCTGAAGAGCGGTGCCGAGGGCCCGAAGATCTCGATCGACAAGGCGGCGCAGGCCCAGTCGAAGGCGGGCCAGGAGTCCACCGTCGACGTCACCGAGGGTGACAAGATCACCCAGCGGGAGGCGCTGGAGGGTGTGCTGATCGCGTCCGCGAACAACGTGGCGCGACTGCTCGCCCGCTGGGACGCGGGCTCGGAGAAGGCGTTCGTGGCGAAGATGAACGCCGCCGCCAAGGGCCTCGGCATGAGCGGGACGACGTACACCGACCCCTCGGGTCTGACGAACTCCACCGTGAGCACCGCCGTGGACCAGGTGAAGCTGGCCAAGGCGGCGATGACGCAGCCCGCGTTCCGCGAGGTCGCGGCGATGATGTCGTACACCGACTACAAGGGCACGTACCACTCCAACTGGAACCAGCTGGTCGGGCACAACAACGTCGTCGGCATCAAGACCGGCACCACCACCTCCGCGCTCGGCAACCTGGTCTTCGCCGCGAAGCAGGAAGTCGGCGGCGAGACCCGGATGATCATCGGCGCGGTGCTGCGGCAGCCGCCGAGCAAGCGGGACAACAGCATCCTCAGCGCCGCCATGGACAGCAGCGACGCGCTGATCCGGGCGGGGCAGGGCGCGCTGAAGTCGGAGACGGTGCTGAAGAAGGGCACGGTCGTCGGGTACGTGGACGACGGCCTGGGCGGCGAGACCCCGGTCGAGGTCACCGAGGACGTGAAGGCGGCCGGCTGGGCGGGGCTGAAGGTCAAGCTGTCCTTCACCTCGGGCACGATCCCGCACATCGCGAAGGCCGGTACCGAGGTCGGTTCGCTGACCGTGGGTGACGGCTCCTCGGCCGGTGCCGTGAAGGTGCCGGTGGCGCTCCGCGCGGACCTGGCCGAGCCGGGCCTCGGAGCCAAGCTGACCCGCGTCGGCTGACCCGGGCGCCGACCCCCGCCCCACCCGCTGTTTCCGCACCCCGCCGTCCGCGTTCCCGCCTCGGGAGCCGGGCGGCGGGGTGCGTGCTAGCGTCACGAAACGGGGCAGGTCACCGAGGACCGCGCCGGGCCGCGCAGGGGGCCGAGAACGGAAGACGGGACACGGGGAGTGCCTGACGTGGCGACAACCGAGCCGAAGCGCGCCGAGAACGCCGAGCCGGACCCGGCGTCCGACCCCCGGATACCCGGCCCGCCGCCCCCGGAAGGCACCGCGAGCGCTCTGGACGCCCTGCGCGCCCGCGTCCGCGAGCACCCCGTGCTGTCGGTGACCCTGCTCGCGGGCGTCCTGCACATCATCTGGTTCTTCACGTTCGCCAACAGTGGCGGCGACCTCGCGGCGCAGGACGCGTGGGCGGAGTTCGTCGGACGGCACCCGGACTCGGCGTACAACCTCGCCTGGTACGGCGGCATGCACCCGGTGTCGTACAGCGTGGTCTCGCCGTATCTGATGTCCGTGCTCGGGGTGCGGACCACGATGATGATCGCCGGTACCGGCTCGGCAGCCCTGCTGACCATGATCCTGGTGCGCAGCCGGGTGGTGCGCAATCCGCTGTGGGCCGCGCTCGCCGGGGTGTTCGCGCTGGTGGCGAACGCCGTCTCGGGCCGGGTGACGTTCGGGCTCGGCATGCTGTTCGCGCTGGGCGCGGTGGCGGCGGTGTTCTGCTGGCCGTACGGAGGCCGGTACGAGCGCTGGGCCAAGCCGATGGCCGCGGCGCCGCTGGCCGCGCTGGCCGGGATTCTCGCGCTGCTCGGCGGGGCGCTGTCCGGGTGGGTGATGTACGCGCTCGCGGCGCTGTTCGCGGCGGGCGCGGTGGCGGTGGTGTGCTGCTGGCCGTACCGGGGTCGGTACAAGCGCTGGGCGAAGGCGCTGGCGGCCGCGCCGCTGGCCGCGCTGGCCACGATGGCGTCTCCGGTCGCGGGGCTGTTCGTGGGGCTGACGGCGGTCGCGCTGTTCCTGCAGAAGCGGCGGCCGGGCGCGTTCGCGCTGGGGCTGGCGCCCGCGGTGGTGGTGGGCGCGTCGGCGTGGCTGTTCCCGTTCTCCGGGACGCAGCCGATGACGTTCGGCTCGGTGATCATGCCGTTGCTGTACGGGCTGCTGTGCCTGTTCCTGGTGCCCAAGGAGTGGGTCACGGTCCGGCTGACGGCGGGTGTGTACAGCCTGAGCGTGGTCCTGGTGTGGCTGATCAGTTCGCAGATCGGCTCGAACATCTCGCGGCTGCCGATGCTGTTCGCGGGGGTGGCCCTGGTGGCCGCGCTGCCGTTCACGGCCCCGCGGTCGCGCCGCTGGTACGTGACCGTGCTGGCGCTCGCCGGGTTCGTCGGCTGGATCGGCTTCAAGTCGGTGGACGACGTGATCCACACGACCCCGGCCGCGTCCTGGGCGCGTGAGCTGGCACCGCTGGTGCACCAGTTGCAGCGGGCGGACGCGGAGAAGGGCCGGGTGGAGGTCATCCCGGTCCGCTCCCACCGGGAGGCGTCCGCGCTGGCGCCGTACGTGAACCTGGCGCGCGGCTGGAACCGCCAGGCCGACATGGAGCGCAACCCGCTCTTCTACGACGACACGCTCAACTCGGCGAACTATCACGAGTGGCTCCAGCGGTGGGCCGTGCGGTACGTGGTGCTGCCCCGCGTGGACGACCCGGACGGCGACGGCGGGGTGCGCGAGCGGGAGCTGGTGCTGCGCGGGATGCCGTACCTGGACCGGATCTGGAGCGACTCCAACTGGCAGCTCTACCGGGTGACCGACCCGGCGCCGCTGGCCGAGCCGAACGCCGTGGTGCGGCGGGCGGAGCAGGGCGAGATGACGCTGGACGTGCGGAAGCCGGGGCGGATTCTGGTCCGGGTGCCGTACTCGCCGTGGCTGAGCGTGGTGGACGAGCACGGGAAGAGCCTGGCGGCGCCGCAGGAGACCGAGGAGTCCAAGCAGCGCCCGGAGGGTTCCCCGAAGTCGTTCGTCAACGTCAACGGCTGTCTGCGGGAGACCCCGGTGGACGGTGCGGGCGACCGCTGGACGGTGCTGCTGGCGCCGAAGGCGGGCACGTACCACCTGGCGGCGCCGTATCAGCTGCCGCGCGGGACGCCCTGCCCGGACGAGCTGAAGTAGCGGGGCCGGGCGGCCTGGCCGCCCCCCTGCTGCCGTTCATGTATCTGAACCACAATCACAGAACCGAACGATTTTACCGTCCCTTGACTCGACGGTTCCTTGCCGCGCGTCCATGTTCAAACCCAGAGTTCACATGCCTGACTGGCTGATGCCGGTGGCCGGACCCTGGGAGGGCAGACATGAACGGTCTCGACTGGGCGGTGCTGATCGGCTATTTCGGGGTGATGGTGGCGATCGGGTTCTGGTCGCACCGGCGGGTGGACGACGTGGGGGACTTCTTCACCGCCGGGGGCCGGATGCCGTGGTGGCTGTCCGGGATCTCGCACCACATGTCGGGCTACAGCGCGGTGATGTTCACCGGGTACGCGGGCATCGCCTACACCTACGGGGTCACCTCGTACGTGACCTGGTCGTTCCCCATCGCGCTGGGCATCGCCATCGGCTCCCGGCTGTTCGCGCCGCGCATCAACCGGCTGCGCTCGCGGCTCGGGGTGTCCTCGCCGCTGGAGTACCTGAAGAACCGGTACGACCTCACCACCCAGCAGGCGCTGGCCTGGTCCGGGATGCTGCTGAAGATCGTGGACGTGGGCGCGAAGTGGGCGGCGATCGCCACGCTGCTGTCCGTCTTCACCGGGGCCTCGCTGAACCAGGGCATCCTGATCACCGGCGCGGTGACCGCCGTGTACTGCACGATCGGCGGACTGTGGGCGGACGCGCTGACCGAACTGGGCCAGTTCGTCATCCAGTTGCTGGCCGGGGTGGCGATGTTCGTCGCGGTGGTGCTGAAGCTCGGTGACCGGCACATCGGGGTGTTCGGCGCCTTCGACGAGCCCGCGCTGCGCGGCCACGGGGAGCCGCTGGCGGGGCCGTACGGGACGGTGTTCCTGCTGGCGTTCCTGTTCATCAAGCTCTTCGAGTACAACGGCGGGATGCTCAACCAGGCCCAGCGGTACATGGCGACGCGTTCGCCCCGCGAGGCCGAGCGGTCGGCCCGGCTCTCGGCGCTGCTGTGGCTGGTGTGGCCGGTGGTGCTGTTCTTCCCGATGTGGATGGCCCCGCTGCTGGTCCACGCGCAGAAGCCGGACGGCTCGGACGCGTACGCCCTGATGACCGAACAGCTGCTCCCGCACGGGCTGTTGGGCCTGGTCGTGGTCGGCTTCTTCTCCCACACCATGGCCATGTGCTCGTCCGACGCCAACGCCATCGCGGCCGTGTTCACGCGGGACGTGGCTCCGGTGCTGTCGCGGCGGGCGCGCGGGTGGGGCGAGCGGGCGGGTCTGCTGGCGGCGCGGGTGACGACGGTGGTCTTCCTCGGCCTGTCGATGGCGGTGGCCACCCAGGTGGACTCCCCCGCGTTCAAGGACATCATCACGGTGGTCATCAAATGGGTGGCCGGGCTGATGGGCCCGATCGCCATCCCGATGATGCTGGGCCTGCTCCGCCCGTTCCGCCGCTCGGGCCCGACGGCGGCACTGACCGCCTGGGCGGCGGGGTTGCTGGCGTTCTGGCTGGTCAACTACCCGATCAATTGGCAGGTGTCCGGCGGGGTACCGCTCCAGTACCAGGTCTCGGTACCGCTCGCGGTGTCCCTGGTCCTGTACGTCGTGATCGGCTGGATCAAGCCGGAGGACACCCCGGAGCGGCTGGCGGTCATCGACCGGGTCAACTCGGACGGCGGCGGCGCGGCGAGGGTCCCGGCGCCGGGGCCCGCGGGGGACGACGTGGTGGGGGTGCCGGGGAAGGAGTGAGGGTTGCTGGACCGGGCGGCCCGGTGGGACCGTGGAGGGGTGACGGCTGGCTGCCCTGCGTCCGACGGGGGATGACGCGGAGGTCCCACAAGGTGCGAGGGTCTCAGGCGCGCGGGTAGCGGGCCAGCCAGCCGGGGGCGGAGCCGGCCGGGGTGTGCAGGGCGGGGCCCTGGGTCATCTCCATGGCGAAGTCGTCGGCGAGTTCGAGGATGGTGGGGCGGCCCTCCAGCTCCGGGAGCCAGGCCGGGGGCAGGGCCGTCTCGCCGTGCAGGGCGCCGAGGAGGCCGCCGGTGAGGGCGCCCGCGGCGGCGGAGGGGCCGGGCTGGTTGACGGCGAGGCAGAGACCGTGGCGTACGTCCTCGCCGACGAGCGCGCAGTACACGGCTGCGGAGAGGAGGCCGTCCGCCGTGCCCTCTCCCGCCAGCTCCGCCACCCGCTCCGGGCTCGGCAGCCCCTGCCGTACGGCGCCCAGCGCGCGCTGGAGGGCGCCGGTGACGGGCTCGTGGCCGGGGCGGGCGGCCAGCAGCGCGAGGGTGGCCTGCACGGCGCCGTCCAGGCTCTCGCCGCGCGCGAGGGCGTGCACGATGACGGCGTACGCCCCCGCCGAGAGGACCGCCACGGGGTGGCCGTGGGTCTGGGCGGCGCACTCCAGCGCCAGTTGGACGACGAGCTGCGGCTCCCAGCCGACCAGCAGCCCGAAGGGAGCCGAGCGGGCGACTGCCTCCGGGCCCGCCTCGCCGGGGTTCTTGGGGCGTTCCAGCGTGCCCATCACGTCGTTGCCGAGCCCCAGCAGCAGGGCCCGGGTGGGGCCCCGGCGGGCGTACAGCCACTCCTCGCGGGCAAGCCAGCCGTCCTCCGCCCGGCGCTCGTCCGGACCCCAGTCCCGTTGAGTGGCGGCCCAGCGCAGGTACGCCCGGTGCAGATCGGTCGGCGGGTGCCAGGCGCCGGTGTCGCGGCGGACCTGGGCGCGGATGAGGCCGTCCACGGTGAACAGGGTGAGCTGGGTGTGGTGGGAGACGGTGCCGCGTCTGCCCTGGCCGGGGGCGAGGTCGGTCAGGCCCTCGGGGCCGTGCGCGGTACGGATCGCGTCCAGGTCCAGCGCGTCGACCGGTGCGCCGAGGGCGTCCCCGATCGCGGCACCCAGCAGCGTTCCGCGTACGCGGCCGCGGAAGTCCTGCTGCTCGGCACGACCCCAGACGGCGCCGCTCGCCGCACCCATCCAGCCCTCCTCGCACCACCCGTCCGCCCGCACGACGGTCAGCACTGTAATGGACCCGGAACGGTCTGATCGGCGCGGTGAACGATCTCCTCCGGACCAATACCGGTCAAGAACGGCTGCTTCAGCTCGGCCCACACGGTCTTGGCCCCGGCGGGCGCCTCGACCACCCCCCACCGGTCCGCGTAGGCGGCGACGATGCGCAACCCCCGTCCACCGTCGCCGAGTTCGCCCGACTCCTCCGGTACCCGGGGACGCCTCTCCCCCCGCGCATCGGTCACCTCGACACGGAGCGTGCCGTCGTCCTCCCGCCGCAACTCCAGCCGGAAGTCCCGCCCGGGGACCCTGCCGTGCAGCACGGCGTTGGCCGCCAGCTCGGCGACGACCTGCGTGGCCGCCTCGAACGGCATCCCCCACTCGTCGAGTTGCCGCTCCGTGAGCAGCCGGGCGAGCCGGGCACCCCTCCGCGTCGCGGACAGCTGAATCCGCAGCCGTGATTTCTCATTCATGTCACCCAGCGTGGCCGCCCTTCCCTACTCTGAACAGCGACGACCACGGTACGCAGGGTGACTGTACGGGTGGCCGGAGCAGCGGTACGGCTGGTACGAGGCAAGGGGGCACGGGTGGAGGACGAGGAGGCCGAGGCCGTACTCAAGGCGGTCGGCCGACAGATCAAGGCATGGCGAGAAGCAGCGGGTCTTCGCCAGGTGGAGCTGGGCGCCGCCATCGGGTACGGGGAGGAGATGGTGTCCTCCGTGGAGCGGGGGCGCCGGGTGCCCAAGCCGGACTTCCTGGACCGCACGGACGAGGTCGTGGGCGCGGGCGGCAAGGTGTCCGCGATGAAGGAGGACGTGGAGCGGGCTCGGTATCCGAAGAACGTACGGGACCTGGCGAAACTGGAGAGTGAAGCGACCGAGCTTGGGGCCTACGCCGCCCTGCACCTGCACGGCCTGCTGCAGACACCCGAGTACGCCCATGCTCTGTATGCGATGAGGCGCCCCTCCTACACGGAAGAAGAAGTGGACCGCCTCGTCTCCGCGCGCATGGCGCGCAAGTCCGTCTTCGAGCTCGTTCCGCGCGTCCTGATCACGTTCGTACAGGAAGAGGCGACGCTCCGACGGCCGGTGGGCGGCAAGGTGGTGCTGCGGAAACAGCTCGAACACCTTTTGGAGATGGGCGGGTTGCGGCACGTATCGATCCAGGTGGTGCCCACGGACTGCGAGGACCACGCGGGAATGATGGGCTCGTTCCGGGTGCTGAAGCTCCGGAGCGGCAAGACACTCGGCCACACGGAGGGACAGCTCTACAGCCGAGTGATCAGCGATCCCAGGGAGGCCCAAATCCTGGAGATGCGCTATGGAATGATCCGGGCGCAGGCCCTCTCGCCCCGGGAGTCAATGGCCTTCATCGAGAAAGTGCTGAAATGCGAGACATGAACGCCCTGGAATGGTTCAAGAGCAGCTACAGCGGCAACGACGGCCCCGATTGCGTCGAAGTCGCCCTCACCCCCGACCGCATCCACATCCGGGACTCCAAGGCTGCGGAAGGCGATCAGGTCACCATCTCCGGACAGAGCTGGACGGAGTTCGTCGCGCACGCGGGCCAAGCCCGTTGAGCCATTGCTTCATGCACCCTCGGCGTCCAGCCGCTCCGCTGACTGGAGCAGGTACGTCGGCAGTTTTGAGCTGGCCGCCAGCACCTCGATGCCGAGGAGGCGGCCCTGCTCGTCGAAATCGAGGTTGATCATGCCGTCGACGTCCACCGGATCACAGGGATACATGTACGCGGAGTTCACTCGGACCTGCGGTTCGGTGAAGTACACATACGCCGCATCTACGGTCTTGTCGTAGGTGACCCTGACGTCTGCCACGGTGAACTGGCTCCCCGGATGTCGTTGACGGCGGCACTGTCCGCGTCCATGCCGGTAATTATCGAAGGCTCGACTTGAGCAGATCAATCGCGGGTCGTGAACCCGTCTACCAGGACCTTCGCTGCTTCGCATGACGCATCCCCAGGCGCGACCTGCTGCCCCGTCAGGTTGGAAGGGCTCATTGATGACGAGCGCCTGTCGGCCTGAAAGTTCCGGATCAGAGCGTGAAGTACTGGAAAGAATCCCGGCATGACCGCGAACGCCACACCCCCCACGCTGGACTGGTTCAAGAGCAGCCACAGTGCGGCCAATGACTTCGACTGCGTCGAGGTCGCCCTGACACCCGACCACATCCACATCCGGGACTCCAAGACCACCGGCGGCGATGAACTGACCGTCACCACCGACACCTGGGCCTCCTTCCTCAGCCACGCAGTGCAGCGCGTCTGAAAGGCGTTCCTCCTCGGCAACGGTCGGGAAGGATTCGGGTCATGACCATGACCGAATCAGCGGCCCCCGCCGACTCCACCCGTGCCGCCCGCACGGGGCTCAGCCTCGCCGCCACCGTGCTCACCGGCGTGCTCGCGCTGTACATCGCCCTCGTCGCCGTAGGCAACATTACCGACTTCGGGACGAACCAGCAGTACGTCAGGCACGTCCTCGCGATGGACACCACGTTCAAGGACGACCACCTGATGTGGCGGGCGATCACCAGCACCGCGCTCCAGGACACCGCCTACGTGGCGATCATCGCGTGGGAGACGGTGGCGGCGGCCGTACTCGTGTGGGGCACATGGCTGTGGGCCCGGCGGGACAACGTACGTGCCCGCCGCTTCTCCACGTACGGCCTGCTGATGCTGATCCTGCTCTTCGGGGCGGGGTTCATCGCCATCGGCGGCGAGTGGTTCGCCATGTGGCAGTCGAAGACGTGGAACGGCGTGGACGCGGCGACCCGCGTGTTCCTGCTCAGCGGAGTCGCCCTGATCATCAACCACCTGCCGGACCAGGGCCGTCGGTAGGAGCCCCGCGGCGGCACGAGCGTGTGCCGCCGCGCGGCTTCGCCGGTCGGGGACTACGTCCAGGCGGGATCACGGCCGGTCAGGGCGAGGATGCGGTCCAGGACGGGTGCGTCGGCCGGCACCGCCACCTCCGGCCCGTACATGCCCATCTCCCGCCCCTCCTCCACACCGGCGGACACCGTGCCGTGCAGATGCGCCAGCAGGTCGGCGGGCAGGTCGAGCCGGTGCCCGGTCGCGACCGCCAGGTCCCAGCCGTGCAGGACCAGTTCGCCGACGATCATCTCGCCCAGGACGGGCGCGGGCAGCGTATGCGGCGTGCCCATGCTCGTCTCGCCCTCCCAGGCGCTCGGCGGCGCCCAGGACGACGTGATGTCGTCCAGCAGGGCGAGCAGGCGGCCGCGCCAGTCGCCGGACGCCAGGTCCGCGTCGGACTCGGCGGCCGCCGGTTGTGGAACGAATTCCTTGCGGCCGCCCCCGGCGAGCGACGGGCCCCAGAAGAGAAGATGGTTGACCAGGGCCCGCACGTCGTACTCCGTGCACGGAGTCTTGTTGGCGAGCTGGTCGTCGGTGACGGCGCGGGCGACCACGGCCATGGCCTCGGCGGCTTTCGACAGATGTGACATGGCGGCGACGCTAGGCGGAAGAGCCACGGAGGTATTGAAGAAAGGCGACATACACTCTGCCGGGTGGAGCGGGACGAGCGTGAGCTGCGGGGTGCTTGGACCAGGTACCAGCGCCACGCGTTCCACAGCCCGTCACCGGCGCTCTCGCCATGGGTGGAGCGGTACTGGGAGGCTCGCTGGGACTACGCCGAGCCCTACCGGCAGAAGATCGTGCCGTACCCGAACGTGCACCTGTCGTTCGGCGGCGGCCGCGCGGACGTCAACGGCGTGTGCGGCGGCTACCAGATCAAGGTTCTCGAGGGCCGCGGCCATGTCTTCGGCGTCGCGTTCCGGCCGGGTTGCTTCCGCCCGTTCCTCGGTGCGTCCGTCTCGACCATCACCGACCGCGTCGTCCCGGCGACCGAGGTGTTCGGCCCGGACCTGCCCATGGCGCCCGACGCTCCGGCCATGGACGCGTTCCTGCTGGCACGCCTGCCGGACGACGACGACCGGGTACGCCAGGCGGCGGCCGCCGTCGAGCTGATCGCCGAGGACAAGGCCCTGACCAGGGTCGAACGCCTCGCCGCCGAGCTGGGGCTGAGCACGCGGGGGCTGCAACGGCTGTTCGCGGAGCACGTCGGTGTCGGACCCAAGTGGGTGATCCGCCGCTACCGTCTGCACGAGGTGACCGCCCGGATGGCCGCGGGCGGGGCGATCGACTGGGCCGCGCTGGCCGCGGACCTCGGCTACGCCGACCAGGGCCACTTCATCCGCGACTTCAAGGGCATGTTCGGCGAGCAGCCGACCTGGTACGCGCAGCGGTACCAGGCCGCAGGTTCCGGTCCCGGACCCGTGTCTCCGAGCACCAGGCCGGACGCTCCTCGCTGAGGGCTACTCGACCACCGACACCTTCGTCCCGAAGTCCCCGAACGACCACAGCGCCGCGCCGTCCTGCTTGTGGAGGCGGATGCCGCCCGTCTTGGTGCCGTTGGCGGGGGGTGGGGAGGCGCCGTCGACGGCGTTGGAGAAGCCTATGTTCACGCCGGAGGCCACCGTGAAGTACATGACGTGCTCGACCGGTACCCCGTCCGAGCCGGGCGTCGCGGGCGTGCGCTTGGTGATCGAGTAGCGGCCCGGAGCGGGGTCGACGGTGCCCGGCCACACCGTGAACGTCCGGGAGGACTCGCCCGTCGCGTCCACCAGCCACACCCGGTCCGTACCGACCGAGTAGACGATCCGACGGCCGACCCCCGACGCTTCCGGCAGCGCCGGTGGGCCGGAGGGGGTCGGGGTGGTGGACGGGGTCGGGGAGGCCGAGGCCGTGGGGCGCGCGTGGGCCGCCGGGGCCGCGGGGCGCGGGCCGTGGTCGGCCTGGACGGCGAGGGCGACGACTGCGGCGGTCGCCGCGACCGTCAGTCCGGAGACCCAGGCCCACGAGGGCAGTAGGGCAGCCACGGGTACGCATCTCCTCCGCTGTGGGGCCCCGTCTCAGATCCGGGGTCGGATCATCGTACTCAGTCCACGAGGGGCAGCAGCTCCGGCAGGTGCCCGTCCGAGGCGCGGGCCGCCGAGACCCGCTCCTCCGGTACCTCGCCGTAGAGGGTGGTGCGCGGTTTCGCCGGGCGCCCGGCCGCCTCCGCGACCGCCTCCAGGTCACGTACGGACTTGTACGAGCCGTACGACGACCCCGCCATCCGGGAGATCGTCTCCTCCATCAGCGTGCCGCCCACGTCGTTCGCGCCGGAGCGCAGCATCTCGGCCGCGCCCTCCGTGCCGAGCTTGACCCAGCTGGTCTGGATGTTGGGGATCAGGCCGTGGAGCAGGAGCCTCGCCATCGCCGTCACCGCCCGGTTGTCCCGCATGGTCGGGCCGGGGCGCGCGATACCCGCCAAGTACACCGGGGCGTTGGTGTGGATGAAGGGGAGGGTCACGAACTCCGTGAAGCCGCCCGTGCGTTCCTGGATCGAGGCCAGCGTGCGCAGGTGGCCCAGCCAGTGCCGGGGCTGGTCGACATGGCCGTACATCATCGTGGACGAGGAGCGCAGGCCCAGCTCGTGGGCGGTGGTGATGACCTCGGTCCAGGTGGCCGTGGGCAGCTTGCCCTTGGTCAGCACCCAGCGGACCTCGTCGTCCAGGATCTCCGCCGCCGTGCCGGGGATGGAGTCGAGGCCCGCCTCCTTGGCCGCCGTCAGCCACTCCCGGATGGACATGCCCGTGCGGGTCGCCCCGTTGACGACCTCCATCGGGGAGAAGGCGTGCACATGCATGCCGGGGACGCGTTCCTTGACCGCCTTCGCGATGTCGAAGTACGCCGTGCCGGGCAGGTCCGGGTGGATGCCGCCCTGCATGCAGACCTCCACCGCGCCTACGTCCCACGCCTGTTGGGCCCGGTCGGCGACCTGGTCCAGGGAGAGGGTGTAGGCGTCGGCGTCGGTGCGCCGCTGGGCGAAGGCGCAGAAACGGCAGCCGGTGTAGCAGACGTTGGTGAAGTTGATGTTGCGCGTGACGATGTACGTGACGTCGTCGCCGACCACCGACTTGCGTACGTCGTCGGCGACTTGGCACAGCGCGTCCAGTGCGCGGCCGTCCGCGTGGAACAGCGCCAGCGCCTCGGCGTCCGTGAGCTTCGTCGGGTCGTCGGCCGCCGTGCGCAGCGCCTCGCGGACGTCGGTGTCGATGCGCTCGGGGACCATGCCGGGGGCGGCGGCCTCGCGCAGTTCGGCCCAGTCGCCGTACACCTCGTCGAAGTCGTCGCGCCGGTCGGAGGTGCGGCCCTCGGTGTCGATGGAGGCGTGCAGGTCGGTGCGGCCGGTGGCGGTGAAGACCTCCTCCGGCTCCTGCCAGGGCAGGCCCACGGGGAGTACGCCGGGCCGGGCGAGGCCGGTCTCCGGGTCGGCCAGCGCGGCGACGTGCGGGCGCAGCCGGGGGTCCAGCCAGGGTTCGCCCCGGCGGACGAACTCCGGGTACACGCAGAGCCGTTCGCGCAGCTCGAAGCCCGCCGTACGGGATCGCTCGGTCAGCTCCTCGATCTGCGGCCAGGGGCGCTCGGGGTTGACGTGGTCGATGGTGAGCGGCGAGACCCCGCCCCAGTCGTCGATCCCGGCGCCGATCAGCCGCTCGTACTCGCTGTCGACCAGGTTGGGCGGGGCCTGGAGGTTGGCGGCGGGGCCCATGATGTGCCGGGCGACGGCGACGGTGGCGATCAGCTCGTCCAGCTCGGCGTCCGGCATGCCGCGCATCGCGGTGTCGGGCTTGGCGCGGAAGTTCTGGATGATCAGCTCCTGGACGCCGTGGTAGGCGCGGGAGACCTTGCGCAGCGCGAACAGCGACTCCGCGCGCTCCTCGTAGGTCTCGCCGATGCCGATCAGCAGGCCGGAGGTGAAGGGGACGGAGGAGCGGCCCGCGTCCTCCAACACCCGCAGCCGTACGGCCGGTTCCTTGTCCGGGGAGCCGTAGTGCGGGCCGCCGGGCTCGGACCAGAGGCGCTCGGCGGTGGTCTCCAGCATCATGCCCATGCTCGGCGCGACCGGCTTGAGCCGCTGGAAGTCGGTCCAGCTCATGACGCCGGGGTTGAGGTGGGGCAGCAGGCCGGTCTCCTCCAGGATGCGGATGGAGATGGCGCGTACGTAGGCGATCGTGTCGTCGTAGCCGTGCGCGTCGAGCCACTCGCGCGCCTCGGGCCAGCGGTCCTCGGGCTTGTCGCCGAGGGTGATGAGGGCTTCCTTGCAGCCGAGCGCGGCACCCTTGCGGGCGATGTCCAGCACCTCGTCCGGCGACATGAACATCCCGTGGCCCGCCCGGCGCAGCTTGCCGGGGACGGTGACGAAGGTGCAGTAGTGGCACTTGTCGCGGCACAGCCGGGTCAGCGGGATGAAGACGCTTTTCGAGTACGTGATGACGCCGGGCCGCCCCGCCGCGTCCAGTCCCGCGTCCCGTACCCGTGCGGCGGAGGAGGTGAGGTCGTCCAGGGCCTCGCCGCGGGCCTGGAGCAGCACCGCCGCCTCGGCGACGTCGAGGGCGACCCCGTCACGGGCACGTTTGAGGGCGCGACGCATGGAGTTCTCGGTGGGGCCGGTTCCGGGGGTCGCGGAAGTCGTCATTCGAAGAGCATACGTTCGGCGTGATCCACAGCTACGGGCGCTTTTCGGGCGCCCCCGGTGGCACCTTCACCGCGCCCAAGCGGCACCACCCGTGGCGCCACGTGACACCACTCGGCGCCATGTGGTGCCAATAAGGGTTGCCATGGCGCCACAATGGTGCCAAGCTAATGCCATGGACCTCACCCCGTATGTCGACACCCTCCGCCGGGAACTCGCGGTGGCCGCCGAGGCCGGTGGCGAGGAGGCGCGCGAGCTGGCCGAGCGGCTCACCGCTCCGCTGGAGTCGGCGACCCGCCTGACCATGCTCCATGTGCTCTCCGCCGCGATGGACGAGATCACCCGCGAGCTGGCCCCCGGCTCGGTCGACGTCCGACTGCGCGGTCTGGACCCCGAGTTCGTCGTCACCACGCCCCCGGCCGAGTCCGCTCCCGTGGCGGCGGCCGAGGTCGCGCCCCAGCCGGTCCCCGAGGCCGACGAGGGCGGCACCGCCCGCGTCAACCTCCGGCTCCCGGCGCACCTCAAGACGCGCGCCGAGGAGGCCGCGGGCCGCGAGGGCCTGTCGGTCAACGCCTGGCTGGTGCGCGCCGTCTCCGCCGCGGTCGACGGCACCGCCCGGCCGCGCCCGGCGGAGAAGACCCGCACGATCGGCCAGAGCTTCACGGGCTGGGTGCGCTGACCGCACCGCGCCACCGCTCCACTTCTCACCCCTTTCACGCCCCCGACCTGCGGGGACGACCTGACGAGCCAAGAGGACGGGACAGCCATGCCTACGTTCGACACCCCTGAGCCCATCGCGGTCACCGCGCACATCGGCGCCGGTTCGGTCCGGTTCGCCGCGGGCGACCGCACGGACACCGTGGTCGAGGTCGCGCCCCGCGACCCCAAGCGCGACAAGGACGTCCGGGCCGCCGAGCAGACCGAGGTCGGCTTCGCCTCCGGCGCCCTGACCGTCCGGACGCGGGAGCGGCTGCTGATCGGCCCCTCCGGCCTGGTCGACGTGACGGTGCACCTGCCCGCGGGTTCCTCCGCCGAGGTCACCGGCTCCCTGACCCAGGTGCTCGGGGAGGGCCGCCTGGGCGAGGTCCGGGTGAAGACGTCCATGGGTGACGTCCGCCTCGACGCCACCGGCCCGCTGAAGCTGACCGTGTCGCACGGCTCGGTCACCGTGGACCGGGTCGACGGCGCCGCCGAGATCACCAGCAGCAGCGGCAGCATCCGCGTCGGCACCATCGACGGCCCGGCCGTGCTGAAGAACACCAACGGCACCACGGTCCTCGCCGCCATCACCGGCGACCTGCGCGTGAGCGGCGCCAACGGCGGCATCGACATCGGGAGCGCCGAGGGTTCCGTCACCGGCACCACGGCCAACGGCCCCCTGCGGGTCGGCGAAGTGGTCCGTGGCGAGGTCCAGTTGGAGTCCTCCGTCGGCTCCATCGAGATCGGCGTCCGCGAGGGCACCGCCGCGTGGCTCGACGTCAGCTCCGGCCACGGCCAGGTGCGCAACGCGCTCGCCTCCGCCGGGGCGCCGGAGCACACCGAGGACACCGTGAAGATCCACGCCCGCACCAACTGGGGCACCATCGACATCCTCCGCGCCCGCGCCTGAGCCCCCCTCTTCCCACTTCCGCCCTCCGGAGGGCCCCATGCCTTCATCTGTCATGCCCACGCCCAGAACAGCTCTCGACAACACCCCCGCCGTCTCCGTCACCGGCCTGCGCAAGTCGTACGGCGACAAGACCGTGCTGGACGGCATCGACCTGCACATCCCCGCCGGGACGGTCTTCGCCCTGCTCGGGCCGAACGGCGCCGGGAAGACCACCACCGTCCAGATCCTCTCCACCCTCATCGCCCCCGACGGCGGCGAGGCCCGGATCGCGGGCCACGACATCGGCACCGCACCGGACGGGGTGCGCGGCGCGATCGGTGTCACCGGCCAGTTCGCCGCCCTGGACGACCTCCTCACCGCCGAGGAGAACCTCCTCCTCATGGCCGACCTGCTCCGCCTCGGCAAACGCGAAGGGCGCGCCCGTACGCGGGAGTTGCTGGAGCGGTTCGACATCGCGGACGTGGCGGCCAAGCGGGCCGCGACCTTCTCCGGCGGCATGCGGCGGCGGCTCGACCTCGCCATGACCCTGGTCGGCGACCCTCAGGTGATCTTCCTGGACGAGCCGACGACCGGGCTCGACCCGCGCAGCCGCCGCACCATGTGGGACACCGTGCGCTCGCTGGTCGCGGGCGGCACCACGGTCTTCCTCACCACCCAGTACCTGGAGGAGGCCGACCAGCTGGCCGACCGGATCGCCGTGCTCGACGGCGGCCGGATCGTCGCCGAGGGCACCGCCGACGAGCTGAAGGCCCGTATCCCCGGCGCCCACGTCCGGCTGCGGTTCACCGGCCCCGAGGAGTACGAGCGCGCGGCGGCCGCCTTCCCCGGCGCCGCGCGGGACGACGAGAACCTCGCCCTCCGGGTGGCCGGCGACGGCGGCCTGGACGCCCTGCGCGCCCTGCTGGACCGGCTCGACGCGGCCGGGGTGCAGGCGGCCGGATTCTCCGTGCACACCCCCGACCTGGACGACGTGTTCCTCGCCCTGACCGGCCAGGGCACCACCGGCACCCCGCTCCACGTCACCGCCGACACCCTCGCGAAGGAGACCCAGCGATGAGCACCCTCGGCTACGCCGTGCACGACTCGATGACGATGCTGCGGCGCAACGTCAAGCACGCCGTCCGCTATCCGGCCGTCTCGCTCGGCAGCTCGATGATGCCGATCCTGATGCTGCTGCTGTTCGTGTACGCCTTCGGGGGCGCGATCGGTGGCGGCATGGGCGGCGGCCGGGACGCCTACCTGGAGTATCTGGTCCCCGGTGTCGTCATCATGGGAGTGGCGGCCGGGGCCATGTCGACCTCGATCGCGGTGTGTTCGGACATGACCGAGGGCATCATCAACCGCTTCCGCACCATGAACATCACCCGCTCCTCGTTCATGACGGGGCATGTCATCGGCAGCGTCCTCCAGACGATGGTGAGCCTGGTCCTGGTGTTCGCGGTGACGCTCGCGCTCGGGTTCCGGCCGGACGCGACCCCGCTGGAGTGGCTGGCGGCGGCCGGGTTCCTGGCGGCCATCGCGTTCGCGGTGACCTGGCTGTCGGTGGCGCTCGGGCTGATCTCCAAAACCGTGGAGTCGGCGAGCAACAAGCCGCTGCTGATCCAGTTCCTGCCCTTCCTGGGCTCCGCGTTCGTCCCGGCCGGGTCGATGTCACCGGGGCTGCGCTGGTTCGCCGAGCACCAGCCGTTCACCCCGATGATCGAGACTCTGCGCGGCCTGCTCACCGGCTCCGCCATCGGGAACGACGGCTGGATCTCGCTCGCCTGGTGCGCGGGGATCGCCCTGGTCGGCTACCTCTGGTCCCGCTCGCTGTTCAACAGCACCACCAAGCGCTGAACCCCGCACGTGTGAAAACTCTGTGGAGTCCCCCGCGCCGCCTTGTGATCGGCGTCTCGCACGGATGACGCAAGTGGCGTGAAGAAGGCAAACTGGCTGCGGACGTTGGATTGCCCAAGACACCCCCTGGGGGCGAACGCATGGACGGTGGGCCGCGGATGCCGGAACAGCGGGTCTCCGGTTCCGCCGTGCTGCGATTCGGGGTACTCGGGCCGGTGCGGGCCTGGCGCGGTGAAGCGCCGGTCCCCACCGGCTCTCCGCAGCAACGGGCCCTGCTGGCAGCCCTGTTGCTGCGGGAGGGCCGTACCGCCACGGCGGCCGAACTGATCGACGCGCTCTGGGGGACCGAACCGCCCCCCAGGGCGCTCGCGGCCGTCCGGACCTACGCGTCCCGGCTGCGCAAGGTGCTCGAACCCGGCGTCCTGGTCAGCGAGTCCAGCGGGTATGCCATCCGGACGCTCGCCCCGCTGGACCTCGTCGTCGCCCAGGAACTCGCCGCGCAGGCCGAGAAGGCGCGCGGTGGTGGGGAGTTGGGCGAGGCGCGGGACACGCTGAACCGGGCGCTGGCGCTCTGGGACGGCGAGCCCCTGGCGGGCGTGCCCGGCCCGTACGCGGAGGCCCAGCGGGTCCGGCTGGAGGAGTGGCGGCTCCAACTCCTCGAGTCTCGGCTGGACCTGGACCTGGAGCTGGGCAGTCACGCCGAGGCCGTCTCGGAGCTGACCGCGCTGACCGCCGAGCACCCGCTGCGCGAGAGCTTCCGCGAGCTGCTGATGCTGGCCCTGTACCGCAGCGGCCGTCAGGCGGAGGCGCTGGCGGTGTACGCGGACACCCGGCGGTTGCTCGCCGAGGAGCTGGGCGTGGACCCGCGGCCGGGGCTCAGCGACCTCCAGCAGCGCATCCTGCGGGCCGACCCGGCGCTCGCGGAGCCCTCGGCCCCCGCCGCCGAACCCGCCGTGGTCCTCGTACGCCCCGCCCAACTTCCCGCCTCGGTGCCGGACTTCACCGGACGGTCGGCGTTCGTGACCGAGCTGAGCGACGTGCTGGCGTCGGCCTCGGAGGCGGAGGGCCGGGTGATGGCGGTGTCCGCGCTGGCCGGGATCGGCGGCGTCGGCAAGACCACCCTCGCGGTGCACGTCGCCCACCGGGCCAGGGCCGCCTTCCCCGACGGCCAGCTGTACGTCGACCTCCAGGGGGCGGGCCCGCGCCCGGCGGAGCCGCAGACCGTGCTCGGCTCGTTCCTGCGGGCGCTCGGAACGGCGGAGTCGGCGGTGCCGGAGTCGATGGAGGAGCGGGCCGCGCTGTACCGGTCGGTGCTGGACGGGCGCCGGGTGCTGGTGCTGCTGGACAACGCCAAGGACGCGGCGCAGGTCAGACCGCTGCTGCCCGGCACCGAGGGGTGCGCGGCGCTGGTCACCTCGCGGGTGCGGATGGTCGGGCTCGCCGGGGCGCATCTGGTGGACCTGGACGTGATGTCGCCCGAGGAGGCGCTGTCGCTGTTCACCAAGATCGTGGGCGAGGAGCGGGTCGCGGCCGAGAGGAAGGCCGCGCTGGACGTGGTGGCCGCGTGCGGGTTCCTGCCGCTGGCCATCAGGATCGCCGCCTCCCGGCTCGCCGCCCGCCGCACCTGGACCACGTCGGTGCTCGCGGCCAAGCTGGCGGACGAGCGGCGCCGCCTGGACGAGCTGCAGGCCGGTGACCTCGCGGTGAAGGCCACCTTCGAGCTGGGCTACGGCCAGCTGGAGCCCGCCCAGGCGCGGGCGTTCCGGCTGCTGGGCCTCGCCTACGGCCCCGACCTGTCGCTGGCGGCCGCCGCCGCGCTGCTGGACCTCGGCCCGGAGGACACCGAGGACCTGCTGGAGTCGCTGGTCGACACCTCGCTGCTGGAGTCGGCCGCGCCCGGCCGCTACCGCTTCCACGACCTCGTACGGCTCTACGCGCGTGCGTGCGCCGAGCGGGACGAGCGCGAGCCCGGCGAGCGGGCCGCCGCGCTCTCCCGGCTGCTGGACTTCTACCTGGCCACGGCCGCCCGGGTGTACGCCATCGAGCGCCCCGGCGACCGGACCGTGGAGCACCTGCACCCCTACGACCACGAGGGGCTGTCCTTCGCCGGGCACCGGGACGCCCTGGACTGGCTGTACGCGGAGGCCGACTGCCTGCTGGCGTGCGTACGGCAGTCGGTGGCGCAGGGCAGTCTGCGGCGGGCGGTGGATCTGCTGCTCGTCGCCAAGGACCTCGCCGAATCGGGCGCCAACGCGCACCAGTTCGGGGCGGCGGCCACCGTCGTCCGGGACGCGGCGGCGGAGGCGGGGGACGCGCTGGTGGAGGGCCGGGCGCGCACCACGCTGGCCCAGGTCCACCTCAACGCGGGCCGGTTCGACGAGGCGGAGGCGGAGGCCGAGCGGGCGGTGGAGCTGGCCGAGGCGGCCCAGGACCCGTGGATCGACTGCAACGCGCCCAGCGAGCGCGGGATCGTGGCCGCGTACCGCGGTCGGCACGCCGAGGCCGAGACCTACCTCCAGCGCACCCTGACCGCCTACCGCGCGGACGGCAACCTGCCGGGCGAGGCGAGCGCGTTGTGCAATCTGTCGCGGGTGCACCTGTCGATGGGCCGGGTGGACAGCGCGGTGGAGCTGGCGGGGTCCGGCGTCGCCGTCTACCGGCACCTGGGCCTCACCGTCCGGCTGGCGAACGGGAGTTACGCGCTCGGGCTGGCGCTGGCCGAGTCGGGGCGCGCGGAGGAGGCGGAGGCACGGCTCTCCGAGGCGCTGACCATCTTCCGGGACAGCAGGCAGCGGCTCTGGGAGGGCATGACGCTGTTCCGGCTGGCCGAGGTCCGGCTCGCCGAACGCCCGGCGGCCGCGGCGGCGCTGGCCGAGCAGTCGCTGTCGGTGCTGCTGCACGTGGGCGGCGACTGGCGGCGGGCGGGCGTCCTCACCGTGCTGGGCAAGTCCCTGGACGCGCTGGGCGAGTCGGACCGGGCCCGCGCCTGCTGGACGGACGCGCTGGGCGTCTACGACCGGCTGGGCTCGGCGGAGGCGGCTGCCCTGCGGGAACTGCTGTCACCCGCGGCGGCCGGGTGAGCGGGGCCCGCGGAAAAGCGCGGGCCCCGACGTTCATCGTTCGTTTATCGTGCCGGTGCAGTCTTCACGCAGTCGATTCGTCGTCACGGGGGCGGGCGGATCGGTAGTGCCGTCGGTCACCCACGCGGTGACCGGCCGTGACCGGGTCCGTCCGGAAGCCCTCGGGGGAGTGGCCGGGCGGCCCGGCCACCACAGCACACCTCAGAGCAACGGAGTCCGTCGATGAGCGACGTCAAGAAGTCCGACGAAGTCACCACGCAGGAGAGCCACATCACCGGCGAGGGCGCCAAGGCGGCGGCCGCCCCGGTGGCCGCTCCGCAGGAGAGCCACATCACCGGCGAGAAGCAGGCCAAGGGCGAGCTGGACGACGTCACCACGCTGGAGAGCCACATCACCGTCGGCGACCCTCGCTAGGGAGCCGGACAGACGGGGGGCGGGGCCGCGGCGGGGCGGAGGGGAGCCGCCGCGGCTCTCGCGGGGAACACGGAACGGCCGGGTCGGGGGACCCGGCCGTTTCCGTCGTTCCGTGGCCCTGGCGGGCCTCCCTCAGGTGGTCCGGGCCGTCCCGGTGCCCTTCTCCGCGTCCAGCGCGTACACGCAGCGGTCCTTGCTGCACGCGTACACCACGCCGTCCTTGACCACCGGTGAGCCGGTGATCTCGCCGCCGGTGGCGAGCTTCCAGCGCAGTCGGCCGTCGTCGGCCTTGAGGGTGTACAGCAGGTGGTCGGTGGAGCCGAAGTGGATGCGTCCCTCGGCGACCGAGGGGGCGCCCACCACGTCGCCGCCCGCCTGGAAGCGCCACTTGGGCGTGCCGGTGACCGCGTCCAGCGTGTACAGGCCCTTGCCGCTGCCGACGTGCACGTGCCCGGCCGCGACCAGCACCGGTTCGATGGAGGAGCGGGCCTCGGTGGCGATGCGCCAGCGGTCGCGGCCGTCGGCGGCGTCCAGGGCGTAGACCGTGCCGAGGTAGTCGGCGAGGTAGACCCCGCCGCCGGTGACCGCCGGGCCCGGCACGAAGGCGGGCGGGCAGAGGAACACCGCCGGGGCCTCGAAGTGCCAGCGCACCCGTCCGGTCGACACCTCGATGGCGAGGACCCGGCTGCCCGCGCTGACGTACACATGGCCGTCCGGCGCCGGGGTGACCCGGACCGGCACCCCGCCGCAGGAGGCCGCGTCGCCGATCGGGTACGACCAGCGCTCGTCCCCCGTGCGGGCCTCCAGGGCGCGCAGCCGGGCGTCCTGCCAGACGTAGACCGTGCCGTCGTGCACGGCGGGCCCGGCCTCGGGCGACTCGAAGTCGGTCTGGCAGCCGGAGATCTCCCACAGCTTCTGCCCGCCCGCCGCCTCCCACGCCTGCACCCCGCCGCCGCGCGTGCCGGTGACGACCGTGCCGTGGTCGGCGTGCAGCGAGTACACCCAGGCGTCCGTGGACAGCCGCCACAGGTCGGTGCCCTCGCGGGCGTCCAGCGCGAACAGGGTGGGCCCGTCGGAGGCGTGGATACGGCCGTCCGCGACCGCCATGGACCAGGCCACGTCCCGCGTCTTGAAGCGGCGGCGCCCGGTGGCCACGTCCAGGGCGTGCACCTCGAAGGAGGTGACGTAGACGAGGTCCCCGGCGACGGCCGGGGTGCCCCACACGTCGTTGGACATCCGGAACCGCCACGGCCGCCAGCCCGCCGCCGTCTCCGGCAGCTGCGGCGGCAGCGGGGGTACGGCCGGGTCGGCGCCGTTGACGCCGGGGCGCGGCCGGGACCAGTTCGCGACGAGTCCGGCCTCCGGCGGCGGTGCCTTCACGGCGGCCGCGCGGGCGTCGGCGACGCGCGGGCCGGGCCCGATGGGCACCTTCAGCCCGGCCAGCCGCACCGGCCCGGTGTCGGGGCCGCCCGACGCGGGGGCCGGGACGACCGGGTCGTAGGACGGCGGCGGGGGCAGCGCCGGGCGGCCCGCGCTGCGCGGGCCCGGCGGCAGCGGGGCGGGCTTGGCGGGCGGACGGCTGCCCCGGCGGGACTCGATGAGGGCGACGGCCTTCTCCGGCAGCCAGGCGGAGGCGGTACCGGAGTCGTCGGAGCCGGAGCCGAACAGATGCGGGGCCAGCTGCGCCTGGAGGTCGGCCGGGGAGGGTCTGCCGGGGGCCTCCATCTTCATGCAGGCGTCGATCAGCGGGCGCAGCTCGTCGGGCAGCCCGGTGATGTCCGGGCCCTCCCGCAGCAGCATGAACACCGTCTCGACCGGGTTGGCGCCGTGGAAGGGCGGGTGGCCGGTGGCGGCGAAGACCAGGGTGGAGCCGAGCGAGAACACGTCGCTGGCGCCGGTGACGCTGCGGGAGTCCTTGGCCTGCTCGGGCGACATGTAGGCCGGGGTGCCCACGGCAACGTTCGTCATCGTCAGCCGGGTGTTGGACACCCCGGAGGCGATGCCGAAGTCGATGACCCGGGGGCCGTCCTCGACCACCAGCACGTTGGACGGCTTCATGTCGCGGTGGACGAGCCCGGCGCCGTGGATGGACTGCAGGGCCTCGGCCACGCCCGCCGCGAGCCAGCGCACCGCCTGGGCCGGGAGCGGCCCGCACTCGTTCACTATCTCCTCGAGCGAGGGCGCGGGGACGTACGCGGTGGCCAGCCAGGGCACCGCCGCACGCGGGTCGGCGTCGACGACGGCGGCCGTGTAGAAGCCGGAGACCGCGCGGGCCGCTTCCACCTCGCGGGTGAAGCGGACCCGGAAGAGCTGGTCCTCGGCCAGCTCCGTGCGGACCGTCTTGATGGCCACCCGCCGCCCCGAAGCCGAGCGCGCCAGATAGACCAGCCCCATGCCGCCGGCCCCCAGCCGGCCCAGCACCTCGAACGGCCCGATCCGCCGCGGATCGTGCTGTGTCAGCTGATCCACCACTTGCCTGCCACCTCCCCGTACGAGCCGCGTCTTCCGCCTTTGGACGCGACCGAAGTGCAGCGTCTCACCACCGCACCGCCCTGGCGGCACGCACCCCGATTCTTCCTGGCCGGGCGGCCGGTTGCGAACCCGGTGGCGAATCGGGGTGTCTCGTGCCCTATCCCGTCATTTCACCGCCCCCGCCGCCGTCCCGTCACCGGGTCAGCAGCGCGAAGGACGCCCCTTGATTGTCCGTGACGACCGCCACCCGTCCGTACGACGCGTCGAAGGGCGGCACCTGGACCCGGCCGCCGAGCCGCCGCACGGTGGCGACGGTGGCGTCGAGGTCGTCGACGCGGAAGTGGACGAGGAAGTGCGCGGGCATCTCGGCCGGGAAGACGTCGGTGATGAGCGCGCGGCCGAAGTCGGGCTCGGCACCGGAGCCGAACAGGGCCTCGTGGAAGAGGTCGCCGTAGAAGGTGTTCGCGGCGATCGGGTCGGGGGTGTACAGCTCGGTCCAGACGAACGAGCCGGGTTCACGGCGGCGCTCGAAGCCCCGGTGGCCGTCGGACTGCCACAGCCCGAACACCGCGCCCTGGGGGTCGGTGACCAGGGCGGCGGCGCCGAGGTCGGCCACCGCGTAGGGGCCGGAGATCAGACGGCCCCCGGCGTCCGTGATCTTCCGTGTCAGGGCGCGCGCGTCCGGGGTGGCGAAGTACACCGTCCAGACCGTGGGCATCCGGCCGTCGGTCTTGGGCGCGAGCGAGGCGACCGGGTCGCCGTCCAGCCGGGCCCAGACGGAGCCGCCGGGGGCGTCCTCGCCGTCGAAGGTCCACCCGAACAGCTCGCCGTAGAACCGTTTGCCCGCCTCGACGTCGGGGAGCTGGGCGTCCGCCCAGCAGGGGGTGCCCTCTCCGTACATCCCGGGTACCGGTGCACTGTTTTCGGCCATGTCGTCAAAGTAACCGGGACCCGCGCACCCCGCAGGACCAGCGAAAGCTTGCCTCAGCCGGGTCCACACCCCATTTGCAGTCGGCCGAATCGCGCTCCTGCCCCCCGTCGGTAAGCTGACGGCATGACAGGACAAGTGCGTACCGTCGACGGCCGGGTGGCCGGCCGACGTGGGCAGGCGACCCGGCAGAAGCTGCTCGACTGCCTCAGCGAGATGCTCAGCTCCTCCCCGTACCGAGATGTCAAGGTCATCGATGTCGCGCGGAAGGCGGGCACCTCGCCCGCGACCTTCTACCAGTACTTCCCGGACGTCGAGGGTGCCGTCCTGGAGATCGCCGACTCGATGGCCGCCGAGAGCGCCGACCTGACCGAGCTGCTCGCGGGGCGCAGCTGGACCGGGAAGGCGGGGTGGCAGACCGCGCAGGACCTGGTGGACGGCTTCCTGGACTTCTACCGGCGCCACGACGCGATCCTCCGCGTGGTCGACCTGGCGGCGGCCGAGGGCGACAAACGGTTCAACAAGCTGCGGATGAAGATCCTCAACGCGGTGAACGGTTCCCTCACCGAGGCGATCACCGAGCTGCAGTCCAAGGGGCGGGTGGACAAGGACGTGAACCCGGCGGCGATCGCCGGTTCCCTCGTCACCATGCTGGCCTCGGTCGCGGCCCACCAGAAGGGCTTCACCGCCTGGGGCGTGAAGCAGGCCGAGATCAAGCCGAACCTGGCGCTGCTGATCTATCTGGGAGTGACCGGCAAGAAGCCCACCAAGTAGCGACCGGCACCCGCACCGGCCCCAAGTCCTGTCTGGCAGGCGGTGGTCCACCTCGGCGTGGACCACCGCCTGTCGCCGTGTCCGGGGCCGGGCGCGACGGCGGATACTCGGCCCATGGCACACGAGGCATCCGAAACACCCGGCGAACTCGACGGACTGCTGCGCTCGCTGAAGGTCTGGTCCCCGGACACCACCGAGCTGCGGCCCTTCGACCCGGACACCGCTCCCCCGACCCCGCTGCCCCTGTTCACCGCCTGGCTGGCCGAGGCGGCGCGGGCGGGCCAGCCGGAGCCGCACGCCATGTCGCTGGCGACGGTGGACGAGGAGGGCCGCCCGGACGTGCGTGTCCTGCTGCTGCACGGCGCAGACGCCGACGGCTGGACCTTCGGCACCCACGCCACCAGCCGCAAGGGCCGCGACCTGGCTGGCAACCCGTACGCCGCCCTGGCCTTCTACTGGCCGCTGCTGGGCCGCCAGGTACGGGTGCGCGGGCCGGTGACCGCGGCCCCCGCGGAGGCGGGCCAGGACGATCTGCGCGCCCGCTCCACCGGCGCCCTCGCCGCCGCCCTCACCGGCCGCCAGAGCGAGGACCTGGGCTCGCTGGACGAGCTGCGCCGGGCCTCCGAGGCCGCCTGGGAGCAGGCCCGCGAGGACCCCTCGGCCCCGGCACCCACCTGGACCCTGTACCGGCTGCACCCCCGCTCGGTGGAGTTCTTCCAGGGCGACCCCGACCGCCGCCATGTCCGCCTGGCGTACCGGCGCACCGAGTTCGGCTGGGAGCGGCGGCTGCTGTGGCCGTGAGCGCCGTCAGCCGGAGGGCGCGGTGAACGACCAGGTGGCGAAGTCCGCGACGGGACGGTAGCCGAGCCGCTGGTAGAGCCGGTTGGAGACCGGGTTGGCCAGGTCGGTGAAGAGCAGCACCTCTGCCCCGGTCGCCGCCGCCCGCCCGCTCACCTCGGCGGTGACCGCGCCCGCGTAGCCGTGGCCGCGCAGGGCGGCCGGGGTGTAGACGGGGGCCACCCGGATCTGCCCGGCGCTCTCCGGCAGGTTCCCGGCGAGGGAGACGGGGGTGCCGTCCGGGGTCTCCCAGAGGGTGGCGCCGCCGTGCTCCAGGCGGGAGGCAACCCACTGGGCGGGGTCCTGGCGGGCCTGGCCGCCGGTGTCCGCCACGAACTCCACGTACCAGCGCGCCAGCAGCTCCCGGTCGGCCGCGCCCGCCACTCGGGCACGGCCGGGCGGCGTGCGGTCGGGTGGGGTCAACTCGGCGAGTCGGTAGAGCCGTTGGCGCACGGTCTGCTCGGCGATCATCCCGGTGCGGTGCCGCCAGGCGGTGGCGAAGGCGGCCGCGGTCTCCCGCTCGGCCCAGACGCCGGGGACCGGGTGGCCCGCCTCCGCGAGCCGGTCGGCCAGCGCCGCCGCCTCCGCCGGGTCGAGCGGGGTGAGCTGGACCGGGTGCGGCGGGGTGTGCAGCAGGGTCGCCCGCACCGGGCCGCCCGGCTCGCGGAGCACGCCGAAGCGGGGTGGCTCGGCGCCGTGGGTGTGCGGGCCACGGGTGCGCAGCGCCTCGGAGACCGTGAGCGTGACGGTGTGCAGGGCCGGTCTGGAGCGCAGGAAGTCATCTGCCAGGTGCAGGAATTCGGTGAGGTCGTCGGTCAACTGCCAGTGATGGGGCTCCATGTGCACATCCTTGGCCCCGTACTCCCCCGCGTGCGTGGTGATTTCGTTCGCGGTGTGGGCGTTCCGATGCGTTCTGTCCCCATGCCGTACACAGCCGTGATCAATCCGCAACCGATTCCGGTCTTGACCGAGACCCATCAATCGGGTGGGTGCATACGCTCGCGGCATGGCCGACTCGCGTCCTTCATTCACGGACCTCTCCGCGACCCCCGCCGACCGTCCCGTCTACGTCGTCGGAGCGGGGCCGGGCGGGCTGGCGGTCGCGTACGCGCTGCGGGCGCGCGGGGTGCGGGCGGTGGTGCTGGAGAAGAGCGACCGGGTGGGGGCGTCCTGGCGGCGCCACTACGACCGGCTGCGGCTGCACACCACGCGGCGGCTGTCCGCCCTGCCGGGCCTGGCGATACCGCGCAGGTTCGGGCGCTGGGTGGCACGGGACGACGTGGTCCGGTACCTGGAGAAGTACGCGGAGCACCATGAGCTGGAGATCGTCACCGGCGTCGAGGTGTTCCGGGTGGAGAAGGCCGCGGACGGCGCGGGCTGGCTGCTGCACGCCTCCGGCGGACGCGAGCTGACCGGCGCCGCGGTGGTGGTCGCCACCGGCCACAACCACACCCCGCGCCTGCCGGAGTGGCCAGGCACGGACGGGTACGAGGGCGAGCTGCTGCACGCCTCGTCGTACCGGAACCCGAAGCCGTACGAGGGCCGGGACGTGCTGGTGGTCGGGGTCGGCAACACCGGTGCGGAGATCGCCGTGGACCTGGTGGCGGGCGGGGCCTCGCGGGTGCGGCTGGCGGTGCGGACGGCGCCGCACATCGTGCGCCGCTCCACGGCCGGCTGGGCGGCCCAGTACACCGGGATCGTGGTGCGTCGGCTGCCGGTGCGGCTGGTGGACCGGCTCGCCCGGCCCCTGGCCCGCGTCAGCACCCCGGACCTGTCCGGGCACGGGCTGCCGCGTCCGGAGGCCGGGCTGTACAGCAGGGTCCGGCAGGGCGCGATCCCCGTGCAGGACGTCGGCCTGATCGACGCGGTGCGCTCCGGGGAGGTGGAGATCGTGGCCGCCGTCGAGGGGTTCGAGGACGGCGAGGTGGCCCTGGCCGACGGCACCCGGATCGCACCGGACGCGGTGATCGCGGCGACCGGGTACCGCCGGGGTCTGGACTCCCTGGTGGGCCACCTGGGCGTGCTGGACGAGCGGGGCCGCCCCGTGGTCCACGGCGCCCGCACCCCCAAGGACGCCCCCGGCCTGTACTTCACCGGGTTCACCAATCCCATCAGCGGCATGTTCCGCGAGCTGGCGATCGACGCGGAGAAGATCGCCAAGTCGGTCGCCCGGCGCCTGCGTTAGGCGCCCCTCTCAAGCGACCGCCACCACGGTGGGGCGGCGCCGGATCACCAACGACATCAGCGCCGCCGCCGCGCACAGCGAGCCGGACGCGTACCAGACCATGTCGTAGCTGCCGAAGACGTCGCGGGCGAAGCCGCCGAGCCAGGCGACGAGGGCCGCGCCGATCTGGTGCGAGGCCAGCACCCAGCCGAAGACGATCGCGCTGTCGTCCCCGAACCGCTCCCGGCACAGCGCCAGGGTGGGCGGGACGGTGGCGACCCAGTCCAGGCCGTAGAAGACGATGAAGAACACCATCGGCACCCGCACGGACGGGCCCAGCAGCATCGGCAGGAAGAGCAGCGAGATGCCGCGCAGCGCGTAGTAGACGGCGAGCAGCCGCCGGGAGTCGAAGCGGTCGGTGAACCAGCCGGAGGCGATGGTGCCGAGCACGTCGAACACCCCGACCACCGCGAGCAGCGAGGCCGCCGCCGGTATCGCCATCCCGTGATCGTGGGCGGCGGGCACGAAGTGGGTCTGGATCAGCCCGTTGGTGGACGCCCCGCAGATGGCGAAGCTGCCCGCGAGCAGCCAGAACTGGCCCGTGCGCACGGCGGAGCCCAGCACGGTGAGCGTCCGCCGCGCGGCCCCGGTGACCGGCGGCGGCTTGGGCACGAACTCCGTCGCCCCGTACGGCTTCAGGCCGACGTCGGCCGGGTGGTCGCGCAGCAGCAGCCAGACGAACGGGACGACGGCGAGCGCGGTCAGCGCGACCGTGACGGCGGCCTGCCACCAGCGGTGGTTCTCCACGATCCAGGCCAGCAGCGGCAGGAAGATGAGCTGGCCGGAGGCGGACGCGGCGGTCAGGATGCCGCTGACCAGCCCGCGCCGCTCGGTGAACCAGCGCTCGGTGACGGTCGCGGCGAACGCCAGCGCCATCGAGCCCGAGCCGAGGCCGACCAGCAGGCCCCAGTAGAGGAACAGTTGCCAGGGCTCCGTCATCCACACGGTCAGCCCGGCGCCGAGCGCGATCACGGTCAGCGCGACGGCGACGACCCGGCGGATGCCGAAGCGGTCCATCAGCGCGGCGGCGAAGGGCGCGGTGAGCCCGTACAGCGCGAGGTTGACGGAGACGGCCGCGCCGATCATGCCGCGCGACCAGCCGAAGTTTTCGTGCAGCGGGTCGATCAGCAGGCCGGGCAGGGAACGGAAGGCGGCCGCGCCGATGATCGTGACGAAGGTGACGGCGGCGACGAACCAGGCACGGTGCACACGCCTGCGGCGCGGCGCGTCCTGGACGGGGGCGGGAGCGGGACGGGTCTGAGTCACGTGCTCCAGCGTCCTGGCACCGGCCACGCGCAACGAGTGGCCCGGAAGACATCGTTCGCTAGGATCGGGCCATGACCGCTGAGATCCCGCCGGTGGACGGCGAGTTCCGTCCGCACCGCGTCGCCGTCCTCGCCCTGGACGGCCTGATCCCCTTCGAACTCGGCATCCCCCACCGCATCTTCGGCCGCCCCATGGACGCGCGGGGGCGTCCGCTGTACGAGGTGCTGACCTGCTCGATCCGGCCGCCGGGCCCGGTCGAGACCAGTGCCGACTTCACGGTGGACGTACCGCACGGCCCGGAGGCCCTGGACACGGCGGACACAGTGATCGTCCCGGCTTCCTACGAACTCGGCCCGGTCTTCGAGGAGGGACGGCTCACCCCCGAGCTGGCCTCCGCCCTGGCCCGCGTCCGCCCCGGCACCCGCTTCGCCTCCATCTGCATCGGCGTGTACGTCCTCGCGGCGGCCGGGCTGCTCGACGGGCGCCCGGCGACCACCCACTGGTCCGACGCCGACCGCTTCCAGGAGCTGTTCCCGCAGGTCCGGGTGGACGCCGACGTGCTGTTCATCGACGATGGGGACGTGCTGAGCTCGGCGGGGGTCGCGGCCGGGATCGACCTGTGCCTGCACATGGTGCGCCGCGACCACGGCACGGCGGTCGCCAACGACGTGGCCCGGCGCATGGTCGTCCCCCCGCACCGCGACGGCGGGCAGGCGCAGTACATCCACCGGCCGCTTCCCGACCCGCAGTTGGCGACCACCACCGCGGCCCGCGCCTGGGCGCTCGCCCGGCTGCACGAACCCCTCCAGCTGCGGGACCTGGCCGAGCGGGAGGCGATGTCGGTGCGGACCTTCACCCGGCGTTTCCGCGAGGAGGTCGGGGTGAGCCCGGGCCAGTGGCTCACCGCGCAACGGGTCGAGCTGGCCCGGCAGTTGCTGGAGGCGACGGATCTCTCGGTCGACCAGGTCGCGCGGGACGCGGGGTTCGGCACGGCCCAGTCGATGCGCCAGCATCTCCAGCAGGCGCTGGGCGTGACCCCGACCGCCTACCGGCGCACCTTCCGGGCGGGCGCCGCCGTGGGGTGAGGGGCCGGGCGCGGATGTCCACACCCCGTGGAGCGCGGACCGGCCGACGGCGCACCCCCCTCGCGTCCCCCGCCACCGCCGACCGGTGCGACCCACACTCGGCGAGGGCCTACCCCCGCATGCCCTCGCCGTCCCCTCGCGGCGGAATCGCCGTCCCCCAGCCTCCGCAACGCGCGCACCAACCGTCAACACCAGTACGGCGATTCATGCCCTATGCCCTCTTCACGCCGGGCGCGCACGGGAGCACACCCGGCGCACGCCCCCCCCGAGGGGGCTAGAAGGCTTCGAAGAGAAGATCCTCGTAGGCGTCGGGTTGGACGCCGTACGCCGGGGCCGCGCCCTCGCGTGGCTGGGAACAGCGGTCCAGCTCGCACCAGATGCTCTTGCCGGCGCCCTCGGGGCTCCAGCCCCAGCGGTCGGCGAGACAGTCGACGAGGGCGAGGCCCCGGCCGCCGGTGGCATCGCGCCCCGCGCAGCGCGGCACGGGCGCGCGGGAGCTGGCGTCGGCCACCTCCAGCCGCACGGTCACCGAGGCCACCGGCTCCGCACCGGCGGGCACCGGGGGCGGGGCGCCACCGGGCAGCGACAGCCGCAGCAGCGCCGGACGGCCGGTGTGCACCACCGCGTTGGTCACCAGCTCGGAGACGAGCAGGATCAACGTCTCGGCCAGCGGCTCGTCGGCCGCTATCCCCAGCCCGGCGAGCCGCGACCGGGCCCACTTCCTCGCCCGCCCCACTTCCTCGGGGTCGGGCCGGATCTCCAGCTGCACTTGAAGCACCTGCACCGCTCACACCATCCGAACCGGCGGACACATGACCGCACGACGACCCGCCGCCGCGGCGCGAACCGCGACGAACCGCACGACGAGGGCCACGATCGTAGCCATTTTCTGCATGGCCAGAACAACGGCCAGAGCAAGCGTTACGGAACGTGATTCCCTTACGAGACAGCATGGTTGACGTACAGTCACGCCAACAAGCGCTTCGGGCATATTCCCGCGCGAAGGAGTACTCGTGCGGCATACTGTGCGACGCACTCGCCGGGGAGTCGAACATGCGGGGCGCCGGGCCTCACCGGTGGCACTCGCGGTCGCGGTCACTCGCATCCCACCCAAGGTACCCGAGGGGCCGTCCGACTCCGGGCCGTGACGAGTCACAGTCGGAGTACGGGAATCATCTCCACGCTGCGTGACCCGTTTTCGCCACGATCCGCGACATCCAAGGCCATGGATCGTGGCACCGAGGGCGCTCACCTCGGGGATGACGGTGCTCAGGCCGACAGCGATCCCGCCTCGTCGGCGGTGGCGGACTCCACGTCCGGGCGCACGTCGAAGAGGCGGCGCACCCCGAGCGCGCCGAGGACCCGGTTCACGTGCGAGCCGTCCTCCGCGCCCCGGTCGGGCAGGATCAGCCGCAGCCTGCCCTGGCAGGAGCGGATCAGGCGGCGGGCGGCGATGAGCACGCCGACGCCGCTGGAGTCGCAGAAGAAGACCTCGGAGAGATCGAGGACCAGGCTGTGGTTCCCCTCGGCGACCACGTCGTGCACCCGCTGCCGCAGCACGGGCGAGGTCACCAGGTCCAGTTCGCCGGCCACCAGGAGCACCGCCCATTCGCCCCGTTCGGTGCCGGTCACTTCGAAAGCCACGGCCACACCTCTCCGCTCGGCGGATCTTGCGGAACCACCCGGAAATGGAAGCAGTTCCTTCGGTTCTTTCCGCGCGGCTGCCCAGCGGGCGTTTCCCTGAAACACGGAACCGCAAACCGCGAAAGATCGACATAGGGCTTGTTTCGGTCACTGTCGATCGGGTTCGATCGTACTTCGATCGGAGATGGGCTTGAGATAAGTGAAGGTGGTGTGAAGGACCCTCTACCACCTGCGGTGCCGCCGGGGGCGCGCATTGACACAAAGGGGCGTGCACGGTCAGGCGTGCCGACTACATTCGAGGGGTGGCCGGGGACACCCTGGACACGGCGAGGGGAGGAACCGCATGCCGGCCAAGGAGGCACCGCCCCGCTGGGACCGCACGATGCAGCAGCGGCTCGCGCGCGGTGAGGCGGCCGCACTGGGCGAGCTGTACGACCGGTTCGCCTCCCTGGTGCAGGGCCTCGCGCACCGCGTGCTGAGGGACGAGTCGGCCGCCGACACCGTGACCCGCGAGGTCTTCGCCCATGTCTGGGAGCACCCCGACACCTACGACCACCGGCAGGGCCCGCTGCGCACCTGGATCGCCGCCACGACCCAGCGGCTGGCCGTCGAGCGGCTGCGCGCGACGGAGACTGCGGCGCTCGGCGGCGACTCCCCGGAGGAGCTGGCGGCCCTGGAGAGCCGGGTCCGGCACGCCGCCGTCGCCGCCCGCGCCGACTACATCGCCCACTCGATGCCGCACCCGCTGCGGGCCGCGCTGGAACTGGCCTACTTCCAGCGCCGCGACTACCGCCAGGCCGCCGCCGACCTCGGCGTCACCGAGGACGAGGCCCGCCGTCGGCTCCGCCTCGGCCTGCAACTGCTCGCCACCGCCCACGACGCCGGGGCGCCACCGGAACTCGGGGGTGCGCGATGAACGGCCCGGACCACTCCGGGGCGCCGGACGGGCGCGTGGACGACACGGCCGCGCGCGTGCCCCTGCCCCGCTCCCCCGCCGGACCCGAGCGCCCCGGTCTCCCGCACGAGGTGCTGCGCTCCCTGCTCGGCGCCTGGGCGCTGGCCGCCTGCTCGACGGCGGAGACCGAGGCGGTGGAGGAGCACCTCGGCGAATGCGGGCCGTGCGCGGACGAGGCGCGGCGGCTGCGCGAGGCGGTCGGGCTGCTGCACCGCCCGGAGAGCCTGGAGGTGGACCCCACCCTGCGCAACCGGGTCCTGGAGAACTGCCTGCGCCGCCGCCCGCCGCGCATCCCGGTCCCCGAGTGGGCCGCCTCGTACGACGCGGAGACCGCCCGTCTCGACGCGCTGCTGCGGGACTTCGGGGACGCCGAGTGGCACACCCCGGTGCGGCTGCGCTGGTTCGAGGCGGGGGTGCCCGCGACCCGCCGTACGACGGTGGCCGGGGTGATCGCGCATCTGCTGTCGGTCGACGGCATGGTGGCGACCGCGCTCGGCCTGGAGGACCCGCTGACGGACGCCGTCGCCAAGGCCGGACCGGACGTACGGGGCGCGGCCGGGCCCGCCGGGCGGACCGAGGCGTTCTGGCGGGCCTCGCACTTCCCGCAGACCCGCGCGGTGCGCGGACGCTGGCGGGACCAGAGCCACCAGTTGCTGCGGACGGTGTCCTTCACCGGCGGCTCGGGCGGCTTCCCGGTGGGCTACGGCGACTTCACGCTGCCGCTGCGGGACGCGATGGTGGACCGCGCCTTCGAGTGCTGGGTGCACGCGGACGACATCGCCAAGGCGGTGCACTACCCCTACGCCCCGCCCGCCCCACGGCACTTGAGCCGCATGATCGAGCTGGCGGCCCGGATGCTGCCGCTGGCGGTCGCCGCACACCGCGGCGCGGCCCCGGCGGGCACCCCCGGCCGCAGTCTGCGCCTGGAGATCGAGGGCGCGGCGGGCGGCCAGTGGCTGATCCCGCTGGACTCCCCGGCCGACCCCGTCCCCGAGCACGAGGTCGCCCATGTCGCCCTGGACGGAGTCGAGTTCTGCCGCCTGGCAGCGGGCCACCTGACCCCGGAGGAGACGACGGCGGGCCAGCGGGGCGACCGGGATGCGATCAGGGACGTCCTGACGGCAACGGCGTCACTGAGCCGGATGTAGGGCACCTCTGGAACGCCGGTGAACCATGCCCACCCAGGGGCGCGGGGAACTGCGCGACCAGCCACGACGCACCCGCACCCGCCACCTCGGCTAGGCGAACACCACGGTCCGGCGCCCGTTGAGCAGAATCCTCCGCTCCGCATGCCACTTCACGGCCCGCGCCAACGCCTGACACTCCACGTCCCGCCCGATGGCGACGAGCTGATCCGGCCGAAGGTCATGCCCCACCCGCTCGACCTCCTGCTCGATGATCGGCCCCTCGTCGAGGTCGGCGGTGACGTAGTGCGCGGTGGCCCCGATCAGCTTGACCCCCCGGTCATGCGCCTGGTGATAGGGCTTGGCGCCCTTGAAGCTCGGCAGGAACGAGTGGTGGATGTTGATGATCCGCCCGCTCAGCGCCTTGCACAGGTCGTCCGAGAGCACCTGCATGTACCGCGCGAGCACGACCAGCTCGACCTGCTCCTCGCGCACCAGCTCCAGCAGCCGCGCCTCGGCCTGGGCCTTGGTGTCCCTGGTCACCGGGATGTGGTGGAAGGGGATGTTGTACGACCCCACCAGCTCTTCGAAGTCCGTGTGGTTGGACACCACGGCGGCGATCTCCACCGGCAGCGCCCCGATGCTGGCCCGGAACAGAAGGTCGTTCAGGCAGTGCCCGAACTTGCTGACCATCAGCACGATCCGCATCTTCTGGTCGCCCCGGCTGATCTGCCAGTCCATGTGGAAGGAGTCACCGATCGCGGCGAAGCTCGCCCGCAGTTTGTCCAGCGTGACGGGGGCGTCCGCCGAGAAGTGGACGCGCATGAAGAACAGGCCCGTGTCGTGGTCGCCGAACTGCTGGCTGTCCTCGATGTTGCAGCCGGTCATGAAGAGGTAGCTCGACACGGCGTGCACGATGCCCTTCTTGTCCGGGCACGAGAGGGTGAGGACGTACTGGTCCGCCGGGGTGTCGACAGCGGCGGCGGCTCGGCTGGGCTGCTCGTTCATGCACTACACGATCTCACGCCGGGCGGCCCGGCCGGGGCCCGTGTCCGGCAGGCGGACCGCGCCCCGGGTCAGACCGCCGTCGTCAGGACGCGCAGCGCCTCCAGGCTGCGCGGGGCCGCCGCCGGGTCGTCGCCGTCGCTGGCGGCGAGGCGCAGATGGGCGTCCTGGGCGGCCCGTACCGCCTCCGGCCACTGGGCGTGCTGGAGGTAGACGGCGACCGGGACGTCCGGGCCGACCTGGTGGACGATCCGCAGCACCCGCAGCACGGCGGTGTCCACGAGCGCCGCCTCCTGGGAGTCCCGGAAGATGGTGCCGACGTACTTCTCCGCGGACCAGTTGTCCAGCCAGGTGTCCTCCACCAGCCGGTACACCGCGTCGGTGACGTCCCCGTACCCCTCCACGCCCGCGAGCCAGACGTCGCGCTGGAAGGCCGGGTCGGAAAGCATGTGCAGCGCGGAGCGCACGTTGCTGCGCCAGCGCCACCACGGCATGTCGTTATGCGGCATGCCGCCCATGGTGGAGGAGCGACGGCCGCGACGGGAAGAGTTCTCCGAACCTTGCACGGTCATCGATCGTACGTTCCGCACGACATGAGCCACATCCGCCCCCGGTGTTCACCCTCGTGTCACCCATGGTCGACCGGCTGTCACTCCCCGGTTGGCGATGTGCGGGAATCGTGGCGGCCCATGACCGGCAGGCGACGCACCCCCGACAGCTCCCCTTCCTCCCCCCGGCCGCGGCGGGCCGCCCGGTACACGGGCGCGCTGGCCGTCTGTGCCGTGCTGACCGCCGGGTGCGGCGCCGTGCCCGGCACGGGCGGCGGCTCCACCGACGGCACGGTCCGGGTGATGACCTGGGCGCCGCGGAACACGAACGCCACCAACAAGCCCGGCATGCCCGCGATGGCCCGCGCCTACGCGAAGTGGATCAACAAGCAGGGCGGCCTCGGCGGCCGCACGCTCACCGTGCTGACCTGCGACGAGCACAACGACAGCGTGGGCGCCGCCAAGTGCGCCCGGCGCGCGGCGGCGGAGAGCGTGGTCGCGGTCGTCGGCTCCTACAGCCAGTTCGGCGACTCCTTCCTCGCCCCGCTGGAGAGCGCGGGCATCCCGTACATCGGCGGCTACGGCGTCACCAGCGACGAGTTCACCGGCCCGTACTCCTACCCGGTCAACGGCGGCCAGCCCGCGCTGCTGGCGGGGCTCGGGCAGGCGCTGGCGGCCAAGTGCGGCCCGGTCGCGCTGGTCCGGCCGGACAGCATCGCCGGGGACCAGCTGCCCGCGCTGCTCGACTCGGGCCTGAAGGCGGGCGGCCACCCGGCGGCCACCGACCAGCTCGCCGCCGACGACGCCACCGAGTACGGCAGGCAGGCCGAACGGGCGCTGCGGAGCGCGACCGCGGACCCGGCGCGCAAGGGATGCGTGGTGCCCGCCCTCGGGGACCGCACCGACACCTTCATGGACTCCTTCCGCCGCGCCCGCGCCGAGCACGCCCCGGTGCGCACGGCGACCGTGCTGGGCAGCGTCGACCAGACGGAGATCAACGCGACCGGCGGGGCGTCGGGCCCGTACGAGGGGGCGTACATCACCGGCTGGTACCCGGTGGCGTCCGATCCGCGGTGGAACCCGATGAAGCAGGTGATCAACGAGGAGGCGTTCGGCGACAACAGCATCGACCCGGCCGACGCCGGGGTGCAGACCACCTGGATCGCCTACACCGTGCTGCGGGCCGTGCTGGAGCGGATCGGCGACGGCGACGTGACCGCGGACGCGGTGCGCCACACCCTCGACGGCGGTCTGCGGGTGTCCACCGGCGGACTGACCCCGACCCTGCGCTGGCCGGACGAGACCCGGCTCGCCTCGGTCGGCTTCCCCCGTCTGGTCAACGCCGACGTCACCCTCCAGGTGGTCCGGGAGGGCAGGCTGACCGCCGTGCGGCCGGGCGGTGCGGGGGCCGCCCCCGACGGCGACATGACCCGGACGCTGGAGAGCGCGGACGTGGACTGACCCCCGTCCGCGCCCGGACCTCAGAGCTGGGTCGGCTCGCGGGTGGTGAGCCCGTACTTCCCGGCGATGGCGTTCCAGAGCTGGGCCGCCTTCTTCTTCTCGACCGTGGCCGTGCCGCTCTGGGTGTTGCCGGCCTGGCTGTGGTTGGTCGAGCGGGCGTGGCCCTTGACGCAGACCTTCTTGCTCTTGGCCTGCTTGGCCCAGACCGCGTAGTGGTTGTCGGCGGCGGCCGACGCCCGCCAGGCGGCGGTCAGCGCGGCGTTCAGCTCGCCGTTGTTCGGCAGCTTGTCCACGGACAGCTTGCCGAGCCGGGCGACCAGGTCGGTGCGCTGCTTGGCGGCGCCGCGCAGGTCGGCGGCGGCCTGGTCCAGGTTCTGGCACGCCTTGATGCGCTCCACCGACTGGATCACGGTGCTGCGGCTGCTGCCGCTGTCGGCGAGCAGCTTGTCCAGCTCGGCCGCCTGCGGCTGGGCCGGGTCGTCGGCGGCCGAAGCGGACGGCGAGGGCTGCTCGCTGGCCGGGGTGGAGGAGGCGATCGGCTTGCTGTCGTCGCTGTCGTCACCGCCGCCGCTGAGCAGGGCGCCCGCACCGATGCCGAGGACGACGATGCCGACGCCGATGGCCGCGATCAGCGGCACGCGCGAACCGGTGCGGCCGCCGCGCCGCCCGTCGTCGTCGTGGTCCATCGGCGGCCGGTAGGCGGGCTGGCCCGAGACCACCGGCGCCGTGCGCGGGTCGCCGGCCGGGACGCGCGGCATCTGCTGGGTCGAACCCTGCACGGCGTCCCCGCCGTACTGGGGACCCCGGAACAGGTTGTCGAACTCGGCGGGCGGCTGCCGGTCGGCGCCGTCGGCACCGGCCGGGTACGGCGGGATGTACTGGGTGGCCGCCTCGTCCATGGGCCGCTGCGGGTAGCCCTGGCGGCCGTCGTCGCCGGTGGCCTCGGGCGGCAGCGCGCCCGACGCCACCGGGGGTATGTACTGGGTGGCGGCCTGATCGGCACCGCCCGACGGAACCGGCGGGATGTACTGGGTGGCGGCCTGGTCGGCGCCGCCCGACGGGACCGGCGGAAGGTACTGGGTCGCGCCCTCGGGCCCGTGGCCGGGGCCCGGCCCCACCGGCGGCATGAACTGGGTGGCCGCCTCGTCCATCGGCGGCAGCGGCGTGGCCTGCTGTGGATAGCCGTCGTTGCCGTAGCCCTGGTGCTGCTGCTGCGGGTAGGGCTGGGCACCGCCGTAGCCCTGCGCGTCGTACGTGGGGCCTTCGGGGTACGCGGGGCCCTCGGGCGGCATCGGGCCGGGGCCGGACGGCTGCTCCGGGGCCTGCCACTGCTGGGCGGCGGCCGGGGGCCAGCCCTGGCCCTGCTGGGGCTGCTGCGGAGGCTGCTGGTCCTGGTCGGGGCCCCAGGAGCCGCCCCACGCCTGGCCGCCGGGCGGCACCGCGGGTGCTCCCGTCATGCCCGGCAGCAGGGGCTCCCCTCCGTCGGAGGGCAGCACGATGCCTTCGTGCGCGGGTCGCGCCGAGGGCTCATCGCCCTGTCCACTCTGCGTCACCGGGACTCCTACGATTGAAGGACGTTCGGAATCGTCGGCTCACGCTACCGGGTCCGCCGAGCCCGGTGCCACGCAGCTCAGCGCCCAGACGCCCCACCTGTGACAGCGGTAACAGAACCACCGCCCCGCACGCTGTATTTGGCCACCGTCGCGCCCGAGTGCCCGGTCTCACAAGCCCACTCGGACGCGACGCCCTCCTCAGGCCGCCTGCCGGACGTCGAGCCGCGCCCCGAACTCCCGCACCACCGCCTCGTCCCGGAAGGGCTGCAACCGCTGCTGGAGGTCCTCCAGATACTCGGCACCCCGCTCGGAGCGGAGCGTCTCCAGCAGTTCGACCGCCTTCATGCCGGTGCCGCACGCCTGCTCGATCTCCCGCTGCTGCACCTGGGCCGTGGCGAGGAGCACATAGCCGATGGCCCGGCGCCGGGCGCGGGAGGCGGGGTGCCGCTCCAGCGCCTGCCGGGCGTATCTGGCGGCGGCCTCGGCCTGTCCCAGGTCACGGTGGCAGTGCGCCAACTCGTCGGCGAGATAGGCCTCGTCGAAGTGGGCGATCCACACCGGGTCGTCGCCGTCGGCCGCGTCGGCCCGCTCCAGCGCGGAGATGGCCCGCCCGGCCGACGCCTGCGCGGCCCGCACATCGCCCAGTACGGCGTGCCCGCGCGCCTCGGCCGCGTGGAACATCGACTCCGCGCGCGGGGTGACCCGGCCCCGGGCGCCTTCTTGGGCGGCGCGGGCCAACTGGGCGATCTCACGCGGGTTTCCGAGTTCGGCGGCCAGGTGGCTCATGGAGGCGGCCAGGACATAGCCGCCGTACGCCCGGTCCCCGGCCGCCTGCGCCAGGCGCAGCGACTGGATGTAGTACCGCTGGGCCAGGCCGGGTTGGCCGGTGTCCACCGCCATGTACCCGGCCAGCTCGGTCAACCGGGCCACGGCCGCGAAGAGTTCACGGCCGACCGCCTCCCGGTACGAGCCCGCGAGCAGGCCGGAGACCACGCTGTTGAGGTAGTGCACGACGACCGGGCGGACATGCCCGCTGCCGTACTGGTGGTCGAGGTCGACCAGCGCCTGGGTCATCGAGCGCACGGCCGCCACGTCGGCCTGGCCCACGCGCGGGCCCGCCTGCCGGGCCACCTGGGCGTCCGGCGCCGAGATCAGCCAGTCCCGGCTGGGCTCGACCAGCGCGGAGGCGGCGACCGAGGAGCCGGACAGGAAGTCCCGCCGCCCCACGTCGCTGCGCCACAGCTCGCAGACCTGCTCGATGGCCCCGAGGACCGTCGGCGAGAACTGCAGGCCCACGCCGGAGGCGAGGTTCTTGCCGTTGGCCATGCCGATCTCGTCGATCGTGACCGTACGGCCGAGCTTGCGGCCGAGCGCCTCCGCGATGATCGCCGGGGCGCGTCCGCGCGGCTGCTGGCCGCGCAGCCAGCGGGCCACGGACGTCTTGTCGTAGCGCAGGTCGAGTCCGTGCTCGGCGCCGCACATGTTGACGCGCCGGGCCAGCCCCGCGTTCGAGCACCCCGCTTCCTGGATGAGTGCCTGCAGCCGTTCGTTCGGCTGCCTCGCCACTAGCGGCCTCGCGGCCATGCGCTACCCCCTGCGAACCCCTGGAGCCTGAAGATCACTGGTCGTTCCGGTCTGCAGATCACTTCCCAGTCGACATAGCGTCAATGCGCGACTTGTGCGGTTTGCCGGGGTAAAGCCGTCGGCCCGGTGCCCCCGTGCCCTTCCTGGTTACCCGCGCCGCCCACGGGTTCCCCCCACGCGCCCCCGCCCGTGCTCCCATGCGCCCCGGCCGCCGGACCGGTGTGCCGCCCCGGCGCGCGGCCGGGCCGTAACTCCAGGTGGGTGCGGGAGTTGAGAGGAGCGTGGACGAGACGACCGCGGGCCCGGAGACGGCCCGGATTCCGCCCCAGCGCGGGGAACCGCTGCTGGAGGCCGCCGTTGCCTACGCCGAGGAGCGGCACTGGGACGTGCTGGCGGGCAGCTGGCTGGAGGACTTCGGCGGGGTGCGGTACTGCTCCTGCGGCGACACCGTCTGCCCCGCGCCGGGCGCACACCCCACGCGCCCCGACTGGGCGACGCGCGCGACCGGCAGCGCGGAGGTCGTCCGGCAGATGTGGCAGGCGCAGCCCGGCGCGTCGATCCTGCTGCCGACGGGCCGCACCTTCGACGCGCTGTCCGTCCCCGAGAGCGCCGGGTTCCTGGCGCTGGCCCGGATGCGGCGCATGGACCTGAACATCGGCCCGGTGACGCTCACCCCGGACCGCCGCATGCAGTTCTTCGTACTGCCGGGCGGCGCGGCGAAGACGCCGGAACTGGTGCGGCAGCTCGGCTGGACGACGTTCGCCCAGGACCTGGTGCCGCTGGGCGCGGGGCGGTACGTGGCCGCGCCGCCGACCCGGGTGGGCACGCGCGGCGCGGTGCAGTGGGCGTGCCGTCCCACACCCGCCAACCGGTGGCTGCCGGACGCGGAGGAACTGGTCCCGCCGCTCGCGTACGCCTGCGGCCGGGACTTCTGAGCCGTACCCGGCCGGAGACGGAGCCGGGGGTTCCGTCGCACGGGTGCCCCGGACAGGGCCGCCACCGTAGGGTTTCCGTCATGACGGAGGCAGCGGTGCGGGTACGGGGACTCTGGAAGCAGTTCGGGCAGCACGTCGCGGTGGGGGGCATCGATCTCGATCTGCCCGCAGGTCAGTTCATCGGGCTGGTGGGCCCGAACGGGGCGGGCAAGACGACCACCCTGTCGATGGCGACCGGCCTGCTCCGGCCCGATCAGGGGTCCGTCGAGATCGTCGGGCACGACGTGTGGCAGGACCCGGTGGCGGTGAAGTCCCGGATCGGGGTGCTGCCGGAGGGGCTGCGGCTGTTCGAACGGCTGTCGGGGCGTGAACTGCTGTCCTACAGCGGACGGTTGCGCGGGCTGCCGGGCGCCGAGGTGGACAAGCGGGCGACCCAGTTGCTGGACGTGCTGGATCTCGCCGGGTCGCAGCACAAGCTGGTCGTCGACTACTCGACCGGTATGCGCAAGAAGATCGGGCTGGCCGCGGCCCTGCTGCACAACCCCGAAGTGCTGTTCCTGGACGAGCCGTTCGAGGGGGTCGATCCGGTCTCCGCGCAGATCATCCGGGGCGTGCTGGAGCGGTACACCGACTCCGGGGCCACCGTGGTGTTCTCCTCGCACGTGATGGAGCTGGTGGAGTCGCTGTGCGACTGGGTCGCGGTGCTGGCCGCCGGGCGCATCCGGGCGACCGGGACGCTGGCCGAGGTGCGCGGGGAGCATCCGACCCTCCAGGCCGCGTTCCTGGAGCTGGTGGGCGCGAGCGGCCGGGACGCCGGGTCCGATCTGGACTGGCTCGGCGGCGGGGCGGTCCGATGACGACCGCGACGCCCCCTTCGGTGACCTCGGTACTGGTCCGGCTGAAGCTGTCCCTGCTGCGCAACGGGCTGCGGCAGTCCACGGGCCGACGGGCCGCGTTCGTCGCCTCGGCGGTGTTCACCCTGCTGTTCGCGGTGCTGCAACTGCTCGGCTTCGTCGCCCTGCGCTTCCAGTCCCATCCGGAGTCCGTAGCCGTGCCCGGTGTCGCGGTGCTGGCGCTGGGCTGGGCGGTGATGCCGTTGTTCTTCCCCAGCGGCGACGAGACGCTGGACCCGACCCGGCTGGTGATGCTGCCCCTGCGGCCCGAGCCGCTGGTCCGGGGACTGCTGGTGTCCTCGCTGGTCGGCATCGGCCCAGTGTTCACGCTGCTGGTGCTGGCGGGCTGCGGGCTGTCCCTGGCCCATGGCGTGGCGGGGTGGATCTTCGCGGTGGCGGGGGTCGCGGTGGCGCTGCTGACCTGCGTGGCGCTGGCACGGGCGGTCGCCGCGGCCAACGTCCGGCTGCTGACCAGCCGCAAGGGCCGCGACCTCGCGGTGCTGAGCGGGCTGGTCATCGCCATCGGCGCCCAGCTGGTCAACTTCGGTGCGCAGCGGCTCGGTTCGGGCGGCCTCGGCCAGGTACGCCCGGTCGCGGACGTACTGGCCTGGGTGCCGCCCGCCTCGGCGCTGGGCGCGGTCCGCTCGGCGAGCGAGGGGTCCTACGGCACGGCGCTGGCCCAACTCGCCCTGTGCGCGCTGCTCCTGGTTCTGCTGATCGGCGGGTGGGCGCGGAACCTGACCCGGCTGATGACCTCGCCGGACGGCTCCACGCTCCAGGTGGCCGACGACGGCGGCCGCGACCGTGCATCGGCCGGTCTGACCCGACTGCTGCCGACCGGGCGTACGGGCGCGGTGATGGAGCGGACCCTGCGCTACATCTGGCGCGATCCGAAGACCAAGGCGGCGTGGGTGACCTCGCTGGCGATCGGCCTGATCGTGCCGGTGTTCAACGCGATCCAGGGCACCGGGTCGCTGTACTTCGCGTGCTTCGCCTCCGGGATGCTCGGCATCCAGATGTACAACCAGTTCGGGCAGGACAGCTCCGCGTTCTGGATGGTGGCGATGACCATCTCCTCCCCCCGCGACGCCTACGCCGAGCTGCGCGGCCGGGCGCTGGCCCTGCTGCTGATCACGCTGCCGTACGCCACCCTCGTCACCGTGGTCACCACCGCGCTGCTGGGCGACTGGTCCCGGCTGCCGGAGGTGCTGGGCCTGTCCCTGGCGCTGCTGGGCGCGATGCTCGCCACCGGCGCCTGGACCTCGGCCCGTTCCCCGTACTCGATACCGCAGGAGGGCCACAAGAACGTGGTGCCCGGTCAGGCGGGCCTCGCCTGGATCTCCATCTTCGGCGGCATGGTCGCGGCCGCCCTGCTGTGCTCCCCGGTGATCGCGGCGACGATCTGGCTGAACGTCAGCGACCAGGATGCGGGCTGGGCGTGGCTCCTGCTCCCGGTGGGCCTGGCCTACGGAGCGGCCCTCGCCCTCACCGGCCTCCGCCTGGCAGCCCCGAAGACGGCGGCCCGGCTGCCGGAGATCCTGGTGGCGGTGAGCAAGGGCTAGGCGGCGCCGCTCGGCCCCCTGCTCGGTGCCGGGCAGTGGTGTCCGTCGCCGAGCAGGGCCATGCCGTGCAGCACGGGTTCCTCACCCTCGGGGATCTCGAAGGTGAGGTGCGCGCCGGACGGGCCCGCCACGAGCGTGCACTGGTCGCCGAAGGTCAGCGGAGCGTACGGCTCCCAGCGGCAGCCGGCCCGGTCCAGTGCGGCCACGACGTCCGCGTACCGGAGCCCGGCCGGGAAGGTGGCGGTCCCCTCGACGACCGACGGGGGTATTTCGACGACGTCCCGCCAGGTCTGGACGACCACGAGGGAGACCTTGCGGCAGCGGCAGACGCTCAGTTCGACGTCGCCGTAGGAGAAGAGCCTCGGCCATCGCTGTCTCCGGCCCGTGCTGCCGATGTACCACGCCTCGCCGAGGGCCGCGGTCACGTCGTTCCAGTCCGCCCCGATGAACACCGGGCCCAGCCGCCCTGTCTTCATCATGCGGGCCAGGACGTCGAGTATCTCCATGAGGACGAGCCTGACAGGCCCCCGACCGGCAGTCCCGCTCAGGGTGCTCCCAGCTCACCCAGGAACCCGTCCAACACCCCCTGCCAGGCCCCCGGCTGGTCGTAGTGGGGGACATGGCCCGCGTCGGGGATCTCGGCGTAGTGGCCCTCGGGGAGGACGCGGACCATTTCCTGGGCCTCGGCCCGGCCCAGCTCGCCGTCGAGGCCGCGGACGACGAGGGTGGGGCAGCGGACCTGGGTGAGTTCGTCCCAGTGGGCGTCGTGGACCCAGGACTCGCGGGTGCGGAGCATGCGGTCGGGGTCGAAGAGGGGGCGCCAGCCGTCGGCGGACTCGTGCATGACCTCGGCGTAGAAGGCGCCGCGCGCGGGGTCGGGGCGCTCCAGGCGGGGATCGTCCTCGGCGAACCAGCGCCGGACGTCGGCGAGGGTGGCGAACGGCAGCGGCCAGGAGCGGAACCAGTCGGCCCATTCGGCCTGCGAGGCGGCGCCCAGCGCGGAGGCCCGCATGTCGCAGATGACGAGGCCGCGCACCAGGTCCGGACGGCGGGCGGCCAGCTGCCAGGCGGTGAGCGCACCCATCGCGTGGCCGACGAGGACCGCGGGGGCGAGGGCGAGCTGGTCCAGCGCGGCCTCGGCGTCCTCGACGTACGCCTCGCGGGTGCAGGCTTCCAACGGTGGCTGCGCGCTCTGGCCGTGCCCGCGCTGGTCGAGCGCGACCGCGCGATACCGCCCGGCGAGCCCGCGCGCGGTGGACGCCCAGTGCGCGGCGCGGCCCATGAGGCCGTGGAGCAGTAAGACGCCCCCTGCGCCGGTCCCGGTCCCCTCCTTGGGCGGCTCCGCGAACTCCCACGCGGCCAGCCGCACCCCGCCCGCCCCTGTGACCTCGATACGCCGTGCCATAGACCTGGCACCCCCCAGCTCCGCCTGCTTCGTACCGTTGTACCGCCGCTGTCGCTGTCGTGCTGTCGCCCTGGTGCTGCCGTCGCAGATTATCGAAAACTCATTCGACACGGGCGTTCGCTCCGCCAACACCCCTCGTTCGAGTGACACCGGAAGAGGAATGATCGCCACCGCCGAGGGGATCTTCTCTGGCGTGGGGGGCGGACCGCTCGGGGAAAAAACGGTCCGTGGGGACCGACCCTGGGAGCTCGGGGCTCCGGGTCGGTTCCGGGGAGGCGAGGCCCTGGCGCCGCGGCGGCGCCGGGGCCTTCTCCGTTCAGCGCTTGGCGACGAACACGTGGGACGCGACATCGGAGGCCAGCTCGGCCGCCTCGCCGCCGCTGCCCACCAGCACGCCACCCGCCGACTCGGTCACGCTCACCACCGAGCCGGGCTGCACGCCCGCCCGCCGCAGCGTGTACATCAGCTGGGCGTCCGTCTGGATCGGCTCACCGATCCGGCGCACCACGACCGTCTTGCCGTCCGAGCCGGGGTCCAGCTCCGCGAGCGAGACCATGCCCTCGTCGAGGAACGGATCGGCGCCGTCCTTCTCGCCCAGCTCCTCCAGACCCGGGATCGGGTTGCCGTACGGCGACTCGGTGGGGTGGCGCAGCAGTTCCAGCACGCGGCGCTCCACCGCCTCGCTCATGACGTGCTCCCAGCGGCACGCCTCCGCGTGCACCTGCTCCCACTCCAGCCCGATCACGTCCACGAGCAGACACTCGGCGAGCCGGTGCTTGCGCATCACGCGCGTGGCCAGCCTGCGGCCCTCCTCGGTCAGCTCCAGGTGACGGTCGCTGGCCACGGACACCAGTCCGTCCCGCTCCATGCGCGCCACCGTCTGGCTGACGGTCGGCCCGCTCTGGTCGAGCCGTTCCGCGATGCGGGCGCGCATGGGGACGACGCCTTCCTCTTCCAGTTCGAGGATGGTGCGGAGATACATCTCCGTGGTGTCGATCAGTCCGGACATACGTGCCCCTCGATTACCTCTGCCGAAAAGCTCACCGCTCCCGGCTCGTGCGCTGGCCCAGAATCAATTCTGCCGGATACCACCGACAATCGTGCCCCGCCGGGGAAACAGCGGGAACCAGCCGCCTTCGGCCGGGAACCGCGGGCCGTATTGACACCGCGCTGGTCCAGACCGCACGGTGATCCGCGACACCGAGGCGCGAAGGGGCACCGCATGAGTGACGGCACGCCGGCCGACCTGTTCCTCGACGCCGCGATCGGCCTGCTGCGGCGGGTGCGCGCGGAGGAGAGCGGGGCCATCGCCGCCGCCGGGACCCTGCTCGCGGACACGGTCGAGTCGGGCGGACGGCTCTTCGCGTTCGGCGCCGGGCACTCCTCGCTCGCCGCCCAGGACGTCGTCTACCGCGCGGGCGGCCTCGCCCTGATGAACCTGCTCGCCGTGCCCGGCGTGGTCGGCGTCGACGTCACCCCGGCCGTCCTCGGCTCCGCCCTGGAGCGCGTCGACGGCCTTGCCTCCGCCGTGCTGGACAGCTCGCCGCTGCGCGAGGGCGACGCCCTGGTGATCATCTCCCTGTCCGGGCGCAACGCCCTGCCGGTGGAGATGGCGCTGCACGCGCGCGCCCTCGGCATCAAGGTCATCGGCGTCACCTCGGTCGCGTACGCCACCGAGACCGCCTCCCGGCACTCCTCGGGCACGTTCCTGAAGGACCACTGCGACGTCGTACTGGACTCCAAGATCGCGGTCGGGGACGCGGAGCTGACCCTGGACACCGTCCAGGCGCCCTTCGCGCCCGCCTCCACGGTGGTCACCTCGGCCCTGATGCAGTCCGTGCTGGCGACGGCCGCCGCCATCCTGGCCGACCGGGGCGTCGAGCCCCCGCTGCTGCGGTCGGGGAACGTGGACGGCGGTCACGAGTGGAACGCCCGGATCATGGAGAAGTACGGCGACCGGATCTTCTACCACCACTGACAGCCACCACTGACAGCCGCCACTGCGGACGCGCGCCCGGACGCCGTCCCTCTGTCGCCGTCGGCGGTTCACACCTGCTTGGTCCCCCGTGCCACGTCCGCCAGGTCGAGCGCAGCGGCGATGCGCGCGGCCACCTCTTCCCCGTACGTCGTGTCCGAGCGGTCGAAGCCGTCGCGGGACGGGCCGCGCAGGAAGGTCAGCACGCCCAGGGTCCGGCCCCGGCTGCGCAGCGGGGTGCACAGCGCGTGCGCGGTGTCGGCGGGCCAGTGCCGGGTGCGGGCCCACTCCCGCGACCGCGCGGCCGGTACCCCGGTCACATCGGCGCGTACCGTGCCGCCGCGCTCGGTGCACCGGGGTGCCGGGTGGTCCGGGGCGTAGCGCACGGGCAGGCCGGTGAGGGCGTCGGCGCCCGGTGTCCCGGCGGGCGTGGCGGCGAGCCGCTCCAGCCGTACGGTCTCCCCGCGCGTGTCGGTCAGCCGGTCCAGCAGGGCGTGGTCGGCGAAACCGGCGAGGGCGAACTCCAGGTGGACGACGGCCGCCTCGGCGGGGTCCTCGCACTCGGCGGCGGCGCGGGCCGCGCGGTGCAGCTGGTTGGCGCGGAACCGCAGCAGGGACGCCTCCCGCTCGCCCTGCCGGGCCTCGGTGACGTCCTGGAAGAGCCAGCCCACCCCGAGCGGCACCGGCTCCTGCCCCAGTGGCGACGCGAGCCGTACGAAGCCGCTGCGCCAGCAGCGCCGCCGCTCCCCCTCCGCCGTACGCACGGTCAGCCACAGCTCGACCGGGCCGGGCGGGGCGCCCTCGGCCAGCACATGGGTGAGCGCGCTCTCCAGCTCCTCCACGCCCTGCGCGAGGAGTTCGCCGAGCGGCCGCCCGAGCGCGCCGGTGCGGCCGACGCCCAGGGCGCGGGCGGCGTGCGCGTTGACGACGGCCGGGCGCAGGTCGGCGTCGATGAGGACGACGCCCCAGGACGCGTCCTCGAACAGGGCCTCGCTCAGCGCGATGGACCGTTCCAGGTCGATCTGGGTGTGCACCTCGCTGAAGGCGCAGTACAGGCCCGCCGGGCGCCCGTCCGGGCCGCGTACGGCGGCCGACTGGGTGCGCACCAGGACCCGGCGGCCGTCCTTGGTGACGAGGGCGAACTCGTGGACCTGGCGGCCGGGGGCGCGCATCGCGGACCGCAGCCGCTCGCGCACCTCCGCGTCGTCGGCGCTGCGCACCGCCCAGCCCGCGAAACCGGGGCGGCCGACGGCCTCGGCGGCGCTCCAGCCCAGGATGCGGGTCGCCTCGCGGTTCCAATGGGTGACGGTGCCGTCGGCGTCGAAGGCGCACAGGGCGGCGTCCATGCCGTCCAGCAGGGCGTTGAGCAGGTCGGCGCCGCCCGGTTCCTCCGGTCCCAGCTCGTCGGTGGTCCCACTGCGCCGGGAAGCACTCACCCTGGTCCCCCTTGCACGATCCGTCCGGCTGACGGCGTCGATCGTCATTCAACTCGACCGTGACCCAGCCCACACGCGGTTCCGCCAGATTGCGCCGGTGAAAATCGCTTGAACCGCGGGTGCCCCGTTTTTTAGGCTGGTGGCACACGGAAGGGAGGTGGTTCGGCAGATGTATGGAAACCGGACGCGTGAGGTGGCTGCGGGCTAGCGGCCCGTCACCACACCGAGTGCGGTGCCGGACCAGCGCGTGATGCAAGCGTGCGGCCGGCCCAATCCCAGCAGTCACCCGACCCGCGAGTTCGCCGGTACCGTCCGGCCGGCTCCCCCGCCGCACGGCGGAGGAACCAGAACTCGCGGGTCGTTCCGCGTTTGGAAGCCGTTGCCCTCTTAAGGGCTCAGCCGCTCCGTCGTCCAGGAGCCGTCCGGCGTGGCGGTGTACCGGAACCGGTCGTGCAGCCTGTTCTCCCGGCCCTGCCAGAACTCCACCGTCTCCGGCGCGATCCGGAACCCGCCCCAGTTCTCCGGCACCGGCACCTCCTCGCCCTCGGGGTAGCGGGTGGCGAGTTCGGCGTAGGCGTCGTCCAGGACCTCGCGCGAGCCGATCACCGTGGACTGTGCGCTCGCCCAGGCACCGAGCTGGGAGCCGTGCGGGCGGCTGTGGAAGTAGGCGGCGGTCTCCTCGCGGCTGGTGCGCCGGGCGACCCCGCAGACGATCACCTGGCGGGCGATGGGGTGCCAGGGGAAGAGCAGCGAGATGTACGGGTCCCCGGCGAGGTCGCGGGCCTTGCGGGAGCCGTAGTTGGTGTAGAAGACGAAGCCGTCGGCGTCGTAGCCCTTCATCAGCACCGTGCGGGAGCTGGGGCGGCCGGTGGGGTCGACGGTGGAGACGACCATGGCGTTGGGTTCGTAGAGCGTGCCCAGGACGGCGGCGCGGGCGGCGTCCTGGAACCAGTGGGCGAACTGGTCCATCGGGTGCGCGGCGAGAGCCTCCCGGTCGAGACCGTGCGCCCGGTACTGCTCGCGCATGAACGCGGGGTCCACGGCCGGATCGGGCTTCGGGGTGAGATCGCGATCGGTCACGCGGTCATCCTGCCGCATCGCACGAACGTGGCACTCAGTGCCGCAGGGACTCCCCAAGAGTGGCACTCAGGGCTATCGTGCTGTTCCCGCCTCCCGTCACGGGTGACCCCCGGGCGTGTGGGGCAGTACCGGTGATGACCGCCACCGACCCAGACCGAGGAGCCGCCTTATGTCCGCGTTCGTACCCGGACTAGAGGGAGTCGTCGCTTTCGAGACCGAGATCGCCGAACCGGACAAGGAGGGCGGGTCGCTCCGCTACCGGGGCGTCGACATCGAGGACCTCGTCGGGCACGTCTCCTTCGGGAACGTGTGGGGGCTGCTGGTGGACGGCGCCTTCGCGCCGGGCCTGCCCGCCGCCGAGCCGTTCCCGATCCCCGTGCACTCCGGCGACATCCGGGTGGACGTGCAGTCCGCGCTCGCCATGCTGGCACCGGTGTGGGGCCTCAAGCCGCTGCTGGACATCGACGCCGAGCAGGCCCGTGACGACCTCGCCCGCGCCGCCGTCACGGCGCTGTCCTACGTCGCCCAGTCCGCGCGCGGCCAGGGGCTGCCGATGGTCCCGCAGCGGGAGATCGACAAGGCCCGCACGGTCGTCGAGCGGTTCATGATCCGCTGGCGCGGCGAGCCCGACCCGAAGCATGTCGCGGCCGTCGACGCGTACTGGACCTCCGCCGCCGAGCACGGCATGAACGCCTCCACCTTCACCGCGCGGGTCATCGCCTCCACCGGCGCGGATGTCGCCGCCGCGCTGTCGGGGGCGGTGGGCGCGATGTCCGGGCCGCTGCACGGTGGCGCCCCCTCGCGCGTGCTGGGGATGATCGAGGAGATCGAGCGCACGGGTGACGCCGTCGGGTACGTGAAGAACGCGCTCGACCGCGGTGAGCGGCTCATGGGGTTCGGGCACCGGGTCTACCGGGCCGAGGACCCGCGGGCGCGGGTGCTGCGGCGTACGGCGCGTGAGCTCGGTGCTCCGCGGTTCGAGATCGCCGAGGCGCTGGAGAAGGCCGCGCTGGAGGAGCTTCACAATCGGCGGCCGGATCGTGTGCTGGCCACCAACGTGGAGTTCTGGGCGGCCATCATGCTCGACTTCGCCGAAGTCCCGCCGCACATGTTCACTTCCATGTTCACGTGTGCGCGTACCGCTGGGTGGTCGGCGCACATTCTTGAGCAGAAGCGGACGGGGCGCTTGATTCGGCCTTCTGCGGAGTACGTGGGGCCCGGGACTCGGAAGCCTTCTGATATCTCCGGGTTCGAGAACATCGCCCACTGAGTGGGGTGTTGGGGCGCGGGGCGACCGGCCCGCCGTTGGGGCTGGTCGCGCAGTTCCCCGCGCCCCTGACTGCTTTTACGCGGGCGTCAGTAGATTTGCGTGGTGTCTTTCCGCGACCAACGGGTGTGCTCGGAGCTTTCCCTTCAACTCGTTGTAGCCGTATTCCGCGAAGAGCGGGTTGGACGGGTCCGTCGATACGCCTCGGGCCTTTTCCGCGTGCGGGAAAGGCAGCGGGGCTATTTTCGCGTCCAAGGCCGGGTTGTAGAAGAAGGGGACCGAGAAGCGTTCGGTGGCCGCGGGCGGGCTCACCACGCGGTGGTTGGTCGCCACCAGGTAGCCGTTCGTGGCGACCTCCAGGAGTTCGCCCAGGTTGACCACGAACGCGCCGTCCAGGGGCGGGACTTCGTGGAAGCGGCCGTCGTCGCGCTGGACCTGGAGGCCGCCGACCGTGTCCTGGAGGAGCAGGGTGAGGAAGCCATAGTCCTTGTGCGCGCCGACGCCCTGGTCGGTGCCGTCGCCCGCGCTGCCGGGGTAGCGGACCAGCTTGAGGTGCGGGTGGGCTTGGGCGCCGAAGACCGGGTCGTAGAAGCCGGCCGGGGCACCGATGGCGGTGAGCAGTTCGCGCAGCAGGCGCTGGGCGACCGCGCTGAGCTTCGCCACCCAGGCGAGCGCGGCGGTGCGCAGCTCGGGCAGGGCGGCCGGCCACTGATTGGGACCCTGGAGCCACCAGTACGGCGGCTCGCCGGGGCCGGGCACGCGGGCCGGGCGCTCGGCGCCGATGTCGAGCTGGTCGCGCCAGTCGCGGGCGCCGCCGGTGCGCTCGTCACCGGTACGGGTGTAGCCCCTGAAGTGGGGGGAGTTGACGTTGTCCAGGGCGAGCCGGTCGGCCTCGGGCAGCGCGAAGAAGGCCCGCATGGCGGAGGTCAGGGCGTCGGTCTCGGCCCGGGTCACACCGTGCCCGGTGAGCTGGAAGAAGCCCACGTCATGGGCGGCGCTGTGCAGCCGGGCGTGGAACAGGGCCCGCTCCTCCGGACCGCGGTCGGCGGCCGAGAGGTCGATGATCGGGAGCTGGGCGTACGACGGGTCCGTCGCATGAGTCGTCATGGTGCGTCCGCGAGGTGTACGGGGCACGGGCAGCCGCGAGGGGTGTGGCGGCCCCCTGGTGCCGGACGAAGAAAGAAGAAGACGAGAAAGAGGGGGCTGGATCAGGCGGAGCGCCGACAGCCCATGCTCGTGACGCGCACGTAGTCCACGTGGCGGCGTCGGACGAGCATCGGAAGCATGGGCCCAGAGTACTGCGGGCCTTCGATTTCGCGTGTGACGCGGGTCACTCGCCTTGGTCGAGGGCCTCGTCCAGCAGTGCCGCCCACTGGGCCACGACCCGCTCCCGGCGGGCGGTGTCGTCGGTGAGCAGGGTGGCGAGGCCGAGGCCGCGCGCCATGTCGAGCAGCCCCTGCACGCTCTCGCGCACACCGGGCCGGGACTCGTCGGCGCCGAGCAGCTCGACGGCGATCCGGTGGCTCTCCCGGCCGACGCGGGCCTCCAGCTCGGTGACCCGGCCGCGCAACTGCTCCTCGTTGGCGGCGGCCACCCACAGCTGGAGCGCGGCCCGGAAGAGCGGGCCGGTGTACAGGCCGACCAGGGCGGCGACCACGGCCGGGCGGTCGCCGGGGCCGTCCGGGAACAGGTCGCGCAGGGCGCTGGAGCGGCGTTCGGCGACGTACTCGACGGCGGCGGTGAAGAGGTCCTCGCGGGTGGGGAAGTGGTGCTGGGCCGCGCCCCGCGAGACGCCCGCGCGTTCGGCGACGACCGAGACCGTGGAGCCCGCCCAGCCGTGTTCGGCGAGGCAGGCCACGGCGGCCTCCAGCAGCCGCAGCCGGGTGGCCCGGCTGCGGTCCTGCTTGGGTACGCGGTCGCGTTCCGCCGTACTCACACCACCCATGCCGCATCCCGTCTTTCCAGGAAGGCCGTCATCCCCTCCCTGGCCTCGGGGGCGGAGAACAGCCGGGCCGAGAGCGCGGTGAGGTGGGCCGCGTCCCGGTCGAACGTCTCCAGCACCCTAGCCGTGAGCAGGTTCTTCGTCGCGGCGAGGGCCTCGGGTGAGGAGCGGCGCAGGCCGTCCAGGACCGGGGCGAGGGCCTCGTCCACGTCGTCGCCGGTGAGCGTGAGCAGGCCGAGCCGGACCGCCTCGGCGGGGCCGAAGCGTTCGCCGGTGAGGTAGTGGCGGGCGAGTTCGCGCGGGTCGGTGCGCGGGAGCAGCGGCAGGGAGATCACGGCCGGGGCGACCCCGATGCGGACCTCGGTGAAGGCGAACGTGCCCCCTTCGGAGGCTGCCGCGATGTCGCAGGCGCCGACCAGCCCGAGGCCGCCCGCGCGGACGTGCCCGGTGATCCGCGCCACCACCGGCTTGGGCAGCTCCACGAGTTGCCGCAACAGGCTGACCAGCGCGTCCGGTGGGGGCGGGTCGCGCAGGTCGGCCCCGGCGCAGAAGGTGTTGCCGGTGTGGGTGAGCACGACCGCCCGGACACCGGGGTCCTTCCCGCAGTCGGCCAGTGCCTCGGCCAGCTCGGCGACCAGGGGTGCGGAGAGGGCGTTGCGGGTGTCCGGGGAGTCCAGGCTGAGCGTCTCCACGGCACGGTCGCGGGTACGTCCGACGAGGGTCATGGGCGCAGCTCCCGGCGCAGGATCTTGCCGGAGGCGGCACGCGGGACGCCGTCCGTGAAGGTGACGCCGCGCACCCGCTTGTACGGTGCGACGCGTTCCCCCACGTAGAGCAGCACGTCGTTGGCGCTGAGGTCCGGTGCGGTGGGCTGGCGGACGACGAAGGCGTGCGGGGCCTCGTTGCCGTCCTCGTTGACGACACCGATGACGGCCGCGTCCGCGATGCCGGGGTGGGTGAGCAGCAGGGCCTCCAGTTCGGCGGGGGCCACCTGGAACCCCTTGTACTTGATGAGTTCCTTCACCCGGTCCACCACGAACAGCCAGCCGTCGTCGTCGACTTGGCCGACGTCGCCGGTGTGCAGCCAGCCGTCGGGGTCGATCAGCGCGGTGGTGGCGTCGGGGCGGCCCAGGTAGCCCTTCATGATCTGCGGGCCCCGGATGAGGATCTCGCCGCGCTCGCCGGGGCCGAGGTCCTTGCCGGGGTCGTCCAGGGCGACGATCCGCATCTCGGTACCGGCGATCAGCCTGCCGACCGTGCCGGGCGGCGCGTCACGCAGCTGGGCGAGTGGGACGACGTGGGTGCCGGGCGACAGTTCCGTCATGCCGTACGCCTGCCCCAGCGGCGGTATCCCGAGCCGGTCGGCGCAGGTCGCGGCGAGGGCCGCGTCCAGTGGGGCGGCGGCGCTGAGGACGTACTTCAGCGAGGAGAGGTCGTACCGGGCGACCGAGGGGTGCTTGGCGAGGGCGAGCACGATCGGCGGGGCGACGTACAGGCCGGTGATGCGGTGGGTCTCGATTGCCGCGAGGAAGGTGTCCAGCTCGAAGCGGGGCAGCACGACCACCGTGGCGCCCTTGCGCAGGGGCGCGTTCATCAGGGCCGTCAAACCATAAATGTGGAAGAACGGGAGTACTGCGAGGATGCGCTCACCGGGCTCCACCGTGACGGCGGGCTCCAGTTGGGCGAGGTTGGTGGCGATCTGCCGGTGCGTGAGCATCACGCCCTTGGGGGTGCCGGTGGTCCCGGAGGAGTACGGCAGCACGGCGACGTCCTCGGCGGGGTCGACCGCGATGTCCGGCTCGGGGGCGGTGGTGGTGAGCAGCTCGGTCAGCGAGCGGTGGCCGGGCGCCTGGTCGCAGACGAATATCTCCCTTATCCTGCCCGCGAGTTCGGCGGCTCTGCGGGCCGTCGGCAGCAGCGGGGAGACGGTGATCAGCCAGCGTGCCGAGCTGTCCGCGAGCTGCTTGGCCAGCTCCTCCGGGGTGTGCAGCGGGTGCGCGGTGGTGACGGTCGCGCCCGCGCGGGTGGCCGCGTAGAAGGCGAGCGGGAAGGCGATGGTGTTGGGGCTGTGCAGGGCGAGTACGTCACCCTTGCGCACCCCCGCCTCCGCGAGCGCCGCCGCCAGCTTCCGGTGCAGGGCGTCGAGTTGGGCGTAGGTGATGGTGGTGCCGTCCACGCCGTCGACCAGCGCGGGGCGGTCCCCGTGGGCGGCGGCTCCGCCCAGGACGACGTCATGGATGGGCTCTTCGACCGGTGGGACCTCGGCGTACGGGCTGTGGAACACGGTTCCTCCGAACGTCGCTCGCTCTAGTACGACTTGGGCAGGCCGAGCGTCTGGTGGGAGATGTAGTTGAGGATCATCTCCCGGCTGACCGGGGCGATCCGCGCCACCCGTGCGCCGACGATCAGCGACGCGAGCCCGAACTCGCGGGTCAGACCGTTGCCGCCGAGGGTGTGCACGGCCTGGTCGACGGCCCGTACGCACGCCTCCCCCGCCGCGTACTTGGCCATGTTGGCGGCCTCGCCCGCGCCGATGTCGTCCCCGGCGTCGTAGAGGAGGGCCGCCTTCTGCATCATCAACCTGGCCAGTTCCAGGTCGATGTGGGCCTGTGCGAGGGGGTGTGCGATGGCCTGGTGGGCGCCGATCGGGGTCTTCCAGACGGTGCGCTCGCGGGCGTATTCGAGGGCCTTGCCGACGGCGTACCGGCCCATTCCGATGGCGAACGCGGCCGTCATGACCCGCTCCGGGTTCAGTCCGGCGAACAGTTGGAGCAGCCCGGCGTCCTCGTCGCCGACCAGGGCGTCGGCGGGCAGCCGTACGTCGTCCAGGACCAGTTCCCACTGCTTCTCGGCGGCGCTCAGTTCCATGTCGATCGGGCTGCGGGAGAAGCCGTCGGCGTCGCGCGGGACGATGAACAGACAGGGCTTGAGCTTGCCGGTCCGGGCGTCCTCGGTGCGGCCGACGATCAGGACGGCGTCGGCGTGGTCCACCCCGGAGATGAAGACCTTCCGGCCGGTGAGCAGCCAGTCGTCGCCGTCCCGGCGGGCGGTGGTGGTGATGCGGTGCGAGTTGGAACCGGCGTCGGGCTCGGTGATGCCGAACGCCATCAGCTTGGTGCCGTCGGCGAGGCCGGGGAGCCAGGTGCGCTTCTGGTCCTCGGTACCGAAGCGGGCGATCACCGTGCCGCAGATCGCCGGGGAGACCACCAGCATGAGGAGGGGGGCTCCGGACGCGCCCAACTCTTCCAGGACGATGGAGAGTTCGGCTATGCCGCCGCCTCCGCCGCCGTACTCCTCCGGGAGGTTGACGCCGAGGTACCCCAACTTTGCCGCGTCCTGCCAGAGTTCGGTGGGATAGCGGCCCTCTGCGATGACCTGGGTGATGTAGTCGCGGCCGTAGCGTTTGCCGAGGGCGGAGACTGCCTTGCGGAGGGCCTGGTGCTCTTCGGACTCGATGAGGGTGGTCACCTTTTGCTCCTTCGGGTGCGGCTTGCGGGGGTGGCTGGGCGCGAGGTTCCTGGGGCTACTGGGATTCGACGACCGCCAAGAGGGTGCCCATCTCCACCTGGCGGCCCACGGTCGCCGGGAGCGCCGTCAGGGTGCCGTCCGTGGGGGCGGTGATCCGGTGTTCCATCTTCATCGCCTCCAGCCAGATCAGGGGCTGGCCCGCCTGTACCTCGGTGCCCTCGTTGAGGCCCTCCGCCAGGCGGACGACCGTGCCGGGCATCGGGGCCAGGAGCGAGCCGGGGGCGTGTTCGGTGGTGGGGTCGGGGAAGCGGGGCAGGGCGGTGAGGGCGGTGGCGTTCACATGGACCTGGTCGCCGTAGCGGGCGATGTCGAACTTCCGCCGTACGCCGTCCACTTCGAGGACGACGAGGTTCGGGGAGGCGTGCACCACGCGGACGCCGTCCGCCGCCAGGCCGGTGCGGGTGTGGCGGTAGGCGGCCTCGTGCTCCTCCCCCGCCATCTCGTACCGCTTCACCTGCGGGCCCGAGGGCACGTTGCGCCAGCCGCCGAAGCGGGAACGGCCGTGGGCGTCGGCGAGGGCGGCTGCCAGCGGGGCCCAGGGGTCGGGGGCGGGCTCGGTGAGGGGGGTGAGGTGGCGGTCGTAGAAGCCGGTGTCCATGCGGGCTTCGGTGAACTCGGGGTGCCTGAGGGAACGGACCAGCAGGTCGCGGTTGGTGACCGGGCCGTGCAGCGCGGTCCGCTCCAGGGCGCCCGCGAGCTTGCGGACGGCTTCCGTGCGGGTCGGGGCGTACGCGATGACCTTGGCGAGCATCGGGTCGTAGTGCACGCCGATGGTGTCGCCGTCCGCGCAGCCGGTGTCCAGCCGTACGCCGTCCGGCACGGTGAAGCGGTGCAGGGTGCCGGTCTGCGGGGCCCAGCCGCGCGCGGGGTCCTCGGCGTACAGCCGGGCCTCCACGGCGTGCCCGCGCGCGGTCGGTCGCTCGGTGGGGAGGGCGTGGCCCTCGGCGACGCGGATCTGCTCGGCGACCAGGTCGACGCCGAACACCGCCTCGGTGACGGGGTGTTCGACCTGGAGCCGGGTGTTCATCTCCAGGAAGTGGGCGCGGCCGTCGGCCACCAGGAACTCCACGGTGCCCGCGCCCTCGTAGGACACGGCGCGGGTCGCCCGTTCGGCCAGCGCGTACAGCTGCTCGGTGAGCGCGGGCGGCAGGCCGGGGGCCGGGGCCTCCTCGATGACCTTCTGGTGCCTGCGCTGGAGCGAGCAGTCGCGGGTGCCGAGCGTCCACACCGTGCCGTGGGTGTCGGCGAGGACCTGCACCTCGATGTGGCGACCGTTCTCGAGGTACGGCTCCACGAACACCTCGCCGTCCCCGAACGCGCTCGCCGCCTCCGCGCGGGCGTCCTCCAGCGCGCCGGGCAGCGCGGCGAGGTCGCGCACGACCCGCATGCCGCGTCCGCCGCCGCCCGCCGCCGCCTTGACCAGGACGGGCAGGTCGGCCGGGGTGACGTCGTGTGCGTCGAGCGGGGCGAGGCCCATCAGTTCCTTGGCGCGGGTCTTGGATGCCATCGCCTCGATCGCCTCGGGCGGCGGCCCGATCCAGACGAGTCCGGCGTCCCGTACGGCGCGGGCGAAGTCGGCGTTCTCGGAGAGGAAGCCGTAGCCGGGGTGCACGGCGTCCGCACCGGCCGCGAGGGCGGCCTTCACGATGAGGTCGCCGCGCAGATACGTCTCGGCGGGCGCCGCGCCCGGCAGCCGGACCGCTGTGTCGGCCACACGTGTGTGCAGCGCACCCTCATCCGCGTCGGAGTGTATGGCGACGGTGCGTATGCCGAGGTCGGCGCAGGTGCGGAAGATACGGCAGGCGATCTCGCCCCGGTTGGCGACGAGCAGGGTGGAAATCATGGGCCTCACATCCGGAAGACGCCGAAGCCGCCACGGGCGCCCTCGTAGGGAGCGGTGTGTATGGCGGACAGGCACATACCGAGGACGGTTCGGGTGTCGCGGGGGTCGATGACGCCGTCGTCGTAGAGCCGCCCGGACAGGAACATGGGCAGCGACTCCGACTCGATCTGCCCCTCGACCATCGCGCGCAGGGCGGCGTCCGCCTCGTCGTCATACGGCTGTCCCTTGGCCAGGGCCGACTGGCGGGCCACGATCGACAGCACGCCCGCGAGCTGCTGCGGGCCCATGACGGCCGACTTGGCGCTGGGCCAGGCGAAGAGGAAGCGGGGGTCGTAGGCGCGGCCGCACATGCCGTAGTGGCCGGCACCGTAGGACGCGCCCATGAGGACGGAGAGGTGCGGCACCTTGGAGTTGCTGACCGCGTTGATCATCATCGAGCCGTGCTTCACGATGCCGCCCTGCTCGTACTCCTTGCCGACCATGTAGCCGGTGGTGTTGTGCAGGAACAGCAGCGGGATGTCGCGCTGGTTGGCGAGCTGGATGAACTGCGCCGCCTTCTGCGACTCCTCGCTGAACAGCACTCCGCGCGCGTTGGCCAGGATGCCGACCGGGTAGCCGTGCAGCTCGGCCCAGCCGGTGACCAGGCTCGTGCCGTACAGCGGTTTGAACTCGTCGAAGTCGGAGGCGTCGACCAGGCGGGCGATCACCTCGCGCGGGTCGAAGGGGGTGCGCAGGTCGCCGGGGACGATGCCGAGGAGTTCCTCGGGGTCGTGCTTGGGCGGCTCGGCGAAGCCCGGATCGGCGTACGCCTTGCGGTGGTTGAGCCGTGCGACCACCCGGCGGGCCTGTCGGATCGCGTCCCGCTCGTCCACCGCGAAGTGGTCGGCCAGGCCGGAGGTACGGGCGTGCATCTCGGCGCCGCCCAGCGACTCGTCGTCGCTCTCCTCACCGGTCGCCATCTTGACCAGCGGCGGCCCGCCGAGGAACACCTTCGCGCGCTCCTTGACCATGATCACGTGGTCGGACATGCCGGGGACGTAAGCGCCGCCCGCCGTGGAGTTGCCGAACACCACGGCCACGGTCGGGATGCCCGCGGCCGACAGCCGGGTCAGGTCCCGGAAGATCGCCCCGCCGGGGATGAAGATCTCTTTCTGCGAGGGGAGGTCGGCTCCGCCGGACTCCACCAGGCTGATGACGGGGAGCCGGTTGGCCCGCGCGATCTCGTTGGCCCGCAGCGCCTTCTTCAGGCTCCACGGGTTGCTCGCGCCGCCGCGCACGGTCGCGTCGTTGGCGGTGATCAGGCACTCGGTCCCCTCGACCACCCCGATGCCGGTGACCAGGGAGGCGCCGACGGTGTACTCGCTGCCCCAGGCGGCGAGGGGGGACAGCTCCAGGAACGGCGTGTCGGGGTCGACCAGCAACTCGATCCGCTCACGGGCGAGCAGCTTGCCCCGCTTACGGTGCCGGGCCACATATTTCTCGCCGCCACCCGCGAGTGCTTTCGCGTGCTCGGCCTCCAGGTCGGTGAGCTTGGCGAGCATGGTGTCGCGGTTGCCCTGGTGGTCGGGGGCGGTGGGGTCGAGGGCGGTGGGGAGGAGGGTCACGGGGTGCCTCCGGGGTGGGGGGTGGGGGTACCGGAGGGGCGTGTGGGCCGTGTGGGCGGGGGCGTCACAGGAGTTCCTCCGGGATGTCCACGTGCCGGGAGCGGAGCCATTCGCCGAGGGCCTTGGCCTGGGGGTCGTAGCGGTGCTGGGCGGCCACACCGGCGCCGAGGATGCCGGTGACGACGAAGTTCAGGGCGCGGAGGTGGGGCAGGACATGGCGGGTGACCGGAAGGTCGCGGGCCTCGGGGATCAGCTCTTGGAAGCGCTCGACGGTCAGCTCGTGGGCGAGCCAGCGCCAGGCGTCGGCTGAGCGGGCCCAGACCCCGACGTTGGCGTTGCCTCCCTTGTCCCCGCTACGGGCTCCGGCCACATGCCCGAGGGGAGCGCGCCGGGTGCGGCCCACAGGGAGCGGCTCGGGCAGGGCGGGCTCGGGCAGCTCGTGGAGCGGCCGGGTCTCCTTCGGTGGGCCCACATCGATACGGCGCCCATCGTGGAGGACGGCCACATGGTCGACGGCACCATGGGGTACGGCCACATGGTCGAACACCCCATAAGGCGAGCCCTTCCCAGGTGGCGCCAACACATGGAAACCGGGGTAACTGGCCAGCGCCAGCTCGATCGCGGCCCCGCTCAGCCCCCGCCCGACCACCTCGGGATCGGAGTCCCGCACGACGAGCCGCAGCACGGCACTCGCCGTCTCCTCGGTATCGGCGTCGACCCGGTCGGTGCGCGCCAGCTCCCAACGCACCTCCTCCGGCGCCGCCTCGGCCAGCGCGGCGTCCAGCTGTTCCCGCACCAGCCCCGCCTTGGCCTCGATGTCGAGACCGGTGAGCACGAAGACGACCTCGTTGCGGAAGCCGCCGAGCCGGTTGAGGCCGACCTTGAGCGTGGGCGGGGGCGCCTCACCGCGTACCCCGTCGATCCGCACCCGGTCCGGCCCGTCCTGGCGCAGCCGTACGGTGTCCAGCCGGGCGGTGACGTCGGGCCCGGCGTACCGGGCGCTCCCCGTCTCGTACAACAACTGGGCCGTGACGGTACCGGTGTCCACGAACCCGCCGGTACCAGGATGCTTGGTGACGACGCTGCTGCCGTCGGCGTGGATCTCGGCGAGCGGAAACCCGGGACGGCGTACGTCGCCGTCCTGGAAGAAGGCGTAGTTGCCGCCGGTGACCTGGGTTCCGCACTCCAGCAGATGACCGGCGACGACGGCCCCGGCGAGCTGGTCGTGGTCCCCCGGCCCCCACCCGAAGTGCGCGGCGGCGGGCCCGGTGACGAGCGCGGCGTCGGTCACCCGCCCGGTGATCACCACGTCGGCCCCGGCCCGCAGGCACTCCGCGATGCCGAAGCCGCCGAGGTAGGCGTGGGCGGCGAGGGTGCCGGGGTGCGCGGCGGTGAGGTCGTCGCCCTCGACATGCGCGACCCGTACGGGTATGCCGAGCCGGTGCGCCGACTCCCGCACCTTGTCGGCGAGTCCGGCCGGGTTCAGCCCGCCCGCGTTGGTGACGATCCGCACCCCGCGCTCGTGGGCGAGCCCGAGGCAGTCTTCGAGCTGGCGCGCGAAGGTGCGGGCGTACCCGGCACCGGGGTCCTTCAGCCGGTCGCGGCCGAGGATGAGCATGGTCAGCTCGGCGAGATAGTCCCCGGTGAGTACGTCGACCTCGCCGCCGGTGAGCATCTCGCGCAGGGCGCTGGCCCGGTCGCCGTAGAAGCCGGAGAAGTTGCCGACGCGGAGGGGGGACGCCGTCACCGGGTGGGCTCCTCGGGTGCGGCTTCCCCGGCGGTGGCTTCCCCGGCGGTGGCTTCCTTGGGGTCGCGCCCGGTGCCGGGCGGCCCGGCGAAGGCTTGGGCGATGTCCAGCCAGCGGTCGGCGTCGGGGCCGACGGCGGTGAGGGCGAGGTCGGCGCGGTGGGCGCGCTGGGTGACGAGCAGGCAGAGGTCGACCGCGGGGCCGGTGACCCGTTGAGCCGCGTCCTCCGGGCCGTAGGTCCACAGCTCGCCCGAAGGTGCGCGGACCTCGACGCGGAACTCGGCCTCCGGCGCGGGCAGTCCCCGTACCCCGAAGGCGAAGTCACGGGCCCGCACACCGATGCGGACCACATGCCGGAGCCGGTCGGTGGGTGCGCGCTCCACACCCAGGGCGTCGGCCACGTCCTGGCCGTGGGCCCAGGTCTCCATGAGCCGGCCGGTGGCCATGGCGGCGGCCGACATGGGCGGCCCGAACCAGGGGAACCGGGTGTGCCGCGCGGCTGCCTCCCGCAGGGCGCGGTCCAGCTCCTGCCGTCCCTCACGCCAGCGGGTGAGCAGTTCGGCGGGGGCGAGCCGGGCGCCTTCGTCGGCACCGTTGTCCACGAAGGAGTCGGGCGAGGTGAGCGCCTGCTCGGCGAACTTCCGGAAGGCGGCCTCGTCGCTCATGGCGAGCAGGGCGGCGCGGTCGGTCCAGTGCAGATGGGCGATCTGGTGAGCGATGCTCCAGCGGGGAGCGGGCGTCGCGCGTGCCCACTCCTGCTCGGTCAACTCGGCCACGAGCAGGTCGAGTTCCCGGCTCTCCTCACGCAGGTCGTCGAAGACGGGCGTCGGGTCGGACATGGGCAGGAGCATGGCAGCGGGGCCAGAAACAATCAAGCATGCTTGCATTAATTCGTCGGGGCAGGGTGGCGGAAATCCACTGCCGACGGCCTCTCGGCTCCGGCTAGGTTCGCCCCATGCGCGACTTCACGGAGCCCTCGGAACTGCGGCGACTGGTGCGGGAGGCGCTGGGGTCCGGGTGCCGGGTCACCGGCGTGGAACGGCTGCGCGGCGGCTCGAAGAAGGGGGTCTACCGGCTCACCCTGACCGGTACGGGCGCCCCACCGACCGTGATCGCCTATAGCTGGGCCCCACAGGAGAACTTCTGGCCGAGTGTGCCGACGGACCCCCTGACCCCCGCGTCCGGCCTGGCGCCCTTCCTGGCCGCGCACCACACCCTGAACGCGGCGGGCGCCCGCACCCCGCGCCTCCTCCACGCGTCCGAGCCCGCCGAGCCCGCCGACCTGGCCCTGGTCGAGGACATCCCCGGCGACACCCTGGAGAGGACCTTCACCACCGACCCGCCCCGAGCGGCGAAGGCCCTGGCGGAGCTGTCCCTCACCCTGGACCGCATGTCGGCCCACACGGCCCCGCACCCCGCCCGCACCCCCGCGGCGACCAGCGAGGCACTGACCCTGACCCGAGCCCTGAGCGACCTGGCCGAAGCCGCGGCCCGCGACCCGCGCGTCAGCGAGGCCCACCCCGCCCTGTCCGACCGGCTGCACGCACTGCACGCGGCGGTGACCCCTCGCACGACGTACTCCCTGGTCCATGGCGAACTGGGCCCCGACCACGTCCTCCTCACCCCCGACGCCCACCCCGTCCTGATCGACATCGAGGGCCTCACCCACTTCGACCCCGAACACGAACACGCCTTCCTGCGCCTTCGCTTCGGCCCGCACTACGCCCCGCTCGCCCGCCCGTCGCTGGACCCCGCCCGTCTGGCCCTCCACACCCTCGCCCTCCACCTCTCCCTGGTGGCGGGCCCCCTGCGCCTGCTGGACGGCGACTTCCCGCACCGCGACGCCATGCGGGGCATCGCGGAACACAACACACGGGAGGCGCTGCGACTGGTGCGGCCGCTGCCCGAGCAGACCGAGTAGCCCGAGTGGGCGGTCCGAGCCGCCGAGAGGAGCCGCTACGCCTCCGGCGCCGGAGGCGGCACTCGCCGGGTCTGGGTGCGGACCGCGCCGATGCTGGCCGTGATGACCAGGGCGATGGCGGCGGCCTCGGTGAGGGAGAGGGACTGGTGGAGCACGAAGAAGCCCGCGGTTGCGGCGACGGCCGGTTCGAGGCTCATCAGGATGGCGAAGGTGGGGGCGGGGAGACGGCGCAGCGCGAGGAGTTCCAGGGTGTAGGGGAGCACCGAGGAGAGCAGGGCCACCGCCGAACCCAGGGCGATGGTGGTGGGGTTCAGCAGCCGGTCGCCCGCGTCGACGACGCCCAGCGGGAGGAAGACCAGCGCGGCCACCCCCATGGCGAGGGCCAGCCCGTCGGCCTGCGGGAAGCGGCGGCCCGTACGGGCGCTGAAGATGATGTACGCCGCCCACATGACGCCCGCCGACAGGGCGAAGCCGACGCCCAGCGGGTCCAGGTCGCTGAAGCCCCCGCCGCCGAGCAGGAAGACGCCCGCCAGGGCGACGGCCGCCCACACGGCGTTGATCGCGCGGCGGGAGACCAGGACGGAGAGGGCCAGCGGGCCGAGGACTTCGAGGGTGACCGCGAGGCCGAGCGGGATACGGGCGACCGCCTGATAGAAGAGGCCGTTCATCCCGGCCATGGTGAGACCGAAGACGATCACCGTGCCCCAGTCGGTGCGGGAGTGCCCGCGCAGCCGGGGTCGGCACACCACCAGCAGCACCAGGGCCGCCGCGACCAGGCGGAGCGTCACCACGCCGAGCGCACCCGCGCGGGGCATCAGCGTCACCGCGAGCGCCCCGCCGAACTGGACCGATATACCGCCCGCCAGCACCAGGCCGACCGGCCCCAGTGAGCCGAACCGGCCGGGGGAGTCCGGGGTGGTGGAGGTGGTCTTCGGGGTCGAGGTGGAGGTGGAGCTGCGGACGGTGGTCACGGGCTGTCCTGGGGGCCGGCGGGAGTGGGCTTGCTGCGCATCGGTGGCGGCGCGAGCGCCGCGTACATCCCGATGTACTTCCAGGTCCACGATAATGGACCTCCGTCAGGCGTGTGAACCCTTATGCCACTGTACGCAGCCGGTGTCTTGGATGCTGAGATCAGCGATGCCGGGATCGGGCCTCAGCGGGCCGGGGCCTCAGCGGCGGGCCATGTACAGGTCGAACGCCTTGTGCAGCATCTTGTTCAGCGGGAAGTCCCACTCCCCGACGTACTCCACCGCCTCGCCGCCCGCGCCGACCTTGAAGCGGAGCAGGCCGAGCAGATGGTTGGACTCCTCCAGGGTGTCGGTGATGCCCCGGAAGTCGTAGACGTGCGCGCCCAGCTCGTGGGCGTCGGCCATCATCCGCCACTGCATGGCGTTGTTGGGCTGGACCTCGCGCTTGCGGGCGGTGGAGGCGCCGTAGGAGTACCAGACGTGACCGCCGACGATCAGCATCGTCGCCGCCGCCAGCACCTCCCCGTCGTGGTGCGCGAGGTACAGCCGCATCCGGTCGGGGTCCTCGGCGGTGAGCGCGGTCCACATCCGCTGGAAGTACGGCAGCGGGCGCGGGATGAAGCGGTCGCGCTCGGCGGTCTCGGTGTACAGCTCGTAGAACGCGGGCAGGTCGTCGGCCCCGCCGCGCACCACCTTCACGCCCGCCTTCTCGGCCTTCTTGATGTTGCGCCGCCACTGCTGGTTGAGACCGCCGTGGATCTCCTCCAGCGACCGCCCGGCGAACGGCACCTGGGACACGTACCGGGGCTGCCCCGCCGCGAAGCCCTCCTCGGCGTCCGGTTCGGTCTGCCGCCAGCCCATGCCACGCAGCCGGTCGGCGAGGGCCTGGGCGCGCGGGTCCTGCCAGGTCGGCTCGGCGTCGCGCAGCCGGTGCGCGGCCGGGTCGGCGATGGCGGCCTTGACCGCCTCGGGGCTCCAGCGCCGGGCGGCCACGGGCGGCCCCATCTTCACCGAGAACGCGCCGCGCGCCTTCAGGTGGGCCAGCAGCGGGTCGAGCCAGCGCGCCAGGTCGTCGGCGTGCCAGTCGATGACCGGGCCCTCGGGCAGGTAGGCCAGATACCGCTTCACCTTCGGCAGCGGCCGCAGCAGCACCAGCCCCGCGCCCACGAGCCGTCCGTCCTCCTCGAACCAGCCCAAGCTCTCCGCCTTCCAGTCGGGCTTCACCTCCCCCCACGACGGCACCTGCATATGGCTGACCGAGGGCCGCGAGCCCACGAAGGCCAGATGCTCGTCCCGGCTGAGGGGGCGCAGGGTGAGGGTCATACGGCGGACTCCTTCGCGCTGGCAGACCCGGTCACTATGGTCCGACCCTCCCGTCCCCGGGTCCGAACACCGCCGACGCCTCCGTCTCCGTCACCCGTGCGCGCAGGTGGCAGTCGGCCCACGCGGCGATGTCCGGATAGGCGCACTCGGCCGTGAGCCGTGCGACGGCCGCCGATATGTCGTACGCGGTCGCTCTCAGGTCGACCCCCGGACCGAGCAGGCACCAGTGGGCGCCGGGGCGGCCGTACGGCATGCCGACGCTTCCCGGGTTGACGATCAGCCTGCCGTGCGCGAGCCGGGCGTACGGCATGTGGGTGTGGCCGCAGACCACGGTGCCGACGCCGGGCGGCACGCCGTCCAGCACCTCGGCCCAGCGGGCGGGACGGGAGTCGACCAGGACGATCTCCTCGTCGTCGCGCGGGGTCGCGTGGCAGAACAGCACCTGCCCGAGACCCCGGACGCGCAGGGGCAGGGTGGCGGGCAGTGCGGCCAGAAGGTCCACCTGCTCGGCGCGCAGGGCCCGCGCGGCGAACACCCCGATGGGGTCGGGGATCTCCGTGCGCTGTCCGCGCCGGTACTCGACCAGTTCCCGGTCCGCGTTCCCGCCGAGCCACAGGGCCCGGTCGCCCAGCTCGCACAGCAGGTCCAGCACCTCGGCGGGCTGTGGACCCGCCGTGATGTCGCCGGTGAGGACGATCCGGTCGGCGGCCGCCACCTCGGGCTCGGCGAGGACCGCCTCCAGGGCGGGCAGCACCCCGTGGATGTCGGAGAGGACCGCGATCTTTCCGTATTCCTCGCTTACTCCCGCCCCTCCCTCTCCAGCCCCTCCGCCAGTACTTCCGCCAGGTGCCGGGCCCTCACCCCGGCCAGTTGTTCCAGCTGGGTGCGGCAGGAGTAGCCGTCCGCCAGGAGAGCCGCGTTCTCGGGGGCGGTGTGGACGGCCGGGAGGAGCTGGTCCTCGGCGCAGGCGCGGGAGACGTCGAAGTGGCCTTTCTCGAAGCCGAAGTTGCCGGCCAGGCCGCAGCAGCCGCCGCTGAGTTCGCCGGTGAGGGCGGCCGAGGCGCGCAGTTCGCGGTCGGCGGTGTCGCCGAGCACCGCGTGCTGGTGGCAGTGGGTCTGCCCGGCCACCGGGCGGTCGACGACGGGTGGGGTCCAGTACGGGGCGTGGCGGCGCAGGGTCTCCGCGAAGGTGCGTACGGCCGCGGCCAGGCGGGCGGCACGCGGGTCGTCGGGCAGGAGCTCGGGGAGGTCGGCGCGGAGGGCCGCCGCGCAGCTCGGTTCCAGCACGACGACCGGGACCCCGGCCTCCAGTACCGGTTCCATCAGGTCCAGCGTGCGCAGGAGGACCGCGCGGGCCCGGTCCAGGCGGCCGGTGGAGAGGTAGGTCAGCCCGCAGCAGACCTGGGCGCGGCGGGCCCGGAGCAGTGCGGTCGGCGCGCGGGAGGCGCCGTCTCCCACCGGGCGTCCGCCGGGCAGCAGGGTCGGCGGGAGCGCCACCCGCAGCCCGGCCGACTCCAGCACCCGGACCGCGGCTTGCCCCACGGACGGCGACAGATGCTCGGTGAAGGTGTCCGGCCACAGCACGACCAGCTGCCCGGAGCCGCCGCTCTGCGGCGCCGGGCGCCGCCCCCGCCACCACCGGCTGAACGTCTCCTCGGCGAGCCGGGGGATCTCCCGCTCCCCCGCGATCCCGCCCACCCGTTTCCCCAGCCGGGCCAACGGGCCCACCGAGGCGAGCCGGTTGATCAGCGGCGCCGCCCGCAGACGGGCCGCCCACCGCAGCCACACCGGCAGTGACCCGAGGCTGTAGTGGGCGGCGGGGCGCGGTCGGCCCGCGTAGTGGTGGTGCAGGAACTCCGCCTTGTAGGTGGCCATGTCGACGCCGACCGGGCAGTCCGAGCGGCAGCCCTTGCAGGACAGACACAGGTCGAGGGCGTCCCGGACCTCGGTCGAGCGCCAGCCGTCGGTGATCACCTCCCCCGCGAGCATCTCGTGCAGCAGCCGCGCCCGGCCCCGCGTGGAATGCTCCTCCTCCCCGGTCGCCCGGAACGACGGGCACATCACCTCGGACCCGCCCGCCGACTCCGTACGGCATTTCGCGACCCCGACACAGCGGCGGACGGCCGCGCGGAAGTCGCCGTCGTCGTGCGGGTAGCCGAAGGCGACGTCCACCGGACGGCGGGGCAGCACCGCGAAGCGGAGGTTGTCGTCCAGCCGGGCGGGGTGGACCAGCATGCCGGGGTTGAGCAGGTCGTCGGGGTCCCACACCGCCTTGGCCCGCTCGAACAGCGCCACCGTCTCCGCGCCGTACATGCGTGGCAGCAGCTCCGCGCGGGCCTGTCCGTCGCCGTGCTCCCCGGACAGCGAGCCGCCGTGGGAGACCACCAGGTCGGCCTGTTCCTCGGAGAAGCGGCGGAACCGGCCCACCCCGGCCTCGGTGAGCAGGTCGAAGTCGATCCGGACGTGGACACAGCCCTCCCCGAAGTGGCCGTAGGGAGCGCCGCGCAGGCCGTGGGCGGCGAGCAGGGCGCGGAAGTCGCGCAGGTAGGCGCCGAGCCGGGCGGGCGGCACCGCGCAGTCCTCCCAGCCGGGCCACGCCTCGGTGCCGTCCGGCATCCGGGTCGCCGTACCGCTCGCGTCCTCGCGCAGCCGCCACAGGCCGCGCTGGGCGGCTGGGTCGGTCACCACCAGCGCGTCCACCACGTCCGCCGCGCGGACGACCGCCTCCGCGCGGGCCCGCGCCTCCCCCGCCGAGGCGCCGCCCGTCTCCACGAACAGCCAGGCGCCGCCCTTCGGCAGCCCGACCGGTACCCGGATCAGGTCGGCCGCCATGCCCTCCACGGTCAGCGGGCCGTGCGGCAGCAGACCGGCGGCGGCATCGGCGGCGGCGCTCTCGTCGGCGTACCCCAGCACGGCCAGGGCGTGGACGGGTGGCGCCTCCACCAGATCCACCACCGCCTCGGTGAGGACGCCGAGGGTGCCCTCGGAGCCGCAGAAGGAGCGGGCTACATCGGCACCGTGCTCGGGCAGCAGGGCGTCCAGGGCGTACCCGGAGATACGGCGGGGCAGCTCGGGGAAGCCGGTACGCAGCCGGGCCAACTCCCCCTCCACCAGGGCGCGCAGCCCCTCCGGTGCGCCCGACCAGTCCCGGCCGGGGCGCAGGGGGTCGCCGCGCGCGGTGAGCACGGACAGCTCGCGCACACTGTCGGCGGTGGTGCCCCAGGCCACCGAGTGGGCGCCGCAGGAGTTGTTGCCGATCATGCCGCCGAGCGTGCAGCGGCCGTGGGTGGAGGGGTCGGGGCCGAAGCGGAGGCCGTGCGGGGCGGCCGCCGTCTGGAGCCGGTCCAGCACCAGGCCCGGCTGAACCGTCGCCGTGCGCGCGTCCGGGTCGATCTCCAGCAGACCGTTCATATGCCGGGTGAAGTCCAGCACCACCCCCGTGCCCGTCGCCTGCCCGGCGATGGACGTGCCCCCGCCGCGCGCGACCACCGGTGTTCCGCGCGCCCGGCACACCTCCAGCACGGCCGCCACGTCCTCGGCGTCCCGAGGGGCCACCACGCCCAGCGGGACCCGTCGGTAGTTGGACGCGTCCATGGTCATCAGCGCCCGGGCGGTCGCGTCGAAGCGGACCTCGCCCCGCACGGCCCGCCGCAGCTCGCTCTCCAGTCCTCCGTCGATCTCCATGTCAGTCCCCCGTCCGTCCGACCCCGTCGATCGGTCCTGGGTCCAGCATGCATCCGATCACGCAACGTCATCGAAAGTTGTCCACAGGCACCCCCCGATCCTCAGTTCGTCGTACGACCGCACAAGTCCACGACCCGGAAGAGTCGTCTCATCCGACGGACACGGCTTCGTCCGGTTTCGCACACCCGATACGCTCCGACTCGTGGCCGACATCGAGATCCCCGCTGACATCAAGCCCGCCGACGGACGCTTCGGCGCGGGCCCCTCCAAGGTGCGGACGGAGGCGCTCGCCGCGCTCGCGGCGACCGGCAGTTCCCTGCTGGGCACCTCCCACCGCCAGACTCCGGTCAAGAACCTGGTGGGCCAGGTCCGCGAAGGCATCAGCTCCCTGTTCTCCCTCCCGGACGGCTACGAGGTCGTCCTCGGCAACGGCGGCTCGACCGCCTTCTGGGACATCGCCACCCACGGACTGATCGAGTCCAAGTCCCAGCACCTCAACTTCGGTGAGTTCTCCTCCAAGTTCGCCAAGGCGGCCAAGCTCGCCCCCTGGCTGGCCGAGCCGACCGTCATCGCCTCCGACCCCGGCACCCACCCCGAGGCGCGGGCCGAGGCGGGCGTGGACGTGTACGCGTTCACCCACAACGAGACCTCCACCGGTGTCGCCATGCCGATCAAGCGCGTGGCCGGTGCCGACGAGGGCTCGCTCGTCCTGGTGGACGCCACCTCCGGCGCGGGCGGCCTGCCGGTCGACGTCTCCGAGACGGACGTCTACTACTTCGCCCCGCAGAAGTCCTTCGCCTCCGACGGCGGCCTGTGGATCGGCGTGTTCTCCCCCGCCGCGATCGAGCGCGCCGAGCGGGTCCACGCCTCCGGCCGGCACGTCCCGGAGTTCTTCAGCCTGCCGACGGCGATCGACAACTCCCGCAAGAACCAGACGTACAACACCCCGGCGCTCGCCACGCTGTTCCTGCTCAACGAGCAGCTGGAGTGGCTGAACGGCCAGGGCGGACTGGACTTCGCCACCGGCCGCACCAAGGACTCCTCGAACCGGCTGTACACCTGGGCGGAGGAGTCGAAGTACGCGACGCCGTTCGTCACCGACCCGGCCAAGCGGTCGCAGGTCATCGGCACGATCGACTTCGCCGACGAGATCGACGCGGCCGCGGTCGCCAAGGCGCTGCGCGCCAACGGCATCGTGGACACCGAGCCGTACCGCAAGCTCGGCCGCAACCAGCTCCGAGTCGCCATGTTCCCGGCGATCGACCCGGCCGACGTCGAGGCGCTCACCAAGTGCGTCGACCATGTCATCGAGCGGATCTGAAACCTGTAGGTCCAGATGAGTTGGGGCGCCCGGTGGTGAACCGGGCGCCCTTTCCTGTACCCCGCGCCTATCCCTTGCGCCGCATCCGCCGCATGCCGAACAGGGCGGCGGCGCCGAGCGCGAGGAGGACGGCACCGACCTTGAAGCCGCCCTCGTCGCCCTTCTCCCCTGACGCGGAACTCCCGCCGGTGGAGGGCGACTTGGACGCCACCGCGCCGCCCTCCGGTGCGTCCAGCGCCTTCACCTGGCTCTGCGCGCCCTCGCTGCCGTACATCAGCTTGGTGCCGTCCGGGGAGTAGCTGACGGACTCCCCCTGGCCCTGGAGCGGCACGTCCAGCCGGTCCAGCTTCTTGATGCGGCCGCCGTTCCAGTCGTAGGAGATGCCGCCGAAGTAGCCGCGTACGGCGAGCTGTTCGCCGTTCGGGGAGAAGGCGGCGTCGGTGGCCCACAGGTCGACGGGGGCGACCGGGCGGAAGACGTTCGTGCCGGAGGACGACAGTTCGGCGGGGCCCTCGTACAGGTGACCGCCGTCCTCGTTCTTGTCGATGATGTAGACGCGGCCGGTCTTGGGGTGGACGGCCAGCGACTCGGCGTCACGCGGGCCGTCGGAGTACTTCACGACGTACTGCGTGGCCGTGACCGTCTGGTCCTTCAGGGTCTTCGGCTCGGGCAGGCGGTAGATCCACACGTAGGGCCAGCGGCCGTGGAAGTTGTCGCCGATGTCGCCGACGTAGATCTGGTTGTCCGGCCCGATGGAGATCGCCTCCACGTCGCGCGGGGAACCGATGCCGCGCAGGGTGAGCGTGGCGACGGTCTTTCCGGTGCGGCTGTCGACGGCGTAGAGGTACGGGCCGTCGTCGCTGTCGTTGTGCGTCCAGTAGACGCCGGGATGCAGGTGGGAGGCGGCCAGGCCGCTGGACTCGGTGATCCTGGGGTCCTCGATGGTGAACCCCTGGTCCCCGTCCGCGGCGTGGGCGGGCAGGGCGCAGGCACCCGCGAGCAGGGCCCCGGCAAGCAGGGCGAACGGTCGGCGCATGGTCCAAGACTGCCACCTGGCGCGGGGGTTCGGCCTGGGTGGTGGGCCTCACAGGGGACCTGGATGCGGGTCCGGACCGTGATCCGCCATCATGAGCGGATGCTCAGGTTCATGCCCGTAGGTGACTCCATGACGATCGGGAGCGCGGGCGAACACACGTGGCGTTACCGGCTGTGGCAGCACCTGCGCGACACATACGGCGACCCGTTCCAGCTCGTCGGCCCCCGCGAGACGCTGTACGACCAGGCAACCGGGGAGCCCGGCTCCCACGAGTACGCCGACCCCGGCTTCCCGCGCGCCCACCTCGCCGGATGGGGCGAGGGCTGGCAGCACATGGCTCCGCTGATCGGGGAGGCGGTGCGGGCGCACCGGGCCGACGTCCTGCTGGTCTCCCTCGGCCTGATCGACCTGGGCTTCTACACCAACGCGGAGCAGACGGCGGAGAACGTGCGGGCGTTCGTCGCGGCGGCCCGCGAGGCGCGTCCGCGCGTGCGCATGGTGCTGCTGCCGGTCATCCCGAACATACGCGCCCAGGAGGACGCCCCCTTCGCCGCACAGGTCGCCCTCTTCAACACCCTCCTCGCTAAGACGGTCGCCGACCTGGACGAGCCCCGCTCGGCGCTGCTGCTGGCCTCGGCGCCGAAGGGGTGGGACATCACCAGGGACACGTACGACGGCACGCATCCCAACGCGAGCGGCGAGCACCGGATCGCGGGGGCGTTCGCGGGGGCGATGCACGAGGCGTGGGGGGTGGGCGGGCCGTACGTGGCCTGAACGGATCGGCCGAGTTCCAGCGTCTCCCGGTCACGGTCCGTATCGTTGAACCGCGCGGCTGCACATCTGCGTGGGCAGCCGGGGAGGAGCGCCACGATGACCGTCCTCGACGACAGGACCGCGATGGCCGAGAGCGACACCGCACGCTTGGACGAGTGGTTCGAGCGGATGCCCATCCCCGAAGGATTCCGGGCCGAGATCGTCGGGGGCTGCTTCTTCATGGTGCCGCAGCGGAACACGCATTGGCAGATCATCCGTCGGGTCCTGCGGGCCCTGGAGGACAGATTCGGACCGGACGTCATGGTCTTCTCCGACGTCCGCATCGATTTCCCCGGCCACGAGAACGGCTTCTGCCCGGACATCGCCCTGCTCAAGGACTCGGCGGAGCCGGACGAGACGGGCCACTGGCGCCACCAGGACGTCCGGTTCATCACCGAAGTCATCTCCCAGGGCACGGCCGCCAACGACTACGGCCCCAAGATGACCGCGTACGCCGTCGCCGAGGTCCCCGTCTACCTCATCGCGGACCCCTACCAAGGCCGCTGCCGCGTCTACACCGACCCCAAGGACGGCGAGTACGTCCGTGCCCTCGAGGTGAGGTTCGGCGGCGACATCGACCTCACCGGCACCCCGGTCGACCTCACCCTCGAAACCGGCGACTTCCCCCGCGACTGACCCCAGCGCTTGCCTAGAGCGCGCTCCAAGACGTTGGCTAGGTGGGCATGAGGTACACGCAGCTTGGACGCACGGGACTCAAGGTCAGCCGGCTGGTGCTCGGGACGATGAACTTCGGGCCGCAGACGGACGAGGCGGACAGCCACGCGATCATGGACGCGGCGCTGGACGCGGGCATCAACTACTTCGACACCGCGAACGTGTACGGCTGGGGCGAGAACAAGGGCCGCACCGAGGAGATCGTCGGAACCTGGTTCGCCAAGGGCGGCGAGCGGCGCGAGAAAACCGTCCTGGCCACCAAGGTTTACGGGAACATGGGCGCAGAAGGCGACGCCTGGCCCAACTACGACAAGCTCTCCGCGCTGAACATCCGCCGCGCGGTGGACGCCAGCCTGAAACGGCTGCAGACCGACTACATCGACATCTACCAGTTCCACCACATCGACCGGAACACCCCGTTCGAGGAGATCTGGCAGGCGGTCGACGTCCTGGTCACCCAGGGCAAGATCCTCTACGCCGGTTCCTCCAACTTCCCCGGCTACAAGATCGCCCAGGCCAACGAGACGGCCCTGCGCCGGGGCAACACCCTCGGCCTGGTCAGCGAGCAGTGCCTGTACAACCTCGCGGAGCGCCGCGCCGAGATGGAGGTCATCCCGGCCGCCCAGGACTACGGGCTCGGCGTCATCCCCTGGTCGCCGCTGCACGGCGGACTGCTGGGCGGGGTCATCCGCAAGGAGGCCGAGCGCGGGCGCCGCGCCTCCGGCCGCGCGGCCGACGCCCTCGCCGACACCGCGACCCGCGACCGGATCGAGGCGTACGAGGAGCTGCTCGCCAAGCACGGCCTGGAGCCCGGCGAGGTCGCGCTCGCCTGGCTGCTGACCCGGCCCGGCGTCACCGGCCCGATCGTCGGCCCGCGCACCAAGGACCAGCTCGACTCGGCGCTGCGCGCGGTGGAGCTGGAGCTGAGCGAGGAGCTGTTGAGGGAGCTGGACGGGATCTTCCCCGGTCCGGGCCCCGCCCCGGAGGCGTTCGCCTGGTAGGGGCAAGCGCGTAGCGGCAAGCGAAAGGCCGCTCCGTACGGGGTTCCCCGCGGAGCGGCCTGGGGGCGTGCGTCAGCGGACGGCCGCCGCCACGGCGACGACCACCAGCATCAGCACGAGCGCACCGGCCATGATCCGGTTCCGGATTTTCGGTTCCACGACGACGAGCCTAACCGGACGCGCCCAGTGCCCAGCGGGCGACCGGCGCGTACCGGGGCTGCTCGCCGGGGACCCCGGAGGTCGGCAGTCGGCTGCGGACGAGGACCAGTTCGCCCACCGTCCAGCCGGTACCGGTGAATTCGGCGAGGGCGGCGACGTAGGGCCGCAGGTCGGTGTCGCCCTTGCCGCGGGCCAGTGTGAGATGCGCCCGGTAGTGCCGGTGCTCCTCGCCGCCCACCCCGGCCCGGCGTCCGGCCGCCCGGGCCCGCCCGGCCAGCCTGCCCAGCGCGGTGAGGTCTCCCGTGGCTCCGGCCCACAGCGCCTTGCCGCGCCCGAAGCCGCCGCCCCCGGCGACGGCCAGCGGGAACGGCTCGCTCCGCCCGGCCGCGCGCTCCAGCCGCCGTGCCAGCTCGGGCACGCTCTCCTCGGGGACCTCCCCGTAGAAGGCGAGCGTGAAGTGCCAGCCGTCCGCCTGGGTCCACCGCAGCGCGTCGGCCCCGGCGAGCCCGCGCAGCACCCGTACCTCCCGGCCCAGCTCCACCACGGCCTCCGGGGGCGGCAGCACGGCGGCGAAGAGTCTCATGCGTCCACGATCCCAGACCGGTACGCCCCGCCGCCGTGCTCGACGGCGTCGAGGACGCCTCACGCGACCGGCGTCAGCTCCTCGCGCCCGCGCGGCACGAACCGCAGATGCGGGCCGTGGTGCCAGGTCAGCCGGAGCCGGAGGTCGCCCGCGCGGGCCAGGAAGAGGCCGATGACCGCCGCCGCGGCAGCCGAGACGACACCACCCGCCAGGAAGCCGAAGCGGGCTCCGTAGGTGTCGGTGACCCACCCCACGAGCGGTGCGCCCAGCGGCGTGCCGCCCATGAACACCATCATGAACAGGGACATCACCCGGCCCCGCATGGCCGGATCGGTGGACATCTGCACGGCGGTGTTGGCGGTGACGTTGACCGTGAGGCCGAACGCCCCGATCGGGATCATCAGCAGCGCGAACAGCCAGTACGAGGGCGCGAGCGCCGCCACGATCTCCACCGCGCCGAAGGCCAGCGCGGCCGCGACCAGCACCCGGAACCGGGCCGTGCCGCGCCGCGCGGCGAGCAGGGCGCCGATCAGTGAGCCGACGGCCATCAGGGTGTTGAACAGGCTGTACGCACCGGCGCCGGAGTGGAACACGTCGTCGGCGAAGGCGGTCAGCCACACCGGGAAGTTGAAGCCGAAGGTGCCGATGAACCCGACCAGCACGATCGGCCAGACCAGCTCCGGCCGACCGGCGACATGCCGCAGCCCCTCCCGCAGCTGGCCCTTGCCGCGCGGGGCGCGGTCGACGGCGTGCAGCTCACGGGTGCGCATCAGCAGCAGCCCGGCGATGGGCGCGACGAAGGACAGCCCGTTGGCGAGGAACGCCCACCCGGTGCCCACTCCGGTGATCATCAGACCGGCGACGGCCGGGCCGACCAGCCGGGCGGACTGGAAGTTGGCCGAGTTCAGGCTGACCGCGTTCTGGAGCTGGCCGGGGCCGACCATCTCCGAGACGAAGGACTGCCGGGCCGGGTTGTCCACGACCGTGGCGAGACCGACCGCGAAGGCGGCGACGTAGACGTGCCAGACCTGGACGTGCCCGGAGAGGGTGAGGACGGCGAGCGCCAGGCCGGTGACGGCCATCGCGGACTGGGTGAACAGCAGCGCGGGCCGCTTGGGCAGCCGGTCGACGAGGACCCCGCCGTACAGGCCGAACAGCAGCATCGGCAGGAACTGCAGGGCGGTGGTGATGCCGACGGCCGCGGAGGAGCCGGTGAGGCTCAGCACCAGCCAGTCCTGGGCGATGCGCTGCATCCAGGTACCGGTGTTGGAGACGACCTGCCCGGCGAAGAACAACCGGTAGTTCCGGACCTTCAGCGAGCTGAACATCGAGGTTCTGCCGGAAGCGGGGGTAGTAGTGGCCGGTGCGGGGACGGAAGCTGCTCCGGGTCCCGTACTCAAAAGGTCGCCTCCAGAAGCGATGCCGTGGCTACAATTGCGCGAGCTTCTCCAGGACGGGGGCGGCGGCGCGCAGGGTGGCCCACTCGTCCTCGTCGAGGCCCTCGACCAGACCGGCCAGGAACGCGTTGCGTTTGCGGCGGCTCTCGACGAGCATCGCCTCGGCCTGCTCGGTCCGGGTGACGACCTTCTGGCGCCGGTCCTCAGGATGCGGCTCGAGCCGGACCAGGCCCTTGGCCTCCAGGAGCGCGACGATGCGGGTCATCGAGGGCGGCTGGACGTGCTCCTTGCGCGCCAGCTCGCCCGGAGTGGCCTGTCCGCAGTTGGACAGCGTGCCCAGCACCGACATCTCGGTGGGGCTCAGCGACTCGTCGACCCGCTGGTGCTTGAGTCGACGGGACAGCCGCATCACGGCGGAGCGGAGGGAGTTCACGGCGGCCACGTCGTCGCCGTGGGTGAGGTCCGACATGTCTTTAGCCTAACTCATTACCCTCACTAAGGAACGCCACCACGCACGCGTGTGCCAGTGATGTCCGCCACTGAGCCGCATCGTCACCCGTACGAGTGAGTCAGTTCCGAAAAGTGACCCATCGGGTGGCGTGATGTGGCGACCCTCGTACGCATGGGGACCAGTGTGCTCAGCCTGCGCATGGACGGGGAGCTGCTAGAGAGGCTCCGGGAACGTGCGGCCAAGAGAGGAATGAGCGTGCAGGATTACGTGATCCGCACGCTCGCCAGGGACGACTTCGACGAGCGGTTCCAGACCGCCGTCGACGAGACCGAGAAGTTCTACGGGGTCACATGAGACTCATGTGACCCCGTAGGAAACCTCAGCCGCGCCCCGGTCAGGTCAGACCGAGGGCCGGCATCAGGTAGTAGAAGCCGAAGACGGCCGCGACCACGTACATCGCCACCGGGATGTCCCGGCCGCGCCCGGCGGCCAGGCGGAGCACCACGAAGGTGATGAAGCCCATGCCGATGCCGTTGGTGATCGAGTAGGTGAACGGCATCATCACCATGGTCACGAAGGCCGGGATGGCGATGGTGAAGTCGGACCAGTCGATCTCCCGGATCGAGCCCGCCAGGATCAGGAAGCCGACCGCGAGCAGCGCGGGCGTGGCGGCCTGGGACGGGACCATGGTGGCGATCGGGGTGAGGAACAGCGCGGCACCGAACAGGGCGCCGGTGACGACGTTGGCGAGACCCGTGCGGGCGCCCTCGCCGACGCCCGCGGTGGACTCCACGAAGCAGGTGGTGGCCGACGCGGAGCTGGCGCCGCCCGCGGCGACGGCGAGGCCGTCGATCAGCAGGACCTTGTTGACGCCCGGCATCTGGCCCTGGGCGTCGGTCAGCTTGGCCTCGTCACTGATGCCCATGATCGTGCCCATGGCGTCGAAGAAGCAGGACAGCAGGACGGTGAAGACGAAGAGGATGCCGGTCAGCACGCCGACCTTGGCGAAGCCGCCGAACAGGCTGACCTGGCCGATCAGGCCGAAGTCCGGGGTGGCGACCGGGTTGCCGGGCCACTTCGGGGTGGTCAGGCCCCAGGACGGCACCTTGGCGACCAGGTTGATGATCACCGCGAGGACGGTCATCGCCACGATGGAGATCAGGATCGCGCCGGGGACCTTGCGGACGATCAGCGCCAGGGTGAGCAGCGCACCCAGGATGAACACCAGGACCGGCCAGCCGGTGAGGTGACCGCCGGTGCCGAGGGTGAGCGGGACGGTGGTCTGGGCGATGTCCGGGATACGGGTGACGAAGCCGGAGTCGACCAGGCCGATCAGCATGATGAACAGACCGATACCGATGGCGATGGCCTTGCGCAGCCCGTAGGGGACGGCGTTCATCACGCGCTCGCGCAGACCGGTGGCGACCAGCAGCATCACCACGAAGCCCGCGAGCACCACCATGCCCATCGCGTCCGGCCAGGACATGCGCGGCGCGAGCTGGAGCGCGACGACCGTGTTGACGCCGAGTCCGGCCGCGAGCGCGATCGGGACGTTGCCGATCACACCCATCAGCAGGGTGGTGAAGGCGGCGGTGAGCGCCGTGGCCGTGACGAGCTGGCCGTTGTCCAGGTGGTGCCCGTACATGTCCTTGGCGCTGCCAAGAATGATCGGGTTCAGCACGATGATGTACGCCATCGCGAAGAAGGTGGCGAAACCGCCCCGGATCTCGCGGGCGACGGTGCTGCCGCGCTCGGAGATCTTGAAGTAGCGGTCGACAGCGCCGAAGGAGGGTGCACCGCCGGGCTGTTCGGGGGAAGGAGCCTTGGCCGTGGCCGAGGTGGGCATGCGAGTCCTCTTCACCATTCAGGGTTCCCCCGAGCCCTTTTGGAGTTTCGTACGAACAGAAACAGTCAAAGACAAACGGCTTCAGTATGAACGTATGAAGCCTAGATCGCTATCTCCGCGCGTAGATATTCACCGAATGTCCGTAGGGTCACAGGGCTGCAGGGCGCAGCGGGGCGCCTCGTAAGCTGTGCTCATGACGAAGTGGACCCCCAAGCACGAAGCGCCGGAGCCCCTGGAGGGGCCCGTGGTCGCCACGATCACCGGCGGCACGATCGTGTGGTTCGTCCTCTTCCTGGTCCAGCTGCCGTTCTATGGCTGGTTCGACGACCACGGCCATCTGTGGTGGGTGTGGACCTGCCTGGCCGGGGCCGGTCTCGGGCTGATCGGCATCTGGTACGTGCGCGGCCGGGACGCCGCGATCAAGCGGGCCGCGGCCGAGCGGGAGCCCGTCTCCGCGGAGTGACCTCCGGGTCGTGCGAGACCTCTGGACGGCATGCGGATTTTCGTGTTGTCATGCCCACTGCTGTCCGATGACAACGTTGTACCGCGCGCGTCCGAAGCGCTGACAACGTTGCCTTCGTCGCCCTGAACCACCCCTGAGCACCTCCGGCCCACCACCTCAGAGGTTCTTGCATGACATGGACACGGCATATCGGTCGCTTCATGGCCGGGACACTGGCGGCGACCGCGCTGCTGGCCACCCCCGCCCACGCGCAGGCCGACCCTCCCGCCCGGCTGACCGACCTCGTCAACCCGTTCATCGGCACTCAGAACGAGGGCAACACCTACCCCGGCGCGGCCGTGCCGTTCGGCATGGTGCAGCTCTCCCCCGACACCGGCCACAACACCGGCTACGACTACGGCCAGGACCACATCCGGGGCTTCTCCCTGGTCCACCTCTCCGGCGTCGGCTGCGGCCTCGGCGGTGACCTCCCGGTGCTGCCCACCACGGGCGACGTCACCACCACCGACTACGCCCGCTACGCCGCGAAGTTCAGCCACGACGACGAGTCCGCCAGCCCCGGCTACTACCGCGTCGGCCTGGACTCCGGCATCGAGGCCGAGCTGACCGCGACCGCCCGCACCGGGGTGCAGCGCTACACCTTCCCGGCCACCGACAAGGCCAACGTCCTGCTGAACGCGGGCCAGTCGCTGCACACCAAGGTCGCCACCGAGGTCGAGATCCTGGACGACCACACCGTGCGCACCAAGCTCACCGGGCGCGGCTTCTGCCAGGACACCGTCCCGTACACGCTCTACACGGTCACCCGCTTCGACCGCCCCTTCACCGCCCACGGCACCTGGACGGGCTCCACCGTCACCGAGGGCGCAAAGACCGGCGCGGACGGCGCGTATCTGCGGTTCGACACCCGCGAGGACCGCACGGTCGAGGCGACCACCGCGCTGTCCTACGTGGACGCGCGGGGCGCGCTCGGCAATCTGCGCGCCGAGGGCGGCCGGTCCTTCGACGCGGTGCGCGGCGCGGCCGGGCGGGCCTGGGAGGACCGGCTGGACGACGTACGGGCGCGCGGCGGGAGCGACACGCTGCGCCGGACCTTCTACTCCTCGCTGTACCGGTCGTTCCTCGCGCCGAACATCGGCAGCGACACCGACGGCCGCTACACCGGCTGGGACCAGAAGATCCACCGCACCCAGGGCTTCACGTACTACCAGAACTGGTCGCTGTGGGACACCTACCGCACCCAGTCCCAGCTGCTGTCCCTGCTCGCGCCGCGTGAGGCGCGGGACATGGCGATCTCGGTGATCCGGATCGACGAGGAGAGCGGCTGGCTGCCCAAGTGGGGCTACGGCACGGTCGAGACCAACATCATGACCGGCGACCCGGTGACCCCGTTCCTCACCAACGCCTACCAGCAGGGGCTGCTGCACGGCTGGGAGGAGCGGGCCTACAAGGCGCTGAAGAAGAACGCGGACGGCGTGCCGCCCGCCGACTCGCCGGCCGTGGGCCGGGAGGCGAACCGGGAGTACCTCGCCGACGGCTTCGCCCCCTACGTCAAGGACCGCCCGCACGCCAAGCCCGGTGACTCGGACTACGACCACGGGGCGTCGGCCACGCTGGAGTACGCCCTGTCGGACGCGATGCTGTCCCGGATGGCCCGCGACCTCGGGCACGGCGCGGACGCGGACCGGTACGCGACGCGGGCGCGGAACTACCGGAAGATCTTCGACCCCTCCACCGGGTTCTTCCGCGCCCGGGACGCCTCCGGCGCCTTCACCGGCCCGGCCGACCCGGCCAAGAGCGAGGGCTTCCACGAGGGCACGTCCTGGCAGTACCAGTGGCTGGTGCCGCAGGATCTGCCCGGCATGGTGGACCTGATCGGCGGCAAGCAGGCGGCCAACGACCGGCTCGACTCCTTCTTCGCCTACGGGCAGTTGCTCCAGGACCCGGCGAAGACCGCCCGCGAGGTGTGGGTGAACGGGCCGTACGACTACTACAACGCGGACAAGTACAACCCGCAGAACGAACCCGACCTGATCGCGCCGTACACCTATCTGTCCACCGGGCAGCCGTGGAAGACGACGGACGTGGTGCACGCGGCGCTGACCCTGTTCACGGACGGGCCGACCGGGATGACCGGCAACGACGACCTGGGCACCATGTCCGCCTGGAACGTCCTGTCGTCCATCGGCGTCTTCCCGGTCCAGCCCGGCTACGACACCTGGGGCCTGTCCACCCCGGTGTTCGACCGGGTCGACCTCACCCTGGACCGCCGCTACTACCCGCGCGGCGCGCTCACCATCACCGCGCCGGGCACCTCGGCGGACACCCGCTATGTGCGGTCGGCGCGGCTGGACGGCGCCGCGTACGGGCGGACCTACCTGACCACCGAGGCGCTGCGGACGCACCGTTCGCTGTCCTTCACGGTCGGGTCGACGCCTTCCTCCTGGGGGACCGGGGCGGATGCGGGGCCGCCTGCGCTGGGCTGATCCAGGGCCTGGTCAGGGGCGCCCCCGAGACGCGTCGGGGGCGCCCCTGGCGTTACCCGGAGATCGGCCCGCCCGGCAGGTGAAGCGGGGATTCCGCACGTAACGTCGAATGCATGACGCATATCGACTCGGGTGCCGGACTGGACCCCGTGCACCCGGTCGCGCCGCCCGGCACCCGCCCGGCGGGGCTGACCCGCGCCGAGGTCGCGGAGCGGGTGGCACGGGGGCAGGTCAACGACGTACCGGTGCGCAGCAGCCGCTCGCTCGGCGAGATCGTGCGGGCGAACGTGTTCACCCGGTTCAACGCGATCATCGGCGTGCTGTGGGTGGTGACGCTGTTCGTCGCGCCGATCCAGGACAGCCTGTTCGGGTTCGTGATCCTCGCCAACACCGGGATCGGGATCGTGCAGGAGTGGCGGGCGAAGAAGACGCTGGACTCGCTCGCGGTGATCGGGGAGACCCGGCCGACCGTGCGCCGGGACGGCCGTGCGGTCCAGGTGCCGACCAGCGAGATCGTGCTGGGCGACCTGGTGGAGATCGGGCCTGGCGACAAGATCGTGGTGGACGGGGTGTGCGCCGAGGCCGACGGTCTGGAGGTGGACGAGTCGCTGCTGACCGGCGAGGCCGACCCGGTGGTCAAGCACCCAGGCGAGCAGGTGATGTCGGGCAGCTTCGTGGTCGCGGGCGGCGGCGCCTTCCAGGCGACCAAGGTGGGCCGGGAGGCGTACGCGGCCCAACTCGCCGAGGAGGCGTCCCGGTTCACGCTGGTCCACTCCGAGCTGCGGTCCGGGATCTCCACGATCCTGAAGTACGTGACCTGGATGATGGTCCCGGCCGCGCTCGGCCTGGTCGTCACCCAGCTCGTGGTGAAGAGCAGCGACTTCAAGTCGTCGGTGGCCCGGACGATCGCCGGGATCATCCCGATGGTGCCGGAGGGGCTGGTGCTGCTGACCTCGGTGGCCTTCGCCATCGGGGTGGTGCGGCTCGGGCGCCAGCAGTGCCTGGTGCAGGAGCTGCCCGCGATCGAGGGCCTGGCCCGCGTGGACACCGTCTGCCTGGACAAGACCGGCACGCTCACCGAGGGCGGCATGGACGTGACCGGGCTGAAGCCGCTGGACGGCGCCGACGAGAAGCGGGTACGGGAGGTGCTGGCCGCGCTCGGGGCGTCCGACCCGCGTCCCAACGCCTCGCTGCAGGCCATCATCGACGCCTACCCGGACGGCAGGGGCGAGGACGGCGAAGGCGGGAAGAAGGACCTGCGCCCGGTGAGCGCGCTGCCGTTCTCCTCGGCCCGCAAGTACAGCGGGGCCGCGTTCGAGGAGGGGGACGGCAAGGTCGCCGGATGGCTGCTGGGCGCCCCCGACGTGCTGCTGGCCCCCGACGACCCCGCGCTGAAGGAGACCGGCCTGCTGAACGAGCAGGGGCTGCGGGTGCTGCTGCTGGCCCGCGCCGCCCGTGACCTGGACGGTCCCGACCCGGCGCGCGGGGCCCGGCCCGTGGCCCTGGTGGTGCTGGAGCAGCGGCTGCGCCCGGACGCGGCCACGACCCTGCGCTACTTCGCCGACCAGGACGTCCAGGCCAAGGTGATCTCCGGGGACAACGCGGTGTCGGTCGGCGCGGTCGCGCACAAGCTGGGGCTGTCCGGCAAGGCGGTGGACGCGCGGAAGCTGCCTGCCGACCCGGCCGACCTGGCCAAGGCGGTGGACCGGGCCACGGTGTTCGGGCGGGTCACCCCGCAGCAGAAGCGGGAGATGGTCGGCGCGCTCCAGTCCGAGGGGCACACCGTGGCGATGACCGGCGACGGGGTGAACGACGTGCTGGCCCTGAAGGACGCCGACATCGGCGTCTCGATGGGCTCGGGCTCGGAGGCCACCCGCGCGGTGGCGCAGATCGTGCTGCTGAACAACAGCTTCGCCACGCTGCCGTCGGTGGTCGCGGAGGGCCGCCGGGTGATCGGCAACATCACCCGGGTGGCGACGCTGTTCCTGGTGAAGACGGTGTACTCGGTGCTGCTGGCGCTGCTGGTGGTGTGCTGGCAGGTGGAGTACCCGTTCCTGCCCCGGCATCTGACGCTGCTGTCCACGCTCACCATCGGCGTCCCGGCGTTCTTCCTGGCGCTGGCGCCGAACAAGGAGCGGGCGCGGCCGCACTTCGTGCGCCGGGTGATGCGGTACTCGATACCCGGCGGACTGCTGGCCGGGGTGGCGACCTTCGTGACGTATCTGCTGGCCCGGCACCACTACACGGGTGCGGGCTCGCTGGCCGCCGAGACCAGCGCGGCCACGCTGACCCTGTTCCTGATCTCGATGTGGGTCCTCGCCATCATCGCCCGCCCCTACACGTGGTGGCGGCTGGCCCTGGTGGCCGCGATGGGCGTCGCCTTCCTCTTCGTGCTGACCGTCCCCTGGCTCCAGGACTTCTTCGCCCTGCGCCTGGTCGGCAACACGATGCCGTGGGCGGCGGTGGGAGTGGCGGTGGTGGCGGCGGCCGCCCTGGAACTCGTGTGGAGATGGGTCGACCGCCGCTTCCCGGTGTGAGGGTTACTGCACGTCGACCGCGTCGGCCGTGGCGGCGACGGCGGCCGTGGTGGACATGCCCGCGTAGACGTAGCGGAAGGAGCCGTCGACCGAGGCGGTGACGGTGGTCTTCAGCTTGCCGTTGGCGTCCGTCTTGACGGTCTTGAGGGTGCTCCAGGTGGTGGCGCCCTTCTTGGCGAACTGGAGCTGCACGGACTGCGCCCCGAGGCCGTAGTACTTGTTGTAGTCCCAGCTGGCGCGGGTCAGGGTGCCGGTGACCGTGAGGGTCTTGCCCTTCTTGACCGGCTCCGGGGCGGCGTCGGTGGTCAGCGCGGAGTTGCGCAGCAGGCTGGTGGTGGCCATGCCGCCCTGGTCCTTGAAGCCGACCTTGTTGAAGTCGGGCTTGGAGGGGTTCTGCCCGTTGAAGGCGGTCGCCTCGGCGGCCACGGACCACTTGCCCGCGTCGGAGGCGGTCAGGTCGCCGTCGGACGGGTAGACGTCGATGGTGCCGGTGCAGGTGAGCGTGGTGGTCGTGGCCTTCTTGCAGGTGGCGAAGTCGTCGCCCTCGACCGTGGCGGTCGGGTCGTCCAGGGAGCCCCGGTAGAGGTAGGCGTCGCTGTAGAAGTCGGCGGCGGTCGCCTTGACGTCCGCACCGTAGGTCAGCGTGTACGAGTAGGTCGCGCTGACCTTGTTGCTGCTGCCGACCTTGATCGACGAGGCGATCTTCAGCTTCGAGAAGCTGACGTTCATCGTGTACGGCGTGCCTTCGGCGGGCGCGGCGTGCGCGGCCGGTACGGCAAAGGCGGAGAGAGCCAGGGCGCCGGTGACGGCGGCCACGGTGGCACGTATGCGCATGTGCGGTTCCCTCTGGGGGAGAAGTGATCGGTGAGTCGGTCGACTCGGGTGATCAGATCCGTGAGGGGGCTCACGGGTTGTACGGGCGGGGCGTTCCTTGACCTGAGTTTGCCCACTCATTGCCTGGTCGAGGAGCCCCCGCCCGCTCACCTCTCGTGAGGTGTCCGCGGATCTACCGCACGTCGACGAAGTCGGCGGTCGAGTCGATCGCCGGGGTGGTCGAGGTGCCCGCGAAGCTGTAGCGGAAGTAGCCGTCGGCGGACGCCTTGACGGTGGTCTTCAGGTTGCCCCTGGAGTCCGTCTTGACGGTCTTCAGCGTCGTGTAGGCGCTGGCGCCCTTCTTCTTGAACTGAAGCTTCACGGACTGCTTGGTGTACCCGTGGTACTTGTTGTCCTCCCAGTTGGCGCGGGTGAGGGCACCGGTGACCGTGATGGTCCTGCCCTTCTTCACCGGCTCCGGGGAGGCGTTGACGGTCTGGCGGGCGTACCGCTGCACCGAGGTGGAGGCGAGGCCGCCCTTGTCGGCGACGCCGATCTCGGCGGGGTCGGGGTTCTCCTCGTCCTGGCCGTTGAGGGCGAAGGCGAGCGCGCCGCCCTTCCAGCTGCCGGCGTCGGAGTTCCACAGCTCGCCGTCGGCGGGGTAGAAGTCGAGCTTGCCGGTGCACTTGGCGGTGGTGGCCGTGGCCACCTTGCAGGTGGCGGGCAGGTCGCCGAACACCGTGTTGTCCGGGTAGTCGAACGCACCCTTGTAGAGGTACGGGCCGGTGACGAAGTCGGGGGCCGTGATGTCCACGTCCGCGCCGTGGGTCAGCGTGTAGGTGACCGTGGTGGCGACGTGGTTGGTGGTGCCGACCTTGATCGCCTTGGCCACCTTGAACTGCGAGAAGGTGACGTTCAGGTCGTACGGCACGCCACTGCGGACGGACCTGACGCCCTGCTTGCCCGAGGCGGCGTGCGCCCCCTTGACGATCTTCATGGCATTCGTGCGGTACGCGGAGCCGGCGCCGTCGGCGTGCGCGGCCGGGACGGCGAGGGCGGAGAGGGCCAGGGCACCGGTGACGGCGGCCACTGAGGCGCGAAAGCGCATGTGCGTTCCCCTGCGTCATGGGCCCCGGTGACCACCGCGTACGACGCGAACGAAGCGACGCGGGGGTCCGGTGAGGCCCGTCTGATCATGCGAGCCCGTTGGCTCAAACGATCAGACGGTCGACCCCGGCCGATGGTTGTGGGTGAATCGAAAATTCCGCGACCAATTCGTGAAGCCCCAGGCCAGCGGGCGTAATTCAGTCGAACCAGCGATCCCGCGCCAGTTCCTCGGTGCGGGACGGGTCCTCCAGCAGCGCGGCCACCTCGAAGCGGCGCGGCCACTGCCCGGCCGCCCAGGCGAGTCCGGCGGCGACACCCTCCAGGGTGGCGGCGTGGAGCACGCCGTCCCGGGTGAGCCGCCAGTCGATCTCGACGCCGTCCACGACGAGTTCCTCGTGCTCGGCATAGCTGTCCGGGGTGCGCGGGCCGAGCAGCGTCCGTACCGGCTCGGGCACCTCGTGCTCGGTGCCCTCGGAGTCCACGGCACCGGTGACGGACTCGCTCAGCCGCCGCACCTGGAACAGCTCGGCCAGCGCGGCGGCCAGCGCGGGCCGGACCGGCAGCAGCGCCACTCCGGAGGCGAACGGGAGCAGGTCGGGCGAGTCCACGACCACCGCGTCCCGCGCGTCCACCACGACCGCCCGCCCGTCGCGCACCGCCCGCAGCTCGTCCGGCAGGGTCACCTGCTCCGGGTCCATGTCGGCCAAGGCGCTGTACAGGCCGTGCAGTTGGAGCGGGGACACCGGCCGGTCGGGGTCCGCGAGCCGGTCGAGGAGCTCGGCGGCGCCGCCGGGCTCGTCCAGCAGCGCGGCCACCGAGGTGCGCACCCCGAGGGCGCGGAGCACCTGCTCGTCGTGGAAGCCGGTGGCGTCCGCCTCGTCGTACAGGCCGTGCAGCAGCGGGTCGCCACCGGCGGCGAGCAGGCCCGCCGGGCGGCGGCCGTCCAGCACCGGGTGCCCGCGCAGCCACCAGGCGGTGTAGGGCCGTACGACCTCGTGGGTGCCGTCGGGGAGGAGGACGCGGACCGGCTGGATCAGGGCGTCGCGCAGCGGGGGCTGGGCCAGCAGGGCGAGCGCCTCGGGCCAGCGGTCGTCGTCCACCAGGTCCAGGTCGCGCACGGCGACGAGTTCGGTGGCGACGGGCGGTACGGGGCTGTCCGGGAAGCGGTCGAGGATGTCCTCGGACCACACGTCCACGGCGTCCAGCAGCCCGGCGTCGTCCGGTTCGGCGAAGTCGCTGTCGCGGGGCTCCAGTTCGTCCGGGTCGAGGACGACGTCGGTGGCGCGGACGAGGGCGAAGTCGGCCAGCACCCCGCAGGCGGCGAGCGGCTGTTCGCCCCACTTCTCGGCCAGTTCGGCGTCGACGGCGGCGAGTTCGCCCTCGCGGATGACCCGGGCGAACGGGCTGCCGGGCAGAACCAGTTCGCCCGCCGGGGCGAGTTCGCCGTCCTCGTCGGGCAGGGCGAGCGCGCCGAGCCAGGGCTCGTCGCCGGGCTCAAGGCCCGCGTCCCGGACCAACGCCAGGACGGTGTCGGCCAGTTCCTCCGCGTCCGGGGCCTCTTCCTCCCACATCGCCCCGCCGTCGTCGTCCAGCGAGGCGGCGACGGCGGCCCGGACCTGCGGGGTGGTGAGCACCGCGCGCGGGGTGGCGGGCAGCGCGCCCAGCTTCTCCAGCAGCGGGTGCGCGGCGTCCGCGTGGGCCAGCTTCAGGCCGAGCCTGCCCAGCACCTCCGCGTCCGGCGCGGTGGTGTCCGGCGCGGGCAGCAGCACCTGGCGGGGGCCGATGGTGGTCCGGCCGGTCCCGGCGAGCGGCACGGGCAGCCCGGACAGCCGCTCGGGGTCGACCCCGGCGAGGCTGTCGTAGAGCCGCCACCACCACTCGGGCTCCTTCTCCAGACCGGCCAGCCGGTCCACGGCGTCGGCGAGCGGGAGCCGGGCCACGCCGAGCGCGCGCAGCTCGGGGCGCCGTTCGAGGCCCGCGGGCAGCAGGGTCGGCAGCACCTCGGCGAGGACGCGGACGGTTTCGGCGCCCGCGCCCTCCACGATCTCGGCGTCCCTCGGGCGGAGCGCCTCGGGCAGGTCGTCGTTGCCCCGCGGGGGCAGCGCCGGGGGCAGGAACGCGGTGCGCGGCAGCCGGTCCAGCACGGCCTGCCGGAGCGCGCCGTCCAGCCCGCCCTGGCCGAGCGGGCCGGGGACGAGGTCGATGGCTCCCTCGGTCACCGGCCGCCATCCGGCGAGGAGTTCGGTGTAGGCGTCGGCCGCGCGCTCCACCAGGAAGTCGGTGAGCGGGCCGGGCGCGGTGTGCCGCCGGGTGGTGTCCAGCGGGAAGGACGCGATGAGCACGCCGGGGAAGCCGACGGGTTCGTCGCTGGGGGTGGGGGCGTGCAGCACGGGCGCGGTGCGGGGGCGGACCGGGCGGCCCTCGCCGTCCTCGGGCACCGCCCACGTCACCGACCAGTGCGGGCGCAGCCGTTCCTCGACCGGGCGGTCCGCGAGGAGGCCGGGGTCGAGCGGGCCGTGGCTGGTGACGGTGCGCCAGCAGGTGGTGCCGTCGCGGGAGTCGTCGACGACCGTGACGGCGTCCTCGGTGCGGCGGCGCAGGGTGCGCGGCTCCCGCCCCTCCACCTCGACGACGACCTCTTCGAGGCCCGGCAGGGCGAGCAGCAGGGAGTCGTCCACGGCGTCCAGCAGCCGCTCGGCAAGCGAGGCGGCGGCCGCGTCGCGCAGCGGCAGGATGACGGCGGTGTCGTACGGGTCCGGCGCGGTGCCCTCGGCGGCGAACGGCAGCCTGAGCAGCGGGACGTGGCCGTCGCGGCGGCGCACCTCGTCACCGAGGCCGGGGCTGTGCCGGGCGGTGTCGGCGGCCAGTTCGCGGGCTTCGGCGAGCGACCAGCGGACTCCGCCGTGCCGGCCGACCAGCGCGGGTTCGTCGGTCACGGAGAGCACGGCGGCGAAGCCGACGCCGAACCGGCCGACCGTGACGTGTCCGTCGTGGCGTTCCCGCTTGGCGGAGGCGCGCAGGGTGGACAGCGACTCGACGCCGGTGGCGTCCAGGGGGGCGCCGGTGTTGGCGGCGATCAGTACGTCGCCCCGCAGGGTGAGCCGCAGCCGTCCGGGCGTGTCGGCGCGGGCGGCCGCGTCGGCGGCGTTCTGGGCCAGCTCCACCACGAGCCGGTCCCGGTAGCCGCCGAGTACGAGGTCCTCCTCGGCGTTGGCGTCCTCACGGAACCGGGCGGGGCTGGTGGCCCAGGCGTCGAGGACACCGCGACGGAGGCGGGCGGTGCCGAACGGGTCGGCGCCTTCGGCCGCGGGCCGCACGTACTTGCTCACGTTCACTCTCCATCATCGACGTGAGATCGAAGGTACAGCGACCTGACGGTCCGTCCTTCGCGGCGTACGCGCGGGGCGACGGGCTACGAGTGGCCGAGTTCCGCCGCTTCGCCGTCGCCCTCGGCGGTGACCGAGCCGGAGTCGGCGGCGGGCCGGAGCGGGAAGGGGTCGACCTGCGTCTCGTCCACCACGGGCAGCGGCGGGCGGGGCGGGGTCGGCATGACGGCGGCCTCGGAGTGGGCGCCGCAGCCGTAGGCGAGGGAGACCACGCGGCCGTCGGCCGGGGAGAACTCGTTGCCGCAGACGCCGAACGCCTGGCCCAGGGAGCCGCCGATCGGGGCGAGGAAGCCGCAGCTCGCGCAGGTGGCGGGGGCGGCCTGGGCCATCGCGGTCTTGGGGCCGAACGCCTCCTCCCAGCGGTCGGCGGCGACATGCAGGCCGTAGCGGGACAGCACGCGGGCGCGGCGCATGCCCAGTTCCTCGGCGACCGAGGTGATCGAGCCGCGCGCGGGCACGCCCGCCTGGGCGGCGGGGCTGCCGGGGGTGACGTCGGCGTCCTCCCGCTCGGCCAGCTCGGTCAGGCCCCCGGCCAGCGCGGAGTTCGGCGGCGGCTCCTCCTCGCCGGAGAAGCCGGGCTCCAGGCGCAGGTCCTCCTCGTCGGTGGGGAGGAGGTCGCCGGGGCCGAGGTCGCCGGGGCGCAGTCGCTCGCTCCACGGCACCCATTCGGGGGCGAGGAGGGCGTCGCGGCCGGGCAGCAGCACGACCTCGTCCAGGGTGACGATCTTGGCGCGGGAGGCGCGGGCGACGGTGGCGGCCCAGCGCCAGCCCCGGTAGCCCGGTTCCTTGCACTCGAAGAAGTGGGTGACCAGACGGTCACCCTCCGACACCAGGCCGATGTGCTCACCGACCACACCGGGAGCGGCCGCTTCCTCCGCTGCGGTGCGCGCGAGGTCGATCGCCTCGGCGCACAGGCGGTCAGGGGTGCGGCTTCGCGTGGTCGCTGCGCTCACAGGTATCGCTTCTCTCCTACGCCGTCTACGAGTGCGGATGCACTCCGGCGGTGAAGCGGACGGAGCGGACCTGTGGGCCGCATCGACGTCCGCGTCCGATCACGCGCGGGCGCACCTCTGCCATCCATTCTGCGCTATGGCTGAGATACGCACGCTACCCCGTCGCCCGTGGTGGGGGACAGTCCGCGGCCGTCCGGCGGGTTCCGGACCGGTAAATCGTGCGGAGCCCGCGTCGACTCGCTTGGCCGCAAACCGCCTACGGGACGGTCGCTCGGGGCACTATGAAGCACGTGGCAGCCACGGACAGGGGGCGCGGTGGCGGCGGTTCGGGCCGCGTCGGCGGTGTCGTCCGCTCCGTCGGCCGTGCCCTGCGCCTGCCGGTGACGGGCACCGCGCGCGGCATCCGCAAGGTCACGCACGCGCACGGCGCGGGCGAGTCGGGCCTCGGCAAACTGATCGAGCTGCACGCGGTGAACGGCGCCGGGGACGTCATGATCACCGTGGCGCTGGCCTCCACGGTCTTCTTCTCGGTGCCGACCGACGAGGCCCGTGGCCGGGTCGCGCTCTATCTCGCCATCACCATGGCGCCCTTCACCGTCCTCGCCCCCGTCATCGGCCCGCTGCTGGACCGGCTGCCGCACGGGCGGCGGGCCGCGATGGCCGGGGCGATGCTGGCCCGCGCGCTGCTGGCGCTGGTGCTGTCGGGGGCGGTGGCGAGCGGCGGCCTGGAGCTGTATCCGGCCGCGCTCGGGGTGCTGGTGGCCTCCAAGGCGTACGGGGTGGTGCGCAGCGCGGTCGTGCCCCGGCTGCTGCCGCCCGCGTTCTCCCTGGTGAAGGCCAACTCGCGGGTCACGCTGGCCGGGCTGCTGGCCACCGGGGTCGCGGCGCCGATCGGGGCGGGGCTCCAGATGGTCGGGGACCCCTGGCCGCTGTACGGGGCTTTTGTGATCTTCGTGGCGGGTACGTTCCTGTCGTTCTCGCTGCCCCGCACGGTGGATTCGGCCAAGGGTGAGGGCGTGGCGCTGCTCGCGGCGGACGAACAGCATCTGCACGGGCCGCGGCGGCTGCATCCGGGCAAGCGGCCCGGGCTGCGCACGGTCGGGCCCGCCGTCACCCACGCGCTGGGCGCGAACGCGGGGTTGCGCTGCCTGTCCGGCTTCCTGATCTTCTTCCTGGCGTTCCTGCTGCGCGAGCATCCGCTGGCCGGGGAGAGCGCGGCGGTCTCGCTGGGGATCGTCGGCGTGGCGGCGGGCGCGGGCAACGCGCTGGGTACGGCCGTGGGGGCGTGGCTGCGTTCCAAGGCGCCCGAGATCATCATCGTGACCGTGGTCGCCGTCGCGCTCGGCGCCGCCGTGGTGGCCGCCGTGTTCTTCGGCGCCGTCCTGGTGGCCTGCCTGGCCGCGGTGGCCGGTTTCGCCCAGGCGCTGGGCAAGCTGTCCCTGGACGCGCTGATCCAGCGGGACGTGCCGGAGGCGGTCCGCACCTCGGCCTTCGCCCGCTCCGAGACCATCCTCCAGATGGCCTGGGTCTTCGGCGGCGCGGTGGGCATCGTGATGCCCCTCAACGGCACGTTCGGCCTGGCGGTGGCCGCCGCCCTGGTCGCCGTGGGCTGGCTGACGACGCTCCGGGGGCTGCTGACGGCGGCACGGCACGGGCCCCGTACCCGGCCGCGCGTCGCCTGACGGAGCGAACGTGTCGTACCCCACGTGGACCGCCCGCGAGGTGTGCCCGATAGCCTTCGGCCATGACCTCGCTGCAATCCGCCCCGCGACGCCGCCGGGCGCTCGCCGCCGCCGGTGCCGTTTCCGCCGGACTGCTCGTCCTCTCGGCCTGTGACAAGCCGACGCCCGTCTCCACGGTCACCGTCGGGGACAGCTCGGTCAATTCCGAGGCGCTCTGCTACAACGGCGACAAGACGCTGACCGCCAAGTCCCTCGCGCAGTGCGCGAAGAAGGCCGGCGACGAGAAGACGGTCTCGGTGGACCCGGACGGCGACACGGTCCGCGTCGGCGTCGACCCGAAGATCGCGGACGCGGGCTGGGTGCTGCTGGTCAACGGCCGTCAGTTCACCGACGTCAGCAAGAAGACGTACAGCACGATCCCGGGCAACGCGTTCTTCAACGCCCAGTACGGCACCCAGGGCGACACCAACACGCTGTCCATCCAGATGGGCGCCGGTTCCTCGCCGAAGGGCCTGTGGAGCTTCAAGCTCAAGAAGGCGACCTCCTGACGGAGGGCTCCGGTCCCGTGAACGTCCGCCGCCGCGTCCTCGTCGCCACCGCCGTCCCGGCCGAACGGGACGCGGTGGCACGGGCGTTTCCGGGCGCCGCCGAAGAGGTACGGCTGCCCGGCGCGACCCTGCTGCGCACGGACGGCGCGTTCGACCTGCTGGCCGCCGGGGTGGGCCCCGCGCTCGCCGCCGCGTCCACCGCCACCGCGCTGACCACCGCCGCCCTCACGGGCACCCCTTACGGCCTGGTCGTCTCGGCCGGGATCGGCGGCGGTTTCCAGCCGGAGGCGCCCGTCGGCTCGCTGGTCGTCGCCGACGCGATCACCGCGGCGGACCTGGGCGCCGAGACGCCGGACGGCTTCCTGCCGGTCACCGACCTCGGCTTCGGCACCGTCACCCATCTGCCGCCGAGTTCACTCGTACGAGAAGTCGTCCAGGCCACCGGTGCCCGCCCCGGCACCGTGCTGACCGTTTCCACCGTGACCGGTACCGCCACCCGCGCCGCCGCCCTGCGCGAGCGCCATCCGGGTGCGCTGGCCGAGGGCATGGAGGGGTTCGGGGTCGCGGAGGCGGCCGCCGCGCACGGGGTGTCGGTGCTGGAGATCCGCGCGGTGTCCAACCCGGTGGGCCCGCGCGACCGCGCCGCCTGGCGCATCGGCGACGCGCTCGCCGCCCTCACCGGGGCCTTCGGGAAGCTCGCGCCCGCATTGGAGAGTTGGAACAAGCATGACGACTGAGCCCCTGCAGATCGCGTACTCGCCCTGCCCCAACGACACCTTCGTCTTCGACGCCCTCGCCCACGGCCGCGTCCCCGGCGCCCCCGCGCTGGACGTGACCTTCGCGGACATCGACATCACCAACGGCATGGCCGAGCGCGGCGAGTTCGACGTGCTGAAGGTGTCGTACGCCGTGCTGCCGTACGTCCTCGACGAGTACGCCCTGCTGCCCTGCGGCGGCGCGCTGGGCCGGGGCTGCGGGCCGCTGGTGCTCACGCGGGAGGCGGGGACCGACCTGACCGGGCGCACGGTCGCGGTGCCGAGCGAGCGTTCGACCGCGTACATGCTCTTCCGGCTGTGGGCGGCCGACACACTGCCCGGCGGGGTCGGGGAGATCGTGGTGATGCCGTTCCACGAGATCATGCCGGCCGTGCGGGACGGCAAGGTGGACGCCGGGCTCGTCATCCACGAGGCCCGCTTCACCTACCAGGAGTACGGGCTGCACAAGCTCGCCGACATGGGCGAGCACTGGGAGCGCACCACCGGGCTGCCGATCCCGCTCGGCGCGATCATCGCCAAGCGGTCGCTGGGCGCGGAGACCCTCCAGCGGCTCGCGGACACCATCCGGACCTCGGTCCGGGCCGCCTGGGACGACCCGGAGGCGTCGCGCACGTACGTCATGGAGCACGCCCAGGAGATGGACCCGGCCGTCGCCGACCAGCACATCGGGCTGTACGTCAACGAGTTCACCGCCGACCTCGGTGAGGACGGGTACGCGGCGATCCGGGGCCTGCTGACGCGCGCGGCGGCCGAGGGCCTCGTACCGGCCCTCGGACCGAAGGCACTCGCGTTCCCCTAGGGAATCCCCTCGCGGGGCGGGTCAGACGTCGAGCTGGTCCGCCACGGCGCGGAGGAGGCCCGCGATCTTCTTGCCCGACGTGCGCTCCGGATAGCGGCCCTTCTCCAGCATCGGCGTGATGTTCTCCAGCAGGGTGGTGAGGTCCTGCACGATCGAGGCCAGTTCGTCCGGCTTCTTGCGCTGGGCGGCCGCTACGGAGGGGGTCGGGTCGAGAACGGTCACCGAGAGCGCCTGGTCACCGCGCTGACCGGCGACGACGCCGAACTCCACGCGCTGTCCGGGCTTGAGCGCCTCGACTCCGTCGGGCAGGACCGAGGAATGCACGAAGACGTCGCCGCCGTCGTCGCGGGAGAGGAAGCCGAAGCCCTTCTCACTGTTGAACCACTTGACCTTGCCGGTGGGCACGTCTGTCCTCGTCCTCGTACTCGTCGGGAAAAGCTCGGAAAACGGGTATGTGGAGCACCGCGGCGGGTCGACCTAGACCCGCCGACACCCAGGCTAATGGTCATCGGGCGGGTGACAAGGTGCTCACCGGTTGTTCTCTCGCGCTGGGAACTACCCTGGTCCGGTGCGTGACAAAACCCAAACGAATTCCGCCGGGCCCGGTGACGGACTGATCCGCGCCGGAGTCATCGTCTTCTTCCTCGGCGCCGTGGCCACCCTCGTCACGGTGGCCCCGCTCTTCCTCGGCAGCCATCCGTTCCCGACCTACATGTTCGGGCTGAGCATGCTGATGGCGGTCGGGTTCCTCATCGCGGGGGCGGGGGTGCTGCGCTCTGTTGCGGCGGGTCGGCGCCAAGCCCGGGGTGCGGGGCGCTGAGGTTGGCCGTAATCAGGGGGGTGCCGATTGTCATTCGGCCTGCGGTTCGTCGTGGCTGGTCGCGCCGTTCCCCGCGCCCCTAAGAGGTCGGCACGGTCGGCGTAGGCCCGGTCAGTGGCCCTGGGCCGACGTCACGTGGGTGGTCAGCCACGTCGGGAAGGTCGTCAGGTCCGGGAGGACCACGTCGGCGCCCGCCTCGCGGAGTTCCTGCTCGCTGCACGGGCCCGTGGCCACCGCTACCGAGAGGGCTTCGGCGGCGCGGGCGCCCCGGATGTCGCCGGTGTGGTCGCCGACGTAGACGTGCGCGCCGTGTTCGCGGAGGGCGCGGGCCTTGTCCTCGGCCCACAGGTCGCCGACCACCACGTCCGGCTCGATGCCCAGGTGGGCGAGGTGGAGCTTGGCGTTGGGCTCGTACTTCGCGGTGACCACCATGGTCCGGCCCCCGGCCGCGCGTACGGCGGTCATCGCCTCGCGGGCGCCGGTCAGGGCGAGGGTGGGGGCGATGGCGTACTCGGGGTACATCGCCCGGTACAGGTCGGCCACGGCGGGGACGTCGGCGGCCGGGAACCAGTTCACCAGCTCCTCCGCGAGCGGCGGGCCCAGCCGCGTCACCACCAGGTCGGCGTCCACGTACACCCCGGTCCGCTCCGACAGCGCGAGATAGCAGGCCCGGATGCCGGGCCGCGAGTCGATGAGCGTCATGTCGAGGTCGAAGCCGACGGTGGGCGCATATGCGGGGGACACGGCAGGCATGGGCGCCATTGTGCCCGGCCGGGGTCGCGGGAGGCCCGGCCGGGGTGCCGCTACCGCCTGCGCTGCGAGCGCCAGAGCAGGAACAGCGCCGAACTCACCGCCGCCCCGCGCACCACCCACGGCCAGGTCTCGGTCAGGGCGTCGCTCAGGTGCCCCTCGGCGACCGGAGTCCCCCAGTGCCCGGTGTTGCGGCCCCACAGGTAGGTCACCCCGGCGGCGACCGCGAGCGCGGGCAGCACCAGGACCGCCCACTTGGTCTCGGCCGGGGTGAGGCGACGGGAGCCGTAGGCGATGAGCCAGCCGAGGAGCAGCGCGAACCAGTTGCCCAGCACCGCGCCCACCAGCAGCGCGGCGGCGCCCAGCAGCAGGAGCGGGTTGGTCCAGCCGGCCGCGGGAAGCGGGACGAAGCGTCGGAACCGGGAGCGCGGGATCACCTCGACCGGCTCCACGACGGCCTCCTTCGGCCTGGTCGGGTCGGTCTCCTCCGTCTCCTTGGGGGGACGCCGCAGCATCTCCGGGATCTCCACCCCGCCGACGAACCCCGGCACCGAGTCCGCGGCCGCCGCGCCGAACGGTCCGTCCGCCACCCGCCACCAGTCGGGCCGGGTCAGCGACTCGCCGAGTTCGTGCGCGGGCGCGAGATGCGGCGGGGACGCCCCGTTCGTCGGAGCGGGTACGGCGGGCTCCGTATCGGCGGGACGCGGTCGGGGCACGGCGGCGCGCAACCCCTTGAACCCCCGGGGCCTGCGCTCCGGCTTCTCCGGCTTCTCCGGTTCCGGCTGCACGGGCACCACGGTGGGCGGCGGGACGGTGCCCCCGCCGCCGACCGCCCGCACCACGGCGTCCGGGCTGCCCAGCTGGTCCAGGATGCGGCGCACGGCGGCCGGGCTGTCCACCGTGGCGCGGGCCCGGTGCCGGTCGATCTCGTTGCGCAGCTCGGAGACCAGCCGCATCCGCGTGGACGACGGCAGCTGCCGCTGATGCGCCACGTCCCCGACACGGCTCAGATACTCGTAGACGACCTGGTCGCTCTCGATCCCCAACGGAAACCCCTCCGGGGCGACGGTGGTGGAACCCCGCCCAGAAGGTAGCGCAGACCGGCACCAATCGGCCCACCCGGACGGAGCGGCCCTCCAAGACCCTCGGCCGCCGCTTGTCCCAGCCGCTAACGTGGGTCAGATGAGCCCCGAGGCATCTTCAGTCCCCCGGTCCCTGGCGGAGGCACTCCGCGCGCGGGACGACGCCTCGCTGGCCGCGCTGCTGCGCGACCGACCCGACCTCATCGCACCCGTCCCCACCGATCTCACCCAGCTCGCCACCCGCGCGGGCACCCGGGCCTCGGTGCTGCGCGCGCTGGAGCACCTGGACCGCTTCACCCTGCAGACCGCGCAGGCCCTCGCCGTCGCCCCGGACCCGGCGACCTACGACACCCTGCACGAACTGCTGGCCGGGGACGACGGCGATCCGGCCGTCGACGAGGCGCTGCCCGGCGCCGTCGCCGCCCTGCGCAGGCAGGCCCTGATCTGGGGCGACGACGACCGGCTGCACCTGGTCCGCACCGCCCGCGAACTCCTCGCGCCCTCCGCCCAGCACCCCTCCCCCACCGGGCTCGGCCCGACCGTGCGGGAGGCGACGTCGGGCATGTCGCCGGGGCGGGTGCAGCAGATCGTCAACACGGCGGGGCTGCCCTCCACGCACGATCCGGTCTCCGCGGTCACCGCGCTCACCGGTCTGTTCGCCGACCGGAAGCGGATGGACGCGCTGCTCGACGGGGCGCCGGAAGCCGCCCGCGAGGTGCTGACCCGGCTGATGTGGGGGCCGCCGTACGGCCAGGTCACCGCCGATCCGGCCACCCATCTGCGCTGGCTGCTCGACCGCGGCCTGCTGCTGCCGACCGCGCCCGGCACGGTCGTGCTGCCGCGCGAGGTCGCGCTGCATCTGCGCGGCGGGCGCGCGCACCGGGTGCCCGAGCCGGTGCCGCCCGCGGTGGAACCGGCCGTGGCCCACGCGCCGCAGATCGTGGACGCGACGGGGGCCGGGCAGGCGTACACCGCGCTCGCCACCATCGAGGACCTGCTGAAGCACTGGGACCAGGGCGGCCCCGCCGTACTGCGGGCCGGTGGGCTCAGCGTGCGCGACCTGAAGCGGACCGCCGTCGCCCTCGACGCGCCCGAACCGCTCGCCGCGTTCTGGATCGAGCTGGCCTACGCCGCCGGGCTCCTCGCCTCGGACGGCGCGGCCGACGAACGCTACGCACCCACCCCCGCCTACGACACCTGGCTGGAGCGCCCCGTCGCCGAACGCTGGGGCCGCCTCGCCGCCGCCTGGCTCGCGGCGACCCGTACGGCCGGGCTGATCGGCGGCCGGGACATCAAGGACCGCGCGCTCTCCACCCTCGGTCCGGGCCTGGACCGCTCGGCGGCGCCCGAGGTACGGCACCGGGTCCTCACCCTGCTGGCCGGACTGCCCGCCGGGGTGGCACCGGCGCCGGAGGCGGTGCTGTCCCGGCTGACCTGGGAACGCCCGCTGCGCACCCCGCAACGCGACGGCACCGAGGATCTGCGCGTCCGGCTGGCCCGCTGGGCGCTCAGCGAGGCGGAACTCCTCGGCGTGACCGGCCGGGGCGCCCTGTCCAGCCACGGCCGGGCCCTGCTGGGCGCGGCCCCCGACCCCGAGGGCGCCTCCCCCGCCGCCGGAGCGTCCACCGCCACCGCCGTCGGTCTCCTCGCACCCCTCCTCCCCGAACCCCTGGACCACGTGCTGCTCCAGGCCGACCTGACCGCGGTGGCCCCCGGCCCCCTGCTGCGGCCGCTCGCCGAGACCCTCGGGGTGCTCGCGGACGTGGAGTCCAAGGGGGGCGCGACCGTGTACCGGTTCACCCCCGCCTCCGTACGCCGGGCGCTGGACGCCGGGCAGACCGCCGCCGATCTGCACGCCTTCCTCGCCCAGCACTCCCGCACCCCGGTGCCGCAGCCGCTCGCCTACCTCATCGACGACGTGGCCCGCAGGCACGGGCATCTGCGGGTGGGCGTCGCCTCGGCGTACGTCCGCTGCGACGACGACGCCGTGCTGAACGAGATCATCGCCGACAAGCGGGCCGGCGCGCTGCGGCTGCGCCGCCTGGCCCCGACCGTGCTCGCCGCGCCGTGCGACCCGGCGACCCTGCTGGAGGGTCTGCGCGCGCTGGGCTACGCGCCCGCCGCCGAGTCCGCCCAGGGCGATGTGCTGATCGTCCGCTCCGACACCCATCGCACCCCGCCGCGCACCGCGCCGGAGCCGGTACCGGAGGGCCCGCCGCCCGCCGACACCGTCCTGCTGACGGCCGCCGTCCGCGCCATCCGCGCCGGTGACCTCGCGGCCACCGCCCCGCTCAAGGCCCCCGGCCCGGCGCCCACCGGCGCGGACCTCCCGCGCACCAGCGCCGCCGACACCCTGGCCACCATGCAGGCGGCCGTGATGACCGGCGAGGCCGTGTGGATCGGCTACGTCAACGCCGACGGCGCCGCCAGCCAGCGCGTGGTGGCCCCGATCCGGGTCGAGGGCGGCTTCGTCACCGCCTACGACCACACCGCCGACGAGGTCCGCACCTACCCTCTGCACCGGATCACCGGAGTGGCCGAGCTGGCGGAGGACTAGCGGCGAGACCTGCCCTCCGGCCCCCGGATCAGGCACACTGGAGGTTTGGCCGCGCGGAAGGATGGCACAGGTGAACGGTCCGCTGATCGTCCAGTCAGACAAAACCCTGCTCCTCGAAGTCGACCACGAGCGGGCCGACGAGTGCCGTCGGGCCATCGCTCCCTTCGCCGAGCTGGAACGGGCCCCCGAGCACATCCACACCTACCGGCTCACCCCCCTCGGGCTGTGGAACGCGCGGGCCGCCGGGCACGACGCCGAGCAGGTCGTCGACGCGCTGGTGCAGTACAGCCGGTATCCGGTGCCGCACGCCCTGCTGGTCGACATCGCCGAGACCATGGACCGGTACGGCAGGCTCACCCTGAGCAAGCACCCGGCGCACGGGCTGGTGCTCACCACCACCGACCGGCCGGTGCTGGAGGAGATCCTGCGCTCCAAGCGGGTCGCCCCGCTTGTCGGCAACCGGATCGACCCGGACACGGTGGCCGTGCATCCCTCCGAGCGGGGGCAGATCAAGCAGACCCTGCTCAAGCTGGGCTGGCCCGCCGAGGACCTCGCCGGATATGTGGACGGTGAGGCGCACCCGATCGACCTGCGCGAGGACGGCTGGGCGCTGCGCCCCTACCAGAAGCAGGCCGTGGAGAACTTCTGGCACGGCGGCAGCGGTGTCGTGGTGCTGCCCTGCGGCGCGGGCAAGACGCTGGTCGGCGCCGGGGCGATGGCGCAGGCCGGGTCGACCACGCTGATCCTGGTCACCAACACCGTCTCCGCCCGGCAGTGGAAGCACGAGCTGGTGAAGCGGACGTCGCTGACCGAGGACGAGATCGGTGAGTACAGCGGCACCAAGAAGGAGATCCGGCCGGTCACCATCGCCACCTATCAGGTGCTGACCACCCGCCGGAAGGGTGTCTACCCGCACCTGGAGCTGTTCGACTCCCGTGACTGGGGTCTGATCGTCTACGACGAGGTCCATCTGCTGCCCGCTCCCGTCTTCAAGTTCACCGCCGATCTCCAGGCCCGCCGCCGTCTCGGTCTGACCGCGACCCTGGTCCGCGAGGACGGCCGCGAGTCCGACGTGTTCTCCCTGATCGGGCCCAAGCGGTTCGACGCGCCCTGGAAGGAGATCGAGGCGCAGGGCTACATCGCGCCCGCCGACTGCGTCGAGGTCCGCGTGAACCTCACCGACTCCGAGCGGCTCGCCTACGCCACCGCGGAGACCGAGGACAAGTACCGTTTCTGTGCCACCACCGCGACCAAGCGGAAGGTCACGGAGGCGATCGTGCGCCGGTTCGCCGGACAGCAGGTCCTCGTGATCGGGCAGTACATCGACCAGCTGGACGAGCTGGGCGAGCATCTGAACGCGCCGGTGATCAAGGGCGAGACCTCCAACGCCCAGCGGGAGAAGCTCTTCGACGCCTTCCGTGAGGGCGAGATCAGCGTGCTGGTCGTCTCCAAGGTCGCCAACTTCTCCATCGACCTGCCCGAGGCGACCGTCGCCATCCAGGTGTCCGGCACCTTCGGCTCCCGCCAGGAGGAGGCCCAGCGGCTCGGCCGGGTGCTGCGGCCCAAGTCGGACGGCCACCGGGCGCACTTCTACTCGGTCGTCGCCCGCGACACCATCGACCAGGACTTCGCGGCCCACCGCCAGCGCTTCCTGGCCGAGCAGGGCTACGCCTACCGGATCGTCGACGCCGACGAGATCCTGGCGGAGGGGACGAAGGAGAACTAGGCGGAGCGGGGCCCGGCTATGGGTCCCCGAGGGCGTCCCCGTATCTGCGGTGGACGCCCGCCTCCTCGCCGTACTCGCCGAGTATGACCACGCCGAAGGCGGCCTGCGCGTACACCTTGATCGCGCGCAGGGCCTCGCCGAGGACGTGGTGGTGTTCGCCGCCCGCCAGCGCGGTGGCGCCGGACGGACGGGCCGGGGCGGGGTGAAGGGTCGCTGCGCTCATGTCTCCATGGTGAGACTTCCGGCATAAGTCCGGAATACACCCACGGGTCGGTTCTCAAAGGGATTCCTCTGCACCCGTGGGTGGAGCCCGCCCCTACGCCCCGCCGCCGAAACCCCCTAGGGGTAGGCGCTCGAGGTCGCTCAGGACCCGTCCGCGTGGACGGCGTAGACGTACCGCTTCCCCGCGTACTCGCTGAGGTTCCAGATCACGGACTCGGCGAACGACCAGCCCGACGCGCCGCTGGAGTGGTAGCTGAGGTCCTCGCAGCCGATGGCCAGGTTGCACACCGTGCTCGCGGTGTTGGCGCCCGAGGTGAAGGTGCGCAGCGCGCCGGTGCCGGAGGGGCCGTTGCTGACCGAGAGGTAGTGCTTGCTGTTGCGGGAGACGACGCCCTGGATCTTCTTCTGGGCGACCGTGACCGCCTCGCTCGGCGTGCCCGAGGACAGCTTGCGGGTGGTGTAGTCGAGGTTCCAGCGCACGACCTTGGGCGTGGTGGTGGGCGCGCCCGTACCGGTCCACGAGGTGCCCGAGTAGTCGACGGCGCCGTCCTCGGAGTACTCGCTCACCACCAGGCTGTCCGGGGTGCTGGCGCGGTCGAGGCCGATCGCCGAGTAGCGCAGGTACTTGCCCGAGTTGTCGTAGGCGCCGCTCTGCGGGAGCACGTACGTGTAGCCGTAGCCGTAGTACGTGCCGTCGACCAGACCGCAGGAGTCCGCCTGGGTGGTGTCGACCTGGAAGAGGGTGTTCAGGTCGAAGACCCGGAGCCCCTTGTAGGTGTCGACGACGTACAGCAGGTCGCCGTACCAGAGGATGCCGCCCGCGTGCTTGCGTATGGGGTTGAAGGAGAACTCGCCGGTGGCGGTCTTGACCGGCTCGACCAGCAGGACGTGGCGGTAGGTGGGCGCGGACGCGGAGTTGTGGTTGACGAAGGTCAGCCGCAGGCCCTTGTCGAGGGCGTACTCGTCGACGCCGTCGCCGTCCGGGTCGGTCTCGAAGTACCAGGAGACCAGGACGGCCTTGTTGCTGCCGCCCTCGGGGTAGACACCGTTGCCGTAGGCGTCCGCGCTGGTGGTGACGCCCTGCGGAATCCAGTAGTCGACGGCCTGGTCGGCGCTGTCCCAGGTGAAACCGGCCTCGAAGGCCTGGGACGTGCCGGGGGCACTGGTCAGGCGGGGGGCCTTGCGGTTGGTGTCGGCGAGGACGGCGGTGGCGTCGACCGAGGACAGCTTGGTCGCCAGGCCCGCGTTCAGGTCGGCGAACTCCCCGTAGGAGTTGCCCGTACGGGTGGTGAGGGCGAACTGCGCCGGGTCGGTGGTGGCGGCGTGCGCGGTGGCGGGCGCGAGGACGGCACCGGCCGCTCCGACGAACGGTGCGGCGGCGATTCCCCGGAGGATGCTTCTGCGGGTCATGGACATGACGCCGAACGTATGTCCCGGATGATCGGCCGCACAAGCACGTCAGTTCGACCACGGAACGGCGATCACGGAACGGCGCGGGACGGGATGCGGGGACCCCCGGATATTCATTGGCCTCGCCCCGCCCGCCCCGCCTACAATCTCCGCTCTTGCCCGCCTCCCCCTCGGAGTGCCGCCGCCCGGCCGGTAACCGGACGGCACCCCCATGGCCGCATCCGGCCTGGTGACCACACAGCAGGTTCCATCGGAGGCACTCCTTTGTCCGCGACCGCACCCGACCCGCTCGACGACTCCCGCGCCCCCCTGACCCGCGAACGCACCCACCTGGCCGACTCACGGGCCGCCCTGCGCGCCATGCGGGAGGACGTGGAGGCGCTGGACATCAAGGACGTCACCGCCAACTGGGTCAACGCGGCCGTACTGACCCGCCAGATCGACGACCGGATCAAGGCGCTGGCCGACCTCAGCCACACCCCGCTGTTCTTCGGCCGCCTCGACTACCTGCACGCGCCGGGCAGCGAGCAGGCGGAGGGAGCTGAAGGCGAGCAGTTCTACATCGGGCGGCGGCACGTCCACGACGCGGACGGCGACCCCATGGTCATCGACTGGCGCGCCCCGGTCTCGCAGCCGTTCTACCGGGCATCCAAGAAGGACCCGATGGACATCGGGCTGCGCCGCCGCTTCGGGTACACCGGCGGCGAGCTGACCGCGTACGAGGACGAGCACCTGTCCGACCCCTCGGAGACGGCGGCCACCAGCAAGCTGCTCCAGCAGGAGATCGAGCGGCCGCGCGTCGGCCCCATGCGTGACATCGTCGCCACCATCCAGCCCGAGCAGGACGAGATCGTCCGCAGCGGGCTCGGCGGCACGGTGTGCGTGCAGGGCGGACCCGGTACGGGCAAGACGGCGGTCGGTCTGCACCGGGTCGCCTATCTGCTCTACGCCCACCGGGAACGGCTCGCCCGCACCGGCACCCTGGTCATCGGACCCAACCGGTCCTTCCTGCATTACATCGAGCAAGTGCTGCCCGCGCTGGGCGAGTTGAGCGTGCAGCAGGCCACCGTGGACGACCTGGTGGCCCAGGTGGAGGTGCGCGGCACGGACGAGGCACCGGCCGCCGTGCTCAAGGGCGACGCCCGGATGGCCGAGGTGCTGCGCCGGGCACTGTACGCGCAGGTGACGATGCCCACCGAGCCGATCATGGTGGTGCGCGGCTCACGACGCTGGCGGGTCCCGGCGTACGAACTGGAGGAGATCGTCCGCGAGTTGCTGGGCCGGGAGATCCGGTACGGTGCCGCGCGCGAGGCGTTGCCGCAGCGGATCGCGCATGCGGTGCTGGTGCAGATGGAGCGGGCCGGGGAGGCGCCGGACGACCGGGTGCAGGACGCGGTCGCGCGCAACAGCGCGGTCAAGGCGGCGGTGAAGGCCGTCTGGCCGCCCGCCGACCCGGCCAAGCTGGTGCTGCGGCTGCTGTCCGACGGGGAGTTCCTCGCCGAGCACGCCGCCGGAATCCTGGACGAGGACGAGCAGAAGACGGTGCTCTGGGCCAAGCCGGTGCGCAGCGTGAAGTCGGCCAAGTGGTCCTCCGCGGACGCCGTGTTGATCGACGAGGCGGCCGACCTGATCCAGCGCACCCACTCGCTCGGCCATGTCGTGCTGGACGAGGCGCAGGACCTGTCCCCCATGCAGTACCGCGCGGTCGGCCGCCGCTGCACCACCGGCAGCGCGACCGTCCTCGGCGACCTCGCACAGGGCACCACCCCCTGGGCCACCCGGAGTTGGGACGAGGCGCTGGCCCATCTCGGCAAGGGCGAGGGCGTGATCGAGGAGCTGACGGCCGGTTTCCGTGTCCCCACGGACGTGATCACGTACGCCTCCCGGCTGCTCCCCCACATCGCGCCCGGCCTCACCCCGGTCGCCTCCGTCCGGGAGAACCCCGGCTTCTTCGAGGTGCGCGCGGTGGACGGGGTGGCCGAAGTGGTGTCCGCCTGTGAGGAGTTGCTGCGCCACGAGGGTTCGACCGGTCTGATCGCCGCCGACGCCCGCGTGCCCGCGCTCGCCGAGGCCCTGACGGCGGCCGGGATCGGCTTCCTCGCACCCGGCGAGGAGACCACCGAGGAGACCCGCCTGACCCTGGTCCCGGCCTCGCTCGCCAAGGGCCTGGAGTACGACTACGTGGTCCTGGACGAGCCGCAGGCCGTGGTCGACGGCGAGCCCGACGAACGCACCGGCCTGCGGCGGCTGTACGTGACGCTGACCCGAGCGGTCTCGGGGCTGATCGTGGCGCACACCGGGCCCCTGCCGGAGCAGCTCGCGGGCTGAGCGGCAGGAGCGGCGGCTGGACCCGCCCCCAGGTGTCTCCCCGATCTTCGCGGGCCCCTAGGGGTTCAGCCCCGTCCGCCCCGTCCCCGAGGCGAACCCGAGCCAGGTGTGCCGGTTGCCCGCCCAGCACCAGCCCACCTTGGGGGCGTCGCGCCGCTCGCGGCCGTCCCGGCCGGTGCCGTTGCTGATCCAGAGGGCCGGGGTGCGGGCGTCCAGCGTGCCGTTGGGCTTGCGCAGCCGGGAGCCGATGGTCATGAAGCAGTGGTTGCGCTCCAGTACGTCCGGCCGCTGGAGCACCCAGTGGATGCCCTCGGTCAGCAGCAGCGGCGTGCGGGACGCGGCGGTGAGCGCCGGAAGTGCCTCGTCCGGGCTCCAGTTGGCCATGTCGTCACCCCGGTCGACCCCGCCGACCAGGTACAGCGGGGTGTCCGGCAGGTCGATGGCGTCGAACGGCGCGAAGAGGTCGACGTCGGTCATGTCGGTGACGACGAACCCGGCCTTGTCCCGGCGCCGGAGCAGCGGCGCGAGCCTGGACGCGGGGGCGAGGTCGGGACGGACGGCGAGGAGGGCGTCACTCTCGCCGGCCACGGAAGCCGCCGCCCGGACCTCGGCGGCGGACAGCCCCGCGATCTCGTGCACCCCCAGCTCGATCAGCCGCTCGGCCTGCGTGGTGAGGGGGGTGAAGGTCTGTGTGGTCTCGGACACGATGCTCCCAACGACAGCGGTGTGCACGGGCGCAGGCCCAACGAACCGGACCGCCGGAACATTCCCGGCCTACTCCCCGTCGAGCATCCCCCGCCACGCCCCGACCGCCTCCGCGCACACCGGCCCCGCCCATCCCTGCGGACGGGCCGCGCCGCCGATGTGGAAGGCGTCGATACCGGCGGACCGCAGCCCCGGCACATGCTCCAGCCGGAGGCCGCCGCCGACCATGATGCGGGGCTCGTACCCCGGCGTACCGGTGTGCGCGGCCTCGGCCGTCAGCGTGTCCAGGCCCTCGTCCACGCCCGTCGCCGCGCCCGCCGTGAGGAAGGTGTCCAGGCCGGGCAGCCCGCTGAGCCGCTTGCGCAGCGCGTCGCGGTCGGCGGCGCGGTCGATCGCGCGGTGGAAGGTCCACGGGCTGCCGTCCAGCGCGTCCACGACCCGCTCGACCGCCGCGAGGTCCACGTCCCCGGCCGGGTCGAGGAAGCCCAGCACGAACTGGTCGGCGCCCGCCGCCCGCAGCTCGGCGGCCGTGCCGGTCAGCCGGTCGAGGTCGCCCGCCGCGAACCCGTCCGACAGCCGCAGCATCACGCGCAGGTCGATCGGGACGGCGGCCCGGATCGCGGCCACCACGGCGGGGTCGGGGCTGAGCCCGTCCGCCGCCATGTCGGTGACCAGTTCCAGCCGGTCCGCGCCTCCCGCCTGGGCGGCGACCGCGTCCTCGACCCCGAGAGCGATCACCTCCAGGACCGCACGCTTGCTCATGGCACCCCAATTCCGACGGCGGCAACAGGTCTAGTCCAATTCCAGGGTACGCCCCGACCCCGATCACCGGAACAATGGACACATGGCCGACGCAAGAACCGCAGCAGACCTCGGGCTCCGCTTCGCCCGCGCCCTCGAAGCCGCCCGCGCGCCGGGCGGGGGCCCGGACCCGGCGCCGTACGCCGAGAACCTGATCGCCCGATGGGCGGAGCCGCAGCGGCGGTATCACACGCTCGCCCATCTCACGGCGGTCCTCGACCGGGTCGACGCGCTGGCCGAGTACGCCGACGACGCCGACCTCGTACGGCTGGCGGCCTGGTTCCACGACGCGGTGTACCTGCCGGACCGGTCGGAGAACGAGGAGCGCTCGGCGCGGCTGGCCGAGCGGGCGCTGGCCGAGGCCGGGGTGCCGGAGGCGAAGGTCGCGGAGGTGGCTCGGCTGGTCCGGCTCACCGTCGGCCACGACCCGACCGGGGACGACCGGAACGGGCAGGTGCTGTGCGACGCCGACCTGGCGATCCTCGCCTCGGCGCCGTCCGCGTACGCCGCCTACACGGCCGAGATCCGCGAGGAGTACCACTTCGTGCCCAACGACGCCTTCCACGAGGGACGTTCGGCCGTGCTGCGCCAACTCCTCGATCTGCCCGCGCTGTTCCACACCCCCTACGGGTCGGAGCACTGGGAGGCGACGGCCCGCTGGAACCTCGCGGGAGAGCTGGAAATGCTGTCGCCCTGAGTCAGGGCACACCCCTAGGGTTCCGAGCATGCGAGCGATGAGCGGGGACCAGGTGACCGAGGCCGTGCGCGGCTGCGTGACGACGCTGCGCGCGGCGGTGGACCGCGACTGGACGGCGGTCCGCGCCGGGGGCGTGGACTGGGACTGCCATGCCACCGCCGTGCATGTCGCCGAGTGCCTCCTCGCCTACGCGGGCAACCTCGCCGGACACGCGCGGGACGCGTACGTCCCCTTCGAGATGCGCCTGGAGGACGGCACCGGCAACGACGGTCTGCTGCACGTCCTGGAGACCACCGGCGCGCTGCTCGCCGCCGCCGTGAACACCGCCGCGCCCGGTGACCGCGCCTTCCACCCGTACCCGTTCCGCAGCGCCGACCGCGAGGGGTTCGCGGCGATGGGCGTGGCCGAGGTACTGCTGCACACCCATGACATAGCGCAGGGCCTCGGGCTGGACTACACGCCCGCCGAGAGCCTCGCCGAATCCGTGCTGACCTCGATCTTCCCGCACGTCCAGCCGGGCCCGGAAGCCTGGCCGACCCTGCTGTGGGCGACCGGCCGGGGCGAGCTGGCGGGCCGCCCGGCGGTGGACGACTGGCGCTGGCACAACAACCTCGTGATCCCCGCCGAACGCCTCACCCTGACCGGCCTGCGCCCGGCCGCCGCCCGCGACCTCCGCCTGGGCGGCGACGGCGGCTTCGACTGGCTGGGCGGCGCCCCCTACGAGGGCACCCGCGAGGCGGCCGGTTTCCTGGTCAAGGGCTACGAGGCGGGCGTCCACCGCCCCGACTTCAGCGTCTTCATCCTGGTCCGCCCGGAGGACGGCCTCGCGGTCGGCGGCATCGGCTTCCACGGCACCCCGGACGCCGAGGGCCGCGTGGAGATCGGCTACGACCTCGTCCCCGAGGCCCGCGGCCGGGGCTACGCCGCGGAGGCCGTTCGCGCCCTCACGGAATGGGCCCTCGCCCGCGACGACGTCCACACGGTCATCGCCACCGTCGAAGCCGAGAACACCCCCTCCCAGCGCGTCCTGGCCCGCGTCGGCTTCCAGCGCGCCGGAACGGAACAGGAAGAGGCGGCCCGCGAGGAACACGGCACGGCGAGCGGGCTGCGGCTGTACGTGTACGCGGGCTGACCGCGAAATCACGCCCGGCCCGCCGACACCCCCCGCTCACGGGAGCCTCATGCTGCTGATCCTGGTCGTGTTCGCCCCGCTCATCATGCCGCTGTGGCTGGTCGCGTCCGGCGTGTTCTCCTTCTACGTCGGCCGCACCTCGGGTTCGGCACGCCTGGGCTGGCTCTTCTTCCTGATCCTGAGCCCGCTCCCGCTCACGGTGCTGTTCGCCCTCCTGGGCGCGGTCTTCCCCGCGATATTGGCGGGAATCGTGGCCGGTGGCATCGTCTTCCTGCTGATCCTGGACTGGTACGGCGCCGACCCGGACCTCACCGACGAAGGCCCACCGGGCCATCCCGCCCACACCCCCTAGGTCCCCTTGCGCCGCCGCAGCCCCGCCGCGTGCAGCAGCCGGACCACCTCGCGGCTGCGCACCTCCACCGCGCCCGCGGCCACCGCGTCGGCGTAGCGGTGGGACGGGATGTCGTAGTGGTCGCGTTCGAAGGCGCGCGGGGGGACGCCGAGGGCGGCCGCGAACAGGTGCAGCTCGTCGTACGAGACGTCGCTGACCAGGTGGGACCACAGGCGGCCGTGGCCGGGCCAGGTGGGCGGGTCGATGTAGACGGTCACGCGGGGCGGGCCGTCACTTGGGGGTGTTCCCGTCCAGGGCGGTGGCGAGGGAGCCGACGGGGGCGACGTCGACGCCCGCCTCGTGGCAGACCCAGTGCGGGTCGGGGCCGAGTTCCGGTTCGACGTCCAGCGCGTGCGGGTCGCCCGTGGCGCAGGCCGGGCACAGCGGCCAGCGGCCCTGCCGGTCCAGCAGCGCGTCCTGCACGTCCTGCGCGACCAGCCCGGCGACGAAGTCCGCGCCCTCCGGCCACTGCTCCACCCACCAGCGGCGCTGTGCGAGCGACTCCTCGACCAGGGAGACCACGTCCGCCTCGGCCACCTCGCTCGCCATCAGGTCGGCGAGCACCAGCGCGCGGGCCGCATGCAACGCCTGTTCGAGCGGGCTGACGGGATCTGTGGCGTCGTCCATGCACCCATTGTGCGCACTCTTGCCCCGCCTGCCGAACCGGAAATATCTTTCAGGGGTGACCCAGGACGTGAAGGAAACTTTCGGGAGTCCCGGCGGCTCGCTCGCCGCCAAGGTGCGCACCCTCACCCCGTCCATGACCCGGTCCATGCAGCGTGTCGCGGCGGCCGTGGCCGGTGATCCGGCGGGCTGCGCCGCCCTCACCGTCACCGGGCTCGCGGAGCTGACCGGCACCAGCGAGGCCACGGTCGTCCGCACCGCCCGCATCCTCGGTTACCCCGGCTACCGCGACCTCCGGCTCGCCCTCGCCGGACTCGCGGCCCGCCAGGAGTCCGGGAGCGCGCCCGCGATCACCACGGACATCGCGGTGGACGACCCGCTGACCGACGTGGTCGCCAAACTGGCCTACGAGGAGCAGCAGACCCTCGCCGACACCGCCGCCGGACTGGACACCGCCCAGCTCGGCGCGGCCGTCACCGCGCTGGCCGCCGCCCGCCGCACCGACGTGTACGGCATCGGGGCGTCCGGACTGGTCGCGCAGGACCTCACCCAGAAGCTGCTGCGGATCGGGCTGGTCGCGCACGCGCCGGGCGACCCGCACCTCGCGGTGACCAACGCGGTGCAGCTCCGCGCGGGCGACGTGGCCATCGCCATCACCCACTCGGGCTCGACCGGCGACGTCATAGAACCGCTGCGCACCGCCTTCGAACGCGGCGCCACCACCATCGCCATCACCGGCCGCCCCGACTCGCCCGTCACCCAGTACGCCGACCATGTGCTGACCACCGCCACCTCCCGCGAGAGCGAGCTGCGGCCCGCCGCGATGTCCTCCCGCACGAGTCAACTCCTCGTGGTGGACTGCCTGTTCGTGGGCGTGGCGCAGCGGACGTACGAGAAGGCGGCGCCCGCGCTGGCCGCGTCGTACGAGGCGCTGGCCCACCGGCACCGGAGCGCCCAGCGTTAGCTTTCTTCGTTCGCCGACGACCGGAAAGAGCCGCACCAGATGACCGACTCACTTCGCCTGCAGAGCGAGCTGGCCACCCTGACCACCGAGGCGTTCCGGCCGGAGCTGGCCGGGATCGACCAGTTGCCCACCCTGGACATCGCCCGGCTGATGAACGGCGAGGACACCGGCGTCCCCGCGGCCGTCGCCGCCCGGCTGCCCGAGATCGCCGCCGCCGTGGACGCCATCGCCGTCCGCATGGGCCGCGGCGGACGCCTGGTCTATGCCGGGGCCGGTACCGCCGGACGGCTCGGCGTGCTGGACGCCTCCGAGTGCCCGCCCACCTTCAACACCGCGCCCGGCCAGGTCGTCGGGCTGATCGCGGGCGGCCCTGGGGCGCTGGTGAACTCCGTGGAGGGCGCCGAGGACTCCCCCGAGCTGGCCCGCGCCGACCTGGACGCGCTGAAGCTGACCCCGGACGACTCGGTGGTCGGCGTCTCCGCCTCCGGGCGTACGCCGTACGCGGTCGGCGCCCTCGAGCACGCCCGCGCGGCCGGGGCGCTCACGGTGGGCCTGTCCTGCAACGCGGACAGCGCGCTCGCGGCCGCCGCCGAGCACGGCATCGAGGTGGTCGTCGGCCCCGAGCTGCTCACCGGCTCGACCCGGCTGAAGGCGGGCACGGCCCAGAAGCTGGTGCTGAACATGCTGTCGACGATCACGATGATCCGGCTCGGCAAGACGTACGGGAACCTGATGGTCGACGTGCGCGCCTCCAACGCCAAGCTGCGGGCCCGCTCCCGGCGGATCGTGGCGCAGGCGACGGGCGCGGAGGACGCGGAGATCGAGCGGGCGCTGACCGAGGCGGACGGCGAGGTGAAGACCGCGATCCTGGTCGTCCTGGCGGGTGTGGACGGGGGCACGGCGACGCGCCTGCTGGAGGAGTCCGACGGGCGGCTGCGGGCGGCGCTGGGGAAGGCGGGCGCGTAGCGGCGACGCGTACGGGCGCCCGCCTTACGGAGGAGTCCCGCGCGCCGCACCGGCTGCGATGGCCTCCCGGCGCGCAGGCTCGGAGGGTGCGCAACGACTCCGCCACCGCTTCCGACGTCCTCGCCCTGACGGGCGGCCCCGCCAACATCACCCAGGTCACCCACTGCCTCACCCGCCTGCGCCTCACCCTCGCCGACCCGGCCGCCGTGGACGAGGAGTCGCTGCGCGCGCTGCCGGGCGTGCTCGGCGTGATCGGGGCGGGGACACCGTCGCTCCAGGTCGTACTGGGGCCGGGGGTGGTCGACACGGTGACGGCGGAGGTGGAACGGCAGCTCGCGGCGGCGGCGCGCGCCGGGGGCGTACAGGCGGGAACGGGCGCCGTCGACGCGGGAGGGGGGTCCGACGCCACGGCTCCCGGGCCCGCGCCCGCGCCCGCGACGAGAGGCGGAGCCGTACTGCGCCGCGTGGCCAACGTCTTCGTGCCCCTCATCCCCGCCCTCATCGGCTGCGGCGTCATCGCGGGGATCAACGGCCTGCTGGTGAACGCCGGTTGGCTCCCCGGCCTCACCCCCGCCCTCGCGGCCATCGCGTCCGGGTTCATGGCGCTGATCGCGGTGTTCGTCGGCTACCGGACCGCGAAGGAGTTCGGCGGGACCCCGATCCTGGGCGGGGCGGTCGCCGCGGTCGTCGTCTATCCGGGCGTGGCGAAGGTGACCGCGTTCGGGGTGCACCTCTCCCCCGGCCAGGGCGGGGTCCTCGGCGCGCTCGCCGCCGCGCTGCTGGCGACCAGGGTGGAGAAGTGGTGCCGGGGCCGCCTGCCGGGCGCGCTGGACGTGCTGCTCACCCCGACCGTGACCGTCCTCGTCGCGGGCCTCGCCACGCTGTACGGCCTGATGTACGCGGCCGGAGCCGTCGCCACCGCCATCGGCACCGGCGCGAACTGGCTGCTCACCACCACCGGCGCCTTCGCGGGCCTGCTCCTCGGCGGACTGTTCCTCCCCCTCGTCATGCTCGGCCTGCACCAGGCCCTGATCCCCATCCACACCACCCTGATCGAGCAGCAGGGCTACACCGTGCTGCTCCCCCTGCTGGCCATGGCGGGCGCGGGCCAGGTCGGCGGCGCGCTCGCGGTGTACGTACGCCTGCGCCACGACACCACCCTGCGCACCACGATCCGCTCGGCCCTCCCGGCGGGCCTGCTGGGCGTGGGCGAGCCCCTGATCTACGGCGTCTCGCTCCCCCTCGGGCGCCCCTTCATCACGGCCTGTGTGGGCGGGTCGGCGGGCGGGGCGTTCGTCGGCTTCTTCGCCATGCTCGGCGAGAAGGTCGGCGCCACCGCCATCGGCCCGTCCGGCTGGGCCCTCTTCCCCCTCCTCACCGGCAACCAGGGCCCGGCCCCGGCGATCGCCATCTACGCGGGCGGCCTCCTGACGGCCTACGCGACCGGCTTCGCGGCGACCCTCGCCTTCGGCTTCCCACGAGGCACGACACCGCGCGGCAGGTCACCGCGCGGCACGGCACCGCGCGGCGAGACGCCGTCGCCCGCCGGACGGACTCCCGGGGACCCGGCGTGACGCCCGCCCCTCCCCGTCGTTGCCCCTGACATGAAGAAGCTGCTGTTCGCCACGCTCGCCGTCGCCGCGTCCTCCGCCGCGCTGGCCGCCCCCGCCCACGCCGCCACCGACGACCACTGGACGGCCGAGGACACCACCGCCTGCGCGGCGGACCTCACCGTGGTCCCGGTGGTCAAGGCGGTCTCCCCGCTCCCGCTGGCACAGCAGACCCCGGCCTGCGGCAAGGGCAGCCTGCTGCACCACGGTTAGGCGTACTGGGCGAGCTGGATCAGATTGCCGCAGGTGTCGTCCAGCACCGCGATGGTGACCGCGCCCGCCGCCACCGGCTCCTGGGTGAAGCGCACCCCGAGACCGCGCAGCCGGTCGTACTCGGCGTGTACGTCGTCCACGGCGAAGGAGGTGGCCGGGATGCCGTCGCCGTGGAGGGCGGAGGTGTACGGCTTGGCCGCGGGGTGGGCGTCCGGCTCCAGCAGCAGTTCGGTGCCGTCGGGCTGCTCGGGCGAGACCACGGTCAGCCACCGGTACGCGCCGAGCGGCACGTCGGCCTTCTTCACGAAGCCCAGCACCTCGGTGTAGAAGCGCAACGCCTTCTCCTGGTCGTCGACGAAGACGCTGGCCAGGTTGATCCTCACGGGATGCCCTCCACGGTTCCGGGGTCGTCGGACGTACAGCAACGGGTCCGGACCGATCCTCGCGCATCCGGTGTCCCCCCGCGCGGGTGAGAAGCTGGGAGCATGAATCACGCCCAGCTCACCGCGCTCGGCCGTGCTCTCCGGCTCGTCGGGGAGCACGGTGACGCGCTGACCGCCGACACCCCGGACTCCCGGCTGCACGAGGTCAAGGCCGATCTGCGGCGGGCGCTGGACCTGCTGGACGAGAGTGTCTCGGCCGGCGTCCCCACCACCCGCTGCGCCGAGCACCCGCAGGGCCCGGTGGACGAGAGCGCGCCGGACCTCTGCCTGCTGTGCGAGACCCGCCGCCGGGCCGCCCGCCGCGCGGAGTACGGCGGGCAGGGCCGGGGCCCGGAGGCGCCCGCGACCGCCCCCTCCCGCTACGGCGTCCGCGCCGACCGCCCGCAGCCCCAGCAGCGCTGGCTGCCGGAGGCGTGGAACGGCCGCGAGTGGCAACTGTGCGGCACCCCGCGCCGCGACCGCCACGAGGCGGAGGCGTACCTCGCCGCCGCGCGCCGGGGTTCGCGCCCCGCGATGGCGTACCGCCTGGTCCACGAGTTCACCGACTACGAGGTGCTCCGCGTCTGGGGCACCCCCACCCAGGTGGACATCGAGCCGATGGGCAACCTGTGACCGGAGGCAGCAGCATGGACCAGCAGCTCAGCATGGTCACCCTGGGCGTCGGGGACCTCGCGGCGAGCCGCCGTTTCTACAGCGAGGGGCTCGGCTGGACCCCGCTGCTCGACCTGGACGAGATCGTCTTCTACCAGGTCGGCAACGGGCTGGCCCTGGCCCTCTTCCCCCTCACCGACCTGGCCGCCGACACCGGCGCCCCGGCCACCCCCGGCACCCCCTTCACCCTGGCCCAGAACCTCGACTCCCCCGCCGAGGTCGACGCGGCGGTGGACCGGGCCCGCGAGGCCGGGGCGAAGATCCTCAAGGAACCCCGACGGGCGGCCTTCGGCGGCTACCACGCCTACTTCACCGACCCGGACGGCCACCGCTGGGAGGTCTGCCACAACCCCGGCTGGTCGGTGTCGGAGGACGGCACGGTACGGCTGACGGCGGTGGACCCGGAGAGCTGAGGCGCGAGGGCAACGCAAAGGCGCCGGACGGGAGTTCACCCACCCGGCGCCTCGCCGCACCTGCCTAGCTGAGCGACGTCAGCGCGGCGGCGTCGTACGCCGCCAGCTCGTCGAAGCGGCCCCCGAGCACCTTCGCGGCCCACTCCGGGTCCTGGAGGAGGGCGCGGCCGATGGCGACCATGTCGTACTCCTCGCGCTCCAGGCCGTCGAGGAGGTCCTCGATGCCCTTGACCGGGGAGCCCTCGCCCTGGAACGCGCCCATGAAGTCGCCGTCCAGACCGACCGAGCCGACGGTGATGACCGGCTTGCCGGTGATCTTCTTGGTCCACCCGGCCAGGTTGAGGTCGGAGCCCTCGAACTCGGGCTCCCAGTAGCGGCGGGTGGAGGCGTGGAAGACGTCGGCACCGGCGGCGGAGATCGGGGCGAGGATCGCCTCCAGCTCCTCCGGGGTCTCGGCCAGGCGCGCGGTGTAGTCCTGCTGCTTCCACTGCGAGTAGCGGAAGATGACCGGGAACTCGGCGGACACCCGCTCGCGCACGGCGGCGACGATCTCCGCCGCGAACTGGGCGCGGGCGACCGGGTCGCCACCGTAGGCGTCGGTACGGCGGTTCATGCCCGCCCACAGGAACTGGTCCAGCAGGTAGCCGTGCGCGCCGTGGATCTCGACACCGTCGAAGCCGATGCGCTCGGCGTCGGCGGCGGCCTGCGCGAAGGCGCCGATGACGTCGTCCACGTCGGACTGCGTCATCGCCTTGCCCTTGGGCTCGGCGCCCTCCTTGTGGATGCCGGACGGCCCCATGGCGGGAGCGTCCGCGAACGGCGGCTCACCCTCGCGGCGGACCATGCCGATGTGCCACAGCTGCGGCACGATCGTGCCGCCGGCCGCGTGCACGTCCTGCGCGACCTTCGCCCACCCCGCGAGCTGCTCCTCGCCGTGGAACCGCGGCACGCTGTCGCTCTGACCGGCCGAGTCGTGCCCGACGTACGTACCCTCGGTGACGATCAGGCCGACGCCGTTCGCGGCACGGCGCGAGTAGTACGACGCCACGTCCGCACCGGGGATGCCGCCCGGCGAGAACATCCGGGTCATCGGGGCCATCGCGATCCGGTTCGGAACCGTGAGGCCGTTCAGCGTGATCGGGCGGGACAGGAGCTGGGCCGCGCGGCTGGCGGCGGGCGTCGTAGCGGTCACGTGGGGGCTCCTCGGGTGAACGGTGTCTGTCGTATATACCGGCTGGTATGTGAGCACGCAATGGTGCACCTAGTGAAACAACTGGTATCCACGGCTCTTCATTCCGCCCCACCGGAACGGGCCCATGTGACCCCGGCCACTCCCGCCCTTTCAGCCCAGCTCGACCCGCCTTCGGGCGTCCCGGTTCAGCAGCCGCACGCGCTCCCGGAGCACGTCGGCGGGCGCGGCCTCCCCCAGGTGCTCCGGCGGTACGTCCCACTCCCGGCCGCCACCGACCGGCCGCAACTGGACCCGCCCGCCGACCCGGCCCATGACCTCCCCGAGCCGACCGTCCCGCACGTCGAGGGCGTACGAGCCGACGGCCGGGGCGTCGTCGCCACTCACTCCCCCCGCTCCGTCAGCGCGGCGGCGAGGCGGGAGGCCACATCGAGGTTGCAACTCCCGAGGTCCACCAGGGTGTTGCGTCCGCCGTACACCTCGGTCACCGGGTCGACCCGCAACGAGGGCAGCACGATGCCCGCGTCCCGTAGTGCGGTACGCAGCCGCTCGACCGCCTGGTCAGCAGAGTCCGTCATGCCGTTTCCCTCCACGCTGAGTGTTGCCGTTCTGCACACAGAGTGGCGGCGCCGCTCCTAACCTGGCCATACAGGCCGTGCCAACAACCTCACCTGTGGGACAGGGGGCAGCGATGCCAGGACCCAAGGACCTCGACCCGTCGTCGTCACCGCGAGCGATGATCGGAGCGGAGTTGCGCCATGCGCGGCAGCGGAAGGGGCTGAGGCAGACGGAGTTGGGCCAAATCCTCTTCGTGAGCGGCTCGTTCATCGGCCAACTGGAGGCCGGGGCCCGGAGGATGCAACTGGAGTACGCGCGGATGCTGGACGTGGAGCTGGATACGGGGGACTTCTTCACCCGCAACTGCACGGCGACGGCCAAGTCCAAGCACCCGGAGCACTTCGCCGAGGCAGCGGAAGCGGAGGCGCAGGCCACGGCGATCAAGCAGTACGCGCCCCTGTTGCTACCCGGGCTGCTCCAGACCCCCGCGTACGCACGAGCTGTTTTCCGGGCGTATCGGCCGACAGCACCCGAGAGCAGGCTCGACGATCTGGTGACAGCCCGGATAGACCGAGCTGTCCTCCTCGACGATCCAACAGACCTGTTGTTGTGGGTGGTGATCGACGAGGCAGCACTTCGCCGCGTGACGGGGAGCAGAGAGGTGATGGCGGAAGCGCTTCACCACGTCGCCGCCGTGGCCGGGCAGAACCGAGCCATCGTGCAGGTTCTGCCGTTCACCGCGGGCGCACACGCTTCGATGGAAGGCTCCGTCAAGTTGATGGACTTCGAGGACGCGCCCCCTCTTCTCTACTTCGAGGGTGTGGGAACTGGCCGACTTGAGGACGACCCAGCAACGGTGCGGCATCTCCGGCACACTCTCGATCTGCTGGCGGCCAGCGCCCTCTCACCAGCGAAGTCCCTTGTTCTGCTTGAGGACATGGCACAGGATTACGCGCATGTGGAACACCCCTGAGCCAGTCCCCACCACTTGGCGCAAGTCGACGTACAGCGGCGGCAGCGGCGGCGAATGCCTGGAAGTAGCCGACACCCACCCCACCCACATCCCCGTACGCGACTCCAAAGCGCCGCACGGCCCGAAGCTCGCCTTCCGGCCGACTGCGTGGGCCACGTTCGTGGAGAACCTCAAGGTCGGCTGACGTGTGATCCACGGCGAGCCGGAAGGGTGGTGCCCATGACGGCGCTGAAGCGGGCCCGGCTTGCCTTGAACATGACGTTGGAGGACGCTGCCGACGCCCTGAACGCGATAACCGGCGGGGCGACGGACGCGAGCCTGATGAGCGCGTGGGAGTCCGGTCGGAAGCGGACCGGGAAACGGAACCGGGCCGGGCTCTGCCGCCTGTACCGGGAGCGCCCGGAGGTGCTCTTCGCCCACCAGGACGGCGCCGCGGCAAGCGTGTTGGAGAGTTCCGGCACCGCTGTGGTCGTCAGGGTGCTCACCCGCTGGACAGACCTGATCGAGGCGATGATCGGTGTCGTCACGGACGCTCGAGAGCAGTTGGTCGTGACGGGCTCCCGGTCACGGGAGGCGGCGTACCTGGCCGCGATCGAAACGGCGGTGGCCGAGCGCGCCGACCTGGTGCACTACCGGGTGCTGTACGGAGCGCCCAGGCGTCCGGAGTTGGTCGACCATCTGTCCCGGCTGCTGGAGCTGCGCGATCCCGAGGCCCGCCGCAACGGCGTCAAGACCCTGCACATCGGGGTGGTCGAACGGCCGGAGGCCCCTGAGCGCTTCTTCGTCGCCTCGGAGGCCGCCGCTGTGGTTCCGATGCCGTCCTTCCACGGGGCGGAGGGATTCGACTGCGGCGTCCTGCTGAACCGCGAGGCGGCGGTGGGCTTGGTCCACCATGGGCGGGAGGCATGCGCCTCGGCGCGTCCGGTGGAAACGATGGAAGCGGTCCGCGCTTTCCGGGTGCGGCGCGAGTGACATGGTGGGGAGCAGCGTGGACAGGGATTCTCAGCCGCCGGCCGAGTCGCGTACCGCGTCCGTGGTCGAGCTGGCCCAGAAGCTGATCCGGCACCCGAGCCGGGCGGGGGTCGACGACTACGGGCCCGTTCTCGGCGTACTGGAAGACTGGCTCACCGCGCACCGCCTGCCGCACCGGCGCCTGCGGGACGGCGCGGGTGCGGTGGTGGGCCTGCTGGTGGAGGTCGCCGGAGGCCGACCGGGACCGTGGTGGACGCTGGACGCGTGCGTGGACACCGCCCCGTACGGCGACGAGTCCGCGTGGTCCTTCCCGCCCTACTCCGGCGACATCGTGGACGGCTGGCTGCTGGGCCGGGGCTCGGCCGACTCCAAGCTCGCCGCCGCGCTGTTCTGCCACATCGCGGCCGACCTCGCCCCTCACGCCGAGACGCTGCGTGGCGGGCTCGCCGTGCTGCTGGACGTGGACGAGCACACCGGCGGCTTCGGTGGTGCCCGCGCCTACCTGGCCGATCCACACACCACCCGGCCCGCCGGGGTGATGATCGGCTACCCCGGTATGGACGAGGTGGTGGTCGGCGGCCGGGGGCTGTGGCGCGCCACGATCTCCGTACACGCTCCGGCGGGACACTCCGGCTCCCGGAAGAGCGTGGTGGGGGCCATCTCCCGTGCCGCTCACCTCGTACGGCTGCTGGACGAGACTCAACTGCCCGACGCGGCAACGGACTCGGGATTTCCACTGCCGCCGAAGCTGTCGGTCACCGCCTTCCACAGCGGTCAGGGGTTTTCCGTCACCCCGGACCGGGCCGACCTCAACGTGGATGTCCGGACGACTCCCGGCTTCGGCGCCCAGGACGCCGAGACGCTCGTACGCGGAGCCGTCGCCCGACTGGACGCGGAACTCCCCGCTCCGGCGCCCACCGGGATCACCCCGGTCGCCTCCTGGCCCCCGTTCCGCCTGACGGAGAACGACCAGCCCGCCGCCGTCCTGCTGAACGCGGCCGCCGAGGCGGGGCTCACCGTACGCGCGAAGACCGCGGGCCCCTCGAACATCGGAAACCTGCTGGCCGGTGAGGGCATCCCCGCCACCGCAGGCTTCGGCGTCCCGTACCAGGGCCTGCACGGCACGGACGAACGCGCGCACCTCGCGGAACTCCCCACGGTGTACGCGATCTACCGTCGAGCCGCCCTGAACCTGCTCGACGGCTGACCTCCGTCCCAGGAGCGTCCCAGCTTTCTCCCAGATCCACTCCCAGCAAGTCCCCAACTCCGTCTCTGGGAACGGCCCCTCGATCGCGGTGACATGGAGGCAGCACCACGGCCGCAACCATCGGAACGAGGGAGAGCATGTCGATGACCGAGCAGATCGGAACACGGCGGGAAACTGACTCCGGCAGCTTCCCCATGCTGCGGTCGGAGGACACCGACACGGTGACTCTCGGCCGCGACCAGGAGGGCCACCGCGAGGGCGCGGTCGAGTGGTACCGGCTCTGATCGCCCTCCTTCCTCCGCACCGCACCGCTGCTCCACGGCTGGTGCCGTCCGGCATCGGCTGTCGTACGAGAAGGGACGGATCTCCCATGGACGACACCACCAGCGCCCCCGCCTGCACCGGCGAACTGCCGGTCCTGGCCTCGGCCGAGGCCGACGAGGTCACGCTCGGGCGCCAGTCGTTCAACGACTCCGACAAGGCGAACTACTTCGAGGGCTGACCTCGCCGCACCTAGATCCCCCGGGGTGGCGTGGCCTGGTGGCCGCGCCGCCCCGCACTCTGTCCGGATGACAGCGAAGGAGGCAGGCGACGTGGATTCGCCATGGCTGGCCGGAGGCGCGTTCAGCGCTCCGGCAGGGGCCGCGCGCACCGCGGGCGTGTGGCACGCCCCCGGCTCACAGGTGCGGGTGATGACGGCGGGGACGGTCGGAGCCGTGATCGCCGGAGTATGCCCGGCGGACGACGCGGAAGTCTCCCGCACTGCTGTGGCGGTCGCCTCGGGACGGCCCGAAGCGATCACCGGCATGAGCGGGTCGTACTGGATGGCCGTCCACGACAGTGAGCGGAAGCGGACGGTCGTCGCGGGAGACCTCGCGGAAGGCAGGGGCGTCTTCACCGCACGGACCGACAGGGGGCCGGTGTGGGCGACGGACGCCGCCACCCTCGCGGCACAGCTCGGCCGGGGCCCCGACCTGGAACTGCTGGTGGCCCGGATAACCGTGGGGTCGGCCGAGCACTGGCCCGAACGGTCGGTGTGGTCGGGCATCGAGCGAGTTCCCGGCGGACACGCCCTGATCCTGGACGAAGCCGGAACGCGCACCGTCGACGTACGGCTCCGACCGGACGGGCGGAGCCTGGAGGCGGGCGCCGAAGAGGTCGGGGCCGCGCTGTGGGCCGCGACCCAGGGCTACGCCCACGCGGCCGGCCCCCGGGTGAGCGCGGATCTGTCCGGTGGCCTGGACTCCTCGGCGGTCGTCATCGCCGCTGCGGCGGTTCGCCCGGTCATGGCCGTCACCTACGGCGGCCCGCTCGCCGACAGCACGGACACGCGCCTGGCCCGGCAAGTCGCCCAGTATGTAGGCGCCGAGCATCACATCAGCTCCGGCGGAAACGGCACCGCCCATTTCTCCCGCTGGCCCCACACCCGCCCGCACGCCCCGGTACTGCCCGTGTCCTCGTATCCCCTGGACGCCGACTACCTGCCCCCGGCACGCGGATTCTCCGCGGTCCACCTGACCGGGCACGGCGGGGATGTCGTGCTGGAGTCCTCGACCGCCGCGTGGACCGCGCTCGCGCAGGACGGACAGACGCGGCGGGCGCGGGCGGCCGTGACGGCCCTGGCCCGCCGGGTCAACACGGCGCCGGGTCCGCTGTGGCGGGTGGTCCGCGAGGGGGCACGAGGTCGGCCGTCCGCGCTCTACCGGGCGGCTGAGGCCGTCGCACAGGGTCGGCTGCTCGGCCACGGGCTCGGGGTATGGACGTGGTGCCCGATCGGTCCGGCCACCCGATGGCTGACACCGACTGGGCGTGAGGCGGTCGCCGGAATGCTGGCGCACTCCGGACACGCGGTGGGCGACGTCGACGCGGGCGAGTGGGACGACTGGAGCGCGCTGCGCTACAACGGCTCGGCCATGCGCGACAGCGAGCCACTCTCCGCGGAACACGGCGTCCGCCAGGTATCTCCGTTCCTGGACAACGACGTCGTCAGGGCGTGCCTGCGCATCGGCGCGGGCGAGCGACGCCGACCGGACAGCTACAAGCCTCTGCTCGCCCTGGCCCGGGCGGACCTGCCGGGCTGGCTGACAGGACGCCAGTCCAAGGGCCACTTCACGCCACTGCTGTACGAGGGACTACGGGCTCGGCGCCCAGAACTGCACCGGGTGATCGACGCCAGTGAACTGGTGAACCGAGGGCTCATCGATCCTGCCGTCGTGCACGCCGCGTTGGACGAGGCGGCAGCGGGCGTGGGACGGCCTCCGCTGCCTGCCCTGGAGTCCTTCCTGATCACCTCATGGTGGCTCGACCGCACCAGGTCCCCGGCGCCGGAAGAAGGCGCGAGGTGATGCGGGTGCCGCCCGGTGTGCACCGTGCCGACCTCGGCGGCGGCTCCGTCGCCGTGCTGGCCCTGCGCAACGGCACCTGGCAGTGGATGAACGAGGCCACCGAACGCATCTGGTCGGCCGCTCTGTCCGGCACGCTTCCCGAAATGGCCGAACGAATGCGGTCGGAGGGGATGCCCGGGGATGTCGAGGAGATCGTCTTCAGCACCGTGGGGCGCCTGGAGCGGGCGGGGCTGCTTACCGACGCCGACCGCGGATCGGCCCGCCTACCCGCACAGTTGCCCGTCCTGACGACGGTGGCGGCGCCGTGCGCGAGTTGCGGTCCGGGCATGCGCGTGCTGGCCAGGGTGGGGCTCGCCTTGGCGCTCACCGTGATGCGGCTGCCATTGCGTGCCCGCATATGGCTGCTGGGCGGCCTGCGCGTGCTGCCGCTCGCCGCCCGCCCGGTCTGGCCGCGTCGGCGGCGGCCGCCGTACCGCTGATCCGCCCAGCCTGGTGGCCGGGCCGTATCGCGTGCATGGAGGTGTCGCTCGCCACCGTCCTCACGATCGCGTTGTGCGGACGACGCGCGCACTGGGTGCTCGGTGCCCGGCGTATGCCGAACGAAGCGCACGCCTGGGCGTGGACGCCCGCCGGAGCACACGGGCTGTCCGGGCGGGACGCCGACGACGAGCGGCGCCCCTGGGTCGGCGTCGCCGCAGCACCGCCCGTTAACTCACACGAGTGAATTGAGTTGCCCGGTGTCGACGCCGGGCGGCCACTCACCTGCCCGACCTGGACCGGCCCCGTCAAAACCACGGTGCCAAGTGACGGGCTGGACCTCTACACCGGATACGTGACCGCAGAATCCCTGTCCGCCGAGGTCGGCCCGGCGCCGCTCATGCGTTTCGCCGAAGAACGACAGCACGATGCTCCGGGCCTGACCGGCACCGCCAGGCGGCTGCCCGCCGTGCTCGCCCGTACCGTTCGTCTGGCCTGGCACGCCGACCGGCAGGCGCTCGTCGCCATGCTCATCACGCAGGCCGCGTCCGCCGTGCTGGCCGCCGTCGCCCTGGCGACGACCACGAGCCTGATCGCCGCCGTACTGGACGCGGTCACCGCCTACACCCGGAGCACACCTGTCGGGCCGATCCTGCGCGGCATGACCGTCCCGGCGGTGTGGGTCACGGTCACACTCGCCGGGGCCGCGCTCTGTGACACCGCCGCCCGCGCGGCCGCCGCCCGCCTCAGCCCCCGCGTCTTCCGAGAAGCCGACCTGCGGGTCCTGGACGCGGCGGCCTCCGTGGAACTGATCGCCTACGAACACCCGGGCTTCGAGGACCAGCTCGACGCGGCGGGCAAGGGAGCCGAGTCGGCGCGCGACCTCGTCCTCGACCTTCAAAGCACCATCTCCGTCGTCGCCCAGCTCACCGCCGTCGCCGCCGTGGCCGCCGCCCTGAACCCCGTTCTGCTGGCTCTGTTGCTGGCCACCGCCGTCCCCCGCGTGTACGCGTCACTGCGTACCGCGCGTATGGAGCACGCGGCCGCGACCGCCGCCCGTTCCGACAGCCGCCTGCGCGCGACCCTGCGCGGCTACAGCACCGACCGCAACACCGCGGCCGAGATTCGCGCCGCCGGGATGGGCCGCTTCCTCTCCGTCCGCTACCGGCAGGTGTCCGACCGGCTGGAAGCCGAGGCGCTGACGGCCGCTCTCGGTGGACTGCGGGTGCAGTTGGCGGGTGACACGATCTCGGCGCTCACCCTGTGCGCCGCCTTCGCCGCACTCGGCGGGCTCGTCATGACCGGCCGTCTGGAGGCGGCGGCCGCCGGTACCGCGCTCTTCGCACTGCGGGCCGCGACGGCGGCCCTCACCACGCTCACCCGTGCCGGGGCGAGGATCTTCCGCACCGGGCTTCAGCTGGAGGACTGGTCCGCGTTCCTCGACGAGGCGAACCGGCACCGCAGTCATCGGGGCCACCGGGCACTGCCGTACGGCGGCCCGGACGTCATCACCGCACGCGGCCTGACGTTCCGGTACCCGGGAACCGACCGGGCGGCCGTCGACCACGTCGACCTGGACCTCAAACGCGGGGAGATCGTCGCGCTCGTCGGAGAGAACGGGTCGGGCAAGACGACGCTCGTGCACCTGCTCACCGGCCTGTACCTGCCCGACGCCGGAGAGGTGACCTGGGACGGCGTCGACCTCAAGGACGCACCGGCCGCCGAGGTGTGGCAGCGCGTGGCCATGACGCCGCAGGAGTACACCCGTTGGCCGCTGACCGCCCGGGAGAACATCACTCTCGGCACCCCGCGTGACACGGATGACGGCGCCGTACTCGCGGCGGCGCGTGCCAGCGGGGCCGACCGGGTGCTGGCCGGGCTTCCGGCAGGGCTCGACACGTCACTCGCCCGCTCCTGGTGGGGCGGCCACGATCTGTCCGGCGGCCAATGGCAACGCGTCGCGCTGGCCCGGTCCTTCCACGCCGACGCCGCCGTGCACATCCTGGACGAGCCCACCGCGGCGCTCGACGCACGTGCGGAACGCCAGGTCTTCGACACGTTCCGCGAACTGGCCGCCGGACGCACCGCCCTGGTCATCACCCACCGCCTCGCCAACGCCCGCGTGGCGGACCGCGTCATCGTGATGGCGAACGGCCGCATCGTGGAATCAGGCACCTACCCGGAACTGCTGCAACGCCCCCACGGCAACTTCGCCGAACTCCACCGCCTTCAGGAGGGCATGGAGAACTGAGCGGTTCCAGGAAGATCCGGTGGCGTACTCCGGCGTTCGGGAGCGGCGGCCGCGGCCCACCGGTTGACGGGTCCAGCGTGCCGGGCGAGCTGCGCGGCGAGGTCGGGCCGGGCGGACAGCAGGCGGACCGCCTCGGCGAAGCCTTCCCTGCCGGCCAGTTCGACCTGCTGACGCCGCAGGCTCTCGCCCGCCTGCCGGACGAGGTGGTAGATCACGTCGCGTCCGGTGGCGGTGGGCTTGAGGCCGTAGCCGCGGGAGAAGGGCCGCACCCGTTCGGCGAGGTCGTCGAGGTCGACCAGGCCACGGCGTTCCGCCTCGGCGATCACCCCGCCGACATGCCCGCCGTCGGCCTTCGCCCGGAGCAGGTCCGTGATGGTGCGGAGGGCGGTGGTGACCGGCAGTCCGTCGACCACGGTCACCTCGCCCTCGTCCAGCGGAGCCGTGCGCAGCCGGACGAAGGGCTCGGTGGTCGTGCGCCGCCGGGGCACGGTGATCTCGACCTCGGGCGCGGGGATGTCGCCCAGCTCGTGCAGCAGGCAGGCCGACGCGTGGGAGACGACGCCGGAGTCCGGATGGCCGGGTGGGCGGTCCCAGGCGAACTCCTTCGGCATCAGTCGCAGCCAGGCGGCCTTGATGTCCTGGTGTCGAGGCATGCCCGCGGCGGTCACGACATAGACACCCCGGCTCACGTTCTCCAGCAGGCCCGCCTCGGCCAGACGCAGAAGCCGCACCGCCCCCACGCCGAGCTCCTTGGCCTGAGCCGTGGTGATCATGCCCCACTGATCCGCCGCGGCTCCGGCGACGAGGGCGAGCTGCTCAGCACGGTCCATACAGAGATGCTTACATAATTTGGCAGAGATAGTTACTCCTAGGTGTAACCATCTCTGCTACTTCAACTCTTCCGGTGTAACCAACCCTGCAAGAGGATCACCATGGGGAGATGCCCGGACCGACGCCCGTCGCCACCCCACTCCCCGACTACACCAAGGCCGACCAGCAAGAGATCCTCGGCACTGCGGACGACCCCTTCGGCGTCGCCTCCGCCGGTCTCGTCTGGCGGGCCAAGGACGTGCACTTCGGTGTCCGGGACGGAGGACGGCTGGTCGCGCATGCCGGACTGGTGCGGCTCGACGTCTTGGTCGGGGGTGTGGAGGCCGAGGTGATGGGGGTCGGGGGTGTCGCCGTGGCGCCCGAGGCGCGGGGGAAGGGGCTGGCCCGGCTGGTGCTCGCGGCGGCCCTCGACCATGCCCGCATCCTCGGCCCCCGGCACGCCCTGCTGTTCTGCCGCCCCCCGCTCGTCCCGCTCTACCAGCGCCTCGGCTGGCATCCGCTCGACGGGGACGTACGGGTCGAGCAGCCCGAGGAGCGTGTGGTGAGCATGCCGTTGCGGACCATGGTGACGCCCCTGCATCCGGGCGTGGACTGGCCGTCCGGGCCGGTGCGGCTGCGCTCGCTGCCCATGTGAGGGCACTCCGTGGAGAACCTCAAGGCTGGCCGATGGGCGGCGCCGCCGCCTCCAGTTCGTCCACCGTGCCCGACATGATCGTGCTGATGTGCTCGGTGATGTGCTCGGCGGGCCAGTCCCACCAGGCGACCGCCAGCAGCCGGGTCACGTCCGCCTCGTCGTACCGCATGCGGAGCAGCCTCGCCGGGTTGCCGCCGACGACGCCGTAGTCGGGCACGTCGCCGGTGACGACCGAGCCCGCGCCGATGATCGCGCCGTGGCCGATGCGGACGCCGGGCATGACGGTGGCGCCGTAGCCGAACCAGACGTCGTTGCCGACGACGGTGTCACCCCGGTTCGGCAGGCCGGTGAGGAGGTCGAAGTGGTCGGCCCAGGAGCCGCCCATGGTGGGGAACGGGAAGGTGGAGGGGCCGTCCATACGGTGGTTGGCGCCGTTCATGAGGAACCGCACGCCCGTGCCGAGCGCGCAGAACCTGCCGATGATCAGCTTCTCGGGACCGTAGTGGTAGAGCACGTTACGGGTCTCGAAGGCGGTGGGGTCCTCGGGGTCGTCGTAGTACGAGTACTCGCCGACCTCGATCAACGGGGACTTGACCAGCGGCTTGAGCAGGACGACGCGCGGCTGCCCGGGCATCGGGTGGAGGACGGTGGGGTCGGCGGGCACGGGCATGGTGGGCGCTACCTCGCGGGTCGGGGACTCCGGGCCGGTCCCATGATCGTGGCCCCGAGGCTCAAGCCGCGAGCGCTTTGAGGGCGGGGCGGTGGGCTTCGTCCGTCAGGGCGCGGACCTGTCCGCGTACCGCCTGGTCCTGGCGCCCAGCTCATTCAGTCGACGGTCACTCCGCCTTGCCGTCGGGAAGGATGACGAGTTTGCCCCGGACGTGTCCGTCCTCGCTGACGCGGTGGGCCTCGGCGGCCTCTTCGAGGGGGTAGGTCGCGGCGATGGGTACGGTCAGCTTCCCCTCCGCCGCGAGCGCCGCGGCCTCGGCGATCCGGTCGGCGGCGCCTTCCGAGGCGGCGGAGATCATCCGCACCCCCAGCCCGGCGGCCGAGAAGTCGGCGATCGTGACGACACGGGCCGGGCCCCCGGCCACCTCGATCAGCGCGGGCAGCGAGCCTCGGCCCGAGGCGTCGAGCACCGCGTCGACCCCGTGCGGGGACACGGACCGAATGCGGTCGGCGAGCCCGTCGCCGTACACCACGGGTGTCGCGCCGAGCGAGCGCAGGTAGGCGTGGTTGTCCTCCCGTGCCGTTCCGATGACGTGGGCGCCCCGGTGCCTGGCCAGCTGGACGGCGACCGTCCCGACACCGCCCGCGGCGCCGTCGATGACGATCGTCTCGCCTTCCTCCAGGTGCAGTTCGGCCAGGGCGTGGAGGGCGGTGTTGGCGGCGACCGGAAGGGCCGCGGCCAGTTCCCAGGGCACCGACGCGGGCTTCTTGGTGAGCATCTCCGCCTTAACGATGGCTACTTCGGCGTAGCCGCCGAAGCCGATCGCGCCGAGCACCTCGTCACCGACGGCGAACTCGGTGACACCGGGCCCGACCGCGTCGACGACCCCCGCGACGTCTCCGCCGAGCACCACCGGGAACTCGACCGGCATGAACGACGCCGCCGCGCCGCTGCGGATCTTCCAGTCGATGGGGTTCACCCCCGCCGCGCGTACGGCCAGACGGACCTCACCCTCTCCCGGAGTGGGAGCCTGGCCTTCGACCACCCGCAGGACGTCAGGATCGCCGTACTCCGAGAGGGCGACGGCTCGATGGTTCTCCCGCACTGGCTTCCTCCTGAACGTTCTGGCTGACGGCGCATCCGAGCGTAACAACTACGCCTGTTTTGCCGGGTGTTCAGAACGCGTGGCGGCCAAGTCGGCGCAGTGAGTGTTTCCTGACTGGCCCATCTCCTATAGTCCGGACGCCGGCGTACCTGTGAGTCCCGTGCGAATCCATCACCGGTGACTCCCGGGTGACGCCTTCACGTAGTGACACCCGGGGAAGGACATCGGATGAAGCAGCGACGGATCGGCGGCGAGTCGGGGCTGGACACCAGCGCCCTCTGTCTGGGGGCGATGCACTTCGGTACCAAGACCGACGAGGCCACGGCGTTCGCCGTTCTCGACAGGTTCCTGGAGGCGGGCGTCACCTTCATCGACACCGCCAACACCTACGCGTTCTGGGTCGAGGGCGGAACGGGCGAGGAGAGCGAGGCACTGCTCGGCAGGTGGCTGAGCAGCCGCGGTGTGCGTGACCAGGTGGTACTGGCCACCAAGGCGGGAGCGCTGCCCGTACCCCTGGACGCTCCGTGGCCGCAGGCCGCCGAGGGGCTGTCGCGGGAGGTGTTGACGCGTCAGGCCGAGGCCAGTCTCAAGCGGCTGGGGACGGACCGTATCGACGTCTACTACGCGCACATCGAGGACCGGCGCACCCCCCTGGAGGAGACGGTCACGGCCTTCGGGGACCTGGTGGCGTGCGGTACCGTCCGGCTGCTCGGGTGCAGCAACCACGCGGCGTGGCGGATCGAACAGGCCCGAGCCCTCGCGCGGCAGCTCGGCGTCCCCGGCTACACCTGCGTCCAGCAGCGTGCCACCTACCTGCGGCCGGGGCCCGCCGCGGACTTCGGCGTCAACCCCCACGTCAGCGACGAACTCCTCGACTACGTGCGCTCCGAGCCGGACCTGACGCTGCTCGGCTACTCGACCCTGCTGGGCGGGGCGCTGTCCCACCCGGACCGCCCGGTTCCGGCCCAGTACGACCACCCGGGCACCCCGGGTCGGCTGTCCGCGCTGCGCCAGGTCGCCGACGAGCTCGGTGCCACGCCGAACCAGGTGGCACTGGCCTGGCACATGCACAGTTCGCCCAGCGTGCTTCCGGTCCTCGGGGTGAGCTCGGTGGCTCAACTGGACGAATGCCTGGCCGCGGTCGACCTGGAGCTGGACTCCCACCACCTGGAGCAGCTGGACAACGCCTGACGCACGCGACCCCCGCACCGCCCCCGAGGCTCAAGCGGCGAGCCCCGAGCCCTCTTAACAAGGATTGGTTGGTGGGTCTCAACCCACCCTCCCACCCCGCCACTTGACCAGGAGCCACCGACTTGCCACGGACAGTCATGACGCTCTAGCGTGCCCGCATAACGAACAGCCCCCGCCAGGCGCTACCAACACCTGCGGGGGCTTGACCTACAAGATCGACAGGACCTCGATCCAGTGGCTGACACCAAGCTTAGCTCTGCCCCCCTGCAAGCGCACGCGTCCCCGCCCCCGATGGCCAACCCCGGCTACGGGAAGCGCTCCACACCGGACCAACTCCAGCGCACCAAGCACGACTTCACGCATCTTCCGCCCCGCGAGGCGGCCATCGCCGCGTACCTCGACCGGTTGCCCGAGGGTGCCGACATCTCGGTGAAGACGCTGGCCAAGACCCTCCCGTACGGGCAGTGCGCGCTGCGTACGGCGCTCAACCGGCTGCAGAACGCCGGGCACTTGAGGCGAGGAAGGGAACGCCTGGAGTCGGCGGGGGCCGGAACCCGCTGGATCACCCGATCGTGGTTCTCCCGTACCGCCCGCGACGACGCGTGGTGGGCGTCGTTCGCCCGGGGCGACGTGACGGAACCCGTGCCGAAACCCACCCGCTCCCGGGCCCACATCCTGCTGGCCGCCCTCGGCCGCAAGACCCCGGCCCTCTCCCTCTCGGCCGCGGACTGCGCCGACCTGGCCCCGCTGCTGACGGAGTGGTTCGCCCGGGGTGCCACGGACGAAGCCGTCGTCCGAGCCCTGACCGACGGCCTGCCGAACCCGATCCACCACCCGGCGGCCCTGCTCCGCCGCCGCCTGACCGACAAACTCCCCCCGGAACCAGCCCCGACCCCGCCCCGCCGCACCCTGGAATGCGCGAACTGCGGCCTGCCCGGGCACCCCGAGGCCCTCCCCGGAGGCATGTGCCGAGCCTGCCGAGGCGACCGCCCCCACTCACCGGACGCCTCACTGCCCGCCCGCTCCGTACAGGCCCACGCCCAGCAGATCCGAGCCGCGATGTCCGCCCGGAGGCACGTCCCCGCCCACGGGTAGGCTCACGATCTTCGGTCGGCGGACACCGGCCGGAGTCCTCCCGAGGCTGTGACGACGAACCGTGAACCTCGAAGACATCCCCGCCCGAGCCCGGCTCGACCGAGCCCTGGACGACCTGGCCGTCACCTTCCACGGCATGACCGCCCGCGCCGACGAGACCCAGTGCACCTGCCACTGGGGCGGCGCGGACGAGCTGGCGCTGCTGAAGGTGCCGGATCTGGGACTCGCCCCGGACCTGCTGCGCCGCACTTGGAGCGCGCCCGACTGGGGCGACCACGGCGCGGTACTGCGCCGCGTGCTGCCGCAGTTCGCGCGGGCGCTGGCCGACGGCACGGCGGAGGGCCTGTACTTTCCGGCCGAGATCGGGCAGTCGTTCAACCGGGGCTGCTGGCAGCGGTGGCCGGATCACCAGCGCGCGTCGGTGGAGGAGTTCCTGCACGCCTGGTGGGCCCACAGCCTCACCGCCCCGGCTCCCGCGATCCCGGTCCACCACCTTCTCGTGCTGTGCGCGGAGGCGTCCGCCACGCTCACCCCCTGGCTCGCGGCCTGGGAGGCACTCGACCACCCCACGGCCGACCGGCACCTGGCGGAAGCGGCGGCCGTCTGGACGCGCGACCTCCTGGACGACGAACTCCCCTGGCCCACCTGGCACGACGAGGACCCCCTGCGCATCGAACTCGTCACCTGGCTCGCCCGCCACGCCCCGAGCCGCCTGCCAGCCCACGACCCCCTTCTCCACCGCATACGCCTCGCGGCCCTCCCCACCCCGGCCCGCTGGGAAGACCCCCACTGGGTGGTCCCCCGGCTCACGCCGACTCCCGCACCACCAACTCCGGATCGAAGATCAGCGACGTAGGTTCGGTCCGGGCCCCCCGGATGTGCTCGTCCAGGAGCTGGGCCATCGCGGCGGCCATTTCCTCGACCGGCTGCCGCACGGTGGTGAGGGGTGGGCGGCAGGTCAGGGCCGCGCTGGAGTCGTCGAAGCCGACCACCGCGACGTCGTCCGGGACTCGGCGGCCGTGTTCGCGGAGGATCTGGCAGGCACCCTGGGCCATGAGGTCGTTCGCCGCGAACACGCCGTCCAGGTGCGGGTGTTCGGCGAGCAGGTCGGACATCGCGGCGAGCCCGCTGTCGAGGGTGAAGCCGCCCTCGGCGACCGGGACGTACGGGTACCCCCGGCGGGCCATCGTGGCGCGGAACCCGGCGAGCCGGTCCCGGCTGGCGGCGACGTCGAGCGGGCCGGTGACGGTGCCGATGCGGCGGCAGCCACGTGCCAGGAGGTGCTCGGCGGCGAGGCGCGCCCCGTCCCGGTGGGCGAGGTCGACGTAGCTGAGCGGTACGGGACGGGTGGGGCGGGCGAAGAGGACGGCGGGCAGACCCGCGTCGGCGAGGAGGGCGGGCAGGGGATCGTCGGCGTGGGTGGAGACGACGAGGGCGCCGTCGGCGCTGCCCTGCCGGAGGTCGGTCAGCACCTGGCGGCGGGTGTCCGGGGACTCGGCGAACATCAGGAGCGGGTGCATGGAGCGCGGGCGGAGGTAGCCCACGACGCCGCTGACCACCCGGCCGAAGAAGGGGTCGGCGAACACCCGCGTCGCGACCGCGTTGTGCACCTCCTCGGGGGTGTCGCCCGCGCCGGACACGACCAGCGCCACCGTCTGGCTGCGCCGGGTCACGAGGGACCGGGCGGCCTTGTTGGGCGCGTACCCGGTCCGCTCGATGGCCCGGCGTACCGTCTCCTGGATGCCGGGATCGACATTGCGGACGCCGTTGATGACCCGCGAGACGGTCGCGCGGGAGACTCCCGCCTCCTGCGCGACGTCTTCCAGCGTGGGGGCCTCTCTGCTCATCTCGGCACCCTAGCGGCCCTCCCGCGCGCCGGGATAGAGCGCTCTCCGAGCTCAGCCGTACACACCGAACTCGTAGAGCGAGTAACCCCAACCGGTGCCCCGCGCCGTCCCGTTGACCCGCACATAGCGGCCGGTCCCGGAGACGTCGAGGTCGTCCACGCCGCCGTTGCCGTCCCCCACACCGCGGACGGTGGTCCAGTTCTGCCCGTCGTCCGAGGTCTGCACGGTGTAGGCCCGCGCGTAGGAGGTCTCCCAGACCAGCTGCACGTGGCGGAACGAGGTACGGGCGCCGAGGTCGACGCGGAGCCACTGAGGGTCGCTCCAGTCGCTGGCCCAGCGGGTGGTGAGGTTGCCGTCCACCGCGTTGGCGGCCGTGCAGGGGCAGTCACCGCCGCCCGTCTGGGCCGAGGAGGCGGTCGCGGGCTTGCCCCGGGCGAGGTTCGTGCCCGCCGGGACGGGCGGCACCACCCGGAAGGACCGGGTCTCGACGCCCACGTTGCCCTTGCCGTCCTTGGCCTTCACGTAGATCTTCCAGACGCCCGGCCGGTCCGGCGCCGTGACGCGCAGCCTGCCGCCGCCGAGATCGGTCGCGGGGAGCGTGACGAGCTGCTTGCTCTGGTCGATGTAGTTGCTGTTGTCCTGCACCTCGTACGCGATCGGGTCCCCGTCGGGATCGGTGGCCCTGACCGCGAGGGTGAGGTCACCGCCTGCCGGGACCTTGGCGGCGTCGCCCTCGATGCTCAGGTCGGAGATGACCGGCGGGGTGTTGTCCCGCGAGGTGTCGGCGCCGTACGCCCGCTTCACCGCGTAGTAAGACAGCCGTTTCTCCCCGGCGGGCAGCAGGTTGAACCAGATGCCGCCGAAGTCGTACTCGGTGCCGTAGTGGAACATCGTGGCGCCGAGCGCGACACCCCGGTGCCCGGTGACGCAGTTCCACGCCCGCGTGTACCCGTCGGCCTTGGCCCGGTCGGTGGGCTCGGCGGGGACGCCGTTCGCATCGTCCGGCACCTCCCACTCACCCGCCGGACCGGTCTCGGTGACGATGTACGGCTTGGTGTAACCCCCTTGCTGCCAGGCCGCCTTGACGTCGCAGATCGCGTTGTAGGCGTTGACGGCGTAGAGGTCGAGGTCGGGCGCGTTCCTCTTGTAGTAGGGCCAGGCGCCGGTCCACGCGTCGGTGGAGGTGACCGGGTGGTCGGGGTCGACGGCGTGGATCTTCTTCGTGATGTCGTTGACGAGCGCGGTGTACGCGTCGCGCTGCCGCTCCAGCTCGGCGCCGCTGTAGCAGTTCTGCAAGCCCAGTACGGACTCGTTGCCGACGTTCCACATCAGCACGCCGGGGTTGTCCTTGTAGGTGGCGGCCCACTGCGGGAACTCGGTGAGCACCTGGTTCTTGTACGCGGTGTCGGTCAGGTAGTTCACGCAGCCGCCGCTGCCGGGGCCGCCGCCCGGCTGCAGCCAGAACCCGGCGATCACCTTGATGCCCTGGGCGGCGGCCGCGTCGAACAGCGGCTTGCTGGAGGCGTCGGTGCCCCAGGTGCGGACGGTGTTGACGCCCATCGACTTCAGGTCGGGCATATAGCGGGGCGCGTCTGCGGTGGACGGCCCCCAGGTGAGGCCCTTGATCTGGTACGGGCTGCCGTCGACGGTCAGCTGCCAGTCGCCCTGCGCGCCGGTGACCCGGACGACGCTGCCCGCGGCCTGGGCGGGCGGGGCGGGCAGGGCGACGAGGGCTCCGGCGGCGAGCAGGCCCGCGGTGAGGGGTGCCGTGACACGGGATGCGGTCATGAGTGTCCGTCCGGTGTGCGGGTGGGGGGAGGAGCCGGGGTCCTGTCGGCCGGGGGGACTCCGGCCGACAGGAGAGGTGCGTCAGGGCAGCCGGTAGTTGGCGTCCAGGGCGGCGCCCGCTTCGGGGTGCGTCTGGTCGTAGCCCCGCGCGTCGCATTGGAGGGCGCCGACGACGCAGTGGTCCACGAGCGCCTTCAGGGTCGGCGCGTCCCACGCGTTGAAGAAGTCGTAGTGGAACGAGTAGCCCGCCCCGCTCGACAGCTTCACCTGGCTCATGTCCCCGTTGACCGGGAACGCCATCTTGAACTCGATCATCGGCAGGGCGACGGGGTGGTCGTCCGGGCAGATGTTGTTGTTGGTGCCGGGATTGACCACCGGGTACGCCATGTGGGCCTGGTGGTTCGGGGTGTCCAGGTACTTGCCGTCCCAGCAACTGGGCGCCTGGAAGCGGATGTTGAGCTGGACATCGGCGCGGTTCGGGCACTGGGCGGGGAAGTCGGTGTTGAAGTAGCTGTCACCGCACTCCCAGCCCTCGACGAAGCCGCGGTGGGCGCGGAACTCCGCCGCCGACTGCATCGGGCTGCCGACGACGAAACGCAGGCCCTTCGGGAAGGGGCGCACGCTGGTGTAGTCGGTGACGCCCGCCTTGTAGTAGATGACCTGCGGGCCGACCGGCAGCACCGGGGTACTGCCCTTGAGCAGGGTCGGCATCCAGTAGGCCGACTTGTCACCGGGCGCCTTGCAGGTGGTGCCGCCCGCGTCGAGCGAGGCGGTGGTGCTGGCCGCGCTGGTCGTGGTGTTGCCCATGAAGGTGTGGTCGTGGGACTTGCCCGGCTGGCCGGGGTAGACGATCGGGTCGTCCGGGCGGGTGTGGGTCACCGAACAGTTCGCCTGGAACTCGTGGAAGTACCGGTGCGGCGGCTCGGCCTTGGAGGGGACGACCCCGGTCACCTGCGGGTTCGCCGGGATGTAGCCGTCGCCGTCCGGGTCCTCCGGCGAGGACTGCGTGGAGACGGGCATCGCATGGCCCGCGTGGACGGTCGCGGCTCCCGCCACCGGGTCGGCGCTCATCGCCACGCCGGTCAGGCCGAGGGAGGTGAGGAGCAGGGCGCTGGACACCAGTAATCCTGAGACGGTCTTCGATCTCCGTGCCATGGAGACCTCCTGCCACGTCGATGGGGACGGTGGGGGTCGGGCGGCCGGGACCGGCGAGAGGGGGCGACGCCGTCCGCGACCGTCCGCGTGACGGTCCATCACATGTGCCGTGGAATCCGGGAGAGCGCTCTCCCGTCGTGGAGTGTTGTGGCGGCCCGGCGGGGGTGTCAAGGGAGGCGGCGGAAACCGGTGCGCCGCGAGAAACGCCGAAGGGCGGCACCTCCCGTGAGGGAAGTGCCGCCCTTCGCGAAGGACAGGTGATCCAGGAGGATCAGAAGTCCATGTCACCGCCCGGCATGCCGCCCGGAGCGGCCGCGGCGGCCTTCTCCGGCTTGTCGGCGATGACGGCCTCGGTGGTGAGGAACAGCGCGGCGATGGAGGCCGCGTTCTGCAGCGCGGAGCGCGTGACCTTCGCCGGGTCGATGATGCCCTCGGCGATCATGTCGACGTACTCGCCGGTCGCGGCGTTCAGGCCGTTGCCGACGGGCAGGTTGCGGACCTTCTCCACGACGACGCCGCCCTCGAGACCACCGTTGACGGCGATCTGCTTCAGCGGGGCCTCCAGCGCGAGCTTGACCGCGTTGGCACCGGTGGCCTCGTCGCCCGACAGCTCCAGCTTGTCGAAGACCTGGCCGGCCTGCAGCAGAGCCACGCCACCACCGGCGACGATGCCCTCCTCGACGGCCGCCTTGGCGTTGCGCACGGCGTCCTCGATGCGGTGCTTGCGCTCCTTGAGCTCCACCTCGGTGGCGGCACCGGCCTTGATGACCGCCACGCCGCCCGCGAGCTTCGCCAGGCGCTCCTGGAGCTTCTCGCGGTCGTAGTCCGAGTCGGAGTTCTCGATCTCGGCGCGGATCTGGTTCACGCGGCCCTGCACCTGCTCCGAGGAACCGGCGCCGTCCACGATCGTGGTCTCGTCCTTGGTGACGACGACCTTGCGGGCGCGGCCCAGCAGGTCCAGGGAGGCGTTCTCCAGCTTGAGACCGACCTCCTCGGAGATGACCTCGCCACCGGTGAGGATGGCGATGTCGCCGAGCATGGCCTTGCGGCGGTCGCCGAAGCCCGGGGCCTTGACGGCGACGGACTTGAAGGTGCCGCGGATCTTGTTGACCACCAGGGTGGAGAGGGCCTCGCCCTCGACGTCCTCGGCGATGATCAGCAGGGGCTTGCCCGACTGCATGACCTTCTCCAGCAGCGGGAGCAGGTCCTTGACCGAGGAGATCTTGGAGTTGGCGATGAGGATGTAGGGGTCCTCGAGCACCGACTCCATGCGCTCCATGTCGGTCGCGAAGTAGGCGGAGATGTAGCCCTTGTCGAAGCGCATGCCCTCGGTGAGCTCGAGCTCCAGACCGAAGGTGTTGCTCTCCTCGACGGTGATGACACCTTCCTTGCCGACCTTGTCCATCGCCTCGGCGATGAGCTCGCCGATCTGGGTGTCGGCGGCGGAGATGGAGGCGGTGGAGGCGATCTGCTCCTTCGTCTCCACGTCCTTGGCCTGCTCCAGCAGAGCGGTGGAGACGGCCTCGACGGCCTTCTCGATACCGCGCTTGAGGGCCATCGGGTTGGCGCCGGCGGCTACGTTGCGCAGGCCCTCCTTGACCAGGGCCTGGGCCAGCACGGTCGCGGTGGTCGTACCGTCACCGGCGACGTCGTCCGTCTTCTTGGCGACTTCCTTGACCAGCTCGGCGCCGATCTTCTCGTACGGGTCCTCGAGCTCGATCTCCTTGGCGATGGAGACACCATCGTTGGTGATCGTGGGGGCGCCCCACTTCTTCTCGAGGACGACGTTGCGGCCCTTGGGGCCGAGCGTCACCTTGACGGCGTCCGCGAGCTGGTTCATGCCGCGCTCGAGGCCGCGCCGCGCCTCCTCGTCGAACGCGATGATCTTGGCCATGTGAAGTGGTCCCTCCAGGACTGGGGGTGATTCCTTCGGACCGCGCCCGCGCCCGCGACGGACGGCTCGCCGACCTTGTGGTTCCTTGCCCCACCCGGTCCGCGGGCCTCACCGACCCGGTCCTTCGTTGTCACTCTCACCTTCAGAGTGCTAACGCAATGATTAGCACTCACCCAGGGCGAGTGCAAGCGCCTTCGGGGGATCAGGACGGGACTTAACAGGACGAAGGGCCCGCACCCTGTGCCGGTGCGGGCCCTGCGCTCTGCTGGAGACGTTCAGGCGGTGACGCGAACCATGTCGGCCTGCGGACCCTTCTGGCCCTGCGAGATCTCGAACTCCACCCGCTGGCCCTCTTCCAGGGCGCGGTAGCCGTCCATCTGAATGGCGCTGTAGTGGACGAAGACGTCCGCACCACCGTCGACCGCGATGAAGCCGTACCCCTTCTCCGCGTTGAACCACTTGACGGTGCCCTGAGCCATGCCAACTCCCCTATTACTGGCCCTTGCGCGGACCCGCACCTCGCGGACCCGGGTCAGACCTCGCACCCCATTGGTCGGGGGCGTGCGCCGGAACGCGTCGACCGCGGCTGAATGTATCTGTCCAACTGCCGTCTGCAACAGGTCAATCGGACGAGAATTCCGGACGGACACAGTCCGGAATCTGCCGCAACTTCGGTCGAATTCAGGGCAAGTCGGGCCCCGTAAAAACAACAAATGCCGCACATTACCCGTGCATTTTGGCTACTTCTTGTCGGGTCAGCGGCATGAATCAAGGGCCCCCGGCCCAGCTGAGCGGGAGCGCGTTCCCCAACCCTACCGCGCTCAATCACACAGAATGGCCCCCTCCGTTTCTCTTACGGAGAAGGCCATTCGCTGAACTGACGGTAACCGTGGTTACCGAAGGTAATTTCAGCCTCCGGCGACCGCCGGAATGATGGAGACACCCGCGCCGTCGGGGGTCACGGTCTGAAGTCCGCCCTCGAAACGCACGTCGTCGTCATTGACGTAGACATTCACGAACCGGCGCAGCTTGCCCTGGTCGTCCAGGACGCGGGCTGCGATGCCCGTGTGCGTCTTCTCCAGGTCCTCGATGACCTCGGCGAGCGTGCCGCCCTCGGCGGCGACCTCGGCCTGGCCGCCGGTGTAGGTGCGCAGGATGGTCGGGATGCGAACGGTCACGCTCATGCGAGGCCAGCCTCTCGGAAGGAGTCCAGGTTCGGGCGGATGGTCGCGGACAGGCCGGTACCGGCGACCGCGTCCAGGGTCTTCAGGCCGTCGCCGGTGTTGAGGACGACGGTGGTGAGCGAGGGGTCCAGCGCGCCGGACTCGATCAGCTTGCGGGTGACACCGACCGTCACCCCGCCCGCCGTCTCGGCGAAGATGCCCTCGGTGCGGGCCAGCAGCTTGATGGCGTCCACGATCTGCGGGTCCGTCACGTCCTCCACCGCGCCACCGGTGCGGCGGGCGATGTCCAGCACGTACGGCCCGTCGGCCGGGTTGCCGATGGCGAGGGACTTGGCGATGGTGTCCGGCTTCTGCGGCCGCACCACGTCGTGGCCCGCCTTGTACGCGGCCGACACCGGGGAGCAGCCCTCCGCCTGGGCGCCGAAGATCTTGTACGGCTTGTCCTCGACCAGGCCGAGCGCGATCAGCTCCTTCAGCCCCTTGTCGATCTTGGTGAGCTGGGAGCCGGAGGCGATCGGCACCACCAGCTGGTCGGGCAGCCGCCAGCCGAGCTGCTCGCAGATCTCGTAGGCGAGGGTCTTGGAGCCCTCGGCGTAGTACGGCCGCAGGTTGACGTTGACGAAGCCCCAGCCCTCGCCCGCCGGGTCGCCGATCAGCTCGGAGCAGAAGCGGTTCACGTCGTCGTAGTTGCCCTCGATGCCGACCAGCTCACCGCCGTAGACGGCGGCCATGACGACCTTGCCCTGCTCCAGGTCGTGCGGGATGAACACGCAGGACCGCAGCCCCGCGCGGGCGGCGGCGGCGCCGACCGCGCCGGCCAGGTTGCCGGTGGAGGAGCAGGACAGGGTGGTGAAGCCGAAGGCGCGGGCGGCCTCCAGCGCCTGGGCGACGACGCGGTCCTTGAAGGAGTGCGTCGGGTTGCCGGAGTCGTCCTTGACGAACAGCCCGCCCGTGACGCCGAGTTCGGCCGCCAGGCGGTCGGCCTTGACCAGCGGGGTCCAGCCGGGGTTGAGGTTGGGCTTGTCGGCCACGTCGGCGGGGACGGGCAGCAGCGGGGCGTAGCGCCAGATGTTCGCGGGGCCGGACTCGATGCGGGCGCGGAGCTTCTCGGTGTCGTACGCGGAGAAGTCGTAGGCGATCTCCAGCGGCCCGAAACACTCCTCACAGGCGAAGACGGGCCCGAGCGGGACGCGGTGTCCGCACTCCCGGCAGCTCAGGGCGGCGGCGGGGCCGAGATCTACGGTGGGGGTGGCGACAGTCTGCACAGCCATGGAGGCGAGGCCCTTTCTCCTCATCTTTCCCACGACGCATCTCGCCGTGAGACGGATTTGGCACCTTCCCTAGCCGGGAGCCTCGCGGTGTCGCGGTGTGTCGCGCGCACGAGACCGGCTGGAGGGTTGCCGGGGCTTCATCGGGCCGTTTCCCTCTGCCCCTCTGGATGAGCGGTATTCGGTTGTGAACGCCCGCCGACCTCGACATGCGATGGTCATCGGCGTTGTCCAAGACTGTAACCGAAGGCCAGGAGAGTTGAAGGTGTCGTCCGAACCGCGAGATGGATCACGTGAGGAGCCGCAGACCATGCTGGAAGAAACCGAGCGCTGGCTGGCCACCCGCTCCTGGTCCGTGGCCGACCGCCCGCCGCACCGCGTGCTGGCCGCCAAGCAGCGGTCCGGGCAGCGGGTCTCCGTGGTGCTGCCCGCGCTGAACGAGGAGGCGACGGTCGGCGAGATCGTCTCCGTGATCCGGCACGACCTGATGGCGCAGGCGCCGCTGGTGGACGAGATAGTCGTGGTGGACTCCGGGTCCACCGACCGCACCGCCGAGGTGGCGGCCGCCGCGGGCGCGCGGGTCGTGCACCGGGACGACATCCTGCCCCGGCTGCCCGCCGTGCCCGGCAAGGGCGAGGTGCTGTGGCGCTCCCTGCTGGCGACCAGCGGGGACATCGTGGCCTTCGTCGACGCCGACCTGCGCGAGTTCTCCTCCGACTTCGTCCTCGGCATCGTCGGCCCGCTGCTCACCGATCCGGGGATCGACCTGGTCAAGGCGATGTACGACCGTCCGCTGGGCGGCGCCGCCGGGCAGGGCGGCCGAGTGACCGAGCTGATGGCGCGCCCGCTGCTGAACATGCACTGGCCGCAGCTGGCCGGGTTCGTGCAGCCGCTGGGCGGGGAGTACGCGGCCCGGCGCTCGCTGCTGGAGCGGCTGCCGTTCCCGGTGGGGTACGGGGTCGAGCTGGGCATGCTGGTCGACTCGCTGCATCTGGTCGGGCTGGACGCGCTGGCCCAGGTGGACGTCGGGGTGCGCAAGCACCGGCACCAGGACGGGCAGGCGCTCGGCCGGATGGCGGCCGCGATCTACCGCACCGCGCAGCTCCGGCTCGCGCGCGGGCACCTGGTGCGGCCCGCGCTGACCCAGTTCGAGCGGGGGGTGGACGGTTTCGAGCCGCGTACCCACTCGGTGGACACCGAGGAGCGGCCGCCGATGGCGGAGATCGCGGAGTACGCGGCGCGGAAGGTGGCGTGAGCGGGGCCGTATACGGTCCGGCTCGCCGGTCGCGCGTACGTTTGAGCGTTTGTGGGCCGGGCTAGGTTGAGGCCATGGCTACGCAGGGTGCTGAGGTGCTGGTCGCGTCCAATCGCGGCCCGGTTTCGTACACGGTGGGTCCGGACGGGGAGCTGGGCTCCCGGCGGGGTGGCGGCGGTCTCGTCTCGGGGCTGTCGGCGATCGGTCCGGACACCGACGCGGTGTGGGTGTGCGCCGCGCTCGGGGACGGCGACCGGGAGGCGGTGCGGCGCGCGGGCGGCGGGCTGCTCCCCGCCGAGGACACCGGCGGGCAGCGGGTGCGGATGCTGGACATCGACGCGGACGTCTACGCCGACGCGTACAACGGGATCGCCAACTCGGCGCTGTGGTTCGTGCACCACATGATGTACCAGACCCCGCTGGAGCCGGTGTTCGACGCGGAGTTCCGTCGGCAGTGGGACGCGTACCGCGCCTACAACCAGGCGTTCGCCCAGGCGCTGGCCGAGGAGGCGGGGCAGGGCGCGGCGGTGCTGATCCAGGACTACCACCTGGCGCTGGCCCCCCGGATGCTGCGCAAGCTCCGCCCCGACCTGCGCATCGGCCACTTCTCGCACACCCCCTGGGCGCCGCCGGACTACTTCCGCCTGCTCCCGGACGACATCGCGGCCGAGCTGCTCACCGGCATCCTGGGCGCGGACCGGGCGGCGTTCCTGACCCGGCGCTGGGCGGACGCGTTCACCGACTGCTGCCACGCGGTGCTGGGCCCCGGCATCCCGTCGGGTACGGAGATCGGGGTGCACGGTCTGGGCGCGGACGCGGAGTTCCTGCGGGAGCGGGCGCACCGGGCGGACGTGGACGAGCGGATGGCGGCGCTGCGCGAGCAGATCGGCGAGGGGCGCCGGTCGATCGTCCGGGTGGACCGCACCGAGCTGTCCAAGAACATCGTGCGCGGCCTGCTGGCGTACCGCCGCCTCCTGGAGGACCACCCCGAGTGGCGCGAGCGCGTGGTCCACGTGGCCTTCGCCTACCCGTCCCGCCAGGACCTCGCCCTGTACCGCTCCTACATGGACGAGGTACGCCGGGTCGCGGAGGAGATCAACTCCGAGTACGGGACGCCCGGTTGGACCCCGGTCCTGCTCCACCTCGACGACGACTTCGCCCGCTCCCTGGCCGCGTACCGCCTCGCCGACGTGGCCCTGGTGAACCCCATCCGCGACGGCATGAACCTGGTCGCCAAGGAGGTCCCGGTCGTCTCCGACGAGGGCGTCGCCCTGGTCCTCTCCCGCGAGGCGGGCGCCTACGAGGAGCTGGCCGAGCACGCGATCACGGTCAACCCGTACGACGTCGTCGGCACCGCGGAAGCCCTCCACGAGGCCCTGACCCTCCCGGACCCCGCCCGCGCCGAACGCTCCAAGCACCTGGCCTCGGCGGCGACCGCCCTGCCCCCCACCAAGTGGTTCCTGGACCAGCTGACCGCGCTGCGCGGCTGACCGGTCTGCGGCTGTCGGGGTTCGGTCCTCCTCAGCCGCAGAAGTAGGCGTACGGCGCCACCGAGACACCCTCCGCGACGGCGCGCTCATCGTCCTCGTCGGCCGCTGGGTCGAGGTCGAGTGCCCACAGCGAGTGCATGGACCACACGCTGAAACCGGCGTGGAAGTCATGACCGATGTCGGAGGGGGTGCTGGTGTACCCCCGAGCATGGAGATCGGCCACGACGTCGTCGAGGAAACGGTGGGTCAGCTGGATTCCGTCCAGCCGGGCCTCGGCATCCCCTCCCTCGCCGCTGTACTTCATCTCGACGAGCTCGACCGTGCTGTCCGTGCTGTCCGTGCTGTCCGCCGCGTAGGTGATCACCAGCATCGGCGTGGTGTCGTAGACCGCGCGCTCGCCGCCGGGTCCGTGGTACGGCGGTCCGAGACGCTCCTCGACGTGCGCGCGGTGGTCACCGATCTCGACGAGGTCGACACCACGGCCGGGGATGATCTCCATGCCGCGCATGCTGCCATGCTGTCGGCCGGGGCGGACATGAGGGTGGGGCCGCTGTCCTATCCGGCGTGGGCCGCCAAGCCCTCCAGCAGCGCCACCACTCCCCCGGGGCCGTCCACCACCAGGTCCGCGCGTTCCGCCAGTTCCGTGACCTCCGTGCTGCCGCTGCAGACCAACAGGGCCGGGAAGCCGTTGGAGCGGAGTTTTTCCAGGGCCGCGAAGGCGGGGAGGTCGCCGAGGTCGTCGCCCGCGTAGAGGACGGACTCGGCGCCGGTGGTGCGGAGGTGGTCGAGGAGGGCGACGCCCTTGTCCACGCCGGGGGGCCGGAGTTCGAGGACGAGGCGGCCGGGTTCGACGATGAGGCCGTGGCGGGTGGCGAGGTCGGTGAGGGGGGCGCGGAGGGTGTCGAAGGCGGCGTCCGGGTTCTCGGCGCGGCGGGTGTGGACGGCGACCGCGCGGCCCTTCTCCTCGATCCAGGTGCCGGGCCAGGCACCGGCCCGGTCGAGGACGCCGGGGAGTTCGGCGCGGACCGCGGCGATGCCGGGGTGCGGGGCGGGCGCGGTGACGGTGCCGGTCACGGCGTCCCAGCGCTCGGCGCCGTAGTGGCCGAGGACGACGAGGTGCTCCAGGCCGGGGACTCCGGCGAAGCCGCCGTTGCGGACCGCGACCCCGGCGGGGCGGCCGGTGACGACGGCGACGGAGGCCACCTTCGGCGCGAGCGCGGCGAGCGCGGGCACGGCGCCGGGGTGGGCGCGGGCCTGGTCGGGGTCGGCGACGATGGGGGCCAGCGTGCCGTCGAAGTCCAGGCCGATCACGGCGGTGCGCGGCCGGTCCAGCAGCGCCCGCAGACCGTCGCGGCCCGCCCGGGTCACCGGGACCGGCAGCGCGCCGTCCTCGGCGGTGTCGTCGGGGGAAGGGGAAGGGTTGCCCATAGAGCGACACTATCCGCGCGGACCCCGGCTCACGCCTCCGCGGAACTACCGCTCCGACCTTCTCGCCTCACGCACCCGGCGCAGGCGGTTGACCGTGACCGGGTCGTGGGCGAGGGCGCGCTCGTCGTCCAGGAGGGCGTTGAGCAGCTGGTAGTAGCGGACCGGGGCGAGGCCGAGCTGCTCGCGGATGGCGCGCTCCTTCGCGCCGGGGCCGGGAAAGCCCCGGCGCTCCAGCGCGAGGATCGCCTTCTCACGGCTGCCGAGTTCCATGTCGGCCACCGTAACCCCGCCCTCGGACAGTGGCGGCTCAGCCGCCGGACTGCGCCGAGCTGTCGGCCGTCGTGGCGGCGGCCTGGAGGCGGGTGAGCACGCCCGCGGGGCTGCCCGAGGGGGAGACGGCCTGTCCGATGTCCTTCTTCACGGCCGCGCTGACGGCGGCCCAGGAGGTCTTGTTCACCGGGTACTGCTCGGCGGTCGGCATCTGCTCCAGGAAGGCGTGCAGCGGGACGTCGGCCTTCGCGTTCGACTGGCTCATCGCCTCGGAGGCGGAGGTGGTGACGGGCAGCAGGCCGTACTGGTGGGAGAAGTCCAGGACGTTCTTCTGGTCGTACACGAAGTCGAGGAAGCTGCCGATCTGGGCGGCGTGGCCGTTCTGCTTGAAGGCCAGCATCCAGTCGGTGACGCCCATCGCGGCCCTGGCCCGGCCGGTGCGGCCCGGCATCGGGACCATGCCGAACTTCACGCCCTTCGCCTCGGCCTGCCGGATCAGCGTGGGGTGGCCGTTGAGCATGCCGACCTGGCCGTCCGCGAACGCGGCGAAGGCGGTGGCGCGGTTGAGGCGGCCGGGGGCGACGGGACCGGTGAGGCCCTTGCCCACGAGGTCGTCCTTGAGCCAGCTGAACGTCTCGCCGTTCAGCGCGGAGTCGATCGTGTAGGTGCCGATGTCGTCGGTGTAGCCGCTGCCGCCGCTGAGCAGCCACTGCATGGTCTCGGCCTGCGCCTCCTCGGGGCCGAGCGGCAGCGCGAAGGGGTACTTCACGCCCTCGGCCTTGAGCGCCTTCGCGTCGGCGGCCAGCTCGTCCCAGGTGGTGGGCGGGGTGATGCCGGCCTGCTCGAAGAGCGTCTTGTTGTAGAAGAGGACGCGCGTGGAGGCCGCGAAGGGCATCGCGTACGGGGTGTGGTTCCAGTCGCCCGCCTCGGCGAGCTGCGGCACGAAGTCGGCCTGCGTGCCGATGGAGAGGGTGTCGGACATCGGGTACAGCTTCCCCGAGGCCGCGTAATCGGCGTACGCGCCGACCTGGGCCATGTCGGGGGCGTTCCCGGAGTCGACCATCTCCTTGACCTTGGCGTCGACGTCGTTCCAGGAGTAGACGCTGACCTGGACCTTCACCTCGGGGTGCTTCGCCTCGTAGGCGGCGGCCAGCGCGGCCCAGTACTTCTTGGAGCTGTTGGCGGCGGAGTCGCCGTAGTCGGCGGCGACCAGCTTGAGGGTCGTGTCCGAGGAGCCCGTGCTCCCGCAGCCGCCGAGCATCGCCGTCGTGCCCAGTGCGGACACCACCGCGATCGTTCCTGCCGTACGCCGACGCACCCTCAGAACCCCTATCCCCTTGGTCAGACCATTCGATATTCGAACGCATAAGGTCTACACCACGTGAGTGGACTAGACCTCTCGTGGGTCGGCGGGTCACACTGGGCCCGTGAGACATGTCATCGCCCTGGACGTGGGCGGTACCTCGATGAAGGCCGCGCTCGTCGGTGCCGACGGCGCGGTGCTGCACCGCGCCCGCCGCGCGACGGGACGCGAGAGCGGGCCCGCGGCGGTCGTCGAGAACCTCCTCGCCTTCGCCGCCGAGCTGCGCGCGCACGGCGCCGACCAGCTCGGCGCCCCCGCGCTCGCGGCCGGGGTCGCCGTCCCCGGCACCGTCGACGAGGCGCACGGCACCGCCCTCTACTCAGCCAACCTGGGCTGGCGCGACGTACCGTTGCGCGCCCTGCTCGCCGAGCGGCTCGGCATGCCGGTCGCCCTCGGCCACGACGTGCGCACCGGCGGCCTGGCCGAAGGCCGCGCCGGGGCGGGCCGGGGCACCGACCGCTTCCTGTTCATCGCGCTGGGCACCGGGATCGCCGGGGCGATCGGCCTGGCCGGCCGGGTCGAGGCGGGCGCGAACGGCTTCGCCGGGGAGATCGGCCACATCGTCGTACGCCCCGGCGGCGAGCCCTGTCCGTGCGGGCAGACCGGCTGCCTGGAGCGGTACGCCTCCGCCGCCGCCGTCGGCACCGCCTGGGCGAGCGCGAGCGGCCGCGCCGACGCGGACGCCGCCGACTGCGCGCGGGCCGTCGCCGCCGGGGACCCCGAGGCGAACCGGGTCTGGACCGGGGCGGTCGACGCGCTCGCGGACGGCCTCGTCACCGCGCTCACCCTGCTCGACCCCGGCACACTGATCGTCGGCGGTGGGCTCGCCGAGGCCGGTGACGTGCTGTTCCGGCCGCTGCGCGCGGCCATCGAGCACCGGATCACCTTCCAGAGCGCGCCCACCCTCGTCCCGGCCGCGCTCGGTGAGGGCGCGGGCGTCCTGGGTGCCGCGCTCCTCGCGCAGGACCTGCTTCGCACCACCCCCCAGACCACGGAGGTACGCACCTGATGGCCGACAACAGCGCACCGGTCGGCGGCCGCCCGCTGGTGCTCACCGGCGGCACCGTGGTGCTCCCCACCGGCGAGGTGCCCGGCGGGCGGGTCGTCGTCGACGGCCGCCGGATCGCGGAGCGCGCGCCCGAGGGCGCCGACGTGCTCGACGTGACCGGCCACTGGGTGGTCCCCGGCTTCGTGGACCTGCACAACCACGGCGGCGGCGGAGCGGCCTTCTCCGGCAGCGCCGAGGACGCGCTCACCGCCGTCCGCACCCACCGGGAGCACGGCACCACCACGCTGGTCGCCTCCACCGTCACCGACGACCTCGCTGTGCTGGCCCGCCAGGCCGGGCTGCTGGCCGAGCTGGCCGAGCAGGGCGACATCGCGGGCGTGCACTTCGAGGGCCCGTTCATCTCCCCGTGCCGCAAGGGCGCGCACTCCGAGGCGCTGCTGCGCGACCCGGACCCGGCCGAGGTCCGCAAGCTGGTCGACGCCGCGCGCGGCCACGCGAAGATGGTCACCCTCGCCACCGAACTGCCGGGCGGCATCGACTCCGTACGCCTCCTCGCCGAGCAGGGCGTGATCGCGGCGGTCGGGCACACCGACGCGAGCTACGAGCAGACGGTCGCCGCCATCGACGCGGGCGCCACCGTCGCCACCCACCTCTTCAACGCGATGCCCCCGATCGGCCACCGCGACCCCGGCCCCATCACCGCGCTGCTGGAGGACGGGCGGGTCACCGTCGAGCTGATCGACGACGGTACCCATCTGCACCCGGCCGCACTGCAGTTGGCGTTCCACCACGCGGGTGCCGACCGGGTCGCGTTCATCACCGACGCGATGGACGCGGCGGGCTCCGGCGACGGCCGCTATCTGCTCGGCCCGCTGGAGGTCGAGGTGCGGGGCGGGGTGGCGCGGCTGGTGGAGGGCGGCTCCATCGCGGGCTCCACGCTCACCCTGGACCGCGCCTTCCGGCGGGCGGTCACCGTGGACCGGCTCCCGGTCGCGGACGTGGTCAAGGCGCTGTCGGCCAACCCGGCCCGGCTGCTGGGGCTCGCCGACCGGGTCGGCTCGCTGGAGCCCGGCAAGGACGCCGACCTGGTGCTGCTGGACGCCGACTTCGCGCTCAAGGGCGTCATGCGCCGGGGCGAATGGGTGATCACGCCCCAACTGCCCTGATCCGTACCCCGCTTCATCCGACGGCGTCCGTCCCTCAACTGGGCCGGGCGCCGTCTCTTTGGCATGATCAGGGCCCCGGAAACCGAGGCGTACGCACATCGAGGGAGGTCGGACCGGGTGATCCTCACGGTCACGCTGAACACCGCTCTCGACATCACGTACCGCGTGACGTCACTGCGGCCGCACGCCGAGCACCGGGTGTCGGAGGTCGTGGAGCGGCCCGGCGGCAAGGGCGTCAACGTGGCCCGCGTGCTCGCCGCGCTCGGGTACGCGGTGACGGTCACCGGTCTCGTGGGCGGCCCGACCGGGCAGGTGCTGCGCGAGCGGCTCGCGGCCGTGCCGGGTGTCACCGACGCGCTGGTGCCGGTCGCCGGGACGACCCGCCGCACCGTCGCCGTGGTGGACCGACTCACCGGCGACACCACCCAGTTGAACGAGCCCGGCCCGCACATCGCCCCCGCCGAGTGGGCCGCCTTCCTGCACGCCTACGGCACCCTGCTCACCGAAGCCTCGGCGGTCGCCCTGTGCGGGAGCCTGCCGCCGGGCGTCCCGGTCGGCGCGTACGCGGGGCTGATACGGGCGGCCCGCTCGGCCGGGGTGCCGGTGCTGCTGGACACGGGCGGGGAGCCGCTGCGGCGCGGGATCGCCGCGCGGCCCGACATCGTGAAGCCGAACGCGGCGGAACTCGCCGAACTCACCGGTTCCCACGACCCGGCCCGCGCCACCCGTGACGCCCGCCGCCGGGGCGCCCAGGCGGTGGTCGCCTCCCTGGGCGCGGACGGTCTGCTGGCCGCGACCCCCGAGGGCCACTGGCGTGCCGCCCCGCCCGGCCGGCTGCGCGGCAATCCGACCGGCGCGGGGGACGCGGCGGTCGCGGGCCTGCTGTCGGGCCTGGTCGACGGCCACCCCTGGCCCACCCGCCTGGGCCGGGCCACCGCCCTGTCGGCGGCGGCCGTACTGGCGCCCGCGGCCGGGGAGTTCGACCCGGCGGTCTACGACCGGCTGCTGGCCGAGGCCACGGTGACGGAGGCGGAGTCGGCGGCGTAGCCGGGGTCGGCTACCGCCAGCCCTTCTCCAGCGAGAACTGGTCCAGGTTGACGTCGCACTGGTTGCCGTTGCCGCAGGAGATGCTGATCGTGTTGGAGCCCTTCTGCAGCTCCAGGTTGGCCCAGGTGTGGGTCCAGCCGCGCTCCCAGTCGCCCGCGGGGGCGTGGGCGAAGTTCGACATGTTCAGCGGGCGGTTCTGCGAGGTGCCGTTGATCGTCAGCGTGGTGTTGGCGTCCTTGCCCGGCACGCCGTAGTTGACGTTCAGCGTGTACTTGCCGCGCTTCGGCACGTCCACCGTCCAGGTCACCGACGCGCCGACCTGGTTCAGGCCGCCCACGTAGGAGCCGCCCGCGGACTTCGCGCCCTTGATGTCGGAGGCCGGGGCCGCGCCGCCCGCGAGCTGCACGGCGTCGTCGACGGCGTCGGCCTTCGGCAGCTCGCCCGCGACGGCGGTGCTCGTCGCCTTCGGGCTCGGCGGGGCCTCCTGCGACTGGCTCGGGGACGCGTCCGCCTGGTTGCCGCTCTTGTCGTCGTCGTTGCCGTTCAGCATCGCGATGCTGATACCGATGACGACCGCCGCGACCACCGCGATGGCGCCGATCAGCAGCCCCTTGGTGTTCGGCCCGCGCCGGCCGCCGCCCCCGCCGGAGTGCGTGGCCTGCCGGGACGTGGGAGCGCCGCCGGGCAGCGTCTCCGGTGCCTGGTAGTGGGTGGCCGTCTGGCCGTAGGACGCCGTCTGGGTCGGCGCCGTCTGCTGCGGCTGGCCGTACCGGCGTTCGCCGACCGGGCGCACCCTGTTGACCGCGTTGGGATAGCCGTAGCCGCTGGACGGCGGCTGCGCGCCCCTGGCCTGGCCGTCGGCGTACAGGTAGCCGAACGGGTCGTCTTCCTCGGGCTTGCTCGCGCCGTTGTCGCCGGGCGTCATCCCTGGGTACTCCTCAACAGGTGCGGGCGGATGCGGTACGGGTTTGAATGGCGAGCCTACCCTCCCGCACACCCCGATTCGCTCGGACGGGGGACCCCCGAACGGACGCCCGAACCGCGGAGCCCCGCACTGTCAGCGCACTGACCTGCGCTTCACCCGGCACGCCGATGCTGTTTGGGACGAGATCGTTTCTCCACGTACATCCGCTCGTCGGCGGACTTCAGCACCTCGTCCGCCGTCATCCCGCAGTGCGCCCAGCCGATGCCGAAGCTGGCGCCCACCCGGACCGCCCGGCCCTCGGCCCGGATCGGCTGGATAATCTCGCCGCGCAGCCGCACCGCGAGGTCGGCGGCGTCCGCCTGGCCGAGGCCGTCGGCGAGGATCACGAACTCGTCGCCGCCGAGCCGGGCCACCGTGTCGCCGTCGCGCACGCCGCCGCTGAGCCTGCGAGCCACCTCGATGAGGACCGCGTCCCCCGCGTTGTGCCCGAAACGGTCGTTGATCGACTTGAAGCCGTCCAGGTCGCAGAAGAGGACCGCGAGCCCCTTGGTGCCGTCGTCGGGGCCCTGCTCGGGGGCGACGGTGTGCACATGGTGGTCGAAGGCGTCGTACGGCTCCGCGCCGGGCCCGAAGTCGAAACCGTGGGCGTCACCGGCCCCGGCCGGGTGGCCGTAGGCGGCGTCCAGGGACTCCAGGGGGTCGAGGTGGGCCGGGCGGCGGCACAGCCGGGCGGCGAGCCGGGAGCGCAGCTCGGCGGAGTTGGGCAGCCCGGTCAGCGAGTCGTGGGAGGCGCGGTGGGCGAGCTGGAGCTCGCGGCCCTTGCGCTCCTCTATGTCCTCGACGTGGGTCAGCAGGAAGCGCGGGCCGTCGGCCGCGTCCGCGACCACGGAGTTGCGCAGCGACACCCATACATAGCTGCCGTCGCGCCGGGCGAGCCGCAGCTCGGCCCGGCCGCCCTCGGCGGAGGTGCGCATCAGGGTGCCGATGTCCTCGGGGTGCACGAGGTCGGAGAAGGAGTAGCGGCGCATCGCGGAGGCGGGCCGGCCGAGCAGACGGCACAGGGCGTCGTTGGTGCGCAGGATGCGGCCGTGCTGATCGCCGCCCATCTCGGCGATGGCCATGCCGGAGGGGGCGTACTCGAAGGACTGGCGGAAGGATTCCTCACTGGCGCGCAGGGCCTGCTGGTCCCGCTCCAGACGGACCAGGGCGCGCTGCATGTTGGCGCGGAGGTGGGCGTTGCTGATGGCGATGGCGGCCTGGAAGGCGTACATCTGCAGGGCCTCGCGGCCCCAGGCGCCGGGGCGGCGGCCGGTGAGGGGGCGGTCGACGGATATGACGCCGAGCAGTCCGCCGCGGGCGCCGCCCTGGGCGCCGGGGGCGTACATCGGGGCGAAGAGCCGGTCGCCGGGGTGCCACTCCTCGGGGAAGCGGGGCGCGGGGCCGTCGCTGTACCACTGGGGGACGTCGTCGTCGTCGAGGACCCAGCCCTCGGTGTGGGGGATGAACACCAGGTCGCCCCAGAGCTCACCCATGCCGAGGCGGCGGTCCCAGGACTCGCGGGAGCCGGTGCGGCCGGTGATGAGGGCTTCGGCGGCGGAGTTGCCGGAGACGGCGGCGACGACCAGATCGCCGTCGGGACGCACCAGGTTCACGCAGGCCATCTCGTACCCGAGGGCGCCGACCGCGCCGTCGGCGACGATCTGCAGGGTGTCCGCCTGGCTGCGCGCGGTGTTCATCTCGGCCATGACCTGGTGCAGCTGACGCAGTGACGTCAGAGGGACGTACGGCTCCTGATCGGTCTCCATGCTCGCCCTCCCCCTGCTGTCCACAGGCTTTCCGCCACTGAATCACAGCGCGCTGCTCACTCGGTACACAGGGTCAACAATTCCGTACTCCTTGTGACTCAAGTCACAGAAGAACTTGAACAATTGAGTGCAGTTTCCGCACTTTCCCGTTGCGTTCTCCGATCGCAAAGGCTGCGAAGTTGCGCATATGCCGTTGTGCTGGTCCAGATGTGGTCTTCGGTCACAGGTCCGGTCCTTTGGACCTAGGTCCGGGTTCGGCCGGAGGCCCGATGCGGCGGCCGGGGGCGGCCGATTAGCGTTTCCGGCGTGCTGAACCCTCCCTCCCCCACCGCCACGGCTGCTTCTGTGCATGCTGAGGGGGTGAGCGACGACGAGTTCCGGGCCGCGATGTCCCGGCTGGCCGCGGGCGTGGTGCTGGTGACCGCGCAGGAACCGCCGCTGGACCCCGACGACCCGTACGCGCCGGGCGGCGAGGACGCGGGCATGACGGCCACGGCCTTCATGTCGGTCTCGCTGGACCCGCCGCTGGTGCTGGTCAGTCTGCGCACCGGCTCCCGGATGGACGACCTGCTGGACGAGCAGCCGCTCTGGGCGGTGTCCGTCCTCGCCGAGCACCAGCGGCAGATCGCGGGCCGGTTCGCCATGAAGGGCCGGGTCAGCGACCGCCTCCTCTTCGCCGACCTCGCCTGCGACCGGGGCGAGGCTTCCGGCGCCCCCCTGATCCCCGGCGCGCTGGCCACCCTGGAGTGCCGCACCGAGCAGCGCGTCGAGGCGGGCGACCACACCCTGGTCATCGGCCGCGTCCTGACGGCACGGGTGCCGAGCGCGGAGGGCGGGCCCCTGATGTACTACCGGGGGCGGTACCGGCACCTGGGCTGAGGGGCGTAAATGAGGGGCGCCCGGTGAACCCGCCGCCCTAGGGTGCGCGCATGTCACTCCAGCTCGCCGAGGTCACCTCCGCAAACCTCGAAGCCGCCCTGGCCATCCGTGTCCGCCCCGACCAGGAGCACGCGGTCGAACCGGTCGCGCACTCCCTCGCGGAGGCGTACGTGCGTCCGCCGGGGGTCGCCTGGCCCCGGCTGATCCTGGACGGGGAGCGGCCCGTCGGCTTCCTGATGGCCTTTCTGGACATCGACTGGCGCGCGGACGGCGGAAGCCTGCGCCGCTCCGGCCTCTGGCGGCTGAACATCGACGCGGCCGAACAGGGCAAGGGATACGGCCGGTTCGCCGTGGACTCGGTCGCGGCCGAGCTGCGACGGCGCGGCTGCGGGGAGCTGTACGTCACCTGGCATCCCGGTGACGACGGTCCCGGCGCGTTCTACCGGCGGCTCGGGTTCCGCACGACCGACGAGACGAGCGGGGGTCAGACGGTCGGGGTGCGCGCCGTGCCGCTCACGGGCGAGGACAACCCCGGCCGGGAGGTGCGCGCCACGCGCTGACCCGCCCCGGCCGGCCCGCCGCCGCGCGGCTCCCGGTCAGCCGACGGGCTTGCCCGGCTGGTCGTGGGTCGAGCAGTGGATGCCGCCGCCGCCCGAGGCGATGGTGTCGATCACGACGGGCACGATGTCACGCGTCGGGAAGTGCTCCTGGAGGATGCCGCGCGCCCGGTCGTCGGCCCTCCTGTCGCCGAACTTCGGCATGAAGACGGAGTCGTTGGCGACGTAGAAGTTGGCATACGTCGACACGAAGTCGTCACCCTGCCCCGTGATCCTTTCGAGGTCCGGCTGGGGCAGGTCGACGATCTCGAGGTGCCGCCCCCGCGCGTCCGTGGCGTCGCGGAGCACGGAGCGCACCTGGTCCGCCGCGCGCGACCAGGAATCGGCGGGCGAGCCCGGATACGCCTGGTCGACCAGGACCACACCGGGAGCGGTGAACCGGGCGAGGCTGTCCACATGAGCGTCGGTGATGTCCTGCCCCCGGACCCCCCGCAACCAGATGACCTTGCTCACCCCGAGCGTCCGCTCGAGCTCCGCCTCGATCCGGTCGCGGCTCTTGCCGGGGTTGCGGTTGTCGTTGACGACCGAGCTCTCGGTGAGCAGCAGGGTGCCCTCCCCGTCGGTCTCGAAGGAACCGCCTTCGGCGACGAGCGGGGCCTTCACCCGCGCGATGCCGTACCTGTCCAGCAACGTCGCCGCGACGCGGGCGTCGTTCGCGTGCTCCTGCTTGTCCCCCCACCCGTTGAAGTTGAAGTCGACGCCCGTGACCCGGCCGGCGTCCGCCACGAAGACGGGGACGATGTCGCGCGCCCACAGGTCGTCGACCTCCAGGGGGACGACCTCGACCTGGGAGCCGCAGGCCCGCTGGGCGGCCTTCATCTGGTCGGACCTGGCCATCATGACGACGTACTCGTACTCCGCGACGGCCCGCGCCACCCGCGCGATGTCCTCCCGGACGTACGGGAGGTCCTCACCCCACACCGGGTCCAGCGCCGGCCACGACATGAAGGTGCGCGCGTGACTCTCCCACTCGGCGCCGAACCGGACGGCCCGGCCGTCGTCGGCGGCACCCCGGTCCGTGGAACTCACACCCCCCGGTCCGCAAGCCGCGGCGCCGGAGGCGACGACGCCGATCCCGGCGAGCGCGCGCAGAACGGCACGACGGGGAAGGGAGGGCTGGTGGGACACGGTGCTCCGATCAAGGGACTGAGAACGCTGTCCGGCCATGGCGGGCCGTGCGCGGGGGCGCGGCCGGACCGGGACCGTGATTCCACCTTGCCACTGACTGAATTTTCAGTCAAACATATCGGCGCTCCTGCCGGATAGGGTCTGCGGTCATGGCATCGCGCACGACACAGATCCTCGAAGCGGCTGTCCGGGTGATCGCCCGGCACGGAGTTCGCGGGCTGCGCGTGGAGGAGCTCGCCGCCGAGGCCGGCGTGTCCACGGGGCTGATCTACTACCACTTCAAGGACCGCGCCGGAGTGCTGCGCCGCACGCTGCAGTTCATCAGCGACCGGGCCGGGCACTACACCACGGTCCGCGATCCTGACGCCGCACCGCTCACCCCGCGCGAGGAGCTGGAGCAGAGCCTCCTGCTCGAACTCCAGGACACCGGCGAGGTACGGGAGAACAGTTCCGCCTGGGGGGAGTTGCGGGCCAGCGCCGTGTTCGACCCGCTGCTGCGCGAGGAACTCGCCAGTGCGACCTCGCTGTGGGTGCGGGAGGTGACCGCGATGCTGACGCGGGTGAACCCCGCGGCACCCGCGTCCGCCCCGGCGGCCGCGGCCGAGCGGCTCACCGCCCTGGTGGAAGGGCTGAGCATGCGCTGGCTGAGCGGCGGCATCCCCGTGGACCGCGCCCGCACCCTGATGCTGGAGGCCGTCGAGGCTGAAATCGCCATGCTGCAGCGGCGCTGACGGACCCCGACCGGGCGGGCGCCGGGGCGGGGCTCAGCCCCAGTCACGCCCCGAGCGGCCGCGCTTGGTGTCGGCGCGCTGCTTCTTCTCCCTGAGGCGGCGCTCGTTGATGCCGCGGGGGATGCGGGTGGCGCGGCGGGGCTTGGGCGGGGGTGCGGTGGCCTCGGCGAGGAGCGCGGCCAGGCGTACGGCCGCGGTCTCGCGGTTGCGCCACTGGGAGCGGTGCTCGGAGGAGCGTACGACCACGACGCCGTCCACCAGGCGCCCGGCCAGGCGTTCGAGCGCACGTTCCTTCCACACCGGGGGCAGGGCCTCGGTGCGGGTGAGGTCGAAGCGCAGCTCCACCTGGGAGTCGCTGGTGTTGACGTGCTGGCCACCGGGCCCCGAGGAGCGCGAGAAACGCCAGGTCAGCTCGGCCTCGGGAAGCGAGACCGAGCCACGGATGAGATAGGGCCCGGACATGCCCTCCATGGTCCCGGCTCCGGGCGCCCCACGTCACCCCGATTTCCGGCGCGCCCGCACGCGGCTCCGGAACAGCTCGGCAAAAAAGGTAAAGCGGGCAGGAACCTATGGGACCCCTCCCGCCGTTCTTACCGGTGACGTAGCTTCGTCGGCACAGATACTCAAAAGGGAAGGGACTCCCAATCATGGCTGTAAGCCTGTCCAAGGGTGGCAACGTCTCGCTCACCAAGGAGGCTCCGGGCCTGACGGCCGTCACCGTGGGCCTCGGCTGGGACGTCCGCACCACCACCGGCACGGACTTCGACCTGGACGCGTCCGCCATCGCGGTCAACGGCCAGGGCCGGGTCTACTCCGACCAGCACTTCGTGTTCTTCAACAACAAGCAGACCCCGGACAGCTCCATCGTCCACACCGGCGACAACCGCACGGGCGAGGGCGCGGGCGACGACGAGGCGATCAACGTCAACCTGGCCGCCCTCCCGGCCGACGTCGAGAAGATCGTCTTCCCGGTCTCCATCTACGACGCCGAGAACCGCGGCCAGAACTTCGGCCAGGTCCGCAACGCGTACATCCGCATCGTGAACCAGGCGGGCGGCGCCGAGATCGCCCGCTACGACCTCTCCGAGGACGCGGCCACCGAGACCGCCATGGTCTTCGGCGAGCTGTACCGCAACGGCGCGGAGTGGAAGTTCCGCGCCGTCGGCCAGGGTTACGCCTCCGGCCTGGTCGGCATCGCCCAGGACTTCGGCGTCAACGTCTGAGAACGCCTGCCACCGGCTCCGGGGTGATTCCCGGGGCCGGGGCCCCGTCAGGGCGCACGCGGGCTGAACAGCCCCCGGCGTGGGACCATCACTGACGTGCTCGACATCGGCTACGCCCTCTCCAACCGCTTCCCGGACCCCCCGCAGACGGACTACCGCCGGGCGGACGTCCGCGCGCTGCGGCACGACCTGTTCTGCGGTGACGTCTATCTGGCCGACACCAAGTCGGACCGGGAGCTGTCCACAGCCTGGGGATGGGTGCCGGTGCTGGACTTCGCGTGGGCGCTGTGCGACATCGCCGAGCAGCTCGACAAGGACCCGATGGGCTCCCGTGCCGCCCGCCCGCAGCGCGCGGAGCTGGACTTCACCGAGTCCACGGACCGCATGCTGTTCGAGCGCCGGTTCGGCTGGGTGGACATCGAGTCGGACTGGATGCCCGCCGAGGAACCCCCGCTGAACTTCTCGCACGCCGAGTTCCGCCGGGAGGCCCGCGACTTCCTGCACGACGTCATCGCGGACCTGACCGACATGCACGAGGGCCTCGCGGACAACCCCGCCATCTGGACCCTCCAGGCCCGCTATCCCCGTATCTCCTAGGGCCTGCTACCCCTCCACCCTGATCCCCAGCTCCGCCGCCAGCAGCGGGGCCAGGTCCAGGAGTTGGCCGGTGCCGATGACCGCGCCGGAGAGCCGGTCGAGTCCCCGGGAGATCTCCAGCGGAGCGGCCCCGCGCAGGTCGACGTCCTTCAGGGTGGCGCGGGAGAGGTCGGCGGACTTCAGGGCGCAGTCGACGAACTCCACCCGCTCCAGCCGGGCCCCGCCGAAGTCGGGCTCCACCAGGACGCACGACTCGAAGACCACGTCCTTCAGCCGGGCCTCGCGCAGGTTGAGGAAGTCGAGCTTGCCGCCGCGCACCACGACCCGCTCCAGCACCGCGCCGTGCAGCTGGGTGCCGCCGAGCCGGGGCGAGCGGAACTCCACGTCCCGGAAGGTGGCCTCGGCGAGCTGGGTGCCGACGCCCCGCACCCCGTCGAGCACCGAGTCCAGCACCCGGGCCCGGCCGAGCCCGGTCTCGTCCAGGACGCAGCCGGTCAGCGCGCAGTCCATGAACCGGGCGCCTCCGCCCTGCTGTCCGGACAGGTCGGTCTCCCGGAACTCCAGCCCGTCGTAGTCCCCGTCCCGCTCGAGTTCCGCGTCCGCCCAGGGGGTCAGGGGCGGCAGCCGCAGCTCCGGGCGCCGCGCGCCCCGTACCGCCGTGGTGCCGCCCGTGCCCGTCGCCCGCCTCGTCGCCATGCGCCCATGCTGCACCCCGGCACTGACATCGCCTTGACCTCAAGGACACTTGAGGTCGAAGAGTGGGCCCCGGAAGCGAATGACACGAACTCTGGGGGTCCCATGCACGCCGTCCGTCTGCACGCCTTCGGACCGGCCGAGAACCTGACGTACGAGGAGACCGACGACCCCTCTCCCGGCCCCGGCCAGGTGCGGGTGGCGGTCGCGGCGGCCGGGGTGCATCTGCTGGACACCGCCCTGCGGGAGGGGCAGCGCGGCCCACTGCCCGAGCGCGCCGCGCTGCCGACCGTGCCGGGCCGGGAGATCGCCGGGGTGGTCGACGCCCTCGGCGACGGCGTGGCTGGGGCGTGGCTCGGCCGCCGGGTCGTCGCCCACCTCGGCTTCGCACCGGGCGGGTACGCGGAACTCGCGGTCACCGACGTGGCACGGCTGCACCCGGTGCCGGAGGGCCTGGACCTCGCCGAGGCCGTCGCCATGATCGGCACCGGGCGCACCGCGCTCGGCATCGCGGGGTTCGCCGAACCGGGCCCGGAGTCCGTGGTGGTGGTACCGGCGGCGGCCGGAGGCGTCGGCACCCTGCTCGTGCGGCACGCCAAGAACGCCGGGGCAACCGTCGTCGGCCTGGCGGGCGGCGCGGAGAAGACCGCGCGGGTCCGGGCGAACGGCGCCGATCTCGCCGTCGACTACACCCGCCCCGACTGGCCCGCCGAGGTCCGGGCGGGGCTCGGCGGCCGGGCCGCCACGCTGGTCTACGACGGGGTCGGCGGCGAGGTGGCCCGCGAGGCCGTCGCCCTGCTCGGGCCGGACGGGCGGCACCTGGTCTTCGGCTGGTCCGCCGAGGGCATCGGGGAGGAGAGCCGGGGCCACTTCGTGGCGGGGGTCTCCGAGTCCGTGCTCGGGCCGGAGATGCTCCGGCGGGGCGGCGGGCTGCGCGCGCTGGAGGAGCGGGCCCTCGCCGAGGCCGCCGCCGGACGGCTGCGCCCGGCCGTCACCCGGTTCCCGCTCGCCGAGGCGGCCGCCGCGCACCGGGCGCTCCAGACGCGCGGCACGGTGGGGAAGGTGGTGCTCGAACCCTGAGGAACCGTTTCGGCAGCAGCGGCCGGGGCGGGCTCGGACGCGGATGCGATACGCCCCGATCCATGGTGTTCTGACGAGATGAGCATCGGCCGAACGGGTGAGCCCGTTCCGGTCTCCGCCGGAACCGAGGCAGCCGATCCCCGCCGCTGGTGGGGCCTGGTCGTGATCGCCCTGGCCCAGCTGATGGTGGTGCTGGACGCGACGATCGTGAACATCGCCCTCCCCTCCGCCCAAGCCGACCTCCACATGTCCGACGGCAACCGGCAGTGGGTCATCACGGCGTACACCCTCGCCTTCGGCGGCCTGCTGCTGCTGGGCGGGCGGATCGCGGACCTGGTGGGGCGCAAACGCACCTTCGTCATCGGCCTGATCGGCTTCGCGGGGGCCTCCGCGCTGGGCGGCGCGGCGGGCAGTTCCGGGATGCTGTTCGGCGCCCGCGCCCTCCAGGGCGTCTTCGCGGCCCTGCTCGCGCCGTCCGCGCTGTCCCTGCTGACCACGACGTTCACCGACCCGCGCGAACGCGGCAAGGCGTTCGGCATCTACGGCGCGCTCGCGGGCAGCGGCTCCGCGATCGGGTTCATCCTGGGCGGGCTGCTCACCGAGTACCTGAACTGGCGCTGGTGCCTGTACGTCAACGTGCCCATCGCCGTCGTCGCCGTGCTCGGCGCCTTCGCGCTGCTGCACGACCGGCCCGGCCACGGCGGCACCGCCCGGCTGGACGTGCCCGGCGCGGTGCTCGGCTGCGGCGGTCTGGTGGCCGTCGTCTACGGCTTCAGCGAGGCCCAGCCGCGTGGCTGGACCGATCCGCTGGTGCTGGCGCTGTTCGCGGCCGGGATCGCGCTGCTGGTGCTGTTCGTGTGGTGGCAGAACCGCGCCCCGAGCCCGCTGCTGCCGCTGCACATCGTCCGCGACCGGAACCGCGCGGGCTGCTTCCTGACGATGCTGCTCGCGGTGATCGGCATGTTCGGGCTGTTCCTGTTCATGACCTACTACCTCCAGGTCATCCTGGGCTACTCCCCCGTCCGGGCGGGCCTGGGCTTCCTGCCGCTGACCGCCGCGATCATCATCGGCTCGACCCAGATATCGGCCCGCCTGCTGAACCGGGTGCCGCCGCGCCTGCTGATGGTGCCCGGCCTGCTGCTGGCCACCGGCGGGCTGCTGCTGCTCACCCGGATGACGGTGCACTCCTCGTACGCCTCGGAGATCCTGCCCGCGCTGCTGCTGCTCGGGCTCGGCATGGGCCTGACCTTCATGCCGGTGTTCGCCACCGCCACGGCCGGGGTCGCGCCGCGCGACTCCGGGGTCACCTCGGCGACCGTCAACACCGCCCAGCAGGTCGGCGGCTCCATCGGTACCGCGCTGCTCAACACCATCGCCACCACCAGCGCGGCCGCGTACGTCGCCGCGCGGCTGCGGAGTCCCGCCGACCGGGCGACGGTGGTCCCGGCGGGGCTGGTGCACGGCTACACGGTGGCGATCTGGTGGGCGGCCGCGGTGATGCTGCTGGCGTCCGTGGTCGCGGGCCTGATGGTCACGGCGAAACCCCCACGGCACGGCCTCCCGGCGAAGGCCCAGGTGCGGGAGTCAGTGGGCTGAGCGGCCCAGCCCGGCCAGTGCCGCGTCGGTGAGCCGGTACACGGTCCACTCGTCCTGCGGGCGGGCGCCGAGCTTCTCGTAGAAGCCGATGGCGGGCCGGTTCCAGTTCAGCACCGACCACTCCAGGCGCTCGTAGCCGCGCTCGGCGCAGATCCGGGCCAGCTCGGTGAGCAAGGCCCGGCCGTGGCCGCCGCCGCGCGCGGCGGGGCGGACGTACAGGTCCTCCAGGTAGATGCCGTGCACCCCGCGCCAGGTGGAGAAGTTCAGGAACCACAGGGCGAACCCGGCGACCTCGCCGGTGGTGTCGTCGACCGTGAGGTGCGCGTAGGCCGCCGGGCGGGCGCCGAACAGCGCCTCGCGCAGCTGCTCCTCGGTGGCCCGCGCCTCGTCGGGCTCCTTCTCGTACTCGGCCAGCTCGCGGATCATCGCGTGGATGACGGGGACGTCGTCGGGGTGCGCGGTACGGATCATGGGCGGCAGCGTAGTCAGCCGGACGGCGCGGCCGGGCTCCGGAACGGGGCCCAGGTGCCTTCCCGGCCCCGCACCAGCGGGTAGCAGGCCAGCCCGATCAGCGCGGCCAGGGCGTGGCCGACGTCGGTGAAGGTGCGGCCGTCGACCAGGGGGACGGTGTACACGGTGAGCAGCACCGCGAGATACGGGTACCGCCAGGGCGGCGCGATCCGGTACGTCAGCACGCCCATCACCCCGGCGAGGGCGTAACTCACCCCGATGTCCAGCGTGTTGACGGCGGAGGCCGGGGCGTGACCGTCGTTCACCGCCCTCAGCAGCGCCAGCTCGCTGATCAGCGTCGCCAGTACGTGCGCGGCCGCGCACACCACCAGCCACCGGGCCGTGCCGAGCCACCGCTCCGCCTGCGCGTGGAACACGCTGTACGCGGCGGCGTACGGCAGCCAGCGCCCCCCGTCGATCCACATCGCGCTCGTGATCAGCACCCGCACCGGGTTCTGCGACAGCTCATGGATGTTGGTCGACCGCTGCCGCAGGAACTCCTTCTCGAACTCCGGCGACATATGGTGCAGCGCCACCGTGGTGACGAACAGCACGGCGAGCCACACATAGGTGCCGGGCGCGGACCGCACATAGGCCGCCACCGCCCGCACCGCTCGCCCCATCCCGGCACCCCGTCTCACATCCGTCAGTATGGTCGGCGAGGTGACCCCCGCGCCCTCCGACCGCACCCCTCTGACCCACCGGGCCGACGACTTCCTGGCCCGCTGGGAGCTGCGCGCCACCGCCCCGGCACTGTCGGGCCAATGCGCCCTGGTCCTCCCGGTGACCATGGCCGACGGCACCCTGGCCGCGCTCAAGGTCCAGCACTTGGACGAGGAGTGCGCGGGCGAGGCGGCGGCCCTCGGCACCTGGGCCGGGGACGGCGCCGTACGCCTGCTCGCCCGCGACGCGCCGACCGGCACCCTGCTGCTGGAGCGGCTGGACGAGCACCGCCCCCTGTCCGCGCTGCCCGACGCCCGCGAGGCGGTCGACGTCATCGGCGGACTGCTCGCCCGGCTCACCTCGCGCACCGCCCCGCCCGGACTGCGCCGACTGGGTGACATCGCGCGCGCGATGACGGAGCGCGTCCCGTGGGCCCTCCGTACGGAACCCGACCCCGCCACCCGGCGTCTGCTGCGGGACGGCGCGGCCGCGCTGCGCGAGGTCGCGGACGAACCCGGTGACCGGCTGCTGCACTGGGACCTGCACTACGGCAACGTGCTGGCCGCCTCCCGCGCGCCGTGGCTGGCCATCGACCCCAAGCCGCTGGCCGGTGACCCCGGCTTCGAGCTGCTGCCCGCGCTCGCCAACCGGTACGACCCGGCCGAGACCCGCCACCGCTTCGACGCCCTGACCGCCGCCCTCGGGCTGGACCGGGAGCGGGCGCGGGCCTGGACGCTGGCCCGGGTGCTGCAGAACCGGCTGTGGCAGCTGGCGGAGGGCGGGGCAGGACGGCCGGAGGACGACGTACGGCTCGCCGTGGGGCAGGCGTTGCGGGCCCCTTGACCGAACGCGCACCGGCACGCACCGGCAACGCACCGGCACGCACAGACACGCCGCCGGATGGACCATCGCGCGGGATACCGGATTAAACGGTCATACCGTTCGCGGTATGAAGAGATGTCACCTCGCATATCTCGCCTGCACCGCGGCCCTCGTGAGCGCGGGAATGGGGGCGGTCCCCGCGGCCGCCGCCCATCAGACCCTCGTGGTCCGTCCGGGCGAGTCGATCCAGAAGGCCGTCGACGCCGCCAGGTCCGGCGACACCGTGCTGGTGCTCGCGGGCACCTACCACGAGAGCGTGCAGATCGGGACGCCCCGCCTCACGCTGCGCGGCGCGGGCGCCCGCACGATCATCAAGCCCGCCGCCACCAAGACCGGCAAGGACGCCAACACCTGCGCCAAGAACGGCAACGGCATCTGCGTCCTCGGCACCAAGACCAGGAACGTCGAGGGCGTCACCGTCTCCGACCTCGCCGTCACCGGGTTCGCCCGTGCCGGGGTGTTCGGGATGGCGACCGACCGTATGACGGTCCGCCACGTCCGGGCCTACGACAACGACACCTGGGGCATCGCCCAGGAGCGCTCCGTCGGCGGCGTGTTCCGCGAGAACGTCGCCGAGCGCAACGGCGACGCCGGACTCTTCCTCGCCAACACCATCAAGGAGGAGGCGGGCGCGTACGACGCGGGACGGACCCTCGTCGAGCACAACCGCCTCGACGACAACCGCATCGGCGTCACCGTCCGCCGCCTGCGCGACGTCAACGTCCAGGACAACGGCATCAGCGGCAACTGCGCCGGTGTGTTCATCGTCGGCGACGAGAACAAGCCGAAGGCCGGGCATCTGACCGTCGCCCGCAACCGCGTCACGCAGAACAACAAGTCCTGCCCGAAGACCGCGCGCCTGCCCGCCCTCCAGGGCTCCGGCATCGTGCTGACCGGTGTCGAGCAGACCCGCGTGACCGGCAACTACGTGCGCGGCAACGCCGGCAAGTCCCCGCTCTCCGGCGGCATCGTGCTCTTCAAGAGCATGGTCGGCGCCACCGGCGAGAACAACCGCGTCGACGGCAACATGCTGTCGGCCAACGCACCCGCGGACCTGGTGAACACGGACACGGGCAAGGGCAACCGCTTCGAGCGCAACTCCTGCCGGGCCTCGAAGCCCGCGGGCCTGTGCTGACCGCCCGCCCGCTGCCCATCGATGACCGCAGAAGGCCGAAGAACGAGAAAGGGCGGCAGATGACGACCGCTGAGACAGCCCCACCTCCCCCCATGCGCCTGCGCGAGCTGGTGTTCGGGGCGGCCTGCGCCGCCGCCGTCCGGGCCGCCGCCCGGCTCGGCGTCGCCGACGCCCTCGGTGACGACCCGAAGCCCGTGGAGGACCTGGCGGCCTCGGTGAAGACCGAGCCCAAGCCGCTGCGCCGACTGCTGCGCGCCCTGTCCTGCTACGGCGTCTTCGCCGAGCGCCCGGACGGCACCTTCGCGCACACCGACATGTCCCGCCTGCTGCGCGAGGACGATCCCCACAGCCTGCGCGCCATCGCCCTGTGGTGCACCGAGCCGTGGACCTGGGACGCCTGGCCCAAGCTGGACGAGGCCGTGCGCACCGGGGACAACGTCGTGGAGTCCCTCTACGGCAAGGAGTTCTTCACCTACCTCAACGAGGACGCCCCCGAGTCCGCGGACGTCTTCAACCAGGCCATGACCCGCTCCAGCGAGCAGTCGGCCCGCGAGGTCGCCGCCCTGCTCGACCTGTCCGGCGCCGACTCGGTGGCGGACTGCGGCGGCGGCCAGGGCCATGTGGTGGCCTGCCTGCTCGACAAGTACCCGACGATGCGCGGCAGCCTGCTGGACCTGCCCCGCGTGGTCGAGAACGCCCTGCCCCGCCTGCGTACCGGCGACCTCGCCGACCGCGCCGAGATCGTGCCCGGTGACGTGCGCGCCTCGGTCCCGGTGAAGGCCGACGTCTACGTCATCAAGAACATCCTGGAGTGGGACGACGAGAGCACCGCCCGGCTGCTCGGCAACGTCGTCGCCGCGGGCGGCCCCGGCACCCGCGTCATCGTCATCGAGAACCTCGTCGACGACACCCCCTCGATGCGCTTCAGCACCGCCATGGACCTGCTGCTCCTGCTCAACGTCGGCGGCGCCAAGCACACCACCGAGTCCATGACCGGCCGCCTCACCTCGGCGGGCCTCGTCGTGGACGACATCCGCCCGGTCAACCCGTACCTGCACGCCTTCGAGTGCCACGTCGCGGGCTGACGCGGAACCCGTCGGGACAGAAACGGAAAGACAGCAAAGACCGGCCGCCGGGCCCGCGACGCTGCGGGCCCGGCGGCCGGTGGTCTTACCTGTCGGGGAGTCGGACGGCTAGTCGCGCTCCCACACGTAGAAGCGCTCCGCCATCGCGTCCTTCGGGGAGCGCCAGGTCTCCGGGTCGTACGCGCTGACGTACGCCGACAGGCGCTCGCTGATCCCGCGGAACTCCGGGTGGCCGGCCACCTTGGCGATGGCCGGGGCCGGGTCGCTGTCCGACTCGACGAGGTGCATGTACACGTCGCCGAACTGGAACAGGCTGCGGCGGCGCACCCCGACGAGGCGCGGCAGCTCGCCCCGGTCCGACTCCGCGAAGATCTTGGCGATGTCCTGGGCCGAGCCCGGTGCCATCCGGGCCACGATCAGTCCCTGGTGCATGGCAGGTGTCCTCTTCTCCGGTTCTCAGGTTCTCCGGCTCGCCGGTCAGTCGGCCAGGGCCGGGGCGGGGCGGTCCCCGGCGGCCTGCTGGATCTTGTCCCGGATGAGCGCCATCTGGACCTTGGAGTTGCGGTTGATGTTGTCGGTCATCCACTCGTCGTCGACCGGCGCCTCGGGCTTCATCGCGAAGTCCTGCGTCCACACCATCCGGGTACCGGCGGGCACCTCCTCGTAGGCCCAGTGGATGTCCATGTGGGCGAAGGGGCCCGTCTCCACGCGGCGGGCGCGGACGGTGCGGGTCTCCGGGTCCGGCTCGCGCTCGGAGACCCAGCTCCACACGGTGCCGTTGTCGTCCGGGTGCATGGTGAGCCGGAACGTCGTCTTGCGGCCCTCCCGCTCGATGACCTCGACGGACGCGTACTCGCTGAACAGCCGCGTCCAGTTCTCCAGGTCGTTGGTCATGTCCCAGACCAGGTCGAGCGGAGCGGCGATGGTGATCTCGTTCCGGGTGTGTCCGGCCATGTCAGGCTCCTGCCATCAGTGCGCTGTTGACGAGTTCGAGGAACGCCTGCGGCGTCTTGCAGCGCTCGGCGTCCGGGGGCATCGGGGTGCCGTGCCGGTTCTCCAGCTCGCCGACGATGCCCAGCAGGCCCAGCGAGTCGAGACCGAGCGTCTCGAACGGGGTCTGCGGCTGCTCCCGCAGCGTCTCGGGGGCGACGGTGATGCCCGCCGCCTTCTTCATCAGGGCGGCCAGTTCTTCTTCGGTGATCTGCGCGTTCATGCCGTTCTCTCCTTTGCTGTTCGCCTACTGGGCGCCGTGCCGGAGCACCAGCGCCGAGTTCGACCCCATGAGGCCCCGGCTGAGGACCAGCGCCGTGCGCGGCTCGGCCACGCGGGCGCTCCCGGTCACGAGGTCCAGGTCGTGGCAGACGTCCACCACGTTCGGTGTCGGCGGGATCAGGCCGTGCTCCATCGCCAGCACCGCCGCCGACACGTCCAGCACCGGTGCCGCGCAGTAGCCGCGCCCGATACCGGTCTTCGGCGCCGTCACCGGCACCCGGCGCCCGTGCTCGCCGAGCGCGTCCACCAGCGCCAGTGCCTCGGCCCGGTCCGCCTCCGGCACCCCGAGGGCGTCGGCGAAGACCATGTCGACCTCCTCCGGCGCGCACCGGGCTTCCGCCAGCGCCGCCCGGATGGCCTGCGCCAGCCCCTCGCGGGACTCGGCCCAGCGGGAGGCCCCGGTGAACGTCGCCGCGTGTCCCGCGACGTACGCCCGGACCTCGGCCCCGCGCTCCCGCGCGGACCGCTCCGCCTCGATGACGAGCATCGCGCCGCCCTCGGCGGGCACGAACCCGCACGCCGCCTCGGTGAAGGGGCGGTACGCGCGCGCCGGGTCGCTCTCACCGCTCAGCTCCCCGTATCCGAGCTGGCAGACCACCGAGTACGGCGCGAGCGGCGCCTCGGTGGAGCCGGCCACCATCACATCGGTGCCCCGGCGCACCGCGCGGGCGGCGTGCGCGAGGGCGTCCAGACCGCCCGCCTCGTCGGAGGCGACCACCGAGCAGGGCCCCTTGAGGCCCCGCCGGATGGAGATCTGGCCGGTGCTGGCCGCGTAGAACCAGGCGATGGACTGGTACGGGCCGACGAACCGGCTGCCCTTGCCCCACAGCTGCTGGAGCTCGCGCTGGCCGAACTCGCCGCCGCCGGAACCGGAGGCGGTGACCACGCCGATGGAGTACGGGTTCGCCGCGGTGTCGGCCTGGCCGAGCCGGGCGTCCTCCAGGGCGAGGTCCGCCGCCGCCATGGCGAAGTGGGTGAAGCGGTCGGTCTGCACCAGGAAGCGTTCCTCGACCACCGCCGGGTCGAACGCGCGGACCTCGCCCGCCACCTTCAGCGGCAGGTCCTGGCAGCCCTCGCGGGTCACCCGGTCCAGGACACATGTGCCCTCCTGGGTGGACTTCCAGAAGGTCTCGGTGCTGATGCCGTTCGGCGCGACCACGCCGATTCCGGTGACGGCGGCGCGCCGTTCCTCGGTCGCTCTCATCGTGTCCTCACTCCCTCGGCCGGGTCAGGATCACCGCGGACTGGAAACCGCCGAACCCGCTGCCCACGGAGAGCACGCCGTTCAGCTTCCGCTCCCGGGCCTCGCGCGGCACGTAGTCCAGGTCGCACTCGGGGTCGGGGGTCGTGTAGTTCGCGGTCGGCGGGACGGCCTGCCTGGCGAGCGCCAGCACACAGGCCACCACCTCGATGGCCCCGATCGCCCCGAGGGAGTGCCCCACCATCGACTTGATGGAGCTCATCGGGGTGTCGTAGGCGTGCTGCCCGAGCGCCCGCTTCACCGCGGCCGTCTCGTGGCGGTCGTTCTGCCGGGTGCCGGAACCGTGCGCGTTGACGTAGTCGATCGCGGTCGGGTCGATCCGGGCCTGGTCCATGGCGGTCTCGATCGCGCGGGCCATCTCCAGGCCCTCGGGGGTCAGACCGGTCATGTGGTACGCGTTGCCGAACGTGGCGTACCCGCTCAGCTCGCAGTACACGTGCGCACCGCGGGCCCGGGCGTGCTCCAGCTCCTCGAGCACCAGCACCGCGCCGCCCTCGCCCATGACGAACCCGTCACGGTCGTTGTCGAAGGGGCGGGAGGCGTGCGCCGGGTCGTCGTTGTTCGGGGACGTCGCCTTGATCGCGTCGAAGCACGCCATCGTGATCGGCGAGATCGGCGAGTCGGAGGCACCGGCCAGGCATATGTCCGCCCGGCCCTCCTGCACGGTGTGGAAGGCGTACCCGACGGCGTCCAGGCCCGAGGTGCAGCCCGTGGACACCGTCTGCACCGGGCCCCGCGCGCCGAACCGCTCGGCCACCGACGAGGCGACCGTGCTGGGCGAGAACGCCCGGTGGAGTTCGGGCCGGGCCTGGGTGTGGTCCACATCCCAGCGCTGGCCGCCATGGCTGACCAGCACATAGTCGTTCTCCAGCCGGGTGGTGCCGCCGACGGCCGTGCCGACGGACACGGCTATCCGCCAGGGGTCCTCGGCCGCCAGGTCGAGACCGGAGTCGTGCACCGCCTCGTCGCCCGCCACCAGCGCGAACTGGATGTACCGGTCCGCCCGCTCGACCTCCCCGGCGTCGAGCCCGTAGGCCGCCGGGTCGAAGTCGCACTCGGCGGCGATCCGTGACCGCAGCCCCGAGGGGTCGAAGAAGGTGATGCCGCGCGTCGCGGTCCGGCCGTTGGACAGCAGGTCCCAGAACGCGGGCGTACCGATCCCGCCCGGAGCCACGATGCCTATGCCCGTGACCGCCACCCGGCGGGTCATGAGCGCACCCGGTCCCCGGCGGCGACGGCACCACCGGCCTCCGTCACCACCGCGGCGGCCCCGATGACGTCCGTCTCCTCGGTGTCCACGTGCCCGAGCTGCGGGCGCGGGGCCAGCGGACCCAGGTGGAACACGAGGCGCGCCTCCTCGTCACCCACGTTGCGGAAGCGGTGCCGCATGTGGGCCGGGATCATCAGGCCCTGCTCCGGCTGCAGGGGGTAGGCCTCGCCGTCGAGGTCCACCTCCAGCCGGCCGCAGATCACGTACACGAACTCCTCGGAGTACGGGTGGTAGTGCTCGCCGATGCGGTCGCCGGGCTGCACCAGGGCCACGCCCATGAAACCGCTGGTCGAGCCGACCGTCGCCGGGGTCAGCATGGCGCGCAGGTCGCCGCCGCGCCGGGTGTTGTGCTCGGTGTCCTTCAGGTCGATGATCTTGGGACGGTTTTTGATCACAGTTTCCTCCGTGGAATGTGCCGCGTCGGCGGTGGCGGGGTGAGAGGGGGGCACCGGATCAGGCGTCCGAGGCGCGGCGGTCGGTGACGAGGTCCATCCGGGCGGCGTCGCCGTGCAGCAGCCCGCGCACCTCGGCGGCCGCCCGCGCGTCCTCGGGCAGCGCCTCGACGTCCTTGCCGCGCACGTCCACCAGGCGCACCACCACGTCGTCGCGCTGGAAGACCGTGCTGCGCAGCACCGAGCTCGCCGGGTAGTCGGCGGCGACCTGGTCGTGCTGGGAGAGCAGCTCGGCCAGCCGCATGCCCTGGCCGGGGCGGGCCGGGTAGAACAGCGCGAGGCGGTTGCCCTCCGCCTGCTCGTCGGCGACCACGTGGTGCACCGCGGGGAGCGCCGCACGGGTGAAGAACATCCGGGCCGACTCCTGGTCGTCCAGGTCCCGGTCCTGCTCCAGGTAGGGGTTGATGGCCTCCTCGACCGCCCGCACCTCGGGCTGCCGGGCCACGTGCCGCAGCGCCGCGAGCAGGTCGCCGCGCACCTCGATGGCCCGCACCACCCGGTTGCCCTGCATGAACAGCGAGGTCCGCATGAGCTGCGTGGTGTCGTCGACGCGGGCCTTCGGCGAGGCGTAGTCCGCGAGGATCGCCGCGACCTTCTCCTCGGTGCCGGGCTTCACGGTGAAGGTGAGCGCGTGCCGGATGACCCCGTCACCGATGCGCGGGTGCGCCTGGAGACGGCGGCCGGGAGCGGGCTCGGCGGGGACCGCGGAGCCGCCCGTCTCGCGGACGATGTGGAAGCGCAGCGAACGGGTGTCGCGCACGCAGGAGTGCAGCGGTTCCACCATGTGGACGTGCTCCTCGCTGTTCACCCAGGTGAGGAACGGCGGGGCGCTCTCCCACTCGCTGGTGATCAGCCACTGCGAGGGGTTCTCGATGGACTGGCAGAGCTGGTCGCTGACGTGCCCGGGAACCTGCGTGACCTGGGAGCAGAGCTGCTCGTACGCCTCCAGGAACTGCTGCTGAGCGCCGTCGTACACGTCGACCAGAAGGACGACCCGCAGCGGGGAGCCGTCGAACACGGACTGGGAGACACGCTTGGACACCTCGCGTGCCGGCGTTTCTGAGGGACGTTCAGACGTGGTGGTCATCCTGCACACATCTCCTTCGCGGGGCAGAACCGGTGCCGGCCTTGGATCGGGCCCGGCAGCGTTCCTTGATCCTGTGCCGGTCCCCACAAGCCCGCGACTCCTGTGAACCACGTGGGTGATTGGCCACGCGGAGCGGCCGTCACCGGGAAGTGAAGAGTCATCGGCGCCCCACGCGCCCACCCCTGCCACTGGAGGCTTCGATGCATCAGAAAGCCGACCACCGGGTCCCCGTCCTCATCGTGGGCGGCTCACTGGTGGGCCTGTCCATGTCCGTGTTCCTGGGCCGTCTCGGTGTGCGGCACATGCTCGTCGAACGGCACTCAGGGACCTCGATCCACCCGCGCGGACGCGGCAACAACGTCCGCACGATGGAGCTGTTCCGGGTCGCCGGAGTCGAGCCGGACATCAAGGCGGCCGCTTCGCTCCTCGCCGACAACCACGGCATCCTCCAGACGCCCACCCTCGTGGGGGACGCCGGGGAGTGGCTGTTCAAGAACATCGACCCCGGCGGCGGTCTGGCGAAGTTCAGCCCCACGGCCTGGTGCCTGTGCAGCCAGAACGACCTCGAACCCGTCCTCCTGGACAGCGCCCGCGAACTCGGCGGCGACCTCCGGTACTTCCACCAGATGGAGTCCTTCGAGCAGGGCGCCGACGGAGTGACGGCGACCGTCTTCGACCGGAACACCGAGGAGCGGTTCACCGTCCGCGCGGACTACCTCGTCGCCGCCGACGGCCCGCGCAGCCCCGTACGGCGCGCCCTCGGCATCGGCCAGAGCGGACCCGGCGAGCTGTTCGCCAACGTCAGCGTCACCTTCCGGTCCAGCGCGCTGGCCGACGTGGTCGGCGACCGCCGCTTCATCTGCTGCTACCTCACCCACCCGGACGCGGACGGCGCGCTGCTGCCCGTGGACAACAAGGAGAACTGGGTCTTCCACGCGCCCTGGCACCCCGAGCGCGGCGAGACCCTGAACGACTTCACCGAGGAGCGGCTGCGCGACCACATCCGCCGGGCGGTCGGCGTGCCCGAACTCGACGTACGGATCACCGGTATGGCCTCCTGGCGTGCCGCCGAACGGGTCGCCGACCGCTACTCCTCCGACCGGGTCTTCCTCGCCGGTGACTCCGCCCACGAGATGTCCCCGACCGGTGCCTTCGGCTCCAACACCGGTATCCAGGACGCCCACAACCTCGCCTGGAAGCTGTCCGCGGTCCTCTCCGGCTGGGCGGGTCCCGGCCTGCTGGAGTCCTACGGCGCCGAGCGCCGCCCGGTCGCGGCCGCCACCAGCGCCCGCGCCTCCGCCCGCTCGGTCGAGCACAGCCACCCCGGCTTCGCCCCGGCCCCGGGGGTCGGCGGCGCCAAGCGCGGCGGCATCCTCAACGTCGTCCTCGGCTACCGCTACCCCGCGGGCGCCGTCCTCGGCGCCGACCCCTACGCCGAGGTCGTCCCGGACGGCCTCGCCCTCGACGGCCGCCCGGGCAGCCGCGCCCCGCACCTGTGGGTGCGCCGCGGCGGCCTGCGCCTGTCCACCCTGGACCTGTACGAGCGTTCGATGGTCCTGCTCACCGACGCCCCCGACGACGCGGGCTGGTACGCGGCGGCCCGCCGGGTCGCGGCGGAGGACGGCATCGCGCTGGACGCCTACCGCGTGGGCCCCGGCCCGGACGCCGACCTCGGCTACGACACGGAGGGCGCCGACTGGGCCGAGTCCCACGGCACCACGGCCGACGGGGCGGTCCTGATCCGCCCGGACGGGTTCGTCGCCTGGCGCGCGACGAGCGCGGCGGCGGACCCGGACACGGTCCTCCGTCAGGCCCTGTCGGCCCTGCTGTCCCGGCCCTGACCGACCGGGGCCCCGAAGGCCGCCCGCACCTCCCGGTGCGGGCGGCCTTCCGCGTGAACGGGTCGGACAACTCGGTTTCGCTGACGGAGATTTCCTGACAGTCCGCGCAGAAGCGAACAGATTCGACCGCTTTTTCAACCACTCCCCGCACAACGTCTCGGAATCGATCAGTGACGGTGTGTACTGTGCGGCGAACCCGCACCGGACTTGGTGGCGATCGGCCTGCTCCGGTCCCCGCGCCCCCGCAGTTCTGGAGAGTCGTCATGACCGTGTCCGATGCCGCAGCACGCTTCGCCGTCGACCCGTTCGGCGCCGACATCGCCGCCGAGACCGCCGCGTTGCGCGCCCTCGGCCCGATCGTCCCGGTCGAACTGCCCGGGGGCATCCCGGCCTGGGCGCCCACCGGCCACGACGTCCTCAGGGACCTGATACTCGACCCCCGGGTGAGCAAGAACCCCCGGCTGCACTGGCGGCTCTGGCCCGAACTGGGCGACCACCCCTCCTGGGGCTGGGTCCTGGGCTGGGTCGGCGTCGTCAACATGTTCACCACCTACGGCCCCGAGCACGCGCGGCTGCGCAGACTGGTGGCGCCGAGCTTCACGCACAAGCGCACCGAGGCGATGCGGACGCGCGTGGAGACGATCACCGCCGAGCTGCTCGACACCGTGGAGCGGGCGGGTGCCGACGGCCGGGCGGTGGACGTCAAGGCGCTGTTCGCGTACGAGCTGCCGTTGCGCATGATCTGCGAACTGTTCGGTGTCCCGGCGGAGTTGCGGGCGGACACCGCCGAACTGATCGCCGCGATCATGGACACCTCCGACCCCGGCCCGGAGCACACCGCGTTCGTGCAGGAGCGGATCGGCACGGTGCTCGGCAGCCTGATCGCGCACAAGACCGCGCACCCCGGCGACGACATGACCACGGAGCTGATCCGGGTCCGCGACGAGGACGGCGACCGGCTCGGCGACGAGGAACTGCTGTACACACTGCTGCTGGTGATCGGCGCCGGGTTCGAGACCACGGTCAACCTCATCGGCAACGCGGTCGTCGCCCTGCTGAGCGACCCCGGGCAGCTGGCGGCCGTGCGCTCCGGTGAGATCTCGTGGGACGCGGTGATCGACGAGACGCTGCGCGCGCACCCCTCGATCGCCGCGCTGCCGCTGCGCTACGCGGTCAGCGACCTGGAGGTCGGGGACGTCGTCATCCCGGCGGGCGACGCCATCCTGACGACGTACGCCGCCGCCGGGCTGGACCCGGAGCACTACGGCGACACCGCGCACCTCTTCGACGCCGCGCGCGGCGCCGACGACCACCTGGCGTTCGGCGTCGGCGTGCACCGCTGCGTGGGTGCCCCGCTGGCCCGGCTGGAGGCCCGCACCGCGCTGCCCGCCCTCTTCGGCCGCTTCCCCACCCTGACCGCGGCCTTCGCACCGGGCGACCTGCGCCAGGTGCCGTCCTTCATCGCCTTCGGCTGGCAGCGGATACCGGTCCGCCTGCGCGCCTGAGCTCCACGCCCCGCGGAGCACCGGCAGGCCGGAACCGTCGTGCCGCCGGACGCCCGATCGGGGGAACGGGGCGGGAGGTGAACGGGAAGGCGGTGCGGAAGCGTGCGAGCGTTCGACTGGATCGCGGGGGAGGGGCCGTGGGGAGCTTTGCGGAACGGTTGCTGTTGGTGGTGCCCGGGGACGAGCTCGTACGGTCGGCGCTGGCCGCCGGGTTCGACCTGTGGGTGGTGGAGCAGCGGGAGGCGCTGCCGGACGCGGTCCCCCCGGACGGGCTGTTCGTGACCGGTCCGGACAGTGCCTCCGACGGCACCCTGCACGCGCTGCTGACCCGGCTCATCAGGCGGTACGGCATCGGACAGCTGGTGTGCGGCCCGGCGGCGGGGGCGGAGACGCGGGCCGTCGTGCGCAGGGTGCGGCGGGAGCGGGACGGGACACTGTGGCGGGACCCGGCCGCCCGCCTGCTGAAGGACCCGGTGGCACTGCGCCGACTGCTGCTCGGGGCTTCCTGGCCCCCGCCGCGCGCCGAGGAGGCGGCGGGCGCGGGCGCCGCGCGGGCCTCCGTGGAGCGGATCGGCCTGCCGGTGTCCATCAAGTCCGCCGTCGGCGACGGAGGCTGGGGGGCGCCGGTGGCGGTGCGGGACGAGCGGGACATGGTCCGGTGGGCTCGGAGCGCCGGTGACGGGGCGCATCTGGTCGAGGAGTTGTTCCGGGGGCCGCGCTATCGGGTGGAGACGCTGTCGCTGGGCGGGATGCACCACGTGGTGAGCGTGGTGCGGGACGGCACCGGCCCGCCGGGGGCGCCCGACGCGGTGTCGTTGGTCCGGTCCTGCGTCCGGGAACTGCTCGACCTGGCCGGGGTCTCGGGGGGTGCGCTGCGTACCGACACGGTGCTGACGCCGGACGGTCCGCGGGTCGCGGGCTGTACCGACGGCGGGGTCTGAGCGGCCGTTCCCCGCTCGTTCCGCGCGGGGTGGGAACGAGCCGGGACCGGATCGGGAACGGCCGCCGGAAGCATCACCGATGTCGAGAGCGGGCGGCACCGCCGGCTCGCCAACTACCCCAGGGGGACTGGCATCGTGCGTACGAAGACTGCGGCACTGATCGGGATCATCGCGGCGCTCGGCCTGGCGCTCGGCCTCGGCTCCTCGGTCACCACCGGTCTCCCGGCCCAGAACGCCCCGCACCAGGTCCTGGCCAACGACGTCGGCCCGCACGTCGTGCGGCCGTGACCCAGGTCCTCCACGGCAGGCGCCCCGTCCGGATCACCGGGCGGGGCGCTTTCGTGTGCGGCGCCCGGAGGTCAGCGTCGTGTCAGCGTTCGGCCGGGGCGAGGGCCAGGCCGAGGCTCGCGAGCAGGGTGTCGGCCGCCGCCCGGCGGGTGAACTCCGAGGGGTCGCCCAGCAGACGGGCGGCGTGCGCCATGCCGGACACGGCATGCCACTCCTCGGCGCGCAGCCGGGCCTTCACCGCGCTGCCGTGGGCCTGTTCGTGCAAGGCGTGGGCGGTCTCGTAGGAGGCCGCGTGGAAGTGGAAGCGGGCGACGACGTTCTGGGTCTTGGCGCGGCGCAGCGGGGCGTCGGTCTCCCCGGCCAGGGCCAGCGCCTGCGCGGCGAGATCGTGGCCGGACCCGGGGTCGCCGAGGAGCTGGGCGACCCGGGCGGACAGGGCGAGCAGCAGGGCCTTGTCGCCGGTCGGGACCCGCTCGTCGCACAGTCCGCGGGCCTGGGCGAGGCTGTTCCCGGCGGCAGGCGCGTCACCGAGGCCCAGCTGGGCGAAGGCCAGGTCGGTCAGGGAGGTCACCTGGTTGTTGAGGTAGCCGAGACGGAGCGAGATCGCCCCGGCCTCGCGGGCGGCGTCGGCCGCCTCCGGGTACTGGCCGAGTTCCTCGTAGACCGTGCTCAGGGTGCACAGCACGTCCGCCTGGTTGCGTTCGGCGCCCAGTTCGCGGGCGAGGGACAGCGAACGGCGCAGATGGAAGAGGGCCGGTTCGTAACCCGCGCCGGTGGCGTGCAGGATGCCGAGCACGCTGTCGGCGTGTGCCTCGGTGAGCCGGTTGCCGATCTGTACGGCCGCCTCGCGGGCCTCGGTGACGGTGGCGATGCCCTCCTCCAGCAGGCCGAGTTTCCAGCAGGCCACGCCCAGGTTGGACAGGGTGCTGCTGAGCAGCCACAGGTCGCCGGTGCGGCGGGCGGCGGCCGCGGCGGTGCGGGCGACCTCCGCGTAGGCGGTGAAGTGGCCGCGCGCGTTGAGGTGGAAGACGAGGTTGCGGGCGAGGACGGCGGTGTGCCGGTCGAGGCCGCGGCCGGAGGCGAGCGCGGTCGCCGTGATCAGCCCCTCGTGCTCCAGCGTGAACCAGCGGCGGGCGGACTCCGCGTCGGCCAGCGCGGGCAACTCGCCGGTGTAGGGCGCGAGTTCCGTCGGGTGTGGTTTGCGGCCGGGGAAGAGGACCTGGCAGGCGGCCTCGGTCGCGGAGACGTAGTAGCCGAGCAGCCGTTCGGTGACGGCGGCCGTCTCCTCCTCGGAGGCGGGCAGTTCGCGGGCGAAGCTGCGCACCAGGTCGTGGAAGGTGTACTGGCCGATGTCGGGCTGCTGGAGCAGGTGGACGTCCAGCAGGTGTTCGAGGACGTCCTCCGCGTCGAACAGGTCGAGACCGAGCAGGGCGGCGGCCGCGTGGGCGTCGATCCGGGCGCCGGGGTGCATCGCCAGCAGCCGGAAGGCGGTGCGGTGCCGTTCGGTCATGGCCAGGTAGGACAGCCGCAGGGTGGCGGCGACACCGCGTTCCCCGGAGGTCAGCTCGACCATGCGGCGGGTCTCGTCGCGCAGCCGGTCGACGAGGTAGGCGACGGTCCAGCGGGGCCGGTTGCGCAGCCGGGCGGTGGCGATCCGCAGGGCGAGCGGGAGGTGGCCGCAGCGCTCGGTGAGTTCGGCGGCGGCCTCGGGCTCGGCGGCGACCCGGTCGGCGCCCAGGGTCTCGGCGACGAGGGCGGCGCTGTCCTCGGGGGGCAGCAGGCCGAGGGAGAGCCAGGCCGCGCCGTCCAGGTCGACCAGCCGGGCCCGGCTGGTGATCAGGACCAGGCAGCCGGGGGCGGAGGTCAGCAGCGGGCGCAGCTGGGCGGCGTCGACGGCGTTGTCGAGCAGGATCAGCACGCGGCGCCCGGCGAGGGTGGAGCGCCACAGCGCGGCCCGGCTCTGCAGGTCGGCCGGGATGCGCTCACCGGGGGTGCCCAGCATGCGGAGCAGGACGTCGAGAGCGCTCTCGGGGCGCAGCGGTTCCTCGCCGGGAGTGAAGCCGCGCAGGTCGAGGTGGAGCTGGCCGTCGGGGTGGTCGGCGGCGAGCTGGTGGGCGGCGCGGACGGCGAGGGTGGTCTTGCCGGTGCCGCCCATGCCGTCGATGGCGACGACGCGGGCCCGGTGCTGCCGGGCGGGGGCGGAGGCCAGCTCGATGATGCGGCCGAGTTCGGAGCGCCGTCCGGTGAAGTCGGACACGTCGTAGGGGAGCGTGCAGGGGGCTTCCGCGGGTGGGGGCTCGGTGGCGGCGGTGTCCTGGTCCGCGCCCGCCGTCTCGGTGTCACCACTCCCCCGCAGGGACGATTCTGCGGGGGAGCCGGGTCTCAGCTCGGGGCTGTCGCGCAGGATGTCCTCGTACAGCTTGGCCAGCGGGCGGCCGGGATCGACGCCGAGTTCGTCGGCCAGCAGGGTGCGGACCCGGCCGTACTCCTCCAGCGCCTCGGCCTGCCGTCCGGAGCGGTGCAGGGCGAGCATCAGCTGTCCGCGCAGGGTCTCGCGCAGCGGGTGGGCCGCGGCGAGGTCGCGCAGGTCGGCGACGAGCGCGTTGCCCTCTCCGCGCGTCAACCTGAGCGCGAAGAGCCGCTCGGCCGCGGTGATCCGGCGTTCGTCGAGCACCGCGGCGGCCGCCTCGATCACGGCTCCGCCGTTGCCCGCCATCACGGGCCCGCGCCACAGCTCCAGCGCCGAGGTGAGGTCCCGTACGGCGTCGCCCGGCCGGCCCGCCGCCTCGGCGGACTCCGCCGCGCGCAGATGGCCGGTGAACTCCAGCAGGTCGAGCCGGTGACCGGCGAGGGCGGTGCGGTAGCCGGGGCCGTCGGTGACGATCACCTCGCTGCCACCGGGGAGGCGCCGGCGCAGGTCGGCGACGGCCTTGCGGACCTGGTGCCCGGCGGTGGCCGGGGGGTTCTCCTCCCAGGCCGCCTCGACCAGCCGGGGCACCTGGATCAGACGGCCGGGTTCCAGCAGCAGCATGGCCAGGACTCGTTCCTGGATGGCTCCGCCCAGGCGCAGCCTCGCCCCCTGGGACCAGCCCTCCAACGGGCCGAGGAGCAGGAAGGACAGGGCCGGCGCGGGAACGGTGTCGTCCGGTGACGGGAATCGACCGGCTCGCGCGGTTCTGTCGCCGTCGTTCTCCACGCCCATGACTGCCATACGGCTCCCCACCCCCTGGGTCCCGCGTCTCCCCCACCAGGGACCCGGGCCAGCCGGATCATAAGCAATCGGCCGACTCAAAAGTAAGGGAAGCGACGAATCCGGCAGCGGTATCGCGACGGGAGGGGATCGGGAACGGCGGGCCGGAGTCTCGGGAGGCAGTCAGCAGACGGCGGAGACCGGGCGGAGACCCCGCGGCGGACCGCCCCCGATTTCCCCGAGGAGCTGAAGCGTGGGCAGACCGGAGAAGCCGTTGGCGCTGGATGCCGGACCGGCCACCGCCTTCGCCCAGGAGCTGCGTCGGCTCCGGGCCGGAGCGGGCTCCCCCAGTTACCGGGAGCTGGCGAAGCGGGCCCTGTTCTCCGCTTCGGTGCTGTCGGACGCGGCGGCCGGATACCAGCTGCCGAGTCTTCAGGTGGCACTCGCCTTCGCCGAGGCGTGCGGCGGGGAACGGGCGGAGTGGGAGCGGCGCTGGCGCAGAGCCGCGCATGAGGACGGCGGCCAGGGCAGAGCGGACCCCAGGGCGGCGCACCAGGCGCGGGAGACCCGGCTGCGGGACGCGGCGTTACGGGCGCTGCCCCCGGTCCCGAACGAACTCCCCCTGTGCGTCCGCCCGTTGGTCGGCCGGAGTGCGCTGCTGGGCCGGGCGCGTCGGCTGACCGATCCGGCGGCGGGGGCCGCCGCGCCGCTGCTCGTCCATGGCCTGGCCGGGGTCGGCAAGTCGGCGTTCGCGCTGCGGCTGGCCCGCGAGCTGGGGGCGGGCCTGCCGGACGGGCAGCTCTACGTGGACCTCGACCCGGCGGGCGGCGGCCGCGTGGACGCCGCCGGTATCGCGGGCGACGTGGTGCGGGCGCTCGGACTCCCCCCGGAGCTGGTGCCCGACGATCCGGCGCGGCGCGTGGGACTGTACCGGTCGGTGCTGCGGGAGCGGCGGCTGCTGGTGGTGCTGGACGGGGTGCGCGAGGAGCGCCAGGTCCGTGAGCTCCTGGTGGCCGCCCCGCACTGCCGGATCGTGCTGACCGCGCGCTCCCGGCTGCTCGGTCTGGACGGGGTGCGGCGCGTGGCGCTGCCGGTGCTGGACCGGGACGAGTCGATGGATCTGCTCGCCTCGGTGCTCGGCGCCGACCGGCTGGCCTCCGCCCCTCGCGCGGGGCTGCTGCTCGCCGACGCCTGCGGCGACCTGCCGCTCGCCCTGACACTGGCGGCGCGCGGACTGGCGGCCCGCCCCGAGGCACTGCTCGCCGAGGCGGTCGCCGACCTGCTCGCCGGGGAGGGGCTGTTCGCCCGGCTGCGGGTCGGGGACGAGAGCCTGGCCGAGCGCTTCGAGAGCGCCTGCCTGGGGCTCACCCCGCACGCCCGCCGCGCACTGCGCCGGTCCGCCGCCGCCCCCGCCGCGCCGTCCGTGGACACGGTGGTCCGGGTGTTCGCGGGCGCGCTCGCCCAGGACCGGGCGACGGAGTCCATGGAGGAGTTGCACGACGCCGGGCTGCTGGAGCGCACGGACGTCGTCGGACAGTACGGACTCCCGCCCCTGGTGCGGCAGTTCGCCCGGGCGCGGGCCGAGCAGGCGGCGCCCGGTCCGGACCGGGTACCGCGCGACACCGTCGTCACGCCATGACAGGAGAACCCCGAGAATGACCAGTCCCACCATCGACCCCGCCGCCCCGCCGAGCCCCGTCACCCCGGTGGCCCTGCTGGCCGAGGAGGCCGTCGAACTCATCGTCGCGGAGACCCCGCTGGACGACGCGCTGGAAGGGTGCCCGGAGACCGTCGGACGGCTTCCGGACCTCTCGGAGGAGGGGCAGGCGGCGCTGATCGAGCGGGCGGCCGGTCTCGCCGAGCGCGCCGGGCGGGCACCGGCCGCGGACGCCGCGGAGGAGGTGACCCGGGCCGTGGTCGTGCAGCAGGCGCGGGCGATCGCCGACCGGCTCGGTACCCGGCTGGTGGAGCACACCGTGGCCGACTACCAGACCTCGCCGCTCGGCCAGCTCCTCGGCCCGCTGCCCGAGGTGCGTCCGCTGGGCGAGGACCAGGAGCGCGGGCATCTCGAACGGCTCGCGGGCATACCCGAGTTCCTGGCCCGGGCGACACGGCGGCACCGGGCGGGCCTGGCGGCCGGGCGGCTGCCGGTGGCCGAGCGGGTGCGTACGGCCGTCGCCCGGCTCGACGCCCACCTCGCCGATCCGGCCGGGGACGCGCTGCGGGCCGTACCGCTGTCACCGCGGCACCACGCCGAGCGGGACCGGCTGATCGACCGGTCGGTGCGCCCGGCGTTCGCCGCCTACCGGGAGGTGCTGGACGGCGAACTCGCCCCGCGCGGACGCACCCCCGACGCGCCCGGCCTGTGCCATCTGCCCGACGGCCAGGAGCACTACGCCGCACTGGTCCGCGTGCACACCACCACCGACCGCACCCCCGAGGAACTGCACCGGACCGGCCTCGAACTGCTCACCGCGCTGGACGACGAGTACGCGCGGGTGGGGGCGCGGGCGTTCGGGGGCGCGCCGACCGCCGACGAGGTGCGCGAGCGGCTGCGCTCCGACGCCGGGCTGCGGTGGAGCGGGCCCGAGGAGATGCTGTCGGCGGCCCGTACGGCCATCGCGCGGGCCGAGTCGGCCGCGCCGCGCCGGTTCGGGCGGCTGCCGTCGGCGCCCTGCGTGCTGGACGGGCGGGAGGTGCCGGGCGCGCCGCTGGCCTGGTACATGCCCGCCGCGGCGGACGGGTCGCGGCCGGGCACCTACCACGCCAACACCGAACGCGCGGCGGAGCGTTCACGGGTACTGGCGGAGGCGACCGCGTTCCACGAGGCGGTGCCGGGCCACCATGTGCAGCTCTCCCTCGCCCAGCGGCTGACCGGTCTCCCCCGGCTGCGCCGCATCGCGTGGATCAACGCCTACATCGAGGGCTGGGGCCTCTACGCGGAGCGGCTGGCCGACGAGATGGGCCTGTACTCGGGGCCGTCGGCGCGGCTCGGCATGCTGGCGATGGACTCGCTGCGGGCGGCCCGGCTGGTCGTGGACACCGGGCTGCACCACTTCGGCTGGAGCCGGGACCGGGCGGTCGCCTTCCTGCGCGCGCGCACGGTGCTGGCCGGGGTCGAGGTGGCCAACGAGACCGACCGGTACGTCGAGTGGCCGGGCCAGGCACTGTCGTACATGACGGGGCGGCTGGAGATCCAGCGGCTGCGGCAGCGGGCCGCGCGGGAGCTGGGTCCGGCGTTCGACGTGCGTGCCTTCCACGACCTGGTGCTCGGCGACGGCGCGCTGCCGCTGGACGTGCTGGACCAGGTGGTCGCCCGCTGGACCGCCGGGCGCTGAGCGGGGCCGGTACGCGGGAAGGGGGCCGGGTGACCGGCCCCCTTCGTGCGTGTGCGGCGCGGTCGTCAGCCGCTGAACAGGCCGTTCAGCTGGAAGTAGTCCAGCGAGTCGGCCAGTTCGTCGTAGGTGCCCGCGCCCAGCAGCTCCAGCGTGGCGCGGCGGGCCGCGGTGTACGCGGCCTGGGCGACGCCGGTGCCGACGCTGACCCTGCGCACGCCCGCCTTGGCCAGTTCGGCGACGGAGGGGCCGCCGGGGCCCGCCATGGCGTTGACCGGGAGCGGGGAGCGCTCCGCCAGGTCGGTGAGCGCGGGCAGGTCGAGCAGGCCGGGGACGAAGAGGCCGTCGGCGCCCGCCTCGGCGTAGGCGGCGGCGCGGGTGAGCACGTCGGCCTGGCGGCCGGACTCCTCGCCGATGCCGAAGAGGTACACGTCCGTGCGGGCGTTGATGACCAGCTCGGGCAGACCGGCCTCGGCGGCGGCGGTGCGGGCGGCGGCGATGCGCGCGGCCTGCTCCGCGGGCGTGAACAGCGCGCCGTCGGCCGCGCCGGAGTCCTCCAGGTTGATGCCGACGGCACCGGCGGCGACCACCGCGGCGACGGTCCGGGCGACCTCGGCCGGGTCGGCGCCGTAGCCGCCCTCCACGTCGACCGTGACCGGGACGTCCACGGCGGCGGCGATGCGCGCGGCGGCGGCGAGCATCTCGTCGCGGGTGGCCTGCTGGCCGTCGCCCTTGCCGAGGGACCAGGCGACGCCACCGCTGGTGGTGGCGATGGCCGGGGCGCCCGCGGCGGCGATGACGGCGGCGCTGGCCGCGTCCCAGGCGTTGGGCAGCACGAGGACGGTGTCGGTGCCGAGGGCACGCAGCCGGGCGGCCTTGTCCTTCGTGCTCTGGTCGACTGTCATTGTTTTCTTGTTCCTTTCGGCGATGCGGGGCAAGTGCGGATGATCGTCACACGTCCCCGGAAACGAGGGGCGAGATTCGGACGGTCAGACCTGTCCGGGCCGGACCTTGATCTCGATGGTCTCCAGTGCGCGTACGGCGATGGCGTGCGCCTCGGTGCCGGTGGCGGCCTCGGTGACGACCGAGCCGAAGCGGTCCCAGGAGCTGCGCAGCTCGCGCACCTCGGCGCCGGGCTCCACGGACACCGAGCACACCTGCACACCGGCCGGCTCGCGCGCCGCCTCGACACCGGCGACGGACTCGACGACACCGCTCTCCCCGGTGTGCAGGAAGCGGATGGCGGCGGCGCCGGGCGCCCGGGCGGGCAGTTCGGCGGTGAGCGGCTCGCCCTTCATCAGGGTCCAGAAGGCGCGGACCAGGTCGATCCGGTAGGCGCGGTCGATGAGGTCCACGATGCCGTCGCCGGGGAAGCGGCCCGCGCACTCGACCAGGTAGGGGCGGCCGTCCTCGACGATCCACTCGCAGTGGGCGATGCCGGTGCCGAAGCCGACGGAGCGCAGCAGGCGCTCGGTCTCGGCGCGCAGCTCCGCGTCCAGCCCGGCCGGGATGTCGGCGGGGACCAGGTGGCCCAGCTCGACCGGGCGGATGCCGGGGAAGAGGTCCTTGCCGGTGACGTTGGCGAACCGGGGCCGCCCGGCCTCGACCAGCATCTCCACGCTGTACTCGCGCCCGCGCACCCGGCGTTCGACCAGCATGCGCAGTTCGATGCCGCGGTCGGGGACCATGACGCCCTCGTCCATGGCGGTGGCCTCCGCCCACGCCTCGTCGATCTCGTCGGCGGAGTCGAGCAGGCGGGTGCCGAGGGCGGCCTGCCGGTTGGCGGGCTTGAGGACGGCGGGGCCGGGGTGGGCGGCCATGAAGGCGCGGACCTCGTCGGGCGAGGTGACCTCGGCCGACTCCGGGTTGCGGATGCCCGCGGCGGCGCTGACCCGGCGCAGCAGGGCCTTGTCGCGCAGGGTCCGCAGGGCGCCGTAGCCGCCGGTGGGCAGGCCGTAGCGCTCGGCGAGGCGGGCCGCGAAGGGGGTGGCGTACTCCTGGAGCGGGGCGATCGCGGCCGGGTCCAGGTCGGGGTGGGTGTTGTAGAACTCGTCGGCGGCGCCTTCGAGTTGGTATTCCCAGGCGATCAGCTCGCGGACCACGGGGGCCTCGTCGGCCTTGGGCCGCAGTTCGCGCTTGCGGATGACGTCGGGTTCGTCGACGACGATCACCGAGCCCTCGGGCTGGAACTCGGCGAGCGAGGTCACCGCCACCGGCACGAAGCCGACCATGATCACGGGGCGTTCGGTCATTTCGGGGTCTCCTGTGGTTCGGTGCGGGCGGCGGTTCAGCGCAGGTCGGCGCGGACCTGGCCGGCCAGGTCCTCGGCGGTGGACATCGCGTCCTCGAAGGAGGTGCCGGTGACCCCGAGGAAGCCGAGGATGCTGTTGCCCTCCGGCGGACGGCGGACCAGGTCGCCGGGCCGGGCGGTGAGCTTGAAGAAGAAGACGCCGTCGTGCTCGACCAGCCGGTCGGAGACGTGGATCTCCTCGACGCGGCCGGAGCCGGGCGGCAGCAGGCACATCGCGGCGGTGTGCGTGCCGGTCGGCGTGTAGTGCCGTACGTCCGGGCGGACCCCGCGGGCCACGTCGGCGAGGGCGGCGATCGGGTCGTGGCCCGCGGAGATGCGGGCCATGTGGTCCAGCCCGCCGCCGCCGGGGCGGGCGGCGATCTCCACCAGGTGCGGGCGGCCGTCGTGGAAGCGGACCTCGGCGTGCATCACGCTGCGCACCAGTCCCTGGGCGCGGGCACCGGCCGCGACGACCTCGTGGACGGCGGTGACCTGTTCGGGGGTGAGCGCGGTGGGCGCGTGGTGGACGTCGTCGTCGAAGGTGTCGCCCTCGGCGGTGACCCGGTCCACGATCGAGCCGAGGTAGACCTCGTCGTCCCAGACCACGGCCTCGATGAGGTATTCGTCGCCGTCGAGGAAGGACTCGATCAGCAGGCCGTGCGGGCCGAGGTCGAGGCCGCCCGCCTCCATGGCGTACCAGGACAGCTCGGTCAGCCCCTCGGCGGCCTGGGTGTGCCGGGCGCGCAGCTCGGCGGCGTCGTCGGCGCGGAAGACGTAGTTGGAGGCGGCGCCCAGAGTGGGCTTGACGATCACCGGGTAGCCGAACTCCTCGGCGGCGGCCAGGGCCTGGGCCTCGTCGGTGACGTAGCGGAAGGACGGGTGGGCGGCCCCGCCGCGCTCGTGGGCCTGGCGCATCAGGAGCTTGTTGCGGCTGGCGCGGGCGGCCTCCAGCCCGATGCCGGGCAGGCCGAGGGCCTCGGCGACGGCGGCGACCGCGAGGACGCCGGACTCGGAGAAGGTGAGGACGCCCTCGAACCGCTCCTCGGCGTGCCACTCCTTGGCGGCGGCGATCAGCTCGGCCACCTCCCGCGAACCGGCGACGCGGTAGCGGTCGGCGCGCCAGAAGTCGTCGGTGCCCTCGCCGTTGAGGACGTAGAGGTCGGCGCCCAGGCCGACGATCTGCTCGTAGCGGGAGACGTAGTAGGTGGCGTTCTGCCGGGCTTCGATCGCCAGGAGCTTCATGGCGTTCCTTTCGGTTCTGCGGGGTTCACGGGGAGACGTCGAGGGGGGCGGTGTCCAGGGCCGTGAGGCCGGTCGGGGCGGGGGTGCGGCCGAGGACACGGTCGGCGAGGGTGCGGGCGATCAGCGGCGCGAACTTGAACGAGGAGCCGCCGCAGGCCGCGTAGGCGAGCGCGGCGGCGCCGAGTTCGACCACGAGCGGGCCGCCGGTGTCGGTGGACGACAGGTAGTAGCAGTCCTTGGCCCCGAGCACCCAGGCCGGGGAGAAGCCCGGCAGCAGGTCGCCGAACTCGGCGGCCAGTTCCCGCTGGTACTCCTCGGGCGTGCGGTGGTCGGTGATGGCGTCGGCCTCGCGGCACAGCGCGGCGGAGGTCACCTTGAGCGCGGTTCCGGCCACCGGCGGGATCAGCCAGGCGCCGCGCCGGGTGCCGAGCGCGGGCACGGCCGGGGTGGCCGCCCAGGCCGCCGCCTGCCCGGCGGGGACCCGGCAGTAGAGCAGGGACTGCCGGTACAGGGTGAGGGTCTTGGCCACCCGCTCCGGCAGCAGGTCCCGCGCCCAGGGGCCCACGGCGACCAGGACGCCGTCCGCGTCGAGGACCTGTCCGTCGGCGAACCTGACCCGCCCGCGCGCCCCGTCGACCTCGGCCACCGGCCGGTGGGGTACGAGGTCGATGCCGGGCTGGTACTTGAGCCACGCCACGCAGGCGGCGAGCACCCGCTCGGCGAGCAGCACGCCCGCCTCGTCCTCCAGCACGCCCGCGAGGGCGCCGTCCAGGGACAGGTGCGGGTAGCGGTCGGCGAGCGCGGTCGTGGTGAGCGTGCGGGCGTGGCCGCCCGCGTCGGTGAGCAGCCGGGCGCCCTCGGCGGCGGCGGCGGGCGGCAGCACGGTGAGCGCGCCGACCCGTTCGTAGAAGCGGGTGGCGAACAGTTCCTCCAGGTCCAGCCAGCGCCGGTGGGCGCGGAGCGCGGCCCCGGTGGCGGCCGGGTCGGCCGGGTGCAGGGCCCGCAGGATGCGGTGCTGGTCGAAGGAGGTGGCCCGGCTGTACGGGATGGGGCCCTGGTCGACGACCGTGACCCGGTGTCCGTCGAGGGCGCACTCCACGGTCGCCAGCAGCGCGATCACACCGCCGCCCACCACGGTGATCCGCATCGGGCACCTCCTTTCGCTGATCGGGAACGGGACGGGACGGAGACGGGGGTGCGGCCGGTGGGTCCGGAGGGAGGTCCGGGCGCACCGGCCGCGACGGGGTCAGCCGAACACCGGGACGGTGAACGCCGTGGTGGACCGCTCGGCCGGAACGAGTGCGAAGGTGCCGTCGAAGCCGCCGTCGGGGCGGGCCCGTTCGGCGAGGTCGATGAGGATCGGCGAGGCCGCGGCCAGCAGGGTCCGGGTCTCGGCGAACAGGTCGCCCAGTTCCGCGAGGTCCGCCTCGCGGCCGGCCGGGGTGAGCCCGTCGAGCAGGGTCTCGGCCCGGCCCAGCAGGCGCGCGGTGTGCAGCGGGATCAGGTCGGCCGTACGGCTGAGGCTGTACCCGGTCAGGGCGTACCCGGACGCGAACCGCTCGGCCATCGCCGCCCGGCGCGCGTTGGCCGCCTCCGACACCGGCAGCTCCGCGCCCTGGGCGCCGAGTTCCGCGACCGCCTTGCCGAGCAGGGCGGCCAGCCGGTTCCACGGCTCGACCAACCGCTCGGCGGTGATCTTCTCCAGCGCGGCGCGGGAGAAGTTGGTACGGGCGTGCTCGGGGGCGGTGAGCGCGAGGTGGAAGCGGACCAGGTCGCGCGGGACCTCGCGGACCAGGTCGCGGGTCCACACCACATGGCCCTTGCTGGTGGAGAACTTCTCGTTCTCCAGCTCGTAGAACTCGTTGCAGACGATGGCGTCCGGGACGACGTACCGGCCCTCGTGGGCGAGGAGCAGGCTCAGGTGGGTCAGGCCCCAGAAGTAGGCGTTGTCGAAGCCGAGGAAGTAGACCAGCCGGATGCCCTGCTCGGCGAGCCACAACTCGTCGTCCGAGGCGGGCTGTTCGCCGTGGGCGCGCTGAGCGACCGCCGTGCAGTACATGGAGGCGGGCATGCCCTCCGCCCAGGCGTTGATCACCTGGCCCGGGGTCTCCGGGAACGGGGCGGGGATGCCCCAGCCCGTCGGGTAGGTGATGGGGAAGTCGGGCAGCGGGCGGGCCAGGAGTTCCCGCATCAACTGCACGATGTGCGGCCGCCAGGTGGATGCCTTGGCCTCGTGGAAGGCGGTGAGCCGCTCCCGGTACTCCTCCAGCGGGAGTACCAGGATCTCGGTCTCGCGGTAGGTGACCTCGGCGTCGGGGTCGACGGTGGAGCGCGGGTCGGTCAGCTCGGTGAAGTTGTTGGGGTGTCCGCAGCTCTCGCACAGCCCGCCCCGGCTGACCGCCAGGCAGACCGGGCAGCCGCCGCTGACCAGGCCCTCCATCAGGAACTCGCCGGTGGCCTCGACGTAGGGCAGCCGTACCGTGCGCAGGGTGAATTTGCCCGCCTCGTGCAGCCGGGTGAGGAAGTCCAGGGCCATCGCGCGGTAGCCGTCGTCGAAGGGGGCGAAGCCGTCGACGGAGATGCCCATCAGGGTGAGCGTCTCGCGGATGTCGTGCCAGGACTTGTCGGCGAGGACCTCGGGGGCGGTGCCGAGCTTGGCCGCGCTGGAGACCACGTAGGTCTGGCTGTCGTCGGTGCCGGTGGTGTACAGCACCGGTCGGCCGGTGGCGCGCAGGTAGCGGGCGTGCACGTCGGCGGCCATGTAGGGGCCCGCGACGTGGCCGACGTGCAGATCGCCGTTGGGGGTGGGCGGGGGGCCGATGATGACGGTGCGCCGCTGGTCGGAGGTCATGCGCCGACGCCTTCCTGGCTGGTGTGGCGGGCGGTGAAGCGCTCGGACATCTCGGCGTCCCACCACACGCTGTACATCTCGAAGTCGGTGTCGGAGTCGTTGACGACGCGGTGCTCCTGGTGCGGCGGGAAGTGCACGATGTCGCCCGCGGCGAAGGGCACCCGCTCGCCGCCGGACTCCAGGAACGCTTCGCCGCGCAGGGCGATGAAGATCTCGTACTCGTGGTGGGCGTGCGGGGTCGAGGCGGTGCCGGGGCGGATCACGCACCAGGAGCCCTCGAAGGGGGCGTTCAACTCGGGCCAGGGCAGCAGACGCTGGGCGTCGAGGCCGTTCTCGTGGGTGAGACCGGCGCGGTGGAGGTTCTTGATCAGCACGGGGTGTCGTCCTTCTGCTGAGGCTGCGGGGACTGCGGGGACTGCGGGGGCTGCTGGGACGCTGGGAGCGGGCGGTGGTCAGGCGGCGAGGGCGGGCTCGCGCTCCCCGGCCGGGTGCTCGGCGCGGTGCGCGAGGAGGTCCGCGGTGATCTCCGCCGACCGGGTGGCCAGCACGCTGAGCAGGGAGTCGGCGATGCCGTGGGTGGCCTCGTTGACGCCCTGGAGGTAGAGGCCGCCGGTGGCCGGGCGGCCGAGGTCCAGGCGGTAGTGACGGCTGACCGCGAAGTCGTCCAGGCCGAGCTGGGCGCCGAGGTCGCGGACCAGGCGGGGCATCGCCCGGTCGAAGCCGGTGCCGAGCAGCACGAGGTCGGTGCGCAGCTCGCTGACGGCGCCGCTGCGGCGGTCGGCGAGGGTCAGCACGATGTCGTCGCCGTCGGTCGCGGAGCCGGTGATGTCGGTCATGGTGAGCATGCCGAGCCGGTCGGTGCCGTCCCGCCGGTCCTGGTAGAACTGCCGGTACAGGCCGTCGAGGGTGGCCGGGGCGAGGCCGCCGTAGTTGGCGCGGTGCATCTCGGCGAGCAGCTGACGGCGGGCGTCGGGGGCGGCCTGGTAGAAGTCCTCGACGAACGACGAGTAGAAGAGTTCGTTGGTGAACTTGCTGCTCTCGTAGCCGTTCAGGCCGATCGAGCGCATGATCATGGTCGGCCGGCAGTCGGGCAGGTCGCGCAGGGCGGCACCGAACAGCTCGGCCGCGCTCTGCGCCCCGCCGACGACGGCGACCCGGAGCGGCCGGTCGGTGGGGACGGACCTGATGCGCTGGAGGTACTGGGTGGAGTGCACGACGCGCTCGGCGGGCAGCCCCTCGAACACGGCCGGGACATGCGCGTCCCGCCCGGCGCCGACCGCCAGGTAGCGGCAGCCGACCGTGTCGCCGTCGGCCAGTTCGACCGTCCAGCCGCTGACCTCGCCGTTCTCGCCGAGCACCGGAGTCACCGACGCGACCCCACGCCCGTACTCGACGTCGACCCGCTCCAGCGAGTCGGCGACCCACTGGAGGTACTCCGATATCTCGCTGCGGTAGGGCACCCAGCTGCCCAGGTTGACGAACGCGTCCAGCCGGCCGCGGGCCTGGAGGAAGCTGAGGAAGGAGAACCCGCTGCGCGGATTGCGCATGGTGACCAGGTCCTTGAGGAAGGAGACCTGGCTCAGCGCCTCGGGCAGCAGCATGCCCCGCTGCCACACGATGTCCTCCTCGCGCTCGACCACGAGGGTCCGGCCCGCCAGCTCGGGGGCCAGTTCCTCGAGCGCGACCGCGAGGGCGAGGTTCGCCGGGCCGGCGCCGACGGCGAGCAGTTCGACGGTGCGGTGTGCCATGAGAGAACTCCATTAAGACCGGGAAGAAGCGGAAAGGGACTTGCGGTGCGGCAGGTGCTCGCGGGAGGCGGCGGTCCCCCGCGTCGTCAGGCCGGGACCGGCACGGCCAGCGGCCGGGCGTCGAGGCGGACCAGGGCCGCCGCCGCGTCCAGCCGCGCGTCGGTCTCGGCCGGGTCCGCGCCCGTGACCACGACGTAGGAGTGCCGGGCGAGGTAGCCGTTCGGCGGCAGCCGCAGCTCGGTGCCGGGCTCGGCGATCGCCTCGGCGGCCAGCAGGCCCTCGGCCTCGGTCGGCGGGAGCACCGAGCGGACCTCACAGTCCTCGGGCGGGTAGCCGAAGCGGATGCCGACCGTGCGGTGCTCGGTGTCGGTGAAGTCGGGACGCAGGCCGAGTGCGGCCCGCACGGCGGCGCGGGCCGGGTCGATGCCGGTGGCCAGCTGGCCCAGGCGCGGGATGAGGTCGCCGCCGAGACGGCCGTTGATCTCGACGATGACCGGGCCGCGCGCGGTGAGCTTCACCTCGGTATGGGTGATGCCGTGGCGGTAGCCGATGGCGCGGTGCGCGGCACGGACCATGCCGAGCAGCGTCTCGTCGGTGCGCAGCGGGTCGTCGGCCGCGACGTGGTGGCCGATCTCCTCGAAGTACGGGAAGAGTCCGACCTGTTTGCGGGCCACGAACATGGGGTGGTACTCGCCGTCGACGACGGCGGCGTCGATGCTGATCTCCGGGCCGTCGAGGTACTCCTCGACCAGCGCGCCGCTGCGGTAGGGCACGGCGCCGATCTGGCTGGCCTCGTCGGCGGTGCGGAACGCCCCGGCGACCTCGTCGGCGTCGGCCGCGAGCACGACGCCGATGCTGGCGCCCATCCCGCGCGGCTTGACGACGACCGGGTAGCCGATCTCCGCGGCCGCCGTGAGCGCCTCCTCGGCGGTGTCCACGTAGGCGAAGCGCGGCTGGGCGACCCCCGCCTCGGTGAGCAGCCGGCGGCTGCGGAACTTGTCCCGGCAGCCCTCCACCCCGTCCACGCCCGCGCCGGGCAGCCCGAGCGCCTCCGCGACGTGCGCGGTGGTCACGATCAGGGTCTCGTCCCAGCTCAGCGTCGCCCGCACCGGGACGTCCGCCGCCAGTTCCCGGGCCGCCGCGAGCACGGCGGCGCGGTCCATGACGTCCACCACGGTGTGACCCGTGAGGTAGGGGGCCTGCCAGTCGGGCTCCTCGCCCGTGAACAGCCAGACGGGGTGGGCGGCGGCCGCACCGGCCAGCAGGTATTCGCGGTACTTGCGCATGCCGCAGCCGATGAGCAGGAGCACGCCGTCCGTGCCGGGCCCGCCGTCCGCGCCGATGTGTGCGCCGTTGTCGTCCACGCGCTGTTCGCCTCCTGAAGCCGAGTGACAACCCGATTCCAGAGGGTGCGGGCGTTGACCGGAAGCCATGACCGGCAACACCGGTCAACCCCGGTCAGGGGGTCCCCGGCAGCCGGTTGATTGGCCGTCGGCCGCCGCTCTTCCGGGCAACTCCGGGCGCCGCTTCCATGGCTGACGTGATCGACTACGACGGCAAGCGATTCAGGAAGGTCCTCACGGACCCGGCGGCGCACGCACCCGTGGCGCTCTACCGGCAGCAGGGGGACCTGGTGTGGGCCGAGTTCGCCGGGGGCGACGTCCGGCGCGGCTCGCTGGCGGGCACCCGCGACCCGGCGGGCGTCATCAGCTTCTCGTACAGCATGGTCCTGGACGACGGGCGGGTGATCTCCGGCCGCAGTGTGAACACACCCGAGGTCCTGGCCGACGGCCGGGTCCGGCTGCACGAGCGGTGGGAGCGGTACGGCGCGGACGCCGACAGCGGGGTCTCCTGCCTCGAAGAGGTGGTCTGAGATGGCCGGTGCCGACTTCCGGGCGCTCGCCGGGCAGGTGGCGGGCCGCGTGTTCCTGCCGGGCAGCGCGGGGTTCCGGGTGGGCTCCAAGCTGTTCAACACCCGCTACGGCGACCGCACCCCGGCGGCCGTCGTCACCGCGGCCCACACCGAGGACGTACAGCGGGCCCTCACCTGGGCCCGGGAGCAGGGCGTGCCCGTGGTGGCCCGCAACGGCGGCCACAGCTTCGCCGGTTACTCGGTCAACGAGGGCCTGGTCATCGACCTCAGCCGCCTCACCGGCACCACCGCCGACGGCTCCACCGGGCTGGTCACGGCGGGCGGCGGCGCGAAGATCAGCCACGTCTACGACGCGATGCAGCCGCACGAGATGGTCTTCTCCACCGGCACCAGCCCCACGGTGGGCGTGGCCGGTCTCGCGCTGGGCGGCGGCGCGGCGTTCGCGGCCCGTCGCTACGGCCTGACCGCGGACGCCCTGGTGGAGACCTCGGTCGTGCTGGCCGACGGTTCCCTGGTGGTGGCCAGTGAGCGGGAGAACCCGGACCTGTTCTGGGCGTGCAAGGGCGGCGGCGGAGGCAACTTCGGCATTAACGTCTCCCTCACCTTCCAGGCCCGCCCGGTGCCCGACGTCACCACCTTCCACCTCACCTGGAAGTGGGCGGACGCCGCCGCCGTGCTGGACGCCGGGCAGCGCATGGTCGAGCTGGCACCGGACGACTTCGCGGCCCGGCTCGGGGTGTGGACGTACGGCACGGGGCTGCGCGCGATCCGCGACAACCTCGAAGTCACGCTGCAGGGACAGTACTTCGGCTCGGCGCGGGACTGCCTGGAGATCCTGGACCCGGTGCTGTCCGCCGCGGCCCCCGTGTCGCGGGACGTGACCGAGCGGACGTTCTGGGAGGCCAACAAGTACATGGTCCACGCCACCAGTGGCGACCAGTTCGCGCTGCGCTCCAACTACATCCGCGAGCCGCTGGCCGCCGAGGGGGTGCAGACCCTGCTGTCGTGGGTGGAGCGCTGGCCCGGCAGCCACAACGGCGACGGCGGCGGCGCGGGGCTGTTCTCCTGGGGCGGCGCCATCAACCGGATCGCCCCGGACGCCACCGCCTTCGTGCACCGCGACACCCTGTTCCTGGTGTCGATGGACACCGCGTGGACGGAGGACGACAGCCCCGCCCAGGTCGACGCCAACCTCGACTGGCTGAACGGCCTGCACGCCGCGATGGCCCCGCACGTCACCGGCTCCGCCTACCAGAACTTCGTCGACCCGGAGCTCACCGACTGGCGCACGGCCTACTACGGCGCCAACTACGCGCGCCTGACACAGGTGAAGGAGAAGTACGACCCGGACGGCGTCTTCTCCTTCGACCAGGCCATCGGCACCTGACCCTCCCCCCATTGAGACCATCCAGACGGAAGTGACGCGATGAGTGTGCCCAAGTCCAAGGACGACGCCCCAGGTGTCCTCGACGCGCTGCGGTCGACGCCGCGCGCGGTCCGCTACCTGCTCGGCGGCGTGCTGCTCAACCAGCTCGGCGCCTTCGTCCAGACCTTCCTGGTGCTGTACCTGACGCACCGCGGCTACGGCGTCGACCGGGCGGGCTTCCTGCTCGGCGCGTACGGCGTCGGCGCGGTCGCGGGCACCGTGCTGGGCGGCGAACTGGCCTCCCGGCTCGGCAGCCGCACCACCATCGTCACCGCGATGGGCGGGTCCTCGGTCCTGGTCTTCGTCATCCCGTGGCTGGCCACCCCCGGCAGCTATCCGGTGCTGCTCGCCCTGGTGGTCCTGCTGGGCCTGATGACCCAGTCCTACCGGCCCGCCGCCTCCGCGATGCTGAGCGAGCTGATGCCGGACGAGTACCGGGTCATGGGCTTCTCGATGCTGCGGATCGCCATGAACATCGGTGCCGCCGCCGGGCCGCTGCTGGCCGCGGCACTCATCCAGATCAACTGGAACCTGCTGTTCTGGTTCGACGGCGCCACCGCCCTGACCTACGCCCTGCTCGCCGCCACCCTGCTGCCGAAGCCCGCCGGGAAGACCGCCGCGCAGGGCCCGGCCGACGCGGCCGCCGCCGAGCAGGACAAGGGCTCGGCGTACGGCGTCATGCTGCGCGACCACCGATTCCTGTTCTATCTGACGTCGATGCTGTTCAGCGCGCTGGTGTACGCCCAGTTCTTCGCGGTGCTGCCCATCGACCTGGCCGACGCCGGCCACTCCACCGCGCTCTACAGCGTGGTCCTCACCCTGTCCTCGGTGCTGCTGATCAGCCTGGAGCTGGCGGTGACGGCCCGGGTGAGCCGGTGGCGGGCGAGCACGGCGGCGACCGTCGGCACGTTCGTGTACTGCCTGGGCATCGCGGGCTTCGGTCTGCCGGGCAGCGTGCCCGCGCTGATCCTGCTCACCACGGCGGTCAGCGTCGGCGGCCTGATGGTCAGCGGGCCGACCCTGTGGGCGCACCCGGCCAAGGCCGAGGAGCGGGTGCGCGGCCGCTACATCGCGGCCTCCCAGGCCGTCTTCGGTCTCGGCTCCGCGGTCGGACCGGCGCTCGGCATGCTGGTGTGGACCCAGTGGGGCGACGGGATCTGGGTCACCTGCGCGATCCTCGGCGTACTGGCGGCGGCACTTGCCCAGGCCGGTCTGCGCGCCTCGGACGAGCCCGCCCCGGCCCCCGACGACCCGGCCGCCGCGACCGGCGCCCGCGAGGACGCGGCCGTCACCGGCTGACCCCGCCGCGCCGCCCCTGTTCCACCCGGCCCGTCCGCCCACCCCGTGGGCGGGCCGGAAACCCCGGACCACCCTTCCCTCACCACCTGTGAGCACCCGCCTAGGAGACCCCGTGCCTGTCAGCGACACCATCCCCGCCACCGACTCGGCCGCCCGCGACGAGCGGCCCGCGCGGGTCGCCACCCGCCGCAGGCTCCTGATGTGCCGCCCGCGGCACTACGACGTCACCTACTCGATCAACCCGTGGATGAACCCGGAGCGCGCCACCGACAACTCGCTCGCCCTGCGCCAGTGGGAGGGCCTGCGCGACCTCTACATCGAGCTGGGCCACACCGTCGAGGAGATCAAGCCGGTCGAGGACCTGCCCGACATGGTGTTCGCCGCCAACGGCGCGACCGTGGTGGACGGCAAGGTGTACGGCGCCCGCTTCCGGCACGCCGAGCGCACCGCCGAGGGCCCCGCGTATCTGCGGTGGTTCCAGGAGCAGGGCTACCAGGACGTGCTGTGGCCGGAGTTCATCAACGAGGGCGAGGGCGACATCCTCACCGTCGGCCGCCGCGTCCTGGCCGGTACGGGCTTCCGCACCGACATCCGCGCGCACGCCGAGGCGCAGGAGTTCTTCGGGCTGCCGGTGACCTCGCTGACCCTCGTCAACCCCCGGCACTACCACCTAGACACCGCGCTGTCGGTGCTCTCGGACGACGAGATCATGTACTACCCGGAGGCGTTCACGCCCGGCAGCCGGGCCGTGCTGCGGGAGATGTTCCCGGACGCGGTGCTCGCCTCCGCCGAGGATGCCGCCGTCTTCGGCCTGAACGCCTTCTCCGACGGCCGCCATGTGCTCCTCCCGGCCGCCGCGAAGGGCCTGCACACCCAGCTGCGCGCCCGCGGCTTCGAGCCGATCGGCGTCGAACTCTCCGAACTGCTCAAGGCGGGCGGCAGCGTGAAGTGCTGCACCCTGGAGCTGCGCGAGCGCTGAGCCGGGTGAGACCAGGAGTCCGGGTGCCGCCGCTCCCTACGCCCCTAGGCGGGGGAACGGCGGCCACCAAGAAACCCGCTAGATCCGCGAGTTACGCAGCGACTGCCACACGGCACCGGCCAGCGCCCGCGTCGCCCGCGGGACGGACAGCCCCTCGTGCTCGCGGTACAGCTCCCAGTTGTACTGGACGAGGGACAGCTTGTTGGAGGACAGCGATCCCGCCTGGTGAGCCCGGTACACCGCCAGCGGCTCGCGCAGACCCCGCGCGTCGGCCCCGTCCCGCATGATCGACAGCCACAGGGCGTAGTCCTGCCGCTTCCGCATCTCCGGCATCAGCCTCGTGCCCAACACATTGCGGTCATACATGGCGGTCAGCGCGCCGATGTGGTCCCGCACCAGCATCGCGCGGTAGTCCACATGCTCCCGAGCAGGGATCACCCGCCCGTTCGGACGGAACTCGGTGCTCTCACCGTCGTAATCGGCGTCCATCTTGTAGTACGAGGTGAACGTCAGCGGCGCGCTCCCCCGGGCGGCGAACTCGAGCTGCCGCTCGGTCTTCTCCGGGAGCCACATGTCGTCGCTGTCGAGGAACGCGACGTAGTCCCCCCGGGCCCGCTCGATCGCCAGGTTCCGGGCCCGTCCGGCCCCGCCCTGCTCGGGCGCCGACCGCGGCAGCACCCGCTCGTCCTGCCGGGCGAACTCCATGAGCAGATCCAGGGAGCCGTCGGTGGACTTGTCGTCGGTGACCAGCAGCTCCAGGTCGCCGTGCGTCTGCGTGAGCACCGACCGGACCGCGGCCCCGAGAGTGGCCGCCGAGTTGTAGACGGGCATCACGACGGACACCAGGGGCACAGCGTTTCTCCTTGCTCAGCAGACCTAAGAAACCGCGAAGGCCCAGGTCAAATGCCTCCCGACCTGGACCTCGATGGAGCCCCCTGTCGGATTCGAACCGACGACCTACGCAGCACACGACCGAGAGCGTTCATGTCGCGTCGTGCCCTGTGATGCTGGCTCGTGACGTTTTACCTGATCAGACCATGCGCGACGGGGTTCTCCACGCTGCCCTATGCTGCCCCGTCCAAAGGCGTCTGTCCACCGGCTGCCCACCGGAGCGCCTCCCCTCGGGGCCACAGAAGAACACGGCCAGTCCGACACCTCCATGACCGGTGCGATCTACGGCGAGCTGGCCCAAGGGGTCGGACGCCGCGCTGCGGGACGTCCAGCGCAAGAAGGCCGGCGTGATCGCCGATACCGCCGAGCGGGCCCGGCGCGGACAGGTCGACTCCGAGGCGGCTCCTGGCATTCCGCTCGCGCTCCGGCATTGCCGGCTCAGCGAGCCGACCGCTCCGAGCCTGCTTGCCTGCCGGTGCCGGGCGCCTGGTGGCGTCCGGGGTAACCGTCTGCCTGACCCGACGAACCACGATCAACTGACAGTGGACACCTACGGGTTGAGCCATGTCGGTGCCGTGAAAGATCAGGAGGCTATCCCCTGCCGGGCGATGACGTGATCGATACTGGCCCGTACCAGATACTCTCCCGGGACCGAGTTCCGCTCCCCGTACCGCTGCGCCAGTTCGCCGCCCATGTACCGGCCGCCGATCCGGGTCGCCCACTCCCGCAGCTGCGCCGGATCATCCTGTGTGAAGCGCGCCGTGCACTCGAGCATCACGTACGCGTACGGGGCCTCCATGTCGTCCACGCACAGCGCGAACCGCGGCTCCCGTAGCAGGGCGCGGGCCTTGAGCGAGGCGTGCCAGGTCGTGAAGACCACCTCGGTACGGCCGTCGGCGGTGTCGTCCAGGAGGAACCACACCGGGGTGACGTGTGGTCGGCCGTCCGCACGGTGGGTGGCCAGCTTGGCGGTGCGGGTGCCGGTGAGGACGAACGCCCGCCACTGCTCCTCGGTCATGGGCTGCATCCGGAACTCCTTTTCTTGGGGGGGGCGGCCCGCAAGGACGAAGCGTCGACGATCGCGACGTAGTCCTTGATGGTCACGGGAACTCCTCGCTGAGGTGGCGCTGTCGGCGCGGGGGACGCGTCGCGGCCCGTGGACGCGATCAGGCGACGGACTCGGCCAGGGCGGGCGGCGTGGGCTCGGTGTCCGGCTGCCTGGCGAACCAGGCGTTGCCCGCGAGCGCCAGGACGGAGAGCGTGGTGCTGGCGGCGCCGATGACCACGAAGGCCCACACGGCGCTCGTCGAGTCCTGGACCATGCCGGAGAGCGGGGCCCCGATGCTGTTGCCGAGGGTGAGGGCGGCGCTGTAGCAGCCCATGACCACTCCCCGGGCGCCGGCCGGCGCCAGCTTGCTGGCCGCGCCGGCCGTCGAGGCGAAGGAAGGCGAGCACAGGGCCGCGGGCAGCACCATCGCCAGGCACAGCCAGCGCCAGTCGCCGGTGGCGAAGCCGCCCAGGACGGTGGTCAGGCCGACCATCGCCGAGATGAGGGCGAACGTCGGGGGCTTCTTCAGCGTGCCGTAGAGCAGCGCGCCGATGAGGGAGCACAGTCCGCAGACGGTGAGGACCAGGCCGGACCACGACACCTGGCCGGCCTCGCGCAGGCCGCCGACGATCGCGACCTCGTAGCCGGCGGTGGCCAGGGTGGTGGCGGTGGTCGCCATGAGCACCGGGACCAGAGCGGGGCTGAACCAGGTACGGAAAGAGACCTTCGCCGGCTCGGCGGACGGCGTCTCCGCACCGTCGGCCACCTCCCTGACCTGCGGGTTCAACAGCCACAGGCCGATTCCCGCGATGGTCAGGACCAGACCGAGGCCACGCATCGACATGTCGCTGGAGATGACGGTGGCGATGGTGACGCCGAGCGCCGGGCCGACCATGTACGAGATGTTGGAGGTCATCGCGTCCAGCGCGAAGGCCGTGTGCCGCTGCTCGTCGGGGATGGCCACGGCCAGCCGGAGCCGTACGATCGCGAAGCCGGGGAGGTTCAGGAGGCCGCAGGCCACCGCCGAGGCGCTCAGCACCCCGTACGGCAGGGAGGGTCCGAACCCCCAGAAGAGGGCCTGGCCGGCCACCGACACGGCGAGCACCGGGCGCACTCCGTAGCGGTCCATCAACTTGCCCTGGACGGGGCCGCCGATGGCGACGCCGACCGTCCAGAGCGCGATGACGAGGCCGGAGGCGCCGAAGCCGCGGCCGAGGCCGAGGACGACGCTCAGGTTCATCACGACGGGGATCGCGACGACCGCGATCTTCGAGATGAATCCCAGCCCCATGAGCAGGCCGACACCCGGATGGGCGAGGACCCTTCTGTAGCCGTCCATACGCATGTCAGCCGTTCCCATCCTCGGTGTCGGTATCGGTATCGGTGTCGGTGTCGGTCCGGGCGGCCACCGCTCCGACCGCCACCGCGATCTGCCGGAGGAAGGACCGATCGGTGAAGGCATGGCGCTGCCGGAGGGATTCGACCTTCGCGGGCAGGGCCGCACGGTCGTCGAGCTCGCACGTGATGACGATGTCGGGGTGCTCGCCGTCGGCCAGGTGGCGTTCGAGGGCGGCCCCGTCGGGGATGGAGACCGTGCCGGCGCCCATGCAGTCCCGGAGCGGCTTGCTGATCACCGGATGTCCCATGTCGGCGGTCTGGATCAGCACCGCGTCCTGATGGGCGGGAATCCGCAGGCCGCGGCCGGCGAGGATGTCGTTGTCGACCTTCTTGGCGAGTTCGTCGGCAGATATGTCACCGGGAACCCGCTCGGATTCACCGGGGAAGTCGTCATCACGGGGGAAGTCGTCCGGGCCGCATTCGCCGTCTGCGAGGAAGAGCTTCGCCTCGATCCCGTCCTCGCGAAAACGCCCTTCGAGAGCCTTCAGGAAGGGCTTGGTCTGCTGAATCTCAAGGGAACGCAGAAAGTCAATTCTGCGCATGATTCACCCCTCTGCGGAATTTTTCAGGAATCGCGCGACGCGTGCCGTCCAGCGCGATGAGAAGACCCTCTCAGCGATCGCGGGCCACGTGGGGAGATACTCGGTGTCCCAATGTGGACAGACCGGAAGAGGCTCTCGACAAATGGACCATTCAGGGACAGAAACCGCCGGCCGCGTGGCTCAGCTGGCGCCGGAGTCGCTGGCCGTCTACGAGTGGGCGCTGCGGAACGGTGTGCTCCGCGACTCCGATCTGACCGCGGGGAGTATCGAACCAGGGCTGACGGACGAGAAGGCGGCTCAGGCGCGGGACAACCTGCTGGAGCTCGGCCTGCTGCTGTCCGACGGCCGCACGGATGGCCTGATTCCGGTGGACCCCGCGATCGCCGAGATAGCCATCCGGGCCCCCCTGGAGCAGGAGATCCGCCGTCGGCAGTCGGAACTGGTGGACATCCACACCCGGCTACGCCCCCTGGCACCGCTGTTCACCCAGCACGAGCGCACCGGGCGGCACGCTGACGGGGTGCGCTTCCTCGGCGAGGCGCACGAGGTCCGGCGGGAACTCTCCCTGATGACCCGGCTGTGCGCCGAGGAGATGGTGAGCATCCAGCCGGGCGGCGGCCGCAGTCCCGACACGCTGCGCGGCATCATCGACGAGAGCCTGGCGATGAGGGGACGCGGGGTCCGGCTGCGCACCCTGTACCAGCACAGCGCTCGGGCCAGCCTGAGCACGCAGAGGTACGTGCGTGCGGTGTCGGCGGCCGGCGCCGAGATCCGCACCACCGCCGAGGCGTTCGACCGGATCATCATCTTCGACCGGGAGACGGCGTTCGTACCGCAGCAGCGGGTGGCGGACCAGCCGCAGGGCGCCTCGGTCGTCACCGATCCGACCGTGGTGGGCTTCCTCTACCGGATGTTCGAGTACCTGTGGGAGTCAGGCCGCCCCTTCGACGCGACACAGCCCGGCACACCGCAGCCTCCCGAAGCGCTGAGACTCACGATCCTGCGGCTGATGATGTCGGGCCTGAAGGACGAGGCGATCGCCAAACGCCTCGGGATGGCGACGCGCACCCTGCGCCGTCACGTGAAGGAGGTCACGGACGAACTGGGCGCGGAGAGCCGCTTCCAGGCGGGATACCGAGCCCACCATCTGGGCCTCCGACTCGGCACGGAGGAGGACGAGGAGCCGGTGCTCCGGCCGTGACCAGCGATCTCGCCCGTCACGGGTGGCCCGGTGGCTTCGCCCGTGCGCGGGCCCGGTGGGCCCGGCGCCACGGTGCCGGGGTGCTCACCCCTGCCGCCGACGGGCATCGGGCGCGGCTCGGCCCGCCCGAAGTCCAGCGCCGCGCCGGCGCCGCGAAGAAGCCGCCGCACCAGCCCGCCCGGACCTGAACCACCCGCTTGCACAGGCGAATTGAACGACGCGCCACCCATCAACCGACCACGGACACGAATCACGGCCGCGGTACCGGTCGCACGCTCGTAGCGCCAGAGCGCGTGCGGTCTATGTCGACCTGCTCCGCCGTGATGCGCGGCGAGGACCGGGAGGTGCTGCGGGAGCTCCTGTCGATGGGCATGGTGAACGCGGACGACTCCGCTCCGGAGAAGCTGACCGCGGTGGACCCCCGTGTCGTCGAGGCCCGTGCCGGCGCCCAACTGCGCTCCTCGGCGCTGATGCTGCTCGAGGACGCGCGCAGTCCCACGGAACTCCTCCGTCCACTGATCGCCGAGTCCCGCCCGGTCTCGGGTGTCGGCCACCGCTGTTGCACGCCGTTGGCACGCTTGGCCACCAGTCGGCCACCGGTCGGCCACCAGGAAGACTCCGGCGCTGACGCCCCGGCGGGATCAAGGTAACGAGACAGAAAAAACCCCAGGTCACGTGGGTGATTCCTGGGGATTCTCCAGAGCCCCCTGTCGGATTCGAACCGACGACCTACGCATTACAAGTGCGTTGCTCTGGCCAACTGAGCTAAGGAGGCGTGGGCGGGTTGGGGCCGCCGTCTGTGAAGTGTACCCATGCGGGGGTGTGGGGTGGTGAGGGAAATTCGGGGGCGTCCGGGTACTGACAGGGCAGGTGAGCGGCGGGTACGGTCCTGAGCTGGTTCACCTGGGTGAACCACCCGAACCACCTTCCTACAACGGATCGTCCGGCACGTTCCTGCCGGTAGAAGGGGGCCCCTCACCATGGCCACTGTCACGTTCGACAAGGCGACCCGGATCTATCCGGGGGCGACCAAGCCCGCCGTCGACGCCCTGGAGATCGCCATCGAGGACGGCGAGTTCCTCGTCCTCGTCGGCCCGTCCGGCTGCGGCAAGTCCACCTCGCTCCGCATGCTCGCGGGGCTCGAGGACGTCAACGGCGGCGCCATCCGCATCGGCGACCGCGATGTCACCCACCTGCCGCCCAAGGACCGGGACATCGCCATGGTGTTCCAGAACTACGCCCTGTACCCGCACATGACGGTCGCCGACAACATGGGCTTCGCCCTGAAGATCGCGGGCGTCAACAAGTCGGACATCCGGGCGAAGGTCGAGGAGGCCGCCAAGATCCTCGACCTCACCGAGTACCTGGACCGCAAGCCGAAGGCCCTCTCCGGCGGTCAGCGCCAGCGTGTCGCCATGGGCCGCGCCATCGTCCGCGAGCCGCAGGTCTTCCTCATGGACGAGCCGCTGTCCAACCTGGACGCCAAGCTCCGCGTCTCCACCCGCACCCAGATCGCCTCCCTCCAGCGGCGCCTGGGCACCACCACCGTCTACGTCACCCACGACCAGGTCGAGGCCATGACGATGGGCGACCGGGTGGCCGTGCTGAAGGACGGCCTGCTCCAGCAGGTCGACACCCCGCGCAACATGTACGACCGCCCCGCCAACCTCTTCGTCGCGGGCTTCATCGGCTCCCCCGCGATGAACCTGGTCGAGGTGCCGATCACCGACGGCGGCGTGAAGTTCGGCAACAGCGTGGTGCCGGTCGGCCGGGACGCGCTCTCGGCCGCCGCGGACCGGGGCGACACCACCGTGACGGTCGGCGTCCGCCCCGAGCACTTCGACGTGGTCGAGCTGGGCGGCGGCGCGGCAGCCACCGCGCTGACCAAGGACAGCGCCGACGCCCCGGCCGGTCTCGCCGTCGCGGTGAACGTCGTCGAGGAGCTGGGCGCCGACGGTTACGTCTACGGCGCCGTCGAGGTCGGCAGCGACGTCCGGGACCTCGTCGTCCGGGTGAACGGCCGCCAGGTGCCGGAGAAGGGCTCCACGCTGCACGTCGTACCGCGGCCGGGCGAGATCCACGTGTTCTCGACCTCCACGGGCGAGCGCCTCTCCGACTGACCGGAGCACACAGGCAGTTCACAGGAAGGGGGTCCCGCGGGGCCCCCTTCCGCACACCCGGCACGGTTGGGCGGATATCCCGGCACAGGGATCAATTCGGGCGGCCGACGTCAACCCCCTACCCAGAAAGCCGCACGACTTCATCCCCCGTAAGGGTGACTAAATGTCGCCAAATCATCACCGGGCGCTACCCTCACTCGCGTGACGCACTCCACCACCCCTCAGACGCGACGCGGCCACCGGGGCGGCCCTGCCCGCCGGATCGGCCGCACTCTCGCCCTCGTCCTGCCCGTCGTCCTGGTGCTCTCCGGAACCCTCGCGGTCACCCGGGTCAACTGGTCCGGGGACTCCGAAGGCTCGGTGCTCACCGCCTCGGACGTCGCCCCGGCCCAGGCCCCCGCCAAGGCCGGTACCGCCCGTACGGTCACCGCCAAGAAGGCGGCGCCCCAGGACGTCCTGCGCGACCGGCTGCTGACCGAGCTTCAGGACAAGAACCCCGGCGTGGTCCTCACCCACCTCCAGCAGGCGGTCAACGGCCACCCGGCGCTCGCCGAGCACTGCACCTCGATCGCCCGCACCCTGGGCCGCGCCGCGGTCCGCCTCTACGGCGCCTCCCGCGCCCAGTCCTACGCCCGCCCGGTGTGCGACACGTCCTTCGCTACGGGCGTGCTGGCGGCACATAGTTGATCGGTATGTGGCCGGTGGGCACGTGGCGGGTCGGCACATGGCGGGTCGGCACATGGGGGCTCAGCACGTAGCTGGTCGGCACATGGCTCGCCCGCACATGGGTCGACCCCACACATGGCCGACCAGCACACGGCTGGTCGGCACACGGCTGCCACGCACATAGGTGACTGCCACATAGCCGACCGGCACGTAGCCGCCCACCACACAGGCTGCCCACACATGGGCTGCTCGCCCGCCCTGCCCGCACACGGGCTGCCAGCACGTGGCTCGCCCGCACATGTACGGCCGCCACACAGCCGCCCCACCCACAGCCCACCGCACCACCCGCGCGAGCGCAGGCGGCCTGTCGTGCCCCTGGCGTCGGCCGGGGCGCCACGTACAGTTCGGGGCATGACCCATCCGAACGTCGCGTCGCGCCCCACTCAAGCCGTCGTCCTGGCCGGTGGCCAGGGTTCCCGGCTGCGTCCCTACACGGACGACCGGCCCAAGCCGATGGTCGAGATCCCCGGCACGGGCACCCCGATCATCGGCCACCAGCTGAACTGGCTGGCCGAAGAGGGCGTCACCGACGTGGTGGTCTCCTGCGGCCATCTCGCCGAGGTTCTCGAGAAGTGGCTGGCCACGGCCGATCTGCCGCTGTCCGTCACCACCGTCGTGGAGACCGAGCCGCTCGGCCGCGGCGGCGGCCTGAAGTACGCCGCCGCGCGTCTCCCCCGCCCCGACCGGCCCTGGTACGCCACCAACGGCGACATCTGGACCCGTTTCTCCCTGCGGGACATGGCCGACTTCCACACCGAGCGGGACGCGGTCGCCACCCTCGCGCTGGCCCGGCCGCGCATCCCGTGGGGCGCCGTGCGCACGGACGGCTTCGGGCACATCACCGACTTCATCGAGGCCCCGCCGTCCACCGTCGAGATCAACGCCGGTGTGTACGTCTTCTCCCCCGAGTTCCGCGACCTGCTGCCCGACCGGGGCGACCACGAGCGCGCCACGTTCCCCCGCCTGGCCCGTGAGCGCAAGCTCGCCGGGTTCCCGCTGCCGCAGGGCTCCTACTGGCGGGCCATCGACACCGTCAAGGACCTCACCGAGGCCGCCAAGGAACTGGACGCCGACCGCGCCTGACGAGCACACGCCGAAGGGCCCCGTACCTCACCGCGAGGTACGGGGCCCTTGGCGTGGGGCGGGTCAGTTGTTGCCGAACAGGCCGCCCACCAGGCCGGGCTGGCCGGTGGAGGCGCCACCCGACTCGGTACCGCCGCCGGACTCGGTGCCGCCGCCCGAGGTGCCCGAGCCGGTGCCGCCCGTCGCGGTCCCGCCCGCGCTGGTCGGGCCCGCCGTGGTGCTGGGGGCGCCGCCGCCACCCGTGGTCGGGGCGGTCCGCTGCGGCGGGGCCTGGCCCGTGGTGCCCTGGGTCTGGCTGGGCGCGGCCGGAGCCGTACCGGCCGTGCGGCCCGCGCCCGGGGTGCCCGCCGCGCCGGACGGGCTCGCCCCGGCCGAGGCGCTGCCCGTGGGCGAGCTGGACGCGGACGGGCTGGCCTGCCTGCGCGGGGCACCGGGCTCCGAGGGCAGCGGCGAGCCCGGCTGGTTGTTGCGCGGCGCCTCACCGGGACCGGGCACGACCACCCGGCTCGAGTCGCGTACCGCACCGCCGAGCAGCGAGCCGACGAGCAGGGTCAGACCGACCGTGATGCCCGTGATCAGCGCGCCCCGGCGCAGTACGTACCGGCGCAGGTCCCACAGCGCGGCGCGCGGGCCGAGGACGCGCCAGGCGCTGCCCGCGAGCCTGCCGTCCACGGAGTAGACCGGGGCGCCCGCGATGACCAGCGGGGACCAGGCGGCCAGGTAGATGATGTCGGGCGCGTCGTAGGCCGGGACCGTCTTCCAGCTGACGGTGACGATGAGCGCGGCCGAGAGCAGCGCGCCCACCGCGGCGGCGACCCGCTGCCAGCAGCCGAGGATGGTCAGCACGCCGACCAGGACCTGGAGGAAGGCGATGACCAGCCCGGAGCCCACCGGGTGGTGCAGCGCGAACTGGCGCAGCGGCTCGGCCACGTCCCACGGGTGCAGGGTGTTGAGCCACTTGACCATCGAGCCGCGCTCGCCGCCGTCGAAGTAGACGGGGTCGCACAGCTTGCCCATCCCCGCGTAGGCGGAGATGAAGCCGAGGAAGACGCGCAGCGGGAGCAGGACGACGCCGAGGTTCATCCGGCGGCCGGGGTAGTACGCGTGCCGCGCCAGGTCGTCGCCGTGGCGCCGGGCGGCCCGGCCGCCGGCGGGCCGGACGGGCGGCTCGTCGGGGTCGAACTCGTCGTCCGCGTACGGCGATTCGCTGTGACCCGCACCCCCGTACGACGCGTCGCCGTACGACGCGTCACCGTACGACGGCTCGTCGTAGGCGCTGCCGACGGGGCGCATGTGCGGCAGCAGCCGGGTGCCGCCGTCGGGGCCGGTGCGCTGGGGGCCGAGGACCGGGGTCTCGACGGTCGCGTCGAGCCGGTCGTAGGCGTCCGCGTAGCCGGTGTGGTCCGGGTCGAGGCGCGGGATGACCTGGGTGGCGCCCGCCGGTTCGTCGGGGTGGCGGACGCTGCTGCCCCGGACGGCCTGGAGCAGACGGTGGGTGCCGGTGTCGTCGGGCGCGGACCGGCCGCTCCAGACGACCGGACGGCGCCGACCCGTGGCCGCGCCCGCCGTGCCCGCGGCGGACATGCGGGAGGTGTCCTGGGCGGCGCTCAGATGCCGGGCGATTCTCGGGGATTGGGCGCGCCTGCCCGCCGACCCCAGCTGCACGCGGAAGCTGGCGTGATTGACGATGACCTGCGCCGGATCGCTCGGCACCTTCACCATGCTCAGCGCGGGAACCTCGTCGAAGCCCGACGAGCGGTCACCCGTGGGCGTGCGGGGTGTTCTGGTGTCCACACTCATCTAACCGAGTGACGCCGAGTTAGGACACTGCTTTGACCGGCCCGATGTGTCCGGGCCGCGTCAAAGTCGTCGTGAACGCCGGGCTCCCCCCGGAATTACCGCATCCGGGGGAAGTGCCGAACGGCCGTTCAGGAGCGGCGGCGGGACGCCTCGTACAGCACCACACCGGCCGCGACACCGGCGTTGAGGGACTCCGCGCCACCTGGCATGGGGATGCGCACCCGGTGGTCGCAGGTCTCGCCGACCAGCCGGGAGAGGCCCTTGCCCTCGCTGCCGACCACGACGACGACCGGGCCGGACAGCGCCGCCAGGTCGCCCACCTCGGCCTCGCCGTCGGCGGCCAGGCCGACCACGGTGATCCCGGCCTTCTTGTACTGCTCCAGGGTCCGGGTGAGGTTGGTGGCCCGGGCGACCGGCGTACGCGCGGCCGCACCGGCCGACGACTTCCAGGCACCGGCGCTCATCCCGGCCGAGCGGCGCTCGGGCACGACCACGCCGTGCCCGCCGAAGGCGGAGACCGAGCGGACGACGGCGCCGAGGTTGCGCGGGTCGGTGACGCCGTCGAGGGCGACGATCAGCGGGTCCTCGCCCTTGTCGTAGGCGGCCGCGGCCAGGTCCTCGGGGTGCGCGTACTCGTACGGCGGGACCTGGAGGACGAGGCCCTGGTGGTTCAGGCCGTTCGTCATGCGGTCCAGCTCGGGGCGCGGGGCCTCCATGAGGTGGATGTTGCCGCGCTCGGCGGCGAGCTGCAGGGCCTCGCGGACGCGCTCGTCGTTGTCGATGAACTGCTGGACGTAGAGCATGGTGGCGGGCACGCCGTCGCGCAGTGCCTCGTACACCGGGTTGCGGCCGACGACCAGCTCGGAGGTGGAGCGGCCGGCGCCCTTGCGCGGCTGGGGGCGGCCCTGGGCGCGGCGGACCTTGGCGGCGGCGGCGCGCTGCTTGGCGTGGCCCTTGCGCGCCTCGGCGGGAGGCGTGGGGCCCTTGCCCTCCAGGCCACGGCGCCGCTGGCCGCCGCTGCCGATCTGGGCACCCTTCTTGCCGGACATGCGGCGGTTGTTCGCCATGAGTTACCCGTCTCCGTGAGCGTTCGTACGTATGTATGCAGTGTGCCGCCCGGATGGCCGGGCGGCACATTCGATCAAGCCCGCCGTGGGCCGGGCCTAGCGCGGGCCGATGCTCCAGCGCGGGCCCTGCGGGCTGTCCTCGACGACCAGGCCGGACTGTCCGAGCTGGTCGCGGATGGCGTCGGCGGTGGCCCAGTCCTTGCGGCCGCGGGCGGACTCGCGCTGCTCCAGGACGAGCCGGACCAGGCTGTCCACCACACCGTGGAGGTCTTCGCCGCGCTCGCCGCCCTCACCGGCCCACTGGGGGTCCAGCGGGTCGAGACCGAGGACGCCGAGCATGGCGCGGACCTCGGCGAGGCGGGCGACGGCCGCTTCCTTGTCGTCGGCGGCCAGCGCGCTGTTGCCCTGCCGGACGGTGGTGTGCACGACGGCGAGGGCCTGCGGCACGCCCAGGTCGTCGTCCATCGCCTCGGCGAAGGCGGGCGGCACCTCGGCGGCCGGTTCGACCTCGCCGCCGGCCTTCTCCAGCGCGCGCTGGATGAAGCCCTCGATGCGCGCGAACGCGATCTCGGCCTCCCGCAGCGCCTCCTCGCTGTACTCGATCATCGAGCGGTAGTGCGGGGTGCCGAGGTAGTAGCGCAGGACGATGGGACGCCACTGCTTGACCATCTCGGAGACCAGCACGCTGTTGCCGAGCGACTTGGACATCTTGTCGCCCGCCATGGTCACCCAGGCGTTGTGCACCCAGTACCGGGCGAAGTCGTCGCCGAACGCCTTGGCCTGGGCGATCTCGTTCTCGTGGTGCGGGAAGATCAGGTCCAGCCCGCCGCCGTGGATGTCGAAGACGTCGCCGAGGTACTTGTGCGCCATGGCCGAGCACTCCAGGTGCCAGCCGGGGCGGCCGGGTCCCCAGGGCGTCGGCCAGCTCGGCTCGCCCGGCTTGACCGACTTCCACATGGCGAAGTCCCGCGGGTCCCGCTTGCCGGTCTCGCCCTCGCCGGACGGCTGGAGCAGATTGTCCAGCTCCTGCCGGGACAGCTCCAGGTAGTCGCCCCAGGAGCGCACGTCGAAGTAGACGTTGCCGTCGGCCTCGTAGGCGTGGCCGCGCTCGATGAGGCCCTGCATCATCTCGATCATCTCGGTGATGTGGCCGGTGGCGCGGGGCTCGTAGGTGGGCGGGAGGCAGCCGAGGGCGTCGTAGGCGTCGTTGAACGCCCGCTCGTTCTCGTACCCGATGGCCCACCAGGGGCGCTTCTGCTCGTGCGACTTGGCGATGATCTTGTCGTCGATGTCCGTGACGTTGCGGATGAACGTCACGTCGTAGCCGCGGTACGCGAACCAGCGGCGCATGATGTCGAAGTTCAGGCCCGAGCGGATGTGCCCGATGTGCGGTGCGGCCTGCACGGTGGCGCCACACAGGTAGATCGAGACACAGCCCGGCTGGGCCGGGGTGAAGTCGCGGATCTGCCGGGCGCTGGTGTCGTACAGGCGAATGGTCACGCCACCAGGGTAGTGGGCGCATTGCGATGCAATGCGCCCGGACGGCAAAACGGCCCTCTCAGAGGCTGCCGACCACCTTGCGCGGGGTGATGCGGACGACGACACGCTCGGCGTCGTCGGCGGAGGCCGGGTTGAACTCGGCGTACTTCTTGCCGGTGTACTTCAGGGACAGCTCGTCGATGAGTGCCTGGCCGCCCTCGGTGGTCAGCTCGGCGGTGCCGCGGATCTCGGCGTACTCGTAGGGGTTCTCCGGGTCCATGACGACGACGGTGACCCGCGGGTCGCGCTTGAGGTTCCGCTCCTTGCGCCGGTCGACCGTGGTGGAGAAGAGGACGTCGTCCCCGTCGCGCTTCACCCACACCGGCGACATCTGCGGGCTGCCGTCGGGCTGGACGGTGCCGACCACGATGAACACGCGTGTGTCCAGCAGGGACTTGAGCCGGTCGGACAGGGCAGCGGACATGAAGATCCTCCTCGATCGACGGTGGCTGTGCGGGTACCCTCGCACGCCCCTACGACACGCGCACCACGAGCGCCGTGGCGATGGCCATCAGCCCCTCGCCGCGGCCGGGGAAGCCGAGCCCGTCGGTGGTCGCGCCGGACACGGAGACCGGGGCTCCGGCGGCGGCGCCGAGGATCTGCTGCGCCTCGTCCCGCCGCTTGCCGATCTTCGGGCGGGGGCCGACGACCTGTACGGCGACGTTGCCGATGGCGAAGCCCGCCTCCCGCACGATCCGGGCGGCCTCGGTGAGCAGGGTGACCCCGGAGGCGCCGGTCCACTCGGGCCGGCCGGTGCCGAAGTGCTGTCCGAGGTCACCGAGCCCGGCGGCGGAGAACAGCGCGTTGCAGGCGGCGTGCGCGACCACGTCGGCGTCGGAGTGCCCGGCGAGTCCCGGCCCGGAGTCCTCCCACTTGAGCCCGGCGCACCACAGCTCGCGGCCGTCCTCGAAAGCGTGGATGTCGGTGCCGATGCCGACCTGGGGCAGCACGGGGATCTCCCGGGCGGGGGTCTCCTGGGCGGGGGTCTCAGAAGCCATCGTTGAGCCTCCTGCGGGTGAGGACCGCCTCCGCGAGGACGAGGTCCAGCGGCCGGGTCACCTTGAACGCCTCCTCGTGGCCGGGCACGGTCACGACCCGCGCGCCGAGCCGCTCGACCATGCTCGCGTCGTCGGTGACGTCCTCGGTGACGGTGTCGTGGGCGCGGATCAGGGTCGCGCGGTCGAAACCCTGCGGGGTCTGCACGGCGCGCAGCCGGGCCCGCTCGGGCGTGCCGAGCACCGGCTCGGGCTCGCCGGGGGTGCCCGCGGGCTCGACCTCCTTGACCGTGTCGGCCAGCGGCAGCGCCGGGACCACGGCCGGGGCGCCGTCGCGCACCGCCTCGACGACCGTGTCCACGGTGTCGACGGGGACGAGGGGGCGGGCGGCGTCGTGCACGAGGACGATGTCGTAGGCGGGGGGCAGGGCGTCCAGGCCCAGGCGGACCGACTCCTGGCGGCTCTCCCCGCCGGGCACGACCAGGAAGTCCGTGCGGTCGGGGAGCGCGTGCGCGTCCAGCAGCGACTTGACCTCGGCGGCGCCCTCCGGCGGGGCGACGACGACCACCAGGGAGACGTGCCGGGAGGCGGCCAGGGCGCGGATCGCGTGGATCAGCATGGGCGTGCCGTTCAGCGCGCGGAGCGCCTTGGGGGCGCCCGGACCGAGGCGTACGCCCCGGCCGGCGGCGGGGATCACGGCGGCGACACGGCTGTCCTGGCGCGGCTCGGCGGGCGCGGGACGCGATTCGTCAGACATCGGTTCCTGTCAGGTTTGTGTGCTCGGGCCCGGTGGGTATGGCCTGGAGGAGCCCCTGGGCGCGACGTCTTGACCGGACCCTTTCCGTGACCGCGGTCGAGTCGTCAGCCCCGGAGCGGGGTCGCGGGACGAAGAAAAATGCATCGAGTGCATCGAGCCGCGCGGGGTAGGCGCGGCGGGCAGGGGGGACGAATATGCCGCAGCGCCCGGCGACAGGGTGAGTGTCATCGGGCACCACGGCATTTTGCTGCGCTGGACCTGAAAGCGGGCGCGGCACGCCGCCCACCAGGCGTCTAGGAGGCGAGTACCTCGTCCAGCAGCGCCTCGGCCTTGTCCTCGTTGGTGTTCTCCGCGAGGGCCAGCTCGCTCACCAGGATCTGGCGGGCCTTGGCGAGCATGCGCTTCTCACCGGCGGAGAGTCCGCGCTCGCGCTCACGACGCCACAGGTCACGCACGACTTCCGCGACCTTGATGACATCGCCGGAGGCGAGCTTCTCCAGATTTGCCTTGTAGCGGCGCGACCAGTTCGTGGGCTCCTCGGCGTACGGCGCGCGCAGCACCTCGAAGACCCGCTCCAGCCCGTCCTGACCGACCACATCACGCACGCCGACGAACTCCGCATTGTCCGCTGGCACACGTACCGTCAGGTCGCCCTGGGCGACCTTCAGCACCAAGTAGGTCTTGTCCACGCCTTTGATCTGACGAGTTTCGATAGCCTCGATCAGCGCGGCCCCGTGATGGGGATAGACCACGGTGTCGCCAACCTTGAACGTCATGTGACAGGTACCCCTTCCGTGGCTATCCAGGGTAACACGGATACGGCGTCTTCTGAATGGCGTTTTCGCAGGTCAGAGCATATCTCGGGGCTTGACAACAGCGACACGAACGTGCTGCGGACCACCTGCGGAACCGGGAATTCGCAGGTGGGAGCGGCTCTGCGTGCAGAGTGAAACAGGTGCGTCACACGCGCCGGAGAGCCGCTCCGATCTGCCGAATGTACCGGTTTGCCCGCTTCCAAGCGTACGACTTCCGCTCCCCTGTTCGATGACCGGAGTCGGGTACGAGACGAATCCGGAATTGATCACGCCACCCGGCGGTGATCAATTCCGGACACGCGCGCATTCCTTCACAGAAATGTCGGCCGGAGTGTCGCGGTGTGTCGCCGGGATGCCGTCAACGGCGTCACGGGTGATTTTCCGAATGGCGGACGCGCGTTCCGGCAAAGCGCCCCGGCGGTGATCGGCGGCCGCCCGACGTACCCCCAGCAGGACGGAAGCCGCACGCCAGGGGAGGGTCGGGTGCGGCGCCGCGCGAACGGCTCGGTAGCCTGAGAGCGCTGACACATCCTTAAGGTGGCTTTACAACACAAGCCGCCCCTGCGTTCAAGGAGTTGCCGCCGCCGTGAGCAGCAGCCTTCGACGCGGCGCCCTCGCCGCCTCCGTCCTCGCTTTCTCGATCGCCTCGCTCGCCGCCTGCGGCGCCGGAAACAACGCCCAGACCCTGGAGATCAGGCCGGACAACGCGGCGACCAGCGTCGGGGCCATCAAGGTCCAGAACGCCCTGGTCATCACCCAGCCCGACGCCAAGGCCAACGGCCCGGCCGCCGTCGCCGCCACGCTGTTCAACGACGGCTCGACCGACCAGACGCTCCAGTCGATCGCCGTCGCGGGCAGCAACGAGAAGGTCGAGCTGAAGCCCGCCAAGGGCCAGCAGCTCACCGTCCCGGCGCACGGCCGTCTCGTCATCGGCGGCAAGGACAACGCCTCCGCCGTCCTGGCCAGCGGCCGCGAGTCGGTCCAGAACGGCAACGCGCAGAAGGTCACCTTCACCTTCAGCAAGACCGGCGCGGTGAGCCTGCGCGCCTTCGTCGTCCCGGCGACCAGCTTCTTCAGCGGCTGGGGCCCGAGCGACGTGCCGTCCGCGCCGGCCGCCGCCACCTCCTCGCCGTCGGGCAGCCCGTCCGCGGGCGACAAGCCCGCGGGCGACAAGGCGAGCGCCCCCGCGTCGGCCTCGGCGCCCGCCGCCCAGCCGAGCGACTCCGCGTCGCAGTCGGCGGCCGCGGGCAACTGAGCACGCCCCGGACATGAGTGAGGGTGGCACCCCGGGCCGGGGTGCCACCCTCACTCACGTTCCGACCGCCCTGGCGGCCTACGGCTCGAACTTGTAGCCCAGCCCGCGCACCGTCACCAGATAGCGCGGCGCGCCCGGGTCGGGCTCGATCTTGGCGCGCAGCCGCTTCACATGGACGTCGAGGGTCTTGGTGTCCCCCACGTAGTCGGCGCCCCACACCCGGTCGATGAGCTGCATGCGGGTCAGCACCCGGCCCGCGTTGCGCAGCAGCATCTCCAGCAGGTCGAACTCCTTCAGCGGCAGGTCGACCTTGGCCCCGGACACCGTCACCACATGGCGGTCGACGTCCATCCGGACCGGGCCCGCCTCCAGCGCGGCCGGGGTGACCTCCTCCGGCTCGCCGCGCCTGCGCAGCACGGCCCGGATACGGGCGACCAGCTCGCGCGAGGAGAAGGGCTTGGTCACGTAGTCGTCGGCCCCTATCTCCAGGCCGACGACCTTGTCGATCTCGCTGTCCTTGGCGGTCACCATGATCACCGGGACGTTGGAGCGGCCGCGCAACTGGCGGCACACCTCGGTGCCGGGCAGCCCCGGCAGCATCAGGTCGAGCAGGACCAGGTCGGCGCCGTTGCGCTCGAACTCGTCCAGGCCGTCGGGGCCGGTCGCGGCCACGGCGACCTCGAAGCCCTCCTTGCGCAGCATGTACGACAGGGCGTCGGAGAAGGACTCCTCGTCCTCGACGACGAGCACTCGGGTCACGGAAGGACCTCCGGGGAGGGAAGCGGAGCGTACGGGGACTGATCGGCGGGCCCGGGCTCGTCGTCGAGTTCCGGGTGCCTGGCCGCGCGGTCGCGGGCGACGCCCGCCTCCGGCAGCCGCAGGGTGAAGGTGGAGCCCTGGCCCTCGGCGCTCCAGACCGTGACCTCGCCGCCGTGCGAGGCGACCACGTGCTTGACGATGGCGAGGCCGAGGCCGGTGCCGCCGGTGGCGCGCGAGCGGGCGGGGTCGACGCGGTAGAAGCGCTCGAAGATGCGCTCCTTGTCCTTGTCGGAGATGCCGATGCCCTGGTCGGTGACGGCGAGTTCGATCAGGTCGCCGCCGGGGGCGGAGACCCGGCGCGCGGAGATGCCGACGCGGGTGTGGGCCGGGGAGTAGTTGACGGCGTTCTCGACCAGGTTGCCCAGGGCGGCGGCGAGCTGGCCGCGGTTGCCCCAGACGTGCAGCCCGGCCCGTACCGCGCCGGGCGGGTCCTGGATCGCGGTGGCCATGTTGATCTGCTTGGTGCCGGCCTGGTGGCGGCAGCGGTCGACGGCCTCGGCGACCAGCTCGTCCACGCGCACCGGCTCGGCGTCCTCCAGCGGGTCGTCGTTCTGCACCCGCGAGAGGTCGATCAGCTCCTGGACCAGGTTGGTCAGGCGGGTCGCCTCGATCTGCATCCGCCCGGCGAAGCGCTGCACGGCGTCGGGCTCGTCGGCGGCGTCCATGACTGCCTCGGAGAGCAGGGAGAGCGCTCCCACAGGGGTTTTCAGCTCGTGGCTCACATTGGCCACGAAGTCACGGCGTACCGCCTCGATGCGACGGGCCTCGGTCAGGTCCTCGACCAGCAGCAGCACCAGCCGGGAGCCGAGCGGGGCCACGCGCGCGGAGACGGCCAGGGCCTCGCCCCGGCCGGTGCCGCGCCGCGGCAGGTCCAGCTCGACCTGTCGTATCTCCCCGTCGCGCCGGGTGTCGCGCGCCATCTGGAGCATCGGTTCCACGGCGAGCTTGCCGCCCCGGACGAGGCCCAGGGCGTACGCGGCGGAGCTGGCCTTGACCACGGCGTCGGCCTCGTCGAGGACGACCGCGGAGGAGCGGAGCACCGACAGCACGGTGTCCACGCCGGGCGGGAGCACCGCGTCGGTGTGCAGGGAGGTGCGGGTGGGGCGCTTCTGGTCGCTCTCGCTCCAGCGGAACGCCAGCATGGCGATGACACCGGTGAGCACACCGGCGATCGCTGCCGCTGCGGCGACCGCCGCGTTCACGTCCATGGCTCAAGGTTAGGCATGACGTGCGGCCTGACCACAGCCGCCGTCGTGCGACCTCGGGCACTCGTCGCCCAGAGTTCACCTTCCATCCAGTGATGGTTCATTCGTGCGGGCGGAAACGGACGCGTACGGGACGGAACGTGGGAGCGTGGGGTTCGCACCGGCCACGGAATCCGGCCCCCCGAGGACACGTAGTAGGAGAGGGAACCTGATGCGGGACGCGTACCACGAGGAACTGGACTCGATCGGCGACGGTCTGGTGGAGATGGCCCGGCTGGTCGGCTCCGCCATCGGGCGCGCCACCACCGCCATCCTGGACGCCGACCTGAAGCTGGCCGAGAGCGTGATCGAGGCGGACCAGCGGGTCGACGAGCTCCAGCACGACCTGGAGGCCCGCGCGATAGCCCTGCTGGCGCGGCAGCAGCCGGTGGCGACGGACCTGCGCATCGTCGTCACCTCGCTGCGGATGTCGGCCGACCTGGAGCGGTCGGGCGACCTCGCCCAGCACGTCGCCAAGCTGACCCGGCTGCGGTTCCCCGAGCGCGCGGTCCCGCAGGACCTGCACGCGACGATCCTGGAGATGGGCCAGCTCGCGCAGCGCCTGATGGCGAAGGCGGCGGAGGTCATCATCACCAAGGACGTCGACCTCGCGCTCCAACTGGAGCAGGACGACGACGAGATGGACCTCCTCCACCGCACCCTCTTCCAGCACCTCATCGACGACCGCTGGAAGCACGGCATCGAGACGGCCGTCGACGTCACCCTGCTGGGCCGCTATTACGAGCGCTACGCGGACCACGCGGTGGCCGTCGCGAAGCGGGTCGTGTACCTGGTGACGGGCGAACACGCGGACGAGCTCCAGCAGCAGGAGGGCACGGGCACCTCCGGGGGCTGAGCCGGCTCGCGTCCGGCGCGAGTTGGCCGGGACCGGCCCAAGCCTTGCCTGGCCGGCGTTCATGCCATGGAGCATGCGCCCAGGGGGCTCGTGGTGGTGATTCGCGGCGTGCGGGCGCATCTGTGCGCCGTTGATGCGCCCGGTGGAGCGGGCATGAAATGGGCGGGGGCACCTGGCCCCCGTGTCGAGGAGGACCGATGCCCGAATCCCCGAGCACCACGCCCGACCCCACCCAGGACCGCGATACCGAACAGGCCGCCCGGCCCAGGAGCCTCCCGCTGGTGGCCGCCTGCGGCTGTGGCTCGGGCTGCGGCTGCGGCTGCCAGCAGGGCGCGCCCTGCCAGTGCGGCTGAGGACGACGGCGCCGCCGGTCAGCCGACGCCCGGCCGGTCCGCCTGTGCCGCCGCACCATGGCGCACGGTCAGTGACCACCGCACCGCCGACGGCGCGGTGATGGCCACGGTCCCGGCGCGGTCCGATCCCGTCACGGCCATCTCGTCGTGAATCGTGCTGTCCTTCCCGGCGGAACACTCCACCGGGAAGGACACGCGCACCGAGCGTATGACCACCTTCAGCGTCCCCTCGCCCCGGCATCGCACCTCGACGAGGAGCGCGTCCCCCTTCTTGCCCGTGCCGAACTCCCTGACCGCGCTCCCCGAGGTCAGGCTCGGGTCGTCGGGCGGCGGCATCTCGGCGGCTGACGTGTGCGGTGACGGCGCCGCACCGCGCGGCGCGGGCTTCCCCGTGTCGGAACGGTCCTGGGAGCAGGCGGCGATCGGCACGAGCAGCATCGCCGCTCCCAGCCCCACGATCACGCGGCGAATGGTGTCCACCGGCAACAGCGTGGCCCATCCGGCCCGCTCACGGCACCCCCCGGCCGAACCTGTCCGGATCAGGCGGTTCGTTCGGCGCGGCCCCGCGTGGCCGACCGCCCCGACACCACGACGACGGCCGCCACGAGCACCGACATCACGCACCCGGTGGCCAGTACCGGGCTCGGGGTGAAGGTGACCGCGAGGACAGCGAGGGCTCCCGCTGCCCAAATGCCGTCCAGGACACCGAACTTGGCGGCCCCTCGGTGCAACAGCCTTAGTACGGCGACGTACAGCGCGACCGGCACCGTGTAGGTGGCCGCGACCGCCAGCCTGCTCGGGTGCGCGTGGCCCGTGAGGTGGGCGATCTCGACGGCGAGTCCGGCGGCTACGGCCGCGGCGGAGGCGTAGACGACGTAGTGGCCGTAGCCCCAGCGGAGCGCCGTACCCAGGGAGTTGAGCTTCTCGGCCGCGCTCTGGGTGAAGTACAGCCACCACATGGCGAAGACGGTGAGGATGCCGCCGACCACGAGCGGGGCGATGTCGCCGAGGGAGACCTCGGTGTCGAGGGCGGCGCGGACGGTGGCGGTCGCGGCGGTGATGGACTCGCCGAGGACGATCAGGGTGAACAGGCCGTACCGCTCGGCGATGTGGTGCGGGTGCCAGGTGGTGCGTCCGGCGCGCTCCGCCCAGGCGGGGACGGCGAGTTCGGCGACGACGAGGACGAGGAACGACCACAGCCCGGCGCCGTCCGGCAGCCACAGCCGCGCGACCCAGCCGAGCTGGACGACGAGGATGCCGACCGCGTACCGCAGACACGTCCGCCGCCGCTCCGGGTCGTTGCGGGCGGCGCGCAGCCACTGGCTCACCATGGCCAGCCGCATCAGGACGTACCCGTAGGTGATGACCGTGAAGTCGTACTCCTCCAGCGCCTTCGACGCCCCCGCCGCCAGCACCAGCGCACCGGCGATCTGGAGGAGGGTGAGCAGGCGGTACGGCACGTCGTCGGTGTCGTAGGCCGAGGCGAACCACGTGAAGTTCATCCACGCCCACCAGATGGCGAAGAACACGAGCACGTACCCGAGCACTCCGTGCCCGACCTTCCCGGCCGCCAGCTCATGCTCGAAGGCCGCGGCGGTCTGGGCGACGGCGGTGACGAAACAGAGGTCGAAGAACAGCTCCAGGACGGTGGCGGTGCGGTGCCGTTCGGTGCTGGGGCGGGGGAGCATGGGGCGGTGCCAGGCGCTGCCGCTGGGCTGTGGGTGGTTCATGACATCCCGTCATCCGAGTACGCGGAGCCCTGCGGGGGCCTTGCCGGGCCCCATGCTGCCGCACACCGGCGCTCACACCACGTCAGCCTTGACGGTGGCCATGTCAGTGGCCCTGCCTACTCTTCCGCCATGAGCATCATCGGCGAGTACCTGCGGGTCACACCGGCCCAGCTCGCACGGGCCGTACAGGACCCCGAGTGGGCGCTGGAGCACGCGGACGAGGTCCGGGAAGCCGAAGACCAGCCGGAGAGCCCCTCGACGGCGAGCCGCCACTTCAGCACGTACAAGGCGTGGGACCTGATCCGCTTCCTGCTGGCCCGCACCGGCATGCCCGTGGACATCATCCACGGCGAGGAAACGTTCACCGAGGAGGACTGGGGGTACGGGCCCCCGCGATACCTGCACCCCGAGCATGTCCAGCTGGCGGCGCACACGCTCCGCGCCTTCTCCTATGACCAGCTCATCGAAGGTGTGAGCCCGGATGAGCTGACGCGGGCCGAGGTGTACCCCCTCGGGTGGGACGTGGGGATGCTCGGGTGGGGGCGCCATTGGTACGACGGCCTGACCCACTTCTTCGAGGCGGCCGCGACGGCGGGCGACGCGATGCTCGTATGGCTCGACTGACCTGTGCCAGTGCGAGTTGTCAGTGCCCGGGGCTAGGGTCACTCACGCGCGGTCGGCTTCCGGGGGTTCCAGCTCCGCAGGGAATGGTTGACATCCCCGGCCTGTACGGGGGCGGCCCGGAGAAGGTGTCCGGGACCCAACCGACGGTCGGGCTACGCCGATGGCCAAGCGGTGACCTGCCAGCGCCGGCCGCGCATCGTACTCGGAACCGGCGAAGAGGCCGCGGTGGTGATGACCGACGGGTGTTCTTGCTGGTGTGCGACGACTTGCCGTATGACGTTGTGCTCACCGACCCCGGCGCCCGTGTTCTGGACGTCGTTCAGGTCGTACGCCGGTTGACCGGCGTGAGCCTCTGACGCAGCAAGGTGCTGGTAACAGGTCCTGGGTGGTGAGCGCGATGCGTACTAAGCGCCGCGCCCGCCCAGCGCTCTCGGGTTGCCGTGGCAGCGTCTCGGTGTAGCCGGGGTGGCCGGTTCGGCGGGGGCGGGTGGTCGGTCGGGGCGTCGGGGGCTGCCTTCCCTGATCGGGTGAGCGGTCTGCGATCAGGTAAGCGGGGTCCTCGTTCGAGGGGAGTGGCCGCGAAGGGGGCCGAGGGAGGCCTGTCCCAGCGCGATCTGGCCACGCGTTCATGCGCCGTCTCCGGCATCACCACCCTGACCCGTCACGAGGTCTCCCACAGGGAGCGCGGGGACCGCATCCCGGATGCCCGTGAAAACGCCCCCGCCCCGCGCCGTACGCGCAGGTCGGGGGCGTGATCGCAAAACCTACTTCTTCTTGCCCTGGTTCTTCACAGCCTCGATCGCGGCCTTGGCCGCCTCCGGGTCGAGGTACTTGCCGCCGGGGGTGATCGGCTTGAAGTCGGCGTCGAGCTCGTAGTAGAGCGGGATGCCGGTCGGGATGTTGAGGCCCGCGATGTCCTCGTCCGAGATGCCGTCCAGGTGCTTGACCAGGGCGCGGAGGGAGTTGCCGTGGGCGGCGACCAGGACGGTGCGGCCGTCGAGGAGGTCGGGGACGATGTCGTCGTACCAGTAGGGGAGCATCCGCTCGACGACGTCCTTGAGGCACTCCGTCTGGGGACGGATCTCCGGCGGGAGGTCGGCGTAGCGGGCGTCGTCGAACTGGGAGTACTCCGCGTCGCGGGGGAGCGGCGGCGGCGGGGTGTCGTACGAGCGGCGCCAGAGCATGAACTGCTCCTCGCCGAACTCGGCCAGCGTCGCCGCCTTGTCCTTGCCCTGGAGGGCGCCGTAGTGGCGCTCGTTCAGGCGCCAGCTGCGCTCCACGGGAATCCAGAGGCGGTCCGCGGCCTCCAGCGAGAGCTGGGCCGTGCGGATCGCGCGCTTCTGGAGGGACGTGTGGACCACGTCGGGCAGGAGATCGGCGTCCTTCAGCAGCTCGCCACCGCGTACCGCCTCCTTCTCGCCCTTCTCGTTGAGGTTGACGTCCACCCAGCCGGTGAACAGGTTCTTCGCGTTCCACTCGCTCTCGCCGTGGCGGAGGAGGATCAGCTTGTACGGTGCGTCGGCCATGCCTCAGAGCGTAATCCACCCCTTCGGCACGTCGTCCGGCCGCCGACGGTTGACGGCTTCTGTTAATCCAGTGGCCTGCGGCGACCCCACCCCAGTAAGTTCCGAGTACCGCAAGCGCCACTTACCGGGGGGTCCCGCCCATGTCCACCGCCGTACCGGGCCGGCTGGTCGCCGCCGCCAGATCGTCCGTCTCGGGACTCCCCCGCGCCTTCTGGTGGCTGTGGGCCAGCACCCTCGTCAACCGGCTCGGCGCCTTCGTCGCCACCTTCATGGCGCTGTACCTCACCCTCGACCGCGGCTACTCGGCCTCCTACGCCGGTCTCGTCGCCGCCCTGCACGGCCTCGGCGGGGTCGTCTCCTCGCTCGGCGCCGGGGTGATGGCCGACCGGCTCGGCCGACGCCCCACCCTGCTGATCGCCCAGCTCGGCACCGCGTTCTCGGTCGCGCTGCTCGGCTTCATGCACGACCCGGTGGCCATCGCGGCCGTCGCCTTCCTCGTCGGCGCCGCCAACAACGCGTCCCGGCCCGCCGTACAGGCGATGATGGCCGACATCGTGCGCCCCGAGGACCGGGTACGGGCGTTCTCACTGAACTACTGGGCGCTCAACCTCGGCTTCGCGGTCTCGTCCGTCGCCGCCGGTTTCATCGCCGAGTTCAGCTATCTGGCCGGGTTCCTCATCGAGGCCGGGATGACGCTGGTCTGCGCGGTCCTGGTCTTCCTCAAGCTCCCCGAGTCCCGCCCCGCGCCCGCCGCCAAGGAGGCCGGGGAGCCGGAGATCGGCCTGGGTACGGTGCTGCGCGACCGGCGCTACATGGCGGTCGTCGGCCTGTCCTTCCTCGTCGCCCTCCTCTTCATGCAGGGCTCGGTCGGCCTGCCGGTCGCCATGGGCCAGGCCGGGTTCTCCCCCGCCGACTACGGCACCGCCATCGCCGTCAACGGCGTCCTGATCGTCGCCCTCCAGATCCCGGTCACCCGCTTCATCGAGCACCGCGACCCGCGCCGCCTGCTGGTGATCTCCTCGCTGCTCGCGGGCTACGGCTTCGGGCTCACCGCCTTCGCCGGGTCGGTCGGGGTCTTCGCGGTCACCGTCTGCGTGTGGACCCTCGCCGAGATCGTCAACGCGCCGACCCAGACCGGCCTCGTGGTCCGCCTCTCCCCCGTCCACGGCCGCGGCCGCTACCAGGGCGTCTACAGCCTGTCCTGGTCCGTCGCCGCCCTGGTCGCCCCGCTGATGTCCGGCGCGGTCATCGACCACCTGGGCGCCGCGTGGCTCTGGGGCGCGTGCGCGGTCATCGGCACGGTGGCGGGCCTGGGGTACGCGCTGCTGATGCGGGGGCTGCCGGCGGAGGCCGCGGAGATCACCGCTCCCGCGGCCCCGGCCCACCCCGCCGTGGAGAAGGCCGCCTGACCTACGGGTGCATCCTGGCCCCCTTCACCACCTTGTCCACCCCGCCCTTCGGGCCGTACACCGCCAGGCCGACCAGATCCAGGTCGGCGGTGGGTACGGCCCGTACGGCCGCCCGGTTGTCGGTGTCGTTGCCGGTGGCGAAGAGGTCGGCGGTGAACACCGCGCGGGGCAGCACCCGGTTCAGGGCACGGGTGTGGGCCGCCCGCAGCACCTCCTTCGTGGCCTCGAAGACCAGCACCGGCTGGCGGAACATCGGCAGGTAGGCGACCCCGTCGGCATCCTCGTACGGGGCGCCGATCACCTCGGGCACCTGACTGCCCAGGCCGCTGACCAGGAACGATGTGACATTGAGGCGCTGCCAGGGCGCGAGGTCGTCCCGGAGGAGCACGGCGATCTTGGTGTCGAAACGCAGGGGCTGTTCGTCCATGCCCCGAGACTGCCGACCACTGCCCCGCCGGGTCTTGTACGTTTCTTGCGTGGCCGCTGACCAGCCGGAAGTCTCCGCGTGGCGCCCCTCGGTACCGGGTGTCGTGGAGGTCTTCCACGCCCGGTTCACCGAGTACGCGTACCCGATGCACGTGCACGACGCCTGGACGCTGCTGATCGTGGACGACGGCGCCGTACGGTACGACCTCGACCGGCACGAGCACGGCACCCCGCGCGACACCGTCACCCTGCTGCCCCCGCACGTCCCGCACAACGGCTCCCCCGCCACCCCGCACGGCTTCCGCAAGCGGGTGCTGTACCTGGACGGCAGCAGGCTGAGCCACGATCTGATCGGCTCCGCCGTCGACCAGCCCGACCTGCGGGACCCTGAACTGCGCAAGCACGTGGGTCAGTTGCACCGGGCGCTCGCCCGCCCCGGCGACGAACTCGCCGCGGAAAGCGGGCTCGTGCTCGTCGGTGAGCGCCTGCGGGACCACCTCCGTCGCCGCGAACCCGAACCTCCGCGTCCCGACCCGGTGTTGGCGCGCCGACTGCGTGAACTCCTCGACGAGCACCTCACCGACGGCCTCGCCCTGGCCGACGCGGCCGCACTGCTGCACGCCCATCCCGCCCACCTGGTACGGGCGTTCAGCGCCGCGTACGGCATCGCCCCACACCGCTACCTGACCTCGCGAAGAGTCGGCAGGGCCCGGCGGCTGCTGCTGGACGGGGTGCCGCCGGGTGAGGTGGCGGTGGCGGCCGGGTTCTACGACCAGGCCCATCTGACCCGGCACTTCAAGAAGTTGGTCGGAGTCACACCGGGCCGCTACCGCAACGGCGCCTGAACGAGGCTCAGTCGCGGTCGAGCAGGTGCGTGAACGCGTCCAGGTTGCGGGTGGACTCGCCGCGCGAGACCCGCCAGGCGTGCTCGCGGCGGATCGCGGAGGCGTAGCCCAGTTCCAGCAGGGTGTTGAAGGCGCCGTCGGCCGCTTCGAGGATCTGACCGAGCAGGCGGTCGACCTCCTCGGGGGTGACGGCGGCGAGCGGGACGCGGGCGGTCACGTAGACGTCGCCGTGCGTGTCGATCGCGTAACTCACGCCGTACAGCTTGAGGTTGCGTTCCAGCAGCCAGCGGTGGACGCCCGCCTCGTTCTCGTCGGGGTGCCGGATGACGAAGGCGTTGACGGAGAGGGTGTGGCGGCCCACCAGCAGCGAGGCGGTGGTGGAGAGCTTGGCGGTGCCGGGGAGGGTGACCACGTAGGAGCCCGGTCCGGGGTTCTCCCACTCCAGCTCGGCGTCCTTCAGCGCGTCCTCGACGGTGCGCGCGGCCCGTTCCGTCGCCTCGGTGTCAGCCATGCTGCGAGCGTACGCGACGGCGGTGGGACTGGGTGGCGGCCGCGTACGCGTCGGCGGTGGCGGCGGCGGAGGCGTCCCAGCCGAAGCCGAGGGCGTGCCGCGCGGCGGCGGCGCCCATGCGGTCGGGCAGGCCGGGGTCGTCGGCGAAGCGGCGCAGCACGCGGGCGTAGTCGGCGGGGTCGTGGCCCTGGACGAGGAAGCCGGTCTCGCCGTCGCGCACGGCCACCGGCAGCCCGCCGACCGAAGCGGCGAGCACCGGCGTGCCGGCCGCCTGCGCCTCGATGGCGACCAGCCCGAAGGACTCGTTGTAGGACGGCATGACCAGCACGGACGCGGCCCGGAACCAGTCCGCGAGCTGCTCCTGCCCGACCGGGGGCCGGAACCGCACGACGTCCGCGATGCCGAGCCGCGCGGCGAGCTTCTGCAGGCCCTCCGGCTTGGCGAGACCGCTCCCGCTGGGCCCGCCGACGACGGGGACGACGAGCCGGCGGCGCAGCTCGGGGCGCTCGTCCAGCAGATGGGCCACGGCGTGCAGCAGCACGTCGGGGGCCTTGAGGGGCTGTATGCGGCCCGCGAAGAGCGGTATCAGCGCGTCCTGCGGCAGGCCGAGGCGGGCGCGGGCGGCGGCCCGGCCGTCCAGGGGGCGGAAGCGGTCCAGGTTGACGCCGGGGTGGACGACGGCGACCTTGGCGGGGTCGGCGTCGTAGTGCCGGACCAGCTCCGCGGCCTCCTCGGCGGTGTTGGCGATGAGGCGGCGGGCGGCGGAGACGATCTGGGTCTCGCCGATGACGCGGGCGGCGGGCTCGGGGGTGTCGCCGGTGGCCAGGCTGGCGTTCTTGACCTTGGCCATGGTGTGCATGGCGTGCACCAGGGGGACGCCCCAGCGCTGGGCGGCGAGCCAGCCGACGTGGCCGGAGAGCCAGTAGTGGGAGTGCACGAGGTCGTAGTAGCCGGGGCGGTGACCGGCCCACGCCTGCATCACGCCGTGGGTGAAGGCGCAGAGCTGGGCGGGCAGCTCCTCCTTGGCCAGTCCCTCGTAGGGGCCCGCGTCGATGTGCCGGACGAGGACGCCGGGGGCGAGCTGGACGGTGGGGGCGAGGTCTCCGGCGGTGGCCCGGGTGAAGATCTCGACCTCGATGTTGATCGCGGCCAGCCGCTGGGCCAGCTCCACGATGTAGACGTTCATCCCGCCCGCGTCGCCGGTGCCGGGCTGGTGGAGCGGTGAGGTGTGCACGGAGAGCATGGCGACCCGGCGGGGCCTGCGGTGCAGCCGCAGCCGCGGGGGCGTCGCCGGGGAGCGGCGCCCGAGCCTGCTGACGTACTGGCTCACTGGGCTTCCTCCTCGCTGCGGCCCGCCTGCCGGAGGACCGTCCGAGTCCTCCGAGGGGTGCAACAGCGGTGGGGGTTCTTCCCATTTCCCGATCAAGCGGTTTTACCCAATCATGACCTGCGTTCGCTCAACCGTTCGGACGGGGGTCACCGTCCCGCCCGCTTACCCTCGTAGACATGGCAACCCGCGCGACGTCCCGCCCGGTGGGCACGGTGACGCGCGGGACGACCAACCCCAACCGACTGCGCCGCATGGACCGCTGGATCGCCGCCACGCACGGCGCCGAACTGCGGCGCGCGGCCGACCCGCTGGCCATCGACCTCGGGTACGGGGCCGCCCCCTGGACCGCCGTCGAACTGCTCGGCAGGCTCCGTACCGCCGCCCCGCACGCGCGCGTGGTCGGCGTCGAGATCGAACCGGAGCGGGTCGCGGCGGCGAAACCGTACGAGCGCGACGGGCTCGCCTTCCGGCACGGCGGCTTCGAGATCCCGGTACCCGGCCGCCCGCTGCTGATCCGGGCCGCCAATGTGCTGCGCCAGTACGAAGAGGAGCAGGTCGCCGCCGTCTGGCGGGGGCTGTGCGCGCGACTGGCCCCGGCGGGCGCGGGGTCGCGCGGCGGGCTGCTGGTGGAGGGCACCTGCGACGAGATCGGACGGCGGCACGTCTGGGTGGCGCTCGGTCCGGAGGGGCCGCGCACGGTGACCTTCGCGACCCGGCTCGGCTCGCTGGAGCGCCCCTCCGACCTGGCCGAACGGCTGCCGAAGGCGCTGATCCACCGCAATGTGCCGGGCGAGCCGGTGCACGCCTTCCTGCGCGACTTCGACCGCGCCTGGGCCGCCGCCGCGCCCTACGCGGCCTACGGCGCCCGCCAGCGCTGGCTGCGCACGGTCCGGGACCTCACGGCCGACTGGCCGGTGACGGACGGGCCCGCCCGCTGGCGGCAGGGAGAAGTGACGCTGACCTGGGAGGCGTTGGCACCCCGCTGACGCCTGTTCACCTGTTCGAGGGAATCGCGGGGAGTTCGGAATCTCGGGGGAACGATCTCCGGGTCCGGTTCGTCAGACGGGCGGGAAGATCGCGGGAGGGGCGCGGGGAGGCGTCGGGGGCCGGGGAAGTACGACTTCGTACGACCTCTGTCACTTCGCGCGGGATCGTGGCACGATCCTGCGGACGGACCGTAAGTTACTGACGGTAAATCAGCTTGGGGGGACTGTTATGGGTAGGGGCAAGCGCGGGCTGCTCGCCGCCGCCGTGACCGTGGTCTGCGCGGTGACCGTACTGGCGGTGCCGGGCACGGCGTTCGCGTCGGTAACGGCCGGACCCGCCGACCCCTCCGCGACACCCTCCGCGAGCGCGACCCCCGCGCCCACTCCCGCGCCGGCCCCGGTTCCCGACGCCGAACTGGAGAAGGTCCGCGCCCGGCTCGACGGCCTGTACCACGACGCGGCCGTCGCCACCGACGCCTACAACGCGGCCGAGGAGAAGACGCGGAAGCAGTCCGTCCAGCTCGCCCGGCTGGAGAAGCGGACCGACGCGGCCCGCACCAAGCTGGCCGAGCTGAAGAACCAGGCGGGGGCCGCCGCCCGCGCCCAGTACCGGGACAGCGGACTGCCGCCCATGGCGCACTTCTTGCTCAGCGACGACCCGGAGCACTTCGCGGACGGCGCCGGAACCCTGCTGAACGGGGCGCGGGCCACCAAGAAGCTGATCGCCGAGACCGACCGCGTCGAGCGGCAGCTGAAGCGGGACACCGACGACGCGGCCGCCCGCTGGACGAAGCTTGAGCAGGACCGCAAGGACAAGGCCGCCGCCCAGAAGACCGTCCAGGAGCGGATCGCGGACGCCGAGAAGCTCGAGTCCCGGCTGGAGAAGAAGGAGAAGGAGCGGCTGGCCGAGCTGGAACGGCAGGCCGCCCGCAAGGCACAGGCCGCCTGGCTGGACACCGGCGTCCTGAAGAAGGCGGCCGACGCCGCGAAGGCAACCTCCACCGCCACCGCCACCTCCGCCGGGGCCAAGGCGGTCGCCTTCGCCACCGCCCAGCTCGGCAAGCCGTACGTCTGGGGGGCCGAGGGCCCCGACTCCTTCGACTGCTCCGGCCTGACCTCCCAGGCGTGGGCCGACGCGGGCACCCCGATCCCGCGCACCTCGCAGGAGCAGTGGAAGCAGCTTCCGCACGTGGACGTGACGGAGATGCGCCCCGGCGACCTCGTCATCTACTTCGCGGACGCCACCCACGTCGGGATGTACGTGGGCGACGGCAAGATAATCCACGCCCCGCGACCGGGCCGCACGGTCACCATCACGGGCGCGGGCACCATGCCGATCCTGGGGGTCGTACGCCCGGACGCGTGACCGGCGCCACACATCGCCGCGCCCTGTGACCAACGGCACGCGGGCGGGGCGGAACCAAGTGAGCTTCGTCATCCCGGGCCCCCCGCCGCGGCGCCCAACTGCGGTACGGAGCACGGCATATGACAGCGGACTACGCGTTCCGGACGCGGGCCGCCCCATTCCGTCCGGGTGGCCGGTACCGCTAGGGTCACCGGTCGGCGGCCCGAGGACCCTCGACGCCGCCGTGCCCTCGGGGGGAGGGAAGGAAACCAGGACATGCCCGTACCCGTACCGCGGCAGAGAGCAGTCCCGGCCGCCGAGTGCGGTCCGGCGCAGGTCTCGGCCGTAGCCCTCACCGAAGAGGCGCACCGCGACACCGCCGCCCTCGGCGCGGCGCTCACCGTGCTGCTCGTCGAGGACGACCCGTCCGGCGCGCTGGTCCCCGAGCTGCGGGACTCGGCCGGCCGGCCGATCCGCGTGCGTACCGCCCGCAACCTCACCGAGGCCGGACGGCTGCTCACCCCCGAGGTGCAGTGCATCCTGCTCGACCTCGCCCTCCCGGCCGCCGGTCGTACCGACACCGAGGACGGCGACGAGCTGGCCGTGCTCCGCCAGGTGCTGGAGCTGGCCCCGCGGCACGCCGTGATCGCGCTGACCGCTTCCGGCGACGCCGAGCGCGGCGCCGAGGCCGTGCGGGTGGGCGCCCAGGACTATCTCTTCCGCGACGAGCTGGACAGCAGGCTGCTCAGCCGCGCCATCCGGTACGCGGTGGAGCGCAAGCGTTCCGACACCGCCGAGCGGCGGCTGGCGGAGGGCAGGCTGCGCGCGCAGGAGAACCGGCGCCTGGAGCGCGGGCTGCTGCCGACGCCGCTGCTGGAGGGCGCCGCGCTGCGGTTCGCCGCGCGCTACCGCCCCGGCCGCTCCCGCGCGCTGCTCGGCGGCGACTTCTACGACGCCGTCCGCACCCCCGACGGCACCGTGCACGCCATGATCGGCGACGTCTGCGGCCACGGCCCGGACGAGGCCGCGCTCGGCGTGGAGCTGCGCATCGCCTGGCGGGCGCTGACCCTGGCCGGGCTGTGCGGGGACGATCTGCTGGGCACGCTGCAGGAGGTGCTGGAGCACGAGCGCTCGGACGACGAGATCTTCGCGACCCTCTGCACGGTGGACATCGCCCCCGACGGCCGCCGCGCGGGCCTCTGCCTGGCCGGGCACCCCGCCCCGCTGCTGATCCGCCCCGGCGCGACCCCGGTCCCCCGGCTGCTCCCCTTCGACAACAACGGCCCCGCCCTCGGCCTCCTCCCGGGCGCCCGCTGGCCCCGCACCCAGGTGGAGCTGGGCGCCGAGTGGAGCCTCATGCTCTACACCGACGGCCTCATCGAGGGCCGCACCTCCCCCGGCGGCCCCCGCCTCGGGCAGGACGGCATGGTCGACATGATCCACCGCCAGCTCTCCGAGGGCCTGCGCGGCGAGGAACTGCTCCGCGCCGCCGTCAGCGAGGTCCGCCACCTGAACGGCGACGAGCTGACGGACGACGTGGCCGTGGTCCTGCTGGACCGGGTGGCGTAGGGAGCTGCCACGAGGGGACGGGCATCGTCCGAGCCGGACGCGGCAGCACGATCGCCGACGGCCCGTCCTCGGGGCTCCCGGCAGAGTCCTTCCGTGAAGATCCGACCGGACCTCGGTCAGTCGGTGCCTTCGACGATGCGGAAGTCGCGCTCGACGCCGTCGGAGAGGGCGGCCAGCGCCTCCTGGTAGGCCGCGCTCTCGTGCGCCGCGACGGCCTGCTCGAAGCTGTCGAACTCGATCAGGACGGTGCGCTCGGCGATCCCGGCGTCATGCGCCACGGTCCGACCGCCACGGACGAGGACCCGGCCACCCCCGGCCGCGACGGCCGGACCGGCCAGCTCGTTGTACGCGGCCAGCTTCTCGGGGTCGGAAATGGTGCGGTAGGCGCTGACCCAGTAGCCCTTGGGCATGGAACCTCCAGTGTCGGGATGACCGCGGCCGACTCACGGGATGGGCGTCGGCGGGCGAGAGGTGGCCGGGCCGATGCTGGCATCGCGGCCGAGGAGCCGCCGACGCCGAAGCCGAGCACGCCCATCGCCGCGAACAGTTCGGCCAGGTCCGGCCGGTCCGCCGCGAACAGCGCGAACCCGCCGCCGACCCCGGTGGTCCGCCGGGGCCGTCCCGCTGAACCGGCGGAGCTCTCAGCGGCCGCCGTTGTACGGGCCGTACGGGCCGTCGCTGCTGCTGCCGCCCCGGCCCTTGCCGCGGCCCCAGCCGCCTCGGTTGCCGCCGGTGAGCGCCTTGACGGCGGGGCGGACGTCGACGAGGTAGACGATGCTGGCGACGGCGCCCGCGATCGGCAGGATGGACAGGATCGAGAAGAGGTAGCTGACCACGAGGGCGATGCCCAGGATGACCAGCCAGAAGATCTTGTTCTGCTTACCGGCCGCGCGGAACGCGTCCTCACGCCGGATGGCCGCGTCGAACAGCCCGAAGGCGGCCAGTGCCATGAGGACGATCTTCAGGAGTCCCATGAACCCCTCGAAGCCCAGCATCAGCATGTTGCCCACCGCTCCTTGCTTTTCGGGGCCTTCTGGTTCGCTGCCGTCACGCTACCCGGAGAACGGGCCGGGCACCCTGATGGTGCCCGGCCCGTACCTCTTCCGCCGTCCGCCGTCACTTGGCCGGAGGGGTCGGCTTCTTCGTCTGCGGAGCCTTGCGGGCGGCGGCCGGGGCCGGAGCCGGGGTCGGCTTCTTCGCCACGGGCTTCTTGGCGGCCGGGTCGGGCTTGGCGACGGCCGGACCGGCGGCGGGCGCGGCGGCGGCAGGCTTCGGGGTCTCCTTGACCACGCCCGGCTCGGGCTGGCCCTCGACCGCGATGGCGAGCTCCTCGATCTCCTCGGCGGCGTCGCCGCGCCAGGTCTTCACGGCCTGCTCGCCGTGCTCGGCGACCTTCTCGTACGCCTCACGCGCCTTGACGGCGTACTCGGCGGCCACGCCGACACCGCGCAGGGCGAGATCCTGGGCCTGCTCGCCGACCTTCTTCAGGTCGACGTCGAGGTTGCCGATGAGGCCGTTGACCTTGGTCTGGATGGTCTCCTGCGCCTCCTTGGCGCGGGCGGTGGCCCGCTCCTGGACGACCTTGGGGTCGGTGCCGCGGACCTGCTCGATCCGGGCCGGGGCCTGGGCGCGGAGCTGCTCGACCAGCGAGGGCACCTTGCGGACCTGCCGGATGGCGAGATCGGCGGTACCGGCGGCGAAGTAGAGCGGAGTCGGGTCGCTGAGGGTCTTGCGCAGGTCGTCGGTGATGGCCATGGTGAAAGTCCTCCCGGATTCGCGTTCGGCTGAGGTTGGTGTGGTCCGCGTGCGGTGGCCGGAGCCCTGGTCCGGCTTCATCCGGCCGTCCGGCGCGGACCGGCATCACTGCCGTCGTCCGTGCGGGTGCCGCTCACGGGGGTGTCGCTCGGCTGCGCTTCCGTACCCACGGGCTCCTCGGGTCGTACGGGGCCTTCGCCACCGAGTCCGTTCTCCTTGCGGAAGGACTCGTAGATCTGGAGCAGGACCTGCTTCTGCCGTTCGTTGAGCGAGGGGTCGGCGAGGATGACGGCGCGCGTCTCCACCTCGTCCCGGTCCCGCTCGGCGTCGAGGATTCCCGCGCGGACGTACAGCGTCTCGGCGGAGATCCGCAGCGCCTTGGCGACCTGCTGCAGCACCTCCGCGCTGGGCTTGCGCAGCCCGCGCTCGATCTGGCTCAGGTACGGATTGGACACCCCGGCGGCGTCGGCGAGCTGCCGCAGCGACAGTTGGGCGTTGCGCCGCTGCTCGCGCAGATACTCACCGAGATTGCCGACGTTGAGCGATGCCATGCCTCCACCATGCCCACCCTCGCTAACTTTTGCAAGCACCCGCTTGCAAAAGTTTTGTGCCGGGGGTGTGACGGCACCTCGCTCGACCCCGGGTCACTGTCCGCTCTCGTTCCAGTGGCTGGTCAGAGCCCCTGTGGAGCAAAATCCAAGTGCGTATGAGCTGGTTCGCACTCGTATACTCGTGCGAGCTCATGGAGGGGGAGGTGCAGACAGTGAAGCTTGCTGAGGCACTGGCAGAACGTGCGGAAGCGACGCGCCGTGTAGAACAGTTGCGAGCGCGCGTCGTCAGCAGTGCGCGGTACCAGGAGGGGGAGACGCCCGCCGAGGATGCCGCCCAGTTGCTGGCTGAGGCCGATGAGGTGCTGAGCGCTCTGGAAACGTTGATCCGGCGGATCAACCGGACCAATGCCACCGTGGAGATGCGTCCCGACGGGACGCTCACCGATGCTCTCGCACGCCGGGACGTCCTGCGGTTGCGTCACTCCGTGGTCACCGCGGCGGCGGACGCTGCGGCGGGTAGCGGCGAGCGGGGATACGGCCGACAGCTCCGGTCCGAGCTGGTGATGCTTTCCGCGCTTCCGGTCGCGGAACTGCGCGGTCAGGCGGATGTTCTCGCGCGGGAGATCCGCGAGGTCGATGTGCGGATCCAGCGTACGAACTGGGAGGTGGATCTGCTGGACTGAGTGGTCCAGCAGACGGGGACGATGTGGAGCAGGTAGCTGCTTCGGAGGCGTGCACACACCGAGGGCCGGCGGTTTTCCAGCCCACTCCTGGCGCGTGAAGAGCAACGCGGGGTTCAACTCCCCATCAACAGTGCAGCTCAGCATGGCGTACAGGTAAAGGTGCACATCACACAGCACATCACCACGTGCAGATCCGAAGCGGTGAGGGCGGGTTCGGGGCTTTCCACATCGCAACACCATGGAGGCCGCAGTCGTCATCCACGCGGGTGAGTGGTCCATACGCCTCCATGGCGCTCACCTCTGATGAAGCGCTGGTCCTGTCGGACTGGCGGGAGCGAGTGCAGATGACGGACCTCAGCCGTCTCGTCGACGACGAGACGGTCCGGGCGCCCATTCATACCGGACCGGTCGTCCGGGTCGAGCGGGGTCGGGTGCGTAGAGCCGGCAGCCGGGCGCAGTCGTCCGCTCCGGCCAGGCTCTCGCCCAGGGTCAGGAGCGAGAGGAGCCGCACCGGCCGGCCGGCTTCGGCAGCAGCCTCCAGCTTGTGGTGGCCGTCGAGGAGGAAGTGGGTCAGGCCCCAGTGTCGGTAATGGTCGATCGGCATCCCGACGGCGGGCTCGCACACGTCCAGCGTGGAGACCGCCACCGCCGTGGGGACTGTTCCCCGCTCCATGAGCGCGACGTACTCCTCGACACGCTCTCTCTCGTTCCACGTCGGAGGGACCATGGGCACGACGAACTCGTAGAGGTGGGCATCCGCGTCGACGGATGTCTCGAAGGTCCGGTAGTACGGGGTGTGCGGGTACTCCGGGAGACCCCAGAACTGATCGACCCCCCACGTCGTGACCTGTTCGCCGCTGAAGTAGTCGCCTTCCTGGCCGGGGACGACCAGCCGGGGTTCCACGCTCAGAAGCAACGGAAGGTACTCGCCCTCCGGCAGCAACGCACCGAACGCCTCGATCACGCCGCCGTCGTCCGGATCGTCCAGCGCCCCGGCGAGCCTTTCCTGCACGCTCTCCAGGGACAGCTTCTCCTTCGCGCCCGCCAAGCGGCGGAACAGCAACGGGCACGTTCCGCAGTAGAAGCTGAGCTCGAAGGCAGGTTCGTCGTCGACCATGAGCAAGCGGCGCCGCGGCCCGCCGCCGATCTCCTGCAGTTCCGTCCCGAAGTGCAACCGCGCCTCGGAGGCAGGGCGGCCGAGGCTGCGCACATCGCCCGATCTGATCATCATGGGCCGACCGTATGTGACGCCGCGTACCGGCCCCACCGATCCGCCCGGGCCGGCGCCCGAGCGGATCGGGTGGCGGGCGGCGCTGGCGGGACACAGCGTCCAGCCCGGTGAAGACGTGTCGTCACCAGCCTGCCGCCAGAGCGCGGGCCGCGTCCGCGAAGTACTGCTCGTCGGCCTCCGGGGCGAGGGCGAGGGTGACGCCCTGGGTGAGGCCGACGAGGAGGGCGCGGAGCGCGGTGACCAGGCGGCGGGCCTGATCCGGCGTCACCACGCCTCCGCCATGGGCCCGCCCGGCGAACAGCGCGGCCAGCTGCTCCTCCTGCGACCGTACGGACGCCGCGAGCCGGGCTCCCAGGTCGGGGTCGTGCAGGGCCATGTCCAGTGCGGTGACCTGGAGCGACAGGACGGCCCGGGCGTCGGGGGCGTCGCAGCTCCGACGGGAGTGCCGGGCGAAGGCTTCGACCGCGTCCAGCAGATCCAGTTCGGCCGGGACCGCCTGCTCGAGTTCCTCGTAGTACGGCCGCAGGTAGTCGGTGACGAGGGCCAGCACCAGGCCGCTCTTGCTGCCGAACAGCGAGTAGACGGCGCCGGTGGTCAGGCCCGCCTGTGCGGCGACCTCATCGAGCCTGGCCAGCTGGCCGCGCCGGGCGACGACCTGGAACGCGGCGTCCAACAGGGCACGGCGATTTCGCTCCTTGGCTTCCGCTCTCGTCATTCTCATAGTTTGATTATTGCCATAATCTCGTTACGGAATCGACAGGACGAGCTCCGAGGGGGACCACTCATGGCCCAGGCCGTGGCACCGCGCGTGAACCGCCGGACAGTGGGGGCCATCGCCGATGGCGCCTTCAAGGTGGTGCTGGCCCTCGCCTGTTTGGCGGGCGCCGCCCCGCTCGGCCGACTGCTCGGCACGTCGACCTGGCTGATGGCCGTCGCGGGCGTGGTCCTGCTGGTCGGCGGTGTCGTCGAGATCGGCTACACCCGCAGCCGGTCGATGCGCACGTACACGCGGCTCATGATCGCCTACGACAGCGGCTGGGTCCTGACGGCGCTGATCGGCGCCCTGATCGCGTGGCGGGGCGGCAGCGCCGGGGGTGAGGTCTGGATCGGGTACCAGGCGGTCGCGCCGCTCGTGTTCGCCGTACTGCTGATCGTTGCCAAGCCCGCCCGGACCGCCTCGGATTGAGCGCGTCGGCTCACATCCCGTCGGCTAGGCTGTGCGGCCATGTATACCGGGACGGCCTCGCGCCACACACGGATCGGTGACCCGGTGCTCTCCTGAGCGCCGTACGGGCCGGTTCGGGTCCGCCGTACGGCCGGGGCTGTCGCGCTGCCGCGCGGGCTCCGCCTCCGTCGTGTCGATCACAGCTTCCACGCATCGACCACGACAGGAGAACTCATGCCCACCAAGACACTGCGGGTCCCCACCGCGGACGGCCACGCCGACGCCTTCGCCGCCTTCCCCGACCGCGGCGGGCGGCACCCCGGGGTGCTGATGTACGCGGACGGCTTCGGCATCCGGCCCGTGCTGCGGGAGATGGCCCGCGAACTGGCCGGGCACGGCTACTACGTGCTCGTCCCCAACTCCTTCTACCGGCACGGCCCGGCGCCGCTGATCGAGCTTCCCGAGCACATCGGCGAAGAGGTCCGGCCCGCGGTGTTCGCCCGGCTGATGCCCCTGATCGAGGCGCACACCGCCGAGCGTGTCCGCAGGGACGCCGACGCCTACCTGCGGTTCCTCACCGCCCAGCCCGAGGTCGGCGCCGGGCCGGTCGCGGTGACCGGGTACTGCATAGGCGGCCTCTACGCGATGCGCACCGCCGCGGCCCACCCCGACCGGGTGGCGGCCGTCGCCGCGTTCCACGGCCCCGTGGGGGTCGACGGCCCCGGCCTCTTCGCCGAGATCACCGCACGGGTCCATCTCGGCCACGCCGAGGGCGACTTGACGCCGGAGGCGCTCGCCGAGCTCAACCAGGCCCTGGACGCGGCCGGTGTCGAGCACACCTCCGAGATCTACCCCGGCACCACCCACGGCTTCACCATGTCCGACACCGACGCGTTCAACGCCGCCGGGCTGGAGCGCCACTGGGAGCGCCTGCTCCCCCTGCTGGACCGCACCCTGAAGGCTTCCAGGTAGGCCGCGACGACTATGCGAACGTCACCCGCACCGCGACCACGCCCCCCGCCGCGTCCAGGTCCGCCGCCACCGGGAAGTAGCCGTCTCCGCATGTCGTCATCGCGCAGAGCACGCGGGCCGGGCCGAGGTCCAGCGTGCCGGAGTCGAGTTCCGAGGCGCGCAGGCCGCGCATGATCTGCCAGTGGTGGGAGTGGGGGCGGAAGTCCACCATCAGGCGGCGGCCGGTCTCCTGGGCCCAGGCCCGCACCGCGCGGGTCTTGTCCACGGCCTCCGCCACGGGCAGCCCGGCCCAGCCACAGACCCCGGGCTCGCCCGGTTCGCCCAGCTCGGGGGCGGCGAAGGCCGCCGCTGCCTCGTCGGCGGCGGCGCCCCAGAAGGCGACGTCGGCCAGACCGTCCACCGGCTCGTCGTGCTCCCAGGCGTTCAGGGCGTCGACGTCGCCGAAGAGCAGGCGGGCCCAGTCGACGCCGACGTGGCCCAGCGGTACGGAGCTGACCGCAGGAGCCTCGCTCGTACGGACCGTCAGCTCCGTCCAGCTCGGCTCGCTCCCGGTCCGGGTGGCCAGTACCGGCAGCGGGCGGTCGCGGGGCAGCCCGCCCACCGCGACGACGGGCACCCCGAACATCAGGAAGCTCCCGCCGCCCTCGGCCGCGGTACGGCGGGCGCGGTGGGCGTGGGGTTCACGGCTGGGCAGCGGCTCCAAACGGGCGTCCAGACCGCCGACTTGGCAGTGTTCGTCGAACAGCCGCGTGAAGTGCGGCACTTGGGACGCCGGGATGTCGTGGAGCAGGGCACCCGGCTGCCGGTCGAAGCTCCGGGCGGCGGCCGTGGCGTCCGGGCCGACCACGGCGAAGTCGACCGAGCGGCGCACCTCTTCGGCCATCTCCGCGTCCTCGATGCCGAGCAGCACGGGGTCGATCTCGACCGGCGACCGCTCCCCGCTCCACAGCCCCAGATGGCCGCCGTCGACGACGACCAGGGTGCCGGAGGGGCAGCTGATCTCGCCCAGCTCGAAGATTGTTTCCATGGCGCGCGAGTCTACGGCCGCCCTTCCGGCCGGGACGCAGCGCCCGGGCGTGCGGGGAGTTCGCCACGGCCGTCGGGGAGGACGTCACCGTGGACGCCGAGTCGTGGGCGGGCACCCGCTACGCCGACAAGAGCTACACGCCCTGGGAGACCCCGGACGGCATCACCGTCTCCATCGTGGGCATGAATGATCGGGGTACGAATTCGTCCCCTCCGGCTGAGCGGGCCCACCCTCCGCGGGTCGCACACCGGGCGTCACCCGCTGATCTCCAGGAACTCCCGGAGGCTGCTCGCCAGCAGGTCGAACCGGGCTGTCACGGACGGACTCGTGGCCTGCCAGACCCGGCCGGAGCCGGACAGGGCGCAGGCGTGGCCGTCGGCTGTCGCGGCGAAGACCAGGGCCGGTTCCTCGCCCGGGATCTCGATCTCGCCATGCTCGCGGAAGAGGGCGGCGACGGTCGCGGGCGGATGGACGGAGCGGCCGTCGGGGAGGCGGACCTCGGCCAGCACCCAGTACAGCGTGGTCAGGTCCGACGGGATCGGGGTGAGGTCCACGAGGGCGTCCGCCGCCCGGTGGCTCGCGTCCGTCGCCGGGACGACGGTGCCCCCTCCCCGCTCGCACCAGGCCCGCAGCCACGCCGCGTCGAGCCGCCCCTCAGTCACGCCCACGCCCGCCCCCGGTCCACAGCGCCAGGTCGCTGCTCGTGGCGACCGCGAGGGTCCGGCCCGTCGGGGAGAAGCCCGCGGTACGGAACTCGGAGTACGTGGAGTGGAAGATGTGCCACCACGTCTCGCCGGGCGGCCCGGAGTTGATGCCGCCGTCCGCGGAGAGGAGGACGCGGTGATGGGGCCAGTCCGGGGAGGCCACGCGCACCGTCCAGCCGGTGCCCGAGCCGCTGTGCAGGCCGCCGCCGAAGAGGCCCGCGATACGGATCGGGACACCCGCGACCGGGCCGAGGCCGGGGCAGCTGAGGTCGGGGGACAGGTCGGGGGTGTCCGTCTCGGGGTCCGGGTCGTAGTCGCGGGCGAGCCGCTCGCCGGTGACCGCGTCGATGAGGCCGTGCCCGCTGGTGGACACCACCATCACCAGGTCGTGCCCGGTCTCCGGGTGCACGGCGAAGCCGATGCCGAGCAGCCCGCCCACCGGGATCAGCCCGTCCCCCACCGGCCGCCACGGCGGCGGCACCGGCAGCACGGGCGCCGCCAGACAGCGGTCCCGCAGCGCCTGCTGGTACTCCGAGATCACGAGCCCTCCCCCGCGCCCGCGCCCCCGCTCCCGTACCGCAGGCCGTCCATCAGCAACCCCAGCATGCGCGTCGTGTGGCCGTCGTCGTCCTGAGCCGGGAGCGTCAGGTTGGCGACGACGCGCAGGAGGTCGTCGGGGGCGATGTCGGCGCGGATACGGCCCGCCTTCACCGCCGTGCCGAGGAGGCCCTCCAGGGCGGGGACCAGGCGGAGCTGGAAGTACGCCGGGAGGCTGTCGTACGCCGGGTCGCCGGAGTGCAGGGCGGCGCTGAGGCCGCGCTTGGTGGCGATGAAGTGGGTGAAACGGAGCAGCCACCGGCGCACGGCCTCGACGGGGTCCTGGTCGGCGGCCAGCTCGGCCGCGGCGTCGGCGCAGGCGTCGACCTCGTGCCGGAAGACGGCGGCGATCAGGTCGGAGCGCTGCGGGAAGTGCCGGTAGAGGGTGCCCGCGCCGACCCCCGCCCGCGCGGTGATCTGGCGTACGGGCGCGTCCACGCCGGACTCGGCGAACACCTCGGCGGCGGCCGTGAGCAGCGTGTCGACGCTGCGCCGCGCGTCGGCCCGCAGCCGGGGGCGGGACGGCTCGGCGTCGGTCATGCCAGACCTCCACTTGCTAACCGGAACAGCGTTCCGTATCGTTCTTCCCGGAACACCGTTCCGTTTTCGTGAGCGTAACGCGCCGCGGCGGGCCCTGGCCACCGCGGATGGGAGGAGACTCATGAAGTACCGCACGCTGGGCCGCACCGGAATGAAGGTCAGCCCCTACTGCCTGGGCGCGATGATGTTCGGCGCCGTCGGCAACCCCGACCACGACGACTCCGTACGCATGATCCACAAGGCGCTGGACGCCGGGATCAACTTCATCGACACCGCCGACATGTACTCGTACGGGGAGTCGGAGGGCATCGTCGGCAAGGCGCTGAAGGGGCGGCGGGACTCCGTCGTGCTGGCCACCAAGGCGCGGCTGCCCATGAACGCCGACGGGGTGGACCCCAACATGCAGGGCGCGTCCCGGCGTTGGCTGACCCGGGCGCTGGACGACTCGCTGCGCAGGCTCGGCACCGACCACGTCGACCTCTACCAGATCCACCGCCCCGACGCGGACACCGACATCGAGGAGACCCTCTCCGCCCTCACCGACCTGGTGCGCGCGGGCAAGGTCCGCGCGATCGGCACCTCCGGCTACCCCGCCTCCGACATCGTCGAGGCGCAGTGGGTCGCCGAACACCACCGGCTCCAGCGCTTCCGCACCGAACAGCCGACGTATTCGCTGCTCAACCGGGGTATCGAGCGCGAGGTGCTGCCGGTGTGCGAGCGGTACGGCATGGGCACGCTGATCTACAGCCCGCTGGCCGGGGGCATGCTCACCGGGCGCTACCGCAAGGACCAGGCCCCCGACACCCACCGCTCCACCTACGGCTTCCGGTATCTGCGCGACGAGCGGCGCCTGGACACCGTGGAGCGGCTGATCCCGGTCGCCGAGGAGGCCGGTGTCTCGCTGACCCACCTCGCGCTGGCCTTCGTGATCAGCCACCCCGGCGTCACCTCCGCGATCATCGGCCCGCGCACGATGGAACAGCTCGACGACCTCCTCGCGGGCGACAAGGTCACCCTGAGCGACGAGATCCTGGACCGTATCGACGCGGTGGTCCCGCCCGGTACGGACGTCGGCGCCCTCGACATGGAGTACGCGCCGCCCGCGATCACCGAGTCGCACCTGCGGCGCCGGTGGGCCGGGGAGCGGTCGGCCGCCTGAGCGCGGTCAGTCCGGCGCCTGCCTGTCCAGCCACTCCCGCAGGGTGCGGAAGTCCGCCTCGGTCAGCCCGTAGTCGTGGTCCACGCGGTGCAGCAGGGCCGGAGCGGGGTGGTGGACGGCGACGTACGCCCGGTCGGCCTCGGTGATCTCGTCGTCGATCCAGACGAACGGGCGGCCCGCCGCGAACTCGACCAGCGGGCGCGTCTTCCAGTGGATCAGCGCGGGCGGCTCGTCCTCGTCCGGCCAGGGCACCACCGGCAGCGGCGGCAGGCCCAGCCAGGGCGCGAGCACCTCGTTGGCGTCGTCCATCCAGGTCGACGCCCACACCAGCTCACAGCCCAGCGCCGTCAGCCGCGCCCCGAGCCCCGGATCGACCCGGTCGAGCAGCGGATGCCCTCCCCCGCCCGGCGGCAGACCGGCGCGCCGCTCGAACACCTGGTACGCGGCGTCGGGGGCGCCGAAGGGGATGAGCGGGCCGTCGATGTCGAGGAAGAGCAGCATCACCCCTCAGCATCGGGCATGGAGGGCGGCTTCGCCCGGAGGACGCCGCGCTCAGCCCTCCTGCCGCCGGGGCGCGGGCACCCGGCCGTTCGGCGGCGGCGGCTCCACGGTCAGCGGGCGCGCCAGCTCCCAGTACATGTCGAACATGGTCCGGTAGCCGATGACCATCTCCCGCGCCAGCGTGCCCGCGTCCCGGTGCCACCGGATCATCGGCATCCGGTTGCCGATCAGGTCGAACAGCCGGCCCTCCTCCTCGTCGTACTCGTTGGGCCGCAGCTCGAACTTGTCATAGGTCCCGTGGATCGCCTGCTCGTCGTTGAGGAGGTACAGCTTGGCCTCCGGCGTGTGGTGCAGGACCCTGAACTCCACCGTCAGGGTCCCCTGATGGTTGGAGCGCATGCGGCTGCGCATCTCCCCCAGGTCACCGGCGTACTCGGAGACCTTGGCCAGCAGCCTGGCGCGGAATCCCGGCGAGTCCTCCAGCGTGCCGTCCGCCCGCACCCGCCCGGGGACGCTGACCGGCTGGGTGAAGTCCGGCACGAGCACCCTGACCTTCACCTCGCGCCGCGAGTCGACCGGGAGCCCGCCCAGCATCCGCTTGAGCGGGTGGACGAAATTCTCCGCGGTGAACGCCATGGTGGCCAGCTCCACGCGGTGGCCCGACCACAGGACCCCGCGCAGTTCCGCGGCGATGCCGTCGGGGTCGAAGCGCAGGTCGGCGGCCGGGTTCTGGCGCCGCAGGCTGTCGACCGCGGCCACCATGCGCTCCGTGGCCTGCCGCTGCAGTTCGTGCGCCGAGTTCAGCCGCTGGACCTCGCTGTAGAGCGCGTAGCCCACCAGGCTCAGCAGGGCCCCTCCGATGTACGCCTTGCCTTCGAGGGCGTCCCCGACCGGCTTGACGAACTGGGCGACGAGCCCGACGGCGAAGACCGTGAGCAGCGAAACCCTGGTCACCGTCCCCTCGGCCCGGGCCCAGCCGTTCGCCACCCGGTCGCGCAACGTGGAGTCCGCCACCATTTCCCCCTCGGCACCGATGAGTTGACGCTCTGCAGCTCATGGTGCCGTCAGCGGGTGCGGTCAGGAAGAGGACGGACCGTCCACAGCTGCCCGGTCCCGCGCCGCGCCCGGCTCCGCCCCGGACGCGGCGCGCAGGAGCAGGGATTCGTAGGAGGCGATGACGATCTTCGCGCCCGCGTCGCGGAGCAGTTTGCGTTTGTCGTGGCTGCGGCCGTATCCGATGAAGGCGACCCCGGCCTCCTCGGCGGCGGCGAAGTCGGCGGGCGTGTCCCCGATCATCACCGCGTCGCCCGCCGGGAGACCGAGACCGCGCAGGGCCCGGCGCAGGACATCGGGATGCGGCTTCATCAGGCCGGGATCGGCACCCCGGCCGTGAATGGCCTCGAAACAGCCGCGCAGGTCATGGCGCCGGAGGTACCGGTCGGCGGCGTCGGCCGCGTTGTTCGTGACGACGGCCAGCCGGACGCCCCGGCCGGACAGCCACCGCACCAGCCGGTCCGCCCCCGCGGTGGGAAGCGCCGCGGACACGGCGGCGAGCTCGCCCTCGGTCAGCCGCGCGTCCAGCCGCCGCACCAGATCACCGAGTCGCGGCACCCGGTGGATGGCCCGCAGCACCATGTACGGGTCCTTGTCGGTGCGTTCCGCCGCGGACAGGGCCTGGATGGCCCCGTCGTCGGCGAGGGTCCGCCGCAGATCCGCGGCCACGGCCATGGACGTGCCGAAGGGGAACAGGCGGCAGAGCGGGCCGTCGAAGTCGAACAGCACGCAGGTCGCGCCGGGACCGTCCACCAGCAGCTCCCAGGCGTCCCGGGAGCCGTCACGCTCGTCATCCATGCCGTTCCGTCCGCTCGTCCGCCCGACACCGCTGCGCGCCGGGCTCGGCCACCGCAGCAGGGGACAAAGCATAGTGGGAGCGGACAGACCGGCCCTGCGGAACGCCGCCCGCCCGCTCGCGCCGTGTCAGCCCGTCGGGCGCCGGAGCGCCGTCAGCAAGGGCTGCAGCGAGGTGAGGACCGTGTCGGCGCCGGCGGCCCGGAGCCGCTCGGCCGTGCGCTCGCCGCCCGCGTAGCCGAGGAAGCGGACCCCGGCCCGCTCGGCGGCGACCACATCGGTGGCCGCGCCCCCGATCATCAGGGCGGAGCCGGGGGGTGCGTCCAGCGCGTCGAGGGCCCGGTCGAGGCAGTGCGGGTCGGGCTTGAGGCGGCGCACGTCGGCGGTGCGGCCGTAGATGTGGGGGGCGAAGCAGCCGGTCAGGCCCCGGCCCGCGAGGTAGGCGCGGACCACGTGGGGGGAGTTGTCGGTGGTGATGGCCAGGCGGGAGCCCACCGCGGTCCAGGTCCGGATCAGCGGGTCGGCGTACGCGGTCGGCAGGGCGGATGCGGCGGCCAGCAGCTCGTCCTGGGTGAGGCGTTCCTCCAGCTCGGCCACGAGCTCGCTGCCGGGATGGCGGCGGTCCACCGCGCGCAGCACCACCTGGGGGTCCAGCGTGTCCCGCTCGTCCTCGCTGAGCAGACCGTGCAGCCCGCGCCCGGCCAGCCACTCCACCAGCCCGGCCGCGACCCGCTCGGCGCGGTGCCGGGCGAAGAGCCGGCAGATCGGGCCGTCGAAGTCCCAGAGCACGACCCTCGCGCCGATCAGTTCCCGAAGCTTCTCGGTCTCGTAGGCGGTCTTCTTCTCAACCGTTTCGGTCGCTACCGGTTCATCCGGTGTCGTCTCCGTCGTCTCAGAAGTCACTAGGAGAGTGTCAGGTCCGTGGTGATGGTTTCCCAGAGGGCGTCGAACCACTTCTGCGACTGTTCCACGAAGGAGGCGTCACGTTGGCCCGACCGCCTCTCGAAGGAGAACAGCATGGACTCCGAACCGAGGGTGTCGAACATCTCCAGGGTGCCGGTGTCGGTGGGCTCCTCGCGCCGGGTGACCATGTAGTACGCGTACAGCGCCTCCGCGCCGTTGAGCAGGTACAGCTTGACCGGCGGGGTGAACGGCAGGGCGCGGAAGGCGACATGGACGTCGATGTCGTGCGTGGCGCGCAGCGCGTCGAGGTTGTACTGCAGGACCTGCCCCTGGGCGTTGCGCATCGCCAGCCAGCGCCGGTGCACCGGGTCGGCGTCGTCGCCCGCCGGGTCCACCGGGACCGGGAAGGCGAGGCTGATGTCGCGCGAGGGCAGCAGGACGCGTACGTCGACGCGCTCGGGGCGGTCCCGGCCCTCGTGGATGCGGCGCAGCGGCTCGGCGAGGGCGAGCATCAGGTTCTCCGCGGTCAGGCAGACGGCGTCGACCCGGACGTGGGACGCGGTGAACGCCTCGGCGAGCCGGGGGGCCAGGGCGACCATCGTGGGCCGGGGGGCGTCCTGCGCGGGGGCGGGCTCCGCTACGCGCGGCGGGCTGCCCTTGGTGACATCAGTGAGCAGACCCTCGTCGCGCAGTGCCCGCAGGGCCCCACGCACGGCACCGCGCTCCACACCGAACTCGGCTGCCAGATCGGCCTGAGTGGGCATCAGCTGCCCCGCCCGGAGCGCGCCGGTCCGGATGCGCTCGCGCAGTACCTCGGCGATGTCCGCGACCGTCAGTCTCCTGTCGTTCACGCCGACTCCTTCCGAGACCTCGGCCGTGCGCATGCCCCAAGGGCATCACGACCAGTTGCCGGAATATCGTGAATTCACGTCATCTTCCATTATCTGATGAGGAGTTGGCTCGATACCGCTCCCGGACGCCCTTGTTTCCGCGTACGTTGGTCAGCCCACTCGGCTGGGAAGACTCCCGGTGGCGGGAGTGCACAGTCACAACTGAACACACGCACAGCCACAACCGAATACCGGCACATCAGCACGGCACGCCGCGGACGGGCGACCGACGATCGCGGTCAGAAGGAGTCCGGGCACCAAGGCCGCCCGGACGTGCGGAACAGGGCGTCGGCCACCCGGGCGGCGCCCTCCCGCTCCTCCTGGACCCGGCCGAGCGCCGCCAGCCGGGTCAGCGAGCCGTCCCCGAGCCACACCGTGGCCAGCTCGGCCACCGGCAGCGTCAGCTCGGCGGACGCGCCGCCCGCCGGGGTGCACGAAGCCCCCTCGGGCGACACCTCCAGCCGGTACCGTCCGCCCGCCGTGCCGTCCTCGTCCAGCACCTCGAGCACCAGCGACCCGGACCGCTCGTAGGTCCGCGCCTCCAGCGCCCGCCGGACGTCCAGCAGCCGCAGCCACAGCCAGTCCGTGTACGTCTCGACGCGGGCCGCGCGCACGTCGGGCAGCAGGAAGGGCAGCAGGGAGTCGGGCGCCCGCCAGCCACTCTTGACGTGGGCGATCCAGTCGATCGAGCACAGGTAGCGCCACAGCGCGGCCTCGGCCGCCGGGGTCGCGGCCGTCAGCCAGTCCACCTTGGCCGCGTTCTCCGGCTGCTGCCCCTCCCACTTGGCCTCGCAGCGGTACGCCACCAGGCCCTCGACCTCGCCGGAGGCGGACCGGTACACCGCGTAGAACGGCTCGGTCCAGTCCCGGCCGAAGCGGGCCACCCCGGTACGGGCGTCCCACCACAGCTCGTCCCGCCCGATCGCGCCCGGCGTCACCGCGCGCACCCGCTCGGACAGCTTCGGGCCCAGCGCGCGCACCTCGGCGCCGTCCACCAGGTCGATCCGGGCACCGTCCGCCGGGCCCGCCCAGCGCGGGTCGAGCCCCGAACGGCCGACGTCCACGCTCCAGTTGGTCGCCCAGGTGGCGGGGCCGAAGCCGAGACGACCGTAGATCGGGTACTCGGCGGCGATCAGCGTGGCGATCACGTCCCCGCGCTCCCGCGCGGCCGCCAGGTCCTCGCGCATCATGCGCGTGAGCAGACCGCGGCGGCGGTGCGTCGGGGAGACGGTGACGTTGGAGATCGCGTTGGACGGAACGTACGCGCCGCCGACCGCGGTGACCTCCTGCGCGAAGGAGCGGAAGGTGCCCACGCAGCGGCCGCCGTCGAAGGCGCCGAGCAGGCGGCCCGGCTCGAACTGCCGCAGCCTCGCGGCACGTTGCTCCTCAGTGAGCACCGGGTCCTGGAGGAAACCGGTGTCCAGGGCGCGGTGCCAGTTGTCGAACTCGTCCTCGCCCGCGGGGCGTACGTCGATCATGGGGCCACGGTAGGCGGGGGACCCGCCAGGTGTCGCGCGCATTTCCCGCGCCCCGGCATCCGGCTCCATCCGCGGCCCCGCCGCTCAGGCCAGCAGGTCGTCCACCTGTGCCTCGCCCGCCCGGTACCGGCGCGCGATCTCGTCCCCGCAGTCGTCGGTGGTGCGCTGGAGGCCCTGGCGGCGGTGCGAGATCTCCTGCTCGTACTGGGTCAACCGGCCCATCGCGTCACCCAGTTCGGTGTCCGTGCGGGCGGTCAGGTCGGACAGCTCGACCTCGGCGAGCATCTCCGCCGCGAGTTTGCCGTACTCCTCGCTGTACGGGGTGCCCAGCGTGACATGGCGGGCGGAGGAACGGTGGCGGGCCGGGCCGTCGGCGAGGATCTCCGACAGCCGCTCCACCACGGACCCGTCCACCGGCACCGGCAGCCGGGCCCCGCCGCGCCGGGTCAGTTCGGCGCGCAGGATGTCGATCCGGCCCTGGAGGAGGCGCCGGACATAGCTCAGGTCGGCCTCGTCGCGCTGGGCGTCCCGGCGCAGCGCGCGCAGTTCGGGCAGGCTCAGCGGGGCCAGTACGGACGGCCGGGGCTCTTCGGGCAGTGGACCGGGCGGCGGGCTGTCGGCGCGCTGTGCGGGCGGCCTATGTGTGACCGGACCACTGGTGCTCGGTGTGCTCATGTGCGGTGGACCGTCCCCTCGACCGGCGTGTGGGAGCATCGTGCCACCCCCGGTGGCCGCTATGTGACCGACTGCCCCCGAACGGCCCTGGATGGGGGGGTATTGATCGGTTGCGGGCCCCCTGTACGGGCGCGCGCCCGGCGCACGGCATGATGGGGCGCATGCGTGCGGTGGTGCAACGGGTGGACGGCGCGAGCGTCGTCGTGGACGGCGAGACGGTGGGCGCGATCGAGGGCGAGGGCCTGTGCGTCCTGGTCGGCGTGACCCACGAGGACACCAAGGAGAAGGCGGCCCAACTGGCCCGCAAACTCTGGTCGGTGCGGATGCTCACCGACGAGAGGTCGTGCAGCGACATCGACGCCCCGCTGCTGGTCATCAGCCAGTTCACCCTCTACGGCGACGCCCGCAAGGGCCGCCGCCCCACCTGGAACGCGGCCGCCCCCGGCGCGGTCGCCGAGCCACTGGTGGACGAGGTCGTCGCCCAGCTCCGCGCCCTCGGCGCCACGGTCGCCACGGGCCGCTTCGGCGCCCAGATGCGGGTCTCCCTGGTGAACGACGGCCCCTTCACGATCCTGGTCGAGGTCTAGCCGGGCCCCTGTGCCACCACCGCCGTCACCGAGCGTCCCGGCAGCGGGCTGGAGTAGACGACGCTCGTGGTGACCGAGCCGAGGCCCGCGATACGCCCGGTGACCCGCTCCAGGTCGCGCATCGAACGGGCGACGACCTTCAGCACGAAGCAGTCCTCGCCCGTCACATGGTGGGCCTCCACCACCTCGGGCGTGCTGTCCAGCAGGTCGTGGAACGGCTTGTAGTTGCCGGTGGGGTAGCGCAGTCGGACGAAGGCGAGGATGTCCAGGCCGAGCGCCTCCGGGCTGACGACGGCCGAGTAGCCGGTGACGACCCCGCTCTCCTCCAGCCGCCGCACCCGCTCCGTCACCGCGCTCGGCGACATGGCGACCGCGCGGGCCAACTCGGCGTAGCTGGCGCGTCCGTTGCCCTGGAGGGCACTCAGGATGCGTATGTCGGTGAGATCGAGGGAATCGGCGGTCATGGCCGAGAGATACCACGGATCACCCGGCGGCGTGCGGGAAAGGCCGTGGATCATCGGTTCTCCGCGACGGACCCCGGCCATAGCGTCTACGGCATGACAGTCACCGAGATCAGCCCCGCCCTGCGGATGCCCCCGGCCGGCCCCGCCGAGGCAGCCGCCTTCTTCGCCGCCCGCCTCACCTTCCAGGCCGACGTCTCCGACGTGCACGCCTCGCTGGAGTCCGGCGCGCCCGGCTTCGTCCTGCTCGACTCCCGCGGCCCGGAGGCATGGGCCCACAGGCGCATTCCCGGCGCGCTGCACCTGCCGACCGCCGAGATCCCGGAGCGGGCGGCTGCCGTCCTGGACCCCGCGACTCCCGTCATCACCTACTGCTGGGGCCCGGCCTGCGACGGCGCCACCCGCGCGGCCCTGGCGCTCGCCCGACTCGGCTACCGGGTCAAGGAGATGATCGGCGGCATGGAGTACTGGACGCGTGAGGGCTTCTCCGTCGAAACCCCGACCGGCACCACCCGCCGCACCCCGGACCCCCTAGTGGCCCCGCCACACGCGGCCCACTGCGCCTGTTAGCACCCAGGCGTACGCCCCGAGCCCGAGCGCGGTGCGCGCCAGGGCGTCGAGCCGCGCCTCTCGGCATTTGCAGGGTGAGCCCGGCTGCCAGTGAGGGACTCCCCGTACCGTGCCGTTGCCCCACTCCAACAAAGTGGCTGCTGGGGGCTCTCCCCGCTTATAGAGGTTGAGATTGAGGGGGCCCACCCCCCTCAACCCGACAACGTCCAGACAAGCCCTACGGTTCGACCACCGTCTCCTGCGCCGCCGCCGTGTCTCCGGCCAGGAGCCGCGCGTCGATGGGGGTGTTGCGCTTGATGACGGCCAGGGCGACCGGGCCGAGTTCGTGGTGGCGTACGGAGGTCGTCACCACGCCGATCTTGCGGCCGTCCGGGCCGTCGTCCGCGAGGCGGATCTCGGTGCCGGGCGGGGGCAGGTGGACGTCGCTGCCGTCGAGGTGCAGGAAGACCAGGCGGCGCGGCGGCTTGCCCAGGTTCTGCACGCGGGCGACCGTCTCCTGGCCCCGGTAGCAGCCCTTCTGCAGGTGCACGGCGGTACCGATCCAGCCCAGCTCGTGCGGGATGGTGCGGTGGTCGGTCTCGAAGCCGAGGCGGGGCCGGTGCTGCTCGACCCGGAGCGCCTCGTGGGCGAGGAGCCCGGCCGCCGGACCGGAACGCGCGGCGAACTCCTCCAGCTCCTCGCGCGGCAGGAAGAGATCACGGCCGTACGGCGTCTCGCGGACCACCGCGCTCTCGGGGACCTCGGCGATGGAGCCCGCGGGCAGGTGGACCACCGCGGTGTCGGCGGTGCGGTCGGCGACCTCGACGCGGTAGAAGAACTTCATCGACTCCAGGTAGGCGATCAGCGCCTCCTGGGTGCCGGGCTCGACGTGGGCCCAGACGGTCGTGCCGTCGTCCACCAGGTACAGGGCGTGCTCGATGTGCCCGTTGGCGGAGAGGACCAGCGCCTCGGTCGCCTCCCCCACGGGAAGATCGCTCACGTGCTGGGTGAGCAGCAGGTGCAGCCAGCTCAGCCGGTCCGCGCCGGTCACGGCGACGACGCCCCGGTGGGAGAGGTCGACGAAACCGGTGCCGTCGGCGAGCGCACGCTGCTCGCGGAACAGGTCGCCGTAGTGGGCGGCGACGCCTTCGTCCACGCCCTCGGCGGGAACGGCGCCGGGCAGGGACAGCAGGGGGCTCTTCATACGGGCCAGCCTACGACGGGGTGGTGGAACTCTTCCGCGTGCAGTCCGCGCACCGGCCGAAGATCGCGAAGTGCTTCATGTCGGTGTCGAACCCGAACTGCTCGCGCAGCCGCGCGGTGAAGTCCGCGGCGACCTCGACGTCCGCCTCGATCACGTTCTCGCAGTCCCGGCACACCAGGTGCAGATGGTGGTGACGGTCGGCGAGGTGATAGGTCGGCGCACCGTGCCCGAGGTGGGCGTGGCTGACGAGCCCCAGCTCCTCCAGCAGCTCCAACGTGCGGTACACGGTGGAGATGTTGACCCCGGAGGCCGTCCTGCGGACCTCGACGAGGATGTCGTCCGGCGTCGCGTGCTCCAGCGCGTCCACGGCCTCGAGCACGAGTTGCCGCTGCGGAGTCAGCCGGTAACCGCGCTGCCTGAGATCACTCTTCCAGTCGGTGCTCACCACACTGGAAGTGTAGGGCCGCCGAGCCGGTCGTCCCGCGTGATCAGGGCGACCGGTCCGCCGGTGTGCGGGCCTACTTGAAGAACGCGATGCCGTCGTCCGGCATGTCGTCCGGGAGGTCCTTCGCCCAGCGTTCGACGTCCTCCGGGGTGACGGCCTTCTTGAGCTGGGCCGACATGTAGGGGCGCAGCTCGACCTCGGGGGTCTGCTTCTCGCCGACCCACATGATGTCGCCCTTGACGTAGCCGTACAGGCGCTTGCCGCCGGTGTACGCCGGGGACTCCGGGGTGCGGGCGACGGCGTCCGTGACCAGGTCGATCTGGGGCTTCTTGTCCGCCAGCTCGCCGTACCAGATCTCCACCACACCGTCGTCACGGGTCATCGTGACCGTGACCTTGCGCTCGGCGTCGATCCGCCAGAAGCCGGCCTCGGACTCCAGCGGGCAGACCTTGTTGCCCTCGTTGTCGAGGACCCAGGTGCGGGACTGGTACTCCAGGAAGTCCCGGCCGTCGTGGGTGAAGCTCACCTCCTGGCCGAAGTTGCACTTCTCGGAGCCGGGGAAGTCGTGGACCCCCGCGCCCGCCCAGTTGCCCAGCAGAAAGGCGAGGGGGACGAGGTCCTTGTGCAGGTCAGACGGGATCTCGATCATGAGCGGCCGTTCCTGTCGGTTCTGGGGCGTTACGTCAGCGCTGGCCCTGGTACAGCTTCTTCACGGTCAGTCCGGCGAAGGCGATCACGCCGACGCAGACCAGGACCAGCAGCAGTTCGAAGAAGATCTCCACGGGTGTGCTCCTTGAGCGGAAGTGAACGTACGACAGAGCCGCGCCCAGCTTACGCGGCCGGGGTCAGAGTCTCCTGGCGAGGTGGCCCTCAGGCGAGCAGCTCGCTCTGCAACGTCACCGTCTGCCAGAACGGCACCGCCGCCGCACCCCCCGGCCGGGACTGCGTGACCATGGCGACGGTGTCCCCGGCGGTCGCGTACGCCACCCGCGTCTGCTCCTTGCCGTACGGCTCGGTCTCGGCGAACCCGGCGAGCCAGACCTTGTCCAGCCGGGCCGCCTCCGGGAAGCCCGCGGGCTCGAAGGCGGGAGTGCCGCGCAGCGGATGCCTGGGTACCGCGTAGTTCGCGAACGAGCCCTCCGACTCCTCGGCGACCTCGGCGGTGGCGAACTGGAGCAGATCGATGCGGGTGCGCGTGCCGTCCGGGGTGGTCCAGCCGCGACTCGTCACATGCCGCAGGCCGAGGTCGGTCAGCTCCTGTCCCAGCTGGTGGCGTGCCGAACCGTCGTACTGCGCCAGGAAGTCCTTGACCGGCAGCCAGCCGTCCGCGCCGGACAGCGCCTTGTCCACCGTGGCGTTCTCCGGCGCGGGCAGCAGGAGGGCACGCAGGTCGGCGTAGTGCGTGCCCGCCCTGTTCCCGGCGGCCAGCGGTCCGGGGCTGCCGGACGGCAGCGGGGGCCTGACCAGCGCCGGGTACTCCCAGCGCCCGTCGGAGCGGGTGGCGAGACCGGGCAGGTCCGCGCGGTCCGCCCGGCTGATCCCGTACGCCGTCCCGGCCCCGGTGAGGGCGAACACGGCGAGGACGGCGGTCCAGCGCAGGGCCGCGCGCGTGCGGCGGCGGTCCTTTCCGCACCGCGCGGGCGGCAGCTCGGGCATCGGCGGGGTCTGTGACTCGGTCATACGGCCTCACCCGGTTCCTTGATGCGGTCGAACTGGGCGCGCATCATGTCGGCGGCCCCCTTCCGGTCGAGCGGCGCGGCGCCCTCGATCCAGGCGTTGACGCCGATGTCTCCGACGTAGCCGGAGCACGACATCACCTCGAGCTTCTCCCCCTCGACGGCCGGCGACAGGAAGCACGCGGCGTGGTCCTCGTGCCCCTTGATCGCGGGCCCCTTGCGGAAGACCTTCATGGTGTCGAGGAACTCCTGCTGGGCGTGGTTGCGCGAGCGGAGGGTCTTCTGGTCCGCCCGGGTCAGCAGCATCTCCACGGTGAAGGCGTCGGAGTCCTCGCCGACCCAGGCCGTGCTCGTGTAACTGCGCATCGCCATGCCCTTGACCGGGTTCTTCTCGTACTGCCGTTCCAGCCGGAGCCGTTGGGTCCGGGGCAGGCTCCGGAGGGACTGGCGCAGGAGGTCGGACGTCTGCCGTCCGGTCAGCTCGGTGTCCGAGCCGAACCTGTCCAGGTCCGGGCCCCGGACGTACCGCTCCTCACCGAAGGGCAGGAGCAGCGCGCGCAGCCCGGACTGCTTCTCCTGAGCCGGCTTCTCCTTCGCGGCCTCCGGCAGCCGCCAGGCGGGCGCGCCCGGCGAGCGGTCGGCCCCGTGCACCACGGCGGCGGTGCAGCCGATCCCCGCGAGGGTGGCGAGAGCGAGTGCGGCGCCCACGATCGCGGTGGTGCGGCGGGGGCGGGCAGGCCTGCTCGCAACGTCAGTGCTCGGGGCGTCAGTGCCCGCAGCGTCGGTGCCCGCAACGTCGGCGCTCACGGCGTCGGTGCTCACGGCGTCAGTGCTCACAACCGCTCCATCTGCTGTCGTGCCAGCTCGCGGACCCTGGCCGGCGGGATCGGCTTGGTGCCGAAGACCCACATCTCCATGACGATGTCCCCGCGCCAGGCATGTGCCTCGGCCTGGTAGCCGGGGCCGAAGCGGCTGTCGGGCCGGTCGTGGACGAAGAACTCGCCGTCGCCCGTGCCCGGCACGGGCCAGCTCCGGGTGTGGGCGTCATCGGCGGCCCAGATACGGGCATCGGCGGCCCGGTCGATGGCGGCCCGTGTCTCCACCTGGCGGAACTGGACCAGGCGGATCTCCACGGTGCGGTCACCGGACTCGACCCAGCCGGTGACCGCGGCGCGTCGGAACTCGTCGCCGAGGAGATCGCGGAAGGCCCCGTCCGGCTCGGTGTACAGGTCCGCGTAGGCGCTGAGGTCCAGCCAGCCGTCGTCGCTGTCGATGGCCGGATTCGCGCGGGTGCCGTCCGGCCTCTTCAGCAGCAGCTTGCGCAGATCGCCGTCCATCTTGACCTGGTGGTCCTGGGCGGCGGACAACGGCGCGGGGCCGTTGCCCGCGGCCTGCGCCAGGGTCGGCTGGGAGAGCGAGGGCAGCTTGTCCGGCGTGCGGCCGGCCTGGACGAGATACCCGGCGCAGGTCCCGGCGACCAGCCCGAGCACCACGGCCAGGGCCAGCCGCCGCGCGGTACGCCCCCTCCGGCGCGGCGCCGGCGCGGGCGCGGCCCCGGGTGGCTCGGACGTCCCGGGTGGCTCGGATACCGCTCTTTCCGGGCTTTCAGTGGTGCTCAACGTGTCGTCCCCCCACAGGACTGGAAAGCACGGACTCCGTCATCCGCGCCCCCCACCAGACTCATGGCATGTTCATGTAGTTGCAGGGCCCCGGATTACGATTCGGTCATGGCGAACAAGCTCGTGATCAAGGTGACCTCCGGCGCCGACGCCCCGGAGCGGTGCTCGCAGGCGTTCACGGTGGCCGCGGTGGCCGTGGCCAGTGGGGTCGAGGTCTCGGTGTGGCTGACCGGGGAGTCGGCGTGGTTCGCGCTGCCGGGGCGGGCGGCGGAGTTCGAGCTGCCGCACGCGGCACCGCTGCAGGACCTGCTGGAGTCGGTGCTGACGGCCGGGCGGGTCACGCTGTGCACGCAGTGCGCGGTACGGCGGGACATCGGCGAGGGCGACGTCCTGGAGGGCGTACGGATCGCCGGGGCGCAGGTCTTCGTGCAGGAGGTCATGGCGGACGGCACCCAGGCCCTCGTCTACTAGGAGCGCGGGGGTTTCTTGCCGTCCAGCTCGTCCCACCACTCGTCGGACTGCTTGTCCCCGGATGGGGAGTCCCACCAGCGGTCCTCCGGGCCCCGCCGGTTGGCGACCATCGCGGCCACCGGCGGGATCACCATGGCGAACAGGCACATGCCGACCGCGGCCGGGACGGACCAGATCCGGACCACGGCCCAGGCGAGGACGAAGAGGACGACGCAGACCCCCATCATCACGAAGTACCAGCGACGCCGCCGTGCGTACATGTGTCCAGAGTAGGGCCGGACAGCCGGAAGGGCCGCGCCCCAGGCGTCCAACCCGGTGGGCGCGGCCCCAGCTCCGGCCGCTCGACTCCGCGTACGCCTCAGACGGCGATGGCGACCTCGGCCAGACCGCCCTGCTGGGCGACGACCGTGCGGTCGGCGGTGCCGCCGGGCACCAGGGCGCGTACCGTCCACGTGCCCTCGGCCGCGTAGAAGCGGAACTGGCCCGTGGCGGAGGTGGGGACCTCCGCGGTGAACTCGCCCGTCGAGTCCAGCAGGCGGACGTAGCCCGTCACCGGCTCGCCGTCCCGCGTCACCTGCCCCTGGATGGTGGTCTCACCGGGCTTGATCGCCGAGGCGTCCGGGCCGCCTGCCTTCGCTCCGCACATGTCTTTCTCCGTAAGAGGTCTGACCAGAAGACCAGAAGGTCGGAAGGTCGGTCGGGTTGCTTACTTGGCCGCGCCCAGCTCGATCGGCACGCCGACCAGCGAGCCGTACTCGGTCCAGGAACCGTCGTAGTTCTTGACGTTCTCCACGCCCAGCAGCTCGTGCAGCACGAACCAGGTGAGCGCGGAGCGCTCGCCGATGCGGCAGTAGGCGATGGTGTCCTTGGCGAGGTCGACGTCCTCCGCCGCGTACAGCTCCTTCAGTTCCTCGTCGGACTTGAAGGTGCCGTCGTCGTTGGCGTTCTTCGACCACGGGATGTTGCGGGCGCTGGGCACGTGGCCGGGGCGCTGCGACTGCTCCTGCGGGAGGTGGGCCGGGGCGAGCAGCTTGCCGGAGAACTCGTCGGGCGAGCGCACGTCGACCAGGTTCTGGCTGCCGATCGCGGCCACCACGTCGTCACGGAAGGCACGGATCGCGGTGTTCTGCGGCTTGGCCTGGTACTCGGTCTTGGCGCGCTCGGGCACCTCGTCGCCGGGGACCAGCTCGCGGGCGTCCAGCTCCCACTTCTTGCGGCCGCCGTCGAGGAGCTTGACGTTGTCGTGGCCGTACAGCTTGAAGTACCAGTACGCGTACGAGGCGAACCAGTTGTTGTTGCCGCCGTAGAGGACGACCAGGGTGTCGTTGCCGATGCCCTTGTCCGAGAGGAGCTTCTCGAAGCCCTCCTGGTCGATGAAGTCACGGCGGACCGGGTCCTGGAGGTCCTTGGTCCAGTCGACGCGGATGGCGCCGCGGATGTGGTTCTTCTCGTAGGCGGACGTGTCCTCGTCCACCTCCACGAGGGCGATGGTCGGGTCGTCGAGGTGCTCCTGCACCCAGTCGGCGTCGACCAGGACGTCGCTGCGGCTCATGCTTTTCTCCTCCGGGGCAGTCACGGTGGCGTGCGGTGAGAGGGGTGGCCGCGCGCATACGGGCGCGACGGCACACGAGTGCCCTTCCAGCAGGGCGGCCGGGAGATGCGGGAGTGCGGTGACTTCCGCTCAGAAGGGGCGACAGAGCATGGCGGAGACGCGGCACAGGTCCACTGCCCGCCGCTTCGTGAGATCCGCCTGTCGCTTCATGCCGTCGATCGTAAGGAGGTCCGGGCGCACGTGTCACCGGCGTGTCATATAGCGAGACACGATCGTCCGCATCCTGGTCCGCGCACACATGCCCCGGGACGCGGAAAGCGCCCTCGGGCCCGGAATCCGGGCCGTCGGGCGCTTCCGTCGGTCTTCACGTCCGCCGCACAACCGCGTCACGGACAACGCGTCTCGCCAGTCGGACAGGCGTACGAGGCTCGCGCGGGTCCTACCCGCCCAGCTTCAGGTTCGAACCCGTCACGCCGATCTCCACACCGTCCGCCGTGGCCCGCACGCTGTCCACCGCGATACCGCCCGGCAGCTGGTCCAGGGCCTGCTGGAAGTCGGTGATCTGGCGGAAGGTGCCGTCGGCCAGGTTGGCGCCCGCGATGACCGGCAGGGCGTCCGCGTGCACCGAGACCTTGCCGCCCTTGACGTCGACCGAGCTGAGCACCGGGAAGGTCCGCTCGATGCCGAGCGCCGGGATGCCGAGCTTCACCGAGACCTTGATCTTGCCGTTGCCGCCGTCCCCGAGGCCGGTGATCTGGGCCGTGATGCCGGGCGCCAGTTCGGTCGGCTCGGTCTTGGCGGCCTTCATCAGCTGGTCGTAGGCGATGGTGGCGGACCCGGTGCCGCTCGCGGCGGTCGCCGAGGAGTAGTCGCTGGAGAACTTCACGTCCTTCAGGTCGGCCTTCAGGTCGTCGACGCGGATCACCCGGCCCTCGGTGCCGGTCGGCGCCGAGTAGTCCTTGATGCCGAGGCCCACGTCGTCCAGCGAACCGCCCGCGACCTGGGTGAGGAACGGGAAGCCCTTGATGTCCACGTCCGGCGTCGAGGCGAGGTTCTCCCGCGCCCGCATCCGGTCCGCGACCTCACCCTCGGCGAAATGCACCGCGACCCGGTCCGCGAGCACGAAGAGCCCGCCCAGGATCACGACGAGAATCAGGAGTATTCGCAGGGCCCGCATGTTCTCCCCAGAGGTCGGCGGCTCGGTTCCGGCGCCGCCACCGTAGCCCCGCCGGGACCGGCCGGGCGGAAATTGTGGATCACCTGTGACGGGCCCGCGCCGGACTGCGGCTTTTCCCGCTTTTACCCCACCACTTTCCGGAAACCCCGGCCGGAAACAGCCCCCGGCCGGGTACGCCGGTCAGCCGAAGGCGCGGCCCAGCAGCCAGACCGCCGGGGCCGCCGCCGCGAGGGGCAGGGCGACGCCCGCGGTGAAGTGGACGAAGCGGGAGGGGTAGTCGTAACTGGCGACCCGGTGGCCGATGAGCGCGCAGACCGCCGCGCCCGCGCCGAGGGCCGCGCCGCCCGTGCCCAGGCCGGTCAGGTTGCCGACCGCGAGGCCGGTGCCCGCCGCCGCGAGCAGCGAGACGACGACCGAGACCGGGGTCGGCAGGGGCAGCGCGCGGGCCAGGACGGCGACCGCGACCGCCGCCGCGCCGACCGACACCGCGTGCGCGGAGGCGCCCAGGAAGCCGGTGGCGAGGATGGCGAGCGCCGAGGAGGCGACGGTGGCCATCAGGCCGTACATCCGCTCGTCCGGCGAGGCGTGCGAGCGGAGCTGGAGGACCAGGGCCAGCAGGACCCAGATGCCGAGCGGGCCGAGGATCGCGGCCGGGGCGTGCGCACGGCCCGCCGCCAGCACCGCCGCGTCGGCGACCAGGCCGCCGAGGAAGGCCAGCGCGATGCCCTGCCGGGCGGGCCACATGCCGTTCAGCCGGAACCAGCCCGCGGCCGTCACGGCCTGGAGCAGCACCAGCGGCACCACCAGGGCGTACGAGCCCAGCGGCGCGGCCACCGCGAGGAGGACGCCGAGCAGGGCGGTGAGCGCGGCGGGCTGGATGCCGGGCTCGATGACCGGCGAGCGGCCCTCCAGGCGGGCCCGCTGGGCGTCGGTGATCCGGGCGTTCCCGGCGAGGGTGGCGGGACCGAAAGCGGGCTCGGCCTCCTGCTCCGGCGCGGGGGCCTGCTCCGGCTGGGGCGCGGGGGCCTGCTGGTACGGCTGCTCGGCCACCGGCATCCGCGCGTGGTTCTGGGTGTCCCAGGTCTGCCCCTGCCACTGCTGGGCGGGCGCCTGCTGGGTCCCGTAGGGGTCGGCGTAGGGGTTCGGGTACTGCGGCTGCCCGGGGGGCGGGGCCCACTCGCCCGGTGTCCGCTGCTGCCCGTAGGGGTCGTACCCCGAGTAGGGGCCGCCCTCGTACGACTGCTGGTCGCTCAACGCCTCATCCTCCTGCGAACGGCGGGAGCACCTCGACCGTGCCGCCCTCGGCCAGCCGTACCGTCTCATGCGCGCGGGTCCCGACGGGAGCGCCGTCGACGAGGAACGCGCACCTCTGGAGTACGCGGGTGAGTTCGCCGGGATGCCGTTCGCGCACCGCGGCCAGCGCCTCGGCCAGCGAGTCGGCGTCGAACGGTTCGTCGGCGATCCCGGCCGCGGCCTTCGCGGCGGCCCAGTAGCGCACCGTGACCTTGGGCATCTCGTTCCTCATCGGACGGCGGGAAAGAACAGACAAAGACAGAACAAACAAAGACGGTGCCGCCCAGGCTAGTCCGTCCCCCGCCCGGTGCGCGCCCGCGCCCAGCGGCCGATCCGGGCCAGCAGCTCGTCACCGGCCGCGTTCTCGGCGTGGCCCATGCCCGGTTCCAGCCAGAGTTCGCCCGCCGCACCGGCCGCGTCCACGAGCATCCGGGGGTGGTCGAGCGGGAAGTAGCCGTCGCTGTCGCCGTGCACCACCAGCAGCGGCACCGGTGCCAGCCGGGCGGCCGCCTCGACGGGCGAGAGCGGGACGGGGTCCCAGTCGCGGTGGTGGATACGGGTGCGGAAGCCGTACCGGCCGACCAGGCGGCCCGAGGGGCGGGTGACCAGCCAGTGCAGGCGGCGCATCGGCGCGGTGCCCCGGTAGTACCAGCGGGCGGGCGAGCTGACCGAGACCACCGCGTCGACCGTGCCGGGGTTCAGCGCCGCGTGCCGCAGCACCACCGAGCCGCCCATGGAGAAGCCGACGCTCACCACGCGCGCGTGCCCGAAGCCGCGCGCCCACTCCACGGCCGCCGCCAGGTCCAGCACCTCGCGGTCGCCCACCGTGGAGCGCCCGCCGGAGGCGCCGTGGCCCCGGAAGGAGAAGGTCACCACCGCCCCGTACGCGGCCAGCGCGCGGGCCACCCGGCGCACGTGCGGCCGGTCCACGTCCCCGGTGAAGCCGTGCGCGACCACGAAGACCACATCGGCCGGGGCCGTTTCGTATACGGCGGGGCCGGGATCGTATACGGAATCCACCGGAATTCCGTCGGCCGTACGCAGAAAAGTCCGGACAGTGGTGTCTTGGCCCGTCTCGGAATTCGGACGAATGGTGGAACGTGGCGCATGACCCGCCGGACGGTTGCTCATGTGGGCTATTCTGCTGGGCAGAGGACTCGGGCAGCGAAGCCCCCGGGTCCTTTTGTGCTTTCGGACGCGTTGTATACGAGGCGGGCGTGCCGCCGGTATACGGGGCCGACGGGAACGCAGAGCATGTACCGCACCGGATACGTCCTCGCAGGGACCGAGGAGGAACCAGACGTATGAGTTCTCTGCTGCTCCTGACCAACGCCCTCCAGCCGTCGACGGAGGTGCTCCCCGCGCTCGGCCTGCTGCTGCACAGCGTGCGGGTCGCCCCGGCGGAGGGTCCCGCTCTCGTCGACACCCCCGGCGCCGACGTCATCCTCGTCGACGGCCGCCGCGACCTCCCCCAGGTGCGCAGCCTGTGTCAGTTGCTGCGCTCCACCGGACCGGGCTGTCCGCTCGTCCTGGTGGTCACCGAGGGCGGCCTCGCCGCCGTCACCGCCGACTGGGGCATCGACGACGTACTGCTCGACACCGCGGGCCCGGCCGAGGTCGAGGCCCGGCTCCGGCTCGCCATGGGCCGCCAGCAGCTCGTCGGCGACGACTCCCCCATGGAGATCCGCAACGGCGACCTCTCCGTGGACGAGGCCACCTACTCCGCGAAGCTCAAGGGCCGGGTGCTCGACCTGACCTTCAAGGAGTTCGAGCTGCTGAAGTACCTGGCCCAGCACCCCGGCCGCGTCTTCACCCGCGCCCAGCTCCTCCAGGAGGTCTGGGGCTACGACTACTTCGGCGGCACCCGCACCGTGGACGTGCACGTACGGCGGCTGCGGGCCAAGCTCGGCCCGGAGCACGAGTCGCTGATCGGCACCGTCCGCAATGTGGGATACCGCTTCGTCACCCCGGAGAAGCCCGACCGGGCCGCCGATGAGGCCAAGCGGGCCGAGGCCAAGCGGGCGGAGGCCGGGCGGGCCGCGTCCGGCCGGGCAAAGGGGGCCGAAGGGGACACCTCCGCGGTCCGCGAGGGCAGCGGGGTCACGGCGGAGGCTTAGAGCGGCTCCGGCCGGGGTAGTGCGAGGGCATCCCCGGCCGCCGTCGGCCCCGGTACCGACCCGGTATCCGCACCACGTATGCCCTGCCCAGAGCGGGTCGATCCGCGTAGACTCCGCGCGTGGCGAAGGTGACTCGGGATGATGTGGCACGGCTGGCGGGTACCTCCACCGCCGTGGTCAGTTATGTCATCAACAACGGACCCCGGCCGGTCGCCCCGGCCACGCGCGAGCGTGTCCTCGCGGCGATCAACGAGCTGGGGTACCGCCCGGACCGGGTGGCCCAGGCGATGGCCTCGCGCCGTACCGACCTGATAGGTCTGATCATCCCGGACGCCCGCCAGCCCTTCTTCGGGGAGATGGCGCACGCGGTCGAACAGGCCGCCTCCGAGCGCGGGAAGATGGTCCTGGTCGGCAACACCGACTACATCGCCGAGCGCGAGGTCCACTATCTGCGGGCCTTCCTCGGCATGCGGGTCTCCGGTCTCATCCTCGTCTCGCACGCGCTGAACGACCAGGCCGCCGCCGAGATCGAGGCGTGGGACGCCCGCGTGGTGCTGCTGCACGAGCGCCCGGAGGCCATCGACGACGTCGCCGTCACCACCGACGACCTGGGCGGCGCCCAGCTCGCCGTCCGCCATCTGCTGGAGCACGGCCACGACTACGTGGCCTGCATGGGCGGCACCGCCGACACCCCGGCCGTGGGCGACCCGGTCTCCGACCACGTGGAGGGCTGGCGCCGGGCGATGGCCGAGGCGGGCCTGTCCACCGAGGGCCGCCTCTTCGAGGCCGCGTACAACCGCTACGATGCCTACCGGGTCGCGCTGGAGATCCTCGCCGGGCCGCACAGACCGCCCGCGATCTTCTGCTCCACCGACGACCAGGCCATCGGAGTGCTGCGGGCCGCCCGCGAGCTGCGCCTCGACGTGCCGGGCGAGCTGGCGGTGGCCGGGTTCGACGACATCAAGGAGGCGGGTCTCGCCGACCCGCCGCTGACCACGGTGGCCTCCGACCGCCCGGCGATGGCCCGCGCGGCCGTCGACCTCGTCCTGGACGACGGCCTGCGCGTGGCGGGCTCCCGCCGGGAGCGGCTGAAGACCTTCCCGTCCCGCCTCCAGGTCCGCGCCAGCTGCGGTTGCGCGGGCTGAAATCGCAGGTCAGCGAGGTCTCATCGGAACCGAAGGTGGTTCTGCCGGGGTTCTCAGGCGGGCCTCAGGAAGCTCTCATGGTCGCGGGACATGCTCCTCGTATGACCGAGACCACGCGCCGCACCGGCGGCCACGAGTACGAGCATCCGCAGGGAACCCCCGCACCGCCGTACGCGGCTCCCCACGCGGCTGACGTGCACCCCGAGTGGCCGCCGCCGCCCGCCCACGCACCCACCGTCGGCAGCGGGTCCGGGCGGCGGCGCAAGCGTCCCGGTGGTCCGGTCACGCTGCTCGCGGCGGTCGCGCTGGTCGCGGCCGCGGTCGGCGGAGGCACCGCCTACGCCTTCCAGCAGCTCACCGGGCACGACACCACCGCCACCGACACGGCCACCCCGGTGGTCGCGGCGGGCAAGAAGGGCGACGTGGCGAACATCGCCGCCGCGCTCACCCCGAGCGTCGTCGAGGTCAACGCGACCCTCGCAAACGGCTCGTCCACCGGCTCCGGCGTGATCGTCAGCAGTGCGGGCGAGATCGTCACCAACAACCACGTCGTCTCCGGCGCCTCCTCGGTGAAGGTGCGCACCAGCGACGGCACCAGCCGCACCGCCCGCGTGGTCGGCACCGACAGCTCCAAGGACCTGGCGCTGCTGAAGATAGAGGGCGCCTCGGGGCTCAAGGCGGCGCCGCTCGGCACCTCCTCGGGCGTCCAGGTCGGTGACACGGTCGTGGCGATCGGCTCCCCCGAGGGGCTGACCTCCACCGTGACCAGCGGCATCGTCTCCGCGCTCGACCGGGACGTGACGGTGTCCACCGACGAGAGCCAGAGCAGCCAGGGACAGAACGGCGACGAGCAGTGGCCGTTCCAGTTCGGCGGCCGTGAGTTCAACGGCGACACCGGCTCCGCCACCACCACCTACAAGGCCATCCAGACCGACGCCTCGCTCAACCCCGGCAACTCCGGCGGCGCCCTCATCGACGCCTCCGGCCGGGTGATCGGGATCAACTCCGCCATGTACTCCTCGGGTTCCCAGGCTTCCTCGTCCACGGACGCGGGCAGCATCGGGCTCGGCTTCGCCATCCCGGTCGACACCGTCAAGGCCGACCTCGCGAAGCTGCGGGCGGGTTCCACCAGCTGAAGGCTCCAGCACACGCAGTACCGAGCAGCAGGGAGAACGTCATGATCAAGCGCGTCTCGCACCAGGCCCCTGTCTCCGGACCGGCGAACGTCGTCGTCGCCCTCGAGGTGGCGCACGAGCTGCACGCCCCCGACCCCACCCCCCGCCGTCTGCCCGAGCTGCCCACCCCCGCGCCCCAGCTGATGGGCCTGCGCACCTCCGCCGCCCGCCCGCACCGCCGCAAGGTGCCGCTGAACCGGCTCAACGCCCTGACCCGGTTGACCCCGGCCGGGGTCTGACCCCCCGGCCTCGGACGCGGCGGAGCCGAAACGTGCGAGGCTTGAGAACCTCTCGTCCACGCCCCACCGCACCCACGAGGTACCGCCAGCGATGAGCCCCGCCGAAGGCGACCGTGACCCCCAGCGCATCCTGATCGTCGACGACGAACCGGCCGTCCGCGAGGCCCTGGAACGCAGCCTCGCCTTCGAGGGGTACGACACCCGGGTCGCCGTCGACGGAGCGGACGCGCTGGAGCAGGCCGGGGACTACCGGCCCGACCTGGTCGTGCTGGACATCCAGATGCCCCGCATGGACGGTCTGACCGCCGCCCGCCGCATCCGGAACACCGGGGACACCACCCCGATCCTGATGCTGACGGCCCGTGACACGGTCGGGGACCGGGTGACCGGACTGGACGCCGGGGCCGACGACTACCTGGTCAAGCCCTTCGAGCTGGACGAGCTGTTCGCCCGTATCAGGGCCCTGCTGCGGCGCAGCTCGTACGCGGGAACCGTGTCCGCCGAGGCCCGCGAGGACGAGGCGCTCACCTTCGGCGACCTGCGGATGAACCTCGCCACCCGGGAGGTCCGGCGGGGCGAGCGGCCGGTGGAGCTGACCCGTACCGAGTACACGCTGCTGGAGATGTTCATGGCGCACCCGCGCCAGGTGCTGACCCGGGAGCAGATCCTCAAGGCGGTGTGGGGCTTCGACTTCGAGCCCTCCTCCAACTCCCTGGACGTGTACGTGATGTACCTGCGCCGCAAGACCGAGGCGGGCGGCGAGCCCCGGCTCGTGCACACCGTCCGGGGCGTCGGGTACGTGCTGCGGCCGGGCGGCGCCGAGTGAGGCGGCTGATGCGCCGCTACCGGGCGCTGCCGATCCGGGCGAGGCTGGCGATGCTGGTCGCGGCGGCCGTCGCCTTCGCGGTGGCCGCGGTGTCGGTGACCTGCTGGTTCATCGTGCAGGGCAAGCTCTACAGCGAGATGGACGAGCGGCTGCAGAGCCTCGGCCGGCCGCTCAGCCCCGACCAGGTGACCACGCTGCTGCTGACCTGCCCGCAGTCCCCGGGTGCCGACGAGGGCCCGCCGTCCTTCCTGTACCTCCAGATCGTCACCGCCGAGGGCAAGACCTGCGTCACCCCGTTCTCCGAGGGCACGGTGAAGACCACCCCTGCGGACGTGGCCGCCGCCCGCAACGCCACCCTCGGCCGCCGCACCCTGCGCGACGGCGTCGACTCCAACGGGGACGACGTACGGGTCATGACCAGCGCCGTGCCCGTCGGCGGGGCACCCGGTACGCAGCCGTACCCGGAGGTCGCCGTGATGGTGGCCTTCTCCCTCAAGGACACCCAGCGCACCCTGAACGACCTGGCGCTGATCCTGCTGCTGGTCTCCGGCATCGGGGTGGTGGGCGCGGGTGTGGCCGGGCTCGCGGTGGCGCGGGCCGGACTCCGGCCGGTGGACAAGCTGACCGAGGCGGTCGAGCACGTGGCCCGCACCGAGGACCTGGCCGTCCGCATCCCGGTGGCCGACGACAGCGACGACGAGGTGGCCCGGCTCTCCCGGTCGTTCAACTCGATGACGACCGCGCTGGCCGGGTCCCGCGACCTCCAGCAGCAGCTGATCGCGGACGCCGGGCACGAGCTGCGCACCCCGCTCACCTCGCTGCGCACCAACATCGAGCTGCTGACCCGCAGCGAGGAGACGGGCCGCCCGATCCCGGCCGCCGACCGCAAGGCCCTGCTGGCCTCGGTGAAGGCGCAGATGACCGAACTGGCGGCGCTGATCGGTGACTTGCAGGAGCTGTCCCGCTCGGAGGGGCAGCGCGGGGAGCGGGTCCAGGTGTTCTCGTTCCAGGAGACCGTTCAGGAGGCGCTGCGCCGGGCCCGGCTGCGCGGGCCGGAGCTGACGCTCATGGCGGACCTGGAGCCCTGGTTCGTCCGGGCGGAGCCCTCCGCGCTGGAGCGCGCGGTGGTCAACATCCTGGACAACGCGGTGAAGTTCAGCCCCGAGGGCGGCACGGTCGAGGTCCGGCTGACCGACGGCGTGCTGACCGTACGGGACCACGGTCCGGGCATCGCCGCCGAGGAACTCCCGTACGTCTTCGACCGGTTCTGGCGCTCCCCCAGCGCCCGCGCACTGCCCGGCTCGGGCCTCGGGCTGTCCATCGTGGCCCGTACGGTGCAGCAGGCGGGCGGCGAGGTGACGCTCGACCGCGCCCCGGACGGCGGCACGGTCGCCACCGTCCGGCTGCCGGGCGCACCGACACCCCCGCCGGACACGCACCAGGAGTCTTAGCGGGCGCGCTCCACCCGGCGTTCGTCCCACACCGGTTCCGGGGTCTCGCGGACCCGGCCGTCGGAGCCGAAGACCAGGAAGCGGTCGAAGGAGCGGGCGAACCAGCGGTCGTGGGTGACGGCCAGCACGGTCCCCTCGTACGCCTCCAGCGCCTCCTGGAGGGCCTCGGCGCTCTCCAGGTCGAGGTTGTCGGTGGGCTCGTCCAGCAGCAGGGCGGTGGTCCCGGCGAGTTCCAGCAGCAGGATCTGCAGCCGGGCCTGCTGGCCGCCGGAGAGCCGCTCGAAGTTCTGCTCGGCCTGCCGGTCCAGGCCGTAGCGGCGCAGGATCGACATGGCCGGGCCGCGCGCGTGGGAGTGCTCGGACCACAGGATGTCCAGCAGGGTGCGGCCGACCAGCTCGGGGTGGGCGTGGGTCTGCGCGAAGTGCCCCGGCACCACCCGGGCGCCGAGCTTCCACAGCCCGGTGTGCGCGATGTCCGCCCCGGCCAGCAGGCGCAGGAAGTGGGACTTGCCGGAGCCGTTGGAGCCGAGGACCGCGACCCGCTCGCCGTAGAAGACCTCCAGGTCGAACGGTTTCATCAGCCCGGTCAGCTCCAGCGCCTCGCAGGTGATCGCGCGCACGCCGGTACGGCCGCCGCGCAGCCGCATCCGGATGTCCTGCTCCTTCGGCGGCTCGGGCGGCGGCCCGGCCTCCTCGAACTTGCGCAGCCGGGTCTGCGCGGCCGCGTACCGCGAGGCCATCTCGTGGCTGACCGAGGCCGCCTGCTGGAGGGTGACCACCAGCTTCTTGAGCTGGGCGTGCTTCTCCGCCCAGCGGCGGCGCAGCTCCTCGAAGCGGGCGAAGCGCTCGCGGCGGGCGTCGTGGTAGGTGGCGAAGCCGCCGCCGTGCGTCCAGACGTCGGCGCCGCCCTCGGCGGGCTCCACGCTGACGATCCGCTCGGCGGAGCGGGCCAGCAGCTCCCGGTCGTGCGAGATGAACAGCACCGTCTTGCGGGTGGCCCGGATCTGCTCCTCCAGCCAGCGCTTGCCGGGCACGTCCAGGTAGTTGTCCGGCTCGTCCAGCAGCAGCACCTCGTCGTGGCCCCGGAAGAAGTACTCCAGCACCAGCCGCTTCTGCTCACCGCCGGACAGGGTGTTCACCTGGCGCCACTGAGCCTGGTCGTAGGGGATGCCGAGGGCGGCCGTGGTGCACATGTCCCACAGGGTCTCCGTCTCGTACCCCTGGGCCTCGGCCCAGTCGGAGAGGGCCTGGGCGTACGCCATCTGCGCGGCCTCGTCGTCCACGGTCATGATCGCGTGCTCGGCCTCGTCGACCGCCTTCGCGGCCGTACGGATGCGCTTCGGGGCGACGGAGACGAGGAGGTCGCGGACGGTCGAGCCGTCCCGGACGCCGCCGACGAACTGGGGCATCACCCCGAGGCCGCCGCTGACGCTCACCTTGCCGCCGTGCGCGTCGAGTTCGCCCGCGATGATCCTGAGCAGCGTCGTCTTGCCCGCGCCGTTCGGGCCGACCAGCGCCACGGCCGAGCCCTCACCGACGCGGAACGACACATCACCGAGCAGCGCCCGCCCGTCCGGCAGGTAGTACTCGAGATGCGCCACGTCCAGATGTCCCATGCCCCGCATTCTCCCCGCCCGACCCCTCGGCACGGAAACGGTATTCCTTCAGCACCCGGCGCGGGGCGCGCGCCGTACCCTCGTACGCATGAGCAGCGACGACTCCGTACGGTCCTTCCCCGCCCGCTCCCTAGAGACGCACAGCGCACTCACGCCGGGCCAGGCCGAGGCCGTGCTCGCCCTCCTGGCCGAGGCCGCCCGTGAGGACGGTCAGCAGCCGGTGTCCGAGCAGGGCAGGCTGCAACTGCGCGGCGGCGCCCGCGCGGGCGTCTCCCATCTGCTGCTGTACGCGGGGGACGAGCTGGTCGGCTACGCCCAGCTGGAGGACACCGACCCGGTGGAGGCGCCCGCCGCCGAGCTGGTCGTGCGGCCCTCGCACCGGGGACGCGGGCACGGCCGGGCGCTGGGCACCGCGCTGCTGGCCGCTTCCGGCAAGCGGCTGCGGGTGTGGGCGCACGGCGGGCATCCGGCGGCCCGGCATCTCGCCCAGGTGCTGGGGCTGACCCTGTTCCGCGAACTGCGCCAGATGCGGCGGCCGTTGACCGGCCTGGAGCTGCCCGATCCGGTGCTGCCCCAGGGCGTGACGGTGCGGGCTTTCGAGCCGGGCCGGGACGAGGAGGCGTGGCTCGCGGTCAACGCGGCGGCGTTCGCCCACCACCCCGAGCAGGGTTCGCTGACCCGGCGCGACCTGGACGACCGGGAGAGCGAGGCGTGGTTCGATCCGGCCGGGTTCTTCCTGGCCGAGCAGGACGGCGAGCTGACCGGCTTCCACTGGACGAAGGAGCACACCGAGGAGGGGCTCGGCGAGGTGTACGTCGTCGGGGTGCGCCCCGGCCGCCAGGGCGGCGGCCTCGGCAAGGCGCTCACCACGATCGGCCTGCGCCACCTGGCCGGACGCGGCCTGCCGACGGCGATGCTCTACGTCGACGCGGACAACAAGGCGGCCGTGTCGGTCTACGAGCGGCTGGGCTTCACCACCCACGAGACGGACCTGATGTACCGCACGGAGACGTGAACCCTGGCCTGTGTGAACTGAGTTGAGGGGCGTCCGGACTTGACGGGCGCCCCTCTTCTACCCCACCCTTTCACTACTCAATTAGTGAAAGGGTGGTTCAGCGCGTGGTCGAATACCGCATCGACCGGCACAGCGGGGTCGCCACCTACGTCCAGATCGTCCAGCAGACCAAACAGGCCCTGCGCCTCGGACTGCTGCGCCCCGGCGACCAGTTGCCCACCGCCCGCGAGGTGGTGGAGGCCACCGCCATCAACCCCAACACCGTCCTGAAGGCGTACCGCGAGCTGGAGCGGGAGGGGCTGGTGGAGGCACGGCGCGGCATGGGCACCTTCGTCCGCCGCGCGCTCGGCGCCGCCCCCGCCGACTCGCCACTGCGGGCCGAGCTGGAGCAGTGGGCGGCGCGGGCGGTCGGGGCCGGGTGGGACCGGGACGACATGGCGGCCCTCTTCACGGCCGTACTCGACAAGAACTTCCAGGGAGAACGTTCATGAGCGACACCGCGATCGAGGCCGTGGGCCTCGGCAGACGGTACGGGCGGCGGGGCCGCTGGGCACTGCGCGACTGCGCGTTCCGGCTGCCCGCCGGGCGGGTCTGTGCCGTGGTGGGTCCCAACGGGGCCGGTAAGAGCACCCTGTTCGCGATCGCGGCGGGTCTTGTCCCGCCCACCGAGGGCGAGTTGCGCGTCCTCGGCACCGCTCCGGCCGATGCCCGGACCCGCGTGGGCTACGTCGCGCAGACCAAGCCGCTCTACCCGCAGCTCACGGTCGCCGAGACGCTGCGCATGGGCGCCGACCTCAACCCGGGCCACTGGGACGCGGCCGGTGCGGAGCGGATCGTGGCCGGGGGCGACCTCGACCCCCGGGCCCGGATACGGTCCCTCTCCGGCGGCCAGCGCACCCGCGTCGCACTCGCCCTCGCCCTCGGCAAGCGGCCCGAACTGCTGTTGCTGGACGAGCCGATGGCCGACCTCGACCCGCTCGCCCGGCACGACCTGATGGGCGTGCTGATGGGCACGGCCGCCGAACACGGCACCACCATCGCCATGTCCTCCCATGTCGTCGCCGAGGTCGTGGAGTCCTGCGACCACCTGCTGCTCATCGGCTCCGGCCGGGTCCGGCTGGCCGGCGACATCGACGACCTGCTCGCCGCTCACCTGCGCGTCGCCGGGCCCGCCGAGAACGAGGGGCTGACCGGGCACACGGTGGTCGAGTCCCGCACCACCGGGCGCCAGCTCTCCGCGCTGATCCGGCCGACCGGTCCGGTGCCGGGCGACTGGCGCACCGAGACCCCCACCCTGGAGGACCTCGTCCTCGCCCACCTGCGCGGCGCGGACGCGCCCGCGCTCACCCTGACCGAGGAGCGCGCCGCGTGAGCACCCTGACCGTTTCAGCGGCCCCCGCACATCCGCGGCAGGCCCGCTGGACCTTCCTCCTGCACCGCTGGGCGCTGATCGTCTGGGCCGCCCTGGTGGTGGTGATCGGCGGCCTGCTGCTGTGGGCGGCGGGTCCCCTCGCGGACGAGGAGGATCGCGCCTGGCACCGACTGGAGGCGTGCCGTCGGTTCAGCACGTGCGCCATCGACATGGGCTCGTACTCCACCGTCTACACGTTCCTGACGTACGCCATGATGCTGCTGCCGTTCGTCGTGGCCGCCTGGGCGGGCGCCACGCTGACCGCGCGGGAGCTGGAGTCGGGCACGGCGCTGATGGCCTGGACCCAGGGCGTCACTCCGGTGCGCTGGCTGGCGGTCCGGCTGGCACTGCCCGCGGCGGTGCTCACGGCGGGCGCGACCCTCCTGGTGGCCCTGCACCGGTCCGCCTGGGGGGCGCTCGAGGACCGTCCGGACCGCCGCCCGGCCTGGTGGGCTCCTTTCACCTTCCACGCCAACGGCCCGACGATCGTCGTCGCCTGCCTGACCGCGCTCGCCGTGGGCACGCTGACCGGCCTCCTGGTCCGCCGCACCTTGGCCGCCCTCGGTATCAGCGTGGCCGTCTCGGCGCTGCTGTTCGGCGGGGCCCACTGGCTCATGCCGTACCTGTGGCCGCCGGTGACCGAGGTGACCGGATTCAGGGACGGGTACGCGGGCGAGTTCTCCGGAGTGGAGGTGGCGCACGGCATGGTGACCCGGACCGGGGCGCACGTCCCCACGCCCGAGTGCACGGGGCACCTGAGGATGCCGTGCGAGCAGCTGTACGCACAGCAGGGCGGCACCGGGCTGTTCTCCGAGTTCCACCCCGCCTCCCACTACTGGCCCCTCCAGCTCACCACCAGCGCCGTGCTGCTGGTCGTGACCGCGCTGCTCACCGCGGCCTCCTTCGCGGTGCTGCGCCGCCGTACCGGCTGACCGGCGGGGGCGGTCCCCTGCGGGCCGCCCCCCGATTTCCCGGACGTCATGTGCCCGTAACCCTTGATTCAGAACCGCTTGCGACCCTCGGGCGATGGAACCCGTGGCCCCCCACCCCGAGCCGCGCCCCGAGGGGGCCGAAGGCGGCGCGTCCGTTCCCGCGGATCACTTGGAAACAGACGCTGCCGTAACGCCCCTGGCGCGGAAGAATGGGTTCATGAGTCAGCGAGAAGCCCAGGTACCGGCCCACCCGTCCCCCGACGCCACCCTGCGGCCGCAGCCCCCCGTGGGCTCGATCGCCGCCCACCGGCCGCACACGGTCGCGGCGACCGTCTCCGACCTGGAACCCGATCTCGACGCCGACCTCGACGTGTACGAGGAGCGGGTCACGGACGGCGCCCCGCTGCCGCAGGGCCGCTTCCTGGACCGGGAGCGCAGCTGGCTCGCCTTCAACGAGCGCGTGCTGGAGCTGGCCGAGGACCCGACCACCCCGCTGCTGGAGCGCGCCAACTTCCTCGCCATCTTCGCCAGCAACCTGGACGAGTTCTTCATGGTCCGGGTGGCCGGCCTGAAGCGCCGTATCGCCACCGGGGTCGCCACCCGATCCGCCTCCGGGCTCCAGCCCCGCGAGGTGCTGGAGATGATCTGGTCCCGCTCGCGCGAGCTGATGGCCCGGCACGCCGCCTGCTACCACGAGGACGTCGCCCCCGCGCTCGCGGAGGAGGGCATCCACCTGGTCCGCTGGAGCGAGCTGACCGACAAGGAGCAGGCCCGCCTGTTCACCCTGTTCCGGCACCAGATCTTCCCCGTGCTGACCCCGCTCGCCGTGGACCCCGCGCACCCCTTCCCGTACATCTCCGGCCTCTCGCTGAACCTGGCCGTCGTGGTACGGAACCCGGTCAGCGGCCACAAGCACTTCGCCCGCGTCAAGGTGCCCCCGCTGCTGTCCCGCTTCCTGGAGAGCAGCCCCGGCCGGTTCGTCCCGCTGGAGGACGTGATCGGGGCGCACCTGGAGGAGCTGTTCCCCGGCATGGAGGTGCTGGAGCACCACGCCTTCCGGCTCACCCGCAACGAGGACCTGGAGGTCGAGGAGGACGACGCGGAGAACCTGCTCCAGGCGCTGGAGAAGGAACTCATGCGGCGCCGCTTCGGGCCGCCGGTCCGCCTGGAGGTCGAGGAGGACATCGACCGCGAGGTGCTGGACCTCCTGGTGCGCGAGCTGAAGATCTCCGAGGCCGAGGTCTACCCGCTGCCCGGCCCGCTCGACCTCACCGGCCTCTTCCGCATCCACGGCCTGGACCGGCCGGAGCTGAAGTACCGCAAGTTCGTCGCGGGCACCCACCGCGACCTCTCCGAGGTGGAGTCCGCCTCCGCGCCGGACATCTTCGCCGCGCTGCGCCAGCGGGACGTGCTGCTGCACCACCCCTACGACTCCTTCTCCACCTCCGTGCAGGCGTTCCTGGAGCAGGCCGCGCAGGACCCGGACGTACTGGCGATCAAGCAGACGCTGTACCGCACCTCCGGCGACTCCCCGATAGTGGACGCCCTGATCGACGCGGCCGAGTCCGGCAAGCAGGTCCTCGTCCTGGTCGAGATCAAGGCGCGCTTCGACGAGCACGCCAACATCAAGTGGGCGCGCAAGCTGGAGGAGGCGGGCTGCCACGTCGTCTACGGCCTGGTCGGGCTGAAGACGCACTGCAAGCTGTCGCTGGTGGTCCGCCAGGAGGGCGAGACCCTGCGCCGCTACAGCCACGTCGGCACCGGCAACTACCACCCGAAGACCGCCCGGCTGTACGAGGACCTCGGGCTGCTCACCGCCGACCAGCAGGTCGGCGCGGACCTCTCCGACCTCTTCAACCGGCTCTCCGGCTACTCCCGCCGCGAGACCTATCGCCGCCTGCTGGTCGCCCCCAAGTCCCTGCGGGACGGCCTGATATCGCGCATCGACAAGGAGATCCAGCACCACCGCGCGGGCCGTCCGGCCTTCGTCAAGATCAAGGTCAACTCCATGGTCGACGAGGCGATCATCGACGCCTGCTACCGGGCCTCCCAGGCGGGCGTGCCGGTCGACATCTGGGTGCGCGGCATCTGCGCGGTCCGGCCCGGCGTCGAGGGCCTCTCCGAGAACATCCGGGTCCGCTCGATCCTCGGCCGGTTCCTGGAGCACTCCCGCGTGTTCGCCTTCGGCAACGGCGGCGAGCCCGAGGTGTGGTTCGGCAGCGCCGACATGATGCACCGCAACCTCGACCGCCGGATCGAGGCCCTGGTCCGGGTCACCGACCCCGGCCACCGGGCGGCCCTCAACCGCCTGCTGGACACCGGCATGTCCGACACCACCGCCTCCTGGCACCTGGGCCCCGACGGCGAGTGGACCCGGCACGCGACCGACGCCGAGGGCCAGCCCCTGCGCAACGTCCAGGAGATGCTCATTGACGCCCGGAGGCGCCGGCGTGGCACCACGACACCCTGACCGGCCCCACCCGGAGACCGTCCCGGCGGGGGTTCTCCCCGCCGGGACGGACCCCGCGGGGGACGACCTCGCCGCGTATCTGCGGGCGCAGGCCACCGAGTTCCTGCGGGCACTCCGGGAGACCGGGAACGGGCCGGGCGGCGCCGAGGGCGCCGCCGACGCCGGCCGCGCGCTGCGCCGTTCCGCCCGCCGGATCAGCGCCGCCCTGCACACCTTCCGGACCCTGCTCGACCCCGCCTGGGCCGACGCCATGCGGACCGAACTGGCCTGGCTGTCGGGCACCCTGGCACTGGAGCACGCACAAGAAGCCCGGCTCGACCGGCTGTTGCTCGCGCTGCACCGGCTGTCCGGGTCAACTCCGGTACCGGTACGGGCCGTAGTCCACGCGGGCGCCCCGGCACCGGTCGCCGAGCGCGGCAGCCTCACCGTGGGCGCGGCCAAGGCGGGCGCGCTGCTGGAGCGCAGGCTCACCCTGGCCCGGACCCGTGCCCACTCCGCGACGCTGGAGGCGCTGGGCTCCGCCCGCTTCCATGCCGTCGCCGACCGGGTGGCCCTGCTCGCCAGCGAGGTCCCCCTCGCGCCCGCCGCGCCCGGCACCGGACTCGGCCCGCTGGCCGCCGCGGCCGAGGACCGCCTCGCCGGTGCCGTCGCCGCACTGCCCCTGGTCACCGCCGGGGACCCCTACAACGCGCAGGCCCTGATCCACGGCCTCTCCCCCGACCCCGTTCCGCACCCCCAGGACGGCCCCTGGCACCAGGTCCGGCTCCTGCTCCGCCTGCACCGCTACGCCCGCGAGATCCCGCACACCGCCCCCGCCGACCCCCGGCTGGGCCCGGCCGCCGAGGCCCTGACCCGGCACCGGGACGCCGCCGAGGCCGCCGCCGAGGCCGCCCAGGCCGCCCGCACCCCCCGGATCGCCACCGCCACGGCCTACGCCCTCGGCGTCCTCCACGCCGACCAGCGCCACGAGGTGGAAGCCGCCCGGTTCACCTTCCAGCAGACCTGGCAGTCCTGACCCCGGAGGAGCCCCCGTGCCCGCAGGCCCCCACGCGCTCCCCAAGCTGATCCGTGCCGCGGGCTGCGTCCTGTGGCGCCGGGCACCCGGCACCGGCGCCCTCCAGGTGTGCCTGGTGCACCGCCCCCGGTACGACGACTGGTCGCATCCCAAGGGCAAGCTCAAGCGGGGCGAGTCCGCCCAGGCGGCGGCGGTACGCGAGGTGGGGGAGGAGACGGGCTACGCGGCCGAGTTGGGGGCCGAGCTGCCGACGCTGCGCTACCCGGTCGACGGGCGCCCCAAGCAGGTGCGGTACTGGGCCGCCGAAGCCGTCTCCGGTGCCTTCGTGCCCAACTCCGAGGTGGACCGGGTGGAGTGGCTGACGCCCGCCGAGGCACGTACCCGGATCAGCCATCCCCGCGACCGCGATCTGCTCGACGCCCTCACCCGGCGGCTCGCACACCCCTGAACTCGAACACCACTGAAAGCGCGGGCAAAAAGTCGGGAGCGCGCGCCGGAGCGCTCACGCTCCGCCGAGGTGCCCCTCCGCGTCGGTCCGCGCCTGGCTGCGCGCCCGGCGCGCCGGGCCCCGCCAGCCGCAACTGCACCGCGCCACACAGAAGCGCCCCTGCTCGGCCGTCTCCGTACGGTGTTCCCGCGCCCCCTCGGGGCCCTCCTCAGACGCCACGGCGCCACGCTACCGGCCGCGCGCCGGGGCGTGCGCTGCCCCCTCCCGGCCCCCTCCCGTCCGCTCCTGGGCCCGGACAGCGCGTGACGGCACTCCCTACCCGTCGTTAACCGGGAAGACAGGGGGCCAGTGACGGACATAACCGGCTGGGGGTAAGGCAGGCCATGGATCGGCGGCAGCACACGCGCGCGGGCAGGACCGGCGTCGCGGTGGGGATCATGGGACTCACGGTCGGGCTCGGGGCGGGCGCCTCGGGGTGTTCCGGCAGCGGAGTCGCCGCCGAGGGGGTGAACGGCGCGGGCGGCGAGCCGGTGGCCGTGCTCCGACAGGCCGCCGACACCCTGCGCGACGCGGGCACCGCCCGGGCCACCACCTCCATGGAGATGGCGACCGGCGGCACCCGGGTCACCATCCGGGGCCGGGGCGTCTACGACTTCGGGCGCCGCCTCGGCGAGCTGACCGTGGTCCTCCCGGCGGACCCCACCGGCACCCCGGAGCACCGGCCCATCACCGAACTCCTCACCCCCGGCGCCCTGTTCATGAAGAACCGGGGCGCGGGCGTGCCCGCCGACAAATGGGTCCGGGTGGCGGCCGCGACGGCCTCCGACGGCAACCTGGTCACCGGCGGCGCGACCGACCCGTACGCCGCGGCCGAGGTGCTGCGCGGGACGCGCACCGCGACCTATGTGGGCCGTACGAGCGTCGGCGGGACCCCCGTACGGCACTACCGGGGCACCGCCGACCTGGCGAGCGCGGCCCGCGCGGCCTCGGCGGACAACCGGGCGTCGCTCGCCGCGGCGGCGAAAGGGTTCGCCACGGCCGAGGTCCCGTTCGACGCGTACCTCGACGACGAGGGCCGCGTCCGCAAGCTGCGTCAGCGCTTCAGCTTCGTCAACGGACGGCAGGCGGCGGCCGTCGCGGTCGCCTCCACCACCCTGCTGCACGCCTTCGGCACCGAGGCCGACGTGACGCTCCCCCGCCCGGAGGACATCTACGCGGGCCGCCTCGCGGAGGACCAGGAGGGGGCCCCGGCCGACTAGGGCCTGTCCGGCGGATCAGGGTGCGGGGAAGCAGCGGTGCCGATCGACCCCGGCGAGCGGGGCCTGGTGCGTCCAGCTGCAAGGCGGAGGAGGGAGTCGACGCGGAGCGTCGGCGAGTGACGACAACGCCGCAGATGGGCGTGCCAGGCCCCGCGTCCGCGCCATGATCCGCCGGGCAGGCCCCTAGTCAGACCGTCGCGCGTGGACTAGCCCGTCCGTGCCATGCGCGGCGTGTGGCGCGATCCCTACTCTAGGAAGCCGGTACCGGCTAGGAAGAGGTGACGCGCGTGGCTCCGGTCGGCGGTACGGCGGTGCAGGACCACGTGGCCCTGGCCGAGATAGAACTGTGCGGCGAGCTGATGATCGCCGCCTCGGCCGCCGAGGACCGGCTGAGCCTGGCACACATAGACGAGGTGCTCCGGGTCACCGAGGACCGCGTGGCCGCCGCCTAGCTCAGGTGCGCAGCAGGCGGCCGATCGCCTTCGTCGCCTCGTCCACCTTCGCGTCGATCTCGTCGCCGCCCTTGAGGGCCGCGTCCGCCACGCAGTGCCGCAGGTGCTCCTCCAGCAGCTGGAGCGCGAAGGACTGCAGGGCCTTGGTGGAGGCGGAGACCTGGGTGAGCACGTCGATGCAGTACGTGTCCTCCTCGACCATGCGCTGGAGGCCCCGGATCTGGCCCTCGATCCTGCGCAGCCGCCGGAGGTGCTCGTCCTTCTGGTGGTGGTAACCGTGCGTGGCGCCGGCCTCGGTCGTCGTCATCGCGGGCCTCCATCTCGGGACGGTCGGGGGCATATACCCCTGGTGGGTATATGGTAACGAACTTCGCGGGGTAGCGGACCGGTCGAAGGTCCCCCGTGCCGAGCACGGCGCCCGATGGGCGACACTGGGGGATGGCCCGATAGCCGTGGCCGGATGATGCGCCTAGCATCAGCCTGACCGAAACCAAAGCATCCCGAGGACCACACGTGCGCTTTCGTCTGACCCCCAGGGAGACGAGCTTCTACGACATGTTCGCCGCGTCCGCGGACAACATCGTCACCGGCTCGAAGCTCCTGATGGAACTGCTCGGGGCGGACTCCTCCGCCCGGGCCGAGATCGCAGAGCGTATGCGGGCCGCGGAACACGCCGGTGACGACGCCACGCACGCGATCTTCCACCAGCTGAACTCCTCCTTCATCACGCCGTTCGACCGCGAGGACATCTACAACCTCGCCTCGTCGCTCGACGACATCATGGACTTCATGGAGGAGGCCGTCGACCTGGTCGTCCTCTACAACATCGAGGAGCTGCCGAAGGGCGTCGAGCAGCAGATCGAGGTGCTGGCGCGGGCCGCGGTGCTGACGGCGGAGGCGATGCCGAACCTGCGCACCATGTCCAACCTCACCGAGTACTGGATCGAGGTCAACCGGCTGGAGAACCAGGCCGACCAGATCCACCGCAAGCTGCTCGCCCAGCTCTTCAACGGCAAGTACGACGCGATCGAGGTGCTGAAGCTCAAGCAGGTCGTGGACGTGCTGGAAGAGGCGGCGGACGCGTTCGAACACGTGGCGAACACGGTGGAGACCATCGCCGTCAAGGAGTCCTGAGGCGTCGATGGACACCTTCGCTCTGATCGTGACCGTCGCGGTCGCGCTCGGCTTCACGTACACGAACGGCTTCCACGACTCCGCGAACGCGATCGCCACCTCGGTGTCGACGCGCGCGCTGACCCCGCGCGCCGCGCTGGCGATGGCGGCCGTGATGAACCTCGCCGGTGCCTTCCTCGGCTCCGGCGTCGCCAAGACCGTCTCCGAGGGCCTGATCGAGACCCCGCACGGCTCACGCGGAATGGCCATCCTCTTCGCCGCGCTGATCGGCGCGATCGTCTGGAACCTCGCCACCTGGTACTTCGGCCTGCCCTCGTCGTCCTCCCACGCGCTGTTCGGCGGCATGGTGGGCGCGGCGCTGGCGGGCGGCATCGACGTGCTGTGGAGCGGCGTCGTCGAGAAGATCGTCATCCCGATGTTCCTCTCCCCGGTCGTCGGTCTGATCGGCGGCTATCTGGTGATGACGGCCATCCTGTGGCTGTTCCGCAAGTCCAACCCGCACAAGGCCAAGCGCGGCTTCCGCATAGCCCAGACGCTGTCGGCGGCGGGCATGGCGCTCGGCCACGGCCTCCAGGACGCGCAGAAGACCATGGGTGTCGTGGTGCTCGCCCTGGTGATCTCCGGCAACGAGACCTTCGGCGACCCGATCCCGGTCTGGGTCAAGATCTCCTGTGCGCTGATGCTGTCGCTCGGCACCTACGCGGGCGGCTGGCGCATCATGCGCACCCTGGGCCGCAAGATCATCGAGCTGGACCCGCCGCAGGGCTTCGCCGCCGAGGCGACCGGCGCGTCGATCATGTTCACCACGGCGTTCCTGTTCAAGGCGCCGATCTCCACCACCCACGTCATCACCTCGGCGATCATGGGTGTGGGCGCGACGAAGCGGGTCAACGCGGTCCGCTGGGGCGTCGCCAAGAACATCGTGCTCGGCTGGTTCATCACCATGCCGGCCGCCGCGCTGGTCGCGGCGGGCGCCTTCGAGCTGGTCAATCTGGCCGTGCTGTAGGACCGCCCGGGCAGAAGGAGAAGGGCCCGCCCCCGGATCACCGGGGGCGGGCCCTTTCCGTTTCCTCGCGGTGGCACCGCCATGCAGCACCGCGAGGAGCTCGGCGGCTCAGCCGAAGCGGCCGGAGATGTAGTCCTCGGTGGCCTGCACCGACGGGTTGGAGAAGATCCGCTCGGTGTCGTCGATCTCCACCAGCTTGCCCGGCTGCCCCACCCCGGCGAGGTTGAAGAAGGCCGTACGGTCCGAGACGCGCGCCGCCTGCTGCATGTTGTGGGTCACGATGACGATCGTGAACCGTTCCTTCAGCTCCCCGATCAGGTCCTCGATCGCGAGGGTGGAGATCGGGTCGAGCGCGGAGCACGGCTCGTCCATCAGCAGCACCCGGGGCTGCACGGCGATGGCCCGCGCGATGCACAACCGCTGCTGCTGACCGCCGGAGAGGCCGGAGCCGGGCTTGTTCAGCCGGTCCTTGACCTCGTTCCACAGGTTGGCCCCGCGCAGCGACTTCTCCACCACGTCGTCCAGCTCGCTCTTGCGGTACCCGCCGTTCAGGCGCAGGCCCGCCGCCACGTTCTCGAAGATCGACATGGTGGGGAACGGGTTCGGACGCTGGAACACCATGCCGACCTCGCGGCGCACCGACACCGGGTCGACGCCGCTGCCGTACAGGTCCTCGTCGTCCAGCAGCACCTTGCCCTCGACGCGGCCGCCGGGGGTCACCTCGTGCATCCGGTTCAGGGTGCGCAGGAACGTCGACTTGCCGCAGCCGGAGGGGCCGATGAACGCCGTCACCGAACGCGGTTCCACGGTCATCGAGATGTCCTCGATCGCCTTGTGGGCGCCGTAGAAGGCGGTGAGCCCGCTCACATCGATTCGCTTGGCCATTGCTTCACTTCCAGTCGGTCACTGAGGAGGTCGCGTCAGCGACCGGTCTTGGGGGCCTTCCAGCGGGCGATGCCGCGGGCCGCCAGGTTGAGGATCATCACGAACGCGATCAGCGTCAGCGAGGCCGCCCAGGCACGGTCGTACGCCGCTCCCGAGCCCGCGCTCTGCGCGTACTGCTGGTAGATGTACAGCGGCAGCGACGCCTGGGCGCCCTCGAAGGGGTTCGCGTTGATGAAGGGGTTGCCGAACACCAGCAGCAGCACCGGCGCGGTCTCGCCCGCGATCCGGGCGACGGCCAGCATGACGCCGGTCGTGATGCCGCCGAGCGAGGTCGGCAGGACCACCTTGAGGATGGTCCGCCACTTCGGGATGCCGAGCGCCAGGGACGCCTCGCGCAGCTCGTTCGGGACCAGCTTCAGCATCTCCTCGGTGGAGCGCACCACCACCGGCATCATCAGGATCGCCAGGGCCAGCGAACCGGCGAACCCGAAGGGCTGGAGGTCGAGGATCAGCATCAGGCTGAGGATGAACAGGCCCGCGACGATGGACGGGATGCCCGTCATCACGTCGACGAAGAAGGTCACCACCAGGGCGAGCCTGCCCCGGCCGTACTCCACCAGGTAGATCGCGGTCAGCACGCCGATAGGGGCGCCGATCGCGGTGGCCAGGCCGACCTGCTCCAGGCTGCCGAGGATGGCGTGGTAGATGCCGCCGCCGGGCTCGGAGTCGGCGACCAGGCCCATCGAGTGGCTGAGGAAGTAGCCGTCGAGGACCTTCACACCGCGCGAGACGGTCGTCCAGACCAGCGACACCAGCGGGACGAGGGCCAGCAGGAACGCCACCCAGACCAGCGCGGTGGCGACCCGGTCCTTGGCCTGGCGTCGGCCCTCCGCGCGGGCGGCGACCAGGTAGGTGCCGAGGACGTACAGCAGGGCGGCGATCAGGCCCCACTGGACGCGGCTGGTGAGGCCGGCCACCAGCCCGATGCCGACGGCCAGGGCGACCGACCCGGCCGCGACGGCCCACAGGGACCACTTCGGCAGCCCGGCGCCGCGCCGCACACCGGCGCCGTCCAGGGGATTCAGTGCGGTACTCATGCGTTGGCCCCCGAGTACTCCTTGCGGCGGGCGATGATCGCGCGGGCCGCGCCGTTGACCAGCAGGGTGATGACGAACAGGACCAGACCGGAGGCGATCAGCGCGTCCCGGCCCTGCACGGACGCCTCACCGAACTTGGAGGCGATGTTCTGGGCGAAGGTGCCGCCGCCGGGGTCGAGCAGGCTGGCCTGGATGTCGTAGCTCGGGGAGAGCACGGTGGCCACGGCCATCGTCTCGCCGAGCGCGCGGCCGAGGCCCAGCATCGCGGCGGAGATCACGCCGGAGCGCCCGAAGGGCAGCACCGCCATGCGGACGACCTCCCAGCGGGTGGCGCCGAGGGCCAGCGCGGCCTCCTCGTGCATCCGGGGCACCTGGCGGAAGACCTCGCGGCTCACGTTGGTGATGATCGGCAGGATCATGATCGCCAGCAGGATGCCGACGGTCAGCATCGCGCGCGGGGCGCCGCCGTTCCAGGCGAAGATCCCGGTCCAGCCGAGGAACTCGTCGAGCCAGCCGTACAGGCCCTGCATGTGCGGGACGAGGATCAGGGCGCCCCACAGGCCGTAGACGATCGAGGGCACGGCGGCGAGCAGGTCGATCACATAGGCGATCGGGCCGCTCAGCCGACGCGGGGCGTAGTGCGTGAGGAACAGCGCGATGGCGACCGCGATCGGCAGGGCCAGCGCCATGGCGACGACCGAGGAGACGACCGTGCCGAACGCCAGCACCGCGATGCCGAAGACCGGCGGGTCGGCGTTGGTGTTCCACTCGAAGGTGGTCAGGAAGTTGCCGTCGTCGGCGCTGATCGCCAGGCACGCCCGGTAGGTGAGGAAGACCGCGATCGCGGCCATGATCACCAGCAGCAGGATGCCGGAGCCGCGGGACAGGGCCAGGAAGACCCGGTCACCGGGGCGGCTCACACCGCGGGCGGTCCGCCGTCCGTCGGCGTCGGGCCGCGGGGAGGGGGGTACGTCGGTTGTCGTCGATATGTCCATCGGGTTCTCCGGTCTGCTGAGCCGCGCGGGGCGGCTCACAGGAGCCGTACGCGGGGTACGGCTCCGGGCGGCGGTGCACCGGACGGTGCGCCCGGCCCCCCACGAGCGGGGCCGGTGCGCACACGCGGGATCAGGTCAGCTCAGGGAGGCGACGGTCGTGCGGACCTTGGCGATGATCTCTTCGGGGATGGGCGCGTAGTCGTTCTGCGACAGCACCTTCTGGCCGTCCTCGCTGGCGAGGTAGGTCAGGAACGCCTTGGTCGCGGGCAGCGTCTCGGGCTTGTTGCCCTTGTCGCAGACGATCTCGTACGTGACCAGGGTCAGCGGGTAGGCGCCCTCGGCCTTGGTGTTGTAGTCCAGCTTCAGCGCGAGGTCCGCACCCGTGCCGACGACCTTGGCGGCCGCGATGTCGGCGGTGGCGGAGTCGGTGGACGGCTTCACCGGGGTCTTCGCGCCGGTGGCGACGGCCACGGTGGTCATGTCCTTGGCGTAGGACAGCTCGAAGTAGCCGATCGCGCCCTGGTTCTGCTTGACGCCCTGGGCCACACCGGCCGACCCGGAGGCCGCCTGGCCGCCCTTGGCCTGCCACGCCTTGCCGCCCTCGTACTTCCAGTTGTCCGGGGTGGTGGCGATCAGGTACTTGGTGAAGTTGTCCGTGGTGCCGGAGTCCTCGGAGCGGTGGAACGCCTGGATCTTCAGGTCGGGCAGCTTCGCCGAGGGGTTCAGCTTCTTGATCGCCGCGTCGTTCCACTTCTGGATCTTGCTGTCGAAGATCTTGGCGAGCGTCGGGGCGTCCAGCACCAGGTCGTCCACGCCGGGCACGTTGTAGCCGAGCGCGATCGGGCCGCCGACCATCGGCAGGTCGATGCCCTGGCCGCCCTTGCAGACCTTCTTGGAGGCGACGACCTCGTCCGGCTTCAGCGCGGAGTCGGACCCGGCGAACGCGATCTGGCCCTGGTTGAAGGAGGTCACACCGGCACCGGAACCGGCGCCCTTGTAGTTGATCTGCACACCGCACGCCTGGGAGAAGTTCTTCACCCACGCGTCGATCGCGTTCTTCTGCGCCGAGGAGCCGTCGGCCAGCAGCTGGCCCTTGGCGCCGTCGCACTTGATCGAACCGGCCGCGGCCGACGACGACGAACCGCCCGGCTTCGTGCCCGTGTCGTCGGAACCGCACGCCGTCAGGGCCAGGGCACCGGAGACGGCGACCGCACCGAGCGAGAGGGCGCGCAGCCGGTTCTTGCGCTGAAGCTTCACGTTCGGAAGTTCCTTCCAGGAGCCGCCGCGAAGGCGGCGTGCGACGTTGGGTGGTACGCGAGTGCATCTTGTCCGCACTCCGTACCGGCTACGGCCGAAATTAGGCAGAACAGGTGAAGCCGCCGATGGCCCGAAGTGAACGAGGGGTGAACCCCTGCCGTCGGCCCGGTGAGGTTACGGAACGCTCACGGCCAGGACACACGAAGGTCGCGGCGCCCGCCCGCATCTGACGCGTTCTCGCCCCCGCCCGGAACCCCGGCCCCCCGCGCACCGTCTGGCTCCCCGAAGGGTCACCGCAGGGGCGAGGGGACGGCGAGCGACATGGACCGGCGGACGTTTCTCACGGGCGGCGCCACCGCCCTCACCGCACTCACCGGATGCGCGCCGGGCGGCTCCTCGGCCCGGCCGGGGCCCTCCGGGTCCAGTGCCGCCCTCTCGGGGGCCACCACGACCATGACCACGGCGTCCGTGAAGGCCGCCGCCGACTGGACCGCCCTCGCCCGCGACCTGGACGGCACCCTGGTCCGCCCCGGCGACGCCGCCTGGACCCCGGCCCGCCGCCTCTACAACACCCGCTTCGACACCCTGCGCCCGGCCGCCGTCGCCTACCCGGCCCACCCGGCCGACATCCGCACCCTGCTGGCGTACGCCCGTGCCCGCCGGATCAAGGTGGCGATCCGCAACGGCGGTCATTCGTACGCCGGTTACTCCTCCGGCGACGGCCGGCTGATCGTCGACGTGTCCGCGCTGAACCGGGTCGGCGTCTCGGGCGGGCACGCCGTGGTGGGCGCGGGGGCCAAGCTGATCGACGTGTACCGGACGCTGGGCGCCAAGGGCGCGACCATACCGGCCGGTTCCTGTCCGACGGTCGGGATATCCGGGCTGGTCCTCGGCGGCGGCCACGGCGTCGCCTCCCGCGCCTACGGCCTCACCTGCGACAACCTCACCCAGGCCACCCTGGTCACGGCGGACGGCCGTACCCGTACCGCCAACGCCCGGGAGAACGCCGACCTGTTCTGGGCGCTGCGCGGCGCGGGCAACGGCAACTTCGGCGTCGTCACCGAGCTGCGCTTCACCACCCACCCCGCCCCGCAGGCCGTCACCGCCTCGCTGCGCTGGCCCTGGGCGAAGGCGGCGGCGGTGCTGAAAGCCTGGCAGGAGTGGGGGCCCGCCCAGCCGGACGAGATCTGGTCCGCGCTGCACCTGGAACGCGCCGGGGGCCGCACCCCGACCGTCTCCGTCTCCGTCTTCTCCATGGGCACCCGGGTGGACCTGGAGAACGCGGTCGACCGCCTCGCCCACCGCGCGGGCGCCGACGCCTCCGCCGTCTCCCTCCGCCGCCACGGCTACGAGGAGGCGATGGAGATATACGCGGGCTGCTCCGCCTTCGCCACCGACGCCCAGTGCCATCTGCCGGGCACCGCCCCCGGCCGCTCCCCGCGCGGCGCCCTGCACCGCGAGACCTACGCGGCCCGCTCCGACTTCTTCGACCGCTCGCTGTCCGCCGCGGGCGTGGAAACCGTGCTGAAGCGGGTCGGCGCGATGTCCGGCGGCGCGGGCAGTGTGGCGCTCACCGCGCTGGGCGGCGCCGTCAACCGGGTCTCCCCCACCGCGACCGCCTTCGTCCACCGCCGCTCCCGGATGCTGGCCCAGTACCTCGCCTCCTGGGACGCGGGCACCTCCGGCACGGCCGCCCGCTCCTGGCTGGACTCGACCCACACCGCGATGCGTCCCCACGCCTCCGGCGCCGCCTACCAGAACTACACCGACGCCGCCCTGACCGACTGGCGCCGCGCCTACTACGGCAGCGCGGGCACCCGGCTCGCCGAGGTGAAGAAGCGCTACGACCCGGACCGCTTCTTCGGTTACGCGCAGGGCCTGTGACATACGGGAAGGCCGCGGCAACCATGCGCCGCGGCCTTCCCGGTGAGTCTGTGATCGCCCCCTAGGCGGCCAGGTCCTTCTCCCCCGTCCCGGCCGGCTCGCGCCCGCCGGAGAACAGCGCGTCCCCGCGCTCACCGCCCACCGGACGGGCACTCACCAGCCGTCCCGCGCGCGGGGATCGGGCGATGGCCCGCACCAGCGGGGTGAGCAGCGCCGTCGCGGGCGGCGAGAGCAGCAGCGCGACCGCCGTACCGAGGGCGAAGCCGCCGATCACGTCGGTCGGGTAGTGCACCCCCATGTAGACCCGGCAGAAGCCCTCCAGCAGGGCGAGCGCGATACCGGCGATGCCGAAGCGGCGGTTGGCGACGAAGAGACCCACGCCGAGCGCCATGGTGATCGTCGCATGGTCGCTGACGAAGGAGTAGTCGCTCTTGCCCGCGATCAGGACGTCGAGCCCCTGGTGGTCCAGGAACGGGCGGGGCCGCTCCACGAAGCCCCGGATGGGGACGTTCACCAGTACGGCGACGGCCGCCGCGAGGGGCGCCCAGACCAGCGCGGCCACCGAGGACACCGCGTCCGGGCCGCCCTTGCGCCGGACCGTCAGCCAGCACGCCAGCACCAGCAGGACCATGGCCACCGGCAGCCCGTACTCACCGACGAACTCCATCACCCGGTCGAACCAGTGCGGAGCGGACTTCGCCAGGCCGTTGATGTCGTACAGCAGTTCGACGTCGGGGTTCGATCCGGATTCGGCGAGTACAGCCATGGTGCTGCGGCCCCTTCGTCGTCTTACCGGACGCACCCAGTGTGCGTCGCGCCAACCCCCGTGGGTCGTAGATCCGCTTCCGTTGCACTGGCGCACTGACGTCTGCTCGGCTACGTGAACAGGAACGCACAGCACCTGTGAATACGTTCCACCCTCCACCGAATGATCACGCGTACGTTATCGAAGAGATACCCGTACCCGCAGCTCAGGGGGTGGGTTGACGCTCCGCTACACCCGGGTGGGCAGCGCTTTCGCGCCATCCTCGGTGACCCGGGTGGCACCGAAGTAGTCTCCCCCGTCGATCGGGTCGAACCGGATCACCGCACCCGTGCGCGGCGCGTCGATCATGTAGCCGCCGCCCACGTAGATCCCCACGTGATGGATGGCCCGCGAGTCGTTCGGATCGTGCGAGAAGAACACCAGGTCACCGGGGAGCAGTTCGTCCCGCGCGGGATGCGGTCCCGCGTTGTACTGGTCGTTCGCCACCCGCGGCAGCTTGATCCCGACCTGGTCGTACGACGCCTGCGTCAGCCCCGAGCAGTCGAACCGCCCGCTCTGCGCCGTCGTGCCGGTGCCGCCCCACAGATACGGGGTGCCGAGCTTGCTCTGCGCGTAGGCGATGGCCCCGGCGGCCTGCCGGGAGGGGTCGACGCGGGTGACCGGCGCGGCGAAGCTCTTGGCGAGCGTCTGAATCGTCTTCACGTAGTTCCGCGTCTCCCGGTACGGCGGCACGCCCCCGTACCGGATGACCGCGTACGCGCCCGCGTTGTACGAGGCCAGCATGTTGGCCGAGGCGTCACCGGGAACGTCCTTGACGTACTTGGCCAGTTCGCAGTCGTATGAGGCGGCCGAGGGGATCGCGTCCGCCGGGTCCCACACGTCCCGGTCGCCGTCACCGTCCCCGTCCACCCCGTGGGTGGCCCAGGTGCCGGGGATGAACTGCGCTATCCCCTGCGCCTTCGCGGGGCTGCGCGCACCGGGGTCGAACCCGCTCTCCTGGTACAACTGGGCGGCCAGCAAGGCCGGGTTGATGGCAGGACAGAGATTGCCCCACTTCTGCACGAGCGTCTGGTACGCCGCCGGGACGGCCCCCTTGGCCAGCCCGACACCGCCGGCGGCGACCCCGCCCGCGAGGTTGCCCGCGACGATGTACACCCCGACGACGAGCAGCATCACGAAGCTCAGTCCGAGCCCGATCGCGGCGCCCCCGGCCACCCATACTTTGCGCACGGGTCAACCCTCCCCCATGAAGTGGCGGTTCAAGGCCGCTTTGCCCCCGTGGCCGACCCTCGGGCCAATAATTCGGCCTATCCGTGACCGTTCAGACGCGCTTTCAGGTCCCAGTCGCCGTCCGATACAGCGCCGCCGCCGCACGGCCGAGCACCACGCTGTAGGAGACGTCCGCCGTCGACCCGCCCCGCTGGTGTCCGCCGAGCACCCCGACGACCTGCCCGGACCCGTTCAGCCACGGGCTCCCGCTCGTCCCGCCGCTGAAGCCGGGGCAGTGCACCCGCTGCTGGGTACGGCCGCGCGCCACCGGCCGGTCGGTGCACATCACCGGCGTCTCACGGGCGTCCGGCAGGCCGAAGAGGGTGACGGCACTCGCCCCGGCCACGGTCCCGGCGGCGAACCGGTTCCCGCCGACCACGTCCTCGACCCGTCTGCCGTCCACCTCACCGACGTGCGCGAAGGCCACGTCGCTGTCCTCGTCCCGGTCCGCCGTCCACCTCTCCGGCAGCACCCACTCCCCCACCGGCCACATCCCGTACGGCGCCCGGCCGTCCCGGTAGCCCGGCGCGAAGAACAGCCTGCTACCGGTGTGGGTGACGCAGTGCGCGGCGGTGACGAGCAGATCGTGGGCGGGGCTGTGCACGACCGAGGCGGTGCAGAAGTGGGCGCGCTCCGGCCGCCCCGCGCGGTCCGCGTCGAACAGCGCGCCCACCCGGGCGGTCCGCGCGTCGGCGGGCGCCGTGACGGTCACCTCGAGCGGGCCGCGCCCGTCGTCGGCGGCCGCGACCGACGCCGAGGTCAGGGCGAGCATCACCACCGCGCCGAGCAGGGCGGGCCGCGAGGTGACCGGGTTGCGTACGCTGCGCTTCATCAGTCCTCACTCTGTCCCCCCAGGGTGAGAAACCTGCCCGGCCGTCGTTGAGATTCTCCTGTGAATCTCCCCGTCACGGGCCCGCCGTCGGCCCGTCCACCCTATCGATGCCGGTCACACTCCGCCTGCCCTACGGTCACACCCTGTCAACATCCCCGGTCGCGGGCGCCCCGAGCCCCCAGTCCACCCCGGTCAGCTCCTCGGAGAGCGTCCACAGCCGCCGTGCGGCCACCGGGTCGCTCGCCGCCGCGCTGCGGCCGACCAGCGCGGGGGCGCCGCGCATCTCACCGAGTCCGCCGGGGCCGACGTAGGACGCGCCGGGCAGGTCCACGGTCGCCGCGTACAGGGTGGGCAGGGCGCCGCCCTTGTCGTCCTGGGCGAACACCTTGTTGCCGACGCCCATGAAGAGGCGGGCCAGCGGGCTGGCGGCATGGCTCTGGAGGTTGGTGGCCGCGTAGCCGGGGTGGGCGGCGAGGGCGCGCACTCCGGACCCCGCCTCGGCCAGGCGCCGCTGGAGTTCCAGGGTGAAGAGGAGGTTGGCCAGCTTGGACTGGGCGTAGGCGCGGGTCGGGGTGTAGCGGCCGCGCAGGTTGACGTCGTCGAAGCTGATCCGGCCGTCCCCGCCCCGGTGCAGCCCCGAGGAGACGGTCACCACGCGGTCGGTGACGTGCGGCAGCAGCAGGTTGGTCAGCGCGAAGTGCCCGAGGTGGTTGGTGCCGAACTGGGTCTCGAAGCCCTGCTTCGTCCGCCCCTCCGGCAGCATCATCACGCCTGCGTTGTTGATCAGCAGGTCCAGCGGACGGTCCCAGCCGGCCGCGAACTCACGCACCGAGTCCAGGTCCGCCAGGTCCAGGCGGCGCACCTCGGTGCTGCCGCTCACCCGCCCCGCGGCGGCGGCGCCCCGCGCCGGGTCCCGCACCGCGAACACCACATGCGCCCCGGCCCGCGCCAGCGCGAAGGCGGCGGCGAAGCCGATCCCGCTGTTGGCACCGGTCACCACGGCGGTACGGCCGCTCAGATCGGGCAGACGGTCCACGTTCCACTGGCGCGCACCGCGCGCTTCGCTCGTATCGGCCATGGCCTCAATGTAGGCAACGCCAACAATGATGTCAACGACAACAATGCAGCCACCGCCAACAAAGCTGGCACCGACAACATCGGGATACGATGACCCGCATGCCGCGCATCTCCACCAGCCGCCCGTACCACCACGGCGACCTGCGCGCCGCCCTGCTGGAGAGCGCCGAACGCACCCTGCGCGAGAAGGGCGCCGCCGCCCTCTCCCTGCGCGAGCTGGCCCGCGCCACCGGCGTCAGCCACGCCGCCCCCGGCCGCCACTTCAAGGACAAGCAGGCCCTCCTCGACGCCCTCGCCCTCGCGGGTTACCAGCGGCTGAACCAGGCCCTCACCGCCGCGACCGCCGACGACCCCGACGCCGACCTCGAACGGCGCATGACCGCCCTCGCCCGCGCCTACCTCGGCTTCGCCGTCGACAACCCCGAGCTGCTGGAGCTGATGTTCGCGCGCAAGCACGACCCCGACAGCTCCGACCTGCTCGCCACCGCCGTCGACCAGTCGCTCGGCACCCTCACCCGCACCTTCGTCGACGCCCAGGAACGCGGCGAGATCGTCCAGGGCGACCCCGAGCGCATCACCCTCGCCGCCGCCGCGAGCCTGCACGGTCTCGCCGCCCTCATCGCGGGCTGCGCCCTGGACGCCGAGGAGGCCCTGGCCGGGCTGGACGCCCACGTCCACCTGCTGCTGCACGGACTCAAACCGCGCTGACCCGGCGTGAGAACATCGTCTCGACGCCTCACCCGACCGGCCGTCAGAAACCGTGCCGGGAAGCCGAAGGGCCGTAAAAGAGCCCAACGACGGAACCACACCACAGGTTTCGCTCCCGCGTCATTGCCCGGCGTGACCTGCCGTGATACACAGAGTGACCGTACGCGCCAAATGTACGAGACCCGCCTGTGAATGCCGCCAAGTCGACATACGACGGCGACGTTGTCGGCGACAATGAGTCCCAACCTCTGCGCACCGCAGAGGAGCGGCACAACTACCCATCAGGGGCGGTGACTTACATGTTCTTTGCGGCCGACAAGGGAGACATCAACACCATCATCGGCGGAATCGCCCCGGACTGGGGGCCTTTCGGCAGCCTGGGCAACGAGGCGAAGGTGATGATCGAGGTGGTGATGGCCGTCGCCATCCTGCTCTGCCTCGGCATCGCCATCTGGGGCGCGGCCAAACAGCGCATCGGCGCCACCGCGCTGCGGGACACCTTCAGCGCGGAACAGGGCAAGGGACTCATCATCGCGGGCCTCACCGGGGTCTTCATCATCGGCTCCCTCGGCACGCTGTTCACCATCGTGTACGGCATGGCCGTCTGACGCCCGGACTCGAGGTCGCGTTTCCCTGATGTCCAGTCACCACACCGCGCCCGCGCGAGGGCCAGCCCGGCTACCGTCGTATGAACACAAGGCGGAGAGGGCGGACGCGGCATGAGCACCTCAGGCGAGCACGGTTACCCCGACACCGGGCACACCCGCACCCACCTCCCCGGCGGCGACCCCTACGGCGGCGCCCCCCGCCGCACCCCCCGCTCCTCCTCCCGCAGCCTCATCACCGTCGTCGGCGTAGTCGTCCTCCTCATCGCAGCCATCGCCTTCGCCAACCGCGACAACTCCTCTTCACCCTCCACCCCCACCAAGGGCGCCCCCCACCAACCGGCCGCCCCCACAGCCGCCTCGGGCACCACCCCGGTCCCCACCACCGAAAACGGCATCCCCACCCACTTCCCGCACACCCAACAGGGCGCGGAAAGCGCGGCGGCGAACTACGCGGTGGCGCTGGGTTCCGCGGAGATGTTCAACAAAGCGCGGCGTGACTCCGTCCTCCAGACCGTCATGACCCCTTCCAGAGTGAAGAGTTCCAAGGCGGAGATGGACGAGGCCTACACGTCCGCCTTCAATCAGAGTCTCGGCCTGAGTGCGGACGGCGCCGCCCCGGAGGGGTCCACCTTCGTCTCACGGACCAGCCCGATCGGCACCAAGGTCACCGCGCCCGGTGACGACACGGCCACGGTCGCGGTCTGGTGCAGCGGGCTGCTGGGACTGGCGGGAACCAAGTCCACCAACCCGGTCACCAACAGCTGGTTCACCATCACGATGCAACTCCAGTGGGCAGCCGACGACTGGAAGATCATCACGCATTCCCAGCAGGAAGGACCGGCACCGGTCCCCGGCGACGACAAGGCTTCCAGCGCGGACGACATGTCGAAGACGGTCGAGGAGTACGGAGGGTTCACCTATGCGCGCTGATCACCGCGTACTCACCTTGACCGGCATCGTCGGGGCCCTCCAGGCCACGGCCGTCCTCACGGCCACCCGCGCCCTCGCGGCGCCCTCGCCGAAGCCCACGAAGAGCAACGACCCCTGCGACCTGATCCACGGCGCGGCCCGCGACTTCTGCGACAAGGACAGCACCGGCGGAGGCTCCTCCCGCAAAGGCCTCACCACCGACAACCCCCTCACCTCCTCCCTCGACCCCCTCGCCTCGCTCGCCAAGGGCTGTGCCGATGCCGCCTCCTGGACGATCGGGAAGCTGAGCGACGCGGTGAAGGAGACGGCGAACGTCGACTTCACGAACCAGAAGTTCCTCCAGCAGTACGCGGTGGTCTTCGCCGCCTCCACCATCCTCACCCTCGTCCTGTGGCTCCTGGCCGTGGCCAAGCGAGCGGTACGCGGCGTCCCCCTCACCACCGCCATCTCCGAAGCCGTCGGCTTCCTCTGGCTCACGGTGCTGGCCTCCGCCTTCACCCCCCTGATCCTCTACACCGTCGTCTCCGCCGCGGACGGCGTCACCGACGTCCTGGCGAAGGCCACCGGCGACCAGGCCGACACCTTCTTCGGCACCTTCTCCGGCGCCCTGGAGAAGGGCGACGACATCGGCGGCGGCCCCATCATGCTGATCGTCGTCTCCCTGGTCAGCATCCTCGCCGCAGGCGTCCTCTGGCTCGAACTCGTCATCCGCGCCGCCCTGCTCTACGTCGGCGCCCTCCTCGGCACCGTCGTCTACGCGGGCCTCGTCGACAAGAACCTGTGGGGCCACGTCCGCCGCTGGGCCGGCATCATGATCGCCGTCATCATGGTCAAACCGGTCATCGTCATCGTCCTCGGCCTCGCCGGCGCCCTCTCCGGCGCCAGCGGCCCCGACGCCTTCGGCGCCGTCGTCTCCGGCCTCTCCATCATCCTGCTCGCCATCTTCGCCAGCGCGATGATCTACCGCTTCGTCCCCGGCTTCGGCGACGAGATCGCCGGCTCCCGCAACAACCGCATCATGCAGGGCGCCGAGGGCAAGGCCGCCGCCGTCATCAGCTCCCCCGCCACCCTCGTCGCCCAGGGCATCAAGACCCACAGCACCCGCGCCGACACCGGCGCGGGCGGCGGCGGACAGAGCGCGAGCACCCCCCGCCCCGCCAACCCCGCCTCCGGCGGCGTCGCCGCCCACAGCGGCCGCACCCCCCAGAGCGCCCCCGCCGCGGCCCCCGCACCCCGCGCTCCCAGCCCGGTCAACACCCCGCACGCAGGCAACACCCGCAACAGCAGCACCAACCGCTCAGGAGGTGACGGGCGTTGACGACCGAGGCCCACCTGTCCCATCCGGTCACGCCCCGCCGTACCTATCTCATCGGCCGCGCCCGGCCCAACGCGATCGTCGGCCGCAACCGCGAGTCCGGCGAGATCGCCCTGATCGTCGTCGGCGCGTTCCTCGGCATGATGTGCGGCCTCCTCGTCCCCGCCCTCCCCCTGCGCATCGCCCTCCTCAGCGGCCTCCCGATGCTCGCGGTCGCCGCGGTCTACGTGCCGTACAAGCGCCGCACCTTCTACAAGTGGTTCGAGATCAACCGCTCCTACAAGCGCACCGTCAAGCGCGAGGCCGTCTACCGCTCCCCCGTCATGGAGTCCGGCATCCGCCTCGACGGCCGCGAGGTCGAGATCGGCCCGCCCCCCGGCATCGGCCGCATCAACTGGCTCGCCGCACCCTTCGGCCCCGACGAGATCGCCGTACTGCTGCACGCCGACCGCAAGACCGTCACCGCCGCCATCGAGATCGAGGGCCCCGGCGTCGGCCTGCGCGACTCCGAGGACCAGGAAGCCCTCGTCGACCGCTTCGGCACCCTCCTCAAGCACGTGGCCAACGGCGACGGCTTCGTCACCCGCATCCAGATGCTCGCCCGCACGCTGCCCGCCGACCCCGACGCCCACGCCAAGGACGTCGTCCTGCGCGGCGACGGCCGCTCCCCCGAGTGGCTCCAGAACTCCTACGACCAGCTCCAGTCCATGGTCTCCACCAGCAGCGAGCAGCACCGCGCCTACCTCGTCGCCTGCATGAGCTACAACCGCGACCTGGCCGCCGAGGCCCACGCCATGGCCCGCGCCGCCCGCCCCCAGGCAGGCCGCAAGCTCGACCGCGACGCCGGACTCGCCATCGTCATGGCCCGCGAGCTGACCGACATCTGCTCCCGCCTCCAGGAAGCCGACATCCGCGTCCGCCAGCCGCTGGGACAGGGCCGCCTCTCCTCCCTGATCCACTCCATGTACGACCCGGACCACCCCATCGACCACATCCAGGCCATGACCCAGCGCAACGCCTGGCCCGCCGAGCTGAACGCCATGGAGCCCACCTACCTCCAGGCCAAGACCCGCGAGTCCACCACCCGCGCCCCCTGGTGCCACGCCACCGCCTGGGTGAAGGAGTGGCCGATGACCCCCGTCGGCGTCAACTTCCTCGCCCCACTCCTCGTCCACACCCCGGACGTCATCCGCACCGTCGCCGTCACCATGGACCTCGAACCCACCGAGATCGCCATCGAGCGCATGCTGACGGAGAAGACCAACGACGAGGCCGAGGCCTCACGCGCGGCCAAGATGAACCGCACCGTCGACCCGCGCGACGTCGCCGCCCACTCCCGCCTCGACCAGCGCGGCGAGGACCTCGCCAGCGGAGCCGCGGGCGTCAACCTCGTCGGCTACATCACCGTCTCCGCGCGCTCCCCCGAGGCCCTCAACCGCGACAAGCGCACCATCCGCGCCTCGGCGGGCAAGTCGTACCTGAAGCTGGAGTGGTGCGACCGCGAGCACCACCGCGCGTTCGTGAACACCCTCCCGTTCGCCACCGGCATCCGAAGGTAGAGGCTCTCCATGCGAGATCCGCTGTCCGTCCTGACCGACGCCTTCACGTCCTTCCTCTTCGGGAAGGTCGAGACCACCCGGCTCCCGGTGCGCACCTCCACCGGGCAGGCCCAGGCGGTCTACCTGCCGACGGCCGCACCCGGCCTCGGCGACTCCGGCGTCATCATCGGCCGCGAGGTCTACTCCGGGAAGGGCTACATCTACGACCCCTTCCAGCTGTACGGCCAGCAGCTCCCCGCCCCGCACTGGCTGGTCCTCGGCGAGTCCGGCAACGGCAAGTCGGCGCTGGAGAAGACGTACGTCCTGCGCCAGCTCCGCTTCAAGGACCGCCAGGTCGTCGTCCTGGACGCCCAGGGCGAGGACGGCGTCGGCGAATGGAACCTCATCGCGGAGGAGCTGGGGATAACCCCCATCCGGCTCGACCCGACCTCCGCGCTCAACCACGGCATCCGGCTCAACCCGCTCGACCCCGCGATCACCACCACGGGCCAGCTCGCGCTGCTCCGCACGATCATCGAGGTCGCGCTCGGCCACGGCCTGGACGAACGCTCCGGCTTCGCCCTCAAGGTCGCCCACTCCTACGTCAACGAGACCATCGTCGACCGCCAGCCCGTCCTCACCGACATCGTCGAGCAGCTCCGCCACCCCGAGCCGGAGTCCGCCGAGGCGATGAACGTGGCCATAGACGACGTACGGGCCTGGGGCCTGGACGTCGCCCTGGTGATCGACCGCCTGGTCGACGGCGACCTGCGCGGCATGTTCGACGGCCCCACCACGGTCGGCATCGACCTGGACGCCCCGCTGATCGTCTTCGACCTCTCGCACATCGACCGCAACTCCATCGCCATGCCCATCCTGATGGCGATCGTCGGTGTGTGGCTGGAGCACACCTGGATCAGGCCGGACCGCAAGAAGCGCATCTTCCTGGTCGAGGAAGCCTGGCACATCATCAACAGCCCGTTCGTGGCCCAGCTGTTCCAGCGGCTGCTGAAGTTCGGCCGCCGCCTCGGCCTGTCCTTCGTCGCCGTCGTCCACCACCTCTCCGACGTGGTCGACGGCGCGGCGGCGAAGGAGGCGGCCGCGATCCTCAAGATGGCCTCCACCAGGACCATCTACGCCCAGAAGGCCGACGAGGCCAGAGCGACCGGCCGCGTCCTCGGCCTGCCCCGCTGGGCCGTCGAGATCATCCCGACGCTGACCCCCGGCATCGCGGTCTGGGACGTCAACGGCAACGTCCAGGTGGTCAAACACCTGGTCACCGAGACGGAACGCGCGCTGGTCTTCACCGACCGCGCGATGACCGAGTCCTCGGACGACCTCGCCGACGACGCCCTGCGCGCCGCCGAGCTGGAGGCCGAGCAACGGGCCGCGGCCTTCGTGGAACAGCACGTGGCCGACTCCGAATCGACGGTGGCGTAGGGAGCAGCGGGTGCGCACGGACGAGCGGGACGGCCGGGACACCGGACGCGCGGGCCAGAGCGGCGGCATTCCGGACGGCCTGCTGGTCGGCCTGCTCGGCTTCCTCCTGGGCATGACGGTGCTGGTCTGGACGGCGACCGGCCTGGCCGCCCTCTTCGCCCGAGGCACCTGGCCGACCCCGCTCGCCTTCACCCGCACCCCGCTGGCCATACGCCATCTCGTCGCCCAGCCGCACGACATCACCGGCGCCTGGGCGGGCACCCCACCGGCCCAGCTCCCCGGCTGGGGCCTGTTCTGGGGCCTGTTCATCGGCCAGCTGCTGATCCTGCTCGTCCTGACCGTCTTCGCCCTCGGCACGATCGCCCGCTGGCGCGCGGGGCGGGTACGGAGACACACGCGGCCCGTGGCGGCCCCGGTGCCGGAAAGAGTGCCGGAAGGAGCGCTGGAGAAGGCGCCGGAGACGGTTCCCGAGCCCCGCGCCGAGCAGCCGACCCCCACGGCACCACCCGAGCCCGTCGTGGAACAGCTCCCACCCGAAGTCCCGGCTCCGCAGGGCCCCCTGCTCTACGCCACCCCCGAGACCCGCCACGCCTCCGCCGGCGCGGCCCTCCAGGACGCCCCCGGCCCCGCGCTGGTCGTCACCTCGAACCCGGCGCTGTGGCAGGAGACCAAGGACGCGCGGGCCAAGCTCGGCCCCGTCCTCCTCTACGACCCCACCCACCGCTGCGACACCCCGGCCCGCCTGCACTGGTCCCCCACCGCGGGCTGCGAGGACCGCGCGACCGCCCTGAGCCGCGCGACGGCACTCCTCGCCCCCGTCCGGCCCACCGCCCGCATCGACCAGGCCGTCACCGACACCGCCACCACCCTGCTGCGCAGCTACCTGCACGCCGCCGCACTGGACGGCCGCACCATCCGCCACGTCCACCGCTGGACCCAGGGCACCCAGCTCCAGGACGCGGTACGCACCCTGCGCACCCACCCCAAGGCCGCCCCCGGCTCGGCGGGCGAGCTGGAGGCGGCCCTCACCTCGTACCCGGAACGCCGGGACATCGCGCAGGAGTTGACCAGCCGGGCGCTGTCCGCGCTCCTCACGGTCAACATCCGGGAATCGTGCACCCCACACCGAACCGACACGCTCGCCCTGGATTCCTTCGTGCACGAAGGGGGCACGCTTTATGTGGTCGGTGAACCCATCGAGGACCCCAGGACACGGCCGGGCGCGATGCCCCTGCTGACGGCCCTCGTCTCCAGCGTGGTCGAGCACGGCCGGCGCATGGCCGAACGGTCATCCTCCGGTCGGCTCGACCCACCACTCACCCTGATCCTGGACGACGTGGCTGCGGTGGCCCCCGTCCCCCAGCTCCCCGACCTGCTCACCACCGGCCCGGCCCAGGGCCTGCCCACACTGGCCCTGCTCCGCTCCCGCGAACAGGCCCGCGCCCGCTGGCCCCACGAGGACCTGGACCTACCGGTCTAGCGCGAACTCCAGCTCCCGCTCGTCCTCGTTCTTCGAGAACGACACCACGAGCCCGGTCGGCTCGAACCCGGCCCGCAGATAGGCACCCTGAGCCCGCGGATTGTCGGCGTGCACGAAGAGCCGCACCCGCTCCGCCTCCTGCTCCCAGGCCCACGCCACCCCGGCGTCCAGCAGCTCCTGGATCAGCCCGTTCCCCCGGTGCTCCGGCCGCACGAACACCCCGACGACATGCCCCTGCTGCCGCTCGACCGCGTTCCCCGCCCAGTCCGTGCCCCCGGCCTCCTCCACGAGCACGGTGACCGACCCGGCCCACTCGCCACCGGGCGCCTCGGCGATGAACTGCCGCACCCCGCGTCCCTGCGCCGCCCGTTCCTGCCAGAACGCGTCCGGCTTGGCGGCGGCGTCCTCATAGGTCTCCAGGAACGCGAGATGAGCAACGGGGTCCCGCAGCGCGTCGAGCCGCAACCGCTTCACATCCCCCCACTCCTCCTCCCGCACAGCCCGCACGACATACCCCTGACCTCGCTCAACTCCCATGCCGCCCACGGTAATACGCCTCTACTGTGACCCCATGACGAATTTCCCCGACCGCCCCAACGCCGCGCTGCTCGTCATCGACGTGCAGAACGGCGTGATGGCGGAAGCACACGACCGCGACCAGGTGATCGCGAACATCGACTCTCTGATCGACAAGGCCCGCACCGCGGGGGTCCCCGTCATCTGGGTCCAGCACGCCGACGAGGACATGCCACGGGACAGCACCCAGTGGCAGTACGTGGCCGAGCTGAAGCGGCACGACGACGAGCCCCTGGTCCACAAGAACTACCCGGACTCCTTCGAGGCCACGGACCTGGAGTCCGTCCTCGCGGATCGCGGGGTGGGCCGCATCGTCGTCGCGGGCGCCCAGACGGACATCTGCATCCGCGCGACCCTGCACGGCGCGATCACCCGCGGCTACGACGCCGCCCTGGTCACCGACGCCCACACTACCGAGGACCTGACCCAGTACGGCGCCCCGACCCCGGACAAGGTCATCGCGCACACCAACCTGTACTGGCAATTCCACAGCGCACCGGGCCGGGACGCGGACGTCGTGAAAACAGCGGACGTCGTCTTCTGAAAAAGACCCGGAACGCAGAAAACCCCCGCACCAATGGTGCGGGGGTTTCCCTAAAAATTGTTCGGCGGCGTCCTACTCTCCCACAGGGTCCCCCCTGCAGTA